>NZ_JAAGWF010000009.1 GCF_010686765.1 Geodermatophilus sabuli | reverse complement strand
CTCGGCCGCGGTGATGGCGCCGTCCGACCGCGCGATGGTGCTCTCGGCCGCGGTGATGGCGCCGTCCGACCGGCCGATGGTGGCTTCCACGGCGCTGATGGCGGCGTCGGCCTTCTGCTGGGTGTCCTGGACGGCGCTGATGGCGGCGTCGGCCTTCTGCTGGGTGTCCTGGACGGCGCTGATGGCGGCGTCGGCCTTCTGCTGCGTGCCGGCGACGGCGCTGATCGCGGCGTCGGCCTTCTGCTGCGTGCCGGCGACGCCGGTGATCGCGGCGTCCGCGCGGCGGCGGGTGTCGTCCAGGCCGGTGATGGCCGTCTCGGCACGGTCGACGACGCCGTCCACGCGGTCCACGAGTGTGGTGACCCGGTCGAGCAGCAACTCCAACCGGCCCACGAGTCCGGTCACCCGGGGGACCAGGGCGAGGGCCTCGGAGATGCCGTCCCGAACGCCTCCCACCGCCGAGATGACGTCGGAGGGACCCGGTACGAACGGCAGCTTCACGGGGGCGACGCTACGACCGGGCTCCACCCCTCGCCCGCTGACCTCCGCGCGTCGGCCGGGTTGCGGCCGTTCCGCCCGTATCGTGGACCACTGCCGCGACGGCGCGCGGACCTCTCGTCTGCGCCCGTGCGGGGGACACAGCCCGGGCCATGGTGACATGGGCACGACGATGGGAAGTCGGCAGCGGTGGGGGACGAGCGGACGCGCGACGACGCGGGGGACGGGCGGTCGCCCGGGCGCTTCCGCGGACGTCGCCGTCCCGCGGCCCGTCCCCCCGCCGGCACCGGTGGACCCACCCGGGAGCCGATCACCGTCGAGCAGCTGATCGCCCGCCAGGGCGGTGAGGTCGGCCGCCGCCGCGCGGCCCGCACCGGTGAGGTGCCGATCCCCCTGGCTCCCGGCGAGGCGGCACCGGCCCGCCGCCGCGGACTCCCGCCCGTGCCGGGCGCCGACCACGAGTCCCGGCCGGTCCCCGGCGTCGACCGGGAGGCCCGGCCGGTCCCCGGTGTCGACCGCGAGTCCAGCCCCGTCGCGGGCGTCGACCGCCCGTCGATCGCGCCGGAGCCCGCACCACCGCGCAGCGGCCTGCCCCCGGTGCCGCCGTCCCCCCGCGCCTCGCAGCCGCTCTTCCCGCCGTTGGCCGACCAGCCGGGGTACCGCCCCTCGCGACCGATCAGCCCGCTCCCTCCGATCCCCGGCCGCGACGCCCCCTCCGTCGGCGCGACCCGCCTCGTCCCGCCGGGTCCGCGCGCGAGGCGGGCGGCCCGCCGCGCCGCCCGTAGCCCCGGCCGCCGCCGTGTCGTCCGCGCGGCCCTCGGACTGGTCGTGCTCGTCGGCGTCGTCGTCGCCTACCACCTCGGCCTGTACTTCTACGTCGACCAGAGCATCCAGCGGGTCCAGGCGCTGGCGCCGGAGGGCCCCGAGGTGCTCGCCCCCGGGCTGCAGGAGGGCGCCGCCACCTACCTCGTGGTGGGCACCGGCCTGCCCGGCGTGGACGGTCCCGCCGCCGTCGCCACGTTGCTGGCCCACGTCAGCCCCGACGAGCAGCGGGCGGTCCTCGTGAGCATCCCGCCGACCGCGCTCGTCGACACCCCGGTGTGCCAGCGGCCGGACGGCGAACTCCGCGAGCCGGCCACCGAGGCGTTCGCGACCGCGCTGCTCGACGGTGGGCCCGCGTGCATGGTGCGGGCGGTCCAGCAGGTGTCCGGACTGCGGATCGACCACTACCTCGGGGTGGACCTGGGGCGGCTGCCCGGGATGGTGGACGCGCTGGGCGGGGTCGACGTCTGCCTGCCCGCGCAGTCCCCGGCGGTGGCCGCCTCGGCCAACCCGCTCCCCGCCGGTACCAGCGACCTGGCGGGGGAGCAGGCGTCGGGCTACCTGACGCCGGGCGACGCGAGTGCCGACGTCACCGGGGCCGCGGTCGCCGAGCGGGCGCAGTTGCTGCTCACCTCCACCCTGCGGACGGCGATGTCCCTCGGCACGCTGGCCAACCCGGTGACGCTGACCCGCTTCCTCACCGAGGCCTCCGACGCCCTCACCGTCGACGAGGACACCAACCTCGGCGACCTGCGCACGCTCGCCGGCACCCTCGGTGACCTCTCCGGGGACCAGGTCCAGCGCACGGGACTGCCGGTGGCCCAGGTCGGCTACGTGCCGGCCGGGACCGACCAGGCCTACGTGCTGCTGGACTCGACGGCGACCCGCGCCCTCTTCGACCAGGTCATCGACGACGGTCGCCTGCCCGACGCGCTGCTGGCCCAGCCCGCGGCCGACGACGCCCCGGCCGACGGCGCACCGCCCGCGGAGGCGGCCGCCCCCGCCCCGCCCACCGCGGAGCAGCCGGCCGCCGCGCCGGGGCCGCAGGCACTGACCGTGGAGCCGGCCGCCATCACGGTGGACGTGCTCAACGGGACCGCCACCGGCGGGCTGGCCGCGACCGTCGGCGACCTGCTGCGCGCCCAGGGGTTCGGGGTCGGCCAGGTCGGCAACGAGCTCGGCGCGGTCAACCAGACCCTGGTCCGCTTCGGGCCCGGTGCCGAGGAGCAGGCGCGCACGGTCGCGGCCGCCGTCCCCGGGGCCGTCGTGCAGCCCAGCGAGTCCATCGGTGGGGCGGTGCAGCTGGTGCTGGGGCCGGGCTACTCGACCGTCGTCCCCGTGCAGGTGCCCCCGCCGGCCGAGGTCGCGCCGGCCCCCGCGGAGACGCTGGCGGCGCCGGCGGCCGAGCCGGCCGCGAGCGCCGCCCCGGTCAGCTGCGGCTGACGAAGCCCGCTGCCGACGACCTCCGCAGCGGGGTCGTCAGCCGAAACGGCCGGAGATGTAGTCCTCGGTCGCCTTCTGCTCGGGGTTGCTGAAGATCTTCTCGGTCGGGTTGAACTCGATCAGCCGGCCCGGCTGGCCCACCCCGTTGAGGTTGAAGAAGCCGGTCGACTCGCTCACCCGCGCCGCCTGCTGCATGTTGTGCGTGACGATGACGATGGTGAAGCGCTCCTTGAGCTGCGTCATCAGGTCCTCGATCGCCAGCGTGGAGATCGGGTCCAGCGCGGAGCACGGCTCGTCCATCAGCAGGACGTCGGGCTCGACGGCGATGGCGCGGGCGATGCACAGTCGCTGCTGCTGGCCGCCGGAGAGGCCCGAGCCGGGCCGGTCGAGGCGGTCCTTGACCTCGTTCCAGAGGTTGGCGCCCTTGAGCGAGCGCTCGACCAGGTCGTCGAGGTCGGCCTTCTTCATGCGCTTGTTGTTCAGCCGCATGCCCGCGGCGACGTTGTCGTAGATCGACATCGTCGGGAACGGGTTCGGCCGCTGGAACACCATGCCGATCTGCCGCCGGACGTCGACCGGGTCCGCGTCCGCGCCGTAGAGGTCGACGCCGTCCATGACGACCTTGCCCTCGACCCGGGCCCCGGGGATCACCTCGTGCATGCGGTTGATCGACCGCAGGAAGGTCGACTTGCCGCAGCCGGACGGCCCGATCAGGGCGGTGATGCTGCGCGGCTCGATGGAGACGTTGACGCCCTCCACGGCGCGGAAGTTGCCGTAGTAGATGTTGAGGTCGGAGACCTCGATGCGCTTGGCCACGGGTGTGGTCCCTTCCTGATTCGGGCGAACGGTCAGCGGCCGGTCTTGGGGGCGAAGAAGCGACTGATCAGGCGGGCGACCACGTTGAGGCCCATGACCAGGATGATGAGCAGGAGTGCCGCCGTCCAGGCCCGGTCGATGGCGAACTGCGGGGGCACGCCCGGCTGGGTCAACTGGTAGAAGGCGTAGACCGGCAGGGTGGCCATGCGCGAGTCGAACGGGTTCAGGTTCGTGCCGTTGGTGATGCCGAGGGTGATGAGCAGCGGCGCGGTCTCGCCGACGACCCGGGCGATGGCCAGGGTCACCCCGGTACCCAGGCCGGCGATCGAGGTGGGGATGACGACCTTGACGATCGTCCGCCACTTGGGCACGCCCAGGGCGTAGGACGCCTCGCGCAACTCGTTCGGGACGAGCTTGAGGACCTCCTCCGCGGAGCGCACGACCACCGGGATCATCAGCACCGACAGGGCGACGGCGCCCATGATGCCCAGCCGGATGCCCGGGCCGAAGAACAGCGCGAACAGCGCGAAGGCGAACAGGCCGGCGACGATCGACGGGATGCCGGTCATGACGTCGACGAAGAAGGTGATGGACCGCTTCAGCCGCCCGCGGCCGTACTCGACCAGGTAGATGGCGGTCAGCAGGCCGATCGGCACCGAGATCAGCGTGGTGAGCAGCGTGATGATCAGCGTGCCCATGATCGCGTGGTAGGCGCCGCCGCCCTCGCCGACGATGCCGACCAGGGAGGACCCGAAGAACTCGCCGTCCAGGCGGGTGACGCCCCGGCCGACGACCGTCCACACCAGCGCCACCAGCGGCACCATCGCGATCGCGAACGCGCTGCCCACCAGGCAGGTGACCAGCCGGTCCACCGCCTGTCGCGGGCCCTCCACGGAGCGCGACAGCAGGTACACGGCGATCGTGCCGAGGACGACGGTGTAGACGACGGCGAGGGCGAGGTTGAAGTCGGTGAACGCCTCGAACAGCAGGCACACCACGGCGGCCGCGAGGAACGTCGCCGCGGGCGCCCACCCGGGGAGCCGGCCCTTCCGGCCGCGGGGCTCCGGAGCGGCGACCGAGGTGTCCGACGGGGTCGGTGTCGTCTGGGTGCTCATCAGTTGGCTCCGGAGAAGTCGGCCCGGCGGTTGACGATCCAGCGCGCGAGCATGTTGACGGCCAGGGTGATGAGGAACAACGCCAGGCCACTGGCGATGAGGGTGTTCACGTCCAGCCCACTCGACTCGGGGAACTCCAGCGCGATGTTGGCCGCGACCGTCGAGGGGTTGCCGCTGGTGATCAGGTTGAAGGTGATCCCGCCGGAGACCGACAGCACCAGCGCGACGGCCATGGTCTCGCCGAGCGCGCGCCCGAGCCCGAGCATCGCCCCGCCGATGATCCCCGACTTGCCGTAGGGGAGGACCGCGATCTTGATCATCTCCCAGCGGGTGGCGCCCAGTGCGAGTGCCGCCTCCTTGTGCAGCGCGGGCACCTGGGTGAAGACCTCCCGGGAGAGGGCGCTGATGATCGGAAGGATCATGATGGCCAGCACCAGGCCGGCGGTCAGCATCGTCCGGCCCGTGGACGAGGTGGGACCGGCGAACAGCGGGATGAAGCCGAGGTCGTCCTCGAGCCACTGGTAGAAGGGCACCAGCTTGGGCGCCAGCCACGCGATGCCCCAGAAGCCGTAGACGATGCTCGGGATCGCGGCGAGCAGGTCGACGACGTAGCCGAGGCCCTGGGCCAGCCGGCGCGGCGCGTAGTGCGTGATGAACAGCGCGATGGCGACCGCCAGCGGGGTGGCCACGACCAGGGCGATGACCGCCGACAGCAGGGTGCCGAACACCAGCGGGCCGATGTAGCGGGTCAGCCCCTCCCCGCCCGGGACGTCCTCGGCCGGCGCGGTGAGCGCCGGCAGGGCCTCGGCGACGAGGAAGGCCGCGACGCCGGCCAGGATGACGAGGATCAGGATGCCGGAGGCCTTGGCGCTGCCGGCGAAGATGCGGTCCCCCGGCCGGCGGACCGGCTTCGCGGCGCCGGGCTCGGACGGGATCCTGGTGGCGGTCACCGTTGCTCCGTGAGGTGTGAGGGCGGGGTGGTGCGGGAGGACGGCCCCTCGCTGGGCCGGGCAACGGCCCGGGGCGCCGTTCGGGGCCCCGGGCCGTCGCGGACGACGCTCAGGTCACCCCGCGGTGGCGATGGCGTCGATCGCACCCTGGGCCTGCTCCCGCAGCGCGGCGGAGATGGGCGCCGAGCCCGCGGCCTCGGCCGCGGCCTGCTGGCCCTCCTCGCTGATCACGTAGCCCATGAAGTCCCTGACCAGGTCGGCCTTCTCCTGGTCGTCGTACTCGATGCAGCCGATGTGGTAGCTGACCAGGACGATCGGGTAGCTGCCCGACTCGGTCGTGTCGCGGGCCAGCTCGATGGCGAAGTCGTACTGACCGCGGCCGGGCAGCGTCTCGGAGTTCTCGACGACGGCGGCGGCGGCCTCGGCGGTCGGCTCGACGAACTCCTCGCCGACGCCGATGTTGACGACCCCGAGGTCGCCGGCCTGGGACAGGTCGGCGTAGCCGATCGTGCCGTTGCCGCCGCTGACGGCGCTGACCACGCCGGAGGTGCCCTGAGCGGCCTCACCACCGGCCACCGGCCAGTCACCGCTGGCCTCGTGCGGCCAGGCGTCGGCGGCCGCGGCGGCCAGGTACTCGGTGAAGTTCTCGGTGGTGCCCGACTCGTCGGAGCGGTTGACCGGCGTGATGGCCTGGTCGGGCAGCGTCGCGTCCGGGTTGTCCGCGGCGATCGCCGGGTCGTTCCAGTTCGTGATCTGCTGGTTGAAGATCCCGGCCACCGTCGCAGGCGCCAGGTTCAGCTCGTCGACGCCCTCGAGGTTGTAGATCACGGCGATCGGCGCGATGTAGTTCGGCAGCTCGAAGATCTCACCGCCGGCACAACGCTCCTGCGCGGCGGCGAGCTCCTCCTCGTCGAGCGCGGCGTCAGAGCCGGCGAAGTCGGTGCCGCCCGCGATGAACTGCTCGCGACCGCCGCCGGAGCCCACCGGGTCGTAGTTGACGGTCACACCCGACTGCACACCCGAGTAGCCCGCCGTCCAGCCCTGCATCGCCGCCTGCTGGCTGCTGGCACCTGCGCCGACGAGCGTGCCGCTCAGCTCTTCCGCGCTGCCGCCGGTGCTGCCACCACCCCCACCCGCGTTCTCCTCGTTGGAGGCGCCACACGCAGCGAGCGCGAGGGTGCCGGCGAGCGCCGTCGAGAGTGCGACGGCGCGCGACCTGGTGCTGAGCTTCAACTCAGTGCCTTTCGGTGGGTGCCCGGACCTCGATGCCGGGCAGCATGGGACCAACGAGCCCGACGGTAGGGAGCCGAGGTGGACGCCTCCGGGTGCCTCGATGAACGCGAGGTGAACGAGGGAGGAGCAGTTCCCGAGCAGCTGAGAACCACGTCACGTCGAGCAGGTGAACGCGCGCGCGTCGGCCGGTCAGACCGGCCCGCGGGGACTACGGGACGCGCCGCCAGGAGACGTCGACGGCGTGCCGCGTGAAGCCGGTGCGCTCGTAGAGGGCGACGGCGGCGGTGTTGTCGGCCTCGACGTAGAGGAGCACCGCGGACAGGCCCGCGGCACGCAGGTGGGCCAGCCCGACGTCGGTCAGCGCCCGGCCCAGCCCGATGCCCTGGGCGTCGGGGTCGATCCCCAGGACGTAGATCTCGCCGATGGCCTCGGGCCCCTCGTCGCCGGGTGGGTGCACCTTCGTCCAGTGCGAGCCGAGCAGCGTGCCGCCGGCGTCGGGATCGCCGCGCCAGGCCAGGAAGAAGCCGGCCGGGTCGAACCACGGCTCGGCCTGCCGCAGCCGGAGGTCCTCGGCGCTCCAGGTGCCCTGCTCGGGGTGGGTGGCGAAGGCGCGCGCGTTGACCCGCAGCCAGGCCGGCTCGTCACGGCCGGGCCGGAAGGGCCGGATCGAGACGTCGTCGGGCAGCGCCGGCCGCGGCTCGGGGTCGACGCCGGCGAGGTCGCGGCGCATCTGCAGCAGCACACGGGCGCGGTCGTAACCCCGTCGTGCGGCCAGCTCCGTGGCGCCGGGCAGGTCCCCGTGCGCCCACACGCGGAGGGGGCGGTCCCCGGCCAGCTGCTCCATCCGGGTCAGCAGCGCGCGCCCGATGCCCTGCCGCCGGTGCGGGGGAGCGACCACCAGCTCCGCCTCGGCGTCCCCGGTGCCGTCCCCGCCCTCGAACCGCCCGTACCCGGCGAGGGCGCCGTCCGCGGCACGGGCGAGCACGTCGCGGCCGCCGGCCGGGCCGCCGTGCTGCAGCCGCAGCTCGGCGTCCTCCGACAACGGGCGGACGCCGTCGGCCGCGGTGGCGGCCCGCAGCAGCGCCAGGACCGCACCGACGTCCGTCGCCCCCAGGCGGGCGACGTCCTGGACGGGGGCGGGATCGGTCAGCGGGGGCCTCAGACCAGCTCGGCGTCGCTGGCCGACTCGGTGCGGGCGGCCGCCGCGGTCGCGTCGGCGACCTGCTGGTCGAGCTTGTAGCCGACGTTGCGCACGGTGCCGATGAGCGCCTCGTGCTCGGTGCCGAGCTTGGCGCGCAGGCGGCGCACGTGGACGTCGACGGTACGGGTGCCGCCGAAGTAGTCGTAGCCCCAGATCTCCTGCAGCAGCTGCGCCCGGGAGAAGACCCGGCCCGGGTGCTGGGCCAGGTACTTGAGCAGCTCGAACTCCTTGTAGGTGAGGTCGAGCGGGCGGCCGCGGAGCTTGGCGGAGTAGCTGTGCTCGTCGATCACCAGTTCGCCGGCCTGGGTGACGCCGCCGTCGGCGCCGTCGGCCGGCGTGGTGGCGGCCAGCCGGCGCGCCGTCGCCCACTTCAGCCGGGCGTCGACCTCGGCCGGGCCGGCGGTGTCGAGCAGGACGTCGTCCACCCCCCAGTCGGCCGACAGCGCCACCAGGCCACCCTCGGCCAGGACCGCCACGAGCGCCGAGGCCACCCCGGTGCTGGAGAGCAGCCCGCAGAGCGTGCGCGCCTGGATGAGGTCGTGGCGGGCGTCCACGAGGACGACGTCCCCGGAGTCGCCGTCGAGCAGGCTGGACAGCTCGGGCGCGACCACGCGGACCTGGTGGCCCAGCAGTCCGAGGGCGGGCAGCACCTCGGTCGTGGCCTGGCGCGCCGCGGTCATGAGCACGAGTCGCATGTCGTCTCCTCAGGGAGGACCGGGGGCGAGGAAGTCGTCCGGGTACCCACGACGGCGCTGTCGAAGAGACAGCAGGATAACCGACGGTGTGCCCGGACCCCGTGTGCGGCCCGACACGCCGCGCTGGCCGGCCGCGCCTGCCGGGCGGATCGGCCGCGGGGCTTCTGCGACGATCGACGGCGTGACTGCGGCCGTGCTGGGAACCGGGCTCTCGGCGCGGCGCCACCACCTGCCCGCCGCGGTGGCGGCCGCCGCGGTCACCGCGCTGCTGGTCCTGCTGCCCCCGGTCGGCGACGGGCCGGGCTGGGTCGGCGCGGTCGCCGTCCTGCAGCTCGCCCTGGTCGCGGCCTGGGTCCCGGCCACCGGCATCCCTGCGCGCACGGGCGCGCCCGCTCTCGGACTGGCGGCAGCCGCCGGCGCAGACCTGCTGATGGTGCTGCCCGAGCGGCCGGAGCTGGGTGCCCTGGTCGCCGTGCCCGGGCTCGGCCTGCTCGCGGTCGTGCTGCACCAGATGCTGCGCAGGGCTCCGCGCCAGGACGTGGTCGGCTCCATGGCCGGCGTCCTCGTCCTGCTCTGCGCGGCCAGCGCGCTCGCCGCGCTGCTCAGGCTCGAGGCGCCCGGCGCGGGCGAGGCGCCGGTGACCACCGCGGTGCTGGTCGTCGGCACGACGCTGGTGGTGGGCCACCTGGTCGACTCGGTGCTGCCCCGGCCGCCGGTCGCCGACGGGGTGCCCTGCGGCGTGCCCGCACTGGTCCTCTCGGTGCTGGCCGGCGCGGCCGTGGCGCTGTTCCGGCACGGCTCCGGGGAGCTGCTCGAGGTGGTCACCGTGCTGACCGTCGGCCTTCTGCTCGGTGCGGTGGCCGCCCTCGTCGGGCTGGTCGCCGGATACGTCGTGGTCGGCGGCCCGGGGAGCGCGTGGGCCGCGCCGGTGGTGCAGGCGGTCCTCCCCGTCGCCGCCTGTGCGCCGGTCGTGGTCGCGCTCGTCCTGCAGAACGCGCTGTGAGGGCCCGCGGAGTGCGGGCGCTGCTGGTGGTGCTGCTGCTCCTCTGCGGGCTGGTCGTCCTGGCCGACCGGGTGGGCGTGGGGATCGCCGAGGACCGGGTCGCCGAGGTGGTCGCGGAGCGCGGTGGACTGGCGGGGCCTCCCGAGGTGGCCATCGAGGGCTTCCCCTTCCTGACCCAGGCCATCGGCGGCCGGTACGAGCTGGTGCGGATGTCCCTCACCGCCGCCGACCTCGGTCAGCCCGACGGCACCCGCGCCGACGTGGCGCTGCGCGGCGTGCAGGTCCCGCTCTCCGACGTGCTCTCCGGCTCGGTGGAGCAGGTACCCGTCGAGCGGGTCGACGGGACGGCGACGCTGTCCTACGAGCTGCTCTCCCAGCAGCTGGGTACGGGCACGACGCTGCGGCCCGAGGGACAGGGGCTGCGGATCGACCGGACCGTGGAGATCGCGGGGCGGGCGCTGCCGCTGACCGCCGTCGGCACGGTGACGCTCGACGGGAACGACCTGGTGGTCGACGTGGACGAGGCCTCGGGTGCCGGCGTCGAGCTGCCGGACTTCCTGGTCGACCGGGCGGCTGACGCGCTGGACCTGCGCTACACCGTCCCGGAGCTCCCCTTCGGGCTGCAGCTGACCGGGGTGGCCCCGGGGGCGGACGGCGTGGACGTGACCGTGGCGGCCACCGACACGGTGCTCCGCGGCTGACCACACCGGGAATCCCCACCTGCCCGGCCGGGTTGGTACGGGCGTGGAGCCGACGGGAGCAGCGCTGCGCGCCGTCCTCGACGGGCTCGGCGTCCGCCCGGCCGAGGCCGACCTGACCGTCGTCCAGTTCTCCACCGCCTTCTGCCGGCCCTGCCGGGCGACCCGGCTGCGGCTGGAGCAGCTGGCGGCCACCCGCCCGGGGCTGCGCTGCGTCCACGTGGACGCCGAGAGCCACCTGGACGCCGTCCGGCAGCTCGACGTGCGGAGCACCCCGACGCTCTTCTACCTGCATCGGGACGGCCGGCTGCTCGGCCGCCGCACGGGCGCTCCCCGGGCCGGCGAGCTGACCGCACTGGTCGAGGCCCACGTGGGCGCGCGGGACGGGGAGCCGCTGTGATCCGTTACCCTCGCGCCGTGGGCATCCTGCTGACCTCGCGCCGCGCAGTGGACCTGT
The DNA here is from genome assembly GCF_010686765.1 of Geodermatophilus sabuli. Classification (GTDB taxonomy): domain Bacteria; phylum Actinomycetota; class Actinomycetes; order Mycobacteriales; family Geodermatophilaceae; genus Geodermatophilus; species Geodermatophilus sabuli_A. The sequence goes on along the minus strand of NZ_JAAGWF010000009.1, from coordinate 344,787 downwards.
GCCGCGTGGGCAGCTGCCTGTGTCCGGCGTCCTGAGGGCCGCTCCCCTCCTGCCGGCGCGCCCCGACGGCCCCGCAGGTCCAGCTCCGGCCCGACCCCCGGCCTGCCGCTGCGGCGCATCGGCGCGCACCTCCGCACCGGCGTCCGCCAGCACCCCCGCCTGAATCGACCGCACACCCCGACCACAGGGAGGAACACCCCCCATGAGCCGTACCGACGTGCTCGTCACCGCAGACTGGGCCCAGGAGAACCTCGGCGCCCCCGGCATCGTCTTCGTCGAGGTCGACGAGGACACCAGCGCCTACGACGGCGGCCACCTCGAGGGTGCCGTGAAGCTGGACTGGAAGCAGGACCTCCAGGACCCGCTGCGCCGTGACTTCGTGGACAAGAGCGCCTTCGAGGCGCTGCTGTCCTCGCGCGGGATCGCCAACGACGACACGGTGGTCCTCTACGGCGGCAACAACAACTGGTTCGCCGCCTACGCGTACTGGTACTTCAAGCTCTACGGCCACTCCGACGTCAAGCTGATCGACGGCGGCCGCAAGAAGTGGGAGCTCGACGGGCGCCCGCTGTCGAAGGACGCCGTCCAGCGCCCGGCCACCCAGTACACGGCCCAGGACCCCGACCTCTCGATCCGCGCCTTCCGCGACGAGGTCGTCGCCTCGATCGGCTCGAAGAACATCATCGACGTCCGCTCGCCCGACGAGTTCTCCGGCAAGATCCTGGCCCCGGCGCACCTGCCGCAGGAGCAGGCGCAGAAGGCCGGGCACGTCCCCACGGCGATGAACATCCCGTGGAGCAAGGCGGCCAACGAGGACGGCACCTTCAAGAGCGACGCCGAGCTGGCCAAGCTCTACGACGAGCAGGGCTTCGACGAGAGCAAGCCGACCATCGCCTACTGCCGGATCGGCGAGCGCTCGAGCCACACCTGGTTCGTGCTCCGCGAGCTGCTCGGCAAGTCCGACGTCAAGAACTACGACGGCAGCTGGGTCGAGTACGGCTCGCTCGTCGGCGTCCCGATCGAGAAGTGAGCTGACCATGTGCGCAGCACCGAAGCAGGGTGGTGGCCTCGCGGGCATCGACCTGAGCACGCAGACGGTCATCCAGGGGCAGGTGTGGCACGACGGCGCACCCGTCGCCGGGGCCTACGTCCGGCTGCTGGACTCGACCGACGAGTTCACCGCCGAGGTCGTCACCAGCCCGGAGGGGGAGTTCCGCTTCTTCGCCGCGCCCGGTGAGTGGAAGATCCGCTCGCTCTCCGCGGTCGGCCGGGGCGAGCGCGTCGTGTCCGCCGACGTCGGCCTCAACGAGACGACCGTCGCGATCGCCTGAGACAGGACCCCGGCCGCCTCGTCGTCCGAGGGGGCCGCACCGCGCCCGTCCCGGCACCTGCCGGGGCGGGCGCGGTCGCGTCGGCGGCCGGTCAGGCGACGGGGGCCGCCAGGTCCGGCGGCAGGCGGTTGGGCCCCGCCTCGGCCGGGCGCGGACGATCCTCCGGATGGGCACGGACGGCGATCAGTGCCACGTCGTCGGCACCGTCGACCGGCACCATCCGCTCGAGCAGGGTGTCGCAGAGCTCCTCCAACGGGACCCCGCCCAGGTCGCGCAGGGCCGCCCGCAGCGCGTCCATCCCCTGGTCGAGGTCGATGCCGCGGCGCTCGACGAGGCCGTCGGTGAGCAGCAGCAGCGTCTGCCCGTCGTCGAGGTCGGCGGTGTGGTCGCTCCGCGGCGCGTCAGGGTCGACGCCGAGCATCAGCTCCGGCTTGGTGGCCAGCACCGTCGTGCTCCCGTCGGGGGACAGCAGCAGCGGCGGCGGGTGGCCGGCGTTGCTCCACCGCAGCACCCGCGTGCCGGCGACGGGCACGTCGGGACGCCGCTCGATGCGTGCCAGCAGCGCGGTGGCCATGCTGCTGACCGCGAGTCCGCGGGCGACGTGCTCGCCGCGGGTGAGCGTCGCCGAGGGCGGCTCGTCGTTGTCGTAGGCGAGCACCCGCAGCAACCCGCGCAGCTGCCCCATCGCGGCTGCGGCGTCGCTGTCGTGCCCGACGACGTCGCCGATGACGAGCATCGTCGCGCCGTCGGGCTGCAGGAAGGCGTCGTACCAGTCGCCGCCGACCTGCGCCTCGTGGGCGGCGGGCCGGTAGCGGACGACGATGTGCAGGTGGTCGGGCTCCGGCGGCGGGGTCAGCAGCGCCTGCTGGAGCCGGTCGGACAGGGCGCGCTGCGCGGCCGCCTGCTGTGCCAGGTGCTGCAGCTCGGCGGCCTGCCGGCGAGCCGCCAGGCGGTCGGTCAGGTCGCGGAAGGAGACGACGACGCCGGTCACCTCGCCGTCCTCGACCGTCGGGACGGCGATCAGCTCCACCGGGACAGCGCTGTCGTCGCGCCGCCAGAAGACCTCGTCGTCCGCGGCGACCGTCCGCCCGGTGCGCAGCGCCCGCCAGACCGGGCACTCCTCCTTGGGGTAGGGCCGGCCGTCAGGCCGGCGTCCGTGCAGCAGTTCGTGCTGGTCGATGCCCAGCTGCTCGTCGGCGGGGCGGCCGGTGATGCGCACGGCGGCCGGGTTCACGAACTCCACCCGCCCCTCGGCGTCCAGGCCGTAGATGCCGTCGGCGACGTTGGCCAGCACCCGCTCGTAGCGGGCCACCGTGCGGGACAGCTGCGTCTCCATCGACCGCAGGCTCAGGTGGTCGTCGTCGACCGCGTCGTCCTCGATGTCGCCGCCCCCTCCGCCCGCCTGATCCGATCCCGGCGCTCCAGCCTGCCGCATGTCCGCCCGGAGCTCATCCGGAGCGGGCCCCCGGGCGCACGGCAGCGCCCGCCCCGGGGGTGCCGGAGCGGGCGCCGTCAGTCGTGCGTCAGGTCAGCCGCAGAGCCCCACCGGATCGGACGTCCCGCAGCGGTTGTCGTCGAACTCCATGCCTTCGGCGTCTCGGGCGAAGACGTCCGGCCGGTTGTCGTGCAGGACGTTGTCCTCCACCTCACCGGTCGGCAGGATCGGCGGCGGGAACTCCTCCGCCTCCTCCCCCTCGGCGGGCGGAGGGAAGTCCGCTGCGGTGAGCGTCCCGCGCACCACGATGCCGCCCGAGACCAGGCTCTCGCCGGTGGCGACGTGGCCCGTCACCAGGTTGCGGCGCACCTCGACGTCCTGGGCCCCGACGAGCAGGATCCCGGCACCGGTCACGGGGGGCGGCGACGCACAGATCTCCGCGCGGTCTCCCTCGAGTCCGTTGTTCGCCCGGACCTCGTTCCCCTTGATCTGCCAGTGCGTGGCCGGGCCGGGTGCTCCTGCCAGGACCAAGATGCCGAGGCAGTTCTCCTCCGCGACGTTGCCTCGCGCCTCGCCGTGGCTGGCGTTGCGGAAGAAGAAGCCCATCGCATTGTCTGCGGAGTAGTTCCGGCGGACGTCGGCGCCTGATTCCGGGCTGTCCCCGACGTAGAAGCCGGCCTCGGTGTTGCCGACGGCGGCGTTGCCGTGGAACGCCGTGCGCTCCGTGGTGAAGCTGGCGGCGCCGTAACCACCGTTGTCCTCGAACTTGCTGTCTCGGACGGTCAGGTCGGTGGTGCCGACGCCGATCAGCCCGTCGAACGGGGCCCCTGCCACGGTGACGCCCTCCACGGTCACGTGGCTGACCGGGTCGTTCACGGTGATCTCCGCGGTCGGGTCGGCCTCGAAGTCGGGGACCGTGACGTCGCCGAGGATGCAGATCCCGGATGCCGGTGGCTGCTCCTCGCCCGGCGGGGCGGGGAACAGCGTCTCGCAGTCCGTCCGCTCGGCGTCCTCCGGAGGGGAGATCACCGTCCCGTGCCCGCGGAGGGTGATGCCGTCTTTCCTGATGGTGACGGACTCCGGGTACGTGCCCGCCTCGACGTGGATCGTCGTGCCCGGTTCGGCGGCCCTGACGGCTTCCTGGATCGACTCACCGTGGCGCACGACCACTTCGTGTCCACCGCCTCCCCGGTCCTGGTGGTGGCCGCCGCGGTCGTAGCCACCGTCCGCGGCGGCCGGGCCGGCCATGGCCATCGTCGTCGCCAACGCCACGGAGGCCACGAGCGGGATTCGGGCTCTGCGGATGTGCATGAGGAGGCTCCTCACGTCGGAGGGCGTCACCCCCGGATCCCGGCACCGGTGCCGGGCTCCACGCCCCGTCGGACGGCGCGCAGCCTCCTCGGGGACGTTGGCGCGTCGTAAGTCACTCACCGCCCTCGCTCGGCGTGCCGTCCTCCGCCTGCTCAGGGAAGGGGACGGGCTGTAGTGCACGAGCGGCCGACGTGGGCCGGCGATCCCACCTGCTGGACCGGCTCGGCGCTCAGATGCCGATCAGGGCGGCCAGTTCGGACATGGCCCGGTCGAAGTACCGGTCGCCGTCGAGGACCGACCCGACGAAGTGACCGAAGAGCTCGAAGCTCACCGTCCCGTAGATCGCGCTCCACGCCAGCAGTGCCCGCAGGCGCACGTCGTCGTCCAGCGCCGGGTGCTCGCCGCCCAGGACGGCGACGGTGTCGTCGCTGATCAGCGACGGGTCCCGGGAGCCGCCGGCCGCCTCGGGCAGCGCGCCGTGGCGGGCGGCGTCGCCCAGGATCCGACCGAGCAGGACGCCGACGCGCGCTGCCGCCGGCACGGTGTCCCGCGGTGCGGCGTAGCCGGGCACCGGTGAGCCGTAGAGCAGGGCGTACTCGTGTGGATGGCGGCTCGCCCACGACCGGACGGCGCGACAGACGGCGAGCCAGCGCTGGCGGGGCGGGGCGGACGCGTCGTCGGCCGCCTCGGCGGCGGCGCCGAGGGCGTCGTAGCCGTCGATGATCAGCCGGGTCAGCAGGTCGTCGCGGCTGGGGAAGTACCGGTACAGCGCCGAGGAGGCCATGCCGAGCTCTCGGGCGACGGCGCGCAGGGACAGCGCCGCGGCTCCCACCTCGGCCAGCTGCCGGCGCGCGGCGTCGGTGATCTCGGCGGTCAGCTCGGCCCGGACGCGCTCACGGGCTGTGGTCGGCACGTCGACCATGATCGCTGCCGTGATCAGCGATCGCAAGAGAGAGCACTGCTCTTGACTGTTGAACGTGAGCGTGCGAGCGTCGACCGCGAGCGAGAGCACCGCTCTCGCCGGAGGTCGAGGAGACGCCATGGGACTGCACGTGATCGTGGGCAAGGGGCCGGTCGGGACGACGACGGCGGAGGTGCTCGCCGCGCGGGGGCACGAGGTGCGGGTGCTGTCCCGCAGCGGCGGGGTCTCCACCGACGTCGCCGAGCACCGGCGCGTCGACGCGGCGGACGCCGACGCGTTGGCCACCGCGGCGCGGGGCGCCGACGCCGTCTACAACGCCGTCAACCCCGCCTACCACCGCTGGGCCACCGACTGGCCGCCGGTCGCGGCGGCGCTGCTGACGGCCGCGGAGCGCACCGGATCGGTGCTGGTGACCATGGGCAACCTCTACGGCTACGGCCGGCCGACGGGCCCGATGAGCCCCGACAGCCCGCTGACCGCCACCGACGTCAAGGGCAGGGTGCGGATCCGCATGTGGCGGGACGCCCTCGCCGCAGCCGAGGCCGGGCGGGTGCGCGTGACCGAGGCCCGCGCCGGTGACTTCCTCGGCCCGCAGGTGCCGGCCGACCACTCGCACCTGGTCCGGCAGCTGCCGGCGCTGCGCCGCGGACGGCGCGCCTGGGTCATCGGGAACCCCGACGTCCCGCGCAGCTGGGCGTACCTGCCGGACGTCGCGGCGACGCTCGCGACCCTGGGCACCGACGAGCGGGCACTGGGCCGGGCGTGGCACGTCCCGAGCGCACCGCCGCGCTCGCAGCGGCAGGCGCTGGGCGACCTGGCCGCGGCGATGGGGGTGCGCCCGGTCCCGGTGAGCGGGATCCCGTGGCCGGTGCTGCGCGGACTCGGCGTGGTCGCTCCCGTGCTGCGCGAGGTGGCCGACATCCGGCACCAGTGGGACGAGGCGTTCGTCGTCGACGCCACCGCCACGACCGAGGTGTTCGGGCTGGCCGCCACGCCGTGGGACGAGGCCGTGGCAGCGACGGTCCGGGCGGTGCCCGCGACCGCCTGAGCGCGCGGTCCTACGGTGGAGGTCATGGTCTCTGCCTGGGTCCTCGTCGCCCTGGCGTCGCTCGCTGCCCTCGGCAGCGGGTACGGCGCCGCCCGGCTCCTCCGCCGGCCGAGGGGGGTGCGCAGATGAGTGACGCCACGGAGTTGCCGGTGCCCGACACCGCCGACGTCCGGAGTGGCCCGGAGGTCTCCGAGGAGCTGCTGGCCATCCTGCCGCTGCTCGGTGAGTGGCACGGCGAGGGGCAGGCCGCGGGTGAGGCCGGCGACCACCGCTTCAGGCAGTGGATCCGCTTCAGCCACGACGGCCGGGGGTTCCTGGCCTACGAGTCGCGGTCGTGGCGGCTCACCGACGACGGCGCGATCGTCGGTCCCGGCGTCCGCGAGTCCGGCTTCTGGCGGCCGCGCGGGCAGGACGACGTCGAGCTGCTCGTGGCCGGCCCCGAGGGTCTGGTCGAGATCTACGTGGGCCGCGCCCGGACGACGACCAGCTGGGAGCTGACCACCGACGTCCTGGCCCGCACCCCCGACGCCCCGGACGTCACCCGCGCCGTCCGCCTCTACGGGATCGTCGAGGGCGCCCTCATGTACGCCATCGACCGGGCCGGGCCGGACGAGGCGCCGCGTCCCTGGATGTCCGCCCGACTCGAACGGATCCGATGACCACCACCCCGCGACAGGTGGCGGACGCCTACGTCGACGCCGTCTGCGACCTGGACCCCATCACCGCCGCCTCGCTCGGTACCCGCCCCGGGGACGACCGGCTGCCCGACTTCGGTCCGGCGGGCCTGGAGGCCGAGGCCGAGCTGAACCGCGCGACGCTCGCCGAGCTGGACCGGGTGCTCGAGGCCGACCCGTCCCTGCTCGACGACCCCGTCGAGCGCAGCTGCGCGCGGCTGCTCCGCGAGCGGCTCGGCGCCGAGCTGGCCGCGCACGAGGCCGGCGAGGGCTACCGGGCGCTGTCCAACCTCTTCAGCCCGATCCACTCGGTGCGCCAGGTCTTCCTCATCATGCCGACGCAGTCCGAGGAGGACTGGGCCGTCGTGGCCCGGCGGCTGGCCCGGGTCCCGGAGGCCTACGCCGGCTTCCAGGCCGCGCTGGAGGAGGGCGCCCGCCGCGGGTTGTTCGTGGCGCCCCGGCAGGTGCACACCGTCGTCGGACAGCTGGACGAGTGGCTGGCCGGGCCGTACTTCACCACGTTCGTCGCGGCCGGTCCGGAGTCGCTGCGCGCCGAACTGGACCGCGCGGCGGCCGCGGCCGACGGTGCGGTGGCCGCGATCCGCGACCACCTGCGCGACGAGTACGCACCCCGGGCGGAGGGGACGCCGGACGCCGTGGGCCGGGAGCGCTACGCGATCGCCGCCCGTCGCTGGACCGGCTCGGACCTCGGCGCCGGGAGCGGCCTCGAGGACGCCTACGCCTGGGGGTGGGGCGAGTACCGCCGGATCCGGGCCGAGCAGCGCACCGAGGCGGAGAAGGTGGTGCCCGGCGGTACGCCGATGGAGGCCATGCGCTGGCTGGACGTGCACGGCCCGGCGGTCGAGGGCGTGGAGGCGATCCGCGAGCGGCTGCAGGCGATGATGGACGAGGCGATCGAGGCCCTCGACGGCACGCACTTCGACCTCGCCGAGCCGGTCCGCGAGGTGGAGGCGATGATCGCCCCGCCCGGCAGCGCGGCCGCGCCGTACTACACCCGCCCCGCCCAGGACTTCTCCCGCCCGGGTCGCACCTGGCTGCCGACCCTCGGCCGTGAGCGCTTCCCGCTCTGGGACCTGGTCTCGATCTGGTACCACGAGGGCGTTCCCGGCCACCACCTCCAACTGGCCCAGTGGGCCTACGTCTCGGGGCAGCTGTCGACCTACCAGACGTCGCTGGGGTCGGTGGGGGCCAACGTCGAGGGCTGGGCGCTGTACGCCGAGCGGCTGATGGACGAGCTGGGCTACCTGACCGACCCCGCCGCGCGGCTGGGCTACCTCGACGCCCAGCAGCTGCGCGCCGTCCGGGTGGTCATCGACATCGGCATGCACCTCGGACTGCCCATCCCCGACGACGCCGAGGGCGCGCTGGCCGGGCACCGCGGGCAGCCGTGGACGCCGGAGCTCGCGCGGGCCTTCCTCGGCGAGAACTCCGGAGCGGACGTCGCCTTCCTGGACAGCGAGCTGGTCCGGTACCTGGGCATGCCGGGCCAGGCGATCAGCTACAAGCTCGGGGAGCGCGCCTGGCTGGAGGGCCGGGCGGCGGCGCAGGCGGCGCGCGGCGACGCCTTCGACCTCAAGGCCTGGCACATGGCGGCGCTGTCGCAGGGCTCCCTCGGCCTCGACGACCTCGCCGCGGAGCTCGCCCTGCTGTAGCCCCCCGGCCCCTCGCAGGGGCCCACCGAGAGCCAGCGAGCGGTGGGGGGCGGGGGGTTCCTTCGTCAGTCGGGGGCGTCGAAGGGTGGTGGGTTGACCCTGTCGGCGTCCCAGGTGACCCGTTGGGTGGGGGAGACCTCGGAGGTCTCCAGGCCGGCGGCGGCGAGGACGTCGTCCACGCAGGCCCGGGTACCGCCGACGTAGGTGCTGACCAGGTCGATGTCGGTCGCGACGAACCAGGCTCGGTCGGCCGGCCACCACAGGGAGGCGCCCTGCTCGGCGGGCTCCTGCGCGAGGTTGGCCGCGGCCAGCCCGAGCGGGCCGCGGACCAGCCAGTGCTCCCGGCCGGGCAGGGCGAGGGTGGGGGCGTCGGCGACCAGGGCGGCGAACCCCGACCAGACGCCGAACCAGCAGTCCTCCGGGGTCGTCGTGTGCCGGGCCAGCACCTCGGCCAGCCGGCGGGCGACGCTCTCGGGGAGGTGGCCCATGGCGGGAGCGCCGTCCCACAGCGGTGACTGGTCGGCCTCGTCGAAGAACTCCATCGCGCCGGTGATCGAGCCCCACTCCATGGCGGGGTGGGCGACGGTCCGGTTGGCGGCGGCCACCTCGGCCCACGTCACGTCGACGTCCTCGAGGCCGACGTAGCGCGCCGCGGGGTGGAACACGCGGGCGTAGGCGGGAAAGACCGGGGGCACGAGGCCGCCGACGACGTGCTCACCGAAGGGACGGACCGCGGCGGCGACCCAGGCGCCGGGGGAGACGTCGGTCTCGGGGGACCGGCCGGCGAACTGCACCTGGCCTCCCCGGAGAACGGACAACCCCCGGGCTGTTCCGCGGCGCTGTACCCCGCCGGGAGCGGGGGAGCTGCACGCGGGCCGACTGGACAATGGTCGGCGGCCCGGGGGTCGGGTGACTGTCCGGTTCTCGCTCGCCGCCGTTCGACGGACGGGCGATCTGCCGTCGCTCAGACGCCTTCAGTCACGGCGTCCGAAACGGGCGGCCCATCTGGACGGCGGCTAGCGGACAGCCACCTCACGAGTCCTGTAGCTCAGCAAGTTACGGACCACCTCCTCTCTCGTGTACCCCGACGGTACGTCCGGGATCGGGGGTCGGCAACGCCGATTCTCAGCTCTCGGCGGAAGGCCGTTGGTAGACGTCGGGGATGCCGTCGGCGTCGGCGTCGACGGACTCCTCCTCGGCGATCCGGCGGTACCGGCGGTTGCGCAGCCGGAGGACGACGGCTGCGAGCAGGGCCGCCGCCACGGTGCCCGCGAGGATCCCGACCTTCGCGTGGTCGTAGCTCTCGCTCTCGGCGCCGTAGGCGAGCTCGGTGATCAGCAGCGAGACGGTGAACCCCATCCCGCCGAGGAGGGCGAGGCCCACGACGTCCGGCCACCCCAGGTCCTCGTCCAGCTGCGCGCGGGTGAACCGGGCGACCAGCCAGGTGGCACCGGTGATGCCGATGGCCTTGCCCAGCACGAGGCCGACCATGATGCCGATCGCGATGCTGTCGCCCAGCGAGGCGCCCAGACCCGACAGCCCACCCACGGCCACACCGGCGGAGAAGAACGCGAAGACCGGTACGGCCACACCGGCCGACAGCGGGCGGATGCGGTGTTCGAAGTGCTCGGCCAGCCCGGGCCCGGCGTCCGGACCACCGGCGGCGTCGCTGCGCACGACGGGGACGGTGAACGCCAGCAGGACGCCGGCCACGGTGGCGTGGACTCCCGACTCGTGCATGAACACCCAGGTCAGCACCGCGAGCGGCAGCAGCAGCCACCACGAGCGGACCCGCCTCTGCACCAGGAGGCCGAACGCCGCCATGGGCAGCAGGGAGAGGGCGAGGAAGCCGATCGACAGCTGCTCGGTGTAGAAGATCGCGATGACGACGATCGCCAGCAGGTCGTCGACCACGGCGAGGGTCAGCAGGAAGGTCCGCAGGGCGGTCGGCAGGTGGGTGCTGATCACCGCCAGGACGGCGAGGGCGAAGGCGATGTCGGTGGCCGAGGGGATCGCCCACCCCCGCAGCGCGCCCTCCCGGCCACCCAGGTTGAACAGGACGAAGAGCAGGGCAGGCACCGCCATCCCACCGACGGCCGCCGCGATCGGGAGGACCGCGCGACGCGGCTCGCGGAGGTCGCCGGCGACGAACTCGCGCTTGAGCTCCAGACCGGCGACGAAGAAGAAGATCGCGAGCAGCCCGTCGGCGGCCCAGGTGCCGAGCGTGAGGTCCAGGTGCAGCGACGCCGGACCGACGCGGGTGTCGCGGAGTGACTCGTAGGCGCCGCCCCAGGACGAGTTGGCCCAGACCAGCGCGATCGCGGCCCCGGCCAGCAGCAGCGCCCCGCCCACGGTCTCCTGGCGGAGCACCGCGGCGATCCTGCTGGCCTCGGTCCAGGAGCCGCGTCCGAAGAGGCGGGCGGGGCTGGTCACGGGGCGGCTCCAGGGGATGAGGGGTCGGCTCGGACGTTGCCGACCAGACTTCCCGGCGCACCTGGCGGTGACCCTACCGGCGACCGCCGGTGCCCGCCGTTCCCGGGGGCCGCCGTCCGTACAGTGGACGCCGTGGCACTGCGCTCGGCAACACCGCGCTCGGCGACGGCGAGGAGCGGCCGGTGAGGGTCGCCGACCTGGCCGGGCGCCGGGTCGGCGTCTGGGGCCACGGCCGCGAGGGGCGCGCCGCCGTCCGGGCCGCCGTCGCCGCCGGGGCGCAGGGCATCGTCGTCGTCGACACGGTCCCCCCGGGCGCCGACGACCTCCCGCCGGGCGCGCAGGCGGGCACCGACGTGACCGCACTGGCCGGCTGCGACGTCGTCGTCCGGTCCCCGGGGATCAGCCCGTACCGCGACGACGCGCGCGACCTCGCCGCCCGGACCTGCGTCACCTCCGGCACCGGACTCGCGCTCGCGGAGTTCGCCGCACGGTCGGTGCCGACCCTCTGCGTCACCGGGACCAAGGGCAAGAGCACGACCAGCGCGCTGGCCGCGGTGGTGCTGAGTGCCGCCGGGCGGCCGGCCGTGCACGCGGGGAACATCGGCACGCCACTGCTCGACGTCCTGCTCGACCGGTTCTCCGCCGCCTCCGACGTGCCCGACGGCACGACGCTGGTGGTGGAGGTGTCCAGCTACCAGGCGGCCGGGGTGGAGGGCTGGGCCGGACACGGCGCGGTCACCACGCTGGCACCGGAGCACCTGGACTGGCACGGCAGCGAGGCGGCGTACTACCGCGACAAGCTGCACGTCTTCGCCGGTTGCGGGCCGGCCTCGGTGGTCGTCGGCGCGCAGGCCCGCGCCGTCGCCGAGCGGTACCTCGACCCGGCTGTGCTCGTCGACCCGGCCGACGTCGTCCCCGAGGTGGTGCTCCCGCGGTTCCGGCCCGCCCACCTCCCGGGGGTGCACAACGTGGCCAACGTGCACGTCGCCCTCGCCGCCGCCGTCTCGATGGGGGTGGACCTCGCCGCGGAGGAGGACGCCGTGGCAGCCGCCGTCGCCGGGTTCCGCGCCCTGCCGCACCGGCTGTCGCCGGTCGCCACCCGGGCGGGGGTGACCTTCGTCGACGACACCCTGAGCACCACGCCGGTCTCCGTGCTGGCCGCCCTGGACGCCTTCGCCGCCCAGCCGGTGACGCTGATCGCCGGCGGGCAGGACCGCGGCCTGGACTACGCCGACCTGGCCCGCGCCGTCGTGGCCCGCGGCGGCGCGGTGCGGGTGGTGACCGTGCCCGACACCGGTGTCCGCCTGGCCGCCGACATCCGCGCGGCGGCCGGCGACGGACCGGCGCCGGTCACCGAGGCCGGGTCCCTGGCCGACGCGGTGGCCGAGGCGCTGGCCACGACGCCGGCCGGTGGCGTGGTGCTCCTGTCCCCCGGCGCCCCCAGCTACAACCGCTACCGGAACTACGAGGAGTTGGCACGGACCTATGAGCAGATCCTCGCGGACGCCGGAGCGCAGCGTGTCTGAGGCGGAGTTCGTCGTCGCCGACCGCTCGCTGGACCCTGCCACCGGGGAGGCCGCCTTCGGCTACCGGCTGGGCGACGACGAGTTCACCGAGCGGCTGACCCTGGACCCGGCACTGCTCGGCGGGGACGTCGACTCCGAGCGGCTGGACGCGGCGCTGGACCTCGTGCACCTGGTCATGGGCACCAGCTACTACAAGCTGCGCGCGCCGGGCCGGGTGACCGTGCGGCGCCCGATCACGAAGGCGCAGCACGCGGTGGCCGAAGCCGCGTACACGCACGGGCTGGGGGAGTTCGCCGCGGTCAACCGGCTGCCGGTGCCGCACGCGGTGGAGTGGGACGTCGAGCTGCGCGACGCCGCGTCCGGGACCGCCGTCCCCGGCGGCTCCGGTGCCCTGCTGCCGGTGGGCGGCGGCAAGGACTCCGCGCTGGCCCTGGTCGTCGTCACGCCCGCCACCGCGCTGGCGATCAACCCCACCGGCGCCCAGCGGGACGTCACGTCGGCGGCCGGGGTGCCGCTGGTCGGCGTCCGCCGGCGGCTGGACCCGCTGCTGGCCGAGCGGACGGCGGCCGGCGGGCGCAACGGGCACGTGCCGGTGACCGCGATCAACTCGGCGATCGCCACGCTGGTCGCCGTCCTCGGCGGGTTCGACCCCGTGGTCTTCGCCAACGAGCGGTCGGCCGACGAGGAGACGCTGACCGTGGGCGGCGCCTCGGTGAACCACCAGTACTCGAAGTCCTACGAGTTCGAACAGCTGTTCGCGACCGCCGCCGGGGAGCTGGGCGTGGGCTACTTCAGCCTGACCCGGCAGCTGTCCGAGCTGGCGACCGTGTCCGCCGTCGCGGAGCTGCCCGACCTGCGCGGGCAGATCCTCAGCTGCAACCGCTCCTACACCCAGCGGCACCTGGGCGGTGAGGCGACGCAGCGCTGGTGCCTGCACTGCGACAAGTGCCTGTTCACGTTCCTGTGCTTCGCGGTCTTCCTGCAGCCGGCCGAGGCGGTCGCCATGTTCGGCGGCAACCCGCTGGAGGACCTGTCCCTCGTCGACGGGTTCCGCGTCCTCTGGGCCACCGAGAAGCCCTTCGACTGCGTCGGCGAGCGGGCCGAGAGCGCCGCCGCCATGGCGCACCTGGCGCACAGCGCGGCCTGGGGCGCGTTCCCGGTCGTCCGGGCGCTGGGCGAGGAGGCGGCCTCCTATGCCGCGGTCACCGGCGAGACCGTGGCCGGCTTCCTCGAGCCGCGCGGCGCGCACGCGGTGCCGGAGCAGTACCTGGCGTCCCTGCGGCGGACGCTGGCCGGCGCGCGCCGCCCCGTCGGGTGAGCTCCCGGCTCACCGCGATCGAACGGGCCGTGCTGCGCCCCGGCGCCCGGGACGTCGCCGGCCTGGGTGCCGCGGTGGCGGGACAGCTGGCCGAGCTGGCCGGTGGGCTGGCCGCGGCCGGGTCCGCCGGCAGCCGCGTCGGCCTGGTCACCGGCGTGCACATCGCCTGGGCGCCGGCACCGGCGGCGGAGACCGACGGCCCGGTCGGCGTCGCCGTCCTCGCCGCGGCACTGGCGGTGCTCGGAGCCGAGCCGGTCGTCGTCACCGACGACCCGTGCGCCGACGTCACGGCGGCGTGCCTCGGCGTGCTGGGCGCCGGCCGGCTGACCGTCGTCCCGGTCGGGGCCGACGACGCGGCGGTGGCCGGCCGGGTGGCGGACCTGGGGCTGTCGCACCTGGTCGCCGTGGAGCGGCTCGGCCCCAACGCCGAGGGGCGGGTGATGACGATGCGGGCGGTGGACGTCACCCGCACCACGGCTCCGCTGCACGCGGCGTTCACCCTCCCCGGACTGGTCACCGGCGCGGTCGGCGACGGCGGCAACGAGATCGGCATGGGCAACGTGCCGGCCGCGGTGGTCGCCGCGGCCGTGCAGCACGGTGAGCGGATCGCCTGCCGGGTGCCCGTGGGGGCGCTGGTGGCGGCCGGCACGTCCAACTGGGGTTGCTACGCGCTCGTCGCCGCGCTGGCCGTTCTCGTGCCCGACCGCGGGGCGGCGCTGCGCGCGCTGCTGGACCCCGCCGTCGACGCCGCGGTGCTGGCGGCCGCCACCGGCGCCGGGGGCATCGACGGGGTCACCGGGCTCCCGGGGGACTCGGTCGACGGCGTGCCGGTGAACGCCTACGCCGACCTGCTCGCCGACCTGCGGGCACGTGCCCGGGCATAGGCTCGACCGCGTGGCCGACTCGCACCAGACCGGGTCCGCGGCGCCGCTGGCCGAGCGCCTGCGCGCCCGCGGCCTGCGGCTGACCACCCAGCGCCAGCGGGTGCTGGCCGCCGTGGCCGCCCTCGACCACGCCACCCCGGAGGCGATCGGGGCGCGGCTGCGCGAGGAGGCCGGCCCGGGTGGCGCGGCGCCCGACGCCTCGACCGTCTACCGCAACCTCGAGCTGCTCGAACGGCTCGGCCTCGTGTGGCACACCCACCTCGGCAAGGGCGCGCCGGTCTACCACGCCGCCGAGCACCCGCACCTGCACGTCGTCTGCCAGGGCTGCGGCGAGATCGCCTCGGCCGACCCGGCGCTGCTCGACACCGCCGCGGAACGTCTGGCCACCGATCTGGGTTTCCAGCTGGACGTGGGCCACGTCGCGCTGTCCGGGACGTGCCGGACCTGCCGCGACCGCGCCGGAGATGAGAAGCCATGACCACCGCACGCCCCGTATCACCCCTGCTCGCCCTGCCCGGGGCCGTCGCCGGGCCGGACGGCGCCGTCCCCGCGCACCACGGCGACCCCCTGCGGGAGCAGCGTGCCCTCGCCGAGGGCGCCGGGCTGGTCGACCGCAGCGGCCGCGACGTCCTGGTGGTGTCCGGCGCCGACCGCCTGTCGTGGCTGCACAGCCTCACCAGCCAGCACCTCGACCGGCTGACCGAGGGCACCGGCGCCGAGGCGCTGGTCCTCTCCCCCCAGGGGCACGTCGAGCACCACCTCGTGCTGGCCGACCTCGCCGGCAGCACCTGGATCGACGTCGAGCCGGGAACCGGCGCGGCGCTGCACACCTTCCTCGACCGCATGCGGTTCCTGCTCCGGGTCGAGCCCGAGCTGGTCACGGCCGACTGGGCGGTGCTCTCCCTCGTCGGGCCGCGCTCGGACGACGTCCTGGCCGCCGCCGGGCTGCCGGTCCCCCCGGCGCCGTCCGCGGTGCTGCCGCTCGACGGCGGCGGCTTCGTCCGCCGCATGCCGCCGATCGGGGACGGCGCGGCCGTCGTCGACCTCCTCGTGCCCCGGGCCGAGCTGGCCGACCGGGCGGCGGCGCTGCTCGCCGCCGGTGCGCGGGCGGCCGGGCTGGACGCGTTCGAGGCGCTGCGGGTGGAGGCCCGCCGGCCGCGGTTGGGCGTCGACACCGACCACCGCACCATCCCCAACGAGACCGGCTGGCTGACCAGCGCCGTCCACCTGGACAAGGGCTGCTACCGCGGCCAGGAGACGGTCGCCCGGGTGCACAACCTCGGCCGCCCGCCGCGCCGGCTGGTGCTGCTGCACCTGGACGGCGTCAGCGAGGAACTGCCCGAGCCGGGGACGCCCGTGCTCGCCGGCGCCCGCGAGGTCGGCCGGGTCGGCACGGTCGTGCGGCACCACGACCTCGGGGTCGTCGCCCTCGCGCTGGTCAAGCAGTCCGTGGCGACCGACGCAGAGCTGTCCGTGGGCGGTGCCCGTGCCGCCATCGACCCCGACGACGCGCCCGCGCAGGTCGACGACACGAGGGCTGCGGCGCGGGAGCGGGTGCGCGCCGTCCGGTCTGCGACCATCCAACGGTGACGTCCGGGACCCTCATCACGGTCGCGCCCACGGGCGCCGAGTCGGCGAAGGCCGACGTGCCGGCCCTGCCGGTGACCGTGGCGGAGGTCGTCGCCACCGCCCGCGACTGCCAGGCGGTGGGTGCGGCCGTCGTCCACCTGCACGTGCGGGACGCCGACACCCGGCCCACCCTCGACCTCGGCCACGTGCGGGAGGTGGTCGCCGCCGTCCGCGAGACCACCGACCTGGTCGTCCAGCTCTCCACCGGCGGGGCGGTGACCGACCCGTTCGACGCGCGGCTGGCCGTGCTGGACGCCGCACCCGACGCCGCCTCGCTGACGCTGGGCACGGTGAACTTCGGCCGCGACGTCTTCGCCAACCCGTGGGACCTGATCGTCGAGCTGCACACCCAGATGCAGCAGCGCGGGATCGTCCCCGAGTACGAGGTGTTCGACCTCGGGCACCTCGCCACCCTGTCCCGGCTGCTCGACCGGCACGGTCCCCCGCACGGCGGGCACGTGCACGTCGACCTGGTCATGGGCGTCCCCGGCGGGATGCCCGGGACGACTCAGGCGCTCGCCGCCTGCCTGCCGCACCTGCCGCCGGGCGCGACGTTCGCCGCGACCGGCGTCGGCCGGACGTCGCTGCCGGTGATGCTGGCGGCTCTCTCGGCCGGCGGTCACCTCCGCGTCGGCATGGAGGACACCCTGACCTACGCCCCCGGCGAGCCGGTCCGCGACAACGCCCAGCTGGTGGCCCGGGCCGCCGGACTGGCCCGGATCGCCCAACGCCCGCCGATGAGTACCGACGACGCCCGAGCGCTCCTCGGCATCCCCCGTCCCACCCGCTCGACCGTGGAGGCCCTCCCGTGACCCGCGAACCGACCCCCGCCGGCGGTG
The DNA here is from genome assembly GCF_010686765.1 of Geodermatophilus sabuli. Taxonomy (GTDB): domain Bacteria; phylum Actinomycetota; class Actinomycetes; order Mycobacteriales; family Geodermatophilaceae; genus Geodermatophilus; species Geodermatophilus sabuli_A. The sequence goes on along the minus strand of NZ_JAAGWF010000009.1, from coordinate 327,764 downwards.
CCGCCGTCGACACGCTGCTCGACCCCGGCTTCCTCGACGCCGCCGTGCAGCGGCCGATGGCCGACGTCCGTCTGCTGCGCCGCCAGGCCGAGCAGGAGGAGGTCAACCTGTCCTACACCCGCCGGCTGCTCCAGGGCCGGCTGGACATCGTCCGCCGGGAGCTGCAGCGGCGGGCCGAGGACGACGGCCGGTCCCTGGTCGACCTGCTCCCGGAGATCCTCGCGGAGAAGGGCCGCGGTCCCGCCCACGGCCTCGGCCGGCACCAGACGGTGCAGCCGGCCGCGCCGGAGGAGTACGAGTCCTGGGTGAACGCGCTGACCCGCGGTGTCGACCTCTCCGCGCTCGCCGAGCTGGCCGACGCCGACCTGGAGCGGGCCGCGCGCGCCCTGGCCGCCGCCGAGAGCTCGCTGTCCGAGCGCCGGCGGGGGGTGCAGCAGGTGATGGACGGCCTGGCCTCGGAGCTGGGCCGGCGGTACCAGCACGGGGAGGCCGACGTCGCCGCGCTGCTGGCCGACGAGGGCCGGTGACGGACCACTCTTCCCCCCACGCCTCGCCAGCTCGGCGCGGGTCCAGTTCGTCACCGTGGCCGGAGAACCCGGTGCTGGTGGAGGTGGAGCGCTCCGGGTTCCTCGAGTCGGTGCACCGCGGAGCGCTCGTCGTCGTCGGGCCCGACGGCAGCGTCGTCTCCGCGGCGGGGGACGTCGACCGGCCGGTGCTGCCCCGCTCGTCGAACAAGCCGGTGCAGGCCACCGCACTGCTGGCCGCCGGCTGGGTGCCCGGCTCGGCCGAGCAGCTGGCGATCGGCGCCGGATCGCACTCGGGGGAGGACGCCCACCGGGAGCTCGCCGCCGCGATCCTGACCGGAGCCGGGCTCGGCCCCGACGACCTCGGGTGCCCCCCGGCCCTGCCCTCGGACGAGCGGACCCGCGCGCAGTGGCTGGCGACCGGCCGGGCGCCGGAGCGGCTGGCCATGAACTGCTCGGGCAAGCACGCGGCGATGCTGGCCGCCTGCGTGGCGGCCGGCTGGCCGACGGAGGGCTACCTGGCGCCCGACCACGCGCTGCAGCAGGCGATCGAGGCGCGGCTGGGCGAGGCCGCCGGCACGCCGGTGACCGCGGTGGTGGTCGACGGCTGCGGTGCGCCGCAGCACGCGCTGCCGCTGACCGGGCTGGCCCGCGGGGTGTCGTCGCTGGTCGAGGCGGCGGCGGGGACGGCCGGGCGGGCCGTCGCCGACGCCATGCGGGCGCACCCGTGGTTCGTCGCCGGCACCGGCCGCGAGGACACCGACCTCATGGGGGCCGTCGACGGGTTGCTGGTCAAGGGCGGCGCCGACGGCGTGCACGTGGCCGCGCTGCCCGGTCGGGGGGCGGTGGCCCTGAAGCTCGACGACGGCGGCGACCGCGGCCGGACGCCGGCGCTGTGTGCCGGGCTGGTCCGGCTCGGCGTCCCCGAGGAGCAGCTGCGGGCCTGGTCGGTCCTGCCGGTCTCCGGCGGGGACGGCGTGGTGGGTGAGGTCCGCTCGGCCGCCGGCCTGCGGGGTTGAGCCGACCGGACCGGTGTGAGGAGGTTCACCGCCGAGTGCTAGCTTCAACGCTTGCAGCAGCTAGCACTCGCGGATAGCGTCGTCGACGTGCAGAAACCAGGCGAGTTCGTCCGTGAGCAGGTGACCACCGTCCGCGAGAAGGTGGACCAGCTCGCGGGCAGCGTTGCGGAGACGGTCGCCGGTGAGCGGTCGAACGTCTCGGCGGTGAGCTCGCAGGTCGGTGACTTCATCCGGGAGCAGCGCAGTGCCGCGCGGGTGTCCCTGCGGGAGCTCGCCCGCAGCGCCGGGGTCAGCAACCCCTACCTCTCCCAGGTGGAGCGCGGGCTGCGCAAGCCCTCGGCGGAGATCCTGGCCGCCATCGCCCGCGGCCTGAAGATCTCGGCCGAGACGCTCTACGAGCAGGCCGGCATCCTCGACCGCCGGGCCGGCAACCCCGACACGGTGGCGGCCATCCGCGGCGACGACTCGCTGTCGGAGCGGCACAAGGCCGTCCTGATCGAGCTCTACGAGACCTACGTCCGTGAGCACGCCGCGAGCCGGCCACCTGCACCGACCGCACCCGAGACCCCCACCCCCAGCACCTCGACGAAGGAGTCGGCATGACCGCCACCGAGACCCTCAAGAAGTACGGCGAGACCGTCGCCGTCCAGAACAAGACCGTCCTGCTGGCCGCCGTCGGCGCCGGTGACCTGGCTGTCGAGCGCGCCCGCGCCGTCGTCGGCACCCTGCGCTCGCGCGCCGAGGCCCTCCCCGGCGAGGCGCAGGTCCAGATCGACCTGGCCACCAAGGAGGCCCGCACCCGCGCCGAGGAGGCCGCCGGCCGCGCCCGCGGTGCCGTGCAGACCGCTCGCACCTCGGCCGAGCAGCTCGCCTCCGCCGTCCGCCCCGAGGCGGTCAAGGACGCCGTCACCGGGCTGGTCAGCACCGCGCGCACCCAGGCCGTGGCCACCATCGAGACCCTCGCCGTCCGCGGCGGTCAGGTCGTCGAGGAGCTGCGTCGCCAGCCGGGCTTCCGCAAGGTCGTCAGCCGCGCGGAGCGCGCCGTGGACGCCGTCGAGGACCGTCTCGAGGACGTCCTCGAGGAGACCGCCGAGACCGTCGCGGAGGCCTCGAACGAGGTGACCTCCATCGCGCAGAAGACCGCGGCGAAGGCCGAGAAGGTCATCGAGTCCGCCGAGGAGGCCACGCACGAGGCTGCCGACTCGGCCAAGGCCACCATCGCCGAGGCCGACGCCGCGGCGCCGGCCAAGCCCGCCAAGAAGAGCTCGGCCGCCCGCACCGGCGCTCCCGCCAAGGCCTCGGCCCGCGTGACCCGCGCCAAGACGGCCAAGCGCACCGACCCGACGGTCGTGCCCGCCAAGAGCACCGACTGACGAAGGACCCCCTCCTCCCGGAGGGGGCCACCCTCCTCTCTGGAGGGGCCGCCCGGGAACGGGCCACGATCTCAGGGCCCCGGAGCTGCACCTGCGCTCCGGGGCCCTGTGCTGTCCGCGCTTGCGCGTCACCCGTCCGTGTGCTCGCCGGCGGGTACCCTGCGGACATGCTGTCCTTCGACGGGGTCGTCTACGTGGGGCTCTACTACGGCGCCCTGGCGCTGACCGCCTACGCCCTCGTGGACGCCCTCATCCGGCCGGCGAGCGGCTACGTCGCGGCGGGGAAGCTCACCAAGCCGGCCTGGGCCGCCATCACCGGACTCGCCGTGGTGGTCGTCTTCCTGCAGGGCCCGATGAGCTTCCTCGGGCTGCCGGCGATCATCGCGGCCGTCGTCTACCTGGTCGACGTCCGGCCCGCGGTGCGCGGGCTGCGCCGGGGCGGCACCGGCTGGTGACCCGTCCCGGGCGGACCGCTCACCGGCGGTCGTCGGCCGGGACGAGCACCCACAGCAGCAGGTAGGCGATGAACTGCGGCCCGGGCAGGATGCAGGAGAGCACGAAGGCCAGGCGCAGGCCGCCGGTGGACAGCCCGTAGCGCCGGGCGATGCCCGAGCAGACGCCGGCGATCATCTTGTGCTGGGTGTCGCGGCGCAACGGCATGCGCGCAGGTGTGGTCATGGCCTCGACCCTACGGGCGGCCGGACGCCCGTCACCGGCTGAAGACGCCGTCCGGGGGCTCCGGTGAGGCCACCGCCTCGACGTCGTGCACCGGCTGGGCGGTCCCGGCGAAACGCTCCAGGTCGGCGCCGGCCACCACCCGGCTGGGCATCGGGTCCCCGGCGCAGCGGCGCACCAGGCCGGGGAGCGGCAGCTCGGCGTCCGAGGCCACCGCGACCAGGTTGCCGAACCGGCGGCCGCGCAGGGTCCCGGGCTCGGCGAGCAGGCACACGTGCGCGAACACCGCCCGCAGCGTGGCGACCTGGGCGCGGGCGAAGCGCAGCGGCGGGCCGTCGGCGACGTTGGCCGCGTAGGTCCCGCCGGGGCGCAGCACCCGCCGTGCCTGCTGGGCGTACTCCACGCTGGTCAGGTGCGCCGGGGTGCGTGCCCCGGCGAAGACGTCGCTCACCACCACGTCGGCGCTCCCCGCCGCCAGCGCCTCCAGGCCGGCGCGGGCGTCGGCGGCCCGGACCCGCACCCGGGCGCCGCGGGGGAGCGGCAGGTGCGCGCGCACCAGGTCGGTCAGCGGCTCGTCGATCTCCACCACCCGTTGCCGCGATCCCGGCCGGGTGACCGCGACGTAGCGGGGGAGGGTGAGCGCCCCGCCGCCCAGGTGGACGACGTCGAGCGGCGCGCCCTCCCCGGCGGCCAGGTCGAGGACGTGCCCGATCCGGCGCACGTACTCGAACTCCAGGTGCGCCGGGTCGTCGAGGTCGACGTGCGACTGCGGCGTCCCGTCCACCAGCAGCACCCACGAGCCGTCCCGGTCGGCGTCCCCGAGCAGCTCGGCGGTACCGCCGGCCACGGGCGTGGGGCCCGGAGGGACCACGCCGGGGGCAGCGCGCCGGTTCACCGGCCGCGCAGGAGGGACTCGGCGGCCGGGTCGCCGGTGAGGACGACCTCCGCCGGGCGGCCCCAGAGCCGGCGGAGGAGGGCGTCGGCCGGCCCCTCGAGCCGGGCATCGGCGGGTGCGTCGGCGTTCCGGACCTCGACCCCACCGTCGGTCACGCGGACCAGCCACGCGCGGCCGCTGTCCACGCTGCGCACGGCGACGGTCGCGGTGGCGGTCCGCAGCGGCTCGGTGTGCGCCCAGCGGGGGACGACGACCCGGAGCACCTCGTCGACGCCGTCCTCGGCCAGGGCGGGGTCGACGCCGGAGACGGGGACGCCGGCAGCGACCTCGAGGTCCATCCGGTGCACGGTCAGTTCGTGCGCCTGGCGCCGGACCCAGGATGCGGCCGTCTTCTCCGCGGTCGGGCTCATGTGCCAGGCCGCGGCATCGGCGGGGGTGTCGCGCAGGGCGGTCACCAGGTCGGCGAGACCGGCGGCGTACCAGTCGGCCAGCCCGTCCTCCGGAGGGCGGGGGGGTGCCGCGGGCTGTCGGGTGGACCCGGCCCGCACGATGGCGGTGGCCCACCGGTGCACGGCGCCCAGGTGGCCGACGAGGTCGCGGACGGTCCAGGCGGGCACCCACGGCACCGGCGTGCCCCAGTGCGCGTCCGTCCGCCCGGCCTCGACGTCCTCGACCAGCACCCGGACCCGCCGGCCCTCCTCGGCGACGGCCTCGAGGCACCGCTGCCGCAGAGCGTTCCCGGCCGGCGGTGTCATGCCGCCCATCGTGCCCGACGGCGTGGTCAGGCCGGCCGCCCCTCCGCCAGGGCGGGCGGCCACCGGGGGAGACGGGCGCGTGGCGGCCGCCCGAGCTCAGTCCGGCGCGACCGCCGACCAGCGGACGGTGAGCTCGCCCTGCCGCCAGCGCCGGGTGGACCCGACCAGCGGCCAGCCCGCGTCGGCCAGGGCCTGCACGGCGGCGGTCCACCGTTGCCGCGGGCCGAAGGTGGACAGCCCGGCCGCGGTCGCCCAGGCCGCGTCGAGGGCCCGCAGGAACTCGTGCACCGGCCGGCCGGGCAGGTTGTGGTGGATGAGGGCCTTGGGCAGCCGCTCGGCCAGGTCGGAGGGCTTGTCGAGGTCGGCCACCCGCGCCGACAGCGTCAGGGTCAGCGGACCGTCGGCGTCCAGGGCCACCCAGGTCGCCCGCCGTCCCCACTCGTCACAGGTGCCCTCGACCAGCAGCCCGCCCGGGCCCAGCCCGGCGCACATGGTCTCCCAGGCCCGGGTCGCGGACTGCTCGTCGTACTGGCGCAGCACGTTGAACGCCCGCACCAGGACGGGGCGCAGCCCGGCCAGCTCGAAGCCGCCGAGCCGGAAGTCCACCCGAGGCGGGTCCCGGTCGGCGGCGACGGCGGCCACCCGCTCGGGGTCGATCTCCAGGCCGACGACCTCCAGCCCGTGCACCTCCGGTCCCAGGCGGTCGGCGAGCTCCAGCGTGGTCACCGCGGAGGAGCCGTACCCCAGGTCCACGACGAGCGGCCGGACGGCGTCGCGCAGCCGGGGGACCTGGGTGGCCAGCAGCCAGCGGTCGATCCGGCGCAGCCGGTTGGCGTTCGTCGTGCCGCGGGTGGGCAGGCCCAGCGCCCGCGCCCGCCCGGCGGCCAGTCGGGGCGGCTTCCTGGGGGCGAAGGTGGCCCGGCGCTTGTGGTCACCTGCCGCGGCCCCGTCCAGGGCACCACCCTGAGCCGGCGACGGGCGGGCAGGACGGGGTCCTTCCACGGCCGGGAGCCTAGCCGCGGTTAGCGTGGAGGGGTGCAGGTCCGACGGAACGCCCGCCTCGCGGAGCTGACGACGCTGGCGGTGGGTGGTCCCGTCGATCGGCTGGTCGAGGTCACCGACGCCCGGGAACTGGTTGACGCCGTCCGGGAGGCCGACGAGGCCGGCCGGCCGCTGCTGGTCCTCGGCGGGGGGTCGAACCTGATCGCACCGGACGACGGCTGGCCCGGGGACGTCGTCGCCGTCCGGTCCCGGGGGATCGAGCGCGACGGCGGGCAGCTGCGGGTGCAGGCGGGCGAGTCCTGGGACGACCTGGTGGCGGTCACCGTCGAGCAGCGGTTGGCCGGCATGGAGGCGATGTCGGGCATCCCCGGCTCGACGGGCGCGACACCGGTGCAGAACGTCGGGGCCTACGGCCAGGAGGTCGCGCAGGTCATCACCGCGGTCTCGGTGTACGACCGCGCGGAGAAGTCCGAGCGGACGCTCACCCCGGCCGAGTGCGGCTTCGCCTACCGGGACAGCCGGCTCAAGCGCGAACCCGGCCGGTTCGTCGTCCTGGACGTCACGTTCGAGCTGACGCCCGGGGACCGCTCCCGGCCGGTCCGGTACGCGGAGCTGGCCCGCACCCTGGGCGTGGAGCTCGGCGCGACGGTGCCACTGGCCGACGTCCGCGCCGCGGTGCTGCAGCTGCGGCGGGGCAAGGGCATGGTCTGGGACCCGGCCGATCCCGACAGCCGCAGCGCCGGGTCCTTCTTCACCAACCCCGTCGTGCCGGCGGAGCAGACCGTCGAGGGCTGCCCCAGCTGGCCGGCCGGCGAGGGGCGGGTCAAGCTCAGCGCCGCCTGGCTGGTCCAGTCGGCCGGGTTCGGCCGGGGCACCCGGCGGGGCCGGGTCGGCACCTCCTCCCGGCACAGCCTCGCGCTGACCACCGAGGACGGCGCCACCGCCGCCGAGCTGCTCGCCTTCGCCGACGCGGTCGTGGCCACCGTGCGGGATCGCTTCGGCGTCACCCTCGACCGCGAACCGACCGCCGTCCGTCCCTGATCACGGCACCTCCTCGCGCCGGGGAGGTTCTGCCAGGAGACGCCGAAGCGGTCGTCCACCCAGCCGAAGCGGCGGCTGAAGCCGTGGTCGCCCAGCGGCATCAGGACACCACCGTCGGAGAGGCCCGCGAAACAGCCGGTCGAGCTCCTCGGCCGATGCGACGTCGACGAAGATCGAGAACGACGGCGTGACGGTGACGGCATGAACTGGGGGCTGTCGGAGCAGCGGAAGACCTGACCGGCGATCGAGGAGGTGGCCTGCTCCACCGTCCCCTCCGCGCCCTGCCCCCGGCTCCCCAGCGGGTGAGGGCGATGATGCGCGCGTCGTCGAACAGCGACGTGCAGAGCTCCATCGCCCGCTCGGCGTCGCCCGTGGACATCAGGAAGGGGGCACCTGCTCCGGCACGGCGGCAGGCTGGCCGCCCGTCCGGACACCCCCGGGCGGCCTACTCGCGGTGCACCTTGTGCTGGGCGGCCTGCGCGCGCGGGCGGACGACGAGCAGGTCGACGTTGACGTGGTGCGGGCGGGTGAGCGCCCAGGCGATGCAGTCCGCGACGTCCTCGGCCACCAGCGGCTCGCGCACCCCCCGGTAGACGGCGTCCGCGGCCTCGGCCGAGCCCAGCCGGTTGAGCGAGAACTCGTCGGTGCGCACCATCCCCGGTGCGATCTCGATCACCCGCACCGGCTCACCCACCAGCTCCAGCCGCAGGGTCTCGGCGAGCGTGTGGACCCCGTGCTTGGCCGCCGTGTACGAGGCGCCGCCCTCGTAGCTGACCAGCCCCGCGGTCGACCCGACGAACAGCACGTCGCCGGCGCCGGATGCGCGCAGGGCCGGCAGCAGCGCCGCCGTCAGCCGGACGGTGCCGAGCACGTTCACCTCGTAGGTCCGTGCCCACGAGTCCAGGTCGGCCTCGGCCACCGGGCGGGCGTCGAAGGCGCCGCCGGCGTTGTTGACCAGCACGTCCACCCGGTCCAGGGCGCCGGTGAAGGCGGCCACGGAGGCCTCGTCCGTGACGTCCAGTGGCAGGGCCCGCGCGCCGATCGAGTCGGCGAGGGTCGTCAGGCGGTCCAGGCGGCGGGCACCGAGGACGACGTCGAAGCCCTCGGCGGCCAGCCGGGTGGCGGTGGCCGCGCCGATGCCGCTCGAGGCGCCGGTGACCACGGCGGTGCGGCCCTCGCCGGGCAGGGTGCGGGGACCGGACGGAAGATGGGGGCTGGGGCCGGGCATGAGAACGATCCTGGCCCTGTTGCAGGATGCGGAGTCGAGCGGGTGCCCCTCCGGTGCCGGCGCAGGATGTCAGGGCGGGAGGACGCACGTGGCTGCTCGCCGCCGTCCCCGGTCGGCCGCACCCCGCCGGGTGGCCACGCTGTCGGTGCACACCAGCCCGCTGGACCAGCCCGGCGCGGGCGACGCCGGTGGCATGAACGTCTACGTCGTCGAGACCTCCCGCCGGCTGGCCGCCCGCGGCATCGAGGTCGACGTCTTCACCCGGGCCACCTCCAGCGACCTGCCCCCGGTGGTGGAGATGAGCCCCGGCGTGACGGTGCGGCACGTCAGCGCGGGGCCGTTCGAGGGCCTGGGCAAGGAGGAGCTGCCCGCGCAGCTGTGCGCCTTCACCGCCGCCGTGCTGCGCGAGGAGGCCCAGCACGAGCCCGGCCACTTCGACGTCGTGCACTCCCACTACTGGCTGTCGGGCCAGGTCGGCTGGCTGGCCCGGGACCGGTGGAGCGTGCCGCTCATCCACACCGCGCACACGCTGGCGAAGGTGAAGAACGCCGCGCTCGCCGCCGGTGACCGGCCCGAGCCGCGGGCCCGGGTGATCGGCGAGGAGCAGGTGGTGACCGAGGCCGACCGGCTGATCGCCAACACCGCCGACGAGGCCCGCGAGCTGGTCGACCACTACGCCGCCGACCCCCGCCGCATCCTCGTCGTCCCGCCCGGGGTCGACCTCGACCGGTTCACTCCCGGCGACCGGCGGGCCGCCCGGCGTGCGCTGGGCGTCGACGAGGACGCCGTCGTCCTGCTCTTCGTCGGCCGCATCCAGCCGCTGAAGGCGCCCGACCTGCTGCTCGAGGCCGCCGCGCGGATGCTCGCCGACGACCCGGGCCTGCGCGACCGGCTGCAGGTGCACGTCATCGGCGCCCCCAGCGGATCGGGGCTGGAGGCGCCGCGGCAGCTCGAGCAGCTCGCCGCGACCCTGGGCATCGCCGACCTCGTCCGCTTCCTGCCGCCCCAGCACGCCGAGCGGCTGGCCGAGCACTACCGGGCCGCGGACGTCGCCGTCGTCCCCAGCCACAACGAGTCCTTCGGCCTCGTGGCCCTGGAGGCGCAGGCGTGCGGGACGCCGGTCGTCGCGGCGTCGGTGGGCGGGCTGCGCACCGCCGTGCGGGACGGCGTCTCGGGCGTGCTCGTCGAGGGCCGCGACCCGGCCGACTACGCCACCGCCATCCGCGCCGTCCTGGCCCGGCGCGAGCTGCTCTCGGCCGGCGCGCGCCGGCACGCCGGCGGGTTCTCCTGGGAACGCACGGTCGACTCCCTGGTGGCCGCCTACACCGCGGCCGCGGCGGACATGGCCACCGCGCACCGCCGGGAGGTCGCCGGTGCGCTGCTGCGGCCGGCCCGGTCGCTCGCGGCGCTGCGTCCGCTGCCCGGCGCGCAGGTGGCCCGGTGACCTCCCGGGCGGTCCGGTGAGCGGACGGCGGACCATCGCCGAGCTCGACGCGGTGATCGAGCAGACCCTCCGCGACAGCGACCTCGCGCACGAGCACCTCGGCCCCGGCCGCTGGCTGGTCGACCTCCCCGGCACGCACAAGCTCAAGACCGTCTGCGGGCTGATCGTCGGCGAGCACGCGCTGCGCGTCGAGGCCTTCGTCTGCCGCCAGCCCGACGAGAACCGCGAGCAGCTGTGGACGTTCCTGCTGCAGCACAACGCCCGGATGTACGGCGTCGCCTACTCGATCGACACCGTCGGCGACGTCTACCTCACCGGGCGGCTGCCGCACGCCGCGGTCAGCCCCGAGGAGCTCGACCGCCTCCTCGGCTCGGTGCTCAGCTACGCCGACGACCCCTTCAACACGATGCTGGAGATCGGCTTCGGCACCTCGATCCGCCGCGAGTGGGACTGGCGGGTCAAGCGCGGTGAGTCGCTGCGCAACCTCGAGGCGTTCGCCGCCTTCGCCGATCCGTCCCGGAGGCCGCCACCCGCGAGCCGCCCGGACGGCGGGGCGTGACCGGCACCGACCACCCGCGGGCCGCCGCCCCGGAGCAGGCCGCTGCCCCGGAGCAGGCCGCTGCCCCCGAGCCGGACCAGCCCGCCTCCGCCCGCCGCTGGTGGGTGCTGGCCACCATGGTGGTCTGCATCCTCGTGGTGATCATGGGGAACACCACGCTCAACGTCGCCATCCCGACCCTGCAGCGCGACCTGGGCGCCAGCCAGGGCGAGCTGCAGTGGGCGATCGACGCCTACATCCTGGTCTTCGCCGGCCTGCTCTTCTCCTGGGGTGTGGTGGGCGACCGGATCGGCCGCCGCAGGGTCCTGCTGATCGGTCTGTCGATCGTCACCGTCGCCTCGCTCCTCGGCGCCTTCAGCAGCAGCCCCGGAGAGCTGATCCTCTGGCGGGCGGTGACGGGGATCGGGGGCGCGGCGGTGCAGCCGGCCACCCTGGCGGTGATCACCAACGTCTTCCCGGCCCGTGAGCGCGGCCGCGCCATCGGCGTCTGGGCCGGCGCCGGCGGACTGGCCGTCGCCGCCGGTCCGCTGGCCAGCGGCGCCGTCCTCGAGCACTTCTGGTGGGGGTCGATCCTGCTGCTCGCCGTGCCGGTCGCGCTGGTCGGCATCGTCGCCACGCTGGTCGTCGTCCCGGAGTCCCGCGACCCGGCTCCCGGGCGGCTCGACGTCCCCGGTGTGCTGCTGTCCATCCTGGCCCTGACCGCGCTGGTCTACGGGATCATCCACGGCGGCTCCGGCGCCGGCTGGAGCTCGGCGGGCGTCCTGGTGCCCATCGTCGGCGGGCTGGCGCTCCTCACCCTGTTCGTCTGGCTCCAGGCCCGCTCCAACCACCCCGCACTCGACGTCTCGCTCTTCCGCACGCCGGCGTTCTCCGCCGCCGCGGCCGCTCTCGCGCTGAACTTCTTCGCCCTCATGGGCGCGACGTTCTACCTCGTCTACTACCTGCAGGGCGTCCGCGGCTACGGGCCGCTGGCCAGCGGGGCGGCGCTCATCCCGATGGCCGTGGGCCTGGCGTTCATGGCCCAGGTCAGCGCCCGGCTGGCCGAGCGGTACGGCGCCAAGGCCGTCGTCGGCTCGGGGTTCCTGCTCATCACCGGTGCGGTCTGCGCCGTCCAGCTGCTCGACCGCACCTCGTCGCTGGGGCTGCTGCTGGTCGTGCTGGCCGTCCAGGGCCTGGGCATGGGGGCGGTGATGGCCCCGACGACCGAGTCGATCATGTCCGTCGTGCCACGGCACAAGGCCGGCGCGGGCGCGGCGGTGAACAACTCCGTCCGGCAGGTCGGCGGCGCCCTCGGGGTCGCCATCCTCGGCTCGCTGCTCGCCGCCTCCTACTCCGCGCAGCTGGGGGACGCCGTCGACGCGTTGCCCGCCCCGGCGCGGGCGGAGGCCAGCACGTCCATCGTCGCCACCCTCGAGGCGACCCAGGCGGTCCAGGGGGACGCCGAGGCCGCGGCCGCCGTCTCCGGGCTGGCCGACGCCGCCGAGGACGCGTTCGTCGCGGCCATGCACGTCACCGCGCTGGGCACGGCCGCCGCCACGCTCCTGGCCACCGTCGTGGTCTTCACCTGGCTGCCCGGCCGCCGGGCGAGGGCCACGGCCGCGAGCTAGCCGACGCCGTCCGCAGGCATCTCGGATTGTGAGACGTCGCAGTCGTGGGTCCGGCCCCCTGTGATCAACACTGCGGGCGACATGAACACCGCTCGGTACGTGGCCGCCATCTCCGGACGAGGGACACGTCCCGGGTCCCCGGTGCGGCCGGCCGGCAGCGGTGTCCGGTCGAGGCGCGCGACACCCACCGTCAGAGGAGACCAGATGTCGGATCACGGTTCCGGAGCAGGCGGCCGCATGGGTCGAGGGGTGTCGACGCGCCGCCGATCGCGCCGGTCCACGGTGGCGCTGGCCCTCGCCGCGGCCACCGCGCTCACCGGCTGTGGCGGCGAAGCGGCCGACAGCGGTGGTTCCGGTGGCGGCGGAGGCGGAGGCGGAGGCGGAGGCGCGTCGGGCGCCGCCGCCGACGTGGGTGAGGCGACCGTCGTCCTCGGTTTCACCGCCAGCCCCAACTTCGCGTCGATCTTCTCCGCGGTGGAGCAGGGGTACTGCGAGGAGGAGGGCGTCGAGGTCACCATCATGCCGGGCGGGCCCGGTGTCGAGGGCGAGCAGCTGGTCGCCAACGGGCAGGCGGACTTCGTCCTCGGCGGCCTGCCGGACACGGCGGTCGCCGTCCAGGAGGGCCTGCCGCTGGTCGCCGTCGCCGCCCGCGACACGCTCACCGAGTTCGGGTTGGTGACCTCGCCCGACAGCGGGATCGAGGAGCCGGCCGACCTCGAGGGCAAGAGCGTCGCGCTGTCCCAGTTCGCCACCCCGACCACCCTGTTCGGGCCGTTCCTGTCCGTGAACGACGTCCCTGCCGACTCGGTCCAGGTGCAGACGGTGGCCGGTCCCGCGGTGACCTCCGCCCTGCTGTCCGGGCAGGTCGACGCGGCCGGTGGTGGCGCCAGCACGCTGCTCGGCGTGCGTGACGAGATGCCCGACGCCGGGTTCCTCGCCTACTCCGACCTCGGGCTCGACGTGCTGGGCGCCGGTCTGGTCACCCGGCAGGACCTCGTGGAGGAGGACCCGGACCTGGTCGACGCGGTCGTGGACTGCTTCGTCCGGGGACTGGAGTTCACCGTGGAGAACCCGGAGGACGCGGTCGAGGACGTCCGCGCCAGCTACCCCGCCGAGATCGGGGCGTTCAGCGACCCCGTCGCGATCCTCGAGTTCGTCAACCAGAACGTCGAGGCGCCCTACGGGGTCATGCCGCCCGAGCTCTGGGAGAGCTCCGTCCAGGTGATGGCCGACGCGGGTGCCCTGGACGATCCCTCCGACCCCGAGCAGTACTACACCAACGAGTTCGTCGAGAACGAGTAGGAAGGCCGTGCATGACCGCCGTCCAGCAACCGACGCCGATGAGTGACGCGGCGCAGGAGTCGGTGGGGGTCCCGGCGCGGCCGACCTTCCGCGCCCGGGCCGGCCACGGCGCCTCCGCCTTCCTGCGGCGAGCAGCGAAGATCCTGGCGATCGTGGTGGTGCTGCTCCTGCTGTGGAAGCTCGTCACCGTCGTCTTCGGCATCCGGGACTTCCTCCTGCCCCCGCCGGAGCAGGTCCTCGAGGAGATGTGGGCCAACGCCGCGGTCCTCTGGGGTCACACCCTCGTGACGGCGCAGGAGGTCGTGGTCGGGTTCCTCATCGCTGCGGTGCTCGGCCTGGGCTGCGCCATCCTCATGACCGCGAGCCAGCTCGTCGCTCGGCTGTTCTACCCGGCCCTCGTCATCTCGCAGGCCATCCCCAAGGTCGCCATCGCTCCGTTGCTCGTCGTCTGGCTGGGCTTCGGGCAGCCGACGATCATCACCATCGTCGTGATCATCGCGTTCTTCCCCGTCGCCGTCTCCGGCGCCGGTGGACTGCGCGAGGTGCCCCGGGACCTGGTCATGCTGGGGAACTCCATGGGCCTGCGTGGCGCCCGGCTCTTCCGCAAGATCATGATCCCGTACGCGCTGGGAGCCATCTTCTCCGGGCTCAAGGTGGGGATGACGCTCGCGCTCATCGGCGCGGTGGTCGGCGAGTTCGTCACCGGCCAGTCCGGGCTCGGCTACTACATCCAGTCCTCGAGCAGTGCCTTCAACGTGGCGCAGAGCTTCGGGGGGATCATCGCGATCGTCGTGCTCGGGCTGGTCGCCTTCAAGCTCGTGGAGCTCGCCGAGAGCCTGGCCATGCCGTGGCGCAGGGAACACTCCGCCTTCACGGCGTCCGCGTAGAGCTCGACTGGGAGGCTTGGAGATGGCGAGTCTGGCGTTCCGATCGGTCGGCAAGACCTATCGCATCCAGTCCGGGCCGGTGCAGGCGCTGCAGGACGTGTCCTTCGACATCGCCGACGGGGAGTTCGTGTCCATCGTCGGCCCCTCGGGCTGCGGCAAGTCCACGCTGCTCAAGATGTGCGCGGGGCTGGTGCCCCGCAGCGACGGCGACATCCTCGTCGACGACCGGTCGGTGACCGGCGTGCAGACCCAGATGGGGGTGGCCTTCCAGGACTCGCTGCTGCTCGAGTGGCGGTCGGTGCTCCGGAACGTGCTCCTGCAGATCGAGTCCCGCAAGCTGCGCATCGAGGACTACGAGCAGCGGGCGCGCGACCTCCTGGAGACGGTCGGCATGGAGTCCTTCGCCGACGCCTACCCGGGTCAGCTCAGCGGCGGCATGAAGCAGCGCGTGGCCCTGTGCCGGACGCTGGTCCACGACCCGAGCGTGCTCCTGCTGGACGAGCCGTTCGGCGCCCTGGACGCCATGACGCGGGACCAGCTGGTCCTCGACCTCGGGAAGATGTGGCTGGAGACCCGCAAGACGGCCGTCCTCGTCACCCACTCGATCAGCGAGGCGGTCTTCCTGAGCGACCGGGTCGTGGTGATGAGCGGGCGTCCGGGCACGATCCTGGACATCGTCTCGATCGACATCCCGCACCCTCGCGGGATCGCCGTCCGGGAGTCCCCGCAGTTCGTCGAGTACGTGACGTCCATCGGGCGGTACTTCCAGTCCTGAACCGGCGGCAGGGGAGCGCCGCCCGCTCGGGTGGGCGGCCACCTCGACCGCGGTGACGCAGCAGGAGTGCCGTGCAGCGGGAGTGCGGCGCTCCCTCGTGGGCGGAGCGCCGGCCTGCCCGTCGGGTGCGCGGCACGCCGTCCAGAGGTTCCGACAGGAGGAGACAGCGGTGAGTGAGTCAGTCGCGAGCGGGGTCCCCCGCGCCAGGCGGTGGGACGAGCAGAGATGGGTCGTCGACAACGTCATCAAGGCCGTGGGGATCGAGTGGGACCAGGCCCGGATCTCCTACACCCTGGGGCCGTGCGGCACGGAGGCGGCGGGGGACTTCGCCGGTGTCCGGGCCCGGGCGCGACGGTTCAGTGACATCTCACGGGCGTTCGAGAAGGCCGCCGCCCGTCGGGAGCGCATGGCGCGCGCGTTCGAGGCCGGCCGCGCGTTCGTCTCCGCGCGGGACAGCTGGTTCATCGCCGCGTTGCTCTACGGCGGTGCGCAGTGGCCGATCTTCGAGAACAACGCTCGCAACGTGCGCCTCGACGACGCCAAGACCGCCTGCTACCAGGCCTACGTCCGGCACGCCGACCGCGTGATCCACGAGGTGTCCATCCCCTTCCGGGACACGACCCTGCCCGCGTACCTGCACATGCCGCCGGGGGTGCCGGCCGGGACACCCGTGCCCGCCGTCCTGGGCATCAGCGGGATGGACTCCTTCAAGGAGATGCGCTGCGCCCTCTACGGCGACAAGCTCCTCCAGCGCGGGTTCGCGGTGCTGGCCATCGACGGGCCGGGGCAGGGCACCGCGCTGGTCCGCCGCGGCATCCGCGTCACGGAGGACGCCTTCGCCGACGTCGGCCGGGCGGCGGTCGCCTGGCTGCGGGGACACCCGGACGTCGACGGCGACCGCATCGCCGTCTTCGGGGCCAGCTTCGGCTCCTTCTGGGCCACCCAGGTGGCCGCGGCCGTCCCCGACCTGGCGGCGTGTGCCGTCGCGTTCGTCTGCCACGAACCCGGGTTGCGGACGCTGTTCGAGACCGCGTCCCCCACGTTCAAGGTGCGCTTCATGTACATGGCGGGGTTCTCCGACGAGGAGGAGTTCGACCGGTGGGCGGCGAAGCTCGACGTGCTGCCCCTGGCGGAGCGCGTCACCGCGCCCTACCTGGCCATCGCGGGGGAGGACGACGAGCTGAGCCCGGTGGAGCACACCTACCGGCTGCTGGACGCGATGCAGACGCCCAAGCAGATGCTGGTCTACGAGGGGGAGTCGCACGGGCTGCACACCGGCACCTCGAGCAGCCTCGGACCGCACGCCGGCACCTACGTCGCGGACTGGCTGCGGGCGCGCGTGGACGGTGTGCCCATGGACTCCGAGCACTCCTTCGTCGATCTCGCCGGCACGGTGCAGACCCGGCCCTGGAGCGCCGAGCTCGTCGACGAGGCGTCCGAGCGGTGAGCCGGCCCGCGGCCGTGGCGTCCGGACCCGGTGGGGGCGTCGGCCGGGAGTTCCCCCGGTTCAGCGAAGGCGAGTACGCGCGGCGGTGGACCGCCGTCCGGGGGTTGATGGAGCGCGCCGGGGTCGACGCCCTGCTCGTGCACTCCGGGGCTCCGGGCCCGGTCCACTGGCTGAGCGGGTACCTGCCGCGGCAGCCCACCTGGCTGCTCGTGCTGCCCGGCGAGCCGGTGCTGCTCCTGCACTTCCTCAACCACGTGCCGACGGCACAGCGGCTGTCCGTCGTCCCCGACGTGCGCTGCTACTGGCCGTCGGCGTCCCGGGCCGTCACCGAGCTGCTCGGCGAGCGGGGGTGCGCCGGAGGACGGATCGGCGTCGTGGGCCTGTCGACGTCCATCCCGGCGGCCCAGTTCGACCAGCTGCGGTCGGCGCTGCCGGACGCGGAGTTCACCGACCTGGCCGGTCCGTACGACCAGCTGCGCTGGATCCGGAGCGAGGAGGAGCTGGACTGGTTCCGCGCCAGCGGTCGCCTGCTCGACGAGGCGTGTGACGTCCTGGTCGCGGAGCTCCGCCCCGGCCTGACCGAGCACGACGTCGAGGCCCTGCTCCACGCGTCGTTCCTGCCGCGGGGCGGTCACCTCGGGATCGCCTTCATCGCCAGCACCGCCATGGCCGACCCGGATCGGATCTCGCCCTGGCAGTTCGCGACCGGCCGCCGGCTCGAACGCGGGGACGTCGTCATCACCGAGATCACCATCAGCTGGTGGGGCTACGGCGCCCAGATCCACCGCCCCTTCGCCATCGGCAGCGATCCGACCCCGCTGTACCGGGACCTGTTCGCGGCCGCGTCCGCGGGGTTCGGCTCGGTGTGCGCGGCGTTGCGGGACGGGGCGACCAGCGAGGACGTCCTCGACGCGGCGGCGGTCATCGAGGAGGCCGGCTTCGACGTGTTCGACAGCGTCGTGCACGGCGAGGGCGGCAAGAACCCCGAGCTCGGGACGCGGCGGACACCGCACCACCCCGAGCCGTGGACCTTCGCGGAGAACCAGGTGGTGATCGTGCAGCCGAACCCGGTCACCCGGGACCGGACCGCGGGGCTGCAGGCAGGGTGCGCCGTCCGGGTCGGTCGTGACCGGGCCGAACCGCTGCACGGCTGGCCGCTGGCCTTCCCCACCTGCGCCGCGGACTGACTGCACACCCGGTGGGAGCGGAGCCCCGCTCCTCGCACGGACGGACCAGAGGAGTCGACGATGACCTCGACGGCGGCGAGCGTCCCGGCCTACACCAACAGCCCGGGCCTGGAGTTCGTCTCGTACCACGACCTCGAGGAGCGGCCGGCGTTCAAGCTGGCCCTCCATCCGGTCGACGGCCGCTGGCTGCTGTACACCGGCCACATCTGGCACAACGGCTGGAGCGTGCTGGACGTGACCGACCCCGCGGCACCGGAGTTCCGCGCCTTCGTCGAGGGACCCCCCAACACGTGGACCCTCCAGGTCCAGGTCGCCGACGGCCTGCTGGTGACCGCCCTGGAGGAGATCGGGGGTCCGGACGAGGAGCGGGCCGTCGCCCTCTGGGGCCGGCAGCGGGGCGTGCCGCACGACGAGGGGGTGCTGTTCTGGGACCTCGCGCAGCCGGAGGCGCCTCGCCGGCTCGGGCAGTTCCGGACCGGTGGCGCGGGCACCCACCGCAACTACTACGTCGGCGGTGACCGGGCCTACCTCGCGGCGAACATGGCGGGGTACCGGGGCAACATCTTCGTCTCGCTCGACGTCAGTGACCCGGCCGATCCCCGGGAGGTGGGGCGGTGGCACTTCCCGGGCCAGTGGATCGCCGGCGGTGAGACCCCGGACGACGAGCACTACCTGCACGGCCCGCCGTACGTGCTGGGGGACCGTGCCTACGTGCCCTACGGGCGGGCGGGCTTCGTCATCCTGGACCTCTCCGTCGAGTCCGAACCCCGCCTGGTGGGCAGGCTGGACATCGGTGACTTCGGCAGCATCATCGGCGTCCACTCGGTCCTGCCCATCCCGGAGCGCGGTCTGGCCGTCGTCAGCACGGAGGTCATCATGGAGGGCGGCCAGGACCCGATGAACCTGGTCGTGACGGTGGACCTGTCGGACGAGACACGACCCCGGCCCCTGGGGCACTTCCCGGTCCCCGTCCCACCCGCGGAACTCCGGATCGCGGACTTCGACGAGCTCGGTGGCCGGTTCGGACCGCACAACATCCACCTGCCGCACGGGCTGCCGTGGCTGGCCGCGGTCGAGGACCACGTCCACGTCACCTACGAGAACGCCGGACTGTGGACGTTCGACATCTCCAATCCCCGGTTGCCGCGCGTCCGGGACCACTTCATCCCGGCGGCACCCACGGTCCGGCGCGGGCTGCTCCCGCGACAGCTGGCCACGCAGACCGAGGACGTGCTGGTCGACGCCCGCGGTTACGTCTACATCAGCGACAAGAACCACGGGTTGTTCATCCTCAAGGACCACCACGTGGCCGAACGCACGTCCCAGCCACTGTGGCGTGCGTAACATGCCGCCGGTGCCCTGGAGGACGACTCCGGGCCAGGACCCCGGGAGCATGATGGCGACAGCGTCCTCGAGCACGATCGCGAAGGCGTTCCGCATCCTCCAGCTGTTCAGGGAACACACCGTCCTCACCGCCTCGCTGTGCGAGTCCAGCCTCGGGATCCCGCGCGCCACCGCACACCGGCTCCTGCTCAGCCTGCGCGATGCCGGGGCGCTGGAGCAGGTCCCGAACGGGCACTACACGCTCAGCGTCTCCCTGTTCGAGCTGGGCGTCCTCGCTCCCGAGCGACGCAGGCTGGGGGACCGCTGCGGGAGCGAGGTCGAGGCCCTCGCCGACCGCACCGGTTACCGCGCCCACCTCGCCGTCCTCCGGGACCACCAGGTGCTCTACCTCGAGGCCGCGCACGGCGCCCACGCCCAGGCCCAGGGCATCCGGACCCGCGTGGGACACCGCGGGCCCCTGCACGCCACCGCCATCGGCCTGGTCTTCCTGGCCTACGGGGCCGACACGCTCCTCGCCGAGGTGCTGGCCGAGGGCCTGCAGACCTACACCGAGCGCACGCTCACCACGGAGGCCCGCCTCCGCGCCGAGCTCGACGTCGTCCGCCGCGAGGCGGCCGCCTTCCTGGTCGGTCAGTACGTGCCGGGCGTCACGGCGCTGGCCGTGCCCCTGCAGGACCCGGACGGTGACGTGCACGCGGCCATCTCGATCGTCGGCGACAGCCGGTCGATGCACCGCGACCGGGCTCGCATCACCGAGGCGGCCCGGCAGACGGCCGCCCGCATCGAGTCCGGCATGGTCGCGACCTTCCGGCGCCGGTCGACCGAGCGCAACGCGCTCGTCGTCTCGCTCTGAGGGGCGGTAGCCGACCGTGCACCTCCGGACGAGCGTGTTCGCCCTGCAGACGCCGTTGGTGGCCGCCGCGGCCGAGGGGTTCTTCGCGGACGAGGGACTGGAGGTGTCCTTCGAGAGCACCACGAGCTCCCGGGCGCAGATGCAGCAGCTGACCAGCGGGGACGTCGACGTGGCCCAGACCGCTGCGGACAACGTCATCGGCCTCGCTGCTGCGGGGCGGGGAGGAGCTCGGATCGTCCACGTGGCCGACCTGGGGATCGACCAGATGGTCGTCGCCCGGGCGGGACTGGGGTCGTGGGCCGACGTCCGCGGGGGTCGCGTGGCCGTGGACGCCGCCGACTCCGGCTACGCCTACGTCCTCTACAGCCTGCTCGAGGACCAGGGGATCTCCCGTGCCGAGTACCAGCTGCTGCCCGTCGGGGGACCCGCCCCACGGTTCCAGCAGCTGTGCAGCGGAACCGCCGACGTGGGACTGCTCAACCCACACCTGGCCTCTCGCGCGCTGGCGGAGGGCCTGTCGGTCATCGCCCGGGCGGCCGACTCGTTCCCGGGCTACCCCAACCTGGTCGTGGCGACGTCCGCGGCGGCCGCGGTGGACCGTCGCGCCGAGCTGGCCGCCTACTGCCGGGCGGTCGACCGCGCGGTCGCCTGGGCGCACGACCCGGCGCACGCGGACCGGGCCACCGAGCTGCTCATGGAGGCACGGGCCTGCGGCGCGGAGGAGGCACGGGCGCTCTACGAGTCGGAACGCTCCCTGCGCTCGACGCCGCGCCCCTCCGCCGAGGACGTCCGCACCGGCCTGGAGCTCGTCGCGGAGCTCCGGGAGCGGATGGGTGGGGGGCGTGTCCCGCTCTCCGGGTACTTCGCGCCCGTGGTCGGCGCCGCCTGACGGACCCCCCGCCGCTGACCGGCCGTCTCCGGTTGCTCGGTGCAACAGCGTCCCGGGAAGTGAGACGCGCGGATGTCCTCCGGCCGGGCGGCGCGCGAGTCTCCGTCCGAGGGGGCCGCGAACGGGCCCCGCTGGGTCGGAGGTGCTGGCTTGGACGGCAAGTTGATCGATCTCTCGCACGCGATCAGCGCGGGCATGACGCGGTATCCGCTGCAGCCCGACGTGGAGATCGAGGTCCTCGGGTCCAGGCTGCGCGCCCACGTGCTGCACGTCGGTTCGCACGTCGGGACCCACATCGACGCCCCGGTCCACGCGATCGACGGCGGCCGGCGCATGGCCGACCTGCCCCTCGAGCGCTTCTGGGGCACCGCCGTCGTCTCCTCGGTGTCGCGCGGACCGGGGGAGGTCATCACGCTGCAGGACGTGCTCGACGGGGGGCCCGCCGCGGAACCGGGCGAGGCACTGCTGCTGCACACCGGGTGGGACGAGCACTTCGCCGACGCGGAGGCGTACGAGGACCACCCGTGGTTGCACCAGGACGTCGCCGACTGGGCGGTCGAGCGTCGTCTGACGATGGTCGGCGTCGACATGTTCAGCCCCGACCAGCCCATCGACCGGCGCGAGGACAACGCGAACTTCCAGTACCCCGTCCACCGCACGCTGCTGGGCAACGACGTGCTGATCACCGAGAACCTCACCAACCTCGGCGAGGTGGGCGGTCAGCGCGGCCGCTTCTACGCCTTCCCGGTGCTGACCGCCTTCCCCGGCGGGGACGCGGGGCACACGCGCTTCGTCTGGCAGCCCCTCGACAGCTGACCGCCGGCCCGCGGCCGCCGGGCAGCTGCTGCTGCGGCGCGGGGCCCGACGCCGCTGATCGCCGTACGACCACCGAGCACATCCGGGAGTGCCCCCATGTTCAGCACCAGATGGCAGACCTCGCCCCGCCAGCACGACGTGACCTACGAGCGGATCCAGATCGCCATGCCGGACGGCGTGCGGCTCGCCGCGCAGGTCTGGCGGCCGTCCGCGCCGGGTGCCTTCCCGGCCGTCCTGGGGTACCACCCCTACGCCTCGGCCGCCCAGACCGCCCCCATCACCCCGTCGGCCATCTCGGCGGTGGGTCACTTCGGTCCGGGACAGGAGAGCGGCAACGGCTGGATCGAGGCCGGCGACCCGAACTTCTACGCCCGCCGGGGGTACGCCTACGTCCTCGTCAACATCCGGGGGACCGGCGAGTCCGAGGGCGTCTACCAGTACCTCTCCGAGCAGGAGGCCAGGGACGGTCACGACGTCATCGAGTGGATCGCCGAGCAGGACTGGTGCGACGGCGGGGTGGGGATGTTCGGCGTCTCCTACTTCGCGCGGATCCAGTACTTCGTCGCCGCCACCCAGCCGCCGCACCTGAAGTGCCTGTTCGCCCCGTGGGCCAGTTCCGACCAGTACCGCGACGTCTTCTACCAGGGGGGCATCTTCAGCAAGGACTGGCCGCTGTACTGGGGCCGGTCCTCGCTGCGGAACACCCGGTACGAGAGCGAGGTGGTCAGCGGCCTGTCGGAGGAGGAGCTCGAGGAGCGGCTGGACCGGCTGCGGGCCGATCCCGACATCGCCCAGGACCCCGAGCTCGCGGCGGTGCTGGCCGACCCGCACCGACCCACGCACCGGTTCGTCCTCGACGTCATGCTCAACGACCGGGACACCGACTTCTGGCGGCGGCGCTCGTTCGACTACGAGAAGATCCAGGTCCCGGTGTACCTGGGCGCCGACTGGGCGAACTACGGCCTGCACCTGCCGGGGACCTTCCGGACCTGGGCGGCGCTGTCCCACGTGCCGCGGCGGATGATCGTCGGGCCCACGCCGTACCTCGACCGACCGCTGTCCCAGCTGCAGTACGAGTCGCTGCGCTGGTACGACACCTGGCTCAAGGGCATGGACGTCGGGCTCGACGAGGAGCCGCCGGTCAACGTCTTCGTGATGGGCACGGGCCGGTGGAAGCAGTCGACCGAATGGCCGCTGCCCGAGACCAGGTGGACGTCGTTCTACCTGCACGAGAAGGGCCGGCTCTGGGAGCGCGAGCACTTCCCCAACGAGGGGTCTTCGTCCTACAGCGACTCGCCGTGGGGACGGGAGTTCCTCGAGTTCTCGACGTCCCCGCTCGTCGAGGAGACCGAGGTCATCGGCCCGATGGTGCTCCGGCTGCACGCGTCCACCACCGACGAGGAGGTGTTCTGGTTCGTCAGCGTCCGTGAGGTCGACCCCGACGGGGAGGAGCGGGTCCTGACCCGCGGCTGGCTGCGCGGGACCCACCGCGCCGTCGACCCGTCGGCGGGGACACCATGGCTGCCCCACCACCCGCACACCGAGCGGCTGCCCATCACCCCCGGGGCGGTGGAGCGCTACGACATCCCGATCGTGCCGACGGCCAATCTCTTCCGCCCGGGCTCGCGGCTGAAGATCAAGATCGCCGGGGCGGACGACGCGAGCGCCAACTCGCTGGAGGCCATCGCGGCCGGCCACATCCGGCGCCGCCTGCCGTCGCGGGTGACGGTGTTCCACAACGAGGAGCACCCCTCGGAACTGCTCGTCCCGGTGACGTCCGGGAACCTCCTCGGGACCTACATCTCCGGAGGCGGTCCCTACACCGGTTACCGCTGACCGTGGTGCAGAGCGGGCGAGGCGAGAGGTGCCGGTGACCGAGCGGGTCAGGCTCACGGTGAACGGTGGGGTCGTCGAGGTGACCGCGGACCCGGCCACCCCGCTGCTGTCGGTCCTGCGCAACCAGCTCGGCCTGATGGGCAGTCGGTTCGGGTGCGGGATGGGCCTGTGCGGTGCCTGCTTCGTGCAGTTGGACGGCGCAGTCGTGCCGTCCTGCGACACCCCTCTCCGGGCCGCGCAGGGTCGCACGGTGCGCACCGTGGAGGGCCTGTCCGCGGACGGTGCGCTGCACCGCGTGCAGCAGGCCATCCTGGACGGCCAGGCGGCGCAGTGCGGCTTCTGCATCTCCGGGATCGTCGTCCGCGCCGCGGCCCTCCTGGACGAGCAGCCGTCTCCGGACGCCGCCACCGTGGCCGCGGCGCTCGACCGCAACCTGTGCCGATGCGGGGCGCAGCGCCGGATCGTCGCGGCCGTCGTGGCGGCCGCACGCCGCGAACCGTGAGCGTCCACGGCGGTCCGGTGGTCGCCGGTGCCGCACTCCCGCGGGACGTCGTCGTGAACCCCTCGCTCGCGACGTGGGTGGGGGTGGGCGACGACGGGGCGATCGAGATCCGCGTGGGCAAGGTGGAGCTGGGCCAGGGCATCGTGACGGCGCTCGCCCAGGTGGCGGCCGAGGAGCTCGACGTCCCGGTGTCGCAGCTGCGCATGCTGCCGGCGAACACCGGCACCGGGCCGGACGAGGGACTGACGGCCGGCAGCACGTCCGTGGCCGATGCTGGCTCGGCGCTCCGGGTCGTGTGTGCGAACGTCCGGGCGCTGTTCGTCGCAGCCGCAGCCCGTCGCTGGCTCGTCCTCCCGGAGGAGGTGACGGTCGTCGACGGCCACCTCTGCACCGTTGCCGGCGACCGGTGCACCACCTTCGGGGCTCTGGCCGCCGCCGTCGACCTGCGGACCCCGGCCCGAGCCGACGTGACGCCCAAGGACCCGCGCACCTACCGGCTGGTGGGCAGCAGTGCCGCCCGCCTGGATCTGCCGGACAAGGTCAGCGGAGCCGCTCGCTACATCGCCGACCTGCGTCTCCCGGGACAGTTGTTCGGCCGGGTCGTCCGCCCGCCGTCCCCGGGGGCCCGGCTGATCACGGTGGACGCCGAGGTCGTCGGCAGCGTCGCCGTCGACGTGGTCCGGGACGGCTCGTTCCTCGGCGTCGTCGGTGCCGACGAGGCCGTCGTCGTGTCGGCCGCGGAGCGGCTCCGGCGCGCTGCCACCTGGGCCGAGCACGACCGGCTGCCGGACGAGGACGACCTCGCGACCTTCCTGACCGGGGGACCGCACGAGGCGATCCCCGTGGTCGCGGACGAGGGACCCCGGATGCCGGCCGTCCGCACGCTCCGGGCGCGCTACACCCGCCCCTTCCTGGCGCACGCCTCCATCGCACCGAGCTGCGGGGTAGCGCGGTGGGAGCCCGACGGCTCGGTGTCGATCTGGAGCCACACCCAGGGGGTCCACCGCTTGCGCGACGCGGTGGCCCGGGCGCTGGACCTGCCGTCGACCACGGTGACCGTGCAGCACGTCGAGAACGCCGGGTGCTACGGGCACAACGCGGCGGACGACGCTGCCTTCGACGCGGTCCTGCTGGCCAGGGGCACGCCGGGCCGGCCGGTGCAGGTGCAGTGGAGCCGACGCGACGAGCTCGCTTGGGCGCCGTTCGGTCCGGCGATGGTGGTCGACGTCGAGGCGGGCCTGGGTGCGTCGGGTTCCGTCGTCTCCTGGTCCTTCGACGTCTGGAGTCAGGGCCACAACTCCCGGCCCGGCTACGCGGGCGTGCCGGGGTTGCTCGCGGGAGCCCACCTCGCCGGCGCGCCGCCCCTGCCCGCGGCGGCGGACCCCCCGACCCGCACGGGCGGGGGGACGGTGCGCAACGCCGTCCCGGTCTACGACCTCCCCGGACGCCGGATCACCGGTCACCGGCTGCTGGACTCGCCCATCCGGTCATCGGCACTGAGGGCACTGGGCGCCCATCACAACGTCTTCGCCATCGAGTCGTTCATGGACGAGCTCGCGGCGGCCGTCGGCGCGGATCCGCTGGAGCACCGCCTCCGGCACCTCCCCGACGAGCGTGCCCGGGCGGTGCTCACCACCGCGGCGGAGGCCGCCGACTGGGGGGATCCCAGCCCTGACGGGGTGGCCCGCGGAATCGGCCTGGCCCGGTACAAGGACCGCGGGGCGTACTGCGCGGTGGTCGCCGAGGTCGAGGCCCGCACCGACATCCGGGTGCGACGCCTCACGCTCGCCGTCGACGTCGGTCGGGTGGTCAACCCCGACGGCGTGCGCATGCAGATCGAGGGCGGCGCGGTCCAGGCCACCAGCTGGACGCTCAAGGAACGGGTGCGGTTCGACCGCAGCAGGGTGACCAGCGACGACTGGGAGAGCTACCCGATCCTGCGGTTCAGCGAGGTCCCGCCGGTCTCGGTGCACGTCATCGACCGTCCCGATCGACCGTCCGTCGGGGCCGGCGAGGCCGCCCAGGGACCCACTGCCGCCGCCCTCGCTAATGCGGTGGCCGCCGCGGTGGGTGTCCGGGTCCGTGATCTGCCGCTCACCCCGGAGGCCGTCGTCGCGGCCATCGAGGCGGCTGCACCGTGAGCCGCGGGTGTCGGCCCACCACACCACCGGTGTGCTGGCGGCCGCGTTGAGGCGGCGGGCCCGGCGATCGGCTGCCCACGACGATTAGCGTGACGCCGATGCAGGACGGTCCCGCGCAGCAGCGCTTCGTCCGGGTGCTCGTCGGCGTGGTGGTGGCCTCGGCGCTGGTGTACCCGCTGCTGCTGTGCGCCGTCCAGCTGTTGTTCGCCCAGCTCGTCGTCGTCGACGTGGCCGCGGTCGTGGTCTGGCTGCTCGTCGCCGTCACGTGCAGCGTCGCCCTCGTCGCCGCCCTGCGGTGGGGCGTGGCCCGGCCGGTGCGCAGCCCGTGGCTGTTCGCCGGCCTGGCGCCACCGGCGGCCTTCGAGCTGTGGCTGTTCTGGCCGGTGCTCACCGGATGAGCCCGGCGCCGGCCCGTCGGGCAGGATGAGCCGGGTGACGAGGACCCCCACCGGAACGCTGGTGCTGCTCCGCCACGGCGAGAGCGAGTGGAACAAGGCCAACCTGTTCACCGGATGGGTGGACGTGCCGCTGTCCGAGAAGGGCCGCGCCGAGGCCGCCCGCGGCGGGCAGCTGCTGGCCGAGCAGGAACTGCTGCCCGACGTCCTGCACACCTCGCTGCTCAAGCGGGCGATCGGCACGGCCGAGTTGGCCCTGGCCGAGGCCGACCGGCAGTGGATCCCGGTGCGGCGCTCCTGGCGGCTCAACGAGCGGCACTACGGCGCGCTCCAGGGCAAGGACAAGGCCGCCACCCTCGCCGAGTACGGCGAGGAGCAGTTCATGACCTGGCGCCGGTCCTACGACACCCCGCCGCCGCCGATGGAGCCCGGCAGCGAGTACTCCCAGGACGGCGACGCGCGCTACTCGTTCCTGCCGCCCGAGGCGCGCCCGGCGACCGAGTGCCTCGCGGACGTCGTCGTCCGGATGCTGCCCTACTGGTACGACGCGATCGTGCCGGACCTCCGCAGCGGGCAGACGGTCCTGGTCGCGGCGCACGGCAACAGCCTGCGCGCGCTGGTGAAGCACCTCGACGGCATGGGGGACGAGGAGGTCGTCGGCCTGAACATCCCGACCGGCGTGCCCCTGCGCTACGACCTCGACGACGACCTGCGGCCGCTCAAGGCGGGCGGTGAGTACCTCGACCCCGAGGCCGCCGCCGCGGCGATCGAGGCGGTCAGGAACCAGGGCAAGAACTGAAGGACCCCTCTGCAGGGTCCCACCCCTCGCCAGCTCGGGGCGGGACCCTGCAGAGGGGCCGTCCGCCGGGTCAGCCGACGCTGGCGTGCATCTCCCGCTCGCCGGTGACGAGGAAGACCACCCGCCGCGCGACGCTGACCGCGTGGTCGGCGAAGCGCTCGTAGTACCGCCCGAGCAGGGTGATGTCGATCGCCGCCTCCATGCCGTGCGGCCACTCCTTGGACAGCAGCTCGCTGAACAGCTGGCGGTGCAGCTGGTCCATGAGGTCGTCGTCGGCCTCCAGGGCGACGGCCGCGTCCACGTCGAGCTTCGCGATCACCGTCGCGGTCTGGCTGACCAGGCTCTCCGCCACGTGCCCGGCCTCGAGGAAGATCGGCCGGAGCTCCTGCGGGACGGCGTGCTCCGGGAACCGCATCCGCGCCAGCTTGGCCACGTGCACGGCGAGGTCGCCCATGCGCTCGAGGTCGCTGATGATGCGCATGGCCGCGGTGATGGTGCGCAGGTCGGTGGCCACCGGTGCCTGGCGGGCCAGCAGGGTGAAGCAGCGCTGCTCGATGCTCTCCCGCGTGGCGTCGATGCGCTCGTCACCCGCGATGACCAGGTCGGCGAGGGAGATGTCGGCGTCGAGCAGCGCGGTCGTCGCCTTGCTCATCGCGGAGCCCACCGAGTTGGCCATCTCGACCAGGCAGTTGTTGATGTCGTCGAGTTCCTCGTGGTAGTGCTGACGCACCGTCGTCCTCCTCGTCACCGGCCGGTCCGACCGTGGCAGCCGCGACCGGGACGCCTGTCTCCTCGGCCCCCGGTGCTGTCCTGTCCTCAGGGTAGGTCCGCCGTGCGGCGGCCTCCTGCGTGATGGGTGAACGACGGGGCACGGGAACGTGAACAGTCCTGGTACGAGCCGCGCCCGCCACCCGAAGGGGGGATGACCGCCGCCGGGCCCGGCCTAGCATCGGCAGTGTGAGCCCCACGGTCGCCCTCGTGGTGGGCCTGGTCGTCGGTGGCGTCCTGGTCGCCACCGTCCTGCTGCGCTACCACCGCGCGCACCCGGACGGCGCGCCCCCGCCGCCGGGACCGGTCCAGCCCGAGGCGCACCTCGCGCGGCGCCTGCTCGACCTCATGGACCCGGCCGTGGTGCTGCTCGACAGCGACGACGTCGTCCTGATCGCCAACCCGCCCGCGCGGGCCCTCGGCATCGTCCGCGACACCCGGCTGCTGGTCCCCGAGCTGCTCGACGTCGCCCGGGCGGTCCGCGGCGGCGGACGGCGGCGCGCGGACGTCGCCCTGCCCGGCTCTCTCGTCGGCGCCGGACCGCGGCAGGTCGGCGTGCACGGGATCGCGCTGCAGAGCGGCCCGACGTCGGGTCCCGGACCGGTGGCGCTGGTGCTGCAGGACGTCACCGAGGCCCGCCGCGTCGAGGCGGTCCGTCGCGACTTCGTGGCCAACGTCGGACACGAGCTCAAGACCCCCGTCGGGGCCCTGGCCCTGCTCGCCGAGGCCGTCGAGGACGCCGCGGACGACCCCGAGACCGTCCGGCGCTTCGCGAACCGGATGTCGCACGAGGCCGACCGCCTGGCCCGGCTGGTCCGCGAGCTCATCGACCTGTCCCGCCTGCAGGGTGGCGAGCCACTGCCCGACCTGGTGCCCCTCGGGGTGGACCGGGTCATCGCCGAGGCGGTCGACCGCACCGGGCTGGCGGCGCACGCCAAGGGCATCTCGATCGCCTCCGGCGGGCAGCACGGCCTGGTGGTCCGGGGCGTGGAGTCGCAGCTGGCGACCGCGGTGACCAACCTGCTCGCCAACGCCGTCGCGTACAGCCCGGAGGGCACCCGGATCGCCGTCGGCGCGCGGGCCCGGTCCGGCTTCGCCGAGATCGCCGTCACCGACAGCGGGATCGGCATCCCCCGACAGGACCGCGGACGGGTCTTCGAACGCTTCTACCGGGTGGACCAGTCACGGGCCAGCAGCACCGGCGGCACCGGCCTGGGGCTGGCGATCGTCAAGCACGTGGCCAGCAACCACGGCGGATCGGTCACCGTGTGGAGCGAGGAGGGCCTCGGCTCCACGTTCACCCTGCGGATCCCGCTGGCCGCCCGTGCCGCGGCGGACCCCACACCCGACGACGCCGGTGACGGCGTCTCCGCCGCGCCGACCGGTGACGCCGTCGCCGGCGACGCCACCCGGAGCGGTGACGCCGTCACCACCCCCGACGCCCCGAAGGGACGGTCATGACCCGAGTGCTGGTGGTGGAGGACGAGGAGTCCTTCTCCGACGCGCTGTCGTACATGCTGCGCAGGGAGGGCTACGACGCCGTCGTCGCGGCCTCGGGCCCGGACGCGCTGGCCGAGTTCGACCGGGGCGGTGCCGACATCGTGCTGCTCGACCTGATGCTGCCGGGACTGCCCGGGACCGAGGTCTGCCGCTCGCTCCGGGCCCGCAGCAGCGTGCCGATCATCATGCTGACCGCCAAGGACGCCGAGGTCGACAAGGTGGTCGGGCTGGAGCTCGGTGCCGACGACTACGTCACCAAGCCCTACTCCGCCCGCGAGCTGGTCGCCCGGATCCGGGCCGTGCTGCGCCGCCGCGGGGACGCGGGGGAGCCGGCCGCCGAGGCGACCCTGGAGGCGGGGCCGGTCCGGATGGACGTCGAGCGGCACGTCGTCGCGGTCGACGGGGAGCCGGTGGCGCTGCCGCTCAAGGAGTTCGACCTGCTCGAGCTGCTGCTGCGCAACGCCGGGCGCGTGCTCACCCGGGTGCAGCTCATCGACCGGGTGTGGGGCTCGGACTACGTCGGCGACACCAAGACCCTCGACGTCCACGTGAAGCGGCTCCGGGCCAAGCTCGAGCCCGACCCGGCCAACCCGAAGTACCTGGTGACGGTGCGCGGGCTCGGCTACAAGTTCGAGGTGTAGCCGCCGCCGGGGCGGCCCCCGTCCAGGGGCTCGCCGCCAGCACGCGAGTGGTGAGGAGGACGGGTCCCTTCGTCAGGCGCCCCGGCCGGTCTCTTCCTGGAGCTCGTCGATCTTGATCGAGGCATCGGCCTTGCTGATGTCCTCGGGGACCTCTTCGCCGGCCTCGCGGGCGAGGGTGCTCAGGTAGCTCTTCTGGGCCCCGGTGGCGGGCTCGTCGCCGGTGACCCAGTCCGACGGGTCCTTCTCGGCGCTGCGGTCGGTGCTGTTCGATTCGCTCATGTGTTCGATGCTAGGCGGGTGCGAGCTCCCGCGCAGCGCGAGCCGGCGCGGCCGCGCTCGCGGCCCGCTGCCCGCGGACGGCGTCCCACCGGCGACCGGTGCGGTAGACGTGCACGGCGCCGCACGGGCACTCCACGTGCAGGGCGATGTGCGTCGGGTGGTTCACCACGGAGCGGATGCGCCGGTCGGCGACCAGCTCGTCGGACCGGGTGACGGGGCAGGTGATGAGCAGCATGGGAGGAGCGTGCTCGCGGCCCGGCCGCCGGACGAGTGGCAGATGTGACCCAGATCGCCGATTTCCTGCCATGATGGTGGCATGACCGCGATCGGGCGTCCTCTCGTCGTCAGCACCGTGGTGGCCGACGGGCTGGTGGGCAGTTTCGGGCTGGGGGTGGCGGCCGAGGTCTTCGGCTACGACCGCCGTGACATGGGCCTGCCGGCGTTCGACTTCGGGCTGGTCACCGAGCAGCCGGGCGTCGTCCGCACCGACACCGGGATCTCGATCACCGTCGAGCACGGCCTCGAGCGGCTGGCCACCTCCGACATCGTCGCGATCACCGCGTGGGAGCTGTTCAGCCGCGTGCCCACGCCGCAGCTGCTCGACGCCTTCCGCGCCGCGCACGCGAACGGTGCGCTGATCGTCAGCCAGTGCACCGGTGCCTTCGTGCTGGCCGCCGCCGGGCTGCTCGACGGCCAGCGCGCCACCACGCACTGGAAGTACGCCGGTGAGCTGGCCGCGCGCTACCCCGCGGTGCACGTCGACCCGATGGTGCTCTACGTCGACAACGGCCAGATCATCACCGGGGCCGGCACCGCCGCGGGCGTGGACACGCTGCTGCACGTGGTGCGCCGCGAGTGGGGCGCCGCGGCGGCGAACGCGCTGGCCCGGGAGATGGTCGTCCCGCCGCACCGGGACGGCGGCCAGGCCCAGTTCATCGACGCGCCGGTGCCCGCGTGCGAGGACGACCTGCTCGGCGCCGTGCTGGAGTGGGCCTCGGCGCACCTGGCCGAGGACATCAGCGTCGACGCGCTCGCGCGGCGGGCGCTGATGAGCCCGCGCAGCTTCGCCCGCCGGTTCAAGGCGACCACCGGGACGACGCCGCACGCCTGGCTGCTCGGCCAGCGGTTGTCGGCCGCTGAGGCGCTGCTGGAGAACAGCGATGCGCCGGTCGAGGAGATCGCCCGGCTGGTCGGCTTCGGCACCGCCGCGGGCTTGCGGGAGCAGTTCGCCCGCCGGCGCGGTGTCTCCCCCCGCGCCTACCGGCAGACGTTCCGGGCCGCCGCGAGCGAGGGGGACGACGACCAGGCCGCGTAGCGCCTGCGCGACTCCCGCGGCGTCCGGCCTCGAGCCGCGGGTGGTGGGGGCAGCCGGTCCGCTGTCAGGAGGACTGGGGGATGGGCCGGGCGATGCCGACCAGGGAGTCCAGCCGGCCGGCGTTGGCCGGTGCCAGGGGGCTGCGGATGACCCGGGTCAGCGCCAGACCGGCGCGGGCCGCCACCAGCGCGTGGGTGCGCGGGGTGAAGTGCCAGATGTGCTCGGTCGGCTTGAGCGTCCACCAGCGGGTGCCCAGCAGTCGAGCCGGCAGCGACGAGACGTAGGGCGTCGAGAACAGCACGACGCCGTCGTCGGCCACCAGCGACCGCACCGTCCGCCAGAACGCCAGGGGGTCGGGCACGTGCTCGACGGTGTCCCAGGCCACCACCACGTCGAAGCCCGGGCGCAGAGGGGCGTCCTCTAGCTGGCCGCAGAAGACGTCGAGCCCGAGCGTTCCCTGGGCGTGCCCCGCGCCGGTGCGGGAGAGCTCCACGCCCGACGTCGTCCAGCCCGCGTCCCGGGCCGCGGCGAGGAAGAGGCCGTATCCGGAGCCGACCTCCAGCAGCCGCCCGCCCGTGGGCGCGCCGCCCAGGGTCTGCTCGATCAGCCGCAACCGGCCGGCGGTCCAGGTCTTCTGCAGCACCATCGCCGGGGAGAACCGCCCACCGGCGGCCGACGCCGTGCCGCCCTCGTCGGCGGAGGACACCGCGCTGCCGTAGACCCCGCCCTCGAAGTAGCCGGCGTCGTCGTAGAGCCGCTGAAGGGCCTCGGGCCGCAGCCGGGGACTGATGAAGACGAGGTCGCACCGCGGACAGCGCACCACGCCGAACGGGGAGACGTCGTGCACGAGCGTGCCGGGGATGCCGCACAGGCAGCAGCGCACGTCCTCGGTGTCCTCGGCGGTCCACACCGCGGGAGCGCTCACCCGGTCAGCCTACGGAGCGGTCGCCCCGACCCGTCGGACCGGCCGAGGTGGCGGCCACCGGCGGGTCGGCCGGCGGGCTCGACGGGTGCACCGCGCCCTCGGCGGCGGCCGGGTAGCGGAGGGCGAGCAGGGTGGTCACCCGCCGGCGGACGGCGGGGGAGACCAGCCCGGTGCCACCCTCGACCGCGCCCGCCTCCAACAGCTCTCCCGGGACGACGACGTAGCGGTCGGGCGCGGCCTCGGCCTGGGCCAGGAACGCGCGGCGCACCGCCGAGCCGTCCGCGCCGGCGGGTGCGGCGGTGACCGGCGAGTCCACGACGACGGTGAGGTCGGGGAGCAGCCCGCGGGTCGCCCACAGCGACGTCCGGAAGATGCGGTCGGCGTCGAGCCCCTGGCCGGCGCCGTGGAAGGCGATCGACGTGTCCACGTAGTGGGTGTTGAGGACCACCTGGTTGCGCTCCAGCGCCGGGCGGATCACCGTCGCCACGTGCTGGGCGCGGTCGGCCGCGGCCAGCAGCGCGGCGGTGTACGCGCCCACCGGACGCCCGTCGTCGTCGAGCGCGAGCTCCTCCGGGGCGGGGTAGCCGGTGCCCGTGCCGGGCGACGGCGGGAACAGCACGCTGCGGACCTGCCGGCCCAGGTGGGTGTCGCTCGGCTCGGAGGTCACCTCCACCGGGCAGCCGCACTCGCGCAGCACCTGGGCGAGGTCGGCGGTGTACCGGCGGGTGAGGTCGCGGTCGGCACCCTCCACGACGATGAACAGCCCCACGCCGCTGGCCGACGCCGACAGGATGTCCGAGCTGCCCCACAGCAGTCGCAGCATGTCCCGGAACCGGGTCCGGGACCGGCCGGGAGCGACCTGGCGGGTGGCGTAGGCGCTCACCACCAGCGCGAGCAGCCCACCGATCAGCAGGGTCAGCCCCGGCCCCGTGAGGGTCAGCACCAGGTTGCCCAGGCGGAGGTCGTGGGTGCCCAGCAGGCCGGCCAGGCCCGGACCGACCGCCACGGCGAGCAGCAGCACGATGCGCACCGAGGAGATGACGAACGCGAACACCCGGCCACGCAGCCGGTCCTCGACCTCGAAGCCGATCAGCGTGTAGCCGATGATCCAGCTGACCCCGGCGAACAGGCCGACGAGGAAGGCGGCGCCGGTGGCCAGCACGAAGTCCCGCAGCACCGACATGGCCAGCAGCGCCAGTCCGGCCAGTCCGATCGCGTGCGAGAAGACGCTGCGCCGGGGCACCGTGGGGAGGATGCGGGGCCCGACCAGCATGCCGATCGCCAGGCCGGTGAACACGACGCCGAAGACCACGCCGTAGCCGGCGGTGCCCGCCTGCAGGGTGGCGACGTAGAGCTGGGCGACGCCGATGGTGAGGCCCCCGGCACCGAAGGCACCGATGACGCCGACGTAGAGCGCCCGCATCAGCGGCTGTCCCCGCAGGAACGCCACGCCCTCGACGACGAGGGAGAAGACGTTGCGCTGGGCGCCGTCCCGGTCGGCCGGTGTGCCGGGGATGAGGGAGCGGGACAGCAGCACGGTGGCCGAGCTGACCAGGAAGGTGCAGGCGTTGAACACCAGCGCGACGACGATCGCCGCCTGCGCCTCGCTGCCCTCGGAGCCGGGGAACACCCGGCTCACCGTCGACAGCAGCGCGAACAGCAGGGCGGCGATCGGGACCGCGCCGTAGACCGAGAACAGGGACACCTGGTTGGCCACTGCCAGCCGCTCGCGGGGCACGATCGCCACCCACATCGCCTGCTTGGCCGGGTTGGTGAACAGCCCGACCGCCTCGACGAGGAACTGGGCGACGTAGAGCCAGGTCAGCTCGTAGCTGACCGCGATCGACAGGTACAGGGAGAAGGCCAGCAGCTCGCCGATGATCACGGTGGTGCGCCGGTCCAGCCGGTCGGCGAGCGCCCCGGCCAGCGGGCCCAGCACCAGGTCGGGCAGCAGCCGGGTGAGGATGACCCCGGAGATCGCCGCTCCCTGGACCGCGAGCGACTCGTCGCGGGTCAGCTGCTGGGCCATCGCGGTGGTGGCCAGCAGGCCGAGCCAGTCACCGAGGCTCGAGACGGTGATCGCTGCCCACAGCCGGCGGAAGACGGGGATGCGCACGAGGGCGAGGAAGGCGTTGTCGGGACGCGCGTCAGCGCCCGACCGCTCCCCGGTCCGGGGTGGGCCCGCCGCCGCGTGGTCCTCGGTCACAGTCCTCGCCGTCCGCTCGTCCGCCCCGTCCTGGGAAGGGTAGTGGCGGGCGGCCCCGGGTCAGTGCGACTGCACCCCTGTCGGGGGAGTCGGCCCGGGCCGTCGGCGGTGCAGGACGAGGGGCTGCGGGGCCGGGCTCGCGGGGTGCGGGGCGACCAGGCCGAGGTCCAGCCGGGCCTCGGTCAGGCGACGCAGTTCGGTGTACGCCGGGACGCCGAGGAGGGCCGTCAGCTCCGCGGCGTAGGTCGAGACCAGCGGCTCGACGGCCACGTGTGCCGCGGGGGAGCCGGTGCACCACCAGTGCAGGTCGGCACCGCCGGGGCCCCAGGCGCGCCGGTCGAACTCGCCGATCGTGGAGACCAGCACCGTGCTGCCGTCGGGTCGCTCGACGCGCTCCTGCTCACGGCGCACCGGCAGCTGCCAGCACACGTCGGGCTTGGTGAGCAGCGGGTGCAGCTGCTCGCGCACGGCCATGCGGTGCAGCGCGCAGCCGGCGCCGCCGGGGAACCCGGGCCGGTTGAGGAACACGCATGCGCCGTCGACCAGCCGCGTGCGCAGCGAGCGCACCGGGTCCGCGCCGTCGGAGGATCCCTCCTCGTCCGCCAGGTCCTCCTCGGTCCAGCTCCGCCGGCCGACCGCGGCCAGCTGCCAGTCCTCGTCGTCCAGGTCGGCCACCGCCGCGGTGACCCGCGCCAGGTCGTCGGCGTCGGTGAAGAAGGCGCCGTGGCTGCAGCAGCCGTCGTCGGGTCGACCCTCGACCACCCCGGCGCAGCCCCGCCCGAACACGCAGGTCCAGGCCGACGCCAGCCAGGTCAGGTCGGCGCGGACCACGTGCGCCGGATCAGCGGGGTCGGGGAACTCCACCCACTCGCGGGCGAAGTCCGGCTGCACCTCGGGAGGTGGGGCGTCGGGCACCGGCCGAGCGTAGGTGGCCGCCCGGCGCGGGCCCCGGGGCCCGGTGGCCGCCACCGCGACCGTCTCGCCGGGCTCGGCCACCGGCCGGATCAGCCCGCCCCGAGCCGGACCGGCAGACTGGACCCATGCGGCTCGGGGTTCTGGACGTCGGATCGAACACCGTGCACCTCCTCGTGGTCGACGCCCACACCGGTGCGCACCCCACCCCGATGCACGACGACCGCTCGGTGCTGCGCCTGGCCGAGCACGTCGGGGCGGACAACGTGCTGTCCAAGGAGGGCGAGAAGGCGCTGGTCAAGGCCGTCCGCAAGGCGTGCGAGCAGGCCGAGCGGCAGAAGTGCGACGAGGTGTTGGCGCTGGTCACCTCGGCCATCCGCGACGCGGACAACGGCCTCGACGTGCTGGCACGGGTCGCCGAGCAGACCGGCGTCGAGCTCCAGGTGACCACCGGCGAGGACGAGGCCCGGCTGACCTTCCTGGCCGTCCGCCGGTGGTACGGCTGGAGCGCCGGGCGGCTGCTGGTCCTCGACATCGGCGGCGGCTCGCTGGAACTGGCCAGCGGGTACGACGAGGACCCCGACGTCGCGCTGTCGCTGCCGCTGGGGGCCGGGCGGATGACCCGCCGCTTCCTGCCGGAGGCGCACTCGGGCGGTCGGCCGGACCTCGCCGCCCTCCACGAACTCGACGCGTACGCCACGGACCTGCTGCGGCCGGCGGCGAAGAAGCTGCTCGCCGACGGTCCGCCGGACCTCGTCGCAGCCACGAGCAAGACCTTCCGCACCCTGGCCCGGCTGACCGGTGCCGCCCCGTACTCCGCCGGGCTGCAGGTGCCGCGGCACCTCACCCTCGACGGCCTCGGCCAGCTGATCGGGTTCGTGTCACGCATCGAGTCCTCGGCGCTGGCCGAGCTGCGCGGCGTGTCGCCCGACCGCGCCCACCAGGTGCCCGCCGGTGCCGTCGTGGCGCAGGCCGCGATGCGGGCCCTCGACGTACCGTCCGTCCGGATCTGCCCGTGGGCACTGAGGGAGGGCGTCATCCTGCGCCGACTGGACTGGCTGGGAGGACAGGGATGACCAGCTCCGCGAGGGACCGCGACAGCGTCCGGCGGGACCCGGACACCGGGGGCCGTCCGCTGGCCGACATCCTGCGCGAGGCCGGGGTCGAGTCGCCGGCGCGCGGGCGCCGCCGCCGCCCGGGCGAGACGGGTGACGCCCCCATCCGCCAGCGGGGTGACGTCGGGGAGACCGGCGACACCGGCATCCGGCGTCGCGGCGCGGACGGCGGGCGGATGTCCGACACCGGCCGGGCCGGGCTCCCCTCGGGCCGGCGGGCGGCCGACCGGACCGGGGACCTCGCCCCTCCCGCGCCGTCCCCCGACCGTCGGCGCGGCCGGCCCGAGCCCTCGACCGCGGCCATCCCGGGGCTGCGGCCCTCCCGGAAGCCCGGCGTCCCGGGCGCGACGTCGACCACGGGCGTGCTCGCCGGTGCCGCCGACACCGGCGCCGTCCGGGCCGGCACCGGCCGCGCGAGGACGTCGGACGCGGGCCCCTCGACCGGCCCGATCCCGGTCGTCCGGGCCGACGCCGACACACCCCTCCTCGAGGACGAGGCGCTCGGCGCCCAGGAGGGGGCGCTCGCCTGGCTCCGCTTCGCCGGCGAACTCGTCGTCGCCCTGGCCGCGGGCGTCGGCATCTACTTCCTGTTCACCGTGCTCTGGGAGCTGCTGCCCTACCTCGCCGTCCTGCTGGCCCCCGTGGCGGTCGCCGCGCTGGTGGCCGGGGTCGGGGCCTGGCGGCAGCGGCAGGACAAGGAGCACATCGGCGCCCGGCTGACCGCCGTCCTCGTCTTCGCCGGCACGCTGCTCACCATCGCCCCGGCCGCGGGCCTGCTCGCCGGCGGCTGAGAGAGGACACGGCCCCCCGCAGAGGGGCCGTGTCCCGGGTCCCGCCCCGCGCGTGCGGAGGGCGGGGAGGACGGGGTCCTCCTACTCGTCGTCCTCCTCCGCGGGGCCGGCGGCGAACTGCTCGACCATGGCGGCGGAGAACGCGTCGAGGTCGTCGGGCTGACGGCTGGTCACCAGGGTGCCGTCGACGACGACCTCCTCGTCCACCCACGTCGCCCCGGCGTTGCGCAGGTCGGTCTGCAGCGAGGGCCAGGAGGTCATCCGCCGGCCGCGGACGACGTCGGCCTCGACCAGCACCCACGGCGCGTGGCAGATCGCGGCCACCGGCTTGCCGGCCTCGAAGAACGCCGTCACGAAGGCCACCGCGTCGGCGTCGGCGCGGATGAAGTCGCCGTTGATGACGCCACCCGGGAGGAGGAGCGCGGCGTAGCGGTCGGGGTCGGCGGAACTGACGACGGCGTCCACCTTCTTGGTGTCGGCCTTGTCGATGTGGTCGTACGCGGTGATCTCCCCCGCCTCCAGGGACACCAGCTCGGGCTCGGCGCCGGCCTCCTCCAGGGCCTGCCAGGGCCGGTCCAGCTCGACCTGCTCGACACCGTCGGTCGCGAGGACCGCCACCTTCATCCCGTTCAGCTCGTCGGCCATGCGGCGGCGGCTACCCCGGCCCCGCGAGCGGCACACCCGGCGGCACTACGGTTCGCAGCGTGCGCGCGCTGAACCCCACCCCGCTGCGCCGCCTGCTCGGCCGGCCGGCCGGCGTCCTCGCCGGGGCCGGACCGCGGGTCGACGACGCCGTCCGGGTGGCCGGCGAGCTGACCGCCACCGGCCTCACCGTCGCGCTGGAGCACGTGCCCGGCGCCTCCGACCCCGCCGCGGAGCTGGTCGAGCTGGCCGGCCGGGTGGCCGGCGCCGGGCTCGCCGCGCGGTGCGAGCTGACGGTGCCGGTGGACCGGCTGGGCGCCGCAGCGGCCCCGGTCGCGCGCGCCGCGGCCGAGGCCGGGCTGCGTGTCGCCCTGGCCGGGCAGTCCGCCGCCGTCCGTGCGCTGGCGGAGCGGCTGCCCTCGGCCACCGTGGTCATGCCGGCGCACCGGCCCGATGCGGAGGACCGCTGTCGTGCGCTGGCCGGGGGGCGGGTCCGGCTGACCGGCGGGCGCGGAGCGGCGGCCGACCTCGCCTTCGTGCGCTGCCTGGACGTGCTGATGGCCGGGGCCGGCCAGCCCGCGATCGGCACCACCGACCCGCGGCTGGTCGCCATCGCCGGCGAGCGCGCCGCCTGGAACGAGCGAGCACCCGAGAGCTGGGAGTACGTCATGCCGTGGAGAGTCAGCACCGAGCAGCAGCGCCGGCTGGTCGCCGGCGGGCACGGGGTGCGTGTGGCCGTGCCGTCCGGGGAGGGCGCCCCGGCCGCCGTGCTGCGCCGGCTCGCGGGCCGGTCGTGACCGCCGCGGGGGAAGGGCGCCGAGGGCTGGCGATCATCGGCGGCGGCAAGATCGGGGAGGCCCTGCTCTCCGGGCTGGTGCGGCGCGGGGGGCCCGACGGGATCGTCGTCTGCGAGCGGAGCCCGGAGCGGGGGGCGGAACTGACCGCCCGGTACGGCGTGCCGGTGCTCGGGCTGGCCGAGGCGGCCGCGCGCGCCCGCGTGCTCCTGCTCGCGGTCAAGCCCCAGGACATCGGCACCCTGCTCGGGCTGCTGGCGGACACGGTCGACGCCGGGCACCTGGTGGTGTCGGTGGCCGCCGGCGTCCCGACGTCCACCCTCGAGGCGGCGCTGCCCGCGGGCGTGCCGGTCGTGCGGGTCATGCCCAACACCCCGGCGCTGGTGGACGAGGGCATGAGCGTGCTCTCGGCCGGGGCGCACGCCGACGAGTCCCACCTGGACGAGGCCGAGGCGCTGCTGGCCGCGGTGGGCCGGGTGCGCCGGGTGCCGGAGGGCCAGCAGGACGCCGTGACCGCGCTGTCGGGCAGCGGCCCGGCGTACTTCTTCTTCCTGGTCGAGGCGATGATCGACGCCGGCATCCTGCTCGGGCTGCCGCGCGCGCTGGCCGCGGACCTGATCGTGCAGACCGCCCTGGGGTCCGCGGTGATGCTCCGCGACTCGGGAGAGCACCCGGTCCAGTTGCGCGAGGCCGTC
This sequence comes from Geodermatophilus sabuli, assembly GCF_010686765.1. GTDB lineage: Bacteria > Actinomycetota > Actinomycetes > Mycobacteriales > Geodermatophilaceae > Geodermatophilus > Geodermatophilus sabuli_A. Next base: position 287,886 of record NZ_JAAGWF010000009.1, on the reverse strand, counting down.
ACCAGCCCCGGCGGGACGACGATCGCCGCGATCCGGGAACTCGAGCGGCACGGCGTCCGCGCGGCACTGATCGCCGCCATCGAGGCCGCGCACGCCCGCTCGGTGGAGCTGGGCCGGGGCTCAGGGGACCGCTGAACCTACCGCGGGAGCGGGCCGACATGTCGACGCTGCGTGATTGGACGAGGACGTGTCGTCGAGGACGCGCCAGGGCACATGTCGACAGAGCCACATAGGTGTAGTTCTGCCCAGGACGGACCGGTCCGCATGTTCGTTTCTTCCATCGCTTCTGTCACACCCTTCCCCCTACTCTCTGTATCAGCACGTGCGTGTCCCGTAGTCGGTGGGGAAGCCGGCGCCCGACGCGTGCTAGGTCCGGAGATGAAGACATGACCATGCCCCAGCGCACCGCCACCGCCGCCGCCTACGCCCGCCCGGGCGTCCCCGGCCCGCGTCAGATGCCCCGCCCGATCTCGGCCGCCAGCATGGCCCGCCCGATCGGCCCGGCCCATCCGGCCGCCATGCCGGTGGGTCGCCCGCCCGTGCCCCAGCCCCGCGCCGCCGTCACCTTCCTGACGGTCGCCGAGGTCGCCAGCATGATGCGCGTCTCGAAGATGACCGTGTACCGCCTCGTGCACGCCGGCGACCTCTCCGCCGTCCGCGTCGGCCGGTCCTTCCGGGTCCCCGAGCGCGCCGTCCAGGACTACCTGCGCGACGCCTACACCGACATCGCCTGAACGAGGACCTCGCTACCCCCACCGCTCGCGAGCTCGCGGCGGGTCCCTGCACGACGGTCGCCCGTCCTCGTCACCTCTCGTGCGGCGCGGCAGGGGGACCACCCCGTGCGGGGAGCTGCACCAGCCGGTCGCCTTCCCGTGGCAGCGTCGCCGCGGGGGCGCCGGGTACGCTCGGACGCCGAGCGACGCCGGGACCCTGCGGTCCGGGCCGTCGCACACGAGCTGATCACCTCGCGTGGCGTCCGGCATGACCTCCCGGTCACCGGTGGACGCCGCGCAGCGACGACGTCGGGAGCACTGGGACATGGGTTCGGTCATCAAGAAGCGCCGCAAGCGGATGGCGAAGAAGAAGCACCGCAAGCTGCTCAAGAAGACCCGCGTCCAGCGACGCAACAAGAAGTGAGCTGACGCTCGTGCCGCCTGCGGTCGTGCTGGTCACCGGCGTGAGCCGGTGGCTCGGCGGTGCGCTGGCGGCCGAGCTCGCTCAGGACCGCTCGATCGAGCGGGTCATCGGGGTGGACACCGTCCCCCCGTCGCCGGAGATGCTGCGCCGGCTCGGCCGCACCGAGTTCGTCCGGGCCGACATCCGCAACCCGCTGATCGGCAAGGTCATCACCACGGCCTCGGTCGACACCGTCGTCCACATGAACATCAGCTCCACGCCCGCCGGCTCCGGTGGCCGGGGGCCGATGAAGGAGCTCAACGTCATCGGGACGATGCAGCTCCTCGCCGCCTGTCAGCGCGCGCCCGCGGTCCGCCGGTTCGTGCTGAAGTCGACCAGCGCCGTCTACGGCGCCTCCTCGCGCGATCCCGCCGTCTTCACCGAGGCGATGCAGGCCCGGCGGGTCCCGTCCGGCGGGTTCGCCAAGGACAGCGTGGACATCGAGGGCTACGTCCGGTCCTTCGCCCGCCGCCGGCCCGACGTCGGGGTCGCGGCCCTGCGGTTCACCAACTTCATCGGCCCGCGCATCGACTCGCTGCTGACGCACTTCCTGCGCATGCCGGTGGTGCCCACGGCGCTGGGGTACGACGCGCGGGTGCAGTTGCTGCACGAGGACGACGCCCTGGCCGTGCTGACCCGGGCGACCACAGGGGACTGCAACGGCACGGTGAACGTCGGCGGCGAGGGCACGCTGCTGCTGTCGCAGGTCCTCCGCCGGCTGGGGCGGTTGCAGGTGCCGCTGCCCAGCCCGGCGCTGGGCTCGGTGAGCCGGCTGACCCGCCGCCTGGGCTTCGTCGACTACTCCCCGGAGCAGATGCGCTTCCTCAACTTCGGCCGGGTCGTGGACACGACCGTCCTGCGTGAGGAGTTCGGCTACACCCCGCGCCACACCACCGCGCAGGCGCTGGCTGACTACGCGCGTACGGTGCCCCCGGTGATCTCCCCCGACCTGGTCCGGCGCGCCACGTCGCGCGCCTCGCACCTCGTGCAGGGGCTGGGATCGGCGGCCGGCTCGGTGGGACAGCGGCTCCGACCGGCCCCGGCGCCCCCGGGTCTGCGGGCGGTGCGGGATGCCTGAGGCCCGCGTGATCCCGCTGCGGCCCGACGACGACGAGCAGCACCCGCCGCCGCCGTCGTCCCCCTCCTGGGAGGACCAGCTCACCGGTGGCCTGGAGTTCCTCCGCCGCCGGCTGACCGGTGACTACGAGACGGACGAGTTCGGCTTCGACCCCGACCTCACCGACCACGTGCTGCTGCCCCTGCTGCGGCCGCTGTTCAACCGGTGGTTCCGGGTGGAGACGCACGGCGCCGAGAACGTGCCCGACGTCGGCGGCGCGCTGGTCGTGGCCAACCACTCGGGCACGGTGCCGGTCGACGCGCTCATGGCGACCGTGGCGCTGCACGACGACCACCCGGCCCGGCGGCGGCTGCGGCTGCTCGGTGCCGACCTCGTGTTCGACCTGCCCGTGGTCGGGTCGCTGTCCCGCAAGCTCGGGTCGACCCTCGCGTGCAACGAGGACGCCGAGCGGCTCCTGACCGACGGTGAGCTGGTCGGCGTCTTCCCCGAGGGGTTCAAGGGCGTCGGCAAGCCGTTCCGCGAGCGGTACACCCTGCAGCGGTTCGGCCGGGGAGGTTTCGTCACAGCGGCTCTGCGGACCGGTGTGCCGATCGTGCCCTGCGCGATCGTGGGCGCCGAGGAGATCTATCCCCTGCTGCACAACGCCAAGACCCTGGCCCGGTTGCTCGGCCTGCCCTACTTCCCCGTGACGCCGACGTTCCCCGCGCTCGGGCCGCTGGGACTGGTGCCGCTGCCGTCGAAGTGGCTGATCGCGTTCGGGGAGCCGATCGAGACGGCGTCCTACGGCCCGGCCGCGGCCGAGGACCCGATGCTGGTGTTCAACCTGACCGACCAGGTCCGCGAGACGATCCAGCAGTCGCTCTACCAGCTGCTGCTCAAGCGCTCGTCCGTCTGGGGCTGAGAGAAGACCCTCGTCCCCCCACGCCTCGCTCGGCGCGCCCCTGACGAGGCCGGGCGAGGACGTCACTCGAGCCGGCGGCGGCGGAGGGCCAGCGCCCCGCCGACGACGCCACCGGAGACCGCGGCGGCAGCCACCGTGGGCACGCCGATCTTGGCCGCCTTGCGGCCGGTGCGGAAGTCCTTGACCTCCCAGCCGCGGGACCGCGCGACGGCGCGCAGCTCGGTGTCCGGGTTCACCGCCACCGCGGTGCCGGTGAGGGTCAGCATCGGCAGGTCGTTCGAGCTGTCGCTGTAGGCGGTGCACCGGGAGAGGTCCAGCCCCTCCCGCTCGGCCAGGGCGCGCACCGCCTCGGCCTTCGCCTCCCCGTGCATCATCTCGCCGACCAGCCGCCCGGTGTAGTGCCCGTCGACCACCTCCGCGACGGTGCCCAGGGCCCCGGTCAGCCCGAGCCGGTGGGCGATGATGCGGGCCAGCTCGACGGGGGTCGCGGTGACCAGCCACACCCGCTGCCCGGCGTCGAGGTGGCGCTGGGCGAGCACCCGGGTGCCCGCCCAGATGCGCTCGGCCATCAGCTCGTCGTAGATCTCCTCGCTCACCTCGACGATCTCGGCCACCGGCCGGCCGGCGACGAACGCCAGCGCGTTCTCCCGGATGGTGAGCATGTCGTCGGCGCTCTCGTTGCCGGCCACCCGGAACTTGGCCTGCTGCCAGACGAACAGCGCGAGGTCGCGGGCGCGGAAGTACTTGCGGGCAGCCAGTCCGCGGGCGAACCAGAACAGCGACGCGCCCATCATCATCGTGTTGTCCACGTCGAAGAAGGCGGCCGCGGCGAGGTCGGGGACGACGGCGGGCGCGGGCTCGACCTCGGCCGCTGCGGCGGAGGCGGCACCGGCGACGGAGGCGCGCGTCCCCTCGTCGGGCAGGTCCGCGGAGCGGCGTCCGCGGCGCCCGCGGAACGGCAGTCCCGGCACGACGACCTCCCTGTCGACCCTGCGCCGCCGCGCGGCCCGCGGCGGGACGACGGCGGTTCGTGACTGGTCTGTGACCCTAGTGGCAGCCCGCGGTGCCGCCGGGACGCGGGCTCAGCACACCAGCAGGGGGATGCAGACCGGGAGCGGCGTGTCGATCAGCGGCGGAACCGGTGCGGGCGGGGACGAGCTGCCCGGCGGGCCGCCGCGCGGCGGGAGGGGCAGGGGGAGCGGCAGCGGCGCGGGCGTCGAGGCCGGTGGCCCCGGCGGTGTGGACGGCGTCGCCCCGCCCCGGTCAGGTGCCGGCGCGGTCCCGGTGCCGGGAGCCGATCCGGGGGCTGGGGACGTCGGCGAACCGGTCGCCGGCGGCGCTCCCTGCGCGGGCGGAGCCGGAGCCGGGGCCGTCGGGGAGGACGGCGCGGTCCCGGGGACCGCCGCGCTCTCCGGGGCCGGGCTGCCCGGTGCGCCGGTGCCGTCCTCGTCGACGCCGGACGGCGGCGCCGCCTCCGGGCAGGCGACGGGCACGGGGCCCAGCTCGTCGCTGCCCCGGGTGGCCGGTCCCCCCGGGCAGGCGACTGCGGTCCGCAGGTCGGCCGCGCGCCGGGTCACCTCGGCGAGCAGCTCGAGCGAGTTCCCGGTGGCAGCGGCGGCGCCGCCGGGGACGGCCGGCCGCAGGGCGGCGAGCTCCGCGTCCTGCCGGGCCGCCCAGTCGGCCAGCTGGTCGGCGGGCGCGGCGTCGGCGGCGGACACCGCCCGGGTGGCGAGCAGCGACGCGCCCTCGACGGTCTGGGCGTCCATGGTGTCCAGGACGTCGACGACGACGGCCGGACTGCGGTCGGTCAGCGCGGCCAGCTCGTCGAGCCGGGTGCCCGCGAACTCCAGCAGCGTGGCCCCGCGGTCGTCACCGGCCAGGGCGAGCTGGGTCTGCTCGGTCCCGCGCTTGAGGCCGTAGAGGACGTCGCCCGGCCGGGCATCGGTGGCGAGGGCCACGAGCGTGCCGAGCGCCGTCACGGTCAGGGCCGCCCCGGTCAGGCCGGCGGTGAGCCGGGTCCGCCAGGCCGCCGTCCGGACCTCGTGCCGGAGCAGGGACAGCCGCCGCCACGCACCCCGCCGGGCCGCCGGTTCCGGGGTGCGCACCGCAGCCATGGCCACCAGCCGCTCCCGCGTGGCGGTGCGGAACGCCGGGTCCGGCTCGTCGTCCAGAGCGGTGGCCAGCGTCTGCAGGCGGGCGAGGACCACGTCCTCCCGACCGCGCACGGCGCGGGCGGCGCGCGGGGGCGCCGTGCCGTCGTCCGTGCTCACCGGGTGCCTCCGAGGTGTCGGGCGTGGTCGTGGGGGCGGTGTTCTCGCCGGGGCAACGAGCCGGCGGGGGCATCCGATACGGCGGGCCGGTCGGCGGTCACCGCAGCCCCTCCGGCAGCAGGTCGGCCAGCCGGCGGACGGCGCGGTGCTGCAGTGCCTTCACCGCTCCCTCCGTCTTGCCCATGACCTCGGCGGTCTCGGCGACCGACAGATCCTGCAGGAAGCGGAGGGACACGCACTCCTGCTGCTCACCGCCGAGCTGCCGGATGCAGGAGAGCAGCTCCTCGTTGGCCAGCCGGGTGACGACGGCGTCCTCCGGGCCCTCGGTGGCCTGGTCGGCGTCGCGCATGTCGGCCGTGCTGACCTCCAACCGGTACCGGCTGCTCTTGCCCTGGTCGATGATGATGTTCCGGGCGATGGTGACCAGCCAGGCGCCGACGTCGCGGCCCTGGAACGACAGCGAGTCGATCCGCCGCAGCGCCCGCACGAAGGTCTCGCTGGTGACGTCCTCCGCCAGGGCCCGGTCGCCGACCCGGTGGCGGGCGTAGCGGTGGACCATCGTCACGTAGTGGTCGTAGATCCGGCCGAACGCCTCGGCGTCCCCCTCCTGCGCCCGGCGGACCAGCTCCCACACGTCCGGGGCCGGCGGGACGGCGTCCTCCGGCGGGGCAGCGGCCTCCGGGGGTGTGGCGCGGCGGGAGGGTTGCGGTCGCGGCCGGGGCTCCGGACGCGAGCGCTCGGGGGATCCCGCCGGGAGGGCGCCGGGCAGGCGCTCGTCCACCGGGCGCGACTGCGGCATGCGGGCGTCCGACCTCCTCGTGGGCCCGCTGGCCGCGTCCGGCCGGTCCGGGCGCGCCGGCCCGGGTCGGGCGCGGCGCGCGGTGCTGCGGGGCTGCGCCCATGGTGACAACATCGCTGCAGCCCGTCCACGCCACCCGCGTCCTCGGCGTGTGGAGGCCCGTCCCGGGCGGCGGTCGGAGCGCGCCACCGGAGGAGAGGTCCGTGTCAGAGGCCGGCTCGTCGCTGTCCACGCTCGTCCGCGCGGCGGCACGTGACCGCCCCGACGCACCGGCCGTGGTGGCCGGGGACCAGCGGCTGAGCTGGGCCCAGCTCGACGCCGAGGTGGACCGGGCGGCCGCGGGCTACGCCGCACGGGGCCTGACGCCGGGGGAGCGGGTGGCCGTGCAGCTGCCCAACGGGGTCGACTGGCTCCGGGCCACGCTCGGCGCGCTGCGCGCGGGGCTGGTGGTGGTGCCGGTGAACACCGCCTACACCGACCCGGAGCTGGAGTTCGTGCTGGCGGACTCCGGCGCGGCGCTGCTCGTCGCCGCCGGCGCGCGGCCGGAGGTGGCCGGGGTCCCGGTGACGGCCGGCCCGCCGTCCGGCGACCGGGCGGCCCCCGACCTCGGCGAGACGCCCGGCGCGCTGGCCTTCCTCGCGTACACCAGCGGCACGACCGGCCGGCCGCGGGGAGCGATGCTCCCGGCGGCGGCCCTGCGTGCCAACCAGGAGCAGTGCCTGGCGCTGGAGCCGCCGCCGGTGCGGTCCGACGACCGGGTGCTGCTGGTGCTGCCGCTGTTCCACGTCTACGGGCTCAACGCCGGCTTCGGGCTGGTCGCGGCCACCGGCGCCTGCGCCGTGCTGCTGGAGACCTTCGACCCGGCTGAGTCACTGGCGCTCATGGCGCGCGAGCAGGTGACCGCCGTCCCGGGGGCACCGCCGATGTACCAGGCCTGGCTGGCCGCCGCCGACGCCGCGGGCTCCGACGCCGACCTGCGTCGCGCGTTCGCCGCCGTCCGGATGGCCTCCTCCGGCGCCGCGCCGCTGCCCGCGGCGGTGTGGACCGCCATGCGGGACCGCGCGGCGGTCACCGTCTGGGAGGGCTACGGGCTCACCGAGGCCTGCCCGGTGGTCGCCAGCACGCTGGCGACGGGCCGGGCCAAACCCGCCTGCATCGGTGGACCGCTCCCCGGGGTGGAGGTCGAGCTGCGCGACACCGCCCTGCACGAGCCGGCCGACGGCGACTCCTCCGGTCGGCTGGCCGAGGACGGTCCCGGTGAGATCTGGGTGCGCGGCGCCAACCTGTTCGCCGGCTACTGGCCCGACGGCACCGACGGCCCTGACGCCGGGGGCTGGCTGGCGACCGGCGACCTCGCGTACGCCGACGAGGACGGCGACCTGCACCTGGTCGACCGGCGCAGCGACCTCATCCTGGTCAGCGGCTTCAACGTGTACCCGGCCGAGGTCGAGCGGGTGCTCGACGCGCACCCCGCCGTCGCCGAGAGCGCCGTCATCGGGGTGCCCGACGCGCGCACCGGCGCCGCGGTCCGGGCGGTGGTCGCGCTGCGACCGGGCGCGGAACTGACCTTCGAGCAGCTGCGGGAGCACGCGGCCAGAGCCCTGGCGCGGTACAAGGTGCCCACGTCGGTGCAGGTGATGAGCGCGCTGCCGCACTCGCTCACCGGCAAGGTCAGCCGGGCGCGGCTGCGTGAGCTGGGGCTCACCCGGTCGGAGGAGGACGGCGGCACCGAGCCGGCAGCGGGAGGTGGCGGCGATGACTGAGCCCGCGGTCCGGCTGCAGCTGATGACCCGCGCCGGCTGCCATCTCTGCGCGACGGCGGCCACCACGCTGGAGCAGATCGCCGCCGAGGCGCGGGTCGGCGTCAGCGCGGTCGACGTCGACGCCGATCCGGCGCTGCAGGCCGAGTACGGCGACCGGGTGCCGGTCGTGCTCCTCGACGGGACCGAGCACTCCTACTTCACGGTGGACGTGCCGCGGCTGCGCCGGGACCTCGGCCTGGCCTGATCGGCCCCTCGCGGTGGCCCGCCGGGGGGCAGCCGAGTCGCGGGGGGCGGGAGGGGCCTTGCTATGGTCTCCACCACAGTCGGTGCCGTATGTCCCGGACTGAGGCCGATCCGGTCCTCCGCGACTTTGTTCCTGCGTTCACAAGCGGTTACCGTGGCGCACGCCGGACGGTGTCCCGCCCGGCGTCCCCGATGTCGTAGGCCCGCATCCGGCACCCGCCGGACGAGCGGCTGCGGCCGCTGTGGAGTTGCCCCCGTGACGCAGTCCCGGCCCCGGATCCCCGAGGCCACCGTCGCCCGCCTGGCCGTGTACCTGCGGGTGCTCACCGGCCTCGCCGGGGGTGGTCGCAGCACCGTGTCCTCCGGTGAGCTGGCCTCCGCGGCCGGCGTCAACCCGGCCGGCCTGCGCAAGGACCTCTCGCACCTGGGCCCGTGCGGCGTGCGGGGCGTCGGCTACGACGTGGCCACCCTGCGCGACCGCATCGCCCGCGTGCTCGGCGTCGAGCAGTCCCGCGCCTGTGTCCTGGTGGGGATCGGCAACCTGGGCACGGCCCTGGCCGACTACGCGGGCTTCGGCAGCCGCGGGTTCCGCTTCGTCGGGCTGTTCGACGCCGCGCCCGCCCGCGTGGGCCAGCGGATCGGCGGCCAGCCGGTCCGTCCCATGGCGGAGCTGGACGAGGTGGTCGCCGCGACGGCAGCCACGATCGGGGTCATCGCGACACCGGCCGAGGTGGCGCAGCCGGTCTGCGACCGGCTCACCACGGCCGGGGTGAGGAGCATCTTGAACTTCGCGCCGGTGGCACTCGCCGCACCCCCCGAGGTCGACGTCCGCCAGGTCGACCTCTCCGTCGAGCTGCAGGTGCTCGCCTTCCTCGGTCAGCAGCGTTCCGACGCGGCCGGGTCCCTGGAGGTGCTCGCGTGAGCCTCCTGGCCGTGGGTGTCAGCCACCAGACCGCGCCGGTCGCGCTGCTCGAGCAGTTCGCGATGGGTGCCGACGAGACCGTCAAGGCGCTGCACGAGCTCGTCGGCACCGAGCACGTCAGCGAGGCCATCGTGCTGGCCACCTGCAACCGGGTCGAGGTCTTCGCCGAGGTCGACCGCTTCCACGGCGGCGTCACCGAGGTGAGCCGGGTGCTCGCCCGGCAGGCGGGCGCCACGGTGGAGGAGCTCTCCCCGTACGTGACCGTGCACTACGAGGACCAGGCGGTCACCCACCTGTTCACCGTGGCCGCCGGGCTGGACTCCATGGTCGTCGGCGAGACCCAGGTGCTCGGCCAGCTGCGCGCCGCCTACGCCCTGGCCCGGGAGGAGGGCGCCGTCGGCCGCGCCCTGCACCCGGTCGCCCAGCGGGCGCTGCGGGTCGGCAAGCGGGTGCACTCGGAGACCGGCATCGACCGGGCCGGCGCCTCGCTGGTGTCGGTGTCGCTGGAGCGCGCCGAGGACCGCATCGGCTCCCTCGACGGACGCCCGGTGCTGGTCGTCGGTGCCGGCTCCATGGGCGCGCTGGCCGCCACGACCCTGGCCCGGCGCGGCGCCGCGGTCACCGTCATCAGCCGCACCCCCGCGCACGCGCAGCGCGTGGCCACGTCCGTCGAGGGCCGCGCCGCCGAGCTGGCCGACCTGCCCGCGGAGCTCGCCGCCGCCGACGTGCTGGTGACCTGCACCGGGGCCCGCGGCCTCGTCGTGGGCACCGAGGTGGTCGCCCACGCCATGGCCGACCGGGCACACCGCCCGCTGGTGGTCATCGACCTCGCCCTGCCCCGGGACGTCGACCCGGGCGTCGCCGGGCTGCCCGGCGTGCACGTGGTCGACCTCGCCCTCCTGCAGGGCGAACGGGTCGGCGCCCTCGCGCAGGGCGGCGGCGCCGGGGCCCTGCTGCACGGCGACCCGGCGGACGCCCTCTTGTCGCCGGAGCGGAGCCTCGGCGGGCACCCCTCGGCCAGCCCGGTGGCCGCCGACGACGTCGCCGCCGCGCACGCCCTGATCGAGGCAGAGACCGCCCTCCTGCGCGCGGAGCGGCAGGCGGCCGCCGTGGCGCCGACGGTCTCCGCGCTGCGCAGCCAGGCCGCCGACGTCGTCGACGCCGAGCTGCTGCGGCTGTCCGCCCGGCTGCCCGACCTCGACACCCGGGCCCGGGACGAGGTCGCCCGCACGGTGCGCCGGGTCGTGGACAAGCTGCTGCACGAGCCGACGGTGCGGGTGAAGGAGCTGGCCAGCGCCCCGGGCGGGGTGGACTACGCGGACGCCCTGCGTGCGCTGTTCGGCCTCGGCATCGACGCCGAGGTGGCCCCGGACCGGTCGAACCTCGCCGAGGCGGTCGCCGTCGACCCCGACGACCTGGGCGCCGGTGGTGGCGCGTGACGACCACGACCTCGACGCTGCGGCTGGGCACCCGGGCCAGCCGGCTGGCGCACACCCAGTCGCAGTCGGTCGCCGACGCGATCACCGCGGCCAGCGGGGTGCCGGTCGAGCTGGTGCACATCAGCACCGAGGGGGACCGGTCGTCCGCGGCCATCGCCCAGCTCGGCGGCACCGGCGTCTTCGTCGCGGCCATCCGCCGCGCCCTCCTCGACGGCGTCGTCGACGTCGCCGTGCACAGCTACAAGGACCTGCCCACGCTGCCCGAGCCGGGCCTGACGATCGCGGCCGTCCCACCCCGGGAGGACCCGCGGGACGCGCTCGTCGCCCGCGACGGGCTGACGCTCGGCGAGCTGCCGGCCGGGGCCACCGTCGGCACCGGTGCGCCGCGCCGGGTCGCCCAGCTGCGCGCCCTGGGGCTCGGCCTGGAGGTCGTGCCCATCCGGGGCAACGTCGACACGCGCATGGCCAGGGTCGTGCCGGGTGACCTGGACGCCGTCGTGCTCGCCCGCGCCGGGCTGGCCCGGCTGGGCCGGCTGGACGCCGTCACCGAGACCCTCGACCCGCTGCAGGTGCTGCCCGCGCCGGCGCAGGGCGCCCTGGCCGTGGAGTGCCGGGCCGACGACGCCGGCACCCTGGCGCTCCTGGGGGAGCTCGACGACGCCGCCACCCGGGCGTGCGTGCTGGCCGAGCGGACCACGCTGGCCACCCTCGAGGCCGGCTGCAGTGCGCCGGTCGCCGCCTACGCCGAGCTGGCCGAGGGCGAGGAGGGCCCCGAGCTGTTCCTCCGCGGCTCGGTCACCGCGCTCGACGGCAGCGACGGCGTCCGCGGGTCGCTGACCGGGCCGCCGGCCGACGCGCTGCGGCTGGGCCGTGAGCTCGCCGCCGACCTGCTCGACCGCGGCGCCGCCGACCTCATGGCGGTCGCCCGCAGATGAGCTCCTCCCCCCGGGCCGGGCAGCAGTCCCCGGCCTCCCGAACCCCCGCACACAGGCCCTCCGGGGCCAGGAAGAGGAGCACGCGATGACGCGCTTCCGCAAGCAGAACGGCGGGTCGGCCGGCAAGGTCGTCTTCGTCGGCGCCGGCCCGGGCGACCCCGGGATGCTGACCGCCCGCGCGACGGCAGCGCTCGCCGGGGCCGAGGTCGTCCTCGTCGACCCGGACGTGCCGCCGGCGCTCGCCGACGCCGTCCGCGCCGACCGGCCGGACCTGGAGCTGACGCCCGCCACCGGCGAGCCGGCCGAGATCGCCAAGGCCGCCGTCGCCGCGGCCAAGGGTGGCGCCACCGTCGTCCGGCTGGTCGCCGGTGACCCGTTCACCTCCGACGGCGTGGTCAAGGAGGTGCTCGCCGTCGGCCGGACCTCGGTCGGCTTCGACGTGGTCCCCGGTGTCGCGCCGTCCACGGCGGTGCCGGCCTTCGCCGGGGTCGCGCTGGGCGGCACGTCGCTGTCGGCCGACCTGCGCGGCGGTGAGGCCGACCTGGCCGCACTGGCCGCGGCGGCGACCGGCCTGGGCGCGCCGCTGGTGCTGCAGGGCAACGCCGAGGACCTCCCCGACGCCGCCGCGCGGCTGGTCGAGGGCGGCCTCTCCGGGTCCACCCCGATCGTGGTCACCACCAGCGGCTCGGGCACCGGTCAGAAGAGCGTCACCGCGAAGCTGGCCGCCGTCGCGGAGAAGACCGCCGGGCTCGACGCCGTCACCGGCCGCGTCGTGGCGACCGTGGGCACGGCGGTCGACAAGCGGGCCAAGCTCTCCTGGTGGGAGAGCCGGCCGCTGTTCGGCTGGCGGGTCCTGGTGCCGCGCACCAAGGACCAGGCCGGCGAGATGAGCGACCGGCTGCGCGCGTACGGCGCCGTGCCGGTCGAGGTGCCGACGATCGCGGTCGAGCCCCCGCGCAGCCCGGCGCAGATGGACCGCGCCGTCAAGGGCCTGGTCACCGGCCGCTACGGCTGGATCGTGTTCACCTCGGTGAACGCGGTCAAGGCCGTGCGGGAGAAGTTCACCGAGCTCGGCCTGGACGCCCGCGCCTTCGCCGGCGTGAAGGTGGCCTGCGTCGGCGAGCAGACCGCCGACGCGGTGCGCGCGTTCGGGATCCAGCCGGAGCTGGTGCCCTCGGGTGAGCAGTCCAGCCAGGGCCTGCTGGCCGACTTCCCGCCCTACGACGACGTGTTCGACCCGATCGACCGGGTGCTGCTGCCCCGTGCCGACATCGCCACCGAGACGCTGGCGGCCGGCCTCAAGGAGCGCGGCTGGGAGATCGACGACGTCACCGCCTACCGGACCGTCCGGGCCGCCCCGCCGGCTGCCGCGGTCCGCGAGGCGATCAAGGGCGGCGGCTTCGACGCCGTCTGCTTCACGTCGTCGAGCACCGTGCGCAACCTGGTCGGCATCGCCGGCAAGCCGCACGCGAAGACGGTCGTCGCGGTCATCGGCCCGGCCACCGCCGAGAGCGCCACGGAGTTCGGCCTGCGGGTCGACGTGCAGCCGGAGACCGCCGCCGTCGGGCCGCTGGTCGACGCCCTCGCCGACTACGCCGAGTCGCTCAAGGCGGAGGACGGGGACACGAAGTGACTGCCGGGTTCGCGCGCGGTCGGCGGCTGCGGTCGACGCCCGCGCTGCGGCGGATGACCGCGCAGACCCGGCTGGCCCCCGCCGACCTCGTGCTGCCGGTCTTCGTCAAGCAGGACATCGCCGAGCCGGTGCCGATCAACTCCATGCCCGGCGTCGTCCAGCACACGCTGGACTCGCTGCGGAAGGCCGCGCACGAGGCGGCCGAGGCCGGCATCTCCGGGCTGATGCTCTTCGGCATCCCCGCGGACAAGGACCCGGTCGGGTCCCAGGCCGACGCCGCCGACGGCATCGTCAACGTCGCGTTGCAGCAGCTGCGTGCCGACCTCGGCGACGAGCTGGTCCTCCTGGCCGACCTGTGCCTGTGCGAGTACACCGACCACGGCCACTGCGGGGTCGTCACGCCGGCCGGCGTGGTCGACAACGACCCCACGCTGGACCGCTACGCCGCGGTGGCCGTCGCCCAGGCCCAGGCCGGGGCGCACCTGGTGGCGCCCAGCGGGATGATGGACGGGCAGGTCGCCGCCATCCGTGCCGGCCTGGACGCCGCCGCGTACACCGAGGTGCCGATCCTCGCCTACGCCGCGAAGTACGCCTCGGGGTTCTACGGCCCGTTCCGGGAGGCCGCCGAGGGGGCGCCGCAGTTCGGCGACCGCTCGACCTACCAGATGGACCCGCCGAACGCCGACGAGGCGCTGCGCGAGGTGGCGCAGGACCTGGCCGAGGGCGCCGACGCGGTCATGGTCAAGCCCGCGCTGCCCTACCTGGACATCGTCGCCCGGGTCGCCGACGCCGTCGACGTCCCGGTCAGCGCCTACCAGGTCAGCGGCGAGTACGCGATGGTCGAGGCGGCCGCCGCCAACGGCTGGGTCGATCGCGAGCGGGCCATCCTCGAGACGCTCACGGCGATCCGCCGGGCGGGTGCCGGAACGGTCCTCACCTACTGGGCGGTCGAGGCGGCGCGCCTGGTCTCCCGCTCCTGACCGTGGGCCCCTACGTCGAGCCGGGGGGCTCCTGGCGCCCGTTCTGGCTGGTCGCCGGGGCGCTGGGGCTGGTCGTCGTGCTCGCCGCGCTGCTGCCCGGGCCGGACCTCCCGGCACCGGTCTGGGCGCTGGTGGCGGTCGCCGTCCTCGGCGTGGCGGCCGGCGGCGTGCTCTCGGCGCGCCGGGCCTGGACCGTCCGCGTCGACCGCGAGGGCGCCGACCCGGCCCTGGCCGTCGGGCGGGAGCGGGTGCTGCTGGCCGACGTCGACACCGCCCACCTGCGCGCCGTCGGCGAGGGGACGGCGGGGGTGGACGCCGGGGCCCCGGTGCTGGGCGGCGGCTGGTCGGTGCCGCGCGGCCGGGCCGGCCTGCCGCTGCGGCTGGCCGACGGCCGGACCGTGCTGGCGCCCACCCGAGACCCGGCCGCGCTGGCCGCCGCACTGCTCGCCGCCGCCCCGGACACCCCGGACGGCGCTCCACGGACGAAGGGGACACTGGGCTCGTGACCTCGCTGGACAGCACGCCGTATCCCTACGAGGCCCCCGCGTCGGCCGACCTGTACGCCCGCGGGCAACGGGTCACCCCCGGTGGCGTGAACAGCCCCGTGCGCGCCTTCCGCGCCGTCGGCGGCACCCCGCGGTTCATGGTCTCGGGACAGGGCGCCTGGCTCACCGACGCGGACGGACGCCGCTACGTGGACCTGGTCGCGTCCTGGGGGCCGCTGATCCTGGGTCACGCGCACCCCGCCGTCGTCGAGGCGGTCACCGCCGCCGCCCGCCGCGGGCTGACCTTCGGCGCGCCCACCGAGGGGGAGCTGGAGCTGGCCGAGGAGATCATCGCCCGCATGCCCCCGGTGCAGCGGGTGCGGCTGGTCAACTCCGGCACCGAGGCGGTGCTGTCGGCGGTCCGGCTGGCCCGCGGCGTCACCGGCCGCCCGCTGCTGGTGAAGTTCGCCGGCTGCTACCACGGCCACGTGGACTCCCTCCTCGCCTCGGCCGGCTCCGGCGTCGCCACCCTCGGCCTGCCGGACACCCCCGGCGTCACCACCGGCGCGGCCGCCGACACCGTCGTCCTGCCCTACAACGACGTCGCGGCGCTCGAGGCGGTCTTCGCCGAGCGGGGCAGCCAGATCGCCGCCGTCATCACCGAGGCCGCGGTGGGCAACATGGGCGTCGTCCCGCCGCTGGACGGGTTCAACCAGGCGCTGCGGCGGGTCACCGCCGAGCACGGCGCGCTGCTGGTCATGGACGAGGTGATGACGGGCTTCCGCGTCTCGCGCTCCGGCTGGTACGGCCTGGACCCGGTGGACGCCGACCTGTTCACCTTCGGCAAGGTCATGGGCGGTGGGATGCCCGCGGCGGCGTTCGGTGGCCGCGCGGACCTCATGGACCACCTCGCCCCGGCCGGCCCGGTCTACCAGGCCGGCACGCTGTCGGGTAACCCGGTCGCCGTCGCGGCGGGTCTCACCACGCTCCGGCACTGCACCGACGACGTCTACGCGCGGTGCGACGAGGTCGCGGCCACCCTGCGCGGGGCGGCCAGCGCCGCACTGTTCGCCGCGGGTGTGCCGCACCGGGTGCAGCAGGCCGGCTCGATGTTCTCGATCTTCTTCGTGCCCGACGACCGCCGGGTGCGGGACTACGACGACGCCCGCTCCCAGGACGCCGCCCGGTACACGGCCTTCTTCCACGCGATGCTCGCCCGCGGGGTCTACCTGCCGCCGTCGGCGTTCGAGGCCTGGTTCGTCAGCGCCGCCCTCGACGAGGAGGCGGTCTCCCGGGTCCTCGACGCGCTGCCCGCGGCCGCCCGCGCGGCCGCCGCGGCCGACCCGGCGACCGCCCCGGCCGCGGAGGACCCGGCCGAGGTGAGCACCTGATGGCCGAGCGCACCGTCGTCCACCTGCTGCGCCACGGCGAGGTGCACAACCCGGACAAGATCCTCTACGGACGGCTGCCCGGGTACCGGCTGTCGGAGACCGGCGAGGCCATGGCGCGGGCGGCCGCCGAGTGGATGGCGGGCAGGGGCATCACCCACCTGGTGTCCAGCCCCCTGGAGCGGGCCCGGCAGACCGCGGCGCCGATCGCCGAGACCCTGGGCCTGGAGACGCACGTCGACGACCGGCTGATCGAGGCGGCCAACGCCTTCGAGGGCCTGCGGGTCGGCGTCGGCGACGGCACCCTGCGTGCCCCCCGGCACTGGTGGAAGCTCCGCAACCCGCTCCGGCCCTCGTGGGGCGAGCCCTACGTCGAGATCGCCGCCCGCATGGTGGCGGCCGTCGAGGCGGCGCGGGACGCCGCCCGGGGTGGCGCCGCGGTCTGCGTCAGCCACCAGTTGCCGATCTGGACCACCCGCCTGCACGTCGAGGGACGCCGCTACGTGCACGACCCGCGCCGGCGGCAGTGCGGCCTGGCCAGCGTCACCTCCCTCACCTTCGACGGCGACCGGTTCGTGTCGCTCGCCTACGCCGAACCGGCCGGCGCGACGCCGACCGACGCGGTGCCCGGGGCATGAGGAGGCTGCTCACCGGCCTGCTGGGAGCCCTCGTCCTCGCCGGCTGCAGCACCGGGACCAGCGCCGTCGACGTCAACAACGGCGGCGAGTTCCGCTTCGTCGCGGGCACGCCGGCCGGTGAGGTGCTCCCGCCCGGCGAGCGGGCCGGCGCGCCGCAGTTCTCCGGCACGCTGCTCGGCGGCGGGGAGTTCTCCTCGGCCGAGCTGGACGGCGACGTCGCCGTCCTCAACTTCTGGGGCTCGTGGTGCCCGCCCTGCCGGGTGGAGACGCCGCAGTTCCAGGAGGTCTACGCCGACGTCCGTGATCGGGGCGTCGCCTTCCTCGGCCTGAACGTCAAGGAGACCAGCGAGCAGTTCGCGACGGCCTTCGTGGCCAGCGAGGGCATCGAGTTCCCGTCGCTCTACGACCCCCGCGGCGAGGTGGCCCTGGCGTTCCGGGACTACCCGGCCAACGCGATCCCGTCCACCATCGTGCTGGACCGCCAGGGCCGGGTGGCCGCGGTCTACACCGGCGAGGTGGCGCAGGAGGACCTGCGCGCGGTGCTCGACATGCTGCTGGCCGAGGAGGGCTGAGGAGATGGGGGAGACCTTCAGCGGCCTGGTCACCGACGGCCCGCTGCTCGTGGCCGCCGCCGTCGCGGCGCTGGTCGGGCTGGTCAGCTTCGCCTCCCCGTGCGTCCTCCCGCTGGTGCCGGGCTACCTCTCCTACGTGACCGGCCTGGCCGGCACGGGCGCACGGACGACGGCTCCTGCCCCCTCGGGTGGCGGAGGCGCGCCCGCCGCCGTCCGCACGACGGTGGACGAGCGGTCCCCGCGCGGGCGGATGGTGCTCGGCGCGCTGCTGTTCGTGCTGGGCTTCACCGTCGTCTTCGTCGCCTTCGGCGCGGCCTTCGGCGGGCTGGGCCGGCTGCTGCTCCAGCACGCCGACGTGCTCACCCGCGTCTTCGGCGTCGTCACCATCGTCATGGGCCTGGCCTTCCTCGGCTGGCTGCCGGTCCTGCAGCGGACCGCGCGGCTGTCGGCCCGGCCGGTCACCGGGCTGGCCGGGGCACCCCTGCTCGGCGTCGTCTTCGGGCTCGGCTGGACCCCGTGCCTGGGCCCGACGCTGGCCGCGGTCAACTCCCTGGCCTACGTCGAGGCCACCGCCGGGCGGGGCGCGGTGCTCGGGGTCGCCTACTGCCTCGGCCTCGGCGTCCCGTTCGTCCTCGTCGCCCTCGGTGCCCGCTGGGCCCTCGGCGCCACCTCGCTCCTGCGCCGGCACGCCCGCACCGTCACCCGGATCGGCGGGGCGGTGCTGGTCGTCGTCGGCGTCCTGCTGGTGACCGGCGCGTGGACGGAGATGATGGGCTGGCTGCGCTCCTGGCTCGCCGCGACCGGGTTCGGGGAGTCGGCCCTGTGAGCGCCAGCGAGCGAGGAGCGGAGCGAGCGCGGAGGCGACCCGCGGCGTCGAGCGGGGAGCGGAACGAGCTCGGAGTCCAGCCGTGAGCACGGTCGCCCCGCCGCGGCCGGCCGCCGCGCCGCAGCCGCCGGCCCGGCCCTCCGCCGGCCACCGTGCGCTGGGGCTGTGGCTGCGCTGGTGGCGCCGGCTGACCGCCATGCGCACGGCGATCATCCTGCTGTTCCTCCTCGCGCTGGCGGCGATCCCCGGGTCGCTGCTGCCGCAGCGGGCGCTGTCCCAGAACAACGTCTCGCAGTACTTCGCCGACCACCCGACGCTGGCACCGCTGCTGGACCGGCTCTACCTGTTCGACGTCTTCAGCTCCCCGTGGTTCGCCGCGGTCTACCTGCTGCTGTTCGTCTCCCTCATCGGCTGCGTCGTGCCCCGGGCGGTCGAACACGCACGCGCGCTGACGGCCGCGCCGCCCCCGGCCCCGCGCCGGCTGCTGCGACTGCCCGACTCCGCCGCGCTGCCCACCCCGCTCGCGGAGGCGGCCGCCCTCGACGTGGTCGAGGAGGAGCTCCGGGTGGCCCGCTTCCGCGTCGTCCGCCGCTCCGGGGACGCCGGTCCCGAGCTCTCTGCGGAGAAGGGCGCGTGGAAGGAGACCGGCAACCTGCTCTTCCACCTCTCGCTGGTGGCCCTCCTGCTCGGCCTGGCCGGCGGCAAGCTGTGGGGCTACGAGGGCAGCATCCTGGTCACCGAGGAACAGGGCTTCTGCAACTCGTTCCAGCAGTACGACACCTACTCGGCCGGTCCGCTGGTCGAGGGCGGCGACCTGACCCCGCTGTGCGTCGACCTCGAGGACTTCCGCGCCGAGTACGAGGAGGACCTCACCGCGGCCTCCTTCACCGCCGACATCTCCTACGGCGCTCCCGGGGAGGAGGGCCGGCCCACGACGATCGGCGTCAACGACCCCCTGCGCGTCGACGGCGACCGGGTCTACGTGACCGGCCACGGCTACAGCCCCCGGTTCAGCATCACGCTCCCCGACGGGACGGCGTTCACCGACGTCTCCGCGCCCTTCCTGCCCGCCGACCAGGCGACGATGGCCAGCGAGGGCGCCCTCAAGCTGCCCGACCTCGGCGCCGGCACCGACGACCAGCTGGCCATCGAGGGCTTCTTCGCGCCCACCGGCGTGCTGCAGGGCGGCATCCTCACCTCGATCGACCCGCGGCCGCTGGCCCCGCAGGTGGCGATCCTGGCCTACCAGGGCTACCTCGGGCTGGACTCGGGCCTGCCGCAGTCGGTGTACTCGCTGGACGCCGACCAGATCGAGCGCGGCCGGCTGACCGAGGTCGGCCGGGCCAACCTGTCGGTCGGGGAGACGCTGGAACTCCCCGACGGCACGGCGATCACGTTCGACGGCTACCGGCAGTTCGCCGCCCTGCAGTTCTCCCACGACCCGGGCCAGCTGTGGGTGCTCGGCGCGGCCATCAGCCTGCTGCTCGGCCTGCTCGCCCTGCTGCTGCTGCGCCGGCAGCGGGTCTTCGCCCGCGCCGAACCCGCCCCCGACGGCGGCGGTACCGTGCTCACCGTCGGCTCGCTGACCCGGGGCGGCGGCGAGAGCGCCACCCGGTTCGCCGAGCTGACCGACCGGCTGCGGACGGCGCTGGCCGACCGCGCCCCCGCACCACCCGCTCCGCCGTCCGGCGGGGCCGCACCGGAACCGGAGGCCCTCCCGAGTGACCGTTGACCAGTCGCTGGCCGACCTGTCCGACACGCTCTTCTCGATCTCCGTCGCGCTCTACTCGGTGGCCGTCGTCGCGTTCTGCGCGCAGCTGGCCTTCGGGCGCCGTCCGGCGCAGCAGCTCGTGGGCGCCGGGGCTCCCGGTGTCGCCGATCCGGTCCCCGCGGCTGACCGCAGCTCCCGCTGGGGTCAGGTCGGTGTCGCCCTCACCGCCCTCGGTGCAGTGGTGCACACCGGCGTGCTGGTCACCCGCGGGATGGCGGCCGACCGGCTGCCGTGGGGCAACATGTACGAGTTCGCCACGGCGGTCGTCCTCGTCGGGGTCGTCTCGTTCGTGGTGCTCTCCGTGCGCATGCCGCCGGTGCGGGACATGGGCGCGTTCGTGCTGGCGCCGGTCGTGCTCTCCCTCGTCGCCATCGGGCTGTTCCTCTACGCCGAGGCCGGCCCGCTGGTCGCCGCGCTCCGGTCGAGCTGGCTGGCCGTGCACGTCAGCAGCGCGATCCTCGGCTTCGGCGTCTTCTTCGTCAGCGGCATCGCGAGCGTGCTGTACCTCGTCCGGCTGCGTGTCGACGCCCGCGGCGGGGACGCGTCCCCGGTGCTCGCCCGGCTGCCCGGCGCGGTGACGCTGGACCGGGTCGCCCACCGCACCGCCGTCTTCGGTTTCCCGATCTGGACCTTCGCGGTGATCGCCGGGGCGATCTGGGCGGAGAGCGCCTGGGGCCGCTTCTGGGGCTGGGACCCCAAGGAGACGTGGGCCTTCATCGCGTGGGTGGTCTACGCGGGCTACCTGCACGCCCGGACGACGGCCGGGTGGCGGGGGCGGCCCGCGGCCTGGGTGAACGTCGTGGGCCTCGCCGTGATGATCTTCAACCTGCTCTTCGTCAACATGGTGTCGACCGGACTGCACAGCTACGCCGGGGTCAGCTGACCCATCCGTCGCACGGGAACCTCTCGCCACACCGGGTGACATCTCCCCCCGCCGGGGGCGCAGGATGGTGACGGGTCCCGCAGGCCCGTGTTTCCATGCGTCCATGACGCATGTGCGGGGATCCCGCCGTGGGTAGGCACTCGGCCCTCGACGGCGCCGAGGTGCACCCGGTGGTCGCCGAGGCGCTGGCGCGGCGGTCCCTGGACACGTCGCCGGGTCGGCACGGGCAGCTGCGGGCCGACGGGAGCGAGAGCGGCCTGGGCTGGCCGGGCCCGGTCCGCACCGGTGAGCGCGTGGGCTGGCCCGGGGGGATGCCCGATCCGGGCGAGCGCGGCGCGCTGGACGGCGCGGACCACGGGGAGCCCGCACCGCAGCCGCGGCGGGGGTGGCGGCGCTTCTTCCGCGCCGCCTGAAGGAGGGCCCCCTCCAGGGTCGCCCTCCGGGGAGGAGCTGCGCTACGCCGGCGAGCCGTCGTCGCGCTTGGCGCGGCGCTCGAGCTCGCGCAGGAACTCGGGGTCGTCGTCCGGTGCCATCGGGCGGACCGGGCGCTGCGGCCGGGGACGCGGCCGCCTCGGGGTGCGGGCCGCACCTCCCGGGCCGCCCGCGGCCGAGGCCGCACGCATCACCAGGACGACCACCGCGATCGCCACCACCAACACCACCAGGAACGCCATGGCGGTCCACCCCCTGCTCGTTCGAGCCCGCGTGCACCCCACAGTACGTCCGCAGCGATACTCGACCGCGGCAGTGCACGCGACAGCGGGAGGAGAGCGCCATCGACGCCGTCGACCGGCAGCTGATCGACCTGCTGCGCGCCAACGGCCGGGCCAGCTACGCCGAGCTCGCCCGCCAGGTGGGACTCTCCTCGCCCGCGGTCCACGAGCGGGTCGGCAAGCTCGAGGCCGCCGGTGTCATCACCGGTTACCGGGCGGTCATCGACCCGCCGTCGGTCGGTCTGGACGTCACGGCGCTGATCAGCGTCATCGAGAGCGACGCGGTGGACGACACCGGCCTCGAGCAGGCGCTGGCTGCCATGCCGGAGGTCGAGGACTGCTGGCGGGTGGCCGGCAGCGAGGGCTACGTGCTCAAGGTGCGCGTGACCGACATCCCGGCACTGGAGGCGGCCATCAGCACGTTGAACCGGATCAGGGGCGTGGCACGCACCCGGACGACCGTCGTCCTGTCGACCAAGTGGGAGGGCCGCCATGGCCGAGGCTGAACCGACGGTGCCGGGCGCGCCGACAGGGGGTCCCGCGGCCCCACCGAAGATCGCGCCCTGGCTGGTCGTCTACACCGTCGGCCGGATCGCCATCGCCGCCGCCCTGGTGCTGCTGCTGTGGTGGCTCGGGCTCGAGGGCTTCCCGGGCCTGCTGTTCGGGTTGCTGCTGTCGATGCCGGTGTCCTACCTGCTGCTGCGTCCCTCGCGGGAGCGGCTGACCGAGGGCCTCGCCGCGCGGAGCATCGCGCGCAAGCACGCCAAGCAGGACCTCGACGCCCGGCTCACCGGCGACGACACCTGACGGCCGATCGCGCCGAGAACCACCCCACCGGGTCCGCGATGAGGTGGTTCTGGGCGCAATGGGCCGCGCCGTCAGCCGCTGAGGGCGAGGCCGATCCCGAGCAGGACGCCGGCGGCGAGGGTGAGCAGCCCGGTGCCCTGCAGCGCGCCGATCAGCGC
The DNA here is from genome assembly GCF_010686765.1 of Geodermatophilus sabuli. GTDB lineage: Bacteria > Actinomycetota > Actinomycetes > Mycobacteriales > Geodermatophilaceae > Geodermatophilus > Geodermatophilus sabuli_A. The sequence goes on along the minus strand of NZ_JAAGWF010000009.1, from coordinate 265,506 downwards.
CGGGCCGCGCCCACCGGAGAGCACGGTGCGCACCGGCGGCACCGCCAGCGGGACGGCGACCAGGCCGAGCAGCACCTCCGGCCGGACCACCCCGATGGCGACCACCGCGGCGAACGCCACGACGACCAGCGCCGCGAAGGTCACCCGGGTGCCGCGCTCGCCCATCAGGACCGCCAGCGTGCGCTTGCCGGCGGTGGCGTCGCCCGCGATGTCGCGCAGGTTGTTGACCACCAGGATCGCCACGATCAGCAGCCCGATCGGCACCGCAGCGGCCACCGCGAGCCCGTCGACCGAGCCGGTCTGCACGAACGTCGTCCCGACGACGGCGACCAGGCCGAAGAAGACGAAGACGAAGACCTCGCCCAGCGCCCGGTAGCCGTAGGGGAGGGGGCCACCGGTGTAGGTCCACGCGGCCGCGATGCAGGCCGCGCCCACCGCCACCAGCCACCAGCTCGACATCGCCGCCAGGACCAGCCCGGCCAGCGCGGCGACACCGAAGGCCAGCAGCGCCGCGACCAGCACCTGCCGCGCGGTCGCGGCGCCCGAGCCGACCAGCCGCATCGGCCCCACCCGGTCGGCGTCGGTCCCGCGCTTGCCGTCGGAGTGGTCGTTGGCGTAGTTGACCGCCACCTGCAGGGCGAGGGCGACGACCAGCGCCAGCAGCGCCGGGACCAGCCGGAAGCCGCCGAGCGCCGCGGCCGCCCCGGTGCCGACGAGCACCGGGGCCAGCGCCGCCGGCAGCGTGCGGGGGCGGGCGCCGGCCAGCCACTGGGCGGGGGTGGCCACGGTCAGTGCGCCTCCTGGGACAGTGCCGCCGAGACGCGGCGACGGTCGGGCTTGCCGGTGTGCAGGGTCGGGACGGCGGGGATGCGGTGCAGCTCCCGCGGCGCCGCCGGCGCGCCGAGGCGCTCGGCGACCCACGGGCGCAGCACCGCCAGGTCCGGGTCGGCGCCGGACGCCGGCACGATCGCGGCCACCACCCGCTGGCCCCACTCGTCGTCGGGGCGGCCGAAGACCACCGCGTCGGCGACGTCCGGGTGCTCGCGCAGCGCCCCCTCCACGGCCTGCGGGGCGACGTTCACCCCACCGGTGACCACGACGTCGTCCAGCCGGCCGTGCACGGTGAGCCGGCCGGCAGGGTCGAGGGTGCCGGCGTCCCGGGTGCGGAACCAGCCGCCCTCGAACGCCGTCGCGGTCCCGTCCGGGTCCAGGCGGTAGCCCAGGGCCAGCACCGGGCCGGCCAGCTCGATCCCGCCGCCGCCGGTGCGCACCCGGACGCCGTCCAGGGGCTCCCCGTCGTAGACGCAGCCCCCCGCGGTCTCGGTCATCCCGTAGGTGGTCACCACGGCGACCCCGGCCGCCCGGGCCCGCGCGAGCAGCGCGGGATCGGTGGCCGCGCCGCCGACCAGCACCCCGTCGAACGCCCGCAGGGCAGTGGGCTCGGCGTCGAGGAAGCGGCGCAGCTGGGTCGGCACCAGCGCGGTGTACCGGCGGCCGCCCGGCATCCGGGCCAGGGCACCGGCCAGCGGCTCGCCCCGCGCGAGCACGGTGGGCGCCGTCCCGGCGAGCAGCGACCGGCACAGCACCTGCAGCCCGGCGACCGCCGACACCGGCAGCGTCAGGAGCCAGGACCCCGGGCCGCCGAGGCGGGCGAGGGTCGCCTCGCCCGAGGCACGCAGCGCGCCGGCCGGCAGCAGCACGCCGCGGCCGCTCCCGGTCGAGCCCGAGGTGACCACGACGAGGTCGGCGCCGTCCTCCAGTGGCTGCTCGGGGCGCAGCACCGCGCGGGCGGCGGCCTCCGCGGCCGGCGGCCCGGCGGGGAGCACCGCGAGCGGCGCCCGCCCGTCGAGGGCGGCGTGCACGGCGGGCAGCAGGTCGAGCGGGTCCTGCGGCGCGCGCACGAGGGTCAGGTGCCGGGCCACGAGTGTCCAGGCTACTGCGGCCCTCTGCCGGGACCCGCCGCGAGCTCGCGAGCGGTGGGGGCAGCGGGTCCTTCTCCTAGGCTGGCCCTGTGATCGCCGCGGCCGGGGAGCAGCTCCAGCCGCAGGTCTGGTCGGTCCCGCTGCGCACCCGCTTCCGCGGCCTCGACGTCCGCGACGGCGTCCTGGTGCGCGGGCCGGCCGGCTGGGGCGAGTTCTCGCCCTTCTGGGACTACGACGTCGCGGAGAGCCGGCGCTGGTGGGCCGCGGCGGTCGAGGCCGCCTGCGAGGGGTGGCCGACGCCGGTGCGGCGGACGGTGCCGGTCAACGTGACCGTGCCCGCCGTCGACGCGGACCGGGCGCACGCGATCGTCACCGCCTCCGGTTGCCGCACCGCGAAGGTGAAGGTCGCCGAGCCGGGGCAGTCCCGTGCCGACGACCTCGCCCGGGTCGAGGCCGTGCGGGACGCGCTCGGGCCCTCCGGTGCGATCCGGGTGGACGCCAACGCCGCCTGGGACGTCGACACCGCCGTCGGCCGCATCCGCGAGCTGGGCCGGGTGGGGCTGGAGTACGTCGAGCAGCCCTGCGCCACCCTCGACGAGCTCGCCGCGCTGCGCCGGCGGATCGACGTCCCGGTCGCCGTCGACGAGGGAGTGCGCCGCTCGGAAGACCCCCTGCGGGTGGACCTGCGCGAGGCCGGGGACGTCGTCGTCCTCAAGGTGCAGCCCCTCGGCGGGGTGCGCGCGGCGCTGCGGGTGGCCGAGGCGCACGGCCTGCCCTGCGTCGTCTCCTCCGCGCTGGAGTCGTCGGTCGGCATCGCCGCCGGGGTGGCGCTGGCCGCGGCGCTGCCGGAGCTGCCGTTCGCCTGCGGGCTGGCCACCGTCGCCCTGTTCACCGGGGACGTCACGAGTGAGCCGCTGCTCCCGGTGGACGGCGCGCTGCCGGTGCGGGCCGTCGAGCCCGACCGGCTGGCCGACCTCGCCGCCCCGTCCGACGTCGAGGTGCGCTGGCGGGCCCGGGTGACGGCGGTGCGCGGGTGAACCCGTCCACGGCGTTCGCCCGCGTGCTGGTGGACGAACTGGTCCGCGGCGGCGTCACCGACGCGGTGCTCGCCCCCGGGTCGCGGTCGGCGCCGGTCGCGCTGGCGCTGTTCGAGGCCGAGCGGGCCGGCCGGCTGACCCTGCACGTGCGGATCGACGAGCGGACGGCGTCCTTCCTCGCGCTCGGCCTGGCCAAGGCGTCGGGCCGGCCGGTGCCGGTGCTCACCACCTCCGGCACGGCGACCGCGCACCTGCACGCCGCCGTCCTCGAGGCCGACGCGGCCGGCGTGCCGCTGCTCGCGCTGACCGCCGACCGCCCGCCGGAGCTCCGGGACACCGGCGCCAACCAGACGATCGTGCAGCCCGGCCTCTACGGCGCCGCGGTCCGGGCGGCCGTCGACGTCGGCGTGCCCGAGGCCGGTCGCGAGGCCGCGCAGAACAGGTACTGGCGCTCGCTGGTGGCCAAGGCGCTGGTCGTCGCCCGCGGTGCGCTGTCCGGCGACCCCGGGCCCGTGCACCTCAACCTGCCCGTCCGCGAGCCGCTGCTGCCCGACGACGCGGCGCCGGCCGCGCTCCCCGAGCCGTGGGCCGGCCGACCCGGCGGTGCGCCGTGGACCGCGGCCTCCTCGCCGGTCGAGCCCGCACCCACCTGGCTGCCGCATCGGCCGCGCACGCTCGTCGTGCTGGGCGACGCGCCGGCCGGCCAGGGCGCGGCGGCGGGGGAGCTGGCCGAGGCGTACGGCTGGCCGGTGGTCGCCGAGCCCAGCAGCGGTGCCTGGCCCTCCGGCGCCGTCCGCGGCGGTGCCCTGCTGCTGGGCGCGCGGGACTGGCTGGCCGCCCACCGACCCGACCGGGTCGTCGTCGTCGGGCGCCCCACCCTCTCCCGGCCGGTCGGGGCGCTGCTCGCCGACCCGGCCGTCGAGGTGGTCACCGCGGCGGTGTCGCCGCGGTGGCCGGACGCCGGCCGGTCGACCTCCGCCCTCACCCGGGGACTCCCCGCCGGCGAGCCCGGGGCGGTCGACCGGGAGTGGCTGCCCGCCTGGCGGGCGGCGGCCGACCGGGTGGGTCGCGCGGTGGACGGCCTGCTGGACGCCGGACCGGTGCTGACCGCCGCCCGCCTGGCCCGCGACCTGGTCGCCGGCCTGCCCGACGGCGCGCTGCTGGTGCTGGGCTCGTCGACGCCGGTCCGCGACGTCGACCGGCTGGCCGTGCCCCGCGCCGGGCTCACCGTGCTGGCCAATCGCGGCGTCGCGGGCATCGACGGCACGATCTCGACCGCGATCGGGGCGGCGCTGGTGCACCAGCGCGCCGGCGGTGGCCCGGCGGTGGCGCTGATGGGCGACCTGACGTTCCTGCACGACCTGCAGGGCCTGCTCGGCGGGGAGGGCGAGCAGTTGCCGGACCTCACCGTGGTGGTCCCCGACAACGACGGCGGCGGCATCTTCGCCCAGCTGGAGCCGGGCCAGCCGCGGTTCGAGGCGGGCTACCGCCGGGTGTTCGGCACCCCCCACGGGCGCGACCTGGTCGCGGTGGCCGACGCGCTCGGCTGGCGGGCCACCGACGTGGCGTCCCCGGCCGACCTCGCGGCGGCGGTCGCGGCCGGGGGCCCCCAGGTGCTCGTCGTGCGCACCGACCAGCGGGCCGAGGCGGAGCTCGCCATCGCGCTCCGGACCGCCGCCTCCGACGCCCTGGAGAGCCCGTGATGGCAGCCGAGCCGAGCACCGTGGACGAGTACGTCGCCGCCCTCCCCGACGAGCGGGTGCGGGAGCGCATGCAGGCCCTCAGGGCGGCCATCGCCGAGGCGGTGCCCGGCGTGGGCGAGACGATCCGCTACGCGATGCCGACGTTCACCCTCGACGGCCGGTCGCTGGTGCACGTCGCGGCCTGGACGAAGCACATCGCGCTGTACCCGCTGCCGCAGCAGGTGGACGACCCCGAGCTGGCGCAGGCCGTGGCCCCCTACCGCGGCGCCAAGGACGCCATGCACCTCCGGCACCGCGATCCCCTGCCGCTGGACCTCGTCGTCCGCGTCGTCACGCTGCTGGCCGCCCGTACCGGCGACTGACTCAGGCCAGCGACGCCCAGTACGCCTCGTGGGAACGGTGCAGCCAGCCGTCGACCCAGCCGCGGTCGGGCTCCGGCGGGACCGCAGCGCTCTCCCGGAGGTCCGCCAGCCGCCGCTCGACGGCGGTGACCTCGGCCAGCACCTCGGCCAGCGGGACGTCGCCGCGGCGCACCGCGCGCAGCCGGGTGCGGTCCGGCTCGGGCACCGGCAGGGTGATCCGGCCGGTGGTGAGCAGCTCGACGCCCTGCACGCCCAGCCGGAGCGCGTGCATCGCGTACTTGACGTCGTGGCCGTGCGCGGCGACCAGCTCCGGGCGGTTGGTCCGCGCCCCGGCCTCCCCGGTCATCGCCGCCCTCTGGGTGCGCAGGTAACCGAGGAACCGGTCGGCGGCCAGCCGGGAGACGAACCGGTGCCGTTCGCGGTCAGCTCGACGCCGGCCTCGTCGCGGTGCTGGACCTCGTCGTCGGGCACGAACAGCAGCAGCAGGACCGTCGGGTTGCCGGCCAGGGCCAGCCGGGCCCACTTGCGGGCCGAGTAGACGACGACGTCGAGGTCGCCTGCCCCCGAGCGGCTGGCGAGGCCTCCGGGCCGGTCCCACGCGGTGTGCCGGTGGTACTGCTCGAACCGCACGGTGGTGGTCGCGCCGACCCCCGCGGGCACCCGCGCCAGGCCGGTGACGAACTCCGGTGGCTCCAGGCACAGGCCCATCTCGTCACGGTCGTCCTGCCCGGCCACCGCCGTCCCGTGGACGCCGGACCCGACCTGGGCGCGCAGCACCGTCCCGCGCTCGGCGATCGCCCGGGCCTCCTCGGAGGCGTGCGGATGCCGATAGCCGGGCGGCAGCGAGCGGTCGCCACGGATGACGCGCGGCCGGTCGGGGAGGTCACTCACCCCGGCACTGTGTCACCGGGACCCGGCGCTCAGCCCTCCAGCGCGGCCTGGAAGGCGGCGAACTTCGCCTGGGTCTCGGCCAGCTCCGCGGCCGGCTCCGACCCGGCGACGATCCCGCAGCCGGCGAACAGCCGGGCGGTGGCCGGGTCGTCGTCGCTGAGCTGGGCGCAGCGCAGTGCCAGGCCGAACTCGCCGTCGCCCCGGGCGTCGAGCCAGCCGACGGGTCCGGCGTAGCGGCCGCGGTCCATGCCCTCGAGCTCGCCGATGAGGGCCGCGGCGGCGTCGGTGGGGGTGCCGCACACCGCGGCGGTCGGGTGCACGGCGCCGACCAGCTCGAGCAGCCCGGCCCGGCCGCGGGCTCCCGTCCCGCGCTGGACGCCGGTGACGTCGCTGGCCAGGTGCCGCACGTTGGCCAGCGTCAGCAGCTCGGGTTCCGCGGGCGCGGTGAGGGTGGTGCAGTAGGGCTCGAGCGCGGCGACCAGCGAGTCGACGGCGAGCGCGTGCTCGGCGCGGTCCTTGGCCGACCCGAGCAGGGCGGCGGCCAGGCGGTCGTCCTCCGCGCCCGCACCGCGCGGCGCCGTCCCGGCCAGCACCCGGGAGGAGAGCTCGCGGCCGGTCCGCCGCAGCAACAGTTCCGGCGTCGCGCCGAGCAGCCCGTCGACGGCGAAGGTCCAGCAGCCGGGGAACCGGGCGGCCAGGCGGCCGAGCAGGTCCCGCGGGTCCAGGGGGGCGTCCGCGGTCACCAGGAGGTCGCGGGCCAGGACCACCTTGGCGAGGTCGCCGGCCGTGATCCGCTGCACCGCCGCGTCGACCGTCGCGCACCAGGACGCCGGGTCCAGCGCGCCGTCGGCGTACCGCAGCCGCCCGAGCGGGGCCGGCACGAGGGCGGGGGAGGCGGCGAGCACGTCGGCGGGGTCCGCGCCGCCGGTGGTGGTCACCCACGCCACACCGTCCCGCCGTCCGACGACCACCTCGGGGACGACGAACACCGACGTCCCCGCGGCGGGGTCGAAGGCGATGCTGGCGAACAGCACCGGCCCGGAGCCGGGCACGTCCAGGGTGTCGTCGACGTCGAGGCCGGCGCTGTGGTCGGCCCACCAGGCCGCCGCCTCGGCCAGCGCCCGCGGGCCGGACACCTCCAGCCTGGCCGCCTCGCCCCAGCCGACCAGCCCCTCGCCGCGGCGGACCCAGGAGAGCGCGCCGGCCGCGGGGAGCAGGTCCAGCAGCGCCGGGACGCCGTCCAGGACGGTGGTGGTGACGGCGCGCGTGCGGGCCCCGGGCGAGGTCACGGCGGCCGCGGTCACGGACCCAGGGTAGGCAGGCCGGTAGCGTCGGCGCCGTGGGAGACCGGCGAGAGAGCGCACACACCGCCGGGGTGCGGGCGGGCCTGGACAAGCAGCCGGCCGAGGTCGCGGCCATGTTCGACCGCGTCGCCCGCCGCTACGACCTCACCAACACCGTGCTCTCCGCGGGCCTGGACGCCTCCTGGCGCCGGGCCACGCGCGAGGCGCTGGCTGCCCGGCCGGGGCAGACCGTGCTGGACGTCGCCGCCGGGACGGCGGTCTCCACCGTCGAGCTGGCCGGCGACGGCGTGCGGGCGATCGCCTGCGACTTCTCGCAGGGCATGCTCCGCGCGGGGGCGGCGCGGCCGGTGCCCAAGGTGGCCGGCGACGCCATGGCACTGCCGCTGGCCGACGCGAGCGTGGACGCCGTCGTCATCTCCTTCGGGCTGCGCAACGTCGCCGACCCCGACGCCGCCCTGCGGGAGTTCTCGCGGGTCACCCGGCCGGGCGGCACGCTGGTGGTCTGCGAGTTCTCGAGCCCGACCTGGGCGCCGTTCCGCACCGTCTACACGGAGTACCTGATGCGGGCGCTGCCGCGGATCGCCCGCGCGGTGAGCAGCAACCCCGACGCCTACGTGTACCTCGCCGAGTCCATCCGGGCCTGGCCCGACCAGCCGGCGATGGCCGCGCGGCTGCAGGCGGCCGGCTGGGCCGACGTCGGCTGGCGCGACCTGACCGGCGGCATCGTCGCCCTGCACCGCGGCCGCAAGCCCACCGTCTGACCGGGGCGGCCCGTCCAGCGAGGCTCGCCGCGAGCATGCGAGCGGTGAGGAGGACGGGTCTCTTCCGGAACCGTGACGTGCGGTCTCCGGTGGCCACTTGTCACCAGGCTCACATCCCGGCCTAGAGTAGGGACCGACCGACTTTGTGAAGCAATTCACAAGCGAGTGGGGAACTCCGGGGAGGGGGCGTCGCCGTGACCGAGGGCGACCGGCAGGCCGACGTCCTCGTCGTCGGTGCCGGCCCGGCGGGCTCGTCGGCCGCCTGGCACCTAGCTCGCGCCGGCCTCGACGTCGTCGTCCTCGAGAAGGCCCGGTTCCCCCGGGACAAGGTCTGCGGGGACGGGCTGACCCCGCGCGGGGTGAAGGCGCTCGCCGACATGGGCGTCGACACGGTCGGCTGGGTCCGGCACCGGGGGCTGCGGGTCACCGGCGGCGGCCAGGTGGTGGAGGTGGACTGGCCCCGGCTGGCCTCCTGGCCGTCGTACAGCCTGGTGCGCAACCGGCGCGACCTCGACGCCCAGCTGGCCGCGCACGCGGCGGCGGCCGGTGCCCGCGTGGTCGAGGACGTCACGGTGACCGAGCCGCTCCTCGACGAGGCCGGCCGCGTCGCCGGCGTGCACGCCGCCGCGGGCCCCGAGCGGGAGCCGGTCACCTGGCGAGCCCGGCTGGTCGTCTCGGCCGAGGGCCTGTCCGGGCGGCTGGGCAAGGCGCTCGGGCTCGTCCGCCGGGAGGACCGGCCGCTCGGTGTCGCCGTCCGCCGCTACGTGGCCAGCCCGCGGGCCGACGACGACCTCCTCGACATCTCCTTCGACCTGTCGCCCGCCGGCCCGAGCGAGGACTCGATGCCCGGCTACGGCTGGGCCTTCGGCATGGGGAACGGCACCAGCAACGTCGGGTTCGGCCTGCTGGACACCCGGCGCGGCACGGGCGCCGAGCCCCGCGCGGTGCTGCGCGACTGGCTGGCCACCCTCCCTCCGGAGTGGCAGCTGGGCGAGGAGCACGCGGTCAGCCCGCTGCGCGGCGCCGGGCTGCCCATGGCGCTGCACCGGCAGCCCGCCTACACCCGCGGGCTGCTCCTGGCCGGCGACGCCGCCGGCACCGTGAACCCGTTCAACGGCGAGGGCATCAGCTACGCCCTGGAGACCGGTGCGATGGCCGCCGAGGCCGCGACCGACGCGCTGGCCCGGCCCGAGGGCCCGTCCGGGGAGGCGGCGTTGCGCCGCTACCCCGCCCGGCTGCGCGAGGCCTACGGCCGCCACCACCGGCTCGGCACCGCGTTCCTCGCCCTCCTCGACCGGCCGGACCTCGTCCGCTTCGCGACGGCGCACGGGCTCAAGCGGCCGGCGATGGTGGCGGCCGCGCTGCGGCTGATGGGCAACCTCTCCGACGGTCGGGACGGCGACCGTTTCGACCGCGCCGTCGCCGTCCTCACCCGACTGGTCCCGGCGGTCTGAGCCGTGCGAGTCCTTCCGCTCCGACGCCATGTCGACACGCTGTGTCGATCGTCGTCCCCTGCCCTGTCCGTGATCTCCGCCACCGTAGGGTGCCGCTGATGCTCTCGACCTACGTCCCGATCGTGGGGCTCTTCGCGCTGGCCGCGGCGTTCGCGCTGTTCTCGGTCACGGTCGCGCCGTTCGTCGGGCCGCGCCGCTACAACCGGGCCAAGCTGGCCGCCTACGAGTGCGGCATCGAGCCGGTCGACCAGCCGCTGACCGGTGGCCGCTTCCCGGTCAAGTACTACCTGGTCGCGATGTTGTTCATCGTCTTCGACATCGAGATCGTCTTCCTCTATCCGTGGGCCGTGGCCAACGACGCGCTGGGCCTGTTCGGGCTCGTCGAGATGGTCGTGTTCATCGGCACCGTCTTCATCGCGTACGCCTACGTCTGGCGTCGCGGCGGGCTCGACTGGGACTGACGAGGGGCTGCCTGATGGGACTCGAGGAGAAGCTGCCGAACGGCGTCCTGCTGACGACGGTGGAGAAGCTGGTCAACTGGACCCGCAAGTCCTCCCTCTGGCCGGCCACCTTCGGCCTGGCCTGCTGCGCGATCGAGATGATGGCCACCGGTGCCGGCCGCTACGACCTGGCCCGCTTCGGCATGGAGGTCTTCCGGGCCTCCCCGCGGCAGGCGGACCTGATGATCGTCGCCGGGCGGGTGAGCCAGAAGATGGCCCCGGTCCTCCGGCAGATCTACGACCAGATGCCCGAGCCGCGCTGGGTGCTGGCGATGGGCGTGTGCGCCAGCTCCGGCGGGATGTTCAACAACTACGCGATCGTGCAGGGCGTCGACCACATCGTCCCGGTGGACATGTACCTGCCGGGCTGCCCGCCGCGGCCGGAGATGCTCACCGACGCGATCCTCAAGCTGCACCACAAGATCATGAACGAGCCGCTCGGGCCGAAGCGGGCCAAGCAGCTGGCGGAGGCCCGCGCCGCCGGGACGGCGCCGGACCTGCACGTGGAGATGCCCTCGACCGTGCGGGTGGACAAGGCCGCACGGCAGGCCTACGAGCGGGCCGCCGCCGACCGCCGCACCGGCCAGTTCGCGATCGAGCAGCGGGGCGGCAACGCCGTCCTCCTCCCGGAGGAACGGCGATGAGCAACGACGGCGGCGAGGTCGTCCCGGGCCGCGAGGAGGCCGGCTACGCGGCGAGCACCGCATCCGGTGGGGGCTTCCGCAAGGGCTCGTTCGGCGTCTCGGGCAGCGGGGACACCTCCGGCTTCGGCGGACTGGTGCGCGTCGAGCCGGGTGGTGCGGTCGCGCTGCACTCCACCGAGCGGCCCTACGGCGGCTGGTTCGACGAGGTCACCGACGCGCTGATCGAGGCGGTCGGCGCGGCCACGTACGCCGCCGCCGTGCAGCGGGTGCTGGTCGACCGTGGCGAGATCACCTACTTCGTCGCCCGGGAGCACCTGCTCACCCTCGTCCAGGCCCTGCGGGACGACGAGGCGCTGCGCTTCGAGCTGTGCAGCAGCGTCTCCGGGGTCGACTACCTCGACAGCGGCGGCCCCGCGGCCGACGCGGGCCGACCGCGCTTCCACGTCGTCCTCCACCTGACGTCGATGACCTACCGCCGCCGGATCCGGCTCGAGGTGGCCGTGACCGCGGAGGACCCGCACGTCCCGTCGGTCACCGGGATCTACCCGACGGCGGACTGGCAGGAGCGCGAGACCTGGGACATGTTCGGCATCGTCTTCGACGGCCACCCGGCGCTCACCCGGATCCTCATGCCCGACGACTGGGACGGCCACCCGCAGCGCAAGGACTACCCGCTCGGCGGCGTGCCCGTCGAGTACCACGACGCGACCATCCCGCCGCCGGACACCCGGAGGTCCTACCGATGAAGACGACGGGCGAGCGAGCATCGCAGGGAGCGCCGGCGACCGAGGAGCGGAACGAGTCCGGAGTCGAACGGAGCGCACAGTGACCACCACGCACGACCCCTATGCCGGCTCGCGGGAGACCACCGAGGGCCGCGTCTACACGGTCACCGGTGGCGACTGGGACCAGACCCTCGGCACCGAGGCGTACGGCGAGGAGCGGCTCGTCGTCAACATGGGCCCGCAGCACCCCTCCACCCACGGCGTCCTCCGGCTGGTCCTCGACCTCGAGGGCGAGACGGTGACCAAGGCCCGGGTGGTCATCGGCTACCTGCACACCGGCATCGAGAAGAACACCGAGTACCGCAACTGGACGCAGGGCACGACGTTCGTGACCCGGATGGACTACCTGGCGCCGCTGTACAACGAGGCCGGCTACTGCATGGCCGTCGAGAAGCTGCTCGGCATCGAGATCCCGCAGCGCGCCGCCACCATCCGCGTGCTCGTCATGGAGCTCAACCGGATCGCCTCCCACCTCGTCGCCCTCGCCACCTTCGGCATGGAGATGGGCGCCCTGACCGGGATGACCAACGGCTTCCGCGAGCGGGAGCTGGTCCTCGACCTGCTCGAGGAGATCACCGGACTGCGGATGAACCACGCCTACATCCGTCCCGGCGGCCTCGCGCAGGACCTCCCCGAGGGGGCGGTCGAGCACATCCGCGAGTTCCTCCGGGTCATGCCGGCGCAGGTGGCCGACTTCCACAAGCTGCTCACCGGCCAGCCGATCTGGCAGGCCCGGCTCAAGGACGCCGGCTACCTCGACGTCACCGGCTGCGTGGCCCTCGGCGTCACCGGTCCCGTGCTGCGCGCCGCCGGGCTGCCGTGGGACCTGCGCAAGGTCGACCCCTACCTCGGCTACGAGACCTACGACTTCGAGGTGCCGACCGCCGACACCTGCGACGCGTGGGGCCGCTACCTGGTCCGCATGGCCGAGGTCAACGAGTCGCTCAAGATCGTCGAGCAGGCCCTCGACCGGCTCGCGCCCGGCCCGGTGATGGTCGAGGACCGGAAGGTCGCCTGGCCGGCGCAGCTGTCCCTCGGCCCCGACGGCATGGGCAACTCCCTGGAACACGTCAAGCACATCATGGGCCAGTCGATGGAGGCCCTGATCCACCACTTCAAGCTGGTCACCGAGGGTTTCCGGGTGCCTGCCGGCCAGGTGTACGTGCCGATCGAGAGCCCGCGCGGCGAGCTCGGCTACCACGTGGTCAGCGACGGTGGCACCCGCCCGTGGCGGGTCCACGTCCGCGACCCCAGTTTCGTGAACTTGCAGGCGACGGCGGCGATGAGCGAGGGCGGCATGATCGCCGACGTCATCGCCGCGATCGCCTCGCTCGACCCGGTCATGGGGGGTGTGGACCGATGAGCGCACTGCCCGGCTCGGCGGAGGGGACGGCGGTCACCGGACTGGACTCCAGTCCGGTGCAGCCGGCGCCGGTCGACCTGCCACCGCTTCCCGACCAGGCCCGGCTCGAGGCGCGGGAGATCATCGCCCGCTATCCGCAGCCGCGCTCGGCGCTGCTGCCGATGCTGCACCTGGTGCAGAGCTACCAGGGGTACGTCTCGCCCGAGGGCGTCGCGCTGTGCGCCGAGGAGCTGGGCCTCACCAAGGCCGAGGTCGGCGCGGTCGCGACCTTCTACACGATGTACAAGCGCCGTCCCACCGGCCGGCACCTGGTCAGCGTGTGCACCAACACCCTCTGCAGCGTGCTCGGCGGCCAGCGGATCATGGACGCGCTCTCCGCCGACCTCGGCGTCCACCACGACGAGACCGCGGCCGACGGCTCGATCACCCTCGAGCACGCCGAGTGTCTGGCCGCCTGCGACTACGCCCCCGTGGTCACCGTGGACTACGAGTTCTACGACCAGCAGGACGTCGCCAGCGCCCGCGAGCTGGTGGCCGCCCTGCGGCGGGGCGACAAGCCGTCGCCCACCCGCGGCGCGCCGCTCACCGACTTCCGCGGCGTCTCGCGGCAGCTGGCCGGTTTCTCCCAGTACGAGGACCCCTACGACATGGCCGCCGCCATCGACGCGCCCAGCTCCCTCGGGCCGACCCTGGCGGGCCTGCGCCTGGCCGAGGAACGGGGCGAGGCGGCGCCACCCATGCCCACCCCGGGGACCCCGGCCCGCGACGCCCAGGAACCACGGGACACCGTCGCACCGTCCGGGCGCACCGGCCAGACGCCCGGACAGGAGGCGGCCGACGCGCGGGTCGCCGCGGCCGACACCCCTGCCGAGGAGGCCGGCGCCGCGGGCTCGCACCCCGACGCCCCCGAACCCGCCGGCCGGCGGCTGCCCGACGGCCGTGCAGGCACCGACACCCCCGCGGGGTCCGAGCCGGGTACGTCCGGCCAGGGCCCCGGAAAGGCCTGAGCCATGCCCCTCACACCCGTGCTCACCACCCGCTGGGGCGCCGACCGGTCCTGGCGGCTGGCGACCTACGAGCGGCTCGAGGGCTACTCGGCGCTGCGCACGGCGCTGTCGATGACCCCGGACGAGCTGGTCGGGCTGGTCAAGGACTCCGGTCTGCGCGGCCGCGGCGGCGCCGGCTTCCCGACCGGCATGAAGTGGAGCTTCATCCCGCAGCCCAAGCCGGGGGAGACGCCCACCGGACCGGCCGCGATGCCCAAGTACCTGGTGGTCAACGCCGACGAGGGCGAACCGGGCACCTGCAAGGACCTGCCGCTGATGATGGCCGACCCGCACTCGCTGGTCGAGGGCGTGATCATCTCGGCCTACGCGATCCGGTCCTCCTTCGCCGTCATCTACGTGCGCGGCGAGGCGGTGCACGCCCACCGGCGACTGATGTCCGCCGTCGAGGAGGCCTACGCCGCCGGCTACCTCGGCAGGGACGTCCTGGGCTCGGGCTACGACCTGGAACTCGTCGTGCACGCCGGCGCGGGCGCCTACATCTGCGGTGAGGAGACGGCGCTGCTGGACTCCCTCGAGGGCTACCGCGGGCAGCCCCGGCTCAAGCCGCCGTTCCCCGCGGTGGCCGGCCTGTACGGGGCGCCGACGGTCATCAACAACGTCGAGACGCTGGCCAGCGTGCCGTTCGTCGTCCGCGGCGGCGCCGACTGGTTCAAGGAGTTCGGCCCGGAGAAGTCGCCCGGGCCGAAGATCTACTCGCTGTCGGGCCGGGTCGTCCGGCCGGGGCAGTACGAGGCCCCCATGGGGACGACGATGCGGGAGCTGCTGGCGATGGCCGGCGGCGTCCGCCCCGGGCACCAGCTCAAGTTCTGGACGCCCGGCGGTTCCTCGACCCCGTACTTCACGCCGGAGCACCTCGACGTCCCGCTGGACTTCGACTCGGTCGCCGCGGCCGGCTCGATGCTCGGCACCACCGCGCTGATGGTGTTCGACGAGACCGACTCGATCGTCGAGGCGACCCTCCGGTTCACCGAGTTCTACGCGCACGAGAGCTGCGGCAAGTGCACCCCGTGCCGCGAGGGCACCTACTGGCTCGTGCAGATCCTGGAGCGGATCGCGCACGGCCGGGGCACGGCACAGGACCTCGACGTCCTCGTCGACACCTGCGACAACATCCTGGGCCGCTCCTTCTGCGCGCTCGGCGACGGCGCCACCAGCTGCATCACCAGCTCGCTGAAGTACTTCAAGGACGACTACGTCGCCCTGCTGCCCCCGGAGGAGCAGGCCCGGCTGGGCCGCTCCCTCCGCATCGAGCCCGTGAAGGTGGCCTCATGACCGAGCTCGCGAGGGCCTGCCAGCAACCAGCACCCCGGGGCACCGGGACGACGAGCGCCAGCGAGGAGGACCAGTGACCCTCGTCAACCCTGGTCCGGCGCCTGCGGTCCCGCCGGGCGCGCCCGGTCCGCACACGCCGCCGGACGCCGTCCGCTGCACCATCGACGGCTTCGACGTCGCCGTGCCGAAGGGGACGCTGATCATCCGGGCCGCCGAGCAGATCGGCGTGCAGATCCCGCGGTTCTGCGACCACCCGCTGCTGGAGCCGATCGGCGCCTGCCGGCAGTGCCTGGTCGAGGTGGAGGGCCAGCGCAAGCCGGTGGCCTCCTGCACGATGCCGGTCACCGACGGGATGGTGGTGAAGACCCAGCTCACCAGCCCGGTGGCGGACAAGGCACAGCAGGGCACGATGGAGCTGCTGCTGATCAACCACCCGCTGGACTGCCCGGTCTGCGACAAGGGCGGCGAGTGCCCGCTGCAGAACCAGGCGATGAGCAACGGCCGCACCGAGAGCCGGTTCGTCGACGTCAAGCGGACCTATCCCAAGCCGCTGCCGATCAGCAGCGAGGTCCTGCTCGACCGCGAGCGCTGCGTGCTCTGCGCCCGGTGCACCCGCTTCTCCCAGCAGGTCGCCGGTGACCCCTTCATCGAGCTGTTCGAGCGCGGCGCCCTGGAGCAGGTCGCCGTCTACGAGGACGAGCCGTTCGAGTCCTACTTCTCCGGCAACACCACCCAGATCTGCCCGGTCGGCGCGCTCACCAGCGCGCAGTACCGGTTCCGTTCCCGCCCGTTCGACCTGCGCAGCGAGCCCAGCGTCTGCGAGCACTGCGCGTCCGGCTGCGCCCAGCGCACCGACTACCGCCGGGGCAAGGTGCTGCGCCGGCTGGCGGGGGAGGACCCCGAGGTCAACGAGGAGTGGAACTGCGACAAGGGGCGGTGGGCGTTCCGTTACGCCACCGCCAACGACCGGCTGACCACCCCGCTGGTCCGGCGGGACGGCGAGCTGCAGCCGGCCTCCTGGCCCGAGGCCTTCGAGGCGGCGGCCGCGGGACTGCGTGCCGCGCGTGCGGCCGGCGGGGTCGGCGTCCTGCCCGGCGGCCGGCTGACCGTCGAGGACGCCTACGCCTACGCCAAGTTCGCCCGCGTGGCGCTGGGCACCAACGACGTCGACGCCCGCGCCCGCGCGCACTCGGCCGAGGAACTGGCCTTCCTCGCCGCGCACGTGGCCGGCACGGGGCCGTTCAACGGCGCGGTCACCTACGACGACATCGCCGCGGCGCCGGCCGTACTGCTGGCCGGCTTCGAGCCCGAGGAGGAGTCGCCGATCGTCTTCCTCCGGCTGCGCCGTGCCGTGCGCACCCGCGGGCTGCCTGTCTTCGACCTCGCGCCGTTCGTCACCCGCGCCGCCGAGAAGCTCTCGGCCACCGTGCTCAGCACGCTCCCGGGCACCGAGGCGCGGTCGCTGCGCGCCCTGACCGAGGGCACGTGGGGCGGTCCGGCGGTCGAGGCGCTCCGGCAGCCCGGCGCCGTCGTCCTGGCCGGTGAGCGGCTGGCCGAGGTGCCGGGGGCGTTCTCCGCGCTGGCCGCCCTCGCCCGCGCCACCGGCGTCCGGGTGGCGTGGGTGCCGCGCCGGGCCGGGGAGCGGGGCGCGGTGGAGGCCGGCGCGCTGCCGACCCTGCTGCCCGGCGGCCGGTCGGTGTCCGACGCCGGTGCCCGCGCGCAGGTGGCCGCGGCCTGGGGGATCGCCGACCTGCCGGAGGCCCCCGGCCGGGACACGTCCGGGATCCTGACCGCGGTCCGCGACGGCCGGCTGGGCGGGCTGCTCGTCGGCGGCGTGGACCCCGCCGACCTGCCCGACCCGCGCCTGGCCCGGGCGGCGCTGGCCGCGGCCGGGTTCGTGGTCAGCCTCGAGCTGTTCCCGAGCGCGGTCACCGAGCACGCCGACGTCGTCCTGCCGGTCGCCGCGGCTCCCGAGAAGGCCGGCGGCTACCTGGACTGGGAGGGCCGGCTGCGGCCCTTCGACGCGACCCTGCACGGCACCGGACTGCTGCCCGACGGCCGCGTGCTGCAGGGCATCGCCGACGAGCTCGACGTCGACCTGCGGCTGCCGGCTCCCGAGGTGGCCCGGGCCGAGCTGGCCGCCCTCGGCGCCGTCGCGGTCCGGCCGCGGGTCACCGGGCTCGACGTCGCACCGCCGGCCGACCCGGAGCTGGCCGACGACGAGGCCGTGCTGGCCTCCTGGCGGCAGCTGCTCGACGTCGGCACGCTGCAGCGGGACGAGCCCGAGCTGGCCGGCACCGCCCGGCCGCCGGTCGCCCGCATCGGCAAGGACACCGCACGGCGGCTGGGGGTCTCCGACGGCGAGCGGGTGACCGTCTGCGGCGTCATGGGGGAGATCAGCCTCCCGGTCCAGGTCTCCGAGATGCCCGACCAGGTGGTCTGGCTGCCGATGCGTTCACCGGGCAGCGAGGTCCGCGCCGTCCTGGGCACCGCCCCCGGCGGCGTCGTCCGCCTGATCGCCGGAGGTGCCGCGTGAGCGTGCTGGCCGCGGCCGACCAGCCCACCCTCGAGGACTTCGGCACCGACGTCTGGTGGATCGTCCTCATCAAGATCGTCGGCGTCTTCGTCGTGCTCGTGCTGCTGACGCTGTTCGCCATCGTCTTCGAGCGCAAGGTCGTCGCCCGGATGCAGCAGCGGATCGGCCCCAACCGGGTCGGCCCGCGCGGCTACCTCCAGAGCCTGGCCGACGGCCTGAAGCTGGCGTTCAAGGAAGACATCATGCCGGCGCTGGCGGACAAGCCGGTGTACTTCCTGGCCCCGGTGATCGCCACGATCCCGGCGTTCCTGGCCTTCTCGGTCATCCCGCTCGGCCCGACGGTCAGCATCTTCGGCGAGCGCACCCCGCTGCAGCTCACCGACGCCCCGATCGGCGTCCTGGTCGTGCTGGCCTGCTCCGCGATGGGCGTCTACGGCATCGTGCTGGCCGGCTGGGCCTCCGGCTCGACCTACCCGCTGCTGGGCAGCCTGCGCAGCGCCGCGCAGATGGTCAGCTACGAGATCGCGATGGGCCTGTCGATCGTCGCGGTGTTCCTCTACTCCGGCTCGATGTCGACCTCGGAGATCGTCGCCGCCCAGGCCGACGGCAACCAGCTGTCGTTCTTCGGGCTCGACTTCACCGGTCCGAGCTGGTTCGCGATCCTGCTGCCGGTGTCCTTCGTCATCTACGTGATCGCCGTGGTCGGCGAGACCAACCGGGCCCCGTTCGACCTCCCCGAGGCCGAGAGCGAGCTGGTCGGTGGCTTCCACACCGAGTACTCGTCGCTGAAGTTCGCCCTGTTCTTCCTCGCCGAGTACATCAACATGGTCACCGTCTCCGCGCTGGCCGCGACGCTGTTCCTCGGTGGCTGGCGGGCCCCGTGGCCGATCTCGCTGTGGGACGGCGCGAACACCGGCTGGTGGCCGCTGCTCTGGTTCTTCCTCAAGGTCGTCGTCGCGCTGTTCGTCTTCATCTGGCTGCGCGGCACGCTCCCGCGGCTGCGCTACGACCAGTTCATGCGCTTCGGCTGGAAGGTGCTGGTGCCGACGGCGCTGCTCTGGATCCTCGCCGTCGCGACCATGCGCACCGTGGCCCGGGAGGCCGACCTGTCCACCGGCGAGGTGGCGCTGTTCGTCGGCGTCCCGATCGCCCTGCTGGTGCTGGCCGGGCTGCTCGTCGCCAGCCGGGCCAGCAACCGGGCGACCCGCATCGCGGCCACCAAGGCCGCGGCCGGCTCGATCCACCCGACCGACGCCGAGCCGGAGGTCCTGCCCGCCGCGGGGCCGCGCCGCCGACCGGCCCGGCCGAGCGGGCCCAGCCGCGCCGAGGGCGGCTTCCCCGTGCCGCCCATGGACCTGAAGGTGCCCCCGTCGCCGCGGCTGCGCAGCCGCGAGGCCGTCGCCGCCGGCAGCGTCGTCAGCACCGGCCGCCGCGGGCGCGCCACCACCCAGGAGGAGGACGGCGATGAGTGACGGCGATCCGACGGCCGGCGGGGAGCAGAAGGGGCTGGCCCAGGCCTCCCGCGGCGAGCTCGCCCGACGCGACAGCGACGCCACCCCCGCCAAGCGGGCGAGCTGGCTGCCCGCCCCGGGTCAGGGCTTCGGGGTCACCTTCGCGCAGATGTTCCGGAAGGTGACGACCGAGGAGTACCCCGAGGTCCCGAAGGTGACCAAGCCGCGTTACCACGGGCGGCACGTGCTCAACCGGCACCCCGACGGACTGGAGAAGTGCGTCGGCTGCGAGCTGTGCGCGTGGGCCTGCCCGGCTGACGCCATCTACGTCGAGGGCGGGGACAACAGCGAGGACGAGCGGTACTCGCCCGGCGAGCGGTACGGCCGCGTCTACCAGATCAACTACCTGCGCTGCATCTTCTGCGGCCTGTGCATCGAGGCGTGCCCGACCCGGTCGCTGACCATGAGCAACGACTTCGAGCTCGCCGACGACAACCGCCGCGACCTGATCTACACCAAGGAACAGCTCATGGCCCCGCTCCTGCCCGGCATGGAGGCCCCGCCGCACCCGATGCGGCTCGGGGACGAGAAGGACTACTACGTGCGGACGCCGGGTGGCACGGCCCCGCCGGTCGACCGCTCGGCCGGGTCCCGGGAGGACCAGCCGGTCCCGGGGGGCCGGGCGTGAACGTGCTCGCCGCGGCCGCCGACGGCGGGGTGCAGATCGGCACCGGCGAGGCCGTCGTCTTCTGGGTGCTCGGGCCGATCGCGCTGGCCGGGGCGCTGGGCATGGTGCTGTCCCGCAACGCCGTCCACTCGGCGCTGTGGCTGGTGAACACGATGCTGGCGCTGGGCGTCTTCTACGTCGTCCAGGAGGCGCCGTTCCTGGGCGCGGTGCAGATCATCGTCTACACCGGCGCGATCATGATCCTCTTCCTGTTCGTCCTGATGCTGGTCGGCCGGGACTCCTCGGACTCCGTCGTCGAGACCCTCCGCGGCCAGCGGGTCGCCGGGATCCTGCTCGGGTTCGGCTTCGCCGGGCTGGTCGGTGCCGGCATCGCCCGCGCGACCCAGGACCTCCCGGTCACCGGCCTGGACGCCGTGCAGGGCGGGGAGACCAGCAACATCGAGGCGATCGCCGAGCTGCTGTTCACGCGGTACCTCCTGGCCTTCGAGGTGACCAGCGCGCTGCTGATCACCGCCGCGGTCGGGGCGATGGTGCTGGCGCACATCGAGCGCGACCCCGGCACCCGTCCCACCCAGAAGGAGCTCTCCCGGGCCCGCTTCCTCACCGACCGGCCGCAGACCCTGCCCGGTCCGGGCGTCTACGCCCGGGCCAACTCCGTCGCCGCGCCGGCGCTGCTGCCCGACGGGCGGGTCACCGAGGACAGCTTCGCCACCGGGATCGATCCGCAGGAGGTCGACCAGATGCCACGGCCCACCGGCCGGGCGGAGCTCGGCACGCCCGACGCGTCGCTGGGCTCGCTGGAGCCCACGGTCAGCGACGTCCCCGGCGGCCAGGACGCGGGGAGCACGCCCAGGTGAGCGAGCGGGCGAGCCGACGCATGAGCACAGCGGTCCCGCGGACGACCGCGACGAGCGCCGGAGAGGAGGAGTCGTGAGTCTCACGCACTACCTGGTACTGGCCGCGATCCTGTTCACCATCGGCGCGGTCGGCGTGCTCGTGCGGCGCAACGCGATCGTCGTGTTCATGTGCGTCGAGCTGATGCTCAACTCGGTCAACCTCACGCTGGTCACCTTCGCCCGCGCGAACGGCACCGTCGACGGCCAGATCATGGCGTTCTTCGTCATGGTCGTCGCCGCCGCCGAGGTCGTCGTCGGGCTGGCCATCATCATGTCGATCTACCGGACCCGCCGGTCGGCGTCGGTCGACGACGCCAACCTGCTCAAGTACTGAGAGACGGGGACCCGGGGAATGGACACCGTGCCCGCCGAGGGGCTGATCGCTGCCTCCTGGCTGCTCATCGCGCTGCCGCTGGCCGGCGCCGCCGTGCTGCTGCTGGGCGGACGCCGCACCGACCGGTGGGGTCACCTGCTCGGCACCGCCACGGTCGCCGCGGCGTTCGTGCTGGGGCTGTCGTGCACCCTCGCCCTCGACGGGCGGCAGGTCGACGTCGACCTGTTCACGTTCGTCGCCACCGGCTCGCTGGACGTGCAGGCGGGGCTGCTGTTCGACCCGCTGTCGGCGGTGTTCGTGCTGCTGATCACCGGTGTGGGCGCGCTCATCCACGTCTACTCGATCGGCTACATGGCGCACGACCCGCGGCGCCGGCGCTTCTTCGCCTACCTGAACCTCTTCGTCGCCGCGATGCTGCTGCTGGTCCTCGGCGACAACTTCGTGGCCCTGTACGTCGGCTGGGAGGGCGTGGGCCTGGCCTCCTACCTGCTCATCGCCTTCTGGCACGAGCGCCCGTCGGCGGCCACCGCCGCCAAGAAGGCGTTCATCATGAACCGGGTCGGCGACGTCGGCCTGGCGCTGGCGATCTTCCTCATGTTCGCCCAGCTCGGGACGGTGTCCTACGAGGGCGTCTTCGGCTCGATCGAGGCGGTCGCCGGCGGCACGGTGACCGCGATCGGCCTGCTCCTGCTGCTCGGGGCGTGCGGCAAGTCCGGCCAGTTCCCGCTGCAGGCGTGGCTCCCCGACGCCATGGAGGGCCCGACCCCGGTGTCGGCGCTCATCCACGCCGCGACCATGGTCACCGCCGGCGTCTACCTGATCGCCCGCAGCGCGCCGATCTACGACCAGACGCCCACCGCCCGCGCCGTCGTCCTGGCCGTCGGTGCCATCACGCTCATGATCGGGGCGATCGTCGGCTGCGCCCAGGACGACATCAAGAAGGTGCTGGCCTACTCCACGGTCAGCCAGATCGGCTACATGTTCCTCGCGGTCGGGCTCGGCCCCGCCGGGTACGTCGCCGGCCTCGCGCACCTGCTCACCCACGGCTTCTTCAAGGCCGGCCTCTTCCTCGGTGCCGGCTCGGTCATGCACGCGATGAACGACTCGGTGGACATGCGCCGGTTCGGCGGGCTGGCGTCCAGGATGAAGACCACCTTCGTCACCTTCGGCCTGGGCTACCTCGCGCTGATCGGCTTCCCGTTCCTGTCCGGCTTCTACACCAAGGACGCGATCATCGAGGCCGCGTTCGACCGGGGTGACGGCTGGGGCTACGTGCTCGGCGGGCTGGCGATCCTCGCCGCCGGGCTGACCGCCTTCTACATGACCCGGCTGATGCTGATGACCTTCTTCGGGCGGCCGCGCTGGGAGGACGGCGTCCACCCGCACGAGTCCCCGACGGTGATGACCGCGCCGATGATCGTGCTGTCGGTGGGGTCGGTGCTGGCCGGGTTCCTGCTGGTCGTCGTCTTCCCCCTGGAGGAGTGGCTGTCGCCGGTGTTCGGCGAGCCCGAGGGGGCCGAGCACGTCGTCGCCCCGATCCTGGTCAGCATCCTGGTCACCCTGGTGATGCTGCTGGGCGCCGCGGCGGCGTGGCTGGTCGTCGGCCGCCGCGAGGTCCCGGTGGTCGCCCCGGCCCGGGTCTCGCCGGTGGTCCGCGCCGCCCGCCGGGCGCTCTACGCCGACACGGTCAACGAGTCGCTGTTCATGCGGCCGGGCCAGTGGCTGACCCGCGCGCTGGTCTTCGTGGACAACCGCGGGGTGGACGGCGCGGTGAACGGCCTGGCCGCGACGCTGGGCGGTTCGTCGTCCCGGCTGGGCCGCACCCAGACCGGGTTCGTCCGCTCCTACGCCCTCGGGATGCTCGGTGGCGCGGTCATCGTGGCCGGGGCGCTGCTGGCGGTGACGGCCGGATGAGCGGAGCGCCCCGCGGTGGCGAACCGATGGCGATGAGCGGGTCGATCCCGGACCGAGAGGCGATGTCGTGACCGACTTCCCGTTCCTGCTCGCGATGATCGCGGTCCCGGCGGTGGGGGCGGCCGTCGTGGCCGCCCTGCCGCGTGGCCGCGAGCTCCTGGCCAAGCAGGTGACGCTCGGGATCACCCTGGTGGTGTTCCTGCTCGCGGTGCTCGCGACGATCGCGTTCGACGCCGGCGGCGACCGGTTCCAGCTGACCACGTCGGTCTCCTGGATCCCCGACTTCGGCGTCGACTTCGCCCTCGGCGTCGACGGCATCGCACTGGTGATGCTGCTGCTGGTCGGCGTCCTCGTGCCGGTGGTCGTCGTCGCCTCCTGGCGGGACACCCCACCCGGGAACCGGTCGATGACGACGTTCTGCGCCTGGCTGCTGCTGCTCGAGGCGATGATGGTCGGGGTCTTCGCCGCGACCGACGTCTTCCTCTTCTACGTCTTCTTCGAGGCGATGCTGGTCCCGATGTACTTCCTGATCGGCAGCTTCGGCGGGCCGCGACGGCAGTACGCGGCGGTCAAGTTCTTCCTCTACAGCCTGGTCGGCGGGCTCATCATGCTGGCCGCGGTCATCGGGCTCTACGTGGTGAGCAGCAGCGAGCTGGGGGAGGGCACCTTCGCGTTCGACGCGCTCCGGCAGATCGAGATCGACCCAGGGGTGCAGAAGCTGCTGTTCCTCGGCTTCTTCATCGCCTTCGCCATCAAGGCGCCCCTGGTGCCCTTCCACACCTGGCTGCCCGACTCCGGTGCCGAGGCGCCGATCGGCGGGTCGGTGCTGCTGGTCGGCGTCCTGGACAAGGTCGGCACGTTCGGCTTCATCCGCTACTGCCTGCCGCTGTTCCCCGACGCATCCCGCGACCTGGCGCCGCTGGTGCTGGTGCTCGCCGTCGCCGGCATCCTCTACGCCGCGCTGCTCGCGATGGGTCAGAGCGACATGAAGCGGCTGGTCTCCTACACGTCCATCGCGCACTTCGGCTTCATCGCGCTCGGCATCTTCGCCTTCACCACGGAAGCGGCCACCGGCGCGGTGCTGTACATGGTCAACCACGGCATCGCCACCGGGCTGCTGTTCCTCGTGGTCGGCATGCTCATCGCCCGCGGCGGCTCCCGCCAGATCGGGGACTACGGCGGCATGGCCACCCAGGCACCGCTGCTGGCCGGGGTGTTCCTCGTCGCCGGCCTGGCCTCGCTCGCCCTGCCGGGGACCAACAGCTTCGTCAGCGAGTTCCTCGTGCTGATCGGCTCGTTCCCGACCGTGCCGGTCTACGCGATCCTGGCCACGGTCGGGATCATCCTCGCCGCCCTCTACGTGCTGCTCATGTACCAGCGCACCATGCACGGCCCGGCCCGGGGCGTGCTCCTGACCGACGACGGGACCGCGGCGCCCGGCGGCAGCACCGCGACGGCGGGCAGCACCACGACCGGCGGCGCCACCGCGAGCGGGGGCGGCCCCGCGACCGGCGGCAGCACCGCCACCCTGACCGCCCCGGCACCCGGTCGGCTGCGGGTCCGCGACCTCGGCCGCCGGGAACTGGCCGTCGCCGCGCCGATGGTCGCGCTGATCATCGCCCTCGGCTTCTACCCGCAGCCGCTGATCGACCTCATCGAGCCGGCGGTCGCCGCCACGATGGAGGACGTCGGCGCCGACCCGGGCGGCGTCGAGCCGGCCACCACCGAGGGGACCGACTGATGCTCACCGCGGCCGACGCGATCCAGGCACCCAGCCTCTCGCTGGGCGCCCTGGCGCCGCTCCTGTTCGTGTTCGGCGCCGCGTGCATCGGCGTCCTGGTCGAGGCGTTCGCGCCCCGGGACGTCCGCCACCCGGTGCAGGTCGCCGTCGCCCTCGTCGGCACCCTGGGCGGGCTGGTCACCACCCTGCTGCTGGCCGGGGACCGGACGGTCACCGCCGCCGGCGCGCTGGCCGTCGACGGCGCGGCGATCTTCCTGCAGGCCACCATCGCCGGCCTGGGTGCGCTCTCGATCCTGCTGTTCGCCGAACGCGCGCTGGACCCGGCCCGGTCGACGTTCGTGGCGGCCGCGGCCGTGCCCGCCGGCAGCCCGCGGGACCGGGAGCTGCTCACCGCCGAGCGGGTGCAGACCGAGGTCTATCCGCTGGCGACCTTCGCGATCGGCGGCATGATGCTGTTCGTCGCGTCGAACGACCTGCTGATCATGTTCGTCGCGCTCGAGGTGCTCAGCCTGCCGCTGTACCTGATCTGCGGCCTGGCCCGGCGCCGGCGGCTGCTCTCGCAGGAGGCGGCGGTCAAGTACTTCCTGCTGGGCGCCTTCGCCTCGGCGTTCTTCCTCTACGGGCTGGCCCTGGTCTACGGGTCGACGGGCAGCATCCGGTTCTCCGACATCCGGGAGTCCGCCGGCGCCGGCGGCACCGACGTCCTCCTCGTCCTCGGCCTGGCGCTGCTGATCGTGGGCCTGATGTTCAAGGCCAGCGTCGCCCCCTTCCACGCCTGGACGCCGGACGTGTACCAGGGCGCCCCCACGCCGGTCACCGCCTTCATGGCCGCCTGCACCAAGGTCGCCGCGTTCGGCGCGATCCTGCGGCTGCTCTACGTCGCCTTCGGCACCAGCGAGTGGACGTGGCGGCCGCTGGTCTACGGCATCGCGATCGTGTCGATGGTGGTGGGCGCGGTCCTCGGGCTCACCCAGACCGACCTCAAGCGGATGCTGGCCTACTCCTCGATCGCGCACGCGGGCTTCCTGCTGACCGGCGTCATCGGCTTCGGCGGCGGTGCCGACGGCCAGAGCTCGGGCCTCGGCGGCACGATGTTCTACCTGCTCGCCTACGGCCTCACCACGCTCGGCGCCTTCGCGGTGCTCACCCTGGTCCGCGACGGGGACGGCGAGGCCACCCACCTGTCGCAGTGGGCCGGCCTGGCCCGGCGCTCGCCGCTGACCGCGGCGGTCATGGGTCTGTTCCTGCTGGCGCTCGCCGGCATCCCGCTGACGAGCGGGTTCACCGGCAAGTTCGCCGTCTTCCGGGCCGCGATCGACGACGGCGCCTGGCCGCTCGTGGTGGTGGCCCTGCTGGCCAGCGCGGTGGCGGCGTTCTACTACCTGCGGGTCCTGGTGCTCATGTACTTCTCCGAGCCCGCCGCCGACGGCCCGACGGTCGGCGTCCCCGGCCTGCCCACCACGATCGTGCTCGCCGTGACGGTCACCGCGACCGTCGTGCTCGGCGTCGTCCCCGGGGCGGTGCTCGATCTGGCCGAGCAGGCGGCTAGATTCGTCGGTTGATGACCGGAGCCAGCGCCGCCCTCGACGGGGACACCCCGGCCGACACCTGGCAGCGGACCTCGACCCCCGCCTCGACGATCGGCCCGTGGCTGCCCGAGGGCGATCTCGGCGTCCGGCTGGCCGACGGGCTGGCCCGGGTCGAGGCCGCCCTGCGCGCCGCCGTGCACAGCGACCACGCCTTCATCGCCGACGCCGCCGGGCACCTGGTGACCGCCGGGGGGAAGCGGTTCCGGCCGCTGCTCGCCCTGCTGGCCGCCGAGCTCGGGGACCCGTCCGCGCCCGGCGTGACCGAGGCCGCCGTCGTCTGCGAGCTCACCCACCTGGCCACGCTCTACCACGACGACGTCATGGACGAGGCCGTCGTCCGGCGCGGGGCGCCCAGCGCCAACAGCCGGTGGTCCAACAGCATCGCCATCCTCACCGGCGACCTGCTCTTCGCCCGCGCCTCCGACCTGCTCGCCGACCTCGGCCCGGAGGCCGTGCGCATCCAGGCCCGCACCTTCGAGCGGCTGGTCACCGGGCAGATCCGGGAGACCGTCGGCGCCGGGCCCGGCGACGACCCGGTCGCCCACTACCTCGACGTGCTGGCCGACAAGACCGGCTCGCTGGTGGCCACCTCGGCGCGCTTCGGCGCCTCGTTCGCGGGGGTGGACGACGCACTGGTCGTCGCCCTGACCGCGTTCGCGGAGGAGGTCGGGGTCGCCTTCCAGCTGTCCGACGACCTGCTCGACATCGTCAGCCGGGACGGCGCCTCCGGGAAGTCGCCGGGCACCGACCTGCGGGAGGGCATCGCCACGCTGCCGGCGCTGTTCGCCCTCGCCGGGGAGGACCCGGCCGAGCAGCGGTTGCGGGAGCTGGTGTCCGGTCCGATCACCGACGACGCCGACCACGCCGAGGCACTGGAGCTGCTGCGCTCGTCGACCGCGCTCGTGCGGGCCACCGAGGTGCTGGAGGAGTACGCCGACCGGGCGCGGGTGCTGCTGGCCGACGTCCCGGAGGGGCCGGTCCGCGAGGCGCTGTCGGCCCTGTGCGACTACGTCGTCACGCGCACGAGTTGAGAAGGGACCCCCATGCCCCCCACCGCTCGCGGGCATGGCCTCGTCCGGAGGCTCGCCCCGAGCGTGCGAGGGGTGAGGGGGGCGAGGTCCTCCTGCTGCATGGCGGCCGTCCTGCTCGTGACCGCCTGCAGCGGGACGCCTGAGCAGCAGCCGCCGCCGTCCTCGGCCGCCACCCGGACACCGTCGGTCCCCCCGCCCGCGGCTGCGACCCCCCCGGTCGTGCCGGCGCTGACCGTCGACGTCCTCGCCGACGGGCTGGACCACCCGTGGGACGTCGCCCAGGCCCCGGACGGGACCCTGCTGCTCGACGAGCGCGGCGGCGGCCTGACCGCCGTCCTGCCCGACGGCACCGTGCAGGAGGTGGCGGCCGACTTCGACGACCTGTTCGCCACCGGGGAGACCGGCCTCATGGGACTCACGCTCGACCCGGGGTTCGGGCAGAACCGCCGCTTCTACACCTGCCAGGGCCGTCAGGACGGCGGCGACCGGTCGATCGTGGTGGTCGCCTGGACCGTGGACGCCGGGTGGCGCACGGCCACCCGGGTGGCCGATCCGCTGCTGGCCGGCATCCCGGTCAACGAACGCACGGGGCGCCACGGCGGGTGCCGGCTCCGCGTCGACCCCTCGGGCGCCCTGCTGGTCTCCACCGGGGACAACGCCGTCGGCACCAACCCCCAGGACCTCGCCACGCTGGCGGGCAAGGTGCTGCGGATCGATCCGGGGACGGGGGCTCCCGCGGCGGGCAACCCGTTCGCCGACCGGCCCGGCGCCGCCGCGTTCGCGTGGACCTACGGCCACCGCAACGTGCAGGGGCTGGCGGTCCGCCCGGGGTCCGGCCAGGTGTACGCCGCCGAACAGGGCACCGACCGCGACGACGAGGTCACCCTGCTGCAGGCCGGCGGCAACGGCGGCTACGACCCGGCGGGGGACGGCGGGTACGACGAGCGGGTGCCGATGACCGATCCGGCCCTGCCCGACGTGCTGCCGGCGACCTGGGCCTCGGGCGACCCCACGATCGCCGTCTCCGGCGCCACCTTCCTCGCCGGGGAGGCCTGGGGTGCCTACGACGGGCTGCTGCTGCTCGGCGTCCAGAAGGACGAGGGCGTGCTGGCGCTCCGGGTCGGGGAGGACGGCGCCCTGCTCGAGCAGTTCCGGCTGCCGGAGCTCGACGGCACGTACGGCCGGATCCGGACCGTGCAGCTGGGCACCGACGGCGCCCTCTACGTCACCACCGACAACGGCGACGACGACGTCCTGCTGCGGGTCACGCCGGGCTGACACGCCGCCGGACGGGTCCGGGCCGCACCTCCACGACAGCGCAGCGGCCGGGGAGCGGTGAACGCTCCCCGGCCGCTGCGGTGGGTCCGACGGTCAGGCGCTGACCGTCCAGGTGTCGGCGCCGGTCAGGATGGCGTCGAGGTCGGCCGGGGACGACGTCCGGGCCTCGTCGAGCTGCTCGGCCATCATCGCGTCGTAGGTCGGCTTCTGGACCGCCCGGAACACGCCCATGGGGGTGTACCGGAGGTCCTGGCTGGACAGCCGGGACAGCGCGAAGGCGTAGGACGGGTCCTGCCGGGTGACGTCGTGGACGACGATCTCGGCGGCGTCGACCTGGTTGGTCTCGGCGATCCGCAGCCCACCGGACTCGTCACGGACCACGCACGAGGCGCCGTCCGGGCCGAACACCAGCGGCTTGCCGTGCTCCAGGGGGATGCTCCACATGGGGCCGGTGGTCGGGTCCTTGAGCAGGTCGAACGCACCGTCGTTGAAGATGTTGCAGTTCTGGTAGATCTCCACCAGCGAGGTGCCCTGGTGCTCGGCGGCCTGCCGCAGCACGTCGGTCAGCCCCTTGCGGTCGGAGTCCATCGCCCGCCCGACGAACGTCGCGTCGGCGCCCAGCGCCAGCGACACCGGGTTGAACGGGTGGTCCAGCGAGCCCATCGGGGTGGACTTGGTGACCTTCCCGACCTCGCTGGTGGGCGAGTACTGGCCCTTGGTGAGCCCGTAGATCCGGTTGTTGAACAGCAGGATCGTCATGTTCACGTTGCGGCGCAGCGTGTGGATCAGGTGGTTGCCGCCGATGGACAGCGCGTCGCCGTCCCCGGTGACCACCCACACCGACAGGTCCGGGCGGGAGGCGGCCAGGCCGGTCGCGATCGCCGGGGCGCGGCCGTGGATCGAGTGCATCCCGTAGGTGTTCATGTAGTACGGGAAACGCGACGAGCAGCCGATGCCCGACACGATGACCATGTCCTCGCGGGCGATGCCGAGGCTGGGCAGGAAGCTCTGGACCGCGTTGAGGATGACGTAGTCACCGCACCCGGGGCACCAGCGCACCTCCTGGTCGGTCTTCATGTCCTTGGCCTTGAGGACTGTCTGCTTCTCGCCCTGCGTCTCGACCGAGGCCGCGATGGCGTCGGCGATGGGGCCCTCTGCGGGCATGCCGAGTTCGACGGTGGTCATTCCGCCCCTCCGGTGGGGTCGGCGGCGAGCGGGGCGCCGCTGGTGGAGTCGATGACGTCCTGGATCACCGCGGCGAGCTCGGCGGCCCGGAAGGGCAGCCCGCGCACCTGCGTGTGGCTCTGGACGTCGACGAGGTACTTGGCGCGCAGCAGCAGGGCCAGCTGCCCGAGGTTCATCTCGGGGCAGATCACCCGGTCGTAGCCGCGCAGGATGTCGCCGAGGTCGGCGGGCATCGGGTTGAGGTGGCGCAGGTGGAGCTGGGCCACCGACCGGCCGGAGCGGCGGATCCGCCGGCAGGCGGCACCGATGGGGCCGTAGGTGGAGCCCCAGCCGATGACGGCGACCCGCGCGTCGCCGTCGGGGTCCTCGACCTCGGTGGGCGGCAGGGTGGCGGCGATGCCGTCGACCTTGGCCTGGCGCAGCCGGGTCATGAGGTCGTGGTTGGCCGGGTCGTAGGAGATGTTGCCGGTCTTGTCGGCCTTCTCCAGGCCGCCGATGCGGTGCTGCATCCCCGCGGTGCCCGGGATGGCCCACGGCCGCGCGAGGGTCTCGGGGTCGCGCAGGTAGGGGAGGAACTCGCCGTCCTCGCCGTTGGGCTCGGTGGCGAACTCCACCCGGAGGTCCGGCAGCGACTCGACGTCCGGGATGGCCCACGGCTCGGCACCGTTGGCCAGGTACCCGTCGGACAGCAGCATCACCGGGGTGCGGTAGGTCAGGGCGATGCGCGCGGCCTCCAGCGCCGCGTCGAAGCAGTCACCGGGGGAGCGCGGCGCGATGACCGGCAGGGGTGCCTCGCCGTTGCGCCCGAACATCGCCTGCAGGAGGTCGGACTGCTCGGTCTTGGTGGGCAGCCCCGTCGAGGGCCCACCACGCTGCACGTCGATGACGAGCAGCGGCAGCTCGGTCATGACCGCGAGGCCGATGGCCTCGGACTTCAGCGAGATGCCCGGCCCCGAGGTCGTCGTCACGCCCAGCGCACCACCGAAGGACGCGCCGATCGCCGAGGCGACGCCGGCGATCTCGTCCTCGGCCTGGAACGTGCGGACGCCGAAGGACTTGTGCCGGGACAGCTCGTGCAGGATGTCCGACGCCGGGGTGATCGGGTAGGCGCCGAGGAACAGCGGCAGCCCCGAGCGCTGCCCGGCCGCGACCAGGCCGAGGGCCAGCGCCTGGTTGCCGGAGATGTTGCGGTACCGGCCCGGCGCCATCGGCGCGGGCTTGACCTCGTAGGAGACGGCGAAGGCCTCGGTCGTCTCGCCGTAGTTGTAGCCGGCGCGGAAGGCGGCGATGTTGGCCGCGGCGACCTGGGGCTTGCGGCGGAAGGTGCGCTCGAGGAAGCGGATCGTGCCCTCGGTCGGCCGGTGGTACATCCAGCTCAGCAGGCCGAGCGTGAACATGTTCTTCGAGCGCTCGGCCTCCTTCTTGCCCAGGCCCGAGTCGGCGAGCGCGTCCAGCGTCATGCTGGTCAGCGGGACGGCGACGGTCTGCCACCCCTCGAGGGAACCGTCCTCGAGCGGGTTGGTGGCGTAGCCGACCTTCGCCAGGTTCCGGGGCGTGAACTCGTCGGCGTCGACGATCAGCAGCCCGCCGCCGGGCAGGTCGGAGAGGTTGGACTTCAGCGCGGCCGGGTTCATCGCGACGAGCACGTCGGGGGCGTCGCCGGGCGTCATGATGTCGTGGTCGGCGAAGTGCAGCTGGAACGAGCTGACGCCGGGCAGGGTCCCCGTCGGCGCACGGATCTCGGCGGGGAAGTTGGGCAGCGTCGACAGGTCGTTGCCGAACGACGCGGTCTCGCTGGTGAAGCGGTTGCCGGTCAGCTGCATGCCGTCGCCGGAGTCGCCGGCCAGCCGGATGACGACCCGGTCCAGCTCGACGACGCTCTTGACGAGACCGCCGGGCGCGGAGGTCGCCGCCGGAGCGGTGACGGGCGTGTTGGTCGCAGTCATCAGTGGTCTACCTCCACCGGCCGAGGTTACGTGGCTGTACCACCCGTGGTCGCATGGCGGGGATCACAGCGAGAAAGACCGGGGGCCCCGGCACCTGGTTCGAGCAACCCCGTGCCCGGCGGGCGCATTCCGTGACCGTGGTCCCAGCGCTCCGCGCGGCCGGGAACGGCGCCCGCGGGAGTTCCGTTGGTCGGGCGTGCAGCGCTGGAACAACGGGGTGAAGACCGCCCTGCTCCTCGGTCTCATGGGCGGGCTCATCCTCGCCGCCGGCGCGCTCATCGGTGGTCGCGGTGGCCTGCTGGTCGCGCTCGTGGTCGCCCTGGGGGTCAACGGGTTCGCCTACCTGAGGTCCGACACCCTGGCGCTGCGTGCCATGCGGGCCTTCCCGGTCACCGAGACGCAGGCGCCGCAGCTGTACGCGATGGTCCGCGAGCTGGCCACCGCGGCCCGGCAGCCGATGCCCCGGCTCTACGTGAGCCCCACCGACCAGCCCAACGCCTTCGCGACCGGCCGCAACCCGCGCAACGCGGCCGTGTGCGTCACCCAGGGCGTCCTGGAACTGCTCGACCGCCGGGAGCTGCGGGGCGTCCTGGCCCACGAGCTCTCGCACGTCTACAACCGCGACATCCTGATCAGCTCCGTCGCCGGGGCCATGGCCACCGTCGTGACCTACCTGGCCCACCTGGCGATGTTCGCCTCCCTGTTCGGAGGCCGCTCCGACGACCGCGGCGGCGGCAACGCGCTGGGGAGCCTCCTGCTGGTCGTCCTCGGCCCGCTCGCGGCCGGACTGGTGCAGATGGCGGTCAGCCGGAGCCGCGAGTTCCAGGCCGACGCCTCCGGTGCGGCGCTGTCGCAGGACCCGCGCGCGCTGGCCGCCGCCCTCGCCAAGATCGCTGCGGGGACGTCGGCCCGGCCACTGCCGCAGGAGGACCGCCTGGTGACCCAGAGCCACCTGATGATCGCCAACCCGTTCCGCGGCCAGGGACTGGCGTCGCTGTTCGCCACCCACCCGCCGATGCCCGAGCGCATCGCCCGGCTGGAGGGCATGGCACGGGAACTCGACCAGCGCTGACGTGACGGCCCCCCCGCCTCCACCCCTCGTTCCTCGGGGAGGGGCCCCTGCGAGGGGGCCGGCACGTCACCGGTAGTTGTCGAACTGCAGGGCGACGTCGAGGTCCGCGCCCTTGAGCAGCTGCTGGACCGCCTGCAGGTCGTCCCGCTTCTTGCCGCTGACCCGCAGCTGGTCGCCCTGGATCTGGGCCTGCACGCCCTTGGGGCCCTCGTCCCGGATGAGCTTGGCGATCTGCTTGGCCTTGTCCGACTCGATGCCCTGCTTGATGCGGGCGGAGATCTTGTAGCTGCGGCCGGAGGACTGCGGCTCGTCGGCGTCCAGCGCCTTGAGCGAGATGCCGCGCTTGATCAGCTTCTCCTTGAACACCTCCAGCGCCGCGGCCACCCGCTCCTCGGTGTCGGCGGTGAGGCTGACGCCCTCCTCGCCGGCCCAGGAGATCGTCGCGTTGGTGCCCCGGAAGTCGAAGCGCTGCGAGAGCTCCTTCGCGGCCTGGTTGAGGGCGTTGTCCACCTCCTGGCGGTCGACCTTGCTCACCACGTCGAAGGACGAGTCGGCCATGTCCGGTGTCTCCTCTCGTCGGCCGGCCGGCTGCCGGTCCCCGCGTGCGGGACACCGGGGAGGCCGGTCGCCGTCGTCTTGTACGCTCCAGCGGTACCACCACGGCGGGTTGCCCGAGTGGCCAATGGGAGCGGACTGTAAATCCGTCGGCTTAGCCTACGAAGGTTCGAATCCTTCACCCGCCACACCCGGTACGCGACGGCCCCCGACCTCGACGAGGTCGGGGGCCGTCCTCGTCCCGGGGCCGGGTGGCTCAGGGGCCGGTGGGCGCCCGGGCGCTCGCCAGCGCGGTGCGCTCCAGCGGCCGGCCGGCGAGGAACAGCCAGCCGAAGGCGATCTCGGTCTGTCGCGTGCACCGCACCGTGACCTCGACGCCGTCGGTCTCGGTGGACCAGGCGTCCAGCAGCGTCCCGGCGTCGGCGAGCTGGTCGGCGACGGCAGCGGCGGTGCTGGCGCGGGTGAGCGGCAGTGTCGTCCCGACCCCCTGGCGGTAGAGCGCCGCCTCGTCGGTGGCGTTGGCCGCCGCGAGCGCCGCGCCGTCGCAGTCCGACTGCACCCGCTGCTGCTCCAGGAAGGCGTCGGAGGCCGCGATCGCCCCGAACGCCATGAGTGCCGCCACCAGCCAGCACACGAGGACCAGCGGCAGTGTCGAGCCGCGCTCGCCGTGGGCGTCCCCGTGCACCCGGGCAGCGTAGGGGCCGGCCGCGGCCGTCCACGACCTGTGGACCGGGGGATGTGGACGGCTGTGGACGCGACCGGCAGCCCCCCGGACCCGCGCGGTGGCGGCTGTGGACCCGGGCCGACGCGCGGGGGCCGGACACGCCAGGTCCCAGGCGTCCCTGGCGCCTCCCGGAGCACGCGCGCCACCCAATCGGGTGACGCAGAGAGAGATCTCCTCACTGAGCGTGAGGGCATGACGGTCCGCCGTTCCGTCGTGATCTTCGGTGCTTGCCCCGATCGGGTGACGGGCAGCAATCTCTCGGGCGCGGTCCGTACCGAACGACGCTCTGCCCCCGCGCCTGGGTGACTGCCGCACGCGAAGCGGTCCTTCATGCCTGAGGAGGCGTCATGAGCCACACCACCACGTCCACGACCACCACCACCCGCGGCAACCGCTGGAGCCGGGGCAACCGGTGGAGCCGCGGCAACCGCTGGAGCTGACCGCAGGTACTCCCTGAGCGGGGGCGGCCACCGGGCTCCGGCGGCTGCCCCCGAAGGGTGAGGAGGGACTGCGTCCGCCCCCTGCGCTGTTAGCCTCGGCCGACGTCCGCCCCCCTAACAGACAGGGTTCCGTTGGCCGAGCCCCTGGCTCCAGCTGTGGAGCACCGCGAGCCCTCGGCCGCGGCGCCCGAGCAGCCGCACGCGCCCGTGCGACAGCCATGGGTCCCGATCGGCTCCACCGCGGTGGCCGCCGTCGTGTTCGGGGGTCTGGTGCTGCCGTCGGCGTGGACGTCGCTGCCGGTGCTCGCCGTGCTGGCCATGTTCGTCGCCTTCGTGGCCACCGAGTCGGTGAAGCTCGACCTCGAGGTCCGTCGCCAGACCTTCACGGTCACCCCGATCGAGCTGGTCGTCGTCATCGGCCTGGTCGAGATCGGCGGCCTCTGGACGGCCGTCGCACGCGGCGCCGCCGTCGTCGTCGTCCTCGTCCGCCAGCGTTACGTGCCGGCCAAGACGGTCTTCAACGTCGCGCTCGCCGTCCTCGAGGTGACCGCGGCCGTCGCCGTCCTCCAGCTGTTCCCGGAGTCCGACCTCGGCTCGCCGGTCACCTGGGCCGCCCTCGCCGTGGCCATCACGGCCGCCGACGTGGTCTCCGCGGTGTGCGTCGCCGCGATCATCACGCTGACCGACGGCCGGCTGGGGCGCCGCTTCTGGATCGACGCCCTCGTGCCGCAGTTCGTCATCGGGCCGCTCAGCGTCGCGGCCGGCGTCGCGACCGTCCTGCTCACCCGGTCCCATGCCTGGGCGTGGCTGCTGATCCTCCCCGTGCTCGTCTACGAGTTCGCCCGGCGGGTGGAGCACGTCGGGTCCGACGAGGACGGCACCCGCCGGATCGTCGACGCGGTGCGGGAGCTGCTCAACGCCGACCGGGTGGCCCTGTGGCTGCCGCCCTACCTCGACGAGGGGCCGCGGCTGGTGGTCGCCTCCGACGACGGCCGCGGCTGGTACGACGGCCCCGGCGACCCCGACGACCTGATCCGCCGGCGCGCCACCGACGGGTGGGCCGACGGGCCGGTGCTGGTCTCCCTGGCCCGCGCGACCGAGGCCGAGGCCGCGGCGCTGGCCCGCCGCGGTGCCGAGGACCTCCTGGCCGCCCCGGTGGCGACCGCGGCCGGCGAGCCCGGGTACCTGGAGATCTGCGACCGCCGCAGCGACGTGGTGTCCTTCGCCGACGGCGACCGCGCGGCACTGGACTCCATGCTCACGCACGTCAACGCCGCCATCCGGCAACAGCAGCTGCTGACCCAGATCAAGTACGACGCCGACCACGACCGGCTCACCGGCCTGCCCAACCGGCAGCGCCTCGCCGTGGAGATCGACGCGCTGCTCGCGGCCGACCCGGTCGCCGGGAGGGCCGGGCTGATCCTCGCCGCGCTCGACAACTACACCGAGGTGACCGACACCCTCGGCCACGCGGCCAGCGACGAGCTGCTGCTGGTGACGGCCGGACTGCTCCGCGAGCACGCCCCGCCGCAGGCCCTGGTGGCCCGCATGGAGGGCGAGCAGTTCGCCGTCCTCCTGCCGGGCCTGTCGCTGGCGGCCACCGAGCGGGCCGCCCGGCGGCTGCGCGAGGCCACCTCCACGCGGGCCCGGGTGGCCGGCCTGGACCTCGAGGTGACCCTCTCCATCGGTGTCGCGGCCGCCCCCGTCCACGGCACCGACGCCGGCACGCTCATGCAGCGCGCCGACGTGGCGCTGCTGGCCGGTTCGGGCTCCAGCGGGGTGGCCAGCTACCACCCGGTCCTCGACCAGCAGAGCCTGCGCCGCCTGCAGCTGGGCACCGAGCTCGAGCAGGCGATGGCCGAGGGTCAGATCAGCGTCGTGTTCCAGCCCATCATCGACGCCCGCACCTCCGACATCGTCTCGGTCGAGACGCTCGTCCGGTGGGCGCACCCGCGCTACGGCGCGATCGCGCCCGACGACTTCATCCACCTCGCCGAGCAGATCGGTCGCATCGGGCTGCTCACCGACCACGTCCTCGACCTCGCGCTCGCCCGGTGCCGCAAGTGGCTCGACCAGGACATCGCCCTCTCGGTCTCGGTCAACCTCTCGGCGCGGTGCCTCACGGAGCCGGACCTGGTCGACCGCGTCCGGCGCGCGCTGCGGCGGCACGGCGTGCCCGGGGAGCTGCTCACCCTGGAGCTCACCGAGGGCAGCGTCGTCGACGACTCGGTGCGCAGCAGCACCGTGCTCGCCGATCTGCACGCCCTGGGCCTGCGGCTGTCGATGGACGACTTCGGCACCGGCTACTCCTCGCTGTCGCAGCTGCGCCAGCTGCCGATCGACGAGGTGAAGATCGACAAGTCCTTCGTGCTCGGCATGTCCACGAGCCAGGGAGAGTCCTTCATCGCCCGCTCGATCATCGAGCTGGCCCACAACCTCGGGCTGCGCGTCGTCGCCGAGGGCGTGGAGGACGAGCTGACCCGCAACCTGCTGGCGGAGATGGGCTGCGACAAGCTGCAGGGCTTCCTCGTCAGCCGGCCGCTGCCCGACGAGCGGCTGGAGAGCTGGCTGCTGGCCCGCACGGGCGTCCGGTCGGCCGCGCCGGGTGCGCCGCACCGCCGGCTGTTCGTCCGCACCTGAGCACGCCCCGTCCGGAGGCTCACCCCGAGCCTGCGGGGGGTGAGAGGGACGGGGTCCTTCGACTGCCTCCCCACCGCTCGCACGCTCGCGGCGGGTCCCTGCAGGAGGCCGAAGGGCGTCAGGTACAGTTCTCGACGGCTCCTCGAGCACGCCCCTTTAGCTCAGTCGGCAGAGCGTCTCCATGGTAAGGAGAAGGTCTACGGTTCGATTCCGTAAAGGGGCTCCGACCTACCGGTCCTGTCGCGAGACCGGGCCGCACGGTCTTCCCGGCGGTGTAGCTCAGCCAGGCAGAGCAAGCGGCTCATAATCGCTGTGTCACCGGTTCAAATCCGGTCACCGCTACTCTCGACGGACCCCGCACCACGGGGTCCGTCGGCATGTCGTACCACCGCGTGGGCAACCCGCCCACGCAGCGGGCCCTGCCGGCCCGTCCGCACAAGGCGAGGAGAGCCTCCATGGCAGCCACCGACATCCGTCCGAAGATCACCCTGGCCTGCCAGGAGTGCAAGAACCGCAACTACATCACCCGCAAGAACCGGCGCAACGACCCCGACCGGCTCGAGCTGAAGAAGTACTGCCCGACGGACCGCAAGCACACGGTCCACCGCGAGACCCGCTGACCCCAGCGGCGCGGCAGGGAGGGCGGGAGCATGGCGCTTGATCCGACACTGGTCGGGCGCAGCTACCCGCCCTCAGCCGTCTACGAGGTCGGCCGCGAGAAGATCGCCGAGTTCGCCGCCGCGATCGGCGAGACCGACCCCGTGCACCGGGACGCCGACGCCGCCCGCGCGGCGGGTCATCCCGACGTGATCGCCCCGCCGACGTTCGCCATCGTGCTGACCCTGTCGGCAGCCGGCGTGGTGGTCGAGGACCCCGACGTCGACCTGGACTACAGCCGGGTGGTGCACGGGGAGCAGCGCTTCACCCACCACCGGCCGATCCGCGCCGGCGACCGGCTGGTCGCCACGCCGGTCATCGAGGCCGTGCGCAGCGTCGCCGGCAACGACCTGCTCACCACGCGGGTCGACGTCGCGACCGAGACCGGCGAGCCGGTGTGCGCCGCGACGTCGATGCTCGTGGCCCGGGGGGCATCGTGAGCGCTCCTGTGCGCGCCGCGGACGTCGCCGTCGGCACCGAGTTGCCCGAGCGGAGCTATCCGGTGACCCGGGCCGACCTGGTCCGCTACGCCGGGGCGTCGGGCGACTTCAACCCCATCCACTGGAACGACCGGACCGCGACCGACGTGGGCCTGCCCGGGGTCATCGCCCACGGCATGCTCACGATGGCGCTGGCCGCACGAGCCGTGACCGCCTGGACCGGGGACCCCGCCGCGCTCGTGGAGTACCACGTCCGCTTCGGCCGGCCCGTCGTCGTCCCCGATGACGACGCGGGGGCCACGGTGACCGTCCGCGGGAAGGTGGGGGCGGTCGGCGACGGCGGCCGGGTCCGCGTGGACCTGACGGTCACCAGCGGAGGGGAGAAGGTTCTCTCCCTGGCCCGCGCCACCGTGCAGCTGGCGTGAGGACGCGCGGCCATGCCGCTCTGGCAGCCACGGCGCTGCTCCTCCTCGCCGGTTGTGGCACCTCCTTCGTCGACACGCTGGCGGCCGAGGACGCCGCCGACCCCAGCCCCGCCCCGGAGGCCGCGCCGGTCGAGGGGTGCGACCAGCGCGCCGAGCCCGACCCCGACCGGCCCGTGGTCGCCCTCGACTTCCGCCTGGACGGCGACCTCCGGACGGTCACCGGCACCGAGACCGTCGTCTTCACCCCCGACGTCGCCACCGGCGAGCTGGTCTTCCGGCTCGTGCCCAACTCCCCGGAGGCGGCCGACGTCGGCAACCGGCTGGTGGTCGACGCGGTCCGGGGGGACGACGTCGCCGAGGGCGGCTACGTCGAGGCGGGGGCGGAGGAGCCGGGCGGGCTCTACGTCGTGCGGCTCGACGCCGACCTCGCCCCCGGCGAGTCCACCGAGGTGGAGCTGGACTTCACGCTGACCCTGGGGTCGGGGTCGTTCGAGCGGGTCGGCGCCGACGAGAACGTGTCCTGGTGGGCCAGCGGCGCGCCGCTGCTGGCGTGGGAACCCGGCGTCGGCTGGGCGCGGGACCCCTTCGTCGAGGTCCTCGGCGAGACCGCGAGCAGCCCGGTCGCCGACACCCGCATCACGGTCTCGGCTCCGGCCGAGCTCACCGTGCTCATGACCGGGGACCAGGACGCCCCGTCCGCCGCCCGCGCCGGCCGCCGCACCTGGAGCTCGACGGAGCCGGTCGCCCGGGACGTCAGCGTCGCGGTCGGGCGGTTCACCACCAGCACCGTCACCACGCCCGGCGGCGCGGAGGTGACGACCGGCGTGCTGCCCGATGCCGACGTGGGCGCCGACGAGCTGGCCGACTGGACGGTGACGGCCATCGGCGACCTCGAACGCCGCTTCGGCCCGTTCCCCTACCGGACGCTGACCGTGCCCCTGCTGCCCGACTACGGCGGCGGGATCGAGTACCCGAGCTCGATCCTCATGGCCGGCGCCAGCCCGCTGGTGCTGCTGCACGAGGTCGCGCACATGTACTTCTACGGGATGGTCGGGGACTCGCAGTTCCGGGACCCGTGGCTCGACGAGGCGTTCGCCACCTACGCGGAGTCGGTCACCTTCCCGGTGGCACCCGGGGACCTGCGGCGCACCCTCGAGATCCCCGGCGACGTGGGTGCGGCGATGGACGAGTTCCGCGGCACCGAGGACTACTTCGCGCGGGTCTACGGGAAGGGCGGCGCCGCGCTGGTCGCCGCCCGGGACGCCGCGGGGGCCGAGGCCTTCGACGCCGCGATCCGGTGCTACGTCGACGCCAACGCCTGGACGATCGCCACGCCCGACGACGTGGCGCGGGCGCTGGCCGGTCTGCCCGCCGCGCTCGACGTCCTCACCGCGGCCGGCGCCCTCGACGAGGACGACCTCCCCGACTGAGGGAGGACCCCCTCCTCCCCATCCCCGGCGAGCTCGGGGAGGGGGCCGGCGTCAGCCCGCGGACCCCAGCAGGTGCTGCATCCGGCGCACGCCCTCCACGAGGTCCTCGTCGCCCAGGGCGTAGGACATCCGCACGTAGCCCGGCGTGCCGAACGCCTCACCCGGGACGACGGCGACCTCCGCCTCCTCCAGGATGATCTCGGCCAGCTGCACGCTGTCGGCGGCAGTGCGCCCGGCGATCGACCGCCCGAGCAGCGCCTTCACCGACGGGTACACGTAGAAGGCACCGCGCGGCTCGGGGCAGGCCACCCCGGGGATCTCGCGCAGCATCGACACGATGGTCCGGCGGCGCCGGTCGAAGGCCTCCCGCATCGTCGCGACCGCGGAGAGGTCGCCGGTGAGCGCGGCGATCGCCGCCGCCTGCGAGACGTTGGCGACGTTGGACGTCGCGTGCGACTGCAGGTTGGTCGCGGCCTTGACGACGTCGGTCGGCCCGATCACCCACCCGACCCGCCAGCCGGTCATCGCGTAGGTCTTGGCCACCCCGTTGACGACGACGCAGCGGTCGGCGAGCTCGGGGACCACGACCGGCATCGACGGCGCGGTCGCCCCGTCGTAGGTCAGGTGCTCGTAGATCTCGTCGGTCAGCACCCACAGGCCGTTGTCCAGTGCCCAGCGGCCGATCTCCTCGACCACCTCCGGCGGGTACACCGCACCGGTCGGGTTGGACGGCGAGCAGAACAGCAGCACCTTGGTCCGCGGCGTCCGCGCCGCCTCGAGCTGGGCCACCGACACCAGGTAGCCGCTCTCCTCGTCGGCCACCACCGGCACCGGCACGCCCCCGGCGAGGGTGATCGCCTCGGGATAGGTGGTCCAGTACGGGGCCGGCAGCAGGACCTCGTCACCCGGGTCGAGCATCGTCGCGAACGCCTCGTAGACGGCCTGCTTGCCGCCGTTGGTCACCAGGACCTGCGCCGGGGTCACCTGCAGCCCGGAGTCACGGGCGGTCTTGGCGACGATCGCCTCCTTGAGCGCGGGCAACCCGCCGGCGGGGGTGTACCGGTGCATCGCCGGCTGACTGCAGGCGGCCACGGCGGCCTCGACGACGTAGTCCGGGGTCGGGAAGTCCGGCTCACCCGCTCCGAAGCCGATCACCGGCTTGCCCGCGGCCTTGAGCGCCTTGGCCTTGGCGTCGACCGCGAGCGTGGCGGACTCGGCGATCGAGGCGATCCGTCGGGAGATGCGCCGCTGGGCGGGCGGCAGCTCGGTGGCGGGGGCAGCGGGCTCCGGCGGGGAGACGGCGGTCATGCGTCCATCGTGTCAAAGGCCGCCGCCGTCGGTCGCGCCCGTTCCCGGAGCCGACCGGACGTGGGCCGCGGACTCCGACGGGGCGGACCCCGCGCGGCCCCGCTCGTCGAGGGCGCCGCCGACGTCCCCGAGGGGCCGTTCCTGCTGCCCGGACCACCGGGCGGGCGGCCGGGTGGCGGTGGGCCCCGGAGCTGTTGGCTGCCACCCTCGGCGGTCCCGTACACTCGCTACCTGGGGCGGTCGACCCCCGCCACCGGCGTGCCCCGGATCCCCAGTGGGGCTCGGTGCTGACCGTGGTGGGCCAGGCCGTCCCGAAGGCCCCGTCGCGGGTCCCGCCCCGAGCGTGCGGAGGGTGGGAGGGCGGCGTCCTTCAAGGGGTGTAGCTCAATTGGCAGAGCAGCGGTCTCCAAAACCGCAGGCTGCAGGTTCAAGTCCTGTCACCCCTGCCCGTGCCGCCGGCTGACCGCCGGCGACGTGCACGACCAGCACCACCGCAGGACACCGACCGACGGCCACCCAGCAGCGGCCACCACCACGAGGCGAGCGAGGCGCAGTGAGCGACGAGAAGCCGGCACGCGAGGACGACCCTCGCGCCGCCTCCGACGCCGAACTGACCGACGAGGAGCTCGACCGCGAGGCGCCCGGCGTCGACGACGCCACCGAGCTCGAGGCCGCCGAGGACGAGATCGCCGCTGAGGCGGAGGCCGACGAGGACAAGGTCGTGGCCCGGTCCGCTCGCCGGCGGGGTGGCCGGATCACCACCGACGACGAGGCGGACGACGACGAGCCGGTCGCGTCCCGCACCCGCCGTCCGGCCCGGGGCGGCGCGTCCTCCCGGCCCGCGGGCCGGGCGACCGAGGGGAGCGGCACGCGGTCGCGCGCGGCCGCCGAACGGGCCCGCGCCGACGAGGTCCGGCAGCGCCGGAGCATCCGCCGGTTCCTGCGGGAGGTCGTGGCCGAGCTGCGCAAGGTCATCTGGCCGGGCCGGCGCGAGCTGATCACCTACACGACCGTCGTCATCGTCTTCGTGGCCTTCATCGTGGCGCTGGTGGCCGGCCTGGACCTCCTCTTCGCCCAGGGCGTGCTCGCCGTCTTCGGCTGAGCCCACCCCGCCTGCACGCCACCGACAAGGAAGAGATCCCCGTGACCGACCCCCGCGAGCCCTTCGACACCGACAGCGACGTCGAGTCCATCGACCTCGACGAC
Source organism: Geodermatophilus sabuli (assembly GCF_010686765.1). Taxonomy (GTDB): domain Bacteria; phylum Actinomycetota; class Actinomycetes; order Mycobacteriales; family Geodermatophilaceae; genus Geodermatophilus; species Geodermatophilus sabuli_A. Next base: position 222,955 of record NZ_JAAGWF010000009.1, on the reverse strand, counting down.
GCCCGATTCGACGTGCCCGGCAGCGTGGACCTCGAGACCGGCGCGGGGGAGACCGGCGCCGCCGAGGGCTCCTCCGACACCGCCGACCAGGACACCCTGACCGCCGTGGCCGACGCGACCCCCGAGGTGGAGGACGGTGACGTCGACAGCCTGGTCACCGACCCGCTGGTCGACCCGGCCCCCGACTCCGACGTCGCGGAGCCCGAGGAGGACGAGGACCCGGTCGAGGCGCTGCGCAAGGCGCTGCGGATCGCCCCCGGCGACTGGTACGTCGTGCACTCCTACGCGGGCTACGAGAACAAGGTGAAGACCAACCTCGAGTCCCGCATCCAGTCGCTGGACATGGAGGACTACATCTACCAGATCGAGGTGCCCACCGAGGAGGTCACCGAGATCAAGAACGGCAAGCGCACGCAGGTCAACCGCAAGGTGTTCCCCGGTTACCTGCTGGTCCGCATGGAGCTCAACGACGAGTCCTGGGGCGCCGTGCGCAACACCCCCGGCGTGACCGGGTTCGTCGGGGCGACCTCGCGGCCCTCGCCGCTCACCCTCGACGAGGTCGTCAAGATCCTCGCCCCGGCCACCACGCCGCAGGCGGCGAAGGCCACCGAGACGGCGGCCGCCGCAGCGGCGCCCGTCGCCGTCGTCGACTTCGAGGTCGGCGAGTCGATCACCGTCATGGACGGCCCGTTCGCCACCCTCCCCGCCACGATCAACGAGATCAACGCCGAGCAGCAGAAGCTGCAGGTGCTCGTCTCCATCTTCGGCCGGGAGACGCCGGTCGAGCTCTCGTTCAGCCAGGTCCAGAAGTTGTAGTCGAAGGACCCGGTCGCCCCCCACCGCTCGCACGCTCGCGGCGGGACCCTGCGACCGAGCCGTTCCGTCCCAGGCCACGTAGACAGAAGCACGTAGACAGAAGAAGGAAGTCATGCCCCCCAGGAAGCGGTTGACCGCGGTCATCAAGCTCCAGATCAACGCCGGTGCGGCCACCCCCGCCCCGCCCGTGGGTCCGGCGCTCGGCCAGCACGGCGTCAACATCATGGAGTTCTGCAAGGCGTACAACGCCGCCACGGAGTCGCAGCGCGGCAACGTGATCCCGGTCGAGATCTCGGTCTACGAGGACCGCTCGTTCACCTTCGTCACCAAGACCCCGCCGGCGGCGCGCATGCTGCTCAAGGCGGCCGGTGTGGAGAAGGGCTCCGGCGAGCCGCACAAGACCAAGGTCGCCACCGTGACCCGCGACCAGGTGCGCGAGATCGCCCAGACCAAGATGGCCGACCTCAACGCCAACTCCCTCGACGAGGCCGAGAAGATCATCGCCGGCACCGCCCGGTCGATGGGCATCACCGTCCAGTAAGAGGACCCCGGTGCCCCCAGCCCTCGCTCCGCCCGGGCCGGGGCCCTGCACCGGGCCGCTCAGCACGTCACCAGTGGGAGGGCCACGCCAGGCCCGGGAACCACACGACCGGGGCCTCGAGCCCCCGGAGAGGAACCACCATGGCGAAGCACGGCAAGAAGTTCCGCGAGGCGGCCGCGAAGGTCGACCGGGAGAGCCTGTACTCCCCCCTGCAGGCCGCCAACCTGGCCAAGGAGACGTCGCCGACGTCCTACGACGCCACGGTCGAGGTCGCCATGCGGCTGGGGGTGGACCCGCGCAAGGCCGACCAGATGGTCCGTGGCACGGTCAACCTGCCCCACGGCACCGGCAAGACCGCCCGCGTCATCGTCTTCGCGACCGGTGACAAGGCGGCCGAGGCCGAGGCCGCCGGTGCCGACGTCGTCGGCTCGGACGACCTGATCGAGCAGATCCAGGGCGGCTTCCTGGACTTCGACGCGGCGATCGCCACCCCCGACCAGATGGCCAAGGTCGGCCGGATCGCCCGCATCCTCGGCCCGCGTGGCCTGATGCCCAACCCGAAGACCGGCACGGTGACCCCCGACGTCACCAAGGCCGTCAACGACATCAAGGGCGGGAAGATCAACTTCCGCGTCGACAAGCAGGCCAACCTGCACCTGGTGATCGGCAAGACCTCGTTCGACCAGGCGAAGCTGGTGGAGAACTACGCCGCGGCGCTGGACGAGGTCCTGCGGGCCAAGCCGGCCGCCGCCAAGGGCCGGTACCTCAAGAAGGTCACCATCTCCACGACCATGGGCCCGGGCATCCCGGTCGACCCGAACCGCACGCGCAACCTGATGGTGGACGAGCCCACCGCCTGAAAAGAGGACCCCGTCCCCTCGCCCGCTCGGGGTGAGCCTCTGGACGGGGCCAGCCGGCCACGGGCCCCGCAGCGCACGTCGCTGCGGGGCCCCCGTGCGTTCCGGCGCTGCTACGGTCCAGCCGTGCCGCACGGGTAGCGGCTCCCCGACCACTGCGCCGCCACGGCGCTCGGCCCTGGAGTCCTACCGTGCCCGATCCCGTCGTCCGCCCGTTCCACCGGGCCGACCGCGACCAGCTGACCGTCCTGGTCAACGCGCACATCTCGACCGTCGTCCCCGGGTGGGCGGTGTCCACCGCCGTCCTGCTCGCGCAGATCGAGCGGGATCCCGGTCAGTACGTCACCGACCCGTGGGTCGACGACCGGGCGACCCTGGTGGCGGAGGTCTCCGGCCGCCTCGTCGGCGCCGCGCACCTGCGCCGCTACCGCGATGACGCCGACGTCGCGCCGGACTGGCGCGGCACCGGCGAGATCGCGTGGCTGGTCTGCTGGCCGGCTCACGAGCCCGCCGGCGACGCCCTCGCGGCGACCTCTGTGCGGGTGCTCGATGCCTGGGGTGTGCGCCGGTGCTCGGCCGACGGCGACCTGCCCACGCCGGCCACCTACGGCATCCCCGACGGCTGGCCGCACGTGGCCCGCGTCCTCACCGCTGCGGGCTTCGACGGGAGCTCCGCCCGCGAGGAGGTCCACCTGGCCGGCGGGCTGGACGACGTGCCCGAACCCGGGCCGGCGCCGCTGCCGGGACTGGCGGTCCGCCGGGTCGTGGGCACCTTCGGCGCCCGGTTCGACGCGGTCCTCGACGGCGACGTCGTGGGCTTCGCCGAGGCGCAGGACGACCACACCCGGGGCGGCAGCCTCTCCCGGCTGGACGGCTGGGCCGACCTGGCGGAGCTGCACGTGGCCGAGCACGTCCGCGGCCAGGGCATCGGCACGTGGCTCGTCCAGCACCTCGTCGCGTGGCTGCGGCTCGGCGGCACCGACCGCTTCCTGGTGGCGCTCGGCGGCGAGGACGTCGGACTCGAGCCCTGGTTCGCCCGCTTCGGCTGGCGGCGGATCGGGCGGGTGCGGCGCGGATGGGAGCGCGTGCAGCGGTGAACCGGACGTCGGCCACCGGCAGCGCCGGTGCATCGCGTACGCTGGGTCCCGTTCCCCCCAAGACCGCTGGTCGTCGCACGTCCGCGTGCGATCGAAGGTCCGGAGACCCCCGGGCGACCCGCGCAGGAGGACGGTTCGATCGGCTGGCGCCGTGCGCCGGCCCCTCGCCCCGTGCGCCCTGCGCCGGGGCGTTCCTCGTCTCCGGGCCGTCGATCCGCCAGTGCCCCGGCCGGTGGTCGCCCGACAGACGAGAGGAGGCCCATGCCCACGCAGGCGAAGGCCGCGGTGATCGACGAGATCACCCAGCGGTTCCAGTCGTCCAGCGCGGCGGTGCTCACCGAGTACCGCGGGCTGACCGTGGCCCAGCTGACCCAGCTGCGCCGTTCCCTCGGTGAGGGCAGCAGCTACGCCGTCGTCAAGAACACCCTGACGAAGCGGGCCGCGGAGCAGGTCGGTTTCGCCGACCTGGCGCCGCTGCTCAACGGCCCGACCGCGATCGCCTTCATCGAGGGTGACCCGGTCGACGCGGCCAAGGCCATCCGTGACTTCGCGCGCGCTCACCCGCTGCTCGTCGTCAAGGGCGGCGTGGTCGAGGGCCGCACGGTGGACGCCGCCGAGGTCACCCGCCTCGCCGACGTCGAGAGCCGCGAGGTGCTCCTCGCCAAGCTCGCCGGCGCCATGAAGGGCAACCTCACCAAGGCCGCGGGTCTGTTCCAGGCCCCGCTGTCCCAGGTCGCCCGCCTGGCCGCCGCGCTGCAGGAGAAGAAGTCCGCGGACGCTCCTGCCGAGGCCACTGCTGCTGACACCACCCCGGCCGCCCCGGCCACCGACGACCAGGATGCTGCCGCGGACGCCGCGGTCAGCACCGACTGACCCGAAGAAGGAGACACCATGGCCAAGCTGTCCACTGACGAGCTGCTCGACGCGTTCAAGGAGATGACTCTCCTCGAGCTGTCGGACTTCGTGAAGCAGTTCGAGGAGACCTTCGAGGTCACCGCTGCCGCCCCCGTCGCTCTCGCTGCCGCCCCGGCCGCCGGTGGCGGCGGTGGTGGCGAGGAGGCCGCTGCCGAGCAGGACGAGTTCGACGTCATCCTCGAGGCTGCCGGCGACAAGAAGATCCAGGTCATCAAGGAGGTGCGCGGCCTGACCTCGCTCGGCCTCAAGGAGGCCAAGGACCTGGTCGACGGCGCGCCGAAGCCGGTCCTGGAGAAGGTCGCGAAGGACGCCGCGGAGAAGGCCAAGGCCGCCCTCGAGGGCGCCGGCGCCACCGTCACCGTCAAGTAGGAGGGCGAGGCCCGACCCGGCCTGAGCCGGGCTCGCACCGCCGCACCGCACAGCAGGGGCCGATCCACTCCGGTGGGTCGGCCCCTGCTGTCTGTCGTGTCCGGCCCCGTCCGGAGGCTCGCGCCGAGCGTGCGAGGGGCGAAGGCTCCGTCCAGGGCACCGCCGCGAGCCCGCGAGTGGTGGGAGGACGTGGTCCTCTCGGGGGTCTTTCTGGGCGTGGCGGCTCCCGACTCGCCGCCGGACTGGCATCATGGCTCGCGGACGCCCCACTCCTTCGGTGGGCGGCTGACCTTCCCGGGTGTGTGCCTGGTCGCACCGGCCTCCCCGACGTGGACAGCCCGCTGCGCAAGGGGTAGGGTTCCCTGTTGCGCTGCCCCCTGACTGCTTGCCCGCCGAGACGGGTCACCAGGGGTGCCCTGGAGGACCTCCTGGACACCCGGCGACCACCCGGACAGGGCCTCGGGCGGAACAGTGGACGGCGCCGCCACTACCGACGACGACCCAGGACGAACCAGCACCCGCCCGCACGTCGTGAGGTCCTTGGAAGGACGCATCTTGGCAGGCTCTCGCCCCACCAGCATCTCCGCCAGCACCACCGAGTCAGGCACCACCCAGACCACGCCGCAGGCCCCCCAGACCGGCCCCCGCACCGGTGAGGCCGACCAGCAGAAGATCCCCGGCGCGCCGCTGCGCGTCTCGTTCGCCAAGATCTCCGAGCCGCTCGAGGTGCCGGACCTGCTGGCGCTGCAGACCGCCTCCTTCGACTGGCTGATCGGCAGCCCCGAGTGGCGGGCCACCCTCTCTCCCGAGGAGCAGGCCGACGCCGTCGGCGGCCTGGCCGAGATCCTCGAGGAGATCTCGCCGATCGAGGACTTCAGCGGCTCGATGTCGCTGTCCTTCTCCAACCCGCGCTTCGAGGACGTCAAGGCGTCCCTCGAGGAGTGCAAGGACAAGGACATGACCTACGCGGCGCCGCTGTTCGTCACCGCCGAGTTCATGAACAACACCACCGGCGAGATCAAGAGCCAGACGGTGTTCATGGGCGACTTCCCGATCATGACGCGCAAGGGCACGTTCGTCATCAACGGGACCGAGCGCGTCGTCGTCTCCCAGCTCGTCCGCAGCCCCGGCGTCTACTTCGACAAGACCCTGGACAAGACCTCGGACAAGGACGTCTTCAGCGCCAAGGTCATCCCCAGCCGTGGTGCGTGGCTGGAGTTCGACGTCGACAAGCGCGACACCGTCGGCGTGCGCATCGACCGCAAGCGCCGCCAGCCGGTCACCGTCCTGCTCAAGGCGCTGGGCTGGACCGAGGACCGCATCCGCGAGCACTTCCAGTGGTCGCCCACGGTGCTGGCCACCCTCGAGAAGGACCACATCGCCGGGCAGGACGAGGCGCTGCTCGACATCTACCGCAAGCTGCGGCCGGGGGAGCCGCCGACGCGTGAGTCGGCGCAGGCGCTGCTGGAGAACCTCTTCTTCAACGCCAAGCGCTACGACCTGGCGAAGGTGGGCCGGTACAAGGTCAACAAGAAGCTCGGTGTCGGCGTGCCGCAGGGCACGTCGACGCTCACCGAGGACGACATCGTCGCCACCATCGAGTACGTCGTGCGTCTGCACGCCGGCGAGCCCGACCACGGTGTCGACGACATCGACCACTTCGGCAACCGCCGGCTGCGCACCGTCGGGGAGCTGATCCAGAACCAGATCCGGGTCGGCCTCTCCCGGATGGAGCGCGTGGTCCGCGAGCGGATGACGACCCAGGACGTCGAGGCGATCACGCCGCAGACCCTGATCAACATCCGGCCGGTCGTCGCCTCCATCAAGGAGTTCTTCGGCACCAGCCAGTCGTCCCAGTTCATGGACCAGACCAACCCGCTCTCGGGTCTGACCCACAAGCGCCGCCTGTCGGCGCTGGGTCCGGGTGGTCTGTCGCGTGAGCGGGCCGGCATGGAGGTCCGCGACGTGCACCCCAGCCACTACGGCCGGATGTGCCCGATCGAGACGCCGGAAGGCCCGAACATCGGCCTGATCGGCTCGCTGTCGGCGTTCGCGCGGGTCAACCCGTTCGGCTTCATCGAGACGCCGTACCGCCGCGTCGTCAACGGCACGGTCACCGACCAGATCGACTACCTGACCGCCGACGAGGAGGACCGCTTCGTCGTCGCCCAGGCCAACTCGCCGCTGGACGCCGCTGGCCGGTTCGCCGAGGACCGCGTCCTGGTCCGCACCAAGGGCGGCGAGGTCGACTACCTCGTCCCCGAGAACGTGGACTACATGGACGTCTCGCCGCGGCAGATGACCTCGGTCGCGACGGCGATGATCCCGTTCCTCGAGCACGACGACGCCAACCGCGCGCTCATGGGCGCGAACATGCAGCGTCAGGCCGTCCCGCTGCTGCGCAGCGAGGCGCCGCTGGTCGGCACCGGCATGGAGCTGCGTGCGGCTGTCGACGCCGGCGACGTGGTCGTGGCCGAGAAGGCCGGTGTGGTCGAGGACTCCACCGCCGACTACGTCACCGTCATGGCCGACGACGGCACCCGGCAGACCTACCGGCTGCTGAAGTTCCGCCGCTCGAACCAGGGCACCTCGATCAACCAGACCCCGGTGGTCGAGGAGGGCCAGCGCGTCGAGGTCGGTCAGGTCATCGCCGACGGTCCGTGCACCGACCAGGGCGAGATGGCGCTGGGCAAGAACCTGCTCGTCGCCTTCATGCCGTGGGAGGGCCACAACTACGAGGACGCGATCATCCTGTCGCAGCGCCTCGTGCAGGACGACGTCCTGTCCTCGATCCACATCGAGGAGTTCGAGGTCGACGCCCGCGACACCAAGCTCGGTGCCGAGGAGATCACCCGGGACATCCCGAACGTCTCCGAGGAGGTCCTCGCCGACCTCGACGAGCGCGGCATCATCCGCATCGGTGCCGAGGTCGTCCCCGGCGACATCCTCGTCGGCAAGGTCACGCCCAAGGGCGAGACCGAGCTGACCCCCGAGGAGCGGCTGCTGCGGGCGATCTTCGGTGAGAAGGCGCGCGAGGTCCGCGACACGTCGCTGAAGGTCAAGCACGGTGAGTCGGGCAAGGTCATCGGCGTCCGCGTGTTCTCGCGCGAGGACGGCGACGAGCTGCCCGCCGGCGTCAACGAGCTGATCCGGGTCTACGTCGCCCAGATGCGCAAGATCTCCGACGGCGACAAGCTCGCCGGACGCCACGGCAACAAGGGCGTCATCTCGAAGATCCTGCCGCAGGAGGACATGCCGTTCCTCGAGGACGGCACGCCGGTCGACATCGTCCTCAACCCGCTCGGTGTGCCCGGCCGCATGAACGTCGGCCAGGTGCTGGAGACCCACCTCGGGTGGGTCGCCAAGCAGGGCTGGCAGGTCGAGGGCACCCCGGACTGGGCGAAGAACCTGCCCGAGGCCGCGAAGTCCGCGGGTCCGGGCACCCGCACGGCCACGCCGGTGTTCGACGGTGCCAAGGAGGACGAGATCGTCGGCCTGCTCGGCTCGACGATCCCGAACCGCGACGGCGACCGGATGGTCCAGGAGACCGGCAAGGCGCGGCTGTTCGACGGCCGCTCCGGGGAGCCCTTCCCCGAGCCGATCTCCGTGGGCTACGTCTACATCCTGAAGCTGCTGCACCTGGTCGACGACAAGATCCACGCCCGCTCGACCGGCCCGTACTCGATGATCACGCAGCAGCCGCTGGGTGGTAAGGCGCAGTTCGGTGGCCAGCGCTTCGGTGAGATGGAGTGCTGGGCGATGCAGGCCTACGGCGCCGCGTACGCGCTGCAGGAGCTGCTGACCATCAAGTCCGACGACATCCTCGGCCGCGTCAAGGTCTACGAGGCGATCGTCAAGGGCGAGAACATCCCCGAGCCGGGCATCCCCGAGTCGTTCAAGGTGTTGCTCAAGGAGCTCCAGTCGCTCTGCCTCAACGTCGAGGTCCTCTCCGGCGACGGTCAGGCGATCGAGCTGCGTGACACCGACGACGAGGTCTTCCGGGCCGCGGAGGAGCTGGGCATCGACCTGTCCCGCCGCGAGCCGTCCTCGGTCGAAGACGTGTGATCGGCCGCCGGCCGGCCCGGACGGGCCGGCCGGCGCGCCCACCCAACGACAAAGAAGCGAAGAACTAGCCCCGGAAAGGGGTCATCAACTTGCTGGACGTCAACTTCTTCGACGAGTTGCGCATCGGTCTGGCCACCGGCGACGACATCCGCCAGTGGAGCCACGGTGAGGTGAAGAAGCCCGAGACCATCAACTACCGGACGCTCCGTCCGGAGAAGGACGGTCTCTTCTGCGAGAAGATCTTCGGTCCCACCCGGGACTGGGAGTGCTACTGCGGCAAGTACAAGCGGGTCCGGTTCAAGGGCATCATCTGTGAGCGCTGCGGCGTCGAGGTGACCCGGGCGAAGGTCCGTCGCGAGCGGATGGGCCACATCGAGCTGGCCGCTCCGGTCACGCACATCTGGTTCTTCAAGGGCGTCCCCTCGCGCCTGGGCTACCTGCTGGACCTGGCGCCCAAGGACCTCGAGAAGATCATCTACTTCGCGGCCTACCTGATCACCACGGTGGACGACGAGGCGCGGCACCGCGACCTCCCGACCATCGAGGCCGAGATCAGCGCCGAGAAGCACAACCTCGAGGACGCCCGCGACGCCACCGTCGAGGCGCGTCAGCAGAAGCTCGAGGCCGACCTGGCCGAGCTCGAGGCGGAGGGCGCCAAGTCCGACGTCCGCCGCAAGGTGCGCGAGGGCGGCGAGCGCGAGATGCGCCAGCTGCGCGACCGCGCCCAGCGGGAGATCGACCGCCTCGAGGAGGTGCTCGACACCTTCCGCAAGCTCGAGGTCAAGCAGCTCATCGCCGACGAGGGCCTCTACCGCGAGCTGCGCGACCGTTTCGGGGAGTACTTCGAGGGCGGCATGGGTGCCGCGGCGCTGCAGAAGCTGCTCGCCGACTTCGACCTCGACGCCGAGGCCGTCTCCCTGCGCGAGACCATCCGCAGCGGCAAGGGCCAGCGCAAGCTGCGGGCCCTCAAGCGGCTGAAGGTCGTCGCGGCGTTCCTGCAGACCCGCAACTCGCCCATGGGCATGGTGCTGGACTGCGTCCCGGTCATCCCGCCGGACCTGCGCCCGATGGTGCAGCTCGACGGTGGCCGCTTCGCCACCAGCGACATGAACGACCTGTACCGCCGGGTGATCAACCGGAACAACCGGCTCAAGCGTCTGCTCGACCTCGGCGCCCCCGAGATCATCGTGAACAACGAGAAGCGGATGCTCCAGGAGTCCGTGGACGCGCTGTTCGACAACGGCCGGCGCGGCCGGCCGGTCACCGGCCCGGGCAACCGTCCGCTGAAGTCCCTGAGCGACCTGCTCAAGGGCAAGCAGGGCCGGTTCCGCCAGAACCTGCTCGGCAAGCGCGTCGACTACTCCGGCCGTTCGGTCATCGTCGTCGGCCCGCAGCTCAAGCTGCACCAGTGCGGCCTGCCCAAGCAGATGGCGCTGGAGCTGTTCAAGCCCTTCGTCATGAAGCGGCTGGTCGACCTCAACCACGCGCAGAACATCAAGTCCGCCAAGCGGATGGTGGAGCGCGCGCGGCCGGTCGTGTGGGACGTGCTGGAAGAGGTCATCACCGAGCACCCGGTGCTGCTCAACCGCGCGCCGACGCTCCACCGCCTCGGCATCCAGGCCTTCGAGCCCCAGCTGGTCGAGGGCAAGGCCATCCAGATCCACCCGCTGGTCTGCACCGCGTTCAACGCGGACTTCGACGGCGACCAGATGGCGGTGCACCTGCCGCTGTCGGCCGAGGCGCAGGCCGAGGCCCGGATCCTGATGCTGTCCAGCAACAACATCCTGAGCCCGGCCGACGGTCGCCCGATCACCGCGCCGACCCAGGACATGGTGCTGGGCCTGTACCACCTGACGACCCTCGTGGCCGCGCCGGCCGAGGCCGACGGTGGCCAGCCGCACTCGTACTCCTCGACCGCCGAGGCGGTCATGGCGTACGACAAGGGTGCGCTCGGTCTGCAGGAGCGGGCCTACATCCGTCTCGACGAGGTGTTCGGCGTCGACAACGGTGCGGTGAACGAGGCGTGGGAGCAGCCGGAGGACTGGACGCCGGGCGCCCCCGCGCGCGTGCTCACCAGCCTGGGCCGGGTGCTGTTCAACGAGGCCCTCCCCGAGGACTACCGCTTCGTCAACTACCAGGTGCCGAAGAAGGAGCTCGGGGCGATCGTCAACGACCTCGCCGAGCGCTATCCCAAGGTGCAGGTCGCGGCGACGCTGGACGCGCTGAAGTCCGCCGGGTTCCACTGGGCCACCCGGGCCGGCATCACGATCGCCATCGACGACGTCGTCACGCCGCCGTCGAAGCAGGCGATCCTGGACCGGCACGAGGACGAGGCCGCCAAGATCGAGAAGCAGTACGAGCGCGGCGTCATCACCGACTCCGAGCGTCGTGGCGAGCTGATCGAGATCTGGACCCGCGCGCGGGCCGAGGTCAGCCAGGCGATGGTGGACAACTTCCCGACCACCAACCCGGTCTGGGTCATGGTCAACTCGGGCGCCCGAGGCAACATGATGCAGATCAGCCAGATCGCCGGCATGCGCGGCCTGGTGGCCAACCCGAAGGGCGAGATCATCCCGCGGCCGATCAAGGCCAACTTCCGGGAGGGTCTGTCCGTGCTGGAGTACTTCATCTCCACGCACGGTGCCCGCAAGGGTCTGGCCGACACGGCGCTCCGCACCGCCGACTCCGGCTACCTCACCCGCCGGCTGGTGGACGTCTCCCAGGACGTCATCATCCGCGAGGAGGACTGCGGGACCGACCGCGGCGTCATCATGCCGATCGGCACCGTCGTCGACGGCACGGTCACCCGTGACGCGCACGTCGAGACGAGCGTGTACGCCCGCGCCCTGGCCGCCGACGTGGTGGCCGAGGACGGGACGCTCATCGCGCAGGCCGGCGCCGACCTCGGTGACGTGCTCATCGCCGCCCTGATCGACGCCCAGGTGGCCGAGGTCAAGGTGCGCTGCGTGCTCACCTGCGAGTCGCTGCTCGGCACCTGCGCCACCTGCTACGGCCGGTCGCTCGCGACCGGCAAGCTGGTGGACGTCGGCGAGGCGGTCGGCATCATCGCCGCCCAGTCGATCGGTGAGCCCGGCACGCAGCTGACGATGCGCACCTTCCACACCGGTGGTGTCGCGGGTGAGGACATCACCCACGGTCTGCCGCGTGTGGTGGAGCTCTTCGAGGCCCGTGTCCCCAAGGGCAAGGCCCCGATCGCCGAGCTGGCCGGCTCGGTCCGGATCGAGGACGGCGAGCAGTTCCGCAAGCTGACCATCACCCCGGACGACGGCTCCGACGAGGTCGTCTACGACAAGCTGTCGCGTCGCTCGCGGCTGCGGGTCGAGGACGGCGCCCACGTCGAGGTCGGCGAGCAGCTCACCGAGGGTGCGGTGGACCCGCACGAGGTGCTGCGCATCATGGGCCCGCGCGAGGTGCAGCTGCACCTGGTCCGCGAGGTCCAGGAGGTCTACCGCAGCCAGGGCGTGTCGATCCACGACAAGCACATCGAGGTGATCATCCGCCAGATGCTGAAGCGGGTGACCATCATCGACTCGGGCGCGACGGAGTTCCTGCCCGGTGCGCTGGTCGAGCGGACGCTGTTCGAGACCGAGAACCGTCGGGTCGTCGCCGAGGGCAACGAGCCGGCCTCGGCCCGCCCGGTGCTCATGGGCATCACCAAGGCCTCGCTCGCCACCGAGTCCTGGCTGTCGGCCGCCTCCTTCCAGGAGACGACCAAGGTGCTCACCGACGCGGCGATCCAGGGCAAGAGCGACAGCCTGCTCGGCCTCAAGGAGAACGTGATCATCGGGAAGCTGATCCCGGCCGGTACCGGGATCAGCCGCTACCGGAACATCACGGTCGAGCCGACCGAGGAGGCCCGCGCCGCCGTCTACACGATGGCCGGGTACGACGACGGGCAGTACTACAGCCCGGACGTCTTCGGTCAGGGCACGGGCGAGGCCGTGCGCCTCGAGGAGTACGACTGGCGGGGCTGAGCCCCGGTAGGTGACGAGAGGGCCCCGCAGACCGTCCGGTCTGCGGGGCCCTCTCGCGCGTCAGCTGCCGGAGTTCCCGACGATCTCCTCCAGCGCCCGGACGTGCGCGGCGTAGGCGTGCGTGCCGGCGGGCGTCAGGGACAGCCACAGCCGGCTCCGGGAGTCGCGGACGACGCGCCGCTGGCTGACGTAGCCGGCGTCGGACAGATAGGACAGGTGCTTGCTGAGGGCGGACTTGGACAGCCCCAGCCGGTCCTGCAGGAAGCCGAACTCCACCTCCTGCGCCGCGTGCAGCGTCGCGCAGATGCGCAGTCGCTGCGGCGCGTGGATCACCTCGTCGAACGCCGGCGCCTCAGCCGGCATCGCCGTAGGTCTCCCGGTAGCGCCGGCCGGTGCCCAGCACGATGCCCGCCACGACCACCGCGCCGGGGATCCAGACCCACCACGCGCCGGTCGTCTCCTGCACGACCAGGCACACGACCACCGCGCCGAGGACGCCGCCGAGGAACGGCAGCATGTCGCCGGCCGACGGGCGGACGCCTGCGACCTGGTCGCGGAAGACCCAGTACCGGCCGCCCAGGACGATCGCCGCGACGGCCACGGCGAACGTGGCGGGCCGCGCGTCGGACGGCGGCAGCGTCTGCGCCAGGAGCAGGGCGGCCGTCAGGGCGGCCTGGGCGGGGAAGAACCACCGGGGGAGGGGCGGGTAACGGACGGCGGTCTCGTCAGCGGCCAGCTGGTCGAGCATCGCCCGGGCGTCCTGCGGAGACGGCGTTTCCATGCGGGAAACAGTAGGGTCGAGTTTCCTCCGTGGCAACACCGCGGGGGGTGGCCCGTCGGTCAGCCGGCGAGGCGCTTCATGGTCTCGACGGTCTGGAGGCGGGCCTCGCGGCTGCCGTCGAGGGGCTGGAGCATCAGCGTGGTCACGCCGGCCTGGGCGAAGGCCGCGATCCGCTCCGCCACGTACGCCTCGGGACCGATCAGCGACGACGCCCTGACCAGCTCGAGGGGGACGGCGGCCGCGGCCTCGTCCTTCTTGCCGTCCAGGTAGAGGTCCTGGATCGTCCTCGCCTCCGCCTCGTAGCCGTACCGGACGGCGAGGTCGTTGTAGAAGTTCTTGCCGCGCGCGCCCATGCCGCCGATGTAGAGCGCCAGCGCCGGACGCACGACGTCCACCAGCGGCTCGACGTCCTCGCCGATCGCCACGGGCACCCCGGTGACGACCTGGAGGTCGCCCAGAGCCGGGTCGCGCTTGGCCCGGCCGGCCGCCAGCGAGTCGCCCCACACCGAGGCGGCCTTCTCCGGGTAGAAGAAGATCGGCTCCCACGCCTCGGCGATCTCGGCGGCCAGCTCGACGTTCTTCGGGCCCAGGGCGGCCAGCATGACGGGGATCTGCTCGCGGACCGGTGTGTTGATCAGCTTGAGGGGCTTGCCCAGCCCCGTGCCCTGGTCGGCCGGCAGCGGCACCGTGTACTTCTTGCCCTGGTGGTCGAGCCGCTCGCGGCGCCACACCTGCCGGCAGATCTCCACCACCTCGCGGGTGCGCTGGAGGGGGGCGTCGTAGGGGACACCGTGCCAGCCCTCGATGACCTGCGGGCCGGAGGCGCCGAGGCCGAGGGTGAACCGGCCACCGGAGACGAAGTCCAGGCCGGCCGCCGTCATGGCCGTCAGAGCGGGCGTGCGGCTGTAGATCGGGAGGATGGCGCTGAGCAGTTCCACCCGCTCGGTGACGGCGGCGAGGTAGCCCAGCTGGCTCACCGCGTCGAACGTGTACACCTCGGCCACCGCCGCGATGTCGAGGCCGGCGGCCTCGAGGTCGCGGATCTCGGCAGCGGTCTCGCGGAAGCCCCCGCTGTAGCTGGCCTGGATGCCGATACGCATCCGCGCAGGCTACCGGGGGGAGGACCACCTGCTCCCGACCGTTGGCGGGTCCTCGCAGGAGGCCGCTAGAGGGGCCGGACCACCCCGATGACCTCGGTGACCACGCGGACCCCGTCGATGTCGCCCGGGACCCGGGCCGCCGCGTGCGCGTCGGCCAGGTCGACCTTGACGACGTAGCCGCTGTCCCGGCGGGCCAGCCCGACGCCGACGACTCCCGGGTCGGCGGCCAGCCGGGCGCTCAGGGAGAGCTTGGCGGCCCGGGCGGCGGCGCGGTCGGTCATGGACCCATGGTGCCCCGGATCCGGTCGGCGCGACAGAGAGAGGCCCCCGCTTCCCCAGCCCTCGCTGCGCTCGGGGCGGTTCCCCGAGCGGGGCCGCCCTGCCCTCGCCGCTCGCAGGCCCGGGGCGGGCCTCAGCCGGCGACCCACTCCAGGTCCAGCACCGAGAGCACCGTGGCCATCGGGTTGGCGAAGGTGACGCCGCCACCGGCGCGGCCGCCGGTCTCGCTGCCGGCGAAGAGCAGGCCCAGCGGTGCCCGGTCGGCGCTGCGCCAGATGACCGACCCGCTGTCCCCGCCCGCGCTGAACGGGCCGCTGAGCCCCTCGATCTCCACCTGGTCGTCGAAGGTCAGCACCGCCTCGTCGTACTGCACGGAGACGCCGTCCACCTCGACGGCGGTGATCCGGCCGATGGTGTGGCCCGTGGTGCGGCCGACCTTCTCCACCCGCTCCTCCCCGTCGAGGTCGTCAACCTCGACGGGAGCGTCGGTCAGCGGCCCGCCGGGCAGCCGCCCCGGCTCGACCGGCACCTCGGGGTCGATGACGGCCACCGCCGCGTCGAGGAGGTTGCGCTCCCCGGCGGAGAACCGGGCGAACGCCGCCAGGGTGGCCACCCGGTCGGCTGCGACCCCGCCGTCCGCCGGCCCCGGCTGCAGCACCGGGTCGCCGGCGGCCGCGGCGTCGCTGGCGGCCAGGACGTGGTTGTTCGACAGCATGGCCAGTCGCCCCCCGACCCGCACGAAGCCGCCGAGGGTGCCGGCGGTCACCTCGGGGTGGGCCACCGACAGCCCGGGGTGCAGCGGCCGGGTCCGGCGCTGCAGCTCCTCGGGCGTGGGGGAGGAGAGCGCCCGCACCGCCCCGATGACCCGGACGTCGATCTCCTCCAGCACCGCGTCGTCCAGGCCGGCCAGCAACACGTCGGCGTCGTCCTTGACCGCCAGCCGGATGGCGAGGTGCGCCTGGGCGGGGCCGATCGGGGCCAGGCCCAGCGCCGGCCGCGCCCAGCGACCCCGGTCGTCGAGGTCGCTGGCGCTGACCTGGGCGGCGGAGGCGGCCAGCCGGGCGGAGAGGTGGGCCTTCAGCTCGCGGGCCAGGTCGACGTGCACGGGTTCCTCCGGTGGCGTTCGGTGGGCGTCCTGGCACAGACCGTAGAACTGGGCTACGACAGCCGCCCGACGTCCCCGGGTGGGCACGGCAGTCCCGGGTGTCGCGGCGGAGCGCGGCCTGACGGGCCGTCCCGGCCGGTACAGTCCCCGCCACCGCCGGGCTCCCGGCCGGGAATGTCCCCGGTCGCGCCCCTGTTCACACCCACGTACCAGCCCGGCGGACACGGGGCTCGCCCCGCCCGCCGGAGTGTGGCGGACCCGGCTTTGACCGGGTTCGAGCACGCGGGTATCGTGGTCAGCCGTGCCCAGGGTGCCCTGGGCCTGCTCCCGTTCGCGGTGCGCTCGCCGATAGGTGGTGGCGCCGAGTCGCGGGGGGCGACCGATCCGGTTGGAACCACGGGACGGTCCTGGGAAGGGCGACACGCCCGACCGCGGGGACCGGAGGTGGCCCACGGCCAGGAGCGGGTGGACCCCAGCAGGACCGGCACCCGGCACGACCAGCCAGAGCACCGTCCACAGCACGACCCAGCGCAGGTAGGAGATCCAGGCCACCCATGCCCACGATCAACCAGCTGGTCCGCAAGGGCCGCGAGGACAAGGTCGAGAAGACCAAGACCCCGGCGCTGAAGGGCTCCCCTCAGCGTCGCGGCGTGTGCACCCGCGTCTACACGACGACGCCGAAGAAGCCGAACTCGGCGCTGCGCAAGGTCGCTCGCGTCCGGCTCACCAGTGGCATCGAGGTGACCGCCTACATCCCGGGCGTCGGCCACAACCTGCAGGAGCACTCGATGGTGCTGGTGCGCGGCGGCCGCGTGAAGGACCTCCCCGGCGTGCGCTACAAGATCATCCGTGGCTCGCTGGACACGCAGGGCGTCCGCAACCGCAAGCAGGCTCGCAGCCGCTACGGCGCGAAGAAGGAGAAGAGCTAATGCCGCGCAAGGGCCCCGCGCCGAAGCGTCCGCTCGTCGTCGACCCGGTGTACCAGTCGCAGCTGGTCACCCAGCTGGTGAACAAGGTGCTCGTCGACGGCAAGCGCTCGATCGCGGAGGCGATCGTCTACGGCGCCCTCGAGGGCGCCCGCGCCAAGAGCGACACCGACCCGGTCGTCACGCTCAAGCGCGCGCTGGACAACGTCAAGCCGTCCCTCGAGGTCCGCAGCCGCCGCGTCGGTGGCGCGACCTACCAGGTCCCGGTCGAGGTCCGCGCCTCCCGCAGCACCACCCTCGGCCTGCGCTGGCTGATCCAGTACAGCCGCGCCCGTCGCGAGAAGACGATGACCGAGCGTCTGATGAACGAGCTGCTCGACGCGAGCAACGGCCTCGGTGCCGCCGTGAAGCGGCGCGAGGACACGCACAAGATGGCCGAGTCGAACAAGGCCTTCGCGCACTACCGCTGGTGACGTCCGTCCATCAGCACCCGCTGCCCGCGGGAACCCCGGGCGATCCCCGGTGCCCGCACGCGGACCCGAACGACGAGGAGTAAGAGATGGCCACAGGGGCCCAGCTCGCCAAGACCCGCAACATCGGGATCATGGCGCACATCGACGCCGGCAAGACCACGACGACGGAGCGCATCCTCTTCTACACCGGTATCAACTACAAGATCGGTGAGGTCCACGACGGCGCGGCCACGATGGACTGGATGGAGCAGGAGCAGGAGCGCGGCATCACCATCACGTCCGCCGCGACGAAGTGCTCCTGGAACGGCTTCGACATCAACATCATCGACACCCCCGGGCACGTCGACTTCACCGTCGAGGTGGAGCGGTCGCTGCGGGTGCTCGACGGTGCCGTCGCCGTCTACGACGGTGTCGCCGGCGTCGAGCCGCAGACCGAGCAGGTGTGGCGGCAGGCCGAGAAGTACGGCGTCCCGCGCATGTGCTTCGTCAACAAGCTCGACCGCACCGGTGCGAACTTCTTCCGCTGCGTCGACATGATGGTCGAGCGCCTGGGTGCCAACCCGCTGGTGCTGCAGATCCCGATCGGCGCCGAGGCCGACTTCATCGGCGTCGTCGACCTGGTCCAGATGAAGGCCCTCACCTGGCGCGGCGAGACCAAGCTCGGTGAGGACTACGAGATCGAGGAGATCCCGGCCGAGCTGGCCGAGCAGGCCGCGGAGTACCGCGAGAAGCTGCTCGAGGGCGTGGCCGAGAACGACGACGCGATCATGGAGGCCTACCTCGGCGGCGAGGAGATCTCGGTCGACACGATCAAGGCCGCGATCCGCAAGGCCACCATCGCCGGGCAGGTCAACCCGGTGGTCACCGGTTCCGCGTTCAAGAACAAGGGCGTCCAGCCCATGCTCGACGCGGTCACCGACTACCTGCCGAGCCCGCTGGACATCGAGGCGATCGTCGGCACCGCGCTCGACGGTGAGACCGAGGTCCTGCGGCACGCCGACGAGGCCGAGCCGTTCGCCGCGCTGGCGTTCAAGATCCAGACCGACCAGCACCTGGGCAAGCTGACCTACATCCGCGTCTACTCCGGCAAGCTCGACGCCGGGTCCCCGGTGCTCAACAGCACCAAGGACCGCAAGGAGCGGGTCGGCAAGATCTACCAGATGCACGCCAACAAGCGCGAGGAGCGCCAGGGCGTGGGTGCCGGCGAGATCGTCGCGGTCAACGGCATGAAGCAGACGACGACCGGTGACACCCTCTGCGACCCGCAGAAGCCGGTGATCCTGGAGTCGATGACCTTCCCGGCGCCGGTCATCTCGGTGGCCATCGAGCCGAAGACCAAGAGCGACCAGGAGAAGCTGGGCACCGCGATCCAGAAGCTCGCCGAGGAGGACCCGACCTTCCAGGTCCGCCTCGACGAGGAGACCGGCCAGACGGTCATCTCCGGCATGGGCGAGCTCCACCTGGAGATCCTGGTCGACCGCATGCGGCGTGAGTTCAACGTCGAGGCCAACGTCGGCAAGCCGCAGGTGGCCTACCGCGAGACGATCCGCAAGGCCGTCGAGCGCTACGACTACACGCACAAGAAGCAGACGGGTGGCTCGGGCCAGTTCGCGAAGGTGCAGATCGCGCTGGAGCCGCTGGAGATGACCGCCGACTCGGCGACCTACGAGTTCGAGAACAAGGTCACCGGTGGGCGCATCCCGCGCGAGTACATCCCCTCGGTCGACCAGGGCATGCAGGACGCCATGCAGTACGGCGTGCTCGCCGGCTACCCCATGGTCGGCGTGAAGGCATCGCTCCTGGACGGCCAGTACCACGAGGTCGACTCCTCGGAGATGGCCTTCAAGATCGCTGGCTCGATCGCCTTCAAGGAGGCTGCACGCAAGGCCAGCCCGGCCCTGCTGGAGCCGATGATGGCGGTCGAGGTGACCACGCCCGAGGAGAACATGGGCGACGTCATCGGCGACCTCAACTCCCGCCGCGGGACCATCCAGGCGATGGAGGAGCGCTCCGGCGCCCGCATCGTCCGGGCCCTGGTGCCGCTGTCGGAGATGTTCGGCTACGTGGGCGACCTGCGCAGCCGCACCCAGGGACGGGCGAGCTACTCGATGGTGTTCGACACCTACGCCGAGGTCCCGGCCAACGTCGCCAAGGAGATCATCGCGAAGGCGACGGGCGAGTAGTCCCACCAGCACGGCCCCACAGACACGCGTACGACTGCGTGACCACGAAGAGAGGACACCAGTGGCCAAGGCCAAGTTCGAGCGGACCAAGCCGCACGTCAACATCGGCACCATCGGGCACATCGACCACGGCAAGACGACGCTGACGGCGGCGATCACCAAGGTCCTGCACGACAAGTACCCGAACCTCAACGAGGCGTCCGCGTTCGACCAGATCGACAAGGCGCCCGAGGAGAAGGCGCGTGGGATCACGATCTCGATCGCGCACGTCGAGTACCAGACGGAGAACCGTCACTACGCGCACGTCGACTGCCCCGGGCACGCCGACTACATCAAGAACATGATCACCGGTGCCGCGCAGATGGACGGCGCCATCCTGGTGGTCGCCGCGACCGACGGCCCGATGCCGCAGACCAAGGAGCACGTGCTCCTGGCCCGCCAGGTCGGCGTCCCCTACATCGTCGTGGCGCTCAACAAGGCCGACATGGTCGACGACGAGGAGATCCTCGAGCTCGTCGAGCTGGAGGTCCGCGAGCTGCTGTCCGAGTACGAGTTCCCGGGCGACGACGTCCCGGTGGTGCGCGTCTCGGCGCTGAAGGCGCTCGAGGGCGACGCCGAGTGGGGCGACAAGCTGATGGAGCTCATGGACGCGGTCGACACCGCCATCCCCGAGCCCGAGCGTGAGATCGACAAGCCGTTCCTCATGCCCGTCGAGGACGTCTTCACCATCACCGGTCGCGGCACCGTCGTCACCGGTCGCGTGGAGCGCGGCATCGTCAAGGTGTCCGAGGAGATCGAGATCGTCGGCATCCGCCCGACCTCGACCAAGACGACCGTCACCGGTGTCGAGATGTTCCGCAAGCTGCTCGACCAGGGCCAGGCCGGCGACAACGTCGGGCTGCTGCTGCGCGGCATCAAGCGCGAGGACGTCGAGCGCGGCCAGGTCGTGGTGAAGCCGGGTTCGATCACCCCGCACACCAACTTCGAGGGCTCGGTCTACATCCTCTCGAAGGACGAGGGTGGCCGTCACACGCCGTTCTTCAACAACTACCGTCCCCAGTTCTACTTCCGGACGACGGACGTGACCGGCGTCGTGACCCTGCCCGCCGGCACCGAGATGGTCATGCCGGGCGACAACACCGAGATGACGGTGGAGCTGATCCAGCCCATCGCCATGGAGGAGGGCCTCCGGTTCGCCATCCGTGAGGGTGGCCGCACCGTCGGCGCCGGCCGGGTCGTCAAGATCAACAAGTAGTACCTGACGGGCGGCGGCCGGGACCCGGCCGCCGCCCCTCACCCGGGTCACCGACCCGCGGGTCAGCAGACCCACTCGAACTTTCACAACCGATCGGCAGGAGCAGAAGACAGCGATGGCGGGACAGAAGATCCGCATCCGGTTGAAGGCCTACGACCACGAGGCGATCGATGCCTCGGCACGGCGCATCGTCGAGACGGTGACCAAGACCGGTGCGCGCGTCGTCGGCCCGGTGCCGCTGCCGACGGAGAAGAACGTGTACTGCGTCATCCGCTCCCCGCACAAGTACAAGGACTCGCGGGAGCACTTCGAGATGCGGACGCACAAGCGGCTCATCGACATCCTCGACCCGACGCCGAAGACGGTGGACGCGCTCATGCGCATCGACCTGCCGGCCTCGGTCGACGTCAACATCCAGTAAGGGCAGTCAGCAGACATGGCGAGCACATTCCGTGGTCTCCTCGGAGAGAAGCTGGGCATGACCCAGGTCTTCGACGAGAACAACCGCATCGTGCCGGTGACCGTCGTCAAGGCGGGTCCGTGTGTGGTGACCCAGGTGCGCACCCCCGAGGTCGACGGCTACTCCGCCGTCCAGCTCGGGTTCGGTGAGATCGACCCGCGCAAGGTGAACCGTCCCGAGGGCGGGCACTTCGCCAAGGCGGGCGTGACCCCCCGGCGGCACCTGGTGGAGCTGCGCACCGAGGACGCCTCGAACTTCACGGTCGGCCAGGAGCTGACCGCCGACGTCTTCGACGGCGTCGCGAAGGTCGACGTCATCGGCACCAGCAAGGGCAAGGGCACCGCCGGTGTCATGAAGCGGCACGGGTTCAAGGGTCTGGGCGCCTCGCACGGCACCCAGCGCAAGCACCGGTCGCCGGGTTCCATCGGTGGGGCCTCGACCCCTGGCCGCGTCTTCAAGGGCCTGCGCATGGCCGGCCGCATGGGCGCGGTGAAGACGACGACCCTGTCGCTCAACGTGCACAAGGTGGACGCCGAGCGCGGACTGCTGCTGATCAAGGGCGCGATCCCCGGTCCGAAGGGCGGCCTCGTGCTCGTCCGTTCGGCCGTCAAGGGCGGCCCCGTGGGGAGTGACGACAAGTGACCACGTCCATCAACGGCGGGTCGGGCCAGACCCGGACCGACCGTCAGGTCGACGTCCGCACGCCGACGGGGGAGACCGCCGGCAGCGTCACGCTGCCCGGTGAGCTCTTCGACGCGAACGCGAACGTCTCCCTGATGCACCAGGTGGTCGTCGCCCAGCTGGCCGCCGCCCGTCAGGGCACGCACTCGACGAAGACGCGGGGCGAGGTCAGCGGCGGTGGCATCAAGCCCTACCGCCAGAAGGGCACCGGCCGCGCCCGTCAGGGCTCGATCCGTGCGCCGCAGTTCGAGGGCGGTGGCATCGTCCACGGCCCCCAGCCGCGCGACTACACGCAGAAGACCCCGAAGAAGATGAAGGCCGCCGCCCTGCGCGGGGCCCTCTCCGACCGGGCCCGCGAGGACCGCGTGCACGTGGTGACCTCCTTCGTCGACGGCGACGCGCCCAAGACGAAGGCCGCTCTCACCATGCTGCAGACGATCACCCAGGCCAGGCGGGTGCTCGTGGTCCTCGACCGCGACGACGTCCTCAACTGGGTGAGCCTGCGCAACGTGCCGCAGGTGCACCTCATCGAGGCCGGTCAGCTCAACACCTACGACGTGCTGGTCTCCGACGAGGTGGTCTTCACCGAGACGGCACTGGCCGAGTTCGTCGCCGGGCCGGTCAAGGGCAAGGGCCGCGACGTCGTGCTGCCCGACCTGTCGACGCACGAGACGCCGGGCGGCCTGCCGTCGATCGCCCCCGCCGAGGGCGAGGGCACCGTCGAGACCGCTTCCGCGGCCGACGCCACGACCGACACCGAGGAGAAGGCATGAGCGTCCGCGACCCCCGGGACGTCCTGCTGTCGCCGGTCATCTCGGAGAAGAGCTACGGGCTCCTGGACGAGAACCAGTACACGTTCATCGTCCTGCCCGAGGCGAACAAGACGCAGATCAAGATCGCTGTCGAGCAGATCTTCAAGGTGAAGGTCCTCGGCGTGAACACGATCAACCGCCAGGGCAAGCGCAAGCGGAGCCGGGGCGCGCAGATGGGCAAGCGCAAGGACACCAAGCGCGCCATCGTCTCCCTCGCCCCGGGCGACCGCATCGAGATCTTCGGCGGCCCGGGCGCCTGACCGCGCCCGACCACCGACCGGACCAGAGAGAACAGACAGGGACTCCGAACCCATGGCCATCCGCAAGTACAAGCCGACGACGCCGGGCCGCCGCGGCTCGTCCGTCGCCGACTTCGCCGAGGTCACCCGCGACCATCCCGAGAAGTCGCTGGTCCGGCCGCTGCACGGCCGCGGTGGACGCAACGTCCACGGCAAGGTCACTGCCCGCCACCAGGGTGGCGGTCACAAGCGTGCCTACCGGGTGATCGACTTCCGCCGGGCCGACAAGGACGGCGTGCCGGCCAAGGTCGCGCACATCGAGTACGACCCCAACCGGACGTCGCGCATCGCGCTGCTGCACTTCGCCGACGGCGAGAAGCGCTACATCATCGCGCCGGCCCGCCTGAAGCAGGGCGACACCGTCGAGTGCGGCCCCGCGGCCGACATCAAGCCGGGCAACAACCTGCCGCTGCGGAACATCCCGGTCGGCACGGTGGTTCACGCCATCGAGCTCCGTCCCGGTGGCGGCGCGAAGATCGCCCGTTCCGCGGGTACCAGCGTCCAGCTGGTCGCCCGTGAGGGTCGCTTCGCGCAGCTGCGCATGCCGTCGGGCGAGATCCGCAACGTCGACGTCCGCTGCCGCGCGACCGTCGGCGAGGTGGGCAACGCCGAGCAGTCGAACATCAACTGGGGCAAGGCCGGCCGCATGCGGTGGAAGGGCAAGCGCCCGACCGTCCGCGGTGTGGCGATGAACCCGGTCGACCACCCGCACGGTGGTGGTGAGGGCAAGACCTCCGGTGGTCGCCACCCGGTGAACCCGAAGGGCAAGCCCGAGGGCCGTACGCGCAAGCGCAAGGCCAGTGACGCCATGATCGTGCGCCGCCGGCGCGCCAACAAGAAGCGCTGAGCGGGAAGAGGAGTCCGACAGACATGCCACGCAGCCTCAAGAAGGGCCCGTTCGTCGACGACCACCTGCTCAAGAAGGTGGACGCGCAGAACGACAAGGGCACCAAGACCGTCATCCGCACCTGGTCGCGTCGCTCGACGATCATCCCCGACATGCTCGGGCACACGATCGCCGTGCACGACGGCCGCAAGCACGTCCCGGTCTTCGTGACCGAGGCGATGGTCGGGCACAAGCTCGGCGAGTTCGCACCCACGCGCACCTTCCGTGGGCACGTCAAGGACGACCGCCGCTCGCGGCGGGGCTGACGGCCCGGCCAGGTAGAGAAGAGACGTTTCGATGACTTCCCAGTTGGGACAGGAGGCGCCGGTCGCCCGGGCTACGGCCCGGTTCGTCCGCGTCACCCCCATGAAGGCCCGACGGGTGGTGGACCTCATCCGCTACCTGCCGACCGACGAGGCCCTGGCCCTGCTGCGCTTCGCGCCGCAGGCAGCCAGCGAGCCGGTGCTCAAGGTGGTGGCCTCCGCGGTCGCCAACGCCGAGCACAACCTGCAGCTCGACCCGGCCGCCCTGGTCGTCAGCGCGGCGTACGTGGACGAGGGTCCGACCCTCAAGCGCATCCGCCCGCGTGCCCAGGGCCGCGCGTTCCGCATCAACAAGCGGACGTGCCACATCACCGTCGAGGTCGCCGAGGTCGGCGGCAGCGACGAGCTCGCCGGCAAGTCCCGGCAGGCCCGTCGCCGCACCGGCCAGTCCGGCCCGGCCACGCAGCAGCAGAAGAGCAACACGAGAGGAGGGACCCGCTAGTGGGTCAGAAGGTCAACCCGCACGGGTTCCGGCTCGGGATCACCACCGACTACAAGTCCCGGTGGTACGCGGACAAGCTGTACAAGGACTACGTCAAGGAAGACGTCGCGATCCGCAAGCTCATGTCCAAGGGCATGGAGCGGGCCGGCATCTCCAAGGTCGAGATCGAGCGCACCCGTGACCGCGTGCGCGTCGACATCCACACCGCCCGGCCGGGCATCGTCATCGGCCGTCGCGGCGCGGAGGCCGACCGCATCCGTGGGGAGCTCGAGAAGCTCACCGGCAAGCAGGTGCAGCTGAACATCCTCGAGGTCAAGAACCCCGAGTCCGATGCCCAGCTGGTCGCCCAGGCCGTCGCCGAGCAGCTCTCCAGCCGCGTCAGCTTCCGTCGGGCGATGCGCAAGGCCATGCAGTCGGCCCAGCGCAGCCCGCAGGTCAAGGGCATCCGGGTGCAGTGCTCGGGTCGCCTCGGCGGCACGGAGATGAGCCGGTCGGAGTTCTACCGCGAGGGGCGGGTGCCGCTGCACACGCTGCGCGCGAACATCGACTACGGCCTGTACGAGGCCCGCACCACCTTCGGTCGCATCGGCGTGAAGGTGTGGATCTACAAGGGCGACGTCAGCGGCTCGCGTGCCGAGCGGGCTGCCCTCGAGGCCCTGGCCGACCGTCAGCAGCGTCGTGAGCGCGCCCAGCGTCCGCAGCGTCGTTCCGGGTCGTCGGGCACCACCGCCGGCGGTACGGAGGCCGGCCGCGCTGCGGTCGAGTCCTCGACGGGGCCGGTCGCGGACACCGCCGAGAGCACCGTCGCGGTGACCTCGGGCGAGGTCGCACCCGAGACCACCGTCGCCGAGGTCGCCGGTCCGGAGGCCACTGCTGCCGCCGAGACCGTCGCGGCCGAGACGACCGAGAACACGGAGAGCTGAACCATGCTCATCCCACGGCGCGTCAAGCACCGCAAGCAGCACCACCCGAGTCGTTCTGGGCGGGCCAAGGGTGGCACCGAGATCAACTTCGGTGAGTTCGCCATCCAGGCCATCGAGCCGGCCTACGTGACCAACCGGCAGATCGAGTCCGCGCGTATCGCCATGACCCGCCACATCAAGCGTGGCGGCAAGGTGTGGATCTCGATCTACCCGGACCGTCCGCTCACCAAGAAGCCCGCCGAGACCCGCATGGGTTCGGGCAAGGGCTCGCCCGAGTGGTGGGTCGCCAACGTCAAGCCCGGCCGGATCATGTTCGAGCTGTCCGGTGTCGCCGAGCCCGTGGCCCGCGAGGCCATGCGCCGCGCGATCCACAAGCTGCCGATGAAGTGCCGCTTCATCACTCGTGAAGGAGAGGCGTGATGGCCGCCGGTCTGACCGCTCCCGAGCTGCGTGAGCTCTCCGTCGACGAGCTCGCCACGCGGCTGCGCGAGCACAAGGAAGAACTGTTCAACCTGCGGTTCCAGGTGGCCACCGGCCAGCTGGACAACAACCGGCGACTGCAGACCGTCCGCCGCGACATCGCCCGGATCTACACGATCATGCGCGAGCGCGAGCTGGGTCTCTCGGTCGCCCCGAACGAGGGTGTGGCATGAGCGAGACCCAGGAGACCAGCCAGGCCGCGAGCGGGCCTGGTCTGGCCGGGCGCGGGTACCGCAAGGTCCGTGAGGGCCTCGTGGTCAGCGACAAGATGGACAAGACCATCGTCGTCGAGGTCGAGGACCGCGTGAAGCACGGCCTCTACGGCAAGGTCATCCGGCGCACGAGCAAGCTCAAGGCGCACGACGAGCAGCAGGTCGCCGGCATCGGCGACCGGGTGCAGATCATGGAGACCCGGCCGACGTCGGCCACCAAGCGGTGGCGGCTGGTCGAGGTCATCGAGAAGGCCAAGTAGGTCGTCGGGGCCCGTACGGGCCCCGTGACAGGCGGCCCTCCGGGGCCGCTGCAGTACCAGGTACTCTGGACCACTGGCGCGCCTCCGGGGGAGCGCGCCGCATCCCGACACCTGTGCTCGACGCACCGGCGCCCTGAGCTGCCGGTGCGTCGACACCTGGGTGTCGGACAGCCGGTTCACCGATCCGGCCCGGCTGTCGCCACGAGATTGGGAGTAGGACGTGATCCAGCAGGAGTCGCGGCTGCGAGTCGCTGACAACACCGGTGCGAAGGAGATCCTCTGCATCCGCGTGCTGGGCGGCTCCGGGCGACGCTACGCGGGCATCGGCGACGTCATCGTCGGCACCGTCAAGGACGCGCTGCCGGGTGCCGGCGTCAAGAAGGGTGACGTGGTCAAGGCCGTCGTCGTCCGCACGGTGAAGGAGCGCCGTCGTCCCGACGGTTCCTACATCCGCTTCGACGAGAACGCCGCCGTCATCATCCGCGACAGCGGCGACCCGCGCGGCACGCGCATCTTCGGCCCGGTGGGCCGGGAGCTGCGTGACAAGCGCTTCATGCGGATCATCTCGCTCGCTCCGGAGGTGTTGTGACCATGGCTCAGCCAGCCAGCGGGAAGACCCCGTCGATGAAGGTCAAGAAGGGCGACACGGTCGTCGTGCTCGCCGGCAAGGACAAGGGCGCCAAGGGGCGGGTCATCGCGGCCTACCCGAAGCTCCAGAAGGTCCTCGTGGAGGGCGTCGGCCGGGTCAAGAAGCACACCCGGATCAGCTCGACCCAGCGCGGGGCCCAGCAGGGCGGGATCGTCACCCAGGAGGCGCCCATCCACGTGAGCAACGTGATGGTGATCGACTCCGAGGACAAGCCGACCCGGGTCGGTTACCGCAAGGACGAGGAAGGCCGCAGCATCCGGGTCTCGCGGCGCACCGGTAAGGACCTCTGATCCCGATGAGCGCACCCACCACCCGAGAGCTGCCCCGCGTGCTCGCTCGCTACCGCGAGGAGATCGCCCCGGCGCTGCAGAGCGAGTTCGGCTACGAGAACGTCATGCAGATCCCGCGGCTGACGAAGATCGTCGTCAACATGGGCGTCGGCGAGGCGACCCGCGACGCCAAGCTGATGGACGGCGCGGTCCGCGACCTCACCGCCATCACCGGGCAGAAGCCGGCCGTCGTCCGGGCCCGCAAGTCCATCGCGCAGTTCAAGCTGCGCGAGGGCATGCCGATCGGCGCCAAGGTCACCCTCCGCGGCGACCGCATGTGGGAGTTCCTGGACCGCCTGCTGTCCCTGGCCCTGCCCCGTATCCGTGACTTCCGTGGCCTCAACGCCAAGCAGTTCGACGGGCACGGCAACTACACGTTCGGGCTGAACGAGCAGTCCATGTTCCGCGAGATCGACGTCGACCGGATCGACCGGCAGCGCGGCATGGACATCACGCTCGTGACCACCGCCACGAACGACGAGGAGGGTCGCGAGCTCCTCCGCCTGCTGGGCTTCCCGTTCGCCGGCCAGCCCGTCGTCACCACCACCCGCTGAGCCGGGCAGGGAGAAGAGAATGGCCAAGAAGGCGCTGATCAACAAGGCGGCCCGCAAGCCCAAGTTCGCGGTCCGCGGTTACACCCGCTGCCAGCGGTGCGGCCGTCCGCACGCGGTCTTCCGCAAGTTCGGCCTGTGCCGGATCTGCCTCCGGGAGATGGCCCACGCGGGCGAGCTCCCGGGCGTGAGCAAGTCCAGCTGGTGAAGGACCCGGCTGCCCCCCACGGCACGCTCCGCGCGCCGCGGGTCCTGCAGCCGGGCCGTTCCATCCCGTTACGTAACCGGCACCACCGATCGCCGAGAGGCCCAGCGCCAAGTCCCCGAGACCCAGCGCACGAGGAACCGCGGCGAGAGAGGCACCACCCATGACGATGACCGACCCGATCGCGGACATGCTCACGCGACTGCGGAACGCCAACCAGGCGTACCACGACTCCGCGACCATGCCGTCGTCGAAGCTGAAGACGCACATCGCCGAGATCCTCCAGCAGGAGGGCTACATCGCCGGCTGGACCGTCAACGACGTCGAGAAGGACGGCACCACCCGCAAGGAGCTGGTCGTCGACCTCAAGTACGGCCCCAACCGTGAGCGGAGCATCGCCGGCGTCCGCCGCGTCTCCAAGCCCGGTCTGCGGGTGTACGCCAAGTCCACCTCGCTGCCCAAGGTGCTCGGCGGCCTCGGGGTGGCGATCATCTCCACCTCCACCGGGCTGCTGACCGACCGGCAGGCGAACAAGAAGGGCGTGGGTGGGGAAGTCCTCGCCTACGTCTGGTAAGGGAGCCAGCAGATGTCACGGATCGGACGACTCCCGATTCCCGTCCCCGGTGGTGTGGACATCGCCATCGACGGCCAGACGGTCAGCGTCACGGGCCCCAAGGGCGCCCTGACCCACACCGTCGCCGCGCCGATCACGGTCGAGCGGGCCGAGGACGGCACGCTCCAGGTGCAGCGGCCCGACGACGCGCGGCAGAACCGCGCGCTGCACGGGCTGTCCCGCACCCTGATCGCCAACATGATCACCGGTGTGACCGACGGCTACACCAAGGTCCTCGAGATCGTCGGCGTGGGTTACCGCGTCGCGGCCAAGGGGTCGGACCTCGAGTTCGCCCTCGGCTTCAGCCACCCGGTCGTCGTGCGGGCCCCCGAGGGGATCTCCTTCACCGTCGAGGCCCCCACCCGCCTGCGGGTCAGCGGCATCGACAAGCAGCAGGTCGGCGAGGTGGCCGCCAAGATCCGCAAGATCCGCAAGCCCGACCCGTACAAGGGCAAGGGCGTGCGGTACCAGGGCGAGGTCGTCAAGCGCAAGGTCGGGAAGACGGGTAAGTGATGGCACAGACCGAGAAGAGTGCCGCTCGGGTCCACAAGCCCGTCGGTACCGACGTCAGCACCGCACGGCGGGTCTCCCGCCTGCGCCGGCACAACCGGCTGCGCAAGCGCGTCGAGGGCACGCCGGACCGCCCGCGCCTGGTGGTCAAGCGCAGCTCGCGGCACATCCACGTGCAGCTGGTCGACGACACCGTCGGCCGCACGCTGGCCAGCGCCTCGACGATGGGTCTCCGTGGGGCCGAGGGCGACAAGTCCGCCCTCGCCCGCCAGGTGGGCGCCGTGATCGCCGACCGCGCGAAGGCTGCCGGCATCTCCGCGGTCGTCTTCGACCGTGGCGGCAACCGGTACGCCGGGCGCATCGCCGCGCTCGCCGACGGTGCCCGTGAGGGCGGGCTGGACTTCTGATGAACGACAAGCTGATCGAGAGGGACGTCTGATGCCAGGACCACAGCGACGCGGCGGCGGCGCCGGCGGCGGCAACGACCGCCGTGACCGTCGTGACGGCGGGCGGGGCCCCGGCGGCGCGCCTGCCGAGAAGAGCAACTTCATCGAGCGCGTGGTCGCCATCAACCGCGTGTCCAAGGTCGTCAAGGGTGGTCGGCGCTTCAGCTTCACCGCCCTCGTGATCGTGGGCGACGGCGACGGCAAGGTCGGCGTGGGCTACGGCAAGGCCAAGGAGGTGCCCGCGGCGATCGCCAAGGGCGTCGAGGAGGCCAAGAAGCACTTCTACACCGTGCCCCGCATCGCCAGCACCATCCCGCACCCGGTGCAGGGTGAGGCGGCGGCCGGTGTCGTGCTGCTCAAGCCGGCCAGCCCCGGTACCGGCGTCATCGCCGGTGGCCCGGTGCGCGCCGTCCTCGAGTGCGCCGGCATCCACGACGTGCTCTCCAAGAGCCTCGGGTCCTCGAACCCGATCAACATCGTCCACGCGACCATGCAGGCGCTGAAGGACCTCGTCCGTCCCGAGGAGATCGCGGCCCGCCGTGGCCTGCCCCTGGAGGACGTCGCCCCGGCGGCCATGCTGCGCGCGCGTGCGGGCCAGGGGGTCTGACATGGCGCAGCTCAAGGTCACCCAGGTCAAGTCCGCCATCGGGACCAAGCCGAACCAGCGTCAGACGCTGCGCTCGCTCGGGCTCAAGCGCATCCACGACTCGGTCGTCCAGGAGGACCGTCCCGAGATCCGCGGGATGGTCGCGACGGTGCCGCACCTGGTGACCGTCGAAGAGATCAGCTGAACTCCGGCTGAGTAGGGACATCTCATGACTCTCAAGGTCCACCACCTGCGCCCGGCTCCGGGCGCCCACACCGCGAAGACCCGTGTCGGTCGCGGTGAGGGCTCCAAGGGCAAGACCGCCGGTCGCGGCACCAAGGGCAGCGGCGCCCGCGGTAACACGTCCGCGCGGTTCGAGGGCGGGCAGACGCCGTTGCACATGCGCCTGCCCAAGCTCTCGGGCTTCAAGAACCCGAACAAGGTCGTCTTCCAGGTCGTCAACCTCGACCGGATCGCGGCGCTGTTCCCACAGGGCGGCACGCTCGACCCGGACTCCCTGGCCGAGGCCGGCGCGGTGCGCCGCGGCCAGCCGGTCAAGGTGCTCGGCACCGGCGACCTGGGCGGCGTGAAGGTCGACGTGACCGCACACGCCTTCTCCGGCTCGGCCGCCGAGAAGATCGCCGCCGCCGGCGGCAGCACCACCCGCATCTGACTGGAGACCCCCCTGCCCCCCGTCGCTCTCAGCGAGCGGCGGGGCAGGCAGGGGGGCCTTCTGCTACCCGGCCGGCCGCACCCGCGACCCGGCCTGATGCGGCCCCCTGACGAGCCCCGCCACGAGCTCCCGAGTGGCGGGCGGCAGGGGGTCCGTGTCCCGTTGCTAACCTCATCCGACCGACCAGGGGAGGGCACGTGCTGCAGGCGTTCGCCGCGGCGTTCCGGACGCCAGACCTCCGGCGCAAGCTGCTGTTCTCCCTGGCGATCATCGCCGTCTACCGGCTGGGCGCCGCGGTCCCGGGGCCCGGCGTCTCGGTGGAGGCGATCAACAGCTGCCTCGAGCAGGCACAGGCCTCCGACCAGCGCGACCTCTACTCGCTGGTCAACCTGTTCTCCGGCGGCGCGCTGCTGCGGCTGTCGGTCTTCGCGCTCGGGATCATGCCGTACATCACGGCCAGCATCATCGTGCAGCTGCTCGTCGTGGTCATCCCGCGGTTCGAGCAGCTCAAGAAGGAAGGGCAGTCGGGTCAGGCGAAGCTGACCCAGTACACCCGCTACCTCACGATCGCGCTGGCGATCCTGCAGAGCACCGGCATCATCGCCCTGGCCCGCAGCGGCCAGCTGTTCCCGGGCTGCTCCCAGGACATCATCCCGTCGGACTCCATCTGGACGACGGTCGTGCTGGTCATCGCCCTCACCGCGGGCACCGCCGTCATCATGTGGCTCGGCGAGCTGCTCACGGAGAAGGGGATCGGCAACGGCATGTCCGTGCTGATCTTCACCTCGATCGCGGCACGCATCCCCGCCGAGGGCGGCTCGATCCTGCAGACCCGCGGCGGCTTCGTGTTCGCCCTGGTGTGCCTCCTGGCCGTCGTCATCATCACCTCGGTCGTCTACGTCGAGCAGGCCCAGCGCCGCATCCCCGTGCAGTACGCCAAGCGCATGGTCGGCCGCCGGATGTACGGCGGGACGTCGACGTACCTGCCGCTCAAGGTCAACCAGGCCGGCGTCATCCCGGTCATCTTCGCCTCGTCCCTGCTGTACCTGCCGCAGCTGATCACCCAGCTGCAGGGCAACGAGACCGGTCCGGTGCGGCGGTTCTTCGAGAACTACGTCATCGACCAGAGCAGCCCGGTGCACATCGCGATCTACTTCGGGATGATCATCTTCTTCACGTACTTCTACGTGTCGATCACGTTCAACCCGGAGGAGCGGGCCGAGGACATGAAGCGCTACGGCGGCTTCATCCCCGGCATCCGCCCCGGCCGGCCGACCGCGGAGTACCTGCAGTACGTGCTGTCCCGGATCACCCTGCCCGGGTCGATCTACCTCGGGCTTGTGGCGGTCCTGCCCAACCTGTTCCTGTCCATCACGCAGGAGGGGCAGAACCAGAACTTCCCGTTCGGCGGGACCGCGGTGCTGATCATGGTCGGAGTGGGGTTGGAGACGGTGAAGCAGATCGAGACGCAGCTCAACCAGCGCAACTACGAAGGGTTCCTGAAGTAGTGCGCGTCGTGCTGCTCGGCCCCCCCGGGGCGGGCAAGGGCACCCAGGCGCAGATCATCGCCGGCCAGCTCGGCGTCCCCGCGATCTCGACGGGGGACATCTTCCGGGCGAACGTCAGCGGGAAGACCGAGCTGGGGCTCGCCGCCAAGAGCTACATGGACGCCGGTGACCTCGTCCCGGACGAGGTGACCGTCGCCATGGTCAAGGACCGGCTGGCCGAGGCCGACGCCAAGGCCGGGTTCCTGCTCGACGGGTTCCCGCGGACCATCGCCCAGGCCGAGCAGCTGCGCTCGTCGCTGCACGACCTCGGCCACGCGCTGGACCGCGTGCTGGAGCTCGTCGTCGACGAGGACGAGCTGGTGCGCCGGCTGTCCACCCGGTGGGTCGAGGTCGACGGCCAGCGCGTGCAGCGTGAGGACGACAAGCCGGAGACCGTGCGGCACCGGCTGCAGGTGTACCGGGAACAGACCGCGCCACTGTCGGGGTTCTACGACTCCGAGGGGCTGCTGGCCCGCATCGACGCCATCGGGACTGTCGACGAGGTCACCGAGCGGGCGCTCGGGGCCCTCGGCCAGGACGGTGCCGAGGGGTCCGAGCAGCCCGGGGGACCGACCGGGCAGCCCAGCGCGGGCTGAGGGCGGCGCCGCACATGACGGCCGCCGGCCTGCTCGGTCGCCTGCCGCTGCTGGCGAAGTGGAGTGGACGCATGATCCAGATCAAGACCCCGCACGAGATCGAGCTGATGCGGGCGGCCGGGCTCGTCGTGGCCGGCGCCATCGCCGCCGTGCGGGCCGCCGTCCGGCCCGGGGTGACCACGGGCGAGCTGGACGCGATCGCCGAGGACCACATCCGGTCGGCCGGCGCCGTGCCCTCGTTCCTGGGGTACCACGGGTTCACCGGCAGCATCTGCGCGTCGATCAACGACGAGATCGTGCACGGCATCCCGAACCGGGGCCGCGCGCTCGCCCACGGCGACAACCTCTCCATCGACTGCGGCGCGATCCTGGCCGGCTGGCACGGGGACTCGGCGGTCACGGTGACCGTGGGAGAGCCGTCCGCCGAGGACGCTGCGCTGATCGACGTCACCGAGCGCTCGATGTGGGCGGGCCTGGCGAGGGCGCTGGCCGGTGGCCGGCTGACCGACATCAGCCACGCCGTCGAGGAGACGATCTCCGCCCAGTCGCACCCCTACGGGATCGTCGACCACTACGGCGGGCACGGCATCGGCACGGAGATGCACCAGGACCCGCACGTGCTGAACTACGGCCGGGCCGGCCGCGGGCCCAAGCTCGTCCCCGGGCTGGCGCTCGCGATCGAGCCGATGGTCACCGTGGGGGACCCGGCGACCGTCGAGCTCGAGGACGGCTGGACCGTCGTCACCAAGGACGGCTCCCGCGCGGCGCACTTCGAGCACACCGTCGCCGTCACGCCGGAGGGCCCGTGGGTCCTCACCGCCGAGGACGGCGGCGTCGCGGGGCTGGCCCCGTTCGGCATCACGCCCCGGACGTGAGAGAGGACGCCCTCGCCCCCCGCTCCTCCGACGGGGCCGATCGGGTCAGCTCTCCAGCCTCCCGGATCACAGAGGCCCGGGTTGGAGGGGCGCGCCGGGGCGGGGTACAGTGGCCGATGGCGTTCGCGCCGTCCTGTCGTCGTGCTGTGGCCGCATGACCCGGGACGCCCTCGCGAGAGCGTCTGCACCACCTGTTCTGCAAACAACCGAGCGCGCACCGGTCGATCCGGCGTGGGCGCGCGAGGAACACCAGTACCACCGAGTCGAGGAGCGCGTGTAGGGCATGGCGAAGAAGGACGGGGCCATCGAGGTCGAGGGTCGCGTCGTCGAGCCGCTGCCCAACGCGATGTTCCGGGTCGAGTTGCAGAACGGGCACCGGGTGCTCGCCCACATCAGCGGCAAGATGCGGCAGCACTACATCCGCATCCTGCCCGAGGACCGCGTGGTCGTGGAGCTCTCGCCCTACGACCTGACCCGCGGTCGCATCGTCTACCGGTACAAGTGATCGCCGGTCCGGTCGTCCTCCTGGGCGGCGCGGACGGCGTCCGAACGAAGAGAAGTGAGGGGCGGCACCGGTGAAGGTCCAGCCGTCGGTGAAGAAGATCTGTGACAAGTGCAAGGTGATCCGCCGGCACGGCCGGGTCATGGTCATCTGCGACAACGCCCGCCACAAGCAGCGGCAGGGCTGAGGGAGTACCTGGACATGGCACGACTGGCCGGCGTCGACCTCCCCCGCGAGAAGCGGATGGAGATCGCGCTCACGTACATCTACGGCATCGGCAAGACCCACGCCAAGGAGACCCTGGCCGCGACGGGCGTGAGCCCGGACCTGCGCGTCAAGGACCTCGGCGACGAGGACCTGCTGAAGCTCCGCGACTACATCGACGAGCACTTCCGCGTCGAAGGCGACCTCCGCCGCGAGGTGGCCGCCGACATCCGCCGCAAGGTGGAGATCGGCTGCTACCAGGGGCTGCGTCACCGCCGTGGGCTCCCGGTGCACGGGCAGCGCACGAAGACCAACGCGCGCTCGAGCAAGGGCCCGCGCAAGACCATCGCCGGCAAGAAGAAGGCCGGCAAGAAGTAAGTCGCGACGTGCGCCGTCGCAGCTACCCGTGAGGGCGGGAGCGACGGTGCGCCGCGTGCTGCATCTGGCCACTGATCAGGAAGAAACCGGAGAGACATGCCTCCCAGGGCTCGCACTGCGGCTGGTGCCAAGAAGGTCCGCCGCAAGGAGAAGAAGAACGTCGCCCACGGCGCCGCGCACATCAAGAGCACGTTCAACAACACGATCGTGTCGATCACCGACCCGACCGGGAACGTGATCAGCTGGGCCTCGGCCGGCCACGTCGGCTTCAAGGGGTCGCGCAAGTCGACGCCGTTCGCCGCGCAGATGGCCGCCGAGAACGCGGCCCGCAAGGCGCAGGAGCACGGCATGCGCAAGGTCGACGTCTTCGTCAAGGGCCCGGGTTCCGGTCGCGAGACGGCCATCCGGTCGCTGCAGGCCACCGGCCTCGAGGTCGGCCAGATCCAGGACGTGACGCCGCAGCCGCACAACGGCTGCCGCCCCAAGAAGCGCCGCCGGGTCTGACCGGCCAGCGACGAGAGCGAAGGTAGACAGACGTGGCCCGTTACACCGGAGCCGACTGCCGCATGTGTCGGCGCGAGAAGATGAAGCTGTTCCTCAAGGGCAGCAAGTGCGAGTCCCCGAAGTGCCCGATCGAGATCCGGCCCTACCCGCCGGGCGAGCACGGCCGGGGCCGCAGCAAGGACAGCGAGTACCTGCTGCAGCTGCGCGAGAAGCAGAAGGCCCGCCGCATCTACGGCGTGCTGGAGAAGCAGTTCCGCGGCTACTACGAAGAGGCGAACAAGAAGTCGGGCAAGACCGGTGAGGTCCTGCTGCAGATCCTCGAGTCCCGCCTCGACAACGTGGTCTACCGGGCCGGCTTCGCCGAGTCCCGCGACATGGCCCGCCAGCTGGTGCGCCACGGCCACATCCGGGTGAACGGCCGCAAGGTCGACATCCCGTCCTACCGCGTCAGCTCGAGCGACATCATCGAGGTCGCCGAGAAGTCACGGCGGATGCTGCCCTTCGAGATCGCCCAGGCCCGCGCCGGGGAGCGTCCCGTCCCGCCGTGGCTGGAGGTCATCAGCAGCCAGCTGCGGGTGCTCGTGCACAGCGTGCCGGCCCGCCAGGTGATCGACACCCCGGTCCAGGAGCAGCTGATCGTCGAGCTCTACTCGAAGTAACAGAAGGACCCCCTGCACCCCACCACTCGCGAGCTCGCGGTGGGACCCTGCAGGGGGCCGACGGCGGGGTGGGCGGACCGATGTCCACCCCGCCGGCACCACCCCCCTCACGGCGTCATATGGCGGTCGCCGGAGGACCAGGAGGAGATCCACCATGCTCATCGCACAGCGCCCCACCCTCACCGAGGAGACGATCACCGAGTCGCGCTCGCGGTTCGTCATCGAGCCGCTGGAGCCCGGCTTCGGCTACACCCTCGGCAACTCCCTGCGCCGCACGCTCCTCTCCTCGATCCCCGGCGCTGCTGTCACCAGCATCCGGATCGAGGGCACCCTGCACGAGTTCACGACCGTGCCGGGCGTCAAGGAGGACGTCACCGAGCTCATCCTCAACCTCAAGGGCCTGGTCGTCAGCTCGGACTCCGACGAGCCGGTGACCATGTACCTGCGCAAGCAGGGCCCGAGCGAGGTCACCGCCGCCGACATCGCGCCGCCGGCCGGTGTCGAGGTGCACAACCCCGACCTGCACATCGCCACGCTGAACGGCAAGGGCCGTCTCGAGATCGAGCTGGTCGTCGAGCGGGGTCGCGGGTACGTGCCGGCGCCGCAGAACAAGCAGCCCGGCCAGGAGATCGGCCGGATCCCCGTCGACTCGATCTACTCGCCGGTCCTCAAGGTGACCTACGCCGTCGAGGCGACCCGCGTCGAGCAGCGCACCGACTTCGACCGCCTGGTCGTCGACGTCGAGACCAAGCCGTCGATCGCGCCCCGTGACGCGATCGCCAGCGCCGGCTCCACGCTGGTCGAGCTGTTCGGCCTGCTCCGCGAGCTGAACATCGACGCCGAGGGCATCGAGGTCGGGCCCAGCCCGGCCGAGGCCGCCGACATCGCGAACTTCTCGATGCCGATCGAGGACATGGACCTCACCGTCCGGTCCTACAACTGCCTCAAGCGCGAGGGCGTGCACACCGTCGGTGAGCTCGTCACCCGCTCCGAGGCCGACCTGCTCGACATCCGCAACTTCGGGGCCAAGTCGATCGACGAGGTCAAGATGAAGCTCGCGGCGATGGGCCTCGCGCTCAAGGACAGCCCGCCCGGGTTCATCCCCACCTCGGTGGAGAGCTACGACGAGGGCTACGAGACCGACGCCTACCAGGGCACCGCCGAGTACGGCACCGAGCAGTTCGGTGGGGTCGAGTACAGCGACGGGACCTACCAGGAGACCGAGCAGCTCTGAGCTGCGCTGCTGTCCGGGCCGGACGGCGGGGCGACCCGCCGTCCGGCGCCGTCTCCCGGGCAGCCACACTGAAGCGACGCACAGCACCACGGATGACAGCTCCATGACGTGGCCCGGCACGCACCGCCCGGCCGCCTGAGGAAGGACCGACATGCCCACCCCCACCAAGGGCCCCCGTCTCGGCGGATCCCCCTCGCACGAGCGGCTGATGCTGGCGAACCTGGCCACGTCGCTGTTCGAGCACGGCCGGATCACCACCACCGAGGCGAAGGCGAAGCGGCTGCGTCCGCTGGCCGAGAAGCTGGTGACCTTCGCCAAGCGCGGTGACCTGCACGCTCGTCGCCAGGTCATGACGACCATCCGGGACAAGGACGTCGTGCACACGCTGTTCGCCGAGATCGGTCCCCGGTACGAGAACCGGCCGGGCGGCTACACGCGGATCACCAAGGTCGGCCCGCGCAAGGGCGACAACGCGCCCATGGCCGTCATCGAGCTGGTCGAGGCCCTGACCGTGTCTCAGCAGGCCGTCGGTGAGGCCGAGCGCGCCCGCGGGACCCGGTTCGCGACCGGCGCCGGCGCGGCTGCAGCGTCCGGCGAGGTCACCGCGGACGCGCTCGAGGACGCCACCCCGGCCACCGACGGTGACGCCGTGGCGGCCGACGCGGAGGCCTCCGACGTGGAGCCGGTCGCCGAGGACGCCCCGGCCGACGTCGAGGCCGACACCGCGGTCGCCGCGGACGCGGAGTCGCCCGGGGACGACGAGACCCCGGCCGGCACCCGATGAGCGAGCCCGACGACGCCACCCGCCCGCAGGGCACTCCCGGCGCGGGCGCCGGTGCCGGCGCGGCCGGTGTGCGCGTCGGTGGTGGGGACCAGGGCGCGACACTCGACGGGGAGACGACCGGCCCCGGTGGGGACACCTCGCCCGTGGTGGTCAGCGGTGCGGTGGACGACGAGGCCCAGGCGATCGTCACCGACGTCTTCAACCCCGACGACGAGCACCAGGACGACCGCGCCGTCACCCCGCAGCCCGGCGCCGAGAACGGCGTCGTCGTCGAGGGCGACAACGTGTCCCCGGAGCTCGCCGCCGCTGCTGCCGCCGAGGTGAACGCCGCCGAGCTCGGCGACTCCGCCACCGCGAGCCTGCAGGCACCCGGCGGCGAGGCAGCGCCGGACCCGAAGTAGTCCGCTGAGCACGCCTCAGCACCCGGACGAGCCCGTCCCCTCCCGGGGGGACGGGCTCGTCCGTCTTCGTCTCGCCATCGGCTACGACGGGACGACGCTGCACGGGTGGGCGCGTCAGCCCGCCCAGCGCACCGTCCAGGGCGACCTGGAGGAGGCCCTGGCGCGGGTGCTGCGCTGCCCGGTCGACCTCACCGTCGCGGGCCGTACCGACGCCGGTGTGCACGCCACCGGACAGGTCGCGCACGCGGACGTCCCGCGGGAGGTGTGGCTCGGGCACCGGGACCGGCTGGTCCGCCGGCTGCGGGGCGTGCTGCCCCCCGACATCGTGGTGACCGGGGTGGAGGAGGCGCCGGCCGCCTTCGACGCCCGTTTCGGAGCGCTGCGCCGGCACTACGTCTACCGGCTGACCGACGCGCCGTCCGGGCCGCCGCCGCTGCGCCGCCTGGACACCGTCGGCTGGCCGCGGCGGCTGGACGTCGAGGGCATGGCCCGCGCGGCCGGGCTGCTGCTCGGCGAGCACGACTTCGCCGCCTTCTGCCGGCGCCGGGAGGGCGCGACCACCGTGCGGACGCTGCTGGCGCTGTCGGTGGCACGGGAGGGCGATCTGGTCATGGTCCGGGCCTCGGCCGACGCCTTCTGCCACTCGATGGTCCGCAGCCTGGTGGGGGCGCTGCTCGCCGTGGGGGAGGGCCGGCGTCCGCCGGAGTGGCCCGCCGGGCTCCTGGGGCGCACCGAGCGGTCCGGTGAGTTCACCGTCGCCCCGGCCGCCGGGCTGACGCTGGTCGCGGTCGACTACCCGCCCGACGACCAGCTCGCTGCCCGGGCGCTCGTCACCCGGGCCCGCCGGGGCTGATCAGCCGAGGGCGGCGACCGCCTCGTCGATCGGCGTGGGACCCGCCACCAGCTCGAGGACGGCACCGTCCGCGCCGGCGTCGAGGAGCGCGACGAGCACGGCGGCCACGTCGTCCCGGGGCACGCTGCCCCGCTCCACGTGCCGGGCCAGCGTGACGCGACCGGTGCCGGGCTCGTCGGTCAGGCCACCGGGCCGGACGACGGTGGTCGCGAGGGCCGGTCGGGCGAGGACGTCCCGCTCGGCGGCGAGCTTGGCCTGCAGGTAGGCGGTGAAGACGTCGTCGAGCCCCTCGGGCCGGGCGCCGTCGGCGACGGAGTCCACGCCCATGGAGGAGACCAGGAGGTACCGCCGCACCCCCGCGTGCTGTGCGGCGTCGGCCAGCAGGACGGCGGCGGCGCGGTCGACGGTGTCCTTGCGCGCGGTCCCGCTGCCCGGGCCGGCCCCCGCGGCGAAGACGACCGCATCGCTGCCCGCCACCGCGGCCGCGACGTCGTCGACCGACGCCGACTCCAGGTCCAGCAGCACCGGGCGCGCCCCGTCGGCCGCCACGTCGGCCTCGTGGCCGGCGTTGCGGACGATGCCGACGACGGTGTCCCCGCGGGCGGAGAGCAGGCGGTCGAGGCGACGGGCGACCTGGCCGTGTGCTCCGGCGACGACGATGCGCATGCCCCCGGCCTACCCCGCCGGTCGAGGCGGTACCCGGCCCGGTACGCGCCGGGCCGCCGCGGCCCGCGCGCGGGCGAGCTCGGCCGGGGTGTCGCAGTCGGTCCACGGCGGTGGCTGCCCCGGCGGCACGACCGGGTGCAGGCGGCGCACGGCCAGCGGGGCGAGCACCTTGCGCACGGACGTGGGGCCGGAGACGTCGGCCACGGCCGCCCGCAGGGTCGCCGTCCGCCACACGCCCAGCAGCAGCTGGTCCTGGCCGGTGTCGTCGACGACGAGCACCCCGTCGCCGGTCAGCCGTTCCCGCAGCGACCGGACCAGCCCGGCGGTCAGGAACGGCAGGTCGCCGGCGAGCAGGGCGACCACCTCGCTCGACACCTGCGTGAGACCGGTCCGCATCGCGGCGACCGGCCCGCCGCGGGGCGGTTCCTCGCGCACGACCACCACACCGGCGGGCACCGGCTGCGGGGGTCCCACCACGATCCGCTGCTCGGCGTCGGCCACGGCGGCGAGCACCGCGGCGAGCATGCTCCGGCCCCCGACGTCCAGTTGCGGCTTGGCCTGGCCGCCCATCCGCGCGGCGCGGCCGCCGGCCAGCACGACGGCGGCGTACGCGGGCAGCGGGGGCACACCGCGACCGTAGGGGCCCGACGTGGGTACCGTCGCCGTTCGTGGGACGAGTCACGAGCCGGACGCCGGTGCTGCGGATCCGTGGGACGGCGCGGACCACGCGACCGGACACCGTCGCCGCCGAGGAGCCCCTGGAGATCCGGCTGTCCGGCACGCCGCTGGCGGTGACCATGCGGACGCCGGGGCACGACTTCGACCTCGTGCACGGCTTCCTGGCCACCGAGGGCGTGATCGCCGGCAGCGACGACGTGCTGGGGCTGCGCTACTGCGACTCGGTCGATGCCGACGGCCGCAACACCTACAACGTCGTCGACGTCGACCTCGCCCCGGGTGTGGAGCCGCCGGACACCGCGCTGGACCGGAACTTCTACACGTCGAGCTCCTGTGGCGTCTGCGGCAAGGCCAGCATCGACGCCATCCGGACGCGGACGCGGCACGACGTCGCCGCCGACGGCACCCGGGTGCCCCTGGCCACGCTGCTGGCGCTGCCCGACCGCCTGCGGGCTGCCCAGGAGGTGTTCGACAAGACCGGGGGGCTGCACGCCGCGGGGCTGTTCACCGCGGAGGGGGAGCTGGTCGCCCTCCGTGAGGACGTGGGCCGGCACAACGCCGTCGACAAGGTCGTCGGTGACGCGGTGCGCGAGGGTCGGCTACCGCTGACCGGCCACGTGCTCATGGTCAGCGGACGGGCCAGCTTCGAGCTGACCCAGAAGGCGGCGATGGCCGGGATCCCGGTGCTCGCGGCCGTGTCGGCGCCGTCGTCCCTGGCCGTGGAGCTGGCCGCCGACGTCGGCATCACCCTCGTCGGCTTCCTCCGCGGCGACGGCTGCAACGTCTACTCTAGACCGGAGCGCCTCGACCTCCCCGCGCCATAGGTGAGCCGCCCTGCGGGGCGAGGGAGGAGCGGGGGCCGGAGGCTCCCGCGATCGAGCGCCGGGGCCGGCTCAGTGCAGCGGGTGACGGGACCTGGCCGCGATCGGAGCGTGGAGCGCGACATCAGGCATGGTCGCCGCCGCGCAGCTGGCTGACGATGTGGGGGAGCAGCGGGCCGAGGACGGCGAGGCCGTCGCGGACCCCGCCGGTGGAGCCGGGCAGGTTGACGATCAGGGTGCGGCCGGCCGTGCCCGCGAGGCCGCGGGACAGGACCGACGTCGGCACCCCGTGGTCGGCGCCGTACCGCCGCACCGCCTCGGCGAGCCCCGGGGCGTCCCGCTCGAGCACACGCCGGGTGGCCTCGGGGGTCACGTCGGTGGGGGACAGCCCGGTCCCCCCGGTGGTCAGGACGACGTCGGCGCCGGCGTCCACCGCCGCGCGGAGCACGGCCTCGAGCTCGTCGACGTCGTCCGGGCGCACGTGCGGCCCCGCCACGTCGAAGCCCAGCTCGCGC
The DNA here is from genome assembly GCF_010686765.1 of Geodermatophilus sabuli. GTDB lineage: Bacteria > Actinomycetota > Actinomycetes > Mycobacteriales > Geodermatophilaceae > Geodermatophilus > Geodermatophilus sabuli_A. Next base: position 180,641 of record NZ_JAAGWF010000009.1, on the reverse strand, counting down.
AGGCCCTCGGCCAGTGCCTCACCGCTGCGGTCGGGGTACACCCCGGCGGACGCGCGGTTGGACGCGGTGACGACGACGGCCCGGGCGAGGGCAGGCACCCCGGTCACCGGCGCCACTCGCCGCTCTTGCCTCCGGACTTGGCCAGCAGCCGGACGTCGGTGATGGTGGCCCGCGGGTCGACGGCCTTGACCATGTCGATGACGGTGAGCCCGGCGACGGCGACGGAGGTGAGGGCTTCCATCTCCACCCCGGTGCGGTCGGCCGTGCGGGCGGTGGCGGTGATCTCGACCGCGTCGTCGGCCACCGTGACGTCGACGGTGACGCCGTGCAGGGCGATCGGGTGGCACAGCGGCACGAGGTCCGGCGTCCGCTTGGCCCCGGCGATGCCGGCGATGCGCGCGACGGCCACGGCGTCGCCCTTGGGCACCCCCTCGCCGCGGAGCAGCGCGACCACCTCGGGGCTGACCAGCACCCGGCCCGCCGCGGTGGCCTCCCGCGCCGTCACCGGCTTGGCCGAGACGTCCACCATCCGGGCGGCGCCGGACTCGTCGACGTGCGTGAGACGGTCGCTCACTGCCGTCCTCCTGTTGCTCCGGACGCCCGTCCCGTTCCTCGCTCGCCGGCGCTCGCTGCGGTGCTCGCTCGCTGTCGCCTCACTGCAGTGCTCCCTCGATCAGCACGACGTCCACCTGGGCGCCGGCGGGCAGTTCGGTCACGTCCTCGGGGACGACGACCAGGCAGTTGGCGCGGGCCAGATGGGCCACCAGGTGCGACCCCGGGCCACCGACCTGGGAGACCAGCCCCCCGTCGTACCGGCCGCGGAGGAACTGCCGCCGCCCGGCCGGCGAGCGCAGCGGCGCGGTCAGCACCGCCGGGGCGCGCAGCCGGCCGGGTGCCGCGTGCCCCAGCGCGCGGCGCAGCGCGGGGCGCACGAACACCTCGAAGGACACGAAGGAGCTCACCGGGTTGCCCGGCAGCGTGACCACGGGGACCCCGTCCACCGTGCCGGCTCCCTGCGGGCCGCCGGGCTGCATGGCCACCTTCGCGAACTCGACGGTGCCCAGGGCGGCGAACGCGTCCTTGACCACCTCGTAGGCGCCCGCGCTCACCCCGCCGCTGGTGATCAGCAGGTCGGCCGTGGCCAGCTCGGCGCGGACGGTGGCGAGGAACTGGTCGACGTCGTCAGGGACGAAGTGCAGCCGCCGCGCCGTGCCACCGGCGTCCTCGACCGCGGCGGCAAGCAGCGCGGAGTTGGACTCGTAGATCTGCCCGGGCAGCAGCGGGGCGCCGGGCTCGACGAGCTCGCTGCCGGTGGAGAGCACGAGCACACGCGGACGCCGTCGCACCGGCAGCGTCCGGGCACCCACGGCCGCGGCGAGCCCCAGCTGGGCGGCGCCCAACGGCGAGCCGGCGGTGAGGGCGACCGCGCCGGCGGCGATGTCCTCGCCGGCGTGCCGCAGGTGGGTGCCGGCGGCGGGGGAGTCCCGGATCTCCACGACGTCGGTGCCGCCGTCGGTGAGCTCGACCGGCACGACGACGTCGGCGCCGTCCGGCAGCGGGGCGCCGGTCATGATCCGCTGCACCGTGCCCGGCGCCAGCGGGACGACGTCGGTGCGCCCGGCCGGGATGTCGTCGGCCACCGGCAGCCGCACCGGCGGGGGCGCCACCTCGGACCAGCGGGCCGCGTAGCCGTCCATCGCGGAGTTGTCGAACCCCGGCAGCGCGACCGAGGCGCGGACGTCCCGGGCCAGCACCCGGTTGTGCGCCGCCGCCAGCGACACCTCCTCCTCGGGGAGGGGAGGCAGGAGGGCGGCGACGACCGCCTGGTGTTCCTCGACCGTGCGCACGGGGCTCATCCTGTCCGATCGCTCTGGTGCGGGCCGGGACACCCTCCGGATAGGGTCCCGGCTCGAACGGTCGAGACGGAGGTGGCAGGTGTCGGAGATCGACCGGATGCTGGCGGCCAACGAGCAGTGGGCCGCGCGCTTCCCCGGGAGCAAGCCGGTGCGCCCGGCCCGCAAGGTCGCGGTCGTGGCGTGCATGGACTCCCGCATGCCGCTGTTCGGACTCCTCGGCCTCGACGTCGGTGACGCCCACGTCATCCGCAACGCCGGCGGCGTCATCACCGAGGACGTCATCCGGTCACTGACCGTCTCCCAGCACCTGCTCGGGACCCGCGAGATCCTGCTGGTCCACCACACCGAGTGCGGCCTGCAGGCGACCGATGACCGGACCTTCGCCGACCGCGTGGAGAAGGCGACCGGCCGCCGTCCGTTCTGGTCGGTTCAGGCGTTCACCGATGTCGACGACGACGTCCGGACGTCCATCAAGCAGATCCAGGACTGCCCGTACCTGATCTCCCACAAGGTGCGGGGGACGGTCTACGACGTCGAGACCGGGCGGCTGCGCGAGGTCGTCTGAGGGTCCGTCGTCCGCCGGGAGGGCGGTACCCGGAGGCTGGTATCGTGATCGGCTGGCGTGCGGGCCCGGCTGGTCCCGCGCGCGCTGCACCGTCTCCCGTCCTCGGTGAGGCGATCCCACCAGCCGACACCCGACGACGACGGAGGACACGAGCGCGTGCGCACGTACACCCCCAAGCCCGGCGAGGTCAGCCGGGCCTGGCACGTCATCGACGCCACTGATGTGGTGCTCGGTCGACTCGCCAGCCAGACCGCGATCCTGCTCCGCGGCAAGCACAAGCCGCAGTACGCCCCGCACGTCGACGTCGGCGACTTCGTCGTCATCGTCAACGCCGGCAAGGTGGCCCTCACCGGCTCCAAGCGCGACAACAAGGTCGCCTACCGCCACTCCGGTTACCCGGGTGGGCTGCGGACGATCAACGTGGGCGACCAGCTGCGCACCCACCCCGACCGCGTCATCGAGCGCGCCATCAAGGGGATGCTGCCGCACAACACCCTCGGCCGGCAGATGCTCAAGAAGCTCAAGGTGTACGCCGGGCCGGAGCACCCGCACGCCGCGCAGCAGCCCCAGTCCTACGAGATCAAGCAGGTGGCCCAGTGACCAGCGCACTGACCGTGACCGACGCCGACGGGCGTCCGATCCAGACCGTCGGTCGCCGCAAGGAGGCCATCGTCCGCGTGCGGCTGCTGCCCGGCACCGGCCAGTTCCGGCTCAACGGCCGCACCATCGAGGACTACTTCCCCAACAAGGTGCACCAGCAGCTCATCCGTGAGCCGTTCGTGATCCTGGAGAAGAACGAGCAGTACGACGTCGTGGGCATCCTGCACGGCGGCGGTGTCTCCGGCCAGGCCGGCGCACTCCGCCTGGCGATCGCCCGGGCGCTCATCGAGGTGGAGCCCGACGACCGCCCCGCGCTCAAGAAGGCCGGCTTCCTCACCCGCGACCCCCGGGTCACGGAGCGCAAGAAGTACGGGCTGAAGAAGGCCCGCAAGGCGCCCCAGTACTCGAAGCGCTGACCGGGCAGCCCGTGGGTCGCCTCTTCGGGACCGACGGCGTCCGGGGTCGGGCCAACGCCGACCTCACGCCGGAGTTGGCCCTCTCGGTGGCACGTGCTGCCGCCGGCGTGCTCGCCGACCGCGACGGGACCCATCGTCCCGTCGCGGTCGTCGGCCGCGACCCCCGCGCCAGCGGGGAGATGCTCGAGGCCGCCGTCGTGGCGGGCCTCGCGAGCGCCGGTGCGGAGGTGCTGCGCGCCGGGGTGCTCCCCACCCCGGCGATCGCGTACCTCACCGCGCAGACCGGCGCGGACCTCGGCGTGATGATCTCCGCCAGTCACAACCCGATGCCCGACAACGGCATCAAGCTGTTCAGCCGCGGCGGCCACAAGCTCCCCGACGCCCTCGAGGCGGAGATCGAGCAGGTCGTCGCCGGCGGCGACTCCTCGGGTCACCGGCCCGCCGGTGCCGACATCGGCCGGGTCCGCGACCTCCCCGAGGCCGGAGGCCGCTACGTCGAGCACCTGCTGTCGACGGTGCCGCAGTCGCTGGCCGGCCTCACCCTCGTCGTCGACTGCGCCCACGGGGCGGCAGCGGTCTGCGCCCCCGAGGTCTACCGCCGGGCCGGCGCGACCGTCCACGTGATCGGCGGGGAGCCCGACGGCTGGAACATCAACGACGGCATCGGCTCCACCCACCTCGGTCCGCTGGTCGAGGCGGTCGGGGCGCACGGCGCCGACCTCGGCATCGCCCACGACGGCGACGCCGACCGGTGCCTGGCGGTCACCGCCGACGGCGACCTGGTGGACGGCGACGCGATCCTCGCCGTCTGCGCCCTCGCCCTGCACGAGCGCGGGGAGCTGGCCGGCGACACCGTCGTCGCGACGGTCATGAGCAACCTCGGCTTCCACCACACGATGCGCGACGCCGGCATCGCGGTGCACACCACCGCCGTGGGGGACCGGTACGTGCTGGAGGCACTGCGCGCCCGCGGGCTGAGCCTCGGCGGCGAGCAGAGCGGCCACCTGGTCTTCCTCGACCACGCCACCACCGGCGACGGCCTGCTCACCGGCCTCGCGCTGCTCTCCCGCATGGCGGCGACCGGCTCCTCGCTGGCCGACCTCGCCGGGGTGGTGCAGCGGCTCCCGCAGACCCTGGTCAACGTGCCGGTCCGCGACCGTCTGGCGGTGTCCGAGAGCGACGAGGTCGCCGACGCGGTGAACGCCGTCGAGGCCGAGCTGGGTGCGGACGGCCGGGTGCTGCTGCGACCCTCCGGCACCGAGCAGCTGGTGCGCGTGATGGTGGAGGCGCCCACCCAGGAGCTGGCCGACGGGATCGCCGCGAAGCTCGCCGAGGTCGTCGCCCGCTGCAACTGAGACCGGGCTCTCGCCCACACGAGGGACGGTCGGGGCGGCTTCCGCCGGTACCCTCGTCCCAATGTGCGGAATCGTGGGATACGTCGGCCCGCAGAATGCCCTGGACGTCGTCCTCGAGGGCCTGCGGCGGTTGGAGTACCGGGGCTACGACTCGGCCGGCGTCGCCGTCCTGACCGACGGCGGGATGGCGACGGCCAAGAAGGCCGGGAAGCTGGCCAACCTCGAGAAGCAGCTCGGTGAACAGCCGCTGCCGGGCTCGACGATCGGGATCGGGCACACCCGCTGGGCGACCCACGGTGGGCCGACCGACCGCAACGCCCACCCGCACGTCTCCGCCGACGGCAAGGTCGCGGTGATCCACAACGGGATCATCGAGAACTTCGCCGCGCTGCGCGCCGAGTGCGAGGCCGACGGCATCGAGTTCAGCTCGGAGACCGACACCGAGGTGACCGCCCACCTGCTCGCGTCGGTCTACGCGCAGACGCCGGCCGGCCCGGGACGGCTGGCCGAGGCCATGCGCGCGACCAGCCGCCGGCTGGAGGGCGCCTTCACCCTCGTCGCCTCCCACGCCGACGAGCCCGACACCCTCGTCGCCTCGCGCCGCAACAGCCCGCTGGTGGTCGGCGTCGGCGACGGCGAGTACTTCCTCGGCTCCGACGTCGCCGCGTTCATCGCGCACACCCGCGAGGCGCGCGAGCTGGGCCAGGACCAGGTCGTCGAGATCGACCGCGAGCGCGGCCTGACCGTCACCGACTTCTCCGGCAACGCCGTCGAGCCGCACGCCTACACCGTCGACTGGGACGCCGCCGCCGCCGAGAAGGGCGGCTACGACTGGTTCATGCTCAAGGAGATCGCCGAGCAGCCGCGGGCGGTGGCCGACACCCTGCTCGGCCGGCTCGGCCCGAACGGCGAGCTGGCCCTGGACGAGGTGCGACTCTCCGACCAGGACCTGCGCGACATCGACAAGGTGTTCGTGGTCGCCTGCGGCACCGCCTACCACGCCGGGCTGATCGCCAAGTACGCCATCGAGCACTGGACCCGGATCCCGGTCGAGGTGGAGGTCGCCAGCGAGTTCCGCTACCGCGACCCGGTGCTGGACCGCTCGACGCTCGTCGTCGTGATCAGCCAGTCCGGCGAGACGATGGACACCCTGATGGCGCTGCGGCACGCCAAGGACCAGAAGGCCCGCGTGCTGGCCATCTGCAACGCCAACGGGTCGACCATCCCGCGCGAGTCCGACGCCGTCCTCTACACGCACGCCGGTCCGGAGGTGGCGGTCGCCTCCACCAAGGGGTTCCTCACCCAGGTGGTCGCCTGCTACCTGGTGGGTCTCTTCCTTGCCCAGGTGCGCGGCATCAAGTACGCCGACGAGGTGGCCACCATCGTCGAGGACCTGCGGAAGCTGCCGGAGGCGGTCGCCGAGGTGCTGACCCAGATGGAGCCGGTGCGCGCGCTCGGCCGCTCCCTGGCCGACGCCGGCACGATCCTGTTCCTCGGCCGGCACGTGGCCTTCCCGGTGGCCCTCGAGGGAGCGCTCAAGCTCAAGGAGCTGGCCTACATCCACGCCGAGGGGTTCGCCGCGGGGGAGCTCAAGCACGGGCCGATCGCGCTGATCGACCAGGGCACCCCGGTCGTGGTCGTCGTCCCGTCCCCGCGCGCCCGGGAGTCGGTGCACGGCAAGGTGGTCTCCAACATCCAGGAGGTCCGCGCCCGCGGTGCCCGCACCATCGTGATCGCGGAGGAGGGGGACGAGGACGTCGTCCCCTACGCCGACCACATCATCCGGGTGCCGCGCACGCCGACCCTGATGGCGCCGGTGGTCACCACGGTGCCGCTGCAGGTGCTCGCCTGCGAGATCGCCGACACCCGCGGCTACGACGTCGACCAGCCCCGCAACCTGGCCAAGAGCGTCACCGTCGAATGACCGGCCGCCCGCCCCGCCGATGATCAGGTGACCTGGTCCTCCCGGCTCCGACCTCAGCACCGGTCGTGAGGTCGGAGCGGGAACGGTGCGGCAGGAGCCGTCTCGGCGAGGGCGGAGCCGTCGTCGCCGGGCCTGGGCAGGACGGCGGTGGCGGCGCACGCAGGGCAGACTGACGGCGTGATCATCGGGGTCGGGATCGACGTGGTGCCGGTGGCCCGCTTCGCGGAGTCGCTCACCCGCACCCCCGGCCTGCGCGACCGGCTGTTCACCGCCGCCGAGCAGCGGACTCCCAGCGGCGGGCCGCGCACCGGGGAGTCGCTGGCGGCCCGCTTCGCCGCCAAGGAGGCGATGGTCAAGGCGCTGGGGGCTCCCGGCGACCTGCGCTGGCACGACGCCGAGGTGGTCACCGGGGAGAACGGGCGGCCGCACCTGCGCGTGCGCGGCACCGTCGCCGGGCGTGCGGCTGCGCTGGGCATCACCTCCTGGCACCTGTCCCTGAGCCACGACGGCGGGATCGCCTCGGCGGTGGTCGTCGCGGAGGGGCTGGCGCGCGGGAGCGAACCGGAGGGCACGTGAGCGGACAGGGGCGTGAGCATCGCAGCGAGCGCCAGCGAGCGAGGAGCGGAGCGCCCCGCGGGAGCGAACCGGAGGGCACGTGAGCGAACAGGGGCGTGAGCATCGCAGCGAGCGCCAGCGAGCGAGGAGCGGAGCGCCCCGCGGGAGCGAACCGGAGGGCACGTGAGCGGGCTGTACACCGCCGAGGAGGTCCGGGCCGCCGAGGCGCCGCTCCTGGCCACCACCCGCGAGGGCGCCCTGATGCAGCGGGCGGCGACCGGCCTGGCCACCGTCTGCCAGGAGTTGCTGGGCCGGACGCACGGCGTGCGGGTCACCGCGCTGGTGGGCGCGGGCAACAACGGCGGGGACGCCCTGTTCGCCGGCGCCCACCTGGCCCGCCGGGGTGCGCGGGTCACCGCCGTGCTCCTCGACCCCGACCGCGCGCACCCGGCCGGCCTGGTGGCGTTGCGGGCGGCCGGTGGGCGGGTGACCGGTCCTGACGGGCCGACCGGACTCGAGCGGGCCGACCTCGTCCTCGACGGGATCGTCGGCATCGGTGGGACCGGGGAACTGCGCCCGGCCGCCGCCGCGCTGGTGGAGCGCGCGGCCACCGGACCCGGGCTCCTGGTCGCCGTCGACGTCCCCAGCGGGGTGGACGCGAGCACCGGCGCGGTCGCGGGGGCGGCGTTCCCCGCCCAGCACACCGTCACCTTCGGCGCGGTCAAGGTCGGGCTGGTCGTGGGCCGGGGGCGCGGGTACGCCGGGCGCGTCCACCTCGTCGACATCGGCCTGGCCGGTCACCTGCCGCCTCCGTCGGTCAGCCGGCTGACCGACGCGGACGCCGCGGCCGCGATCGAGCCGCCCACCAGCGACGACGACAAGTACTCGCGCGGCGTGGTCGGCGTCGTCGCCGGCTCGTCGGCGTACCCCGGTGCCGCCGTCCTCTGCACCGGGGCGGCGCTGCGCACCCGGCCCGGCCTGGTCCGCTACGCCGGGACGGCGGCCGGCGGGGTGCGGGCCGCGTGGCCGGAGGCGATCGTCACCGACGGCCGCCCGGCCGACGCGGGCCGGGTGCAGGCCTGGGTGGTCGGCCCCGGCATGGGCACCGACGACGCCGCGGCCGGCCTGCTGGCCGAGGTGCTGGCCACCGACCTGCCGGTGCTGGTCGACGCCGACGCCCTGACGATCGCCGCACGGGACCCCGGGCTGGTCCGGGACCGCAACGCCCCGACCGTCCTGACGCCGCACGACCGCGAGTTCGCCCGGTTCGGGGCGGAGGTGGGGGACGACCGGGTCGGCGCCGCCCGCCGGCTGGCCGCCGACCTCGGCGCCGTCGTCCTGCTCAAGGGCGACGCCACCGTCGTCGCCGGCGCCGACGGCACCGCCTACGTCAACGGCACCGGCACGCCCTGGCTGGCCACCGCGGGCACCGGCGACGTGCTCTCCGGCATCGGTGGGGCACTGCTGGCCACCGGGCTGCCGGCGGTCCGGGCCGCCGCCGTCGCCGCCCACGTGCACGGGCGGGCCGGCCAGCTGGCCGCGGAGGGCGGACCCCTGATCGCCGGTGACCTGGTCCGCCGGCTGCCCGCGACCCTGGCCCGGCTGTCCCGGAGCGCCGTCGACCACCTGGGAGACTGGCACCCGTGATGAACGGAGCCCGGGCCGAGGTGGTCGTCGACCTGGACGCCATCGCCGCCAACACGGCGGTGCTGCGCGAGCGGGTCGGCCGCCCGCTGATGGCGGTGGTCAAGGCCGACGGCTACGGGCACGGGCTGGTCCCCGCTGCCCGGGCGACCCTCGCCGGCGGTGCCGACGCGCTCGGCGTGGCCGTCGTGGAGGAGGCGCTCGCGCTGCGCGCGGCGGGCGTCACGGCCCCGCTGCTGGCCTGGCTCAACGGCCCGGGAGAGGACGTCGGCGCCGCGCTGGCCGCCGACGTCGAGCTGTCGGTGAACGCGGGGTGGGGTCTGGACGAGGTGGTCGCGGCCGCCCGGGCGACCGGCCGCACGGCGCGCCTGCACCTCAAGGTCGACACCGGCCTCTCCCGCGGCGGGGCCACCCCCGAGCAGTGGCCGGACCTGGTCGCGGCCGCCGCCCGGGCCCAGGCCGACGGCGAGGTGGACGTCGTCGGGCTGTGGAGCCACCTGGCCTACGCCGACGCCCCGACGCACCCGACGATCGGCCTGCAGGTCAGCGTGTTCGAGCAGGCGGTCGCCGTCGCCCGCGACGCCGGGCTGACCGACGCACGGCGGCACCTGGCCAACTCCGCGGCCACGGTCGCGCTGCCCGAGACCTGGTTCGACATGGTCCGGCCCGGCGTCGCGATCTACGGTCTGGACCCGCTCGGCGGCGACCCGGCCGCGCACGGGCTGCGGCCGGCCATGACGGTGCAGGCCCGGGTGCTGCTCACCAAGCGGGTCCCCGCCGGCGTCGGCGTCTCCTACGGGCACACCTACTCGCCGCGGTCGGAGACGACCCTGGCCGTCGTCCCGGTCGGGTACGCCGACGGGGTACCCCGGGCCGGCAGCAACCGGGCGCCGGTGCTGGCGGCCGGAGCGCAGCGCCTGATCGCCGGCCGGGTCTGCATGGACCAGTTCGTCCTCGACGTCGGGGACGACCCGGTCGAGCCCGGGGACCGCGTGGTGCTCTGGGGCCCGGGCACGGACGGCGAGCCGACGGCGCAGCAGTGGGCCGACGCCGTCGACACCATCCACTACGAGCTGGTCGCCCGGATCGGCGGCCGCTTCGCGCGCCGCTACGTCGGCTCGGCGGGGGCGGTCTGATGGCGGCGCGCACGAAGCCGTCCAGGACCCATCCGCCGAAGAACCGTCCGCACGCCCGCGCGGGGATCGTCGGCGCGGTCCTCGGCCTGGCCGCGGCCGGCGCCGCCGTCGGGGTGGCGGTCAGCCGCGCCGCGGCCCGCCGCGTGGGTGCCGAGCGGGTCGGCTCGGCGGCCGGGCTGCCGTCCGGAGCCTCCGACGCCGAGCTGCGCGAGGACGACCCGCTCGGCCCGGCCTCCCGGCGCGCCGACCGGACGGCGCTCGTGCAGGCCGACGACGGTGTGCTGCTGCACGTGGAGGAGGTCGGTCCGGCCGACGCTCCGCTGACCGTCGTCTTCGTGCACGGCTACTCGCTGTCGCTGGCGTCGTGGACGTACCAGCGCCGGGCGCTCGCCGCGGAACTGGCCACCGCCAACGGCTCGCGGCCGAAGGCCCGGCTGGTCTTCTACGACCAGCGCGGGCACGGCGCTTCCGGCCGCGGCCGGGGGGAGAACTCGACGATGGAGCAGCTGGGCCGCGACCTCGCCCGGGTGCTGGAGGCGCGGGTGCCCCGCGGTCCGGTGGTGCTGGTCGGCCACTCCATGGGCGGGATGACCGTCATGGCGCTGGCCGAGCTGCGACCGGAGCTGTTCGGCCCGAAGGTGGTCGCCGTGGCGCTGATGAGCACGTCCAGCGGCAACCTCGCCGAGCTGGACTTCGGGATGCCGGAGCTGCTCACCCGGCTGCGCGCCGCGGTGCTGCCGGTGGCGGCGTTCACCATGCGCCGCCGTCCCGGGTTCGCCGAACGCACCCGACGGCTGGCCGCCGATCTCATCTCGTCGATGACGTGGTCCCTGTCGTTCGCCTCCACCGACGTCGACCCGGCGCTGGGCCGCTACGTGGACTCCATGATCGCGGGCACGCCGGTCGAGGTGATCGCGGAGTTCTACCCGGCCCTGGCCGGCCTCGACGAGACCGGCGCACTGGAGCCGTTGCGCGCCGTCCCGGCGCTGGTGCTCACCGGCGCCGACGACAAGCTCATCCCCAGCGCGCACAGCGACCTCATCGTGGAGCGGCTCGGTGGGGCGGAGGCGCCGGCGCTCACGTACGTCGTCGTCCCTGGGGCCGGGCACATGGTGCTGCTGGAGAAGCCCGCGGAGGTCACCTCGGCACTGTCGGCGCTGCTGCGCCGGGTGGCCGCCGAGCAGCAGCCCGTGGCCGGCCGGTGACCCGGGCGCCCCGGTTCGACGCCGCGGCCGAGGAGGTCGCCCGCGTCGCCGCCGCGGCCCCGGACTGGGCCTCGCTGGCTGCGGCCGCCCGGCCCTGCGTCGCCTGCCCGGAGCTGGCCGCCACCCGGCAGCACGTCGTCGTGGGCGACGTGCCGGAGGGCGGCCGCCCCCGGTTCGTGCTGGTGGGCGAGGCCCCCGGTGCGACCGAGGACGAGACCGGTCGCCCCTTCGTCGGACGGTCCGGTGCGCTGCTCGACCAGCTGCTCGCCGAGGCCGGGCTGGACCGCGGCGAGGCGGCGGTGCTCAACGTGGTCAAGTGCCGCCCGCCGGCCAACCGGACGCCGAAGTCGCCGGAGGTGGCCCGCTGTTCCGGGTGGTTGCGCCGCCAGCTGGAGCTGCTCGACGCGCCGGCGGTCGTCGCTCTGGGCCTCTCGGCCGCCAGGTGGTTCCTCGGCCCGCGGACCGTGCTGGCGCAGGTGCGCGGGCGGGCGCACGACGTCGACGGCCGCTCGGTGTGGGCCACCTACCACCCGTCGGCGGCCATCCGGTTCGGCCCGAACGGCGCACCGCGGGCCGGGCTGCTGGAGGACCTGACGTCCCTGGCGCGGAGCCTGGCGTGAGACGCGAGCACCGGCTGCCCACCGCCGAGGACACCCGGGCACTGGGCGCCGAGCTGGCCGGGGTGCTGCGGGCCGGGGACCTCGTCGTCCTGGTCGGGCCGCTGGGCGCGGGCAAGACGGCACTGACGCAGGGCATCGGGGCCGCCCTCGGCGTACGGGAGCCGGTCACCTCGCCGACGTTCGTCATCGCCCGCGTGCACCGCGGCGGCCGGGTGCCCCTGGTCCACGTCGACGCCTACCGGCTCGGCAGCGTCGCCGACGTCGACGACCTCGACCTGGACGCCGCCACGGAGGAGTCGGTCACGGTCGTGGAGTGGGGACAGGGCCTGGTCGAGCGGCTGGCGGACGAGCACCTCGAGGTGCGCCTGGACCGGCGCGACGACGACGTCCGTACCGCCGAGCTGGTACCGCACGGGCCCGGATGGGAGGCCCGGCTCGCGGCTCCCGGCACGGCCTGAGCGGTGCTCGTCCACCGGGTCGTGGCCGGCGTCCTCGTCCGCGGGGCGCGGGTCCTCCTGGCCCACCGGTCACCCGGCCGGCGCTGGTACCCCGACGTCTGGGACTTCCCCGGGGGGCACGTCGAGGGCGGCGAGGACGAGCGGGCGGCCCTGGCGCGGGAGCTCCGGGAGGAGATCGGGGTCGATCCGCGCGAGGTCGACGCCGAACCGGTCCTGCGTGCGGAGGACGCAGGACTGCGGTTGAGCGTCTGGGCGGTCCGGTCCTGGCAGGGGGAGCCGCGGAACCTGCAGCCCGACGAGCACGACGACCTGCGCTGGGTGTCCGCGGCGGAGGTCCGCCTCCTGCGCCTGGCGCATCCGGCCCACGTCGCGGTGGTCGACCGGCTGGTGGGCCGCCCGGACGGTCCGGAGGCCGGCTGAGGGCACCGCACTACCCTCGGCGGTCGTGCTGGTCCTCGCCCTCGACACCGCCACCCCGACGCTCGTCGCCGGCCTGGCCCGGCGGAGCACGGACGGCGTGACCGTGGTGCTCGCCGAACGGGCGGTGCCCTCGGGCAACCGGCACGCCGAGCTGCTGACCGTCGCGGTGACCGACGTGCTGGCCGCGGCCGGCGTCACCGTGGCCGACGTGGACGCCGTCGTCACCGGCCTGGGCCCGGGCCCGTTCACCGGCTTGCGGGTCGGCGTGGTCACCGCCGCCGCGCTCGCCGACGCCCGTGGCCTCCCCGTCATCGGCGTCTGCTCCCTGGACGCCGTCGGCTCCGGTGCGCGCACGGTGGTCACCGACGCCCGGCGCAAGGAGGTCTACTGGGCCACCTACGCCGCCGACGGCGCGCGGGTGGGCGGACCCGGGGTGGTGCGGCCCGAGGAGCTCTCCGTCGACGGGCCGGTGGTCGGGGACGAACGGTTCGCCGAACGCCTGGGTGCCGACGTCACCCCGGCCGACGTCACGACGGCGGGCCTGCTGCGGGCGGCGGCGGCCCAGCTGGCCGACCCGTCGTCCGCCGCGCCACTGGTCCCGCTGTACCTGCGCCGGCCCGACGCCGTCCCGCCGACGTCGTTCAAGCCGGTGACCACCACGTGAGCGCCCGGTTGCGGCCGATGCTCCTGGGCGACCTCGACGCCGTCATGGTGCTGGAGGAGGAGCTGTTCGCGCCGGACACCTGGACGCGGGCCATGTACCGCGACGAGCTCGCCCGCCCGGACACCCGGCACTACGTCGTGGCCGAGGACGACGGGCGGATCGTGGGCTACGCCGGTCTGATCGCCTACGACGACGAGGCGCACGTGGCCACCATCGGGGTGGCCGGGACCCGGCAGGGCGAGGGCATCGGGGCACTGCTGCTCGACGCGCTGCTCGCCGAGGCCGACCGGCGCAGCCCGGTGGTGCTGCTGGAGGTCCGTGCGGACAACGAGGTGGCGCAGGGGCTCTACCGGCGCCGCGGGTTCACCGAGATCGGCCGGCGCCGCGGGTACTACCAGCCGAGCGGCACGGACGCGGTCGTGATGAGGCGGGAGCGGACAGGGGCGTGAGCATCGCAGCGAGGAACGAGCCGCTCGTGCTGGGGTTCGAGACGTCGTGCGACGAGACCGGGGTGGGCCTGGTCCGCGGGCAGACGCTGCTGGCCGACGCGCTGGCCACGTCGATGGCCGAGCACGAGCGGTTCGGCGGCGTGGTCCCCGAGATCGCCTCCCGCGCCCATCTGGAGGCGATGGTGCCCACGGTCCACCGGGCGCTGGCCGAGGCCGGGGTGCAGGCGTCCGACGTCGACGCGGTCGCGGTGACCGCCGGCCCGGGGCTGACCGGCGCGCTGCTGGTCGGGCTGGCCGCGGCCAAGGCCTACGCGCTGGCGCTGGACAAGCCGCTGTACGGCGTCAACCACCTGGCCGCCCACGTCGCGGTCGACGAGTTGCAGCACGGCCGGCTGGCCGAGCCGTCCATGGCGCTGCTGGTCTCCGGCGGGCACAGCTCCCTGCTGCTCGTCCCGGACCTGGCCCGTGAGGTGCGGTCGATGGGCCGGACGATCGACGACGCGGCGGGGGAGGCCTTCGACAAGGTGGCCCGCGTGCTCGGCATGCCCTTCCCCGGCGGCCCACCGATCGACCGGGCCGCGCGCGAGGGCGACCCGACCGCGATCGACTTCCCCCGAGGCCTCACCGGGCCACGGGACGCGCCCTACGACTTCTCCTTCTCCGGCCTGAAGACCGCCGTGGCCCGCTGGGTCGAGGCCCGTCAGCGGGCGGGGGAGCCGGTGCCGGTCGCCGACGTCGCGGCCTCCTTCCAGGAGGCGGTCGCCGACGTCCTCACCGCCAAGGCGGTCCGCGCGTGCCGGGACGCCGGCATCGACCACCTGGTGCTCGGCGGTGGGGTGGCGGCCAACTCGCGGCTGCGGGCGCTGGCCGAGGAGCGGTGCGCCGCCGCCGGGATCGTGCTCCGGGTGCCCAGCCCGCGGCTGTGCACCGACAACGGCGCGATGGTGGCCGCCCTCGGCTCCCGGCTGGTGGAGGCCGGGATCCCGCCGTCCGCGCCGGACGTCGGGGCCGACAGCTCCCTGCCGATCGAGGTCGTCACCCGCTGAGGTACCGGGGGCCTTCGTGGCCGACATGGCCCCCGGGGGACCGTCGTCGGGGTCAGGTGACGGCGCAGACGAGTGTGGTCGGCCTGCCGGCGACGCGGGTGACGACGACGACGGCGGTGCCGTCGCCCGGCCCGCGCAGGGCCCGCGCCAGCTGCTCGGGCTCGATCGCCGAGCCGCGCTTCTTCACCACCACCCGGCCGATCCCGCGGGCGCGCAGCAGCGCCTTCAGCTTCTTGAGGTTGAACGGCAGCACCTCGTCGACCCGGTAGGAGGTGACCCACGGGGAGCCGGCCGGGGCGTCGGAGGTCAGGTAGGCGATCGTCGGGTCGACCAGCGTGGCGTCCAGGTCCGCGGCGGCCAGCGACACCAGCCCGGAGCGGATGACCGAGGGGTCGGGCTCGTGCAGCCAGCCCCGCACGGGGCCGACCGGCGCGGGCCCCGGGTCCTCGCCGGCGGTCAGCTCGAGCACCTCGCCGTCGCGCACCAGCGAGGCCCGCCGCCACACGGCGGACACCGCCCGTCCCCACAGCAGCGCCTCGACGATCGAGCCACCCGCCGACACCCACTCCGCCTCGACCCCCGCGGGCACCCGGTCGTGGTCCAGCCCGGGCGCCACCTTCACGACGGACCGGGGCGCGCGCTCCAGCAGTGCGGCCACCGTCGACCAGGGCGGAGACCAGCGGTCGGGGTCCAGCTGCCGCCGTCCGCCGGCCCGGCGGGCGGGGTCCAGGACGGCGGCGGCGCACCCGGCCACCTCACCCCCGCGCGCCCCGTCGACGAGCTCGACGGCGTCGCCCGCCGTCACCCACACGTCGTCGGCCACCCCGAGCGCCTCCGCGTTGGCGGCGGTCAGCTCCCGGGCGAGGGGGTCACGGTCCACGGCGAGCACCCGCGCGCCGGCGCGGGCGAGGGCGACGGTGTCGGTGCCGGCCGCGCAGCCGAGGTCGACGGCCGAGTCGGCATGGCCGCCGAGCAGCCGGACGGCGCGGCGCGCGGCCAGCTGCGGGCGCCCGGCCTGCTCGAGGGTGTCCGCGGTGAGGTAGAGGACGTCGGCGTCGGCACCGAACACCGGGCGGGCCCGGGCCCGCAGCCGGGCCAGCTCCCACGCCGGGCCGGCGTGCTCGGCGCCCACCTCCGCACGCAACCGCGCGAGGCCGGTGAGGAGGTCGGCGCCGCCGGCGAGCAGGTCGGCGGCCCGGGCGGTGGCCGTCGCCCCCTCGGGGGTGCGCAGCCAGGTCAGCTGCGCCAGCGCTTCGGCAGGAGGCTCCGCGGACACCCCGACAGCCTGGCCCACCCGAGGGGCCACCGGAGCGGGGGACCCGGTTGAGCGGCTGGCACTCTCATGGGTAGAGTGCCAAACGACACGGTCAGGCGCCTGACCCCCGCGACGGCAGGCCCGGGCACCGTGCCACAGCATCAGCTCCACACCCACCAGCCGTTCGACAGCGAAGGGGGCGTCACCGACGTGACGACCGCTACCAAGGTCAGCATCAAGCCGCTGGAGGACCGCGTCGTGGTCCAGGCCAACGAGGCCGAGACCACCACCGCCTCCGGTCTGGTCATCCCGGACACCGCCAAGGAGAAGCCGCAGGAGGGCACGGTCATCGCCGTGGGCCCCGGTCGCATCGACGACAACGGCAACCGCGTCCCGCTCGACGTGAGCGTGGGCGACGTGGTCATCTACTCGAAGTACGGCGGCACCGAGGTCAAGTACGCCGGTGAGGACTACCTCGTCCTGTCGGCGCGCGACCTGCTCGCCGTCGTCGAGAAGTAACAGGGCCTCGTTCCTCCCCCCCCTCGCAGGCTCGGGGCGGGCCCCTGGACGGGGCCGGTCCCAGCGCCCCGCGACGGGGTTGCTCCAGCACGTCACGACCGCCCCGGCGACCCGACCACCGGGTCCCGGGGCGGTCGTCGTCCCACCCCCGCACCCCTGATCGGAAGGGCCCTCCATGGCCAAGATCATCAAGTTCAACGAGGACGCCCGCCGCGCGCTCGAGCGCGGCGTGGACAAGCTCGCCGACACGGTCAAGGTGACCCTCGGCCCGCGCGGCCGCAACGTCGTCCTCGACAAGAAGTTCGGCGCCCCGACCATCACCAACGACGGCGTCACGATCGCCCGTGAGGTCGACCTCGAGGACCCGTACGAGAACCTCGGCGCCCAGCTCGCGAAGAACGTCGCCACCAAGACCAACGACGTCGCCGGTGACGGCACGACCACCGCCACGGTCCTCGCCCAGTCCCTGGTGCACGAGGGCATGCGCAACGTCGCCGCCGGCGCCAGCCCGCTGGCCCTGGGTGCCGGCATGCGCGCCGCCGCCGAGGCCGTCTCGAAGGCCCTGGACGAGGCGGCCATCCCGGTCACCGAGCAGGCCGCGATCGCCGAGGTGGCGACCATCTCGGCGCAGGACGCCGAGGTCGGCCAGCTGATCGGCGAGGCGATGGAGAAGGTCGGCAAGGACGGCGTCATCACCGTCGAGGAGAGCAACACCCTCTCCACCGACCTGGACGTCACCGAGGGCGTGCAGTTCGACAAGGGCTACCTCTCGCCCTACTTCGTCACCGATCCCGAGGCGATGGAGGCCGTCCTCGAGGACGCCCTCGTCCTGCTGGTCCAGGGCAAGGTCAGCGCGCTGGCCGACCTGCTCCCGCTGCTGGAGAAGGTCCTGTCGACCGGCGGCCGCCCGCTGCTCATCGTCGCCGAGGACGTCGAGGGTGAGGCGCTGTCCACTCTCGTCGTCAACTCGATCCGCAAGACGATCAAGGTCGTCGCGGTCAAGTCGCCCTACTTCGGCGACCGGCGCAAGGCCTTCATGACCGACCTCGCCGTCGTCACCGGCGGCCAGGTGGTCAGCGAGGACGTCGGCCTCAAGCTCGACCAGGTCGGCCTCGAGGTGCTGGGCACCGCGCGCCGGGTCACCGTCACCAAGGACGAGACGACCATCGTCGACGGCGGCGGCACCGGCGAGGCGATCGGCGACCGTGTCGCGCAGGTCCGCCGCGAGATCGAGGCGACCGACTCCGACTGGGACCGCGAGAAGCTGCAGGAGCGGCTGGCCAAGCTCGCCGGCGGCATCGGTGTCATCCGCGTCGGCGCGGCCACCGAGGTCGAGATGAAGGAGAAGAAGCACCGCATCGAGGACGCGATCGCCGCCACCCGCGCCGCGGTGGAGGAGGGCGTCGTCCCCGGCGGTGGCTCGGCGCTGGTGCACGCGGCCGCAGCCGTCGACGCGCTCGACCTGACCGGTGACGAGCTGACCGGTGCCAGCGTCGTCCGGCGGGCGCTGGACGCCCCGCTGGTGCGCATCGCCGAGAACGCCGGTTTCGAGGGTCGCGTCGTCGTCAGCAAGGTCCGCGAGGCCGGCCCGGGCCACGGCTTCAACGCCGCCACCGGTGAGTACGGCGACCTGGCCGCGCAGGGTGTCATCGACCCGGTCAAGGTCACCAAGGCCGCGCTGGGCAACGCCGTCTCGATCGCCGCGATGGTGCTCACCACCGACTCCGCCGTCGTCGAGGCGCCGGAGGAGGAGGAGCACGCCGGTGCCGGCCAGCACACCCACGGGCACTCGCACGGCGGGCACGGCCACTCGCACTGAGCGAGGACCCCACTGTTCCCCACCGCTCGCGGCGGGGCCCTGCAGCGGGCCGATGAACACGAAGAGGGCGGGTCCGGGACTCCGGACCCGCCCTCTTCGGCGTGTGTGTGGGGGAGCTACACCCCCGCGGCGACGGCGGCGGGCTCCGCGGCGATCAGCCGGGCCCGCTCCTCCTCGCTCATGCCGCCCCAGACCCCGTAGGGCTCGCGGACCGACAGTGCGTGCTTCAGGCAGGCGTCGACGACGGGGCAGCGGCCGCACACGGCCTTGGCGGCCGCCTGGCGGCGGGCCCGGGCGGGGCCGCGCTCACCGTCGGGGTGGAAGAACAGGGCCGTGCTCTCGCCACGGCAGGACCCGTGCAGCTGCCAGTCCCAGACCTCGGCAACAGGGGTGGGCAGGCGTCGGATGTCGGCCATGTCGTCCTCCTCGGCTCGATGCGAGCCGGAGGGGGCGGTCCGGCTGCAGTGGGCCGGTGCCCGAGGCCTCTGGTGGTCAAACACACGCGGACCTCGCATTTTCACGGGTCCGGTCTCCCCCCGCTGGGTGAGAGCCGCTGTTGCCTCCCCCCGCAGTCGATCAAGGTGGCTGCAGGTCGTGCCGAACTCCGGCGTGGGACACCCCTCGCCGGGTCGTCACGACCGCTGCGACGGCGAGGGTCCCCGGGTGGGAGTCACGCCCGAGCGACACCCGGCCGGGGGATCCGGGCGGTGGGACCCGGCCGGCAGCGGCCGGGGGAGCGAGGAGCAGGCGTGATCGACGACAGGATGCGCGGTCCCGGCCACGGGACGACGACCGTGTGGGTGTACGACGAGCGCCGGCGGGTCCGGGACGACATCGCCGGCCGGCTGGTGGCACTGCCGTTCGTGGGTCGCGTGGAGGTCATCGGCGACGCCGCGGGCCTCATGTCCCGGCTGGCCACCCGGCTGCCCGACGTCCTGCTGGTCGGTACCCAGCGCGCCATGGACTCCGGGCTGACCACGGCCACCCAGGCCCTGCGCGCCCATCCACGACTGCCCGTCCTCGTGCTCGGCGCACCCGACGACGCGGAGAGCGTCCGGGCCGCGGTCGCCGTCGGTGCCCGTGGCTACCTGCGCTGGGACGCCAGCGCCCTGGAGATGGGGCTGGGCCTGTCCCGCGTCGGCCTCCGGGTCGACGGACGGGGCCCCGGCCCGGTCATCCCGCACCAGCCCGTGCCGCTGGCCTCGGTCGGCGCGTCGTCCTCGGGAGGCGGCTCGGCGGGCGGCCTCTCGCCGGCCTGGAACGGGGCCACCGCACTGGCCGGAGCGGCGCCGACGACGGTCCGCTCCACGGTGCGCGAGCCGGCGCCGGTCAGCCTGTCGATGCGCGAGATGCAGGTGCTCACCGGCATGAGCCAGGGCAAGAGCAACGCCCAGATCGGCCGCGAGCTCTACCTGTCCGAGGACACCATCAAGACCCACGCCCGGCGGCTGTTCCGCAAGCTGGGTGCCAAGGACCGCGCCGAGGCGGTGGCCACCGGCTTCCGCCGCGGCATGATGACCTGACCGGCACGAACACCCGCTGAGCGCCCCCTCCCCGCGTGGGAGGGGGCGCTCGGCGTGTCCTCGGGTGCAGGGGGAGCGGCGTCCTTCGTCAGTCGTCCCGGGCGTGCTTGCCGCCGCGGCCGGAGCCGCCGGGCTCCTCGCGTTCGGCCATCGCGGCCACCCCGTCGGCGTAGCCGCTCGCGTAGTCCCAGCTGACGTAGTCGTCGGGGTCGGGATCGAAGGGCGGCTCGTGGCGGCCGGTCTGGCCCTCCTCGAGCAACTGCCGCAGGTTGGCCTGCATCAGCGCCCAGTCGACGTGGTGCTCCTCGTCGCAGTCGGGGCAGTCGACGACGATGCCCTTGATGCCCGTCGGCTCCAGGAGGGTGCGGAAGACCTCGAGCTCCGCGAGGTCGTCCAGGACACCGGCCCGCTCCTCCATGGTCAGCGGCGGCGGACCCGGCTGGTCGGGGACCCCGTACTCGGGGCCGTCAGAGAACGAACTCACGCGCCCACGGTAGTGCTCTGACGGGGATCACACCGAGCGTGCTGCGTCGCCGCCTACGATCGAACCCGGTTCCCCCGCGCGCCCACGAGGGTGCCGGCCCGATCCCGGAGGGGTGGCGGCATCCCATGCAGCCCGATGAGTTCGTGCCCGAGCTGCCGGCGAAGTTCGCGCCGCTCGGCCTGACCTACGACGACGTCCTGCTCATCCCCGGTGCGTCCGACGTCGTCCCGGCCGAGGTGGACACCAGCGCCCGGCTCACCCGCGGGATCCGGCTGGCCGTGCCACTGCTCTCCAGTGCCATGGACACCGTGACCGAGTCGCGGATGGCGATCGCGATGGCCCGCGTGGGCGGCATCGGGATCCTGCACCGCAACCTCGCCGCGGAGGAGCAGGCGGGCCAGGCCGACCTGGTCAAGCGCTCCGAGGCCGGCATGGTGACCAACCCGGTCACCTGCGCGCCGGACAACACCCTCGCCGAGGTGGACGCGCTGTCGGCTCGCTACCGGATCTCGGGCGCGCCGGTCGTCGACTCCGACGGCGTCCTGGTGGGCATCGTCACCAACCGCGACATGCGCTTCGAGACCGACCAGACCCGGCTCGTCCGCGACGTGATGACGCCGATGCCGCTGGTCACCGCGCCGGTCGGCGTGGACCCCGACACGGCGCTCGCCCTGCTCCGCCAGCACAAGATCGAGAAGCTGCCGCTGGTGGACGACGCCGGACGGCTGCGCGGGCTGATCACCGTCAAGGACTTCGTCAAGCGCGACCAGTACCCGAACGCCACGAAGGACGCCGACGGCCGGCTCATGGTCGGCGCGGCCCTCGGGGTGGGCGACGACGCCTACAAGCGCGCCGGGCTGCTGGTCGACTCGGGCGTGGACGTGCTCGTCGTCGACACCGCGCACGGCCACCAGCGCGCGGTCCTGGACATGGTGTCGCGGGTCAAGGCCGACTTCGGCGTCCAGGTGGTGGGCGGCAACATCGCCACCCGCGCGGGCGCGCAGGCCCTCGTCGACGCGGGCGCCGACGCGGTCAAGGTCGGCGTCGGTCCCGGCTCCATCTGCACCACCCGCGTGGTCGCCGGGGTCGGCGTGCCGCAGGTGACCGCCGTCCACCAGGCGTGGCTGGCCGCCGGGCCGGCCGGGGTGCCGGTCATCGCCGACGGCGGCCTGCAGTACTCCGGCGACATCGCCAAGGCCCTGGTCGCCGGTGCGGACACCGTCATGATCGGCGGCCTGTTCGCCGGCGTGGAGGAGGCCCCGGGCGAGCTGGTGTTCGTCAACGGCAAGCAGTACAAGACCTACCGCGGCATGGGCTCGCTGGGCGCCATGCAGAAGCGCGGCAACCAGTCCTTCAGCCGGGACCGCTACTTCGCCGACGACGTCCTCTCCGACGACAAGCTCGTCCCCGAGGGGATCGAGGGCCAGGTGCCCTATCGCGGACCGCTGGCCGGCGTCGCCCACCAGCTCGTCGGGGGTCTGCGCGCCTCCATGGGCTACGCGGGCGCGGCCACCGTGGCCGAGCTGCAGGAGCGTGGGCAGCTGACCCGTATCACCTCCGCCGGGCTGGTGGAGAGCCACCCGCACGACATCCAGATGACCGTCGAAGCCCCCAACTACCGGGGCCGGTGACCGGCATGACCACGCGCGACACCGTCGAGATCGGTCTCAACCGCTTCGCCCGCCGGGGGTACGACCTGGACGAGGTCTCGATCGTGCCCTCCCGGCGCACCCGGGACGTCGACGACGTCTCGACCGCCTGGCAGATCGATGCCTTCCGGTTCGACATCCCGCTGGTCACGAGTCCCTCGGACGCCGTGGTCAGCCCCGCGACGGCGATCGCCGTCGGGCAGGCCGGCGGACTGGGCGTGCTCAACGCCGAGGGCCTGTGGACCCGCTACGACGAGCCCGAGCCGGTGTTCGCCCGGCTGCGCGAGGCCGTCGAGAACGGGTCGCCCCCGACGGCGCTGCTGCAGGAGGTCTACGGCGAGCCGGTCAAGCCCGACCTGATCACCGCCCGCATCAAGGAGATGCGCGAGGCGGGGGTGACGACGGCGGTGCGCGTCTCGCCGCAGCACACCCTGCAGCTGGCCCCGACGGCGCTGGCCGCCGGCGTGGACCTGCTGGTCATCCAGGGCACGATCGTCTCCGCCGAGCACGTGACCACGCAGGGCGGCGCGCTCAACCTCAAGGAGTTCATCGCCGACCTCGACGTGCCGGTGATCGTGGGCGGCGCGGCGAACTACCAGACCGCGCTGCACCTCATGCGCACCGGCGCGGCCGGCGTCATCGTCGGCGTCGGTGCGGACAGCTTCTCCACCAGTGACGCCGTCATGGGCATCCGGGTGCCGCTGGCCAGCGCCATCGCCGACGCCGCAGCCGCCCGCCGGGACTACCTGGACGAGACCGGCGGCCGGTACGTGCACGTCATCGCCAACGGCCGGATCGAGACCAGCGGGGCCATCGCCCGGGCGCTGGCCTGCGGAGCGGACGCCGTCCAGCTCGGGGAACCCCTGCGGGCGGCCGCCGAGGCACCCGGCGGCGGGATCTGGTGGGACTCGGTGGCCGCGCACCCGCGGCTTCCCCGCGGCGGCACGTCGGCGCCGATCGCCCCGACCGGCTCGCTGCACGACCTGCTCCTCGGAGCGGCCCAGACCGCCGACGGCCGCACCAACCTCTTCGGGGCGCTGCGCCGCACGATGGCCAAGACCGGCTACCGAGACCTCAAGGAGTTCCAGCGGGTCGACCTGGTCATCGGCGGCTACGACCCGGCGTCGCAGGGCGAGTGATGGACTTCCCGACCGTCCTCGTCGTCGACTTCGGCGCCCAGTACGCCCAGCTGATCGCCCGGCGGATCCGCGAGGCGGGCGTCTACTCCGAGATCGTGCCGTCCGACGTCCCGGCCGAGGAGATCGTCGCCCGCAAGCCGGCCGCGATCGTGCTCTCCGGTGGCCCGTCCAGCGTCTACGCCGAGGGCGCTCCGCAGGTCGACCCCACGCTGTTCGAGGCCGGCGTCCCGGCGTTCGGCATCTGCTACGGCTTCCAGGCCATGGCGCAGAGCCTCGGCGGGACGGTCGCGCACACCGGCGACCGCGAGTACGGCGGCACCCCGCTGACGGTGACCACGCAGGGCCGGCTGTTCGGCTCGCTGCCGGTCGAGCAGTCGGTGTGGATGAGCCACGGGGACGCCGTCTCCGACGCCCCGCCCGGGTTCACCGTCACCGCCACCTCCACCGGCGCGCCGGTCGCGGCCTTCGAGGACGTCGATCGCAAGCTGGCCGGCGTCCAGTTCCACCCCGAGGTCCGGCACACCGCGCACGGGCAGACCGTGCTCGAGCACTTCCTCTTCGACATCGCCGGCCTCGAGCCGACCTGGACGATGGCCAACGTCGTCGAGGAGCAGGTCGAGCGGATCCGCGCGCAGGTCGGTGACCGGCGGGCCCTGTGCGCGCTGTCGGGGGGCGTCGACTCCGCCGTCGCGGCGGCGCTGGTGCAGCGGGCCATCGGTGACCGGCTGACCTGCGTCTACGTCGACCACGGGCTGATGCGCGAGGGCGAGACCGAGCAGATCGAGCGGGACTTCGTCGCCGTCACCGGCGCCGACCTGCGGGTCGTCGACGCCCGGGAGCAGTTCCTGGGCGCGCTGGCCGGGGTCAGCGACCCCGAGCAGAAGCGCAAGATCATCGGCCGGGAGTTCATCCGCGTCTTCGAGCAAGCCGCCCTCGACGTCGTGCACGACGCGCACGCACACGGCGAGACCGTGGACTTCCTCGTGCAGGGCACCCTCTACCCCGACGTGGTCGAGTCCGGCGGCGGGACCGGGACGGCCAACATCAAGAGCCACCACAACGTCGGTGGGCTCCCCGAGGACCTGCAGTTCACCCTCGTCGAGCCGCTGCGCACGCTGTTCAAGGACGAGGTCCGCGAGGTCGGCGTCCAGCTCGGCCTCCCGGAGTCGCTGGTGTGGCGGCAGCCGTTCCCCGGCCCCGGGCTGGGCATCCGGATCATCGGCGAGGTCACGCAGGAGCGGCTCGACGTCCTCCGCCGGGCCGACGCCATCGCCCGCGCCGAGCTGACGGCCGCCAAGCTGGACCGGGAGATCTGGCAGTGCCCGGTGGTGCTGCTGGCCGACGTCCGCTCGGTCGGCGTCCAGGGGGACGGGCGCACCTACGGCCACCCGGTGGTGCTGCGCCCGGTGTCCAGCGAGGACGCGATGACCGCCGACTGGACCCGGCTGCCCTACGACGTGCTGGCCCGCATCTCCACCCGGATCACCAACGAGGTGGCCGAGGTCAACCGCGTCGTCCTCGACGTGACCAGCAAGCCGCCGGGCACCATCGAGTGGGAGTGAGGACCCTCCTGCCCGCACCCCTCGCTGACGCTCGGGTCGGGTCCCTGCAGGAGGGCCGTTCCATCACCTCACCCTGACCCACGCCTCGCACGCTCGGCGCGGGCCCCTGCGACGGGGCCGTTTCCCGTGGTGCCCTGCAGGGAGGCCGTTCCAGCCGGTCACCTGCGTGCCGGGCGGACGGTGGTGGCGTCGTCCGGTGGGGTGCCGAAGACGGCGACGTCGCGGTCGGACACGGGCTCGGCCGTCAGGTCGGCGGAGTCGATGCGGTCCCAGCGGAACCAGCGCGGGGCGTCCCGCTCGCGGCACCACGCCATCACGTACCAGTGCCCCTCCGTGCGCGCGACCCCGTGCGGCTCCACCCGGCGACGGGACCGCCGGCCGGCCCCGTCCCGGTAGTCGATCGCGACGACCAGGCGCCGCACCAGCGCCTCCTCGACGACGCCGGCCGCGGGCGGCCGGGCCTGCGCAGGGCTGCGCACCCACACCCGGGCGCCCAGCCGCTCGACCTCGGCCCGGGCCGCCGGCCCCAGGGCGTCCAGCACCTTCTCCAGCGCCGCCCGTCCGTCGACGGCGAAGGGTGCGTCGGGCGCGCCGGACAGCGACACGGCGACCGCGACCGCCTGCGCCGGGGTGAGGTTGACCGGCGGGAGGGTGGCCGTCGCGTCGAGCACGTACCCGCCGCCGGGACCGGCGCTGGCCCAGATCGGCACGCCCGCCTGCTGGAGCGCGGCGACGTCCCGCTTCACCGTGCGGGTCGACACCTCCAGCCAGGCGGCCAGCCGCTGCGCCGTCCGGCCCCGCCGCCCGGCCCGGCGGAGCTCCTCGGACAGCGCGTGCAGGCGGTCGGTGCGGTTCACCCGGGGATCGTCGCAGGAGACGGTGACAGGACGGTGTCACCGGAGTCGCGGGAGAGTTCCCTCATGGCCTCCATCGCGCTGTTCCACTCCGCCCTCGGCGTCCGCGCCGGCGTCACCGACGCCGCCGCCCGGCTGCGGACCGCCGGGCACACCGTGCTCGTCGTCGACCAGTACGGCGGGCGGGTGTTCGACGACTACGAGACGGCGGGCGCCCACGTCGAGCAGCTCGGCTTCCCGGCGCTCATGCAGGCGGCGCTCGAGGCCGTGGCGCAGCTCCCCGACGGGTTCGTGGCGGCCGGCTTCTCCAACGGCGCGGGCATGGCCGAGCACGTGGCCACCCAGCGGCGGTGTGCCGGCGTCCTGCTGTTCTCC
The DNA here is from genome assembly GCF_010686765.1 of Geodermatophilus sabuli. Lineage (GTDB taxonomy): Bacteria > Actinomycetota > Actinomycetes > Mycobacteriales > Geodermatophilaceae > Geodermatophilus > Geodermatophilus sabuli_A. The sequence goes on along the minus strand of NZ_JAAGWF010000009.1, from coordinate 154,549 downwards.
GGCGCCCTCCCGGTGGCTGTGCTCGGCGCCGACGCCTGGCCGGCCGGCGTCCCCGTGCAGCTGCACGTCGCCGCGCGCGATCCGTTCGCGCAGCCCGAGTGGGCCGAGGGCTTCGTCGCCGACGTCCGCGGCAGCGGGAGTGCGGTCGAGGTCTTCGAGTACCCGGTCGGCGGGCACCTGTTCACCGATCCGGGCCTGCCCGACGAGTACGACGGGCCGGCCACCGCCCTGCTGTGGGAGCGGGCGCTGGCCTTCTGCGACCGGGTGACCGGCTGACGACGGCGGAGGGCCCGGGGAGCCGATCGCTCCCCGGGCCCTCCGCCCGTCGTCCCCGCCGTCAGCGCTCAGTCCTGCCTGCGGCGGGCCTTCCTGACCTCGCTGAGCAGCAGGGCGACCCCGGCCCCGATGAGCAGCAGCCACAGCACCCCGCCGTCGACGAACGCGTCCAGGGGGAAGGCGGCGCCGACCATCAGCGAGATCGCCAGGACGACGAACACCACGCCCGGGACGAGGGCGGTGAGGTCCACCCCCCGCCGCGCCGGCGGGGGCGGGGGGTCCTCGACGGGCAGCGGGGTGACGTCGCCCCAGACGTGCTGCTGCCAGGCGGTGGGTGTGGTCGGGAACTCGCTGTAGTCAGGCACGGGACACCTCCACGTCGCCGATGCCGGCGTCGATGCTCAGGGTGATCTCGGGGGTCCTGTCGCCGGTCCACTCCGCGGAGCCCCGGCCGGGGTGGAGGCCGTCGTCGGACACGTCGTCGCCGAAGACCTCGACGCCGCCGAGGCCGCGGTCCACCTCGACCCGGACGTCGGCCGACCTCGGGACGACGATGTCGACGTCCCCCACGCCGGCGTCCAGCCGGGTCTCGATGGGCCGGTCCAGATCGCTCAGGTCGATGCCGGAGAGGTCGAGGGTCACGTCGCCGACGCCGGCCGAGTAGACGGGACGGACGTCAGCCGCACTGACCGGGCGGTAGGTCCGGTCACCGATGCCGCCGTCGACGTTGCGCCACGGCTCGGCCGAGACGGTGATCAGTGCGAGTGAGAGCAGCGCGCCGAGGGCGATCAGACCGCCCTTGGCCCGGCGTCCGCCGGAGAAGGCCGCGGCCACCAGGCCCAGCCCCACCACGAGGAGCGCGGGACCGAGGATCCACCGTGGCCCGATCGACCAGTCGGTGAACCGGCTGACCAGGACCAGGGTGCCGACCACGATCAGCAGTCCGGCCAGCGTGATGCCCGGGACCGGCGAGCGCGGCCCGGGCGGGGCCTTGGGGCGCCGCTCGCGCGGGGCGCCCGTCCCGGAGCCGGCCGGCATGAGCAGCCACAGCAGCGCGTACACGAGGACGCCGCTGCCGCCGGCCAGCGTCAGGGCGACGAAGCCGACCCGCCACAGCAGCGCGTCGATGCCGGAGTACTCGGCGAGGCCGCCGGCGACGCCGCCGATCATCTTGTCGCTGCGGCTGCGGCGCAGCGGCGGGCGGACCGCCGGAGGGCCGGCCAGCGCGGGCTGCTCGAAGGGGGCGGGGGAGTCCGACGGCGGGGGCGCGGGAGGCGCCGGGGGAGGCGGTGGTGCGGAGGTCATGCCACAGAGCCTGCGACGCGACCGGCCCCTGCGACATCAGGGAACGCCCCCACTCGACCCTGGTCGTGCCCTCCAGGGTGATCACCGGTGTGAGGCGGGGCCGCGCGGTGCGACCATCGACGGCGTGACGACGACCGCGCTGGTGCCGCAGCGCCCCGCCCTGGCGCGCCCGCGCTCCGGACGGCTGCTCGCCGGTGTCGCCGCGGGGACGGCGGTGCACCTCCGGCTGGACCCGCTGGTCGTCCGCATCGCCTTCGTCGTCTTCGCCGTCACCGGCATCGGCGTCATCGCCTACGCGGCGCTGTGGTTCTTCATGCCGGTCGCCGACGTGGACGCGGCACCCGCGGCCCCTCTCCCGGACACCGAGCCCAGCCGGCGGCAGGCGCTCGGGCTGACCCTGCTCGGGTTCGGTGCGCTGGTCCTCGTCACCAACCTGGCCACGTGGGGCAACAGCGAGCTCGTCGTCCCGCTCGTCCTGGTCGGTGCCGGGCTGGCGGTCATCTGGCGGCAGCTGGACACCGACCGCACCCTGGCCCGCCCGGGGGTGCCGTGGGTGCTGGCCGGTGGCGTCACCCTCGGCATCGTCGGGCTGATCCTGCTGCTGGCCACCACCGGGCAGCTGGCCAACGCACGCAACGGGTTCGCCGCCACCCTGGTGATCCTCGTCGGCGTCGCCCTGGCCACGGCTCCGCTGTGGCGCCGGTTGCTGGCCTCGCGCGAGGTCGAGCGGACCGCGCGCGTCCGGTCCGAGGAGCGGGCCGCCGTCGCGGCGCACCTGCACGACTCGGTGCTGCAGACGCTGGCGCTCATCCAGCGGCACGCCGAGGACCCCAAGGCGGTGGCCCGGCTGGCCCGCAGCCAGGAGCGGGAGCTGCGGACCTGGCTCTACGAGCCGGAGAAGGCCACCGGGGGGACGTGGGCGTCGATGGTGTCGGGGATGGTGGCCGAGGTGGAGGCCGACCACGCGCTCACCGTCGAGTCCGTCGTCGTCGGCGACGCCCCCGTCGACGACGCGCTGGCCGCGCTCGGCGCCGCCACCAAGGAGGCCCTGGTCAACGCGGCCAAGCACTCCGGCGCCACCTCCGCGGACCTGTACGCCGAGGTGGCGACGGACAAGGTGGCCGTCTTCGTGCGCGACCGGGGCGCCGGGTTCGACCCGGCGACGGTGCCGGCCGACCGGCGCGGGCTGCGCGACTCCGTCTCCGGCCGGCTGGCACGGGTCGGCGGGACGGCGACGGTGCGCTCGGCGCCGGGGGAGGGGACCGAGGTGGAGCTGCTGCTGCCCAGGGAGGCCGCGTGAGCGGGCCGGCTGCCGAGGAGACCGCGCGGACGCGCGTGTTCCTCGTGGACGACCACGCCATGGTGCGCTCCGGCGTGCGTACCGAGCTCGGTGACGCCGTCGCGGTCGTGGGCGAGGCCGCCGACGTCGCCGGTGCCGTCGAGGGCATCCGGGACACCGTGCCCGACGTCGTGCTGCTCGACGTCCACCTGCCCGGCGGCGGTGGTCGCGCGGTGCTCGAGGCGCTGCGCGGGGAGCTGCCGGCGGTGCGCTGGCTGGCGCTGTCGGTGTCCGACGCCGCCGAGGACGTCATCGCCGTCATCCGCGCCGGTGCCCGTGGCTACGTCACCAAGACCATCTCCGGACCGGACCTGCTCGACGCGGTCACCCGGGTCGCCGACGGGGACGTGGTGTTCAGCCCCCGGCTGGCCGGGTTCGTGCTCGACGCGTTCTCGGCGGCCGGCCCCGCCGCGACCCCCGAACCGGCGGACCCCGCGACCGACCCCGGGCTCGACCTGCTCAGCGCCCGCGAGCGCGAGGTCATGCAGCTGCTGGCCCGCGGGTACACCTACCGGGAGATCGGCTCGCGGCTGTTCATCTCGGTGAAGACGGTCGAGTCGCACGCGTCCAACGTGCTCCGCAAGCTGCAGCTGTCCAACCGCAACGAGCTCACCCGGTGGGCGGCGACCAACCGCCTGCTGTGAGCCGCCGGGGGGCAGAGACGGCCATCTCCGCCCCCCGCCGGGTCGACCCCTCGTACGGCCCCTACCCGAAGTGGGCCTTCGGGATGAGTCCGTGCACGCCGACGGTCCGGTCGACGACCTGGGAGACCTCGAAGTCGGCCGCCGCGGACAGGTAGGCGTAGGCGACGGCCCGGTCCATGCCCAGGTCGGTCTGGAGGAAGTCCAGCGCGTTGACGACAGCCCTCCGGGAGGCCACGTCGAGGTCGCTGCCCTGGCCGTTCCGCGAGCCGTCGGGGTCGGACAGGCCGATCGGCACCCAGGCCTCCGGCGTCTCGCCGAAGGGGTACCGGAAGGCCACCGACGGGGCGTCGCCGGCTCCGGGCTTGCACACGGTCAGCCGGTAGGTGAGCCGCAGCGACCCCTCCATCGCGGTGAGCGCGACCTCGCCGTTGCCCATCGACATGTGCGGGTCGCCGGTGGAGAACAGCGCGCCCTCGGCGACCACCGGGACGTAGAACGCCGAGCCGACGTTCAGGTGCTTCACGTCGATGTTGCCGCCGCCGACGGTCGGCGGGATCGAGTTCACCAGCGGGTCGTTGAGCACCGGGGCGTCGCCCACGGTGGCGACCGCCATCAACCCGGCGAACGGGTCGAGCGGCCAGCTCACCTCGCCGGTGCTGCCCACCGGCAGGTACGCCTGCGGCCCCGCGCGCCGGCCGTCGCGGACGGGCGTGAACACCGAGACGTTGCCGTACTGCCGGGGGTCCCTGGTGGCCCGCCCGTCGGTCGCCACGGGCGGCATGGCCTCGGCCGCGGTGATCCCTCCCTCCGGCGTGGCGAACTGGCGTGCCAGCGAGCCCTTGCCGTGCCGGCTGGAGACGACGCCGTAGGGCACCCGGGGCAGCGCGCTGAGCGGCTCGATCTTGAGGACGTCGCCGGGGGCGGCGCCCTCCACGTACACCGGCCCGGTCACCACGTGCGGGCCGTCGGCGTCGAAGTCGCGGCGGTGCCGGGCGTAGCCGGCGGCCACCGCGACGGCGTCGTCGAGGACCTGGTCGCGCGGGACGCCCTTGCCGGCGAACCACGCCGCCGGGTCCCGTCCCTGGTCCTCCAGGAGGCCCTCGTGGCTGACCGTGTCGATGGTGATCGTCTGCCCGGACCGGAGGCGGGCCACGGGTGCGTCGGTGGTGCGCGGCAGGTAGCCCCAGTAGACCTCCTCGACGCGGGACGGCAGGTAGACGTCCCCGTCGATCGGCCCGCGTCCGGGCTGCAGCACCTCCCCGGGCAGGCGCGTGCGGTGCCCGGGGGTGGCGGCCGCCGGGGAGGCCGTGGCGACGCCCGCGCCGAGCAGCGCGCCGGCGGCCAGGGCGGCCTGCACGAACGTGCGCCGGCCGATGCCCCGTTCGAGGGTCTCGGCAGCGGCCGACGGATCGGGGAGCTGGTGGTCCTGGGCCTGGGTCATCGTGAACTCCCGGTGGGTGGGGATGGGTCGCGGGAGTTCTACGGACGCCGTGTTGCCGGGCGTGCACGCGGATGTCGGGCCGGTTACGCCCCGGCGATCCGGTTGCTGTGCGTCAGGCGGTGTGCACCACGTGGAAGGCCTCGCCCAGCCGCCCCTCGGGCAGGCCGAGGCGGCGGGCGGTCTGGCGCATCCAGTCGGTGACGAAGGCCTCGAGCTCGGGCAGGTGCCCCACCTGGCTGCGGTGGCTCTTCAGCGCCGCGAACTTCAGCTCGACCACGTCGGTGACGTCGACGACGTGGTCGGCGCGCGGGCTGGCCGTCAGCCACACCTCGTCCACCGTCCACGCCTCCAGGCCCTCGTCGGCCAGCAGTTCCGGGAAGGCGAACGGGTTGCGGGCGTCGGGGTACACCGCCCGCAGCGTCGACTCGCCCACCGTCATGTGGTCGGGATGACTCGCGCCGACCCGTTCCCAGAACCGCTCGGGCGAGCTGGTGAGCACCCGCTGCGGCCGCACCTGGCGGATCACCCGGCTGATGTCGCGGCGCAGGTCGAGGGTCAGCTCCAGCCGGCCGTCGGGGTAGCCCAGGAAGTGCACGTCCTCGACGCCCACCGCCGCCGCCGCGGCCTCCTGCTCGGCCCGCCGCAGCGGGCCCATCTCGTGCCGCGGGGTGTCGTCGAAGCCGCCCGCGTCGCCGTCGGTGACGATGCAGTACGTGACGTGGGTGCCGGCCTTGGCCCAGGTCGCCACGGTGCCGGCGCTGCCGAAGTCGACGTCGTCGGGGTGGGCGAGCACGCACAGGGCGCGTTCCACGTGCTCGGCGGGCTTCCAGGACTGCGGTGAGGTCACCCGCGCGAGCCTAGGTCGCCGCGTCGCCCGTGCAGCCGGCCCGGTCGCTGCCGCGGGTCGCGGTGGTCGGTCGCAGCGGGGCCCAGGGACCCTTCCGCAGGCGGACGGGGCAGCCAGATCCTGACCTCCCGGCCGTCCGCGCGACAGTGCGGTCACGCCCCGGGGGGAGGGGAGCTGTCATGGATCCGGCACTGTCCCGGGCACTGGAGCGGGTCGCCGACGCGCTGGCGGCCATCGCGGCCGGTGATCCCGGTCCGTACGCGAGCTGCTGGGCCGACTCCGCCGACGTGACGCTGTTCGGCGCGTGGGGCCCGATGGAGAAGGGGCACCACGCGGTCACGCAGACCTTCGAGTGGGTGGGCAGCCGGTTCAGCGAGGGGACGCTCGTCCCGCGCTACGACGTGGTCGAGGTCGGTGGGGACCTCGCCTACACCGTCGGGACGGAGCGGGGCAGCGTCCGGGTCGACGGCGGGGAGGCCCGTCCGATGACCATCCGGGTCACCCACGTCTACAAGCGCATCCAGGACGACTGGTGGCTGGTCCACCGCCATGCCGACTTCCCACCCGCCGACCAGCGCCGCCCGTAGGGCCAGGTCCGTGCTGCGAGCCTGGGAACGCGCTGGAACGGCCACCCCTCACGGGCCCGCGCCGAGCGTGCGAGGCGTGGGGGGAAGGGTGGCCCTCTCTCAGAGGCGGCCGCGGCCCTGGCGGAGCAGCATCATGCCGAGGGTCGCGCCGTCCTGTCCGAGCTCGGCCTGGAAGCGCGCGAGCACCTGCTGCTCACGGGCGAGCGACAGCCGGGTCCCGCCGGACGCCGAGCGCAGTGCGCCGATCTCGCGGGAGACGGCGAGCCGGCGCTGCACCAGGCGGATCAGCTCGGCGTCGCAGGCGTCGATCTCCTGCCGGAGCTCGGCGATGCGCTCGTCGGGGGCAGTGGTGGCGGGGAGCGTGGTGGTCATCGAGGGTTCCTCCTGGAGCGGAGGCCGTCGGACCCCGGGAACGAGAAACGCCCCGGGCTCCTCGGGCCCGGGGCGTCTGCTGCGGCGTGTGCTCAGCCAGCGGTGACGGACACCGGATCCCGGTGGCCGTAGTAAAAGCTGAGGGCGGCGAGCACGTCGCGGAGTCTGCCACGGCGGCGTCGGAGATCGCCAGCGGATGGCGCGTCGGCGTGTCCGGGACCGGTGGGGCGGGTGTTCCCGGCGACGCAGGGCCGTCACCCGTCCGGCTTACAGTGGCGGGGTCATGAACCCACCCCACGAAAACGCTCCGCTGGCGCTCCTGGTCCCCGCGGGGACCCCGGGATGAGCGTCCAGCAGGCCTTCCCCGGTGCCCCCGCCCTCCCCGGTACGGAGGCGCTCCAGCGGTCGGCGCCCGGCCAGCTCGGCCGGGAGCTGGACCGGATGCTGGCCTCGCTCAACGGCCCGCAGCGGCAGGCCGTCGTCCACGAGGGTGGCCCGTTGCTGATCGTGGCCGGCGCCGGGTCGGGCAAGACCCGGGTGCTCGCGCACCGGATCGCCTACCTGCTCGGGGCCCGGGGCACGCAGCCCGGCGAGATCCTGGCGATCACGTTCACCAACAAGGCCGCCGGGGAGATGAAGGAGCGGGTGGCCACCCTGGTCGGCCCGCGCGCGCGGGCGATGTGGGTGTCCACGTTCCACTCGATGTGCGTGCGCATCCTGCGCGCCGAGGCCGGCAAGCTGGGCATGAAGTCGTCCTTCACGATCTACGACCAGGGCGACTCGGTGCGGCTCATGACGATGGTCGCCCGCGACCTGGACCTGGACGCCAAGCGCTATCCGGGGCGCAGCCTCGCCGCCCAGGTGTCGAACCTGAAGAACGAGCTGATCGACGAGGAGGCCTACGTCCCGGGGACGGCGCCGGAGAAGGTGCTGGCCGAGGCGTACAAGCTCTACCAGCAGCGGCTGCGTCAGGCCCACGCGATGGACTTCGACGACCTGATCATGACGACGGTGCACCTGCTGCAGGCCTTCCCCGACGTCGCCGAGCACTACCGCCGTCGCTTCCGGCACGTCCTGGTCGACGAGTACCAGGACACCAACCACGCGCAGTACGTGCTGGTCCGCGAGCTGGTCGGCACCGGCACCGGCCCGGTGCCACCGGCCGAGCTCTGCGTGGTCGGGGACGCCGACCAGTCCATCTACGCCTTCCGCGGCGCGACGATCCGCAACATCGACGAGTTCGAGCGCGACTACCCGCAGGCGACGACGATCCTGCTCGAGCAGAACTACCGCTCGACCCAGCGGATCCTGCGCGCGGCCAACCAGGTCATCTCGAAGAACACCGGCCGCCGGCCCAAGAACCTGTGGACCGACGCCGGGGACGGCGAGCTGATCGAGGGCTACGTCGCGGAGAACGAGCACGACGAGGCGGCGTGGGTCGCCGAGCAGATCGACGCCCTCGTCGACGAGGGCACCGTCAAGCCCAAGGACATCGCGGTCTTCTACCGGACCAACAACGCCTCCCGTGTGTTCGAGGAGGTGTTCATCCGGGTCGGCATGCCCTACAAGGTGGTCGGCGGGGTGCGCTTCTACGAGCGCAAGGAGGTCCGCGACGCCCTGGCCTACCTCAAGGTGGTCGCCAACCCGGCCGACGTCGTCAGCCTCCGCCGGGTGATCAACACCCCCAAGCGCGGCATCGGGGAGCGCGCCGAGGCGTGCATCGAGAACTTCGCGGACCGCGAGCGGATCGCGTTCGCGAACGCGCTGCGCCGGTGCTCGGAGGTCGGTGAGCTGGCCACCCGCTCGTTGAAGGCCATCCAGGAGTTCGTGGCCCTGCTCGAGGAGTTCGAGCAGCTGGTGGAGACCGGCTCGGGCCCGGCCGCGCTGCTCGAGAGCATCCTCGACCGCACCGGTTACCTGGCCGAGCTGCAGGCCAGCACCGATCCGCAGGACGAGGGCCGGGTCGACAACCTCAACGAGCTCATCTCGGTGGCTGCGGAGTTCGAGGCGGCCAGCCCGGGCGGCACGGTCACCGACTTCCTCGAGCAGGTGTCCCTGGTGGCCGACGCCGACCAGATCCCCGTCGCCGGGGACGACGCCGGTGTGGTGACGATGATGACGCTGCACACGGCGAAGGGGCTGGAGTTCCCGGTCGTCTTCCTCACCGGCCTGGAGGACGGCGTCTTCCCGCACCTGCGCGCGCTGGGCGACCCGCGGGAGCTGGAGGAGGAGCGCCGGCTGGCCTACGTCGGCATCACCCGGGCGCAGCAGCGGCTGTTCATCTCCCGCGCGACGGTCCGCACCAGCTGGGGGCAGCCGGCCTACAACCCGCCGTCCCGCTTCCTGGACGAGCTGCCCGGCGACACCGTGCAGTGGGCGGGCAAGGAACCCGCACCCGCCCCGAGCACCGGGTACCGCTCGGCGCAGCAGCGGGTGGCCGCCACCGGGTTGTCCACCGGCGGGCTGCGCGGGGGAGCGGGCAACCGGGCGGTCATCGCCGTCGACGTCGGTGACCGGGTCAGCCACGACGCGTTCGGGTTGGGCACGGTCGTCGAGGTCTCCGGGGCGGGCGACAAGGCCCAGGCGACGGTCGACTTCGGTTCCGGCGGCACCAAGCGCCTCGTCCTGCGCTACGCCCCCCTCGTCAAGCTCTGACCGGTCCTCCGGGGCGCCGAACTCGAGGCCGACCGGTCAGATGAGGGCGCCGCGGTCGGCCAGCCAGACCTGCGGGTCGATCGGGCGACCGCCCTGGCCGCCGCGGTGGATCTCGTAGTGCAGGTGCGGCCCGGTCGAGTAGCCCTCGCTGCCGACCTTGGCGATCAGGTCGCCGGCGTGCACGATCTGGCCCGCCTCGACGTCGTAGTAGCGCATGTGCCCGTAGATGTGCACGTCGCCGTCGGCGTCCTGGATGTAGACGGCGTTGCCGTAGCCGGACGCGGGGCCGGCCCGGAGGACGACGCCGTCCGAGGCCGCCAGGATGGGCGTCCCCAGCGGGGCAGCGAGGTCCAGGCCGTTGTGCATGGTGCCCCAGCGCATGCAGAAGCACGTGGTCAGGCGGGCGGCCTGGACCGGGACGACGGTGGTGGGGGTGCGCGCGGCACGGGACGCGGCGAGCTCGTCCAGGCGGGCGCGGGCCTCGGCCTCGGTGATGCCCCGGCGGACCCCGGCGTCCTCCATCTCCCCGGTGAAGCCGACGTCGGAGGCGACACCCAGGCCGTACTGGGCGGCGCTGGCCGTCACGTCGATGGGTCCGGTGCCCAGCGTGCTCGTCAGCGCGGCGACGACCGCGCCGGTGACGAGGGCGGCGAGCCAGAGCGGGCCGCGCCGGCCGGGCGGACGGGGGAGGGTCCGGCGCCGGGCGGGCGTCGCGGTGACGGGGACCTCCGGCGCCGGGGCGCCGGGGGCCGCGGCCGGGGCGTCGCCGATGCCGACGGAGTCGGCGGCGAGCCGCGGTACGGGGATGCGCGGGGCGAGCGGAACGCGGTCGGTGCTCGGTCGCTCCAGGAGCGCTGGCCCGGTCTGGCGAGTCACGGAGCACCTCCTCGGCAGGCGACCCGCCCGTCGGTACCCCGAGGGGCAGACCGTCGGGGGAGCGACGGCGGCTGGGGCGCCCGGAGTGCGACGCCCGCCGGTGGTCACCGGCGCCGTGATCGGACGGTAACGATCTGTCAGGTCACCGTCGCTCCGTGGGACCGCGTGTCGCCTTGTCTGCAACCGGTGGGACGGATGTGACGAACGGGGCGCCTCCGTCCACCGGCCCGCCCCGAGCGCGCGAGGGGTGGGGAGGACGGGGGCCCTGTGTCAGGCGACGGCGGCCGACTCGGAGGCGGCGGCCGCGTGCGGCTGGCGCAGGCCGGCCAGGCTGGCTGCGACCTCGTCGAGCACGCCGCGGTGGAACGGGAGGGACATGTGCCCGACACCTCGGACCAGCACGTTGCGGGCCAGCAGGTCGGGGTGGTCGCACCGGCCCGCGCTCGTGGGCAGCACCACCTGGTCGAGGTCGCTGTAGATGGCCGTCACGGGTGTGCGTACGTCCGGCGCGGGCTCGGCGAGCTCACGGAGGACCGCGGAGCCGGGGCGCAGCTGGCGGACCAGCGGGGTCGGCAGCAGGTGCGCCAGCACCGATCCCTGGTGCGGGGTCCCCAGCGTCACCAGGGACTCCACGCGCCGGTGCCCGCCCTGCCGTTGGACGTGGTAGCGGGCGATCAGGCCGCCGAGGCTGTGGCCGACCACGTGTACCCGGTCGTGACCGGTCTGCTCGCAGATCCGCTCCAGGTGCCGGCCGAGGTCCTCGGCGCCACGGGCGACGTCGGCCAGCAGCGGGCTGTAGTTCCAGGAGCAGACGTGGGCGAAGCCACGACGGCGGAGGCTCCGCCGCATCACCGCGAAGATCGAGTGGTTGTCGATGAGGCCGTGCACCAGGACCACCGGGATGCGTGCCGCCAGCGGGTCGGCGGCGAACAGGGCCCGGACGGCGGGGGGCTGCTCACCCGGTCGGCGACGAGGGTCGGGCCGCAGTCGCTCGGTGCGGGCGCCGAGCGGGTACATGAGCACGTGGGCGCCCACGAGGGCCAGTTCGGTGAGTCCGCCGGCCAGGGTCGCGCGGGTGATCAGTGACCCGAGACCGCGCCGTGGCGATCCGGGCGCCGGGGTGCCGATGTGCGACGCTGGACGAGATCCCAGGTCGCTGATCGGGCGCATGACCGGTCCTCCCCGTTCCTGTTCCGGGAGCGCCCGGGATCGACGGCCCGCCGACGGCGGAGCACCTGGTGGCTGCCCTGTGGACCCGACGGTAATGCCCCTGTGTGGCGCCCGTCACACGAGCGACACCCGGCCGGGTGTCGATCGACGCCGGTTCGTGACCTACTCCTCGAAGGGGGATCCGTGGCCGCCCGCGATGGCTCCACCCGCGACCGAGACGCCGCCCGCTCCGGGCGCGCGGCCGGTGGCCGCGCGCCCCGGGACCAGGTCGCAGCGGCCCGCCGGACGACGTCCCGGCGCCCGTCCGCTGCCGCGGCCGTGCCCGCGGGTCCGCCGGACGACGGCCTGGTCCTCGGCCACGCGCCCGGCACCGTGCGGGTGGCCGGGCTGCTGCTGGTGCTCGCCGGGCTGGCCGGGCTGGTCGCGGTGTTCCCCACCTACCTGGTCGTCGGCGGCCAGGAGACCTCCCATGGCGGCGGGCTCGGCGGCGTCCTCGCCGCGGCGCTGGTGCCGCTCGTCTCGGGCGCCGTGGGCGCGGGCCTGGGAGCCGGCCGCGCGCCGCGCTTCGGGCTGGCCTACGCGGCCGTCGCCGGTGCCCTGTCGATCGGGCTGCTCCTCATCGAGATCTACCGCGCCAGCACGTCGACCGTGCGTCCCGGCGTGGAGGTGATCGCTGGGGAGCGGGTCCTGACCAGCTCCGTCGAGATCGGCGTGGGGTGGGTGGCCGGCGTGGTGTCCCTCGCGCTCACGGTGCTGGCCGGAGCGCTCGCCGCCGCGGCGTGGGGCCGCACCGTCATGGAGGACCGCGGAGCGCTCGACCCCGTCCGGCCCGCGCTGGCCGGTGCCGCGGTGCTCCTGGGCGTCGGCACGGTGCTGTGCCTCGTGCTGCCGGCCGCCGACGTCCCCGACCGGGTCGTCAGCGACCCGGTCACCGGGCTGCAGACGGTGGTCGAGCAGGACGGCCCCCAGGGGCTGCTCGAGCGTCCCGGCCTGGCGCTGCTGGGCGGCCTGCTACTGGCCGGCGCGGTCGTCCTCTGCTCGGTGCTCGCGCCGTCCCTGCGGCCGCGACTGGCGGCGGTCGGCGGGTTGCTGGCCATCGCGGTGGTCGTCTCCTCCGCCGGGCTGGCGGGGCTGCGCGACGCCGTCGCCTCGTCGGAGCTGGAGTGGACGGTGCCCGGCGGCGGACTGCTGCTGGCCGGTCTCGGATTCGTGCTCCTGACCGTGCTGGCCTGGCGGTTGCGCCGGGCCCCCGCGGCCACCCCCTGACCCCCGCGCGGACCGGTGCGCCCCCGTGACCTGGGCGGTCGCCAGGACGGTCGCCCCGCGGTGTGACGGAGCGCCCTGTGATGCCGGGCACGACCCCCTCCACCGGTGCGGCGTGCGGCTGGGACGGGGGATACGGTGCCTGTTCGTGGATCTCTTCGAGTACCAGGCCCGTGACCTGCTGGCGTCGCACGGCGTCCCCGTGCTGCCCGGCGGCGTCGCGGAGACCCCCGAGCAGGCCGAGGCGATCGCACGGGAGATCGCCGCCCCCGTCGTCGTCAAGGCGCAGGTGAAGACCGGTGGCCGCGGCAAGGCCGGTGGGGTCAAGCTCGCCGACGACGCCGACGCCGCCCGGGACCGCGCGCAGGACATCCTCGGCCTGGACATCAAGGGCCACATCACCCACCGCGTGATGGTGGCGCAGGCCAGTGACATCGCCGAGGAGTACTACTTCTCCTACCTGCTCGACCGCTCGAACCGCACCTTCCTGGCCATGGCCTCGGTCGAGGGCGGCGTGGAGATCGAGCAGCTCGCCGTCGAGCGCCCCGAGGCGCTGGCCCGCATCCCGATCGACGCCACAACCGGCGTCGACACGGCGAAGGCCACCGAGATCGTCGACGCGGCGGGCTTCCCCGCCGCGGTCCGCGACCAGGTGATCGCCATCGCCGTCCAGCTCTGGGACGTCTTCGCCAAGGAGGACGCCACCCTGGTCGAGGTCAACCCGCTGGCCAAGGCGCCCGACGGCACCGTGCTCGCGCTCGACGCGAAGGTGACCCTCGACGAGAACGCCGGCTTCCGGCACACGGAGCACGCCGCGCTCGAGGACGCCGCCTCGGCCGACCCGCTGGAGGCCGCGGCCAAGGAGAAGGACCTCAACTACGTCAAGCTCGAAGGCGAGGTCGGGATCATCGGCAACGGTGCCGGCCTGGTGATGAGCACCCTGGACGTCGTCGCGTACGCCGGGGAGGAGTTCGGCGGCGTCAAGCCGGCCAACTTCCTCGACATCGGCGGTGGCGCCTCGGCCGACGTCATGGCCAACGGGCTGCACATCATCCTGTCCGACCCGGCCGTGAAGAGCGTGTTCGTCAACGTCTTCGGCGGGATCACCGCCTGCGACGCCGTCGCCAACGGCATCGTGCACGCGCTCGGCATCCTCGGCGACGAGGCCACCAAGCCGCTGGTCGTCCGGCTGGACGGCAACAACGTGGAGGAGGGCCGGCGCATCCTGGCCGAGGCGAACCACCCGCTGGTGACCGTGGTGGACACCATGGACGGCGCCGCCCGCCGCGCCGCCGAGCTCGCCTCCTCCTAACCGACTCCCGGCCTCGTCCAGAGGCTCGCCCCGAGGTCGCGAGGGGTGAGGAGGACGAGGTCCTCCCAGACAGGACACCAGAATGTCGATCTTCCTCAACGAGAACAGCAAGGTCATCGTCCAGGGCATGACCGGCTCCGAGGGACGCAAGCACACCCAGCGCATGCTGGCCTCGGGGACGGCGATCGTCGGTGGCGTGAACCCGAAGAAGGCCGGCCAGAGCGTCGACTTCGACGGCGCGAGCGTGCCGGTCTTCGGCGGCGTGGCGGAGGCGATGAAGGAGACCGGCGCGGACGTCACCGTCATCTTCGTGCCGCCGGCCGGCGCCAAGAACGCCGTCATCGAGGCCGTCGACGCCCAGATCCCGCTCGCCGTCGTCATCACCGAGGGCATCCCGGTGCACGACTCGACCTACGCCTGGGCGCACGCCCAGGGCGGCTCCACGCGGATCATCGGCCCCAACTGCCCCGGCCTGATCAGCCCCGGCCGCTCCAACGCCGGCATCATCCCGGCCAACATCACCAAGCAGGGCTCGATCGGGCTGGTCAGCAAGTCCGGCACGCTGACGTACCAGATGATGTACGAGCTCCGGGACATCGGGTTCTCCACCGCCGTCGGCATCGGCGGTGACCCGGTCATCGGGACGACGCACATCGACTGCCTGCAGGCCTTCCAGGACGACCCGGAGACCGAGGCCATTGTGATGATCGGCGAGATCGGTGGCGACGCCGAGGAGCGGGCCGCGGACTTCATCAAGGCCAACGTCACCAAGCCCGTCGTCGGGTACGTGGCCGGGTTCACCGCGCCCGAGGGCAAGACGATGGGCCACGCCGGCGCGATCGTCTCGGGCTCGTCGGGCACCGCCCAGGCGAAGCAGGAGGCCCTCGAGGCTGCTGGCGTCCGGGTCGGCAAGACCCCGTCGGAGACGGCCCGCCTGATGCGCGAGATCGTCGGCGCCTGAAAGAGGACCCCCGTGCCCCCCACCGCTCGCAGGCTCGCGGCGGGACCCTGCACGGGGGCCTGACCGTGCCCGTCTCGGCTCGCAGGCTCGCGGCGGGACCCTGCACGGGGGCCTGACCGTGCCCGTCTCGGCTCGCAGGCTCGCGGCGGGACCCTGCACGCGGGCCTGACCGTGCCCGTCTCGGCTCGTGCGCTGCTGCCCGGTCACCCGTCTGGGGTGACCGGGCAGTCGCGTCCCCGGGACTCGATACCGTCACGGACGAGGGACAGTGGGCCCGGCGCGCTTGCCGGCGTCAGGCCCGCTGCCACGATGCGCGCACCGACCCGTGACCCCCGAGGAGACCCCGCGATGACCAGTCAGCCGCCGCAGCCGCCCGGCGGGTACGGGCAGCCGGGGTACGGCCAGCAGCCGGGTCAGGGCCAGCCGCCGCTCGGGCAGCCGGGGCCGTCGTCCCCGGGGCAGCCGGGTCAGGCGCCGCCGTCCCACGGACAGCCGCCGTACGGGCAGCCCGGTCCGGGGCAACCGCCGCACGGGCCGGGTCAGCCCCCGTTCGGCCAGGGGCAGCCGCCCCACGGGCCGGGCCAGCCCCCGTTCGGCCAGCAGTACCCACCGGGCTACGGGCAGCCGCAGCAGCAGCCCTTCGGTCAGCCCGGGGGACAGCACCCCTACGGCCGGCCGCCCGGCTCAGGAGCCTCCGGCTTCGACCTCAAGCGGCTGTCGCTGGGGGACTACGTCGTCGCGGGCAGCACCGTCGCGTACCTGGTCTTCGCCATCCTGCCCTGGTTCACCTTCGACTTCGGTTTCGGCTTCTCCGAGTCGATCAACGGCTTCGACCTCGGTCTCATCACGACCTCGTTCTTCCTGCTGGTCCTCGCGACGGTGTGGGCGCTGCTGCCGGCCGCCTACGACCTGCGGGTGCCGTTCCCGCGCGGCTTCGTCACCGTCGGGCTCACCGCCCTGGCGTTCCTGCTGACGCTCGTCGAGTGGATCAGCACGTTCGAGGCGGGGTTCAGCATCTTCGCCCTGCTGACCTTCCTCGCCTCCGCCGCGGCGCTCGCGTTCGCCGTCCTCACCCTCCTGCCCCAGCTGCGCAACCGGCCGGCCCTGTCCGGTGGTCTGGGCTCCGCGGCCCAGTGGGCCAACCAGCAGGCACCGCAGTTCGGCGGCCAGGGCGGTCCGGGCGGGCAGACGCCGGGTCAGCCCTACGGTCAGCCGTCCTACGGTCAGCCGCCCTACGGTCAGCCGCCCTACGGTCAGCCGCCCTACGGTCAGCCGCCCTACGGTCAGCAGCCGCCCTACGGCCAGCAGCCGTCGCACGGCCAGCCGTCGCACGGTCAGCAGCCGCCCTACGGCCAGCAGGTCCCCGGCCATCCGCAGCCTCCGCAGGGGCAGCCGCAGCAGTACGCGCCGCCGCCCGGCCCCGGGCAGCCCGGCTCCGAGCCCGGCCGTTCGGGCGGTTCCAGCGCCTCCGGTCAGGGTCCGGACCTCGGGAAGCACACCGGCGACCGCTGAGCCGGCGGCGGCCGGGCGCCGGCGTCCGCAGACTTTGTCCACGGGACTCGGGCGCGTGTCCCGGCGTTCCCGGCCCGGCCTTGGGACAGTGGGGGTGTGGTCTCCCTGCTCGCGCGTCTGAGCCTGCCGGGCCGGCGGGAGGCGGGCAGTCGGGGGCCGTGGCACCCGCCCGTCCTCGCCGCGGCGGCCGCCGCCGCGGTCTCGGTGACCGGCCTGCTCGGGTTGTTGCTGGCCGTGGTCGTGGTGCAGACGCTCGACCCGGCCGGTGGCCTGCCCGTCGGCGGCTCGGCGCGGCTCGCCGGCCAGTTGTGGCTGCTGGCCCAGGGGGGCGGGCTGGTCCTCGGGTCCGGTCCGCTGGTCCTGGCGCCGCTGCTGCTCACCGCGGTCCTCGCCTGGGGGCTGACCAGCGCCGGCCGGGGAGTGGTCCGTGCCTGCGACGTCGGGGGATGGCCCGCTGCCGGCGCCGTCCTGGCCGCGCTGGCCGGTACCCACGTCCTGCTCACGGTGCTGCTGGCCCTGGCGGTCGACGCGCCCGGTGCGGCGGTGGACCTGCTGCGGTGCGCGGCGGGCAGCGCGGTGCTGGCCGTCGTCGCGGCGGGCTGGGGCACCGTCCGGGAGTCCGGCCTCCTCGACGACGGGCTGGACCGGCTGCCGCCCCCGGTGCGGCCGCTGTTGGTCGCGGTGCCGGCCGGACTGCTGGCCGCACTCGCCCTCGGCTCGGCGATGGTCGCGGTGGCGCTGGTGTCGGACACCACCGGTTACGCGGCGCTCTCCGGCCGGCTCGGCGGTGCGGCCGCCGGGGCGGTCGGGCTGCTGACCCTCGGCGCCCTGCTGCTGCCCAACGCGGCGGTCGCGGCGATCGGGCTGGCCGCCGGCCCGGGCTTCGTGGTCGGCACCGGCACGCTGGTCTCGGTGCACGGCGTCACGCTCGGCGCGGTGCCTGCCCTGCCGTTGCTGGCGGCCCTGCCGGACACCCAGGCGGTGCCGCTGCTGGCGTTCGTGTCCCAGGCCGTCCCGGCGCTGGCCGGGCTCGTGGCCGGCGCGACCCTGGGCCGCCGGCTGGGTCCCGACGACGGCGGGTCGGTGGTCGCCGGACTGTGGGGTGTGCTGGCCGGCGTGCTGCTCGGTGTCGCCTGCGGGGTGCTCGCCTGGGTCGCCGGGGGCTCCCTGGGCGACGGCGCCCTGTCGGTCGTGGGGGCACCGCCGCTCGCCACGGGTCTGGCGGTCGCCGCCCAGGCCGGGATCGCCGGGGCCGTGGGCGCCGCGGTGGCTCGCTGGCGCTCGGGCTCCTGAGCGGCCCGGCGAGAGGCGCGCGCCCAGCCCGCGAGGCGTCGCCGTCCCGCCGCGGGCCTGCGAGCGGTGGGCGGGATGGGGTGTTGCCGGGGGCCCTTATAGGGTCGCCGACGTGCCCGCACCCGAGCCAGCGCAGCGGGCGCGGGTCGTCGTCCTGCTGTCGGGCGCCGGGTCGCTGTGCGCAGCGCTGCTGGCAGCCGCCGACGAGCCGGGCTACCCCGCCGCGGTGGTGGCCGTCGGCAGCGACCGGGACGCCGCGGGGCTCGAGCAGGCCCGCAGCCGCGGCATCGCCACGTTCAGCTGCCCTCTCGGCGACCACGCCGATCGCGCCGCCTGGGACCGCGCCCTGGCCGCGGCCATCGCCGGGCACCGGCCCGACCTCGTCGTCTCGGCCGGGTTCATGAAGGTCCTCGGCCCCGCCGTCCTGGCCGCGTTCCCGGGCCGGATCGTCAACACCCATCCCGCGCTGCTGCCCGCCTTCCCCGGTGCGCACGCCGTGCGGGACGCCCTCGCGGCCGGCGTCCCGGTCACCGGCAGCACCGTGCACGTCGTCGACGCCGGCGTGGACACCGGACCGGTGCTGGCCCAGCAGGAGGTACCGGTGCGGCCGGGGGACGACGAGGCCGCGCTGCACGAGAGGATCAAGACAGTGGAGCGTCAGCTCCTGGTGGAGACGGTGGCGCGACTCGTCACCAGCGAGGAGAACCCCGATGAGTGACCGCACGCCGATCCGCCGCGCCCTGCTGGGCGTCTACGACAAGGCCGGGATCGAGGAGCTGGCCCGCGGGCTGGCCGACGCCGGGGTCGAGCTGGTGAGCACCGGCGCGACCGCCCGCCGGATCGCCGAGGCCGGCGTCCCGGTCACCCCGGTCGAGCAGGTCACCGGCTTCCCGGAGTGCCTCGACGGCCGGGTCAAGACGCTGCACCCCGCGGTGCACGCCGGGATCCTCGCCGACCGGCGCAAGCCCGACCACGTCCGCCAGCTGGAGGAGCTCGGCATCGCCGCCTTCGACCTGGTCGTGGTCAACCTGTACCCGTTCACCGAGACGGTGGCCTCCGGGGCGACGCCCGACGAGTGCGTCGAGCAGATCGACATCGGTGGGCCGGCCATGGTGCGGGCCGCCGCGAAGAACCACCCGTCGGTGGCCGTCGTCGTCGACCCGGCGCGCTACGGCGACGTCCTCGCCGCTGCGGGCGCCGGTGGGTTCACCCTCGCCGAGCGCCAGCAGCTGGCCGCCGCGGCGTTCCGCCACACGGCGTCCTACGACATCGCGGTCGCCTCCTGGATGGGCAGCGTCCTGGCGCCGCAGACCGACACGGTGTTCCCGGCCTGGGTGGGGGCCGGATGGGAGCGGGCGGACGTGCTCCGCTACGGCGAGAACCCGCACCAGCAGGCCGCGCTCTACCGCGGCGGGGGCGGCGGTCGCGGACTCGCCCACGCCGAGCAGCTGCACGGCAAGGAGATGTCCTACAACAACTACGTCGACACCGACGCCGCCTGGCGGGCCGCGCACGACCACACCGATCCCTGCGTGGCGATCATCAAGCACGCCAACCCGTGCGGGATCGCGGTCGGCACCGACATCGCCCAGGCGCACCGCAAGGCGCACGCCTGCGACCCGGTCTCCGCCTTCGGCGGGGTCATCGCCGCCAACCGCGAGGTCGACCTCACGATGGCCGAGCAGGTGGCCGAGATCTTCACCGAGGTCGTCGCCGCCCCCTCGTTCACCGACGACGCGCTGGCCGTCCTCGCCGCCAAGAAGAACGTGCGGCTGCTGCGACTGGCCGGCGCGGAGCGGCCCGCGACCGAGCTGCGCCCGATCGGCGGCGGCCTGCTGCTGCAGACGGCCGACCGGGTCGACGCCCCCGGCGACGACCCCACGACCTGGACCCTCGTCACCGGCGACCCGCTGGACGCGGCCGGCCTCGACGACCTGGTCTTCGCCTGGCGCAGCGTCCGGGCGGTGCGCAGCAACGCGATCCTGCTCGCGCACGACAAGGCGACCGTCGGCGTCGGCATGGGGCAGGTCAACCGGGTGGACGCCGCCCGGCTCGCGGTCAGCCGCGCGGGGGAGCGGGCCACCGGGGCGGTCGCCGCATCGGACGCCTTCTTCCCCTTCGCCGACGGGCTGCAGGTGCTCCTGGACGCCGGCATCCGCGCCGTCGTCCAGCCGGGCGGGTCGGTCCGCGACGACGAGGTCGTCGCGGCGGCGGCGGCCGCCGGGGTGCCGATGTACCTGACCGGCACCCGGCACTTCGCCCACTGAGAGAGGACCCCCTCGTCCCCCGCCCGCGCACGCTCGGCGCGGGTCCCTGCACGGGGCCGCCGTAGCCTGCGTGGGTGCGCAACACCCGACCACAGGTCCGCCCGCCGGCGGACGGGGCGGACGTCGAGGGGCAGGACTTCGCGCGGGTCGACTGGGACTGGGTCGAACTCGAGGGCGTGACCTTCACCCGCTGCCGGTTCGACGACGCGCACCTGACCGAGCTGGTCACCCGGCGGTGCGTGTTCGACTCCTGCGTGCTGACCGGCGTCCAGATGGCCGGGTCACGGCACAGCGGCTCGGCGTTCCTGTCCTGCCGGTTCGACCGTGCCAGGCTCTTCGACGTCGTGTGGGACGGCTGCAAGCTCACCGGATCGCACTTCCCCGGGGCCCAGGTACGGCCGATGACCTCGACCGACTGCGACTGGAGCTGGACCTCCCTGCGCGGCGTCGACCTCTCAGGGTCGGACCTGTCCGGTCAGCGGTTCCGCGAGGCCGACCTCACCGACGCCGACCTGCGCGAGTGCGACCTCACCGGCGCCGACCTCGACAACGCCCGGCTGCAGACCACCCTGCTCCGCGGCGCCGACCTGCGCGGGGCGTCGACCGACGGGGTCAACTGGCGCGGGTTCGACCCCTCCGGCGTCCGCCTCGACCTCGTCCAGGCCGTGCAGTTCGCCCGTGCCCACGGCGTCCTCGTCGCCGACTGACCACCTGGCGGCCCTCCGGCAGGCCCCTGGACCCGCCCGTCACCTCCGCTTGGGCCCGGTGAGCAGCGCCTTGAGCGCGCCGAGCAGGCCCAGCGTGGGGACGGCGACGGCGAACCAGAAGCCGGTGTCGACGGCGGAGAGGTCCCAGCCGGTGTCGGCCAGGGGCACCAGCACCCCGGCGGCCGCCAGGAGGCTGACCAGCAGGGCCAGGACCCCGAGGAGCCGGTGGGTCTTGGCCGGCAGCACGACGAGCAGGCCGAGGACGAACAGCACACCGCCGCCCAGGATGACGGCCATCGGCTGCCAGAACCCGGTGTCCACCAGCTCGCCGAGACCCTGCTCCAGGTCGTCGAAGCCGCGGCGCACCAGGTCCCACCCGGTGAGGTCGCTGCCGGGCAGCCAGCGCAGCAGCAGGCTCACCGCCGCGGCGATCCCGGCGAGGATCAGCAGCAGGCTGGCGAGGGTGTCGGCGCGCCGGACCGTGACCGGCCGGGTCGAGTACTCCGGCGCCGTGGCCCGACCGGCCCCCGGCCAGCCGGAGGAGGCATCGGACTGCCCGGGCGGGGCTCCGCCCTGCCCGGTCCCCGAGCCGTACCCGGAGTCGGTGCCGTACCCGCCGGCGGTGGTCCCGCCGTACCCGCCGGTGGTGGCGCCGCCGTACCCGGTGCCGGCCGGCTGCGCCCCCACGGGCTGGATGCCCGGTGTCGTCTGCTCCCGCCAGTCCTCGCCCTGACTGCCCGGCGTGCCCGGCGTCCCGGGGTGGGACTGGTCGCGCTCGCTCATCTGCTCTCCTCGCGGTCGGCAGGCGGGGAAGGCGCCCGCTGGCGGCAGCCTAGAGCCGCCCTCTGCCTTCCCGGACCCGCTCGGGCACACTGTCTGCCGTGCCCGCGACGATCCTGGACGGCAAGTCCACCGCTGCAGCCATCCGTGCCGAGCTGACCGAACGGGTCGCCGCGCTCACCGAGGCCGGCCACCGGCCGGGACTCGGGACGCTCCTGGTCGGCGACGACCCCGGCAGCCGGTGGTACGTCAACGCCAAGCACTCCGACTGCGCGCAGGTCGGCATCGCCAGCATCCAGAAGGAGCTGCCGGCGACCGCCACCCTGGACGACGTCCTCGAGGTGGTCGACGAGCTCAACGCCGACCCGACCTGCACCGGCTACATCGTCCAGCTGCCACTGCCCAAGGGGATCGACGAGACCGTCGTCCTCGAGCGGATGGACCCGAGCAAGGACGCCGACGGGCTGCACCCGGTCAACCTCGGCCGCCTCGTGCTCAACGTCCCCGGGCCGCTGCCGTGCACGCCGGTCGGCATCGTCGAGCTGCTCCGCCGCTTCGACGTGCCCATCAAGGGCGCCGAGGTGGTCGTCGTCGGCCGCGGCATCACCGTCGGCCGGCCGCTGGGCCTGATCCTCACCCGCCGCAGCGAGAACGCCACGGTGACCCTCTGCCACACGGGCACGCGCGACCTGGAGTCGCACCTGCGGACGGCGGACGTCATCGTGGCCGCCGCCGGGGTGCCCGGCCTGGTCACCAAGGACGTCGTGAAGCCGGGCGTCGCCGTCCTGGACGTGGGCGTGAGCCGGGTCGACGGCAAGATCGCCGGGGACGTCGCCCTGGACGTCGCCGAGGTGGCCGGGTTCTTCGCGCCCAACCCGGGCGGCGTGGGGCCCATGACGCGCGCGATGCTGCTGCAGAACGTCGTCCTGGCCGCGGAGCAGGCGGCGGGCATCACCACCCCCTGATGACCCGCCCGCCGCTGTACACCCGCCGGCCGTTCCTGGCCGGCCTGATCCGGCAGCTCCCGCTGCTGGTGGTGCTGGTGGCGGTGGCCGTGGGTCTGCTGATGGTCGCCGTCGAGCACTGGCGGCGGGGCCTGGTCGTCATCGGGCTGGCCCTGGTGGCCGGTGGGCTGCTGCGGCTCCTGCTCCCGGTCCGCAGGGTGGGCTTCCTCGCCGTCCGCAGCCGGCCCGTGGACGTCGTGCTGCTGGCGGGTGTCGGGATCGCCCTCACCGCGGTCACCCTGTCCGTCCCCGGCGGTTGAGCCCCGCCGACCCCCGCAGGCGGCTCTCTCCGGGCAGCGATAGGTTGGCCGCCATGGCAGAGCAGCCCCGGAACGGCAAGGTCACCGTCGTCGGTGCCGGTTTCTACGGCTCGACCACCGCCCTCCGCCTCGCGGAGTACGACATCTTCGACACCGTCGTGCTCACCGACATCGTCGAGGGCAAGCCCGAGGGCATCGCCCTCGACATGAACCAGTCCCGCCCGATCGAGGGCTTCGAGACGAAGGTCGTCGGGGTCGGCGGGGGGTCCTACGAGGGCACCGAGGGCTCCGACGTCGTCGTGGTCACCGCGGGCCTGCCCCGGAAGCCGGGCATGAGCCGCATGGACCTGATCGAGACCAACGCCAAGATCGTCCGTCAGGTCGCCGAGAACATCGCCAGCACCTCGCCCGACGCCGTGGTGATCGTGGTGTCCAACCCGCTCGACGAGATGACCGCGCTGGCCCAGCTGGCGACCGGCTTCCCGAAGAACCGCGTCATGGGCCAGGCCGGCATGCTCGACACCGCGCGGTTCAGCAACAACGTCGCCGAGGAGCTCGGCGTCCCGGTCGGCTCGGTGCGCACCCTGACGCTGGGCTCGCACGGCGACACCATGGTGCCGGTGCCCTCGCGGTGCACCGTCGACGGCAAGCCGCTGGCCGACGTCCTGCCCGCCGATCGCATCGAGCACCTGGTCGACCGGACCCGCAACGGCGGCGCCGAGGTCGTGGCGCTGCTGAAGACCGGCTCGGCGTACTACGCGCCGTCGGCCGCGGCGGCCCGCATGGCCCGCGCGGTCATGGAGGACTCCGGCACCGTCATGCCGGTCTGCGCCTGGGTGGACGGCGAGTACGGCATCTCCGGGGTCTACCTGGGGGTCGAGGCCGAGATCGGGCGCGAGGGCATCCGCCGGGTGGTCGAGGGTGACCTGACCGAGAGCGAGCAGGCGGGGCTGCGCGAGGCGGCCGAGGCCGTCCGCGCCAAGCAGGCCGACGTGGCCGACCTCTGAGCACGACGCCCGGAGACGTAGGGACAGACCACCTGGTGCGCGCGAGCTCGGTCGCGCACCGGGAGGCACAGCAGCCGCGAACGCGGTCGACGAGCGCTAGCGAGGAGAGCACGTGAGCAAGATCAAGGTCGAGGGCACCGTCGTGGAACTCGACGGCGACGAGATGACCCGGATCATCTGGCAGTTCATCAAGGACCAGCTGATCCTCCCGTACCTCGACGTGGAGCTCGAGTACTACGACCTCGGGATCGAGAAGCGCGACGAGACCGACGACCAGATCACGGTCGACGCCGCCAACGCCATCCAGCGGCACGGCGTCGGCGTCAAGTGCGCGACGATCACCCCGGACGAGGCGCGGGTCGAGGAGTTCGGCCTCCAGCGGATGTACCGGTCCCCGAACGGCACCATCCGCAACATCCTCGGCGGCGTGATCTTCCGCGAGCCGATCATCATGTCGAACGTGCCGCGGCTGGTGCCGGGCTGGACCAAGCCGATCGTCGTCGGCCGCCACGCCTTCGGCGACCAGTACCGCGCCACCGACTTCCGGTTCCCGGGCGAGGGCACGCTGACCCTCACCTTCACGCCGAAGGACGGCTCCGCGCCGATCGAGCACGAGGTGTTCCAGTCGCCCGGTGGCGGCGTCGCCATGGCGATGTACAACCTGGACGAGTCGATCCGCGACTTCGCCCGCGCCTCGATGAACTACTCGCTGCAGCGCGGCTACCCGCTCTACCTGTCCACCAAGAACACGATCCTCAAGGCCTACGACGGGCGGTTCAAGGACCTGTTCGAGGAGACCTTCCAGGCGGAGTTCGCCGCGAAGTTCGAGGAAGCCGGCATCACCTACGAGCACCGGCTGATCGACGACATGGTCGCGGCCTCCCTCAAGTGGGAGGGCGGCTACGTCTGGGCCTGCAAGAACTACGACGGTGACGTGCAGTCCGACACGGTCGCGCAGGGCTTCGGGTCACTGGGCCTGATGACCTCGGTGCTGATGAGCCCGGACGGCCGCACCGTCGAGGCCGAGGCCGCCCACGGCACGGTCACCCGCCACTACCGCCAGCACCAGCAGGGCAAGGAGACGTCGACCAACCCGATCGCGTCGATCTTCGCCTGGACGCGGGGGCTGGCGCACCGCGGCAAGCTGGACGGCACCCCCGAGGTGACCCGCTTCGCCGAGACCCTGGAGCAGGTCTGCATCGACACCGTCGAGGGCGGCCAGATGACCAAGGACCTCGCGCTGCTGATCTCCCGCGACCAGCCGTGGCTCACCACCCAGGACTTCCTGGCCGCGATCGACACCAACCTGCAGAAGGCGATGGCCTGACGGAGCACCCCCTCCCGGTCACCGTCCGGTGACCACCGCACGCCAGTGGCCCCCTCGGCACCTCCGAGGGGGCCACTGACGTGTGCCGGCCGTTCTGCCGGACGGCGCGACTCCGGGGAAGTGGGGCCTCCGCGCGTCCGCGCGGGAACGCCTTCCCCGGAGTCGCTGTCCCTGTGGACGGCACCCGCGGACGGCGGCGCCGCCCGGGCGAGCTGTCGCGGTGCCGAGCCCCCACCGCCCGCCAGCGCTCCGCGGGTGCGTGTCCCGGGAGGGCGACGCGCTCGCCGACGGCCTGCTGACCGAGGGAGCGCTGCGGGGCACCGCCTGGCGACGCCTCCACCCGGGGGGTACGTCGACGCCGACCTGCCGCCGTCCCTCGAGTCGGTGCCGGCGCTGGACGTGCCGCTCCGGCGGACCGCAGTGAGTCGCGGGGAGCTGCTCGACGCTGCCGCCGTGGTGGTCGGCCGCCGGGGGGCGGCGAGCGCAGCGGTCGGTGGATCCCACGGATGCTCGCGCGCAGTCGCAGCAGGAGTCGCGACTGCGTGTCGTCCTCGCGCTGGCCGGGCTCGTCGCCGTCCCGCAGTCCACCGTGCGGACCGATCAGGGCCGGTTCGTGGCGCGGGTGGACCTCGCCCTTCCCGCCCTCTGCACGTCGCAGCCGCCGACCTGCGCGACCCGGTGGCGCTGGTCGCGCAGGTGCGCGCTGTGCCGCGCCGCGACTCCGGGGGGGCAGCGCGACGAGGGTCGTCGGCAGGTGCGGTCCCCCCGAAGTCGTCGACGTCGGGGAACGCGCGGGGCCCTCAGGAGCCGAAGAGTTGCGTCCACCAGGGGCCGCCCGGGCCCTCCGCGATGCCCACGCCGAGCGTGCGCAGGCTGCAGTCGAGGATGTTGGCACGGTGCCCGGCGCTGTTCATCCAGGCCTTCATGACCGCGGCCGGGTCGGGCTGGCCGTAGGCGATGTTCTCCGCCCGCGAGTTCGTGATGCCGGCCTTCTCGGCGCGGTCGAAGGGTGAGAGGCCCTCGAGGTTGGTGTGCGAGAAGAAGTCGCGGTCGCGCATGTCCGCGCTGTGCGCCCGGGCGACGCCGGCGAGGCCTCCGTCGGCCACCAGTGGCGCGCAGCCGGCACCCGAGCGCTCCTGGTTCACCAGCGCCAGCACCTGCCCCTCGGCGGTGGGATCGGCCGGTGCGGCGGCCGCGGCCGCGGTCGCGCGCGGAGCGGGAGCCGGAGCCGGGGCCGGGGCCGGAGCCGGAGCGGGCTGGGGCTTCTCGACAGCGGCGGGGGCCGGGGCAGGCGCCGGGGCGGTGTCCTCCTGGGCCGGGACGTCGGCCTCGGGCGTCGGCTCCTCGACCGCAGCCGGGGCCGGCACCTCCGGCGCGGGCGCGGTGACCGGCGCATCCGGCGCGGGCGTCGGGACGCCGTCGACTCCCAACTGGACCGTGCCGCCGGAGCCCGCACCCGCGTCAGCCCCCGTGCCGGGGTCCGCGGTGGACGGCGACCCGTCGACGGGCGCACCGGCCGTCGCGGCGGTCGACTCGAGCGAGACGGGATCAGAGGCGCCGGTCATGGCGCTGGAGACCATCGGGACGGCGAGGGCGATGGTGGCGACCGCCCCGGCCACGACGAGGACGGGCAGGAGCTGGCGCAGGCGGAGGACGCGGCGCAGGACGGAGGACCAGCGACCGAGGGTGGCGGCGAGCCGGGAAGACAGCGGGGGTCCCGCCGGGGTGTGATGCACGGGGTAACCCTCACGAGTTGCTGGATCACGAATCGTTACTGTCGACGAAGACTAACCGCACTTCCGTCACCACGGACAGTCAGATGTGGCACAGCTCACGTTTGGTTCGACTCAACCCTCGAGAGGGGCCTCCGGTAGGCCGCCAGGCCGATGACGGGCAGCATGGTGGGCGTCCGGGACAACGAACACACCGAGGAGCGCGCCGCCGGTGAGCGACGTCTGGCTCGACATCGTCATGGTCGTGGTCTTCGTGCTGGTCGGGGGTGCCTTCGCCGGCGCCGAGATCGCGCTGGTGAGCCTGCGGGAGTCCCAGGTCCGCTCGATGTCCGAGCGAGGCCGGCGGGGCCGCACCGTCGCCCGCCTGCTGAGCGACCCCAACCGGTTCCTCGCCGCGGTCCAGGTGGGCGTCACGCTCGCCGGCTTCTTCTCCGCCGCCTTCGGCGCCAGCACGCTGTCCGAGCCGCTGGGCGACTGGCTGACCCGCCTCGGGCTCGGCAGCAGCCTCGCCGGGACGCTGGCGTTCGTCGTCGTCACGCTGGCGATCAGCTACCTGTCCCTCGTGGTCGGCGAGCTCACGCCCAAGCGGCTGGCGCTGCAGCGGGCCGAGGGGTTCGCGCTGCTCGTGGCCGCTCCGCTGAACGCCATCGCCAAGCTGTTCCGGCCGGTCATCTGGCTGCTGTCGGTGTCGACGAACGTGCTGGTCCGGCTGCTCGGCGGTGACCCCAAGGCCAGCGGTGAGGCGATCAGCCAGGAGGAGCTGCGCGACCTCGTCGCCGCCCACGAGTCGCTGAGCAGCGACGAACGCCGGCTCATCGACGAGGTCTTCCGCGCCGGTGACCGCGAGGTCCGTGAGGTGATGACGCCGCGCACCGAGGTGGACTTCCTCGAGGCGTCGATGACCGCCAGCCGCGCCGCCCGTCAGGTGCACGACTCGAGCCACTCCCGCTACCCGGTGGTGGGCCGCGACGAGGACGACGTCGTGGGCTTCGTCCACGTGCGCGACCTGTTCCTGCCCAACCACCCCGCGGGCCGGGCGGCGACCGTCGGCGACCTCGGACGCGAGGTGAAGCGGCTGCCCGGTACCGCCGGCGTCCTCACCGCGCTGTCGGAGATGCGGCGGGAGAACCACCACCTGGCCATCGTCGTCGACGAGTACGGCGGCACCGACGGCATCGTGACCCTCGAGGACCTCATCGAGGAGGTCATCGGCGAGATCTACGACGAGTACGACGAGGACGTGGCCGCGGGCTCCGACGAGCTGCCGGGTGGGCCGCACGAGGTCGAGGGGCTGCTCAACCTCGACGACTTCGAGGAGGTGACCGGCCTCCGGCTGCCGGAGGGGCCCTACGAGACGGTCGCCGGGTACGTCCTGGCCGAGCTGGGCCGGCTGCCCGACGTGGGGGACACCGTCGACGTCGAGGGCCGGACGCTCACCGTGCTCGAGCTGGACGGCCGGAGGATCGCCCGCCTGTCGGTCAGCGGGGCGACCGAGACCGAACCGGCGTCGAGCGGCCCCACCGCGGGCTGAGCGAGGACCCCGCGACCCCTCGGCGGGGCCGAGGGGTCCTCGCTCAGGCGCGCTTCTGCGCCGTCTCCCAGGCGTCGCGGACGATGCCGGCGAGGTCGGTGTGCCGCGGCTCCCACCCGAGGTCGCTGCGGATCCGCTCGCTGGAGGCGACCAGTTGAGCCGGGTCGCCGGCCCGCCGCTGGCCGACGACGACCGGCACCGAATGACCGGTGACCTCGCGGACGGCGTCCACGACCTCCTGCACGGAGAAGCCGGTGCCGTTGCCCAGGTTGTAGACGCGGTGCTCGCCCGGCGCGGGGGCGGTCAGTGCCAGCAGGTGCGCGTCGGCGAGGTCGGAGACGTGGATGTAGTCGCGGATGCAGGTGCCGTCCGGCGTCGGGTAGTCCTCGCCGTAGACCGTGATCGCCTCGCGGGTCCCGGCCGCCACCTGCAGCGCGATCGGGATGAGGTGCGTCTCGGTGGTGTGCCGCTCACCCAGCCCGTGGGCGGCGCCGGCCACGTTGAAGTAGCGGAGGCTGACCGCGGCGAAGTCGTACGCCGTGGCGTAGGACGTGAGCATCGCGTCCACGGCGAGCTTGCTGGCGCCGTAGGTGTTGGTGGGGCGGGTCGGCGCGTCCTCGCGGATGGGCACCTGCGCGGGCTCGCCGTACGTGGCGGCCGTGGAGGAGAAGACGATGCGGCGGCAGCCGGCCGCGCGCATGGCCTCCAGCAACGCCAGCGACCCGGCGACGTTGGTGTCCCAGTAGATCTCGGGCTTGACCTGCGACTCGCCGACCAGGCTCTTGGCCGCGAAGTGCAGCACCGCCTCCGGCCGGACGTCGGCCAGCACCGGCGCCGAGTCGTGCAGGGACGCCTGCACGAACGTCGCCCCCGACGGGACGGCGTCCGCGTGGCCGGTGGAGAGGTCGTCGAGGACGGTCACCTCGTGGCCGTCCGCCAGCAGGGCCGCCGTGACTACGCTGCCGATGTAGCCGGCTCCACCGGCGACGAGTACGCGCATGCGTCCACCCTAGGGACCGGCGGCGCCGGGGCGCGCGGTCAGGAGGCAGAGCAGTGGTCAGCGCACGACCGGCGGTGCAGGAACTCCCCGCCTACAGGCCGGGGCGCAACCCCGCCGACCTCGCCCGGGAGATCGGCGTGGCCCGGGCGGTCAAGCTGGCCAGCAACGAGGTCGCGTTCCCGCCGCTGCCGGCCGTCGTCGAGGCCCTGGCCGCCGCTGCCGCGGAGGCCAACCGCTACCCCGACAACGGGGCCGTCGTCCTCACCTCGGCACTGGCGCAGCGCTACGGCGTCGACCCCGCCCAGGTCGTGACCGGCTGCGGCGCGGTCATGCTCTGCCAGCAGCTGGCCCAGTCGTTCAACGACCCGGGTACGAGCATCGCCTTCGCCTGGCGATCGTTCGAGATGTACCCGCTGCTGGCCCGCGTCGCGGGCGCGCGGGCCGTCCAGGTGCCGCTGGCGCCCGGGCGCCCCGGCGGCCCCGCCGACACCCACGACCTCGAGGCGCTGGCCGCGGCGGTGGACGACACGACCCGCGTGGTCTTCGTCTGCAACCCGAACAACCCCACGGGGACGGCGGTCCGGAGGGCGGAGCTGGAGCGGTTCCTCGACACCGTGCCCGCCGACACGCTCGTCGTCCTGGACGAGGCCTACCGGGAGTTCGTCACCGATGCCGACGTCCCCGACGGGATCGAGCTGATGCGCGGGCGCCCCAACGTGGCCGTGCTGCGGACCTTCTCCAAGGCGTGGGGGCTGGCGGGTCTCCGGGTCGGCTACCTGGTCGCCGAGGACCCTGCGGTCGCCGACGCGGTCCGCAAGACGCACGTGCCCTTCAGCGTCTCGAGCCTCGCCCAGGCCGCGGCCGTGGCGGCCCTGGCCAGCGAGGACGAGGTGCGCCGGCGCTGCGCGGCGGTCACCGCCGAGCGCGACCGGCTCACCAGCGCGCTGCGCGAGCGCGGCCTGGACGTCTCCGACAGCCAGGCGAACTTCGTCTGGCTGGCCGTGGGGGAGGAGGCCGCCGGCCTGGCCGCGGCGCTCGAGCAGCGTGCGGTGATCACCCGGCCCTTCGCCGGCGAGGGCATCCGGGTGACCGTCGGCACCCCCGAGGAGGACGACGCCTTCCTCGCCGCGCTCGACGAGGTGCGCTCGGTCACCATCGCCCGGTGAACCGCCGGTCGTGACGAGGACGTTCGGCAGGTGCGGCGCGGCGGCCCCCCGGCGACTGGTTTGATGGCCGACGTGTCTCTTCCCCGTGTGCTCTCCGGCATCCAGCCGACGGCGGGTTCGTTCCACCTCGGGAACCACCTGGGTGCGCTGCGGCAGTGGGTGCAGCTGCAGGAGACCACCGAGAGCTTCTACTGCGTGGTCGACCTGCACGCCATCACGCTGCCCCAGGACCCGGAAGAGCTGCGTCGCAACACCCTGGTGTCGGCTGCCCAGCTGCTGGCCCTCGGCGTCGACCCGGCGCGCAGCACGCTGTTCGTGCAGAGCCACGTACCGGAGCACCTGCAGCTGTCGTGGGTGCTCGAGTGCCTGACCGGCTTCGGCGAGGCCGGCCGGATGACGCAGTTCAAGGACAAGAGCCAACGGGAGGGCACCGGCGCGGCCTCGGTCGGGCTGTTCACCTACCCGGTGCTCATGGCCGCCGACATCCTGGTCTACCGCGCCGCCCAGGTGCCGGTCGGCGACGACCAGCGCCAGCACCTCGAGCTCACCCGCGACCTGGCGACGCGCTTCAACGGCCGCTTCGGCGACACCTTCCCGCTGCCCGAGGGGATCATCCCGGCGGGCGCGGCCCGGGTCATGGACCTGCAGTCGCCGGACAAGAAGATGAGCAAGAGCCTGCCGCCGGCCGGCTGCGTCTTCCTCCTCGACGACCCGAAGGTGACCGCGAAGAAGATCCGGTCCGCGGTGACCGACACCGGCCGGGAGGTGGTGGCCGACCCGGTGGGGAAGCCCGGGATCACCAACCTGCTCACCATCCACAGCGCCCTGTCGGGTACGACGGTCGCCGAGCTGGAGGAGCGCTTCGCCGGCCGCGGGTACGGCGACCTCAAGAAGGAGCTGGCCGAGGTGGTCGTCGACTTCGTGACGCCGGTGCGCGAGCGCACCCGGGAGCTGCTGGACGACCAGGCGGAGCTGGAGCGGGTGCTGGCCGCGGGAGCCGCGCGCGCCCGGGAGGTCGCCGCCGGCACCGTGGCCGACGCCTACGACCGCGTCGGCTTCCTCCCTCCGCCCGGAGCGCGGCCGTGAACGACGACACGTTCGTGCCGCGCAACCGGCCCACGACCCCGGAGACCGCCGTCCTCGGGGTGGTCGTGCCGATCCCGGAGCCGTGGGCCCAGCTGTTCCTCGACTGGCGCACCAAGGTGGGTGACCCCCAGGCCAGCCTCGTGCCGCCGCACGTCACCCTGCTCCCGCCCACCGAGGTGGCCGTCGCCGACCGGCCGGCGATCAGCGCGCACCTCGAGGCCGTCGCCTCCACGCATCCGCCCTTCGACATGCACCTGTCGGGGACCGGCACCTTCTCGCCGGTCTCGGAGGTCGTCTTCGTCACCGTGGCCCGCGGCATCGGCAACTGCGAGCTCATCGCCAACGACGTGCGCTGCGGCCCGCTGGCCCGGTCGCTGTCCTATCCGTACCACCCGCACATCACCGTCGCCCACGACGTCCCGCCGGACATGCTCGACCTGGCCTACTCGGGTCTGGCCGACCTGTCCGCCCAGTTCCGCGTCGCGCACTTCACCGAGTTCGAGCAGGTCGCCGACGGCAGCTGGGCCGTCGCGCGCGAGTACCCGCTCAGCGGCCCGTCCCGCTGACGAAGGGCCCCGTCCTCCCCACCCCTCGCAGGCTCGGGGCGGTGCCCTGGACGGGGCCACCTGCCCCCTGCCGCTCGCGAGCTCGGAGCGGGACCCTGCAGGAGGGCCACACCCCTCGAACGCCCGGGACGGAGCCGCCGGGGCGCGCCGGGCGCGGTCTGCCCGCAGACTCGGCCGGGTGAGCGCCACCAGGACCGAGCGGCCCGTGCCGCCCGCGGCTCCGCCCCCGGGGCGCTGGTCCCGGGTCACGGCTCTCGGTGAGCGGTGGGAGGCGCTGGTCGCCGGGCAGCGCCGGCGCCGTCCGTGGTTCGACCACCTGGCCCGCGCCGGCGGCCGCTACCAGCGGACGCAGGGCGACCTCATGGCGGCCGGTGTCACCTACTTCGTCTTCCTGGGACTCGTCCCGGTGCTGCTGCTCGTCGCCTCGGTCATCGGCCTGGTGCTGGCCGGCAACGCGCTGCTGCAGGACGAGCTCTACGCCGCGATCCGGGACGCGTTCCCCGGGTCCACCGGACGGCAGATCGTGGGTGAGCTGCGTGGGGCGGTGGGCTCGGCCGGTGTGGTGGGCGTGATCGGCCTGGTCGGCTTCGTCTACGCCGGGCTGCGGGCCATGGACAAGCTCCGGGTCGGCATGGAGCGGATCTGGAAGGGCCGGGCCGACGAACCCGAGTTCCTCCGGGACAACCTGCAGGACCTGCTCGCCCTCGTCGCGCTCGGCGCCGCCGGGCTGGTCAGCCTGGGACTGACCGGCGGGGTCACCCAGGCCACGTCCTGGACGCTCGACCTGCTCGGTCTCGACGGCGCCCCCGGCCTGTTCCTGCTGACCGCCGTGATCGGCCTGGCCCTGGCGGTCGCCACCGACGTCGTCGTCTTCCTGTGGCTGCTCAAGGTGGTGCCCGCGACCTCGCACCCGGTGCGCCGACTGCTCCCCGGCGCGCTGTTCGGGGCGCTCGGGTTCGAGGGGATGAAGCTGCTCGGCAGCCTCTACCTCTCGCTGATCTCCGGCAGCGTCACCGCGTCGGCCTTCGGTGGCGCGGTCGGCATCCTGGTGTGGCTCAACATCGTCTGCCGGTTCGCCTTCTTCACCGCGGCGTGGACGGCGACCCTGGCCCGGGTCCAGGCGGCGTCTCCCGAGGTCCCGGCGCGCCTGGCGCCGGTGGTCCCCCCGGCCGACGGCTGACCCGGTCTTCCGCGCCCCGGGGGCGGGTGGGCGCGACGCGGTGCACCGCCCGCCGCCGGCCGACCGCGGTGGCGACGACGATGGCCACCGCGCCGCCGCACAGCGCCAGCGCGAGCGGCAGGGACCCGCCGGGGCCCGCGGCGGTGGCTCCGACGCCGGTGTCGGCCGGAGCCGGCGCCGTCGTCCGCGCCGGCCGCCGTGCGGTCGGCGACGGTGCGGGCGGGACGTCGGCGGCGGAGTCGACCAGCACGCCCACACCGCGCGCTGCGGCGGGGACGGCGAACCCCCAGTCCAGCAGCAGCGCGGCCTGGTCGGCGGCCCGCAGCGGCACGTTCTCGGTGCCCATCACGCTCACCACGAGCCGGCGCCCGTCCCGCTCCGCGGCGGTGACGAAGGTGTGCCGGGCGGCGTCGGTGAAGCCCGTCTTGCCGCCGAGGTTGCCCGGGTACGTGGTCAGCAGCGGGTTCTGGTTCTGGATCTGGTAGCCGGGGGAGCGGCCCTCGATCGGCGGCATCTGCGCGACGGGCGTGCGCAGGAGCGCCGCGGTGCGGGGGTCGTCGACCAGCCGGCGGAACACCAGCGCCAGGTCGTAGGGGGAGGAGGTCTGGCCGGCCAGGTCCAGCCCGGACGGCGTCCCGGCCACGGTGTCGTACGCGCCGATCGCCGCCGCGGTCTCGTTCATGGCCTGCAGGGTCGGTTCCAGACCGCCCGCGGCGCGGGCCAGCGCGTTGGCCGCGTCGTTGCCCGACTGCATCACCAGGGCCTCGAACAGCAGCGACACCGGGTAGCGCCCGCCGGCGACCAGCCCGACGCGGCTGCCCTCGACCTGCTCGTCCTCCACGGTGCCCTCGACGACGATTGTCGGGTCCAGGCGCGGGAACAGGGTCAGCACCGTCAGGGTCTTCAACGTGCTGGCCGGGTACAGGCGGCCGTGCGGGTCGCGGGCGGCCAGCACCGCCCCGCTGCCGGCGTCGGCCACCAGCCAGCCGGCCGCGGTGATCCCGTCGGGCAGCGCCGGTGCCCCGTCGGTGACGACGGTGCCGCGGGTGTCGAGTGCGGCTCCGCCGACGGTCACCCCGCCGGGGCCGGTGCCCTGCGGCGGTCCGCCGGGATCAGGGGCCGTGGGAGTGGGCGCGGCGGGGTCGACGGTCGGACGGGCCTCGGCCAGCGCGGCGCCGGCACCGCCCGTGAGCAGGAGGCCCGCGGTGAGGACGGCGGCCGCCAGCCGCGCTGCCACCGACCGTCCTCGCACCCGACAGACGCTAGCCCCGACCGGTGCGCCGCTCCTCCTCGCGCTGGTGGTGGCCCAGGCCACTGAGGTCCCGCGCCTTCGCAACGATCGCGTCTCGGTCTCCCTCCGGGGTGGCGGCGCGGCCGCCGCACGCGGTTAGCGTGCCCAGGTCGCGCGTTCCGCGCGGGCCGGCCACCCCGGCCCGGCCGGCAGCGCGCGGCTGCCGACCCCACGGGAGGGGCCACCGCGGAACGCGCGCCGGCCCGTCCCCCCAGAGAGGAGACCGTCGTGCGCCGAGCGCGGAGGATGAAGGCCGCGGCGTTGCTGCTGGCCGGCAGCATGGCCCTGGCGGCCTGCGCCAGCGACGAGCCGGAGAGCGGTTCCGGTGGTGGCGGCGGCGGGGGCGCCGCGGCCGAGGAGCTGAAGATCGGCCTGGCCTACGACGCCATCGGCCGCGGCGACCGGTCGTTCAACGACTCCGCCTTCGCCGGCGCCGAGGCGGCCATCGCCGAGTTCGGCGGGGAGTACCGCGAGGTCACCCCGAACGAGGACGGCTCCGACCGTGCCGAACTGCTCGCCCAGCTCGCGGAGCAGGGCTACAACCCGGTCATCGCCGTGGGCTTCGCCTACGACGAGATCATCGCCGACGTCGCCGCCGACTTCCCGGACACGACCTTCGCCCAGGTCGACGGCTCCTTCGAGCTCCCCGACGGGACCAGCAAGGGTGACAACGTCACCGGGCTGATCTTCGCGGCGGAGCAGGGCTCCTTCCTCGCGGGCGTGGCCGCCGCGCTGAAGAGCGAGACCGGCCGGATCGGCTTCGTCGGCGGCGTGGACGTGCCGCTGATCCAGACGTTCCAGGCGGGCTACGAGGCGGGGGCCACCACGGTGAACCCGAACATCGCCGTCGACGTCCAGTACATCTCGCCGGCCGGCGACTTCTCGGGCTTCAACGACCCGGCGCGCGCGCAGATCCTCGCGCAGGGCATGTACTCGGGCGGCGCGGACATCGTGTTCCAGGTCGCCGGCGGCTCCGGCACCGGCGTCTTCCAGGCCGCGGCCGCCGCCGGCGCGCGGGCGATCGGCGTCGACTCCGACCAGTACCAGACGGTCGACGACCCGGCCCTGCAGGCGGTGATCATGACGTCGATGCTCAAGCGGGTCGACAACGCCGTCACGGCCTTCGTCGGGTCGTTCGTCGACGGGAACGTCGAGGGCGGCACCGACCTGCTCTACGACCTGGAGAGCGACGGTGTCGGCCTGGCCACCACGGGCGGCTTCATCGACGACATCCAGGGCGAGATCGACGGGTACCGCCAGCAGATCATCGACGGCGACATCGAGGTCCCCACGACCCCGTGACGCCGGCCTGAACGGCGGAGGACCGACAGCGGGTCCGGGAGCGCACGCGCCCCGGGCCCGCTGTCGTCGGCGGAGGGGCCCGGCCTCTCGCCGTGCCGGCCCGTCCGCGATCATGCGGCGGGCCGGGGAGGGCGGCAGCGGTCGATCCCGCACCGCCGATGCAGCAGAGTGGACGCGCCCCGCACACCCGCGGGGGCGCAGCGAGGGAGAGGGCCCACCATGCCCCCAGGAGACAGGGCCACCGCCGGCGTCCCGGCGGGCAGCGGTGCGGACGACGGCGCAGCGGAGCCGCTCGCCGTCGAGCTGCGCGGCATCACCAAGCGCTTCCCCGGCGTGGTGGCCAACAAGGACATCGAGCTGCGGGTCCGCCGCGGCGAGGTGCACGCGATCGTGGGCGAGAACGGCGCGGGCAAGTCGACGCTGATGAAGACGCTGTACGGGATGCACCGGCCCGACGAGGGCCAGGTCCTGCTGCACGGCCGCGAGGTACACTTCCGCAGTCCCGCCGACGCGATCGACGCGGGCATCGGGATGGTCCACCAGCACTTCATGCTGGCCGACAACTTCACCGTCCTGGAGAACGTCGTGCTCGGCAGCGAGCCGACCAAGGGTGGCCGGCTGGACCGCGCCGAGGCCCGGCGCCGGATCCTGGACATCTCCGACCGGTACGCCCTCGACCTGGACCCCGACGAGCTGGTCGAGGACCTCGGGGTGGGCGACCGTCAGCGGGTCGAGATCGCCAAGGTGCTCTACCGCGGGGCCACGACGCTGATCCTCGACGAGCCCACCGCCGTCCTCGTGCCGCAGGAGGTCGACGAGCTGTTCGGGAACCTCGCCGAGCTCAAGCGGGAGGGACTCACCGTCCTGTTCATCTCGCACAAGCTCGACGAGGTCCGTCGCGTCGCCGACTCGATCACCGTGATCCGGCGCGGCACGACCGTCGGCACCGCCGACCCGCGGACGACGACCTCGCGCGAGCTGGCCGAGATGATGGTCGGCGCCGAGCTGCCGACCCCCGAGACCCGCACCTCCACCGTCCGGGACGCCCCGGTCCTGCAGCTCTCCGGGGTGACCGTGGCCGACGCCGGGGGGCGCGCCCTCGTCGACGACGTGACCCTGACCGTCCGCGAGGGCGAGGTGGTCGGCATCGCCGGCGTCGAGGGCAACGGCCAGGCCGAGCTGGTGGAGGCGATCATGGGCCTGCGCCCGCTCGTCGCCGGGACGGTCTCCCTGGGCGGGGAGGACGTCACCGCCTGGTCCACCCGCCGCCGCCGCGAGGCCGGGGTCGGCTACATCCCCGAGGACCGGCACCGGCAGGGCATGCTGCTCGACGCGCCGCTCTGGGAGAACCGCATCCTCGGGCACCAGACCCGCCCGCCCGCGGTGAAGGGCTGGTTCCTCGACCGCCGCGGTGCCCGGGCCGACACCGGCCGGATCATGCGGGAGTACGACGTCCGCGCCCCGGGGCCGGACACGCTGGCCGTGGCGCTGTCCGGCGGCAACCAGCAGAAGCTGATCGTGGGCCGTGAGATGAGCGCCTCCCCACGGCTGCTGATCGCGGCGCACCCCACCCGCGGTGTCGACGTCGGCGCCCAGGCCGTCATCTGGGAACTGCTCAAGGACGCCCGCGCCGAGGGGCTGGGGATCGTGCTGGTCTCCGCCGACCTCGACGAGCTGATCGGCCTGTCCGACACCCTGCACGTCATGCTGCGCGGCGCCCTCGTCGCGACCGTCGACCCGTCCCGGGTCACGCCCGAGGAACTGGGGGGCTACATGACCGGCGCCCGGACGACGGCGGGTGCGGCGTGAACCGCCTCCGCCGCACGGGGCTGGCCCTGCTCGGACCGGTGCTGGCGATCCTCGTCGCCCTCGTCGTCTCGGGGATCGTCATCGCGCTGATCGGCGAGGACCCCTTCGGCGCGCTGCGGGTGGTGGCCGACCTCGGCGACACCCCGTCGCAGCAGACCCAGTCGATCGTCGTCATCCTCAACCGCGCGGTGCCACTGTTCCTCGCGGGCCTGGCGGTCTCCATCGCGTTCCGGATGGGCCTGTTCAACATCGGCGTCGAGGGCCAGTACCGGCTGGCCACCATCCTGGCCGCCGCCGTCGGCGCGGCCGTCACGCTGCCGGGGCCGCTGCACGTGCTGCTGATCGTCGTCGTGGCGATGGTGGTGGGCGCCCTGTGGGCCGGCATCGTCGGCGTCCTCAAGGTCACCCGCGGCGTCAGCGAGGTGATCAGCTCGATCATGCTCAACTTCGTGGCGCTGGGCACGGCCTCGTTCCTGCTCACCGGCCCGCTGCGGGGCAGCGCCGAGGGGCAGTCGATCGTGACGACCGAGACCATCCCGGAGTCGGGCTGGTTCCCGAGCCTGAACGGCCTGCTCACCGGACTCGGACTGGCCGAGCCACGCTCGGAGCTCTACGGCTTCCTGCTCGTCGCGGCCGTCGTCGGCATCCTCCTCTCGGTCCTGCTCAAGCGGACCCGGTTCGGGTTCGACCTGCGGGCCACCGGCCTCTCGCCGTCGGCGGCGCGGGCGAGCGGTGTCGACGCCAGCGGGATGGTCGTCAAGACGATGCTGCTCTCCGGGGCCGTCGCGGGTCTGATCGGGCTGCCCGAGCTGCTCGGGGAGGCGCACGAGTTCGGTACCGAGTTCACCGCGGGTCTCGGGTTCCTCGGCATCGCGGTGGCACTGCTCGGGCGCAACAGCCCACTCGGCATCGCGGTGGCCGCGCTGCTGTTCGCCTTCCTCGACCGGGCCGCCCTGCCGCTGCAGTTCGCCGACATCCCGTCCTCGGTGGTCACGATCATCCAGGGCACGATCGTGCTCGCCGTCGTCATCGCCAACGAGATCGCCCGCCGGCTCGCCCTGCGGTCGGCCGAGCGGGCCGGCTCCTCGGCCGCGGCCCCACCCCCCGACGGGAACGGCGGGGGCGGCGGGGACTCGCCGACGGGCGACGGGCCGGACGGCGGACGGCGAGCCGCCACCCCCGTCGCCGGTGAGCAGCAGGGAGCGCAGGCATGAGCACCGCGACGACCACTCCGGACGCGCGCCCGAGCCGCGGGCCGATCACCGACCTGCTCACCGGCGGCGGTCGTTCCCGCCGGCTGCTGTGGCTGGTGCTCGCCGTCTTCGTGCTGGTCTCCGCGGTGCGGGTGATCTCCGGCGAGCAGGAGCTGACCTCGTCGTCCACGATCGCCGCCGCGCTGCTGCTGGCCGTGCCGATCGCGCTGGCCGCGCTCGGCGGCCTGTTCTCGGAGCGGGCCGGTGTGGTCAACATCGGCCTCGACGGGATGATGATCCTCGGCACCTGGGGGGCTGGCTGGGCCGGCTACCAGTGGGGCTGGGGCGCCGCCGTGCTGGGCGGGTTGGTCCTCGGCGCGGTCGGGGGCCTGCTGCACGCGATCGCCACCGTCACCTTCGGGGTCGACCACGTCGTCTCCGGGGTGGCGATCAACATCCTCGCCGCCGGCATCGTGCGCTTCCTCTCCGAGCTGATCTACATCGACAACCCCGCCGGGGGTGGCGCGGCCCAGTCCCCGCCGCTGTCCAGCCAGCCGCCGGAGTTCTCCCTCCCGGTGCTGTCCTCCGGGCCCGACCTGGTCGGCGACCTGGAGCAGCGGCACTGGTTCCTGATCAGCGACCTCGCCGCGCTGCTGCGCGGACTGACCAGCGGCGTGGGCGTGCTCACCCTGGTGGCGGTGCTGATGGTCCCCGCGGCCTACCTGGTGCTGTGGCGCACCGCGTTCGGCCTGCGGCTGCGGTCCTGC
This sequence comes from Geodermatophilus sabuli, assembly GCF_010686765.1. Taxonomy (GTDB): domain Bacteria; phylum Actinomycetota; class Actinomycetes; order Mycobacteriales; family Geodermatophilaceae; genus Geodermatophilus; species Geodermatophilus sabuli_A. Next base: position 114,720 of record NZ_JAAGWF010000009.1, on the reverse strand, counting down.
GGGGAGAACCCGGCGGCCGCCGACAGCCTCGGGGTGCCGGTCTACCGGCTGAAGTACATCGCGGTGGTGATCTCCGGGGCGCTGGCCGGCCTCGGCGGGGTGTTCCTCGTCTTCATCGCCAACATCTACCGCGAGGGCCAGACCGGCGGCCGCGGGTTCATCGGGCTGGCCGCGCTCATCTTCGGCAACTGGCGGCCCGGTGGCCTGGCCGCGGGCGCCGGCCTGTTCGGGTTCGCCGACGCCCTGCAGCTGCGCAGCCGGACGGCGGTGGTCGCGCTGCTGCTGCTGGTCGCCGTCCTGCTCGCCGCCGTGGCGGTCTACCAGGTGGTGCAGCGCAAGCTGGTGCAGGCCGTCCTGGCCGGGGCGTTCGCGGCCGCGTCGCTGGTCGGCTTCCTCACCATCGACCGGCTGCCGGCCGGCATCGTCTTCTTCACCCCCCACCTGACCACCCTGCTGGTGCTGTCGCTGGCCTCCCAACGGCTGCGGATGCCCAAGGCCGACGGTCTGGTCTACCGACGAGGAGAGCACTAGTGGACGAGCCGGGAGCGGCGGTGCGGGTGGACTGGGACGCGCTGCGGAGCGCTGCCCGCGAGGCGATGACGCACGCCTACGCGCCGTACTCGAACTTCCCGGTCGGCGTGGCCGGGCTCGTGGACGACGGTCGCGTCGTGACCGGCTGCAACGTGGAGAACGCCTCCTACGGGGTGGGCCTGTGCGCCGAGTGCGGGATGGTCAGCGAGCTGGCCCGCACCGGCGGCGGCCGGCTGGTGGCCGTGGCCTGCGTGGGTGGCGACGGGCAGCCGCTCATGCCCTGCGGGCGCTGCCGGCAGTTGCTGTGGGAGCACGGGGGAGCGGACATGCTCATCGAGACCGTGTCGCTGGGCATCGTGCCCATGCGCGAGGTCCTGCCCGACGCCTTCGGCCCCGAGGACCTGACGGCTGCCGCCACGCGGTCTGCCGAGGGCACGGCCGCGGCTGAGCGGGGACAGGCCTGATGGACGCGATCGACGTCCTCCGGGCCAAGCGGGACGGCGTCCCCCTCGGCGCCGACCAGATCCGCTGGGTGATCCAGGCCTACACCGACGGCGCCGTGCCCGACGAGCAGATGAGCGCGCTCCTCATGGCGGTGTTCTTCCGCGGCATGACCGCCGACGAGCTCGCCGTCTGGACGCAGGCGATGATCGACTCCGGTGAGCGCAAGGACCTCTCCTCGCTGGGCCGGCCCACCGCGGACAAGCACTCGACGGGCGGCGTGGGCGACAAGACCACGCTGCCGCTGGCGCCGCTGGTTGCCGCCTGCGGGGTGGCCGTGCCGCAGCTGTCGGGCCGCGGGCTCGGGCACACCGGCGGCACGCTGGACAAGCTCGAGGCGATCCCCGGGTGGCGGGCCGACGTGCACGAGGAGGCCTACCTCCAGCAGCTCCGGGACGTCGGTGCGGTCATCTGCGCGGCCGGCCACGACCTCGCGCCCGCCGACAAGAAGCTCTACGCGCTGCGCGACGTCACCGGCACCGTCGAGTCGATCCCGCTGATCGCCAGCTCGATCATGAGCAAGAAGATCGCGGAGGGCGCCGACGCGCTGGTGCTGGACGTCAAGACCGGCTCCGGAGCGTTCATGAAGGACCCGGAGGCCTCCCGCGAGCTGGCCCGCACGATGGTCGGCCTGGGTGAGGCGGCGGGCGTGCGGACGGTCGCGCTCGTGACGGCGATGGACCGCCCGCTGGGCCGCGCCGCCGGCAACGCCGTCGAGGTGGCCGAGTCGGTCGAGGTGCTGGCCGGCGGGGGGCCGGCCGACGTCGTCGAGCTGACCCTGGCGCTGGCCCGCGAGATGCTGGCCGGTGCCGGGCGTCCCGACGTCGACCCGGCCGAGGCGCTGCGCGACGGCCGCGCCATGGACGTGTGGCGGCGCATGATCGCCGCCCAGGGCGGGGACCCGGACGCGCCCCTGCCGCAGCCCGCGGAGCGGCACGTGGTGACCGCCCCGGCGACGGGCACGCTCACCCGGCTGGACGCCTACGCCCTCGGGGTGGCGGCGTGGCGGCTGGGCGCCGGGCGGGCCCGCAAGGAGGACCCGGTCTCGGCCGCGGCCGGCGTCGTCTGGACCGCCGGGGTGGGGGAGCAGGTCACGGCCGGTCAGCCGCTGCTCGAGCTGCAGACCGACGACCCCTCGCGCATCCCGCGCGCCCTGGCGGCCCTGGAGGGTGCGGTCGGCGTGGACACCGACGACGTCCCGCTGCCCCTGGTCCTGGACCGCATCTGAGAGGACCCCGTCCCCCTCACCCTCGCCAGCCCGGGGCGAACCTCCGGACGGGGCCTGATCGGGGCCACAGGGTCGTGGAGGACACTGTCAGCTCGTGACCCGTTCGTCCACGGTGCCGGCTGCCGGCACGCTCCCGCCGAGCGCCCCGATCGACCCCGACGCGGCGATCTCCGTGCGCGGCCTGGTGAAGCGCTACGGCGACTCGGCCGCCGTCGACGGGCTGGACCTGGACATCCGGCGCGGTGAGATCTTCGCCCTGCTGGGTCCCAACGGCGCCGGCAAGACGACGACGGTCGAGATCTGCGAGGGCTTCCGGACCCGGGACGGCGGCGAGGTCCGCGTGCTCGGCACCGACCCCGCGCACGCGACCCGGCGGTGGAAGGCGCAGCTGGGCATCGTGCTGCAGTCCGGCGCCGGCGACAGCCAGCTCACCTGCCGGGAGCTGCTGGGCGCGCAGGCGTCCTACTACCCCGAACCCCGGGACCCCGACGAGGTGCTCGAGCTGGTCGGGCTCACCGAGAAGGCCGGTGCCCGGGGCCGGTCGCTGTCCGGTGGCCAGCGGCGCCGTCTGGACGTCGCCCTGGGCATCGTCGGTCGCCCGACGCTGCTGTTCCTGGACGAGCCGACGACCGGCTTCGACCCCGAGGCGCGCCGGCAGTTCTGGTCGCTGATCCGCTCGCTCCGCGACCTGGGCACCACGATGCTGCTCACCACCCACTACCTGGACGAGGCCGAGGCGCTGGCCGACCGGGTCGGCGTCATCGCCCGGGGGCGGCTGGTCGAGGTCGCCGTCCCCTCGACCCTCGGTGGGCGGGGGAACGCGCCGGCGGTGGTGACCTGGACCGAGGACGGCGTCCGGCGCAGCGAGGCCACGCCGACGCCCACCGCGTTCGTCCAGCAGCTCTCGGCCCGCTTCCCCGGTGAGGTGCCCGACCTCGCCGTGGCCCGGCCGACCCTCGAGGACGTCTACCTCCGGATGATCGGGGACACCCTGTGACAGCCACGGTCAGCGGGACCGAGGTCGCCCTCCCGTCGGTGACCAGCGTCTACCGCTCGCGGTCGGCCGTGGAGCTCAAGGAGTTCTTCCGGCAGCGGGAGTCGGTGGTCTTCACCCTCGCCTTCCCGGTGATCCTGCTGGTCGTCTTCGGGGCGGTCCTCGACTACGACATCGGTGGCGGGGTCAGCTTCACCCAGTACTTCATGGCCGGCATCGTCGCTGCCGGGATCCTGGGCAGCAGCCTGCAGAACATGGCGATCAGCATCGCCACCGAGCGCTCCGACGGCACGCTCAAGCACCTGCTGGGCACCCCGATGCCCAAGAGCGCCTACTTCGTCGGCAAGGTCGTGCAGGTCCTCGCCGTCACGGTGCTGATCATCGCCATCCTGCTGGCGGTGGGGCGGCTGGCCTACGGCGTCCCGCTGCCGTCGGGGCGCGACTGGTTCACCTTCGCGTGGGTCGCCGTCCTGGGGTCGGCGGCGTGCACGCTGCTGGGCATCGCCGTCTCCAGCCTGGCCAAGAACGGCCGCTCGGCCTCGGCCATGATCACGCCGATCGCGCTGGTGCTCCAGTTCATCTCCGGCGTCTTCTTCCAGTTCAGCCAGGTGCCGGTCTGGATGCAGACGATCGCCTCGTTCTTCCCGCTGAAGTGGATGGCGCAGGGCCTGCGCTCGGTGTTCCTGCCCGACGTGCTGGCCGCCCAGGAGCCGGCCGGGACGTGGGAGCTCGGCCGCGTCGCCCTGGTGCTCGGCGGGTGGTGCGTGGCGGGCCTGGTGCTCTGCGTGCTGACCTTCCGCTGGCAGGACCGCGGCTCCGACTGAGGCCGGGACCCCGGCGGACTCCCGGCGCCGAAAGTCCGCCAGAGGGGTGACCGGGGACGCTCGGTAGCGTCTGCGCCGTGCCTGCACCGCTCGACGTCGCCTCCCTCCGCCGCGCTCCGAAGGTCCTCCTGCACGACCACCTGGACGGCGGGCTGCGGCCGCAGACGGTGCTCGAGCTCGCCGACCAGGCCGGCTACCGGGACCTGCCGGCGGACGACGCGGACGCGCTGGGCCGCTGGTTCCGCACGGCCGCCGACTCGGGGTCGCTGGTGCGCTATCTCGAGACGTTCGCGCACACCGTCGGCGTCATGCAGACCCCGGAGGCGGTGCAGCGGGTGGCCCGGGAGTGCGCCCTGGACCTGGCCGCCGACGGCGTCGTCCACGCCGAGGTCCGGATGGCGCCGGAGCTGCTGACCCCCGCCATGCCGATCGAGGCCGCCGTCGAGGCGATGCTGGACGGGTACGCGCAGGGCTGCCGCGACGCCGCCGCGGTCGGGACACCGATCACCGTGGGCACCCTGCTGTGCGCGATGCGGCAGGAGGACCGGTGGGACGAGGTCGCCGGCCTCGTGGTCCGCTACCGCGACACCGGGGTGGTGGGCTTCGACCTGGCCGGCCCCGAGGACGGCTTCCCGCCCGACCGGCACCCCTCGGCGATCGCCCGGCTCGACGACGCCGGCGCGCACCGCACCGTCCACGCCGGCGAGGCGGCCGGGGCCGACAGCATCCGGGCGGCACTGGACGGCGCGCGCGCCGAGCGGCTCGGCCACGGCGTCCGCATCGCCGACGAGGTGGCCGCCGACGGCACCCTCGGCCCCGTCGCGCAGCGGGTGCTGGACGCCCGGGTGCCGCTGGAGGTCGCGCCGTCGTCCAACGTGCAGACCGGCGCGTACGCCTCGCTGGCCGAGCACCCGGTCGACCGGCTGCACCGACTCGGGTTCGCGGTCACGCTCAACACCGACAACCGGCTGATGAGCGGCGTCTCGGCGACCAGTGAGCTGGCCGCCGTCGCGACCACCTTCGGCTGGGACTGGGACGACGTCCAGACGGTCACCGAGCGTGCACTGGCCGCCGCCTTCCTCCCCGACGCCGAGCGGGCCCGGCTGCTGGTCGACGTCGTCCGGCCGGGTTTCGCGGGACTGCGGGCTGACGCAGGGTGACCGCACCCACGTCCCGGCCGGGAACAGCCCGGCGGCCGGCGCTGCTAACCTGGGTGTACCGGCACACAGGCCGGTCATCCTCCCGGACGGTTGGTCCGGGCACGAGCGCATCCGTGCAGATCACGCGTTCCATCCCTGGGCGCACACGATCGCCAAGTGAGGACGCCGGTACCTGACGGTGCCTCCTCCTCGTTCACGGGACGCGCTCCGAGCTGTATCGGAGCCCCACCCCGCATGTCTTTGGTCCACCCTGTCTCGTTCGAGTCGAACGAGGTCGAGAACACCCTCATCGAGAACACCACCGAGAACGCCGTCGAGGCCCCCGCCGGCCCGACGTTCGGCCAGCTGGGCCTGCCGCAGCCGCTGGTGACGGCGCTCGAGCGCCGTGGCATCCACCGCCCGTTCGCCATCCAGACGTCGGCCCTGCCCGACGCCCTGGCCGGCCGCGACGTGCTCGGCAAGGCCGCCACCGGGTCGGGCAAGACGCTGGCCTTCGGCCTGCCGCTGCTCTCCCGCGTCGGTGCCGAGGTCAAGAACGGTCGCCGGACCCCGCGCGGTCTGGTGCTCGTGCCCACCCGCGAGCTGGCCCAGCAGGTGCACGACGCCCTGGCCCCGCTCGGCCAGGCCATCGGCGTCCAGCTCGTCGCCGTGTACGGCGGTGCCCCCATGTACCGCCAGATCCAGCAGCTGCGCCGCGGCGTCGACGTCATCATCGCGACGCCGGGCCGGCTGCAGGACCTGATCAGCCAGGGCGAGGCCACGCTCGCCGACGTCGTCGTCACCGTCCTCGACGAGGCCGACTTCATGGCCGACCTGGGCTTCCTCCCGGTCGTCAAGGAGCTGCTCGACCAGACCGCCCGCGACGCCCAGCGCCTGCTGTTCTCGGCGACGCTGGACGGCGAGGTCGACTCGCTGGTCCGCCGCTACCTCAAGGACCCCGCCCGGCACGAGGTCGTCCGCCCCGGCGGCGAGGCCCCGCCGGCCGAGCACCTTGCCTTCACCCTGGCGTTCCGCGACAAGCTGCAGGTCGCCACGGAGCTCGCCGGCCGTCCCGGCCGCACGATCGTCTTCGCCCGCACCCAGATGGGCGTGGACCGGCTCGCCGAGAACCTCCAGGCCGCCGGGATCAAGGCCGAGGCCATCCACGGTGGACTGCCGCAGTCCGCGCGCAAGCGCGCCCTGGAGGAGTTCACCGACGCCCGCTCGCCGGTCCTGGTCGCCACGGACGTCGCCGCCCGCGGCATCCACGTGGACGACGTCTCGCTGGTCCTGCACTACGACCCGCCGACGGACGCCAAGACCTATCTGCACCGTTCCGGCCGCACGGCCCGCGCCGGTGCCGGTGGGGTCGTCGTCTCCCTGCTCCTGCCCGACCAGGTCGGCCAGGCCAAGCGCCGGTTCCGCACGGCCAAGGTCGACCCGGCCATCGACCGGACCCGTCCGGGCGACCAGCCGATCCTCGACCTGGTCGCCGCGGGTGTCCCGGTGGAGCCCAAGGAGCGCACCCAGCGCGACATGCGTCGTGGCGGCGGTGGCCCCGGCGGCCGCCCGCGCCGCGACGGTGACCGGCCCCGCCGTCCCTACGGCGACCGGCCCCGCCGGGACGGCGACCGTCCCACCGGGGAGCGCTCGTTCGGCGAGCGGTCCGGCTCCGGCGAGCGCCGCGGGGGCGGCGACCGTCGCCCCGGCGGCTACCGCGGTCAGGGCGGACGCCCCAACCGCTCGGCGGACTTCTCCAGCTGACGCAGGACCCTCCTGCACCCCCTGCGCACGCCGGCGGTGGGGTGCAGGAGGGCGGCACGGCAGCGGCCGGTCCCGGATCCCGGGGCCGGCCGCTGCCGTCTGTCCTGCCCGCGCCGTCCGTCGTCGATCGTCCGTCGTGGACGCGCCGCCGACGACGTGGGCGGCGGTGGCCCCGCCGCAGGAGGTCCGCTCAGTCGCGGAAGACCAGGGCTCCGCTGACCGCGGTGACCAGCTCGTCCCAGGCGGGCCGCAGGGCGGCGGCGTCCTCCGCGCGCAGCGGCGCCCCGGTCTGCCGCTCGGCCAGCGCGACCGCCCGTCCCAGCGGCTGCGTCGGGCGCAGCAGTTCGTCGACGCGGGCGAGACCCGCGTACTCGGCGATGTCCCGTGCGCCCTCCACCGGCTGGACCAGCGCGCGGTGCTCGACCAGCCCGGCCGCGCCGTCGGCGACCTCGCGCAGCACCTCGCCGAACGAGGTCAGGTCGTAGCGGTCCTCGTCGGCGGGCAGCGGCGGGGTCGCCGTGTCGGCCACGTCGGGCCAGGAGGCGATCTCGGTGAGGTCGTGCTCCTCGTCGCCGGCGCAGAACCGCGCCAGGTCGGCCGGGGAGGGGAAGAGGTAGACCTCACCGTTGCGCCCCAGGAAGCGCGCCCGGTCGTCGACGTAGCAGCGCAGGGTCAGCCCGGCGCCCTCCGGGACGACGACCTCCACGGGCAGGATGCCGACGCCCTCCCAGAACCCCGCGGCGGCGGCGACCTCGGCGGGGGTGGCGGCGACCCGGCCGGGGCGGGCGATCCTGCTCACCCCGGGCGCCGCCGCGGCGGCGGGCACGGTCGCAGCGGCGCTGGAGGCAGCGGTGGGGGCGTCGTCCTCGAGCCCGTCGTCCTCGTCGGCGTCCTCGGCCTCGGCGGCCGACGGGTAGTCCGCGACGCCGACCGTGCCGCCACCGGTCCAGTCCAGGTGGGCGCCGAGTTCCTCGAGGACGTCCTCCCACAGGTCGTCGAGGGCGCCGCCGACACCGAGCCAGGCGTCCTCGCCGGACCGGCCGACGAAGGCGTCCACACCCAGCCCGAGCGAGCCGACCTCCGGGCGCGCGACCAGGTCGGCCAGCGCGCCGAACTCCCCACCCCGCTCGACCTCGCTGCCCGGACGGCGGTCCAGGTCGACGTCGGCGTCGACGTCCCGGTCGTCACCCACGTCGGTCAGCTCGTCGTCGAGGTCGTCCTCCTCGTCACCGACGTCCAGGCACTCGGCCAGCCGGCTGACGATGTCGACGGTCGCGGCCAGCTCCTCCACGGCCCACCGGTCGGGGTTCTCCGCGGCGATGTCGTAGACGCCGTCGAGGTCGTAGCGGTGGTCGTCGTCCGGCGTGAGGTCGTCCGCGCCCAGGCCGGCGACGACCGGCCAGACCGGGTGATCGGCCAGGTCGTGGTCGGTGCGGCTGCGGCAGAAGGCCGCCAGTGCCGCCGGGGACGGGAAGAGGTGGACGCTGGCGGTGTCGCCCTCGGACGTGCCGAGGAACGCCTGCCACTCCTCGCCGTCCTCCTCCCACGGCGGCGCCCACAGGGTGTAGCCGGTTCGGTCGTCGACGGTGAGGGCGATCGGGACGATGCTGGGCCTGGCCACCCGGACATCCTGCCGGGTGAGCCCCGGTGCCCGCAGGCCGGTATCGCTGCCCCGCTCAGAGGCCCATCGGGTGCCAGACGGTCTTGGTCTCCAGGAACGGGGTCAGCCGGGACAGCCCCGGGTCGGCGGCCCAGTCCGGCTCCTCGGCCGGCGGGCGCACCACCCGCTTGATGCTGCCGGCGGCCTGCCGCTCGAGCTCGAGCGCCCGAGCGGCCGGGGCGCCGGTGAGGTCGACGGCGTCGACGTCGTCGTGCTCGGCGAGCCAGGGGCCGATCTCACCGGCGTCCCCGGTGAGCAGGTTGACCACCCCGGCCGGGACGTCGCTGGTGGCCAGGACCTCGCCGAGGGTGACCGCGGGCAGCGGGCGCTGGTGCGACGTCACGACGACCGCGGTGTTGCCGCCGGCCAGCACCGGTGCGAGCACGCTGACCAGGCCCAGCAGCGAGGACCGCTGGGGCGCCAGGACGGCGACCACCCCGGTGGGCTCGGGCAGGGAGAAGTCGAAGTACGGGCCGGCGACGGGGTTGGCGCCGCCGAGGACCGCGCCCAGCTTGTCGGTCCACCCGGCGTACCAGACCCAGCGGTCGATCGCGGCGTCCACCGCGGCGCGGGCCCTGGACTGGGACAGGCCCTCGCCGGCGGCGACCTCCTCGCAGAACTGGACGTGCCGGCCCTCCATCACCTCGGCCACCCGGTAGAGCACCTGGCCGCGGTTGTAGGCGGTCGCGGCGGACCACTTCGCGAAGGCGCCACGGGCGGCGACGACGGCGTCCCGGGCGTCCTTCCGGGAGGCGCGGGCGGCGTTGGCGAGGAAGTGGCCCTTGGCGTCGGTCACCTCGTAGGTGCGGCCGGACTCCGACCGCGGGAACGCCCCGTTGACGTAGAGCTTGTAGGTCTTGCGCACGGCCAGCCGGTCGTTCACGAGTTCGTCGCTCCTGTGTCCATGGGCCGCTCCGGCCCTCGCTCGCCGGCGCTCGCTGCGATCCTCACGGCCTGTCAGCTCCCTGGAGGTAGGCGGTCAGTCCGTGCCGGCCGCCCTCGCGGCCGTAGCCGGACTGCTTGTAGCCACCGAACGGCGACGTCGGGTCGAACTTGTTGAAGGTGTTGGCCCAGACCACGCCGGCGCGCAGCTGGTCGGCGATCTTGAGGATCCGCGAGCCCTTCTCGGTCCAGATGCCGGCGGAGAGCCCGTAGGTCGTGTTGTTCGCCTTGGCGACCGCCTCGTCCGGCGTCCGGAAGGTGAGCACCGACAGGACCGGGCCGAACACCTCGTCACGGGCGATCCGGTGCGCGGGGGACACGTCGGTGAACACCGTCGGCGGGAACCAGAAGCCGCGCTCGGGCAGCTCGCAGGCCGGCTGCCAGCGCTGCGCCCCCTCGGCCTCCCCGATGTCGGTGAGCTCGCGGATCCGGGCCAGCTGCTCCGCGGAGTTGATCGCGCCGATGTCGGTGTTCTTGTCGAGCGGGTCCCCGACGCGCAGCCGGCCGATCCGCCGCTGCAGCGAGGCGATCACCTCGTCGTGCACGTTCTCCTGGACCAGCAGCCGGCTGCCGGCACAGCACACGTGGCCCTGGTTGAAGAAGATCCCCTGCACGATGCCCTCGACCGCCTGGTCGATGGGGGCGTCGTCGAAGACGATGTTGGCCGCCTTGCCGCCCAGCTCCAGGGTGAGCTTCTTGGCGGTCCCGGCCACGGCGCGGGCGATGGAGCGGCCCACCTCGGTCGAGCCGGTGAACGCGACCTTGTCGACGTCCGGGTGCTCGACGACGGCCCGGCCGGTGTCCCCGGCGCCGGTCACGATGTTGACCACGCCGGGCGGCAGGTCGGCCTGCCGGCACACCTCCGCGAACAGCAGCGCGGACAGCGGGGTGGTCTCGGCCGGCTTGAGGACGACGGTGTTGCCGGTGGCCAGCGCGGGAGCGACCTTCCACGCCAGCATCAGCAGCGGGAAGTTCCACGGGATGACCTGGCCGGCGACCCCCAGCGGCCGCGGGCCCGGGCCGAGGCCGGCCCAGTCCAGCTTGTCCGCCCAGCCCGCGTGGTAGAAGAAGTGCGCCGCGGCCAGGGGGACGTCGACGTCGCGCGACTCGCGGATCGGCTTGCCGTTGTCCAGCGACTCGAGGACGGCGAACTCGCGCGCCCGCTCCTGCAGCAGCCGCGCGATGCGGAACAGGTACTTGCCGCGGTCGGCCGGGCGCATCGGCCCCCACACGCGGGCGTACGCCCGGCGGGCGGCCCGCACGGCGCGGTCGACGTCCTCGGCGGTGCCGCTGGCGACCTCGGAGAGCACCTCCTCGGTGGCCGGGTTGACCGTCTTGAACGACTCGCCGGTGCCGTCGACGAACTCGCCGTCGACGAACAGGCCGTAGGACGGCGCGATGTCGACGATCGAGCGTGACTCGGGCGCCGGGGCGTACTGGAAGGGATCGGTCATGGTGGCCCTCAGTCGATCGTCACGTGGTCGGGGCCGCTGTAGTGGCCGGTGCGCAGCTTCTGCCGCTGCAGGAGCAGGTCGTTGAGCAGGCTGGAGGCGCCGAAGCGGAACCAGTCGGGGGAGAGCCAGTCGGGGCCGGCGACCTCGTTGACGAGCACGAGGTGCTTGACGGCGTCCTTCGTCGTCCGGATGCCGCCGGCGGGCTTGACGCCCACCTGCCGGCCGGTGACGGCGCGGAAGTCGCGGACCGCCTCCATCATCACCAGGCACACCGGCAGGGTCGCGGCGGGGGACACCTTGCCGGTGGAGGTCTTGATGAAGTCGCCACCGGCCAGCATCGCCAGCCAGGAGGCGCGGCGGACGGCGTCGAGGGTGACCAGCTCGCCGGTCTCGAGGATGACCTTGAGGTGGGCGTCGCCGCAGGCCTCCTTGACCGCCACGATCTCGTCGTAGACGTCGAGGTGGCGGCCGGCGAGGAAGGCGCCGCGGTCGATGACCATGTCGATCTCATCGGCGCCTCCGGCCACCGCGTCCCGGACGTCGGCGAGCTTCACCGCCCGGCTGGCCCGGCCGCTGGGGAAGGCGGTGGCGACGGCGGCGACCTTGATGGCGGTGCCCTCGAGCGCCTGCTTCGCCACGCTCGCGAGGTCGCCGTAGACGCAGACCGCGGCGACCGGCGGCGTCGTCGGGTCCCCCGGGTCGGGGCGGCGGGCCTTGGCCGCCAGGCTGCGGACCTTGCCGGGGGTGTCGGCACCCTCGAGCGTGGTGAGGTCGACCATCGAGATGGCGGTGTCGATCGCCCACGCCTTCGCGGTGGTCTTGATCGACCGGCTGCCGAGGACGGCGACGCGGGCCTCGGCGCCCACCTGGTCGACGCCCGGCAGGCCGTGCAGGAAGGCCCGGACGGCGGCGTCGGAGCGGGTCACGTCGGCGAACGGCGCGAGCGGCTCCGGTCGCGGCGGGGCCTGCGCCGACAGGGCGCCGGGGTCGAGGACGGAGGTCATGGGGTCATTCTCCCCTCAGCGGCCACCAGCCCGGCCGCTACGGTGTCGCGCGTGCAGCTGACCGTCGTCGACCACCCGCTGGCCCGAGCCCGTCTGACCCGCATGCGGGACGAACGGACCGACAACGCGGCGTTCCGCGCGGCGCTGCGCGAGCTCACCCAGATGCTGGTCTACGAGGCCACCCGCGACCTCGCCGTCGCCGAGGACCCCATCACCACGCCGGTCACCACGACCACCGGCTACCGGCTGGCCGCGCCGCCGCTGATCGTGCCGGTGCTGCGCGCGGGCCTGGGCATGGCCGACACCGCGCACGGCATGCTGCCGGAGTCCCAGATGGGCTTCGTCGGCCTGGCCCGCAACGAGGAGACCTTCCGGCCCGAGGCCTACATGGCGTCGCTGCCGGAGTCGCTGGTGGACCGGGACGTGTTCGTGCTCGACCCGATGCTGGCCACCGGCGGCTCGCTGGTGCACTGCTGCGGGCTGCTCACCGCCCGCGGCGCGACGGCGATCACCGTGCTGTGCGCGCTGGCCGCGCCGGAGGGCATCGCCCGGCTGGAGGAGAGCGGGCTGCCGCTGCGGGTGTTCACCGCCAGCATCGACGAGGGGCTCAACGACAAGGCCTACATCGTCCCGGGGCTGGGTGACGCCGGGGACCGCCAGTTCGGCGCGGTGTGACGATGCGCTTCGGGGTGCTCGGCACCGGCCACTGGGCGCAGACCGTGCACGCCACCGCCCTGGCCGGGCACCCGTCGGCGTCCCTCGCCGGGGTGTGGGGGCGCGACCTGGCGAAGGCCAAGGCGCTGGGGGCGGAGTTCGACGTCCAGGGGTACGACGACGTCGCCGCGCTGCTCGACCGGGTCGACGCGGTGACCATCGCCGTCCCGCCGGACGTGCAGGTGCCGCTGGTCGAGCAGGCCGCCGCGGCCGGCAAGCACGTGCTGCTGGAGAAGCCGATCGGCCTGTCGCTGGCGGAGGCCGACAGGGTGGTGTCGGCGGTGCGGTCGGCCGGGGTCGCGTCGGTCGTGTTCTTCACGTTCCGCTTCCAGACCGGCACGTCCACCTGGCTGACCCAGGCGGCGCGGACGAAGCTCGCCGGCGGCGCCGGGTCGTGGCTGAGCGCGCTGGCCGGCAGCCCGTTCGACTCGGCCTGGCGGCGGCGGCACGGGGCGCTGTGGGACATCGGCCCGCACGCGCTGTCCTTGCTCGTGCCGGCGCTGGGTGCGGTGACGTCCGTGCAGGCCGGCGGCGGCACCGGGGACACCGTGCACCTGGTTCTGCAGCACGACAGCGGGGTGGCGTCGACGGTCACGCTGTCGCACACGGTGACGCCGATGTCGACCGGCATCGAGTTCTTCGTGCACGGGGACGCCGGCCGGCTGGTGCTGCTCCCGGATACCGAGCACCCGATCGACGCGCTGCGGGTCGCGGTCGAGGAGCTGACCGCTGCGGCGCTGACCGGCGGGACCCATCCCTGCGACGTCAGCTTCGGCCGGGACGTCGTGGCCGTGCTGGCCGCCGCGGAGCGCGCGCTGGGGACGGGCTGCCGCGAGTCGGTCTGATCCCCAGTGCGGGTCAGTCGAAGGGGTTGGTCAGCACCGGGCTGGACTGCAGGACGGTGAAGGTGACCGGCTGGCCGTCGGTGGTCGTGGTGCCGGGGACGTCGGCGCTCGCCCCGCCGTCGACGCTGAAGGTGCCGCTCCACGTGGTGGTGACCGACGCGGTGTAGCTGCCGCTGCGGTAGTCGTGGCTCACCGTGTGGTCGGGGTAGGGCGCGCCCGGGTCGGTGCTGGTGAGGGTGGTGCCGTCGCCGGTGTGCCAGGCGAAGCCGGTGGCCGTGGCGACGATGTCGACGGTGAACCCGCGGATGTCGACGGTGAAGGTCTGCGTGGTCGGGCCGTCGGTGTAGAAGACGACCGGGAGGCCGACCAGCGCGTTGCCGGGCGGCTGCTGCTGGGTGGGCAGCTGGGGGAGCGGCAGCGTCTGGAAGTAGCGGAACACCTCCCCCGGGGACGGCGGCGGGTTCAGCGCCGTGATGTCCACACACCCCCGTGCAAAGCCGAGCCACGATCCGACGGCGGTCCCAGGTGCAGTGCCGGGCAGCGGTACGTAGCCATCGACCGTCGTACCGTCAGCTAGCACCAAGCGCTGCCTTTCAATCACCATCACCATGACGACCTGGTCGGGGGCCGACGGGCAGGCGGCATCATCGTCAGGTCGGCACGCGCCGCCGGCCGCAATGTCAATGTCGCATGGGCTCGACAGGCGGTAAGTGTATGGGTGCACCTCTGGTGCCACCGTGGTGGCTATCCAATACGATTCGGGCCCCTGCGCCACATAGGCCGCGGTTAGCGCGCCCGGAGTGGTAGTCACCTCGGGGCAGATTCGTTCTCCGCATTCGGCGGCACGGGCGGGAAGTATGGCGGCGACAAGAATAAGAGTAGCTCCGGCGAGAAGGGTGAGGATGCTCCTCATCCGAAGGCCAAGGTTGCCATCGTCCACGTTGCTTGCGTTGGGTCCCATGTGGCGGCGGCCGTTCCCGGAATGCCGGTATAAGCGGGCGATCCTTCCTCTGAAAGAACGCTTCCGTCGGCTCCGACGACAACTAACGGAGCTTGATTAACACGGATGGCCATCTCGGCTCTTTTGTCAGTGATAAGAGGGGCAGTCAACGCTGTAATCGTGATTTCGCCACCCTCATAGTCTCGATTGGCGCCTGCACTGCTCTCCGTATTAGCTGCGATGCGGTCGCAGTCGGCGCAGCCGTTGCTGAACTCGCGGAGGGGGGCGGCGTCCATCACCGTCGACGTCCGGTTGATGAGGTCGATGTAGTACCGGACGAAGGCCTCGGCTCCCGCGGCGTCCTGGGTCCGCGCCGCGTCGGGCATCGGGAGGTCGGGCGGTCCGAGGGGAGGCAGTCCCTCCGTGGTGCTGGGTGCAGCGGTCGCCGGCGGCAGGGTGTCGCTGGCCTCCTGCGGCTCCGAGCAGCCACCCAGCACGGCGCTTCCGGCCGCGAGTGCAGCGACCAGTCGCAGGGTCCAGCGCCGTGTCACGTCGTCCACCCCCGAGTCGATCACCGGTCGCCGGGAGACTACGGAGGCCCGGCCGCCCGGGCATCCGGCCCTGTGGAAACCACCCGATCGCATGGCCGGCGTTCTCCGCGGGTCGCCGGGTCTGCAGCGCCCGCGATGCGCGGGCAACGCCCGCAACGGGTGGTGACCCGTGCCACCATCGCGCCATGACGTCGCCGGCAGCACCCCGGACCCGCACCCGACGCGCGGCGGCGGCCGCCGTCCTCGCCCTGCCGGCGCTGCTGGTGGGCTGCTCGGGCGACGGGGACGACGGCCAGGCCGGGACAGACGGCGCGGGCGCCGGCGGCACCGGTGGGAGCCAGCAGACCGAGACCGTCGCCCTCGGGATCATCCCGATCATCGACGTGGCGCCGGTCTACGTCGGCATCGAGCAGGGCTTCTTCGAGGAGCAGGGCATCGAGCTGGACCTGAGCGCGGGGCAGGGTGGCGCGGCGATCGTCCCCGGGGTGGCCAGCGGCAGCATCGACATCGGCTTCGGCAACAACCTCTCGCTCGTGGTGGCCTCCTCCAGCGGGCTGCCCCTGCAGGTGGTGGCGAGCGGCGTCGACAGCACCGGCGACCCCGAGGAGGACCCGTACGTGATCGTCACGGCGGATCCGGCGATCACCCGACCGGCGGACCTCGAGGGCCGGACCGTCGCCACCAACACCCTCAACGCCATCGGCGACAGCGTCGTCAGCGCCTCGGTGCGCGCCGACGGCGGCGACCCGGCCACGATCAACTTCGTCGAGCTGCCCTTCCCCAACATGGCGGCGGCGATCCAGGCCGGCGACGTCGACGCCGCCTGGCTGGCCGAGCCGTTCGTGACCATCGCCGCGCCCCAGGGGGTGCGCATCCTGACGACGCCGCTGAACGACTTCACCGACGTCCAGATCGAGGTCTCCAGCTACTTCACCAGCCAGCAGTTCGCCAGCGAGAACGCGGACGTCCTGGAGCGGTTCACCACCGCGATCGAGGAGTCGCTGGCCTACGCGCAGGACAACCCCGACGCGGTCCGCGCGGCTCTGCCCACCTACCTCGAGATCACGCCCGAGCTCGCCGAGCAGGTGATCCTCCCGGAGTGGAACACCGAGGTCAGCGAGGAGACCTTCGAGGTCTTCACCGAGCTGGCCGAGACCCAGGGACTGCTCGACGGCGAGGTCGACCTGGACACCCTGCTGGCGCCGGTGCGCTGACCGGCCGGGCCGCCGCCGGTCAGGCGCCGAGGCGGTCGGCCAGCTCACCGAACGACCGCACCGAGAGGTCGGCGTCCGGGTCGGTGGGCGGGGGCACCCGCTGCCCGCCGTGCTCGCCGGCTCGGTGCACGTACGCCGTCCGGAGGCCGCGGGCTCGTGCGGCCACCAGGTCCTCGACGTGCGCGGCCACCATGAGCACCTGAGACGGGTCCAGCGCGAGCAGTCGCGGCGCGGAGTCGTAGACCTCGGGGTCGGGCTTGTAGTGCCGCACGATCTCCGCACCCAGCACGAGGTCCCAGGGCAGCCCGGCCCGGCGGGCCATGTCCACGATCAGCGCGACGTTGCCGTTGGACAGCGGCGCCAGCACGTAGGCGGCCCGCAGCCGGGTCAACCCCGGGACGACGTCGGGCCACGGGTCCAGCCGGTGCCACGCGAGCGTCAGCTCGTCCCGCACCGACGCCGGGACGTCGACCAGCCCCGCGTCGGCCAGCACGTCGTCCAGCGAGGCGCGGTGCAGCGCGTCCAGCGGCGTCCACGGCAGCTGCCCGGAGCGCACGCGCTCCATCGAGGGGAGGTAGCGACCCCGCCAGTCGTCGGCCAGCGCCTCGGCGTCCACCGACGGCCCGAGCAGCCGGCGCACCTCGCGGGCCACGCCACCGCGCCAGTCCACGACGGTCCCGAAGACGTCGAAGACCAGTGCGCGCACCTCCACCGCGCTACAGCCCCAGGACCGCGGACATCTCGGCGCGCAACTGGTCGAGCTCGTCGGCGCCCCGGCCGCGGGCGGCGATCAGCCCGGCGTCGTCGTGCACCGGCACCACCGTCTCCAGGTACGCCTTGAGCTTGGGCTCGGTGCCGCTGGGCCGCACGATCACCCGGACCCCGTCGCCGAGGAGCCGGACGGCGTCCACCGGCGGGTCCTCCACGGCGAGGTCGGTGCACGCGACCTCCCGGCCGAGCAGCCGGGCGGGGGGATCGGCGCGCAGCCGGGCCATCGCGTCGTCGATCAGCGCGAGGTCCGCCACCCGGACGGCGAGCTGGCCGGTGACGAACAGGCCGTGCTCGGTGGCGAGCTCGTCGAGCCGGTCGACCAGCGTGCGACCGGTCGCCTTGAGCTCCGCGGCGAGCAGCCCCACGGCCAGCGCGGCCGAGATGCCGTCCTTGTCCTTGACCACCCCGGGCGCGACGGCGTACCCGAGCGCCTCCTCGTAGCCGTACACGAGCGGCACGTCGTCGGTGCCGGCGCGGACGATCCACTTGAACCCGGTCGGGGTCTCGGCGAAGCGGACGCCGTGCGCGGCGGCCAGGGCGTGCAGCAGCGAGCCGCTGACCAGGGAGGCCGCGTAGGTGCCCCGGACACCCCGGCGCAGCAGCCAGTCCGCGAGCAGGGCGCCCACCTCGTCGCCGGTGAGCTGGCGGCCGTCGCACACCACCGAGCAGCGGTCGGCGTCGGGGTCCTCGGCGATCGCGACGTCCGCCCCCGTCCGCGCCGCCAGCGCGGTCAGCAGGTCGACCGCGCCCGGCTCCTCCGGGTTGGGGAAGGCCACCGTCGGGAAGGCGGGATCGGGCCGGTCCTGCTCCTCGACGCTCACCGGCAGGGCGAACCCGGCGGCGGCGAAGGTGAGCCGCGTCGTCTCCGCGCCGACCCCGTGCATCGCGGTGTAGGCGACCCGCAGCGCGCTCCGCTGGTCGGCCGGCAGGAGCTCGGGCTCCAGCGCGCGGACGACGGCGGCGACGTAGTCGGTCTGGACGTCGTCCCCGAGCGTTCCCCACTCGTCGGACAGCGGGACCTCGCGGGCGGGGCCCACCTGGTTGATCGCGGCCTCGATCAGCCGGTCGGCCGGCGGCACCAGCTGGGCGCCGTCGTCCAGGTAGACCTTGTAGCCGTTGTCCTCGGGCGGGTTGTGGCTGGCGGTCACCATCACGCCGGCGACGCAGCCCAGGTGCCGGACGGCGAACGCGAGCACCGGCGTGGGCAGCGGCCGGGGCAGGACCTGGACGGCGAACCCGGCACCCGCCAGCACCGCGGCGGACACGTGCGCGAACTCGTCGGAGCGCCGGCGGGCGTCGAAGCCGATCACCACGCCGCCGCCGGCGTGCCCGGCGTCGGCGAGGTGGCGGGCCAGGCCGGCCGCCGCCCGGGTGACGACGGCGGCGTTCATCCCGGCCGGCCCCGCACGCAGCGGCCCGCGCAGCCCGGCCGTGCCGAAGGTCAGCGGTCCGGCGAAACGGCGGGTCAGCTCCGCCTCGTCGCCCGCCTCGACCAGCGCGGCGATCTCGGCGCGGTCGCCCGGGTGCGGGTCGGCCTCGGCCCAGGCGCGGGCCGTGTCGAGCACGGTCACGCCGGGTCCCCGCTGCCGGGCGCGATGTCGCCGCGGGGGAGGGGCGGCTCGAAGTTCTCCGCGTCGAACTCCGGCAGCGTGTACTGGCCGCCGACCAGGCGGTGCACCGGGTCGGCGGGGTCGGGCTCGCCGTGCGCCTCGATCAGCGCCTGCGCGTAGACCTCGGCGTCGTCGGCCGGCTCGTAGCCCAGCGCCCGGGCGGCGGTGAGGTCCCACCAGCTCCGGGTGTTGGCCGACACGCCCCAGACGACGGCGAAGCCGGGCGCCGGTGCCCGCAGCGCGGCGTCGACCAGCGACACCTGGTCGGCGGGGGACAGCCAGGTGGCCAGCATGCGCACGGTCGTCGGCTCGGGGAAGGCGCTGCCGATCCGCAGGCAGACGACGTCCATGCCGTAGCGGTCGGCGTACAGCGAGCCGAGTGCCTCCATCGCCGCCTTGGAGACGCCGTAGTAGGTGTCCGGCCGCGGCGGGACGTCGGTCTCGCGCAACAGGCCGGTGTCCGGCCGCGGGGTGAAGCCGGCCGCGTGGTTGCTCGACGCCAGCACCACCCGGGAGACGCCGGCCAGCCGGGCGGCCTCGAGCACGCACCAGGTGCCCTGGATGTTGGCGTGCGAGACGGCCGGCCAGGTGGACTCCCCGGAGATGCCGGCCAGGTGCACGACCGCCGACGCCCCGGCGACGGCGTCGCCCACGGCGGCCGGATCGGTGACGTCGGCGACGACCTGCTCCTCCCCGGGACGGGTGTCGGGGACGGGCACGACGTCGAGGCAGCGCACCGCCCAGCCGCGCTCGGGCAGCCCGCCGCGCAGCACCGTGCCGATCCGCCCGGCCGCGCCCGTCAGCAACACGGGTCCGCTCACGACAGCCGCCCCAGGAACTCCACCAGGAACTCGCCCAGCCGACCGGCCGCCGCCTTCCCGGCCGCCAGCACCTCCTCGTGGTCGAGCTTCTCGCCGGTGATCCCGGCCGCCGCGTTGGTCACCATCGACAGCCCCAGCACCTCCGTGCCCGCGGCACGGGCGGCGATCGCCTCCAGCGCCGTGGACATGCCGACCAGGTCGGCGCCGAGGGTGCGCAGCATCCGGATCTCCGCCGGTGTCTCGTAGTGCGGTCCGGGCAGTGCCGCGTAGACGCCCTCGGTCAGGGACGGGTCGATCTCCCGGGCGAGCGCGCGCAGGCGCTCGGCGTAGAGGTCGGTGAGGTCGACGAAGGTGGCGCCGACGAGCGGCGAGCGCGCGGTCAGGTTCAGGTGGTCGCTGATCAGCACCGCCTGGCCGACCCGGTGCTCGGGGGCCAGTCCGCCCGCGGCGTTGGTGAGGACGACGGTGCGCACGCCCGCTGCGGCCGCCGTCCGGACGCCGTGCACCACCGGTTCGACACCGCGGCCCTCGTAGAGGTGGGTGCGCCCGAGGAACAGCAGCACCCGGCGCCCGCCCACGCGCACCGAGCGGATCTCGCCGCCGTGCCCGACGGCGGTCGGCGCCGCGAACCCCGGCAGGTCGCCGATCGCGACGCTGCCCTCGACGGAGCCGAAGGCGTCCGCCGCCGGCGCCCACCCCGACCCCATGACGACGGCGACGTCGTGCCCGTCGCCCAGCGCGGCGGTGAGGGCGCCGGCGGCTGCGCGGGCGAGGGTGGCGGGGTCGTCCGCGGGAGGCTGTTCCACGCCGGGACGCTAACGCAGCCCCGCGACCGGCGAGGAGGGCACACGTGCCACAGCTGTCCCGTCGCGGGCGTGTCTGCCCCGCCCGGCACCACGGCGGCCCGAGCCTGGTTCGGTGCAGCGCATCGAGATCGACGGCGTCCCGGTCATCTCCGCCCCGGGGCCCGAGCGGATCACCGCGGCCCTCGTCTTCGGGGTCGGCCTCCGCGACGAGACCTTCGCGACCATCGAGATCACCCACCTGGTCGAGCACCTGGCCATGGGCGCGCTGCCCAAGTCGCACCTCAGGTGCAACGCCGTCACCGACGTCGACACCACCGCGTTCTACGCCACCGGGCGCCCCGAGGCCGTGCGCGCCTTCCTCGAGGGCGTGTGCCGCGCGCTCTCCGACCTGCCGACCGAGCGGCTGGAGCTGGAGGTCGGCGTCCTGGAGGCGGAGAACTGCTCGACGGCGGACTCCACCATCGGTGCGCTGTGGGCCGCCCGGTTCGGGCTGACCGGGCCGGGGCTCGTGATGGCCGACGGGCCGGGCCGCCGGTACCTGACCGAGGACCTGGTCCGGGCCCACGCCCGCCGCTGGTTCGTGCGCGGCAACGCCGCGCTGTGGTGCTCCGGTGCCGTGCCCGCCGGCCTGCGGCTGCCGCTGCCGGCCGGGCCGCGTCCCGAGCGGGCGATCCCGGCGGCGCGTCCGCAGACCGGGCCGGTGTGGACCGCCGGGCACGGCTCCGGCGTGGGCCTGCTGCTGGCCTCCGGCGGGTCCGGCGACCCCGCGCTCATGGTCGGTGTGGACGTCCTGAAGGAGCGACTGCGGGACACCGCCCGCCACGCCCGCGGCCTCAGCTACTCGGTCGACTCGCTCGGCCTCGACCTCGGCCCCGACCGGCGGGAGGTCGCCGTCGTCGTCGACGCCCGGGAGGGCCAGGAGGGCGAGGTCGCCGACCTGCTGTGGCGGACCAGCACCGAGCTGGCCGCGACCGGCCCCACACCGGCCGAGCTCGCGCACGCGGTGGCCGGCTTCGAGGAGGACCTGGACGCCGACCCGCGGGCGGTCGCGGAGTCCGAGCTGGCCGACGCGGCGTACTGCGCGGTCAGCGGGCTGCCCTTCCGGCCGGTCGAGGACGTGCTCGAGGGCTGGCGCGCGGTGACCCCGGAGCGGGTGGCTACGTCGCTGGCGCAGGGACTGGACACCGCGATCCTGTACGTGCCGGAGGGCAGCGGGTACGCCGGGCCGGGTGCGCCGGTCGAGCGCCGGTTCCTGTGCAACGTCACGCCGCAGCTGCCGGTCGGCACCGTCTTCCGCCCCCCGCTGCTCACCCGGCTGGTCGACCGGGGCAGCCGCGTCCACCTCGTCGTCGGGGACGGCGGGCTGGCCCACCGCGACGCCGACGGCGACGTCCACACGGTCCCGTGGGAACTCGTCGAGGCGGCCGTCCCGACCGAGGACGGGCGGGGGGTGTTCGTCGTCGGCCGCAACCTGTGCGCGGTGCTGGTGGACGAGGACCGCTTCGGTCGGCGGGCCGTCGCGGCCGTGCGTGCCCGCGTGCCCGCGCCACGGTGGGTCACCGCCCCGGTGGCGGCACAGGCGGGCGTCCCGGTCGGCTGAGTCGCTCACCCCCCGGCGTCCTCCGGCTACGGGCCGGCGGGGCTCGCGCGACGGGCGGCGACCGCGCCCCGGGGCGCGCTGACCGGCGCGCGGCGTCCCTACCGTGGCCCGTTGTGCGGATCGCGGTCATCGGACCGTTGGAGGTCCGGGGGGACGACGGGACGCCGGTGGCGATCCCGGGCGCGAAGGAGCGCCTGCTGCTGGGCGTCCTGGCGGCCGGAGCGCCCGCGCTCGTGCCGGCCGACCGCATCGCCGAGGACCTGTGGGACGGCGACCCCCCGGCCACCGCCCGCAAGTCGCTGCAGGCCCACGTCGTCCGCCTGCGCAGCGCGCTGGAGCCCGACCGGCCCCGGGGCTCGACCGGCCGGCACGTGCTCCGCCGGGGACCCGGGTACGCGCTGGCCGTCGACCGGCAGGACCTCGACGCGCTGGCCTTCGGCGACCTGACCGCCCGGGGCCGGGCGGCCCTGACCGCCGGCGACGCCGCGGGGGCGGGCGAGCTGCTCACCGCCGCCCTCGACCTGTGGCGCGGGGAGCCCTACGCCGACTGGCCGGACGCCGCCTTCGCCGGGGCCGAGCGGCGCCGGCTGGCCGAGGTCCGCGACGGTGCGCGGACCGCGCTGGCCGAGGCCCGGCTGGCGCGCGGCGAGGCGGCGGCGCTGGTCCCCGACCTCGAGCGGCTGGTGGCCGAGCAGCCGCTTCGCGAGGAGTGGTGGCGGCTGCTGGTGCTGGCGCTCTACCGCTCGGGGCGGCAGGCCGACGCTCTGGGCGCCGCCCGGCGGGCGCGGTCGGTGCTCGCCGAGGAGCTGGGGGCCGATCCCGGTCCGGCGCTGCGCGCGGTGGAGGCCGCCGTCCTGGCCCAGGACCCGGACCTCGACGCGACCCCGGCACCGGCGACGGCCCCGGCGACGGCAGCGGCCCAGCCGGCGCCGGGCGCGTGCCCCTACCTGGGGCTGCGCGCCTACGAGGCCGAGGACGCGGGACTGTTCGCCGGCCGGGAACGGGTGGTCGCCACCCTCGTCGCGCGGCTGGTGGACGCGCCGCTCGTGGCGGTCTCCGGCCCGAGCGGCGCGGGCAAGTCGTCGGTGGTCCGGGCCGGGCTGGTCCCCGCCCTCGGCGCCGGTGCCCTGCCCGGCAGCGACGGCTGGCGGCCGGTGGTGCTCCTGCCCGGTCGCCACCCGGTCGACGGCCTGGCCGGCCTCACGGGCGAGGACCCGCCGCCGGCTCCCGTGCTGCTGGTCTGCGACCAGTTCGAGGAGCTGTGGGCGCCCGGCATGGTGCCGGCGGAGCGGTCGGCGTTCCTGGACACGGTGGTCGCCCTGCTCGACGACGGGGTGGTGGCCCGCTGCGTGGTCGTCGTCCGGGGGGACGCCGTCGGCCGGCTGGCCGAGCACCCGGGCTTCGTCGACCGGCTCCGTGCCGCGCTGGTCCTGGTGCCGCCGATGAGCGACCCCGAGCTGCGGGACGTGGTCCGCGCCCCGGCGGCCGCCGTCGGCCTGCGCGTCGAGGACGACCTGGTCGACGCCGTGGTCGCCGACGGGCTGGGCCGCCCGGCGGCGCTGCCGCTGCTGTCCACCGCGCTGGTCGGCACCTGGGAACGGCGCCGCGGCCACCTGCTGACCCTCGCGGGGTACCTGGCCGCCGGCGGTGTCGCCGGGGCACTGGCCCGGTCGGCGGAGGCCGCGTACGCGGCGCTCGACGAGCCGGGCCGGGTGCTGGCGCGGCAGCTGTTCGTCCGGCTGGCGGACCTCGACGACGGCGGGGGACTCGTCCGGCGGCCGGTGCCGATCGCCGAGCTGGAGGACGGCGGACGCCGGGCGGTGGCCGAGGTGTTCCTCACCCGGCGGCTGCTCTCGGTGGACGCCGACCGGCTGGAGGTCACCCACGAGGCGCTGCTGCGCGCCTGGCCCCGGCTGACCCGCTGGCTCGAGGACGACGCGGCCGGCCGGGCGGTGCGCCGGCACCTCACCCCGGCCGCGCGCGACTGGGACCACGCCGGGCGCCCGGACGACGAGCTCTACCGGGGCGCCCGGCTGACCGCGGCGCTGGACTGGGCGACGGCAGCCGGCGAAGAGCTGACCGCGACCGAGCGGGACTTCCTCGCGGCGTCCCGCGCGCAGGCCGAGCGGGACCTGGCCGTCGCCCGGGACCAGGCCGTCCGGGAGGCGCGGGGCCGACGCCGCACCCGCCGGCTGGCCACGGTGCTCGCCGTGGTCCTCGTCGCCGCCCTCGTCGCCGCGGGCCTGGCCGTCTACTTCCAGCAGGACGCCGACACCCGGGCGACGGAGGCCGAGCGCGCCTCGCGGGTGGCCGACGCCAACTGGCTGACCTCGCGCACCGGGACTGCGTCGTCGCTGGACACCGCCGTGCTGCTGGCCGCGACGTCGGTCCGCCTGGCCGACACCCCGGAGACCCAGGACGGGTTGCTGGCGCTGCTCGCCGAGAACCAGCGGGTCGTCCGAGCCGTGCCCATCCCCGGCCGGGTGCAGGGCGGCCGGGTCGACGGCACGGGCACCCTCTGGCTCGGGGTCGGCGATCGCGTGGTCGCGTGGCCCACGGGGGGCCGCGGGTTGCCTCGCGTGGCCGTCCCGCTCGACGCGACCTGGGGTGCCTGGTACGGCGCGGACCCGTCCCCGGTCACCGACACCCTGGCCACGTCGGGGCTGGCCGCGAACGACGAACCCTACGTCCGGCTGGTCACCCCCAACGGCGAGGTGACCCGGCTCCTCGAGGGCACCGAGGTGGGCGGACTGCCGGTGGCCGTGTCGCACACCGCCGGTGCCGAGACGGTCGAGTTCATCGTGGTCACCCCACCGCCCGGGGACGCCGAGGGCCCGGCGCGGTGGCGGCTCCGGACGATCGACGCCGACGGCGGTCCGGCGTCGGACACGGCGGCCGCTGGCATGGCACCTGCGGCCCTCGGCTCGTTCGAGACCGACCTGGACGCGCGGGCCCAGCTGCTCGTCCTGTGGGCCCACGAGGGCGGCCCGGCCGTCCTCGTGGACCTCGCCGGTGGGGCGCAGGTCGCGCTCCCCGTCGACTCGCGCGACGCGGGGAGCATCGGCTTCCAGGTCACCGGCGACGGCGCCGCCCAGTTCTGGGACGACGGCGTCGTGACCCGCTACGACCGCGGCGGCCGCGTGCTGCAGCAGCTGGACGCCCACTCCGCGCCGGTGCGCCGCGTCGCCGTGTCGCCTGCGGGGTGGGCGGCCACCGTGGGGGACGACGGAGTGGTCGTGCGCTGGGCCGTTGACCCCCTCACGCGCCAGTGGTCGGAGCCCGAGCCGCTGACCGGCCACCGCGGGGACGTGCGGGTCGCGGAGGTCGACCCGACGGGGTCGATGCTGGTGACCGCCGGCGAGGACGACACCGCGATCGTCTGGCACATGCGTGAGGGCGGGGGCTTCGGCGCCGACTACCCCGCCCTGGACGGGCGCTGGGTGTCCAACCGGCCGCGGGTGATGGGACCCGAGGGGACGGTCGTCGTGCCCACCCGGCCGCTCACACGGGTCGCGGGGGCCGACCCCCTCGGACCGCCCGACGACACCCGGCAGGTCGCCGCCACCTTCCTCGATCCCGACAGCGGTGCGGTGGTGCGGCAGGTCGTGCTGGGGGAGACGCTGCCGCTGGTGCTGTTCGGGTCGTCGGTGGCGGTGCGGCCCGACGGCGGCGCGGTCGCCGTCACCTGGGGGCTGGGCGCGTCGGTGCTCGACGCGCAGGGGCGCCGGATGGCGCCGGACATCGTCCTGCCGCCGGTCGAGGGCGCCTTGTGGAACGGTGCGCCGCTGCCCGCCGCCGTCTTCTGGTCGGCGGGGTGGACCCGCGACGGCTCCCGGCTGCTGCTCGGCGCGGAGGGGGACCCGGACACCGGGGAGGGCGCGCGGCTCGTCGTCGTCGACCCCGCCACCGGGGAGGTCGAGGACCAGCTGGACATCGGCGTGAGCGCCCAGGCGATCGCGCCCAGCCCCGACGGAGACCTCCTCGCGATCGCCAGCGCCACGACCCAGCGGATCGTCCTGCTCGACGCGGACAGCCTCCAGGTGGTCGCCACCGTCGACCTGCTCGACGGTGACCGGCCCTTCGACGTCGCCTGGTCCCCGGACGGCCGGCTGCTGGCCGTGGTCGGCGACGCGGGGTTGCTGCACCTGGTCGACATCGGGACCGGTCGAGCGCGGGAGCCGGTCGCCATCTCGCCGCAGATCCTGCTGCAGGCCGAGTGGCTGGCCGACGGCCGGACGGTGGCGACGGTCGGGATGGACGGCACGGTGACGCTCTTCGACGTCGAGCGCGGGCTGCCGCGCACCGGACCGCTCCGTGCCTCGGGCGCTGGGACGGCGGTCTACACGCACCTGCTGCCCGGGCCGGGCGACGAGCTCGTGGCCTTCAGCGGTGAGGTCCCCGGGCGCCGCTACCCCCTCGACCCGCAGGAGTGGCTGGCAGCGGCGTGCGCGCTGGCCGGCCGGGACCTGACGCGGGCGGAGTGGGAGCGCTACCTGCCCGCCCGCGAGTGGCGACCCACCTGCACCGACCTCGACTGACACCGCCGCTCACCGCCCGGCGTCGGCCCGGCACAGGCTGACGGGGCTCGCGCGGCGACCCCCGGTCCTCGCCCGCGGGACGGTGGCCGGCCCCCGGCGTCCCTACCGTTTGCCAGGTGCGGATCGCGGTCATCGGACCGTTGGAGGTCCGAGGGGACGACGGGGCGCCGGTGGCGGTCCCCGGCGCGAAGGAGCGTCTGCTGCTCGCCGTCCTGGCCGCCGGTGCCCCGGGTGTCGTCCCGACCGACCGCATCGTCGACGTGCTGTGGAGCGGCTCCCCACCGCAGACCGCCCGGAAGACGCTGCAGGCGCACCTGGTCCACCTGCGCAGCGCCCTCGAGCCCGACCGGCCGAAGGGCTCTCCGGGTCGGTACGTCGCCCGCCGCGGGCCGGGATACGCGCTCACCGCCGACCGCGCCGACGTCGACGCCCTCCAGATCGGCGACCTGGCCGCCCGCGGGCGCGCCCAGCTCGCCTCCGGCAACGCGCAGGCGGCGGTCGCGGAGCTGACCGCCGCCCTCGGGCTGTGGCGCGGCGAGCCCTACGCCGACTGGCCCGACGCGCCCTTCGCCGAGGTCGAGCGGCGGCGGCTGGCCGAGGTGCGGACCGGCGCCCTCTCGGGACTGCTCGAGGCCCGCCTGGCCGGCGGCCAGCACGCCGACGTGCTGCCCGATCTTGAGCGGCTGGTCACCGAGGAGCCGCTGCAGGAGTGCTGGTGGCGGCTGCTCATGCTGGCGCTCTACCGGGCCGGCCGGCAGTCCGACGCCCTCGCCGCCGGCCGCCGGGTGCGGGCCCTGCTCGCCGACGAGCTGGGCACCGCTCCCGGCCCGGCCCTGCGCGAGGTCGAGGCGGCGATCCTCGCCCAGGACCCGGCACTGGAGGTGTCCGGGCCACCCGCAGGGCGGGGCCCGCCGGCCGGCGGCCCGCGCGACGGCTCGATCTGCCCCTACAAGGGGCTGGCCCCCTACCAGGCCGCCGACGCGCGGCTCTTCCGCGGCCGGCGCCGGCTGGTGGCCGGCCTGGTGGCCAAGGCGGTCGACGCCCCCCTGCTCGTGGTCACCGGTACCAGCGGTGCCGGCAAGTCCTCGCTGGTGCGGGCCGGGCTGGTGCCGGCCCTGACCGGCGGAGCCCTGCCGGGCAGCGCCGGCTGGCGGCCGGTCGTCCGCACCCCCGGCCGGCGTCCGGTCGACGGGCTGGCGCTGACGGCGGACGACGGGCCGGTGCTGCTGGTCGTCGACCAGGCCGAGGAGCTGTGGGCGCCCGGGGTCGACCCGGTCGAGCGCGACGCCTTCCTCGACGCGGTGCTGGGGCTGCTGGACGACGGGATCGTCGTCCGCTGCGTGGTGGTGCTCCGCGGGGACCACGTGGGCCGGCTGGCCGAGCACGCCGCCTTCGCCGCCCGGGTCGACGGCCGGGTGCTGCTCGTCCCCGCCCTCACCGAGGTCGAACTGCGGGAGATCGTGGCCGAACCGGCGGCCGCGGTCGGGCTCGGCGTCGAGGCCGACCTGGTCGACGCCGTCGTCGCCGACGTCCTGGGCCGGGCGGCGGCCCTCCCGCTGCTGTCCACGGCCCTGGTGGGCACCTGGGAGCGTCGCCGTGCGGGCACCCTCACCCTGGCCGGCTACCTGGCCGCCGGCGGAGTCGCGGGTGCGCTGACCCGGACCGCCGAGGCGGCCTACGCGCAGCTCGACCGCCCGGGGCAGCAGCTGGCGCGGCGGCTGCTCGTGCGGCTGGCCGACGTCGACGCCGGTGGCGGGCTCGTCCGCCGGCCGCTGCTCCTGAGCGAGCTCGACCCGGCCGACGCCGCCCGGCGCGAGGTGGTGGAGGTGTTCGTCGCCCGGCGGCTGCTGGTCGTCGACGGGGACCACCTCGAGGTCGCGCACGAGGCGCTGCTCACCGGCTGGCCGCGGCTGGCCCGCTGGCTCGAGGACGACGCGGCCGGTCGCGCGGTGCGGCGCCACCTCGCCCCGGCCGCCCGCGAGTGGGACGCCGGCGGGCGCCCGGACGACGAGCTGTACCGCGGCGCCCGGCTGGCCGCCGCGCTCGACTGGGCCGCCCGTCCCGACGCGGACCCGGCGCCGGTCGAACAGCGGTTCCTCGAGGCCTCCCGGGCGCACGCCGACGCCGAGCTGGCGGCTGCCCACCGCCGGGCCGACGCGGAGGCCGCGGCCCGGCGGCGGACCCGCCTGCTGGCCCGTGCGCTGGCCGCGATGCTCGCCGCCGTCCTCGTCGTCGTCGTCCTCGCGGTGCGCTCGGAGCGGGATGCCGAGGCAGGTCAGGCGGAGGCGGCGCGGGCCGCCCGGGTCGCCGACGCCAACCGGCTGGCCACCTCCTCGGCCGGGAGGGGGCCGCTGGACCTGGCGCTGCTCCTGGCCGCCCAGGCCGTCCGGCTGGCCGAGACACCGGACACCCGGGACCGGCTGCTCACCGCGCTCGTCGAGCACCGTCGCGTGGACCGCGTCCTGCCCACCCCGTTCGGCGTCCGCGACGCCGTGCTGATGGGCTCGGCGACGCTGCTGCTGCTGGGCTCGGACTGGACGGCCTGGTCATCCGGGGAGGCAGGCGTCGAGGAGGTCCGGTCCGGCGGTCCGTGGTGGGGGACGACGGCCGTGGCCGGCTCGCCGACGGAGGAGGTGGTCGCCGGCGTCGGGTGGGACGAGAGCAAGTCCTGGCTGCGGCTGCTGACCGCGGACGGGGACGACCGGGTGCTCCTCGACACCGCCGCGCTCGGCGGCACCCCCTACGGGGTCTCCTTCACCGCCGACGGCCGGCGGATCCGGGTCCTCGTGCTGCGATCGGGTCGGGAGGCGCCCGACGGGCAGCTCCGCTGGGACGTGGTGGAGGTGGACCGGGACGGTGGGCCGGTCACCGACCTGCGCATCGGCGGGCTCGTCCGGGAGGACGCCGGCGCCCTCCCGGTGGACTTCGCCCCCGACGGCAGCACCCTGGTCACCTGGGCCGAGGGGGACGCCGGCGGCGCCGGGGACGCCACCCTGACCGACCTCGCCGCGGCGCGTCAGGTCCCCCTGCAGGTGCCCGACCGGCCCGCGGACAGCCTCGGGTTCCGAGCCCTGCCCACCGGCGCGGCCCAGCTGTGGTCCGACGGCGGCGTCACCCTGTACGGCAGCGACGGCGGCGTCCGTCAGGAGCTCGACGCGCACCGGCCCCCGGTGACCGACGTCGTCCAGTCCCCGGACGGCTCGTGGGGGGTCACGGTCGGCGGGGACCCGGGCGTGCTCCTGTGGGACGTCGACGCCACCACGGGGCAGTGGTCGCAACGCGAGGCGCTCAGCGGCCACGCGGAGGCCGTGACGACCGCGGTGGTCACCCCCGACGGGGACAGGCTGTTCACGCTGGCGCCGGACGACACCGTCGTGAGCTGGGACGTCGGCCCCGACGGCGGCCTGGGCAGCGCCTATCCGGAGGTCCCGGGCTGGTGGGTCGCGGGCCGGCCCGAGATCGTGCACCCCGGACGGCTCGCCGTCGCACCCGTGCGGAGGGCGTCGGTCGCGGGGGGTGGCACGGTCCTCGACCCGCCGGCCGACACCCGGGACGTGGGCGCCGCGTTCCTCGATCCCGGCACCGGCCGGGTGCTCGAGGTCGTCCCCCTGGGCGCGTTGCCCGCAGTGCCCGACGACTTCTCCTCCGCCGCCCGGCCGGCCGTCGCGGTCTCGCCCCCCGTCTCCGTCGCGGTGAGCCCCGACCGTCGCCGGGTGGCCGTGACCAGCGGGCTGGCCACCACCGTGATCGACACGCAGACCCGGGAGCCGGGCGACCCCATCCGGCTGCCTTCGACGGGGGAGGTGGACGGCGAGGGCCGCCCGCTGCCCGCCGCGGTGGTGTCCTGCGCCGAGTGGACCCCCGACGGCTCGCGCCTCGTGCTCTGCTCCAGGGCGGGCGGGACCTTCGAGGACGTGTCGGGGCTCGCGGTCGTGGACGCCACGACCGGCCGCGTCGAGAGCCGTCCGACCTCGGGCAGCGACGCGAGGGTGTCCGCGGTCAGCCCCGACCACCGCTATCTCGCCCTGGGCAGCAACAGCCGGCCGATGGTCCGGGTCCTGGACGGCAGCACCCTCGCGCTGCTCGGCGTCGTGCCGCTCCGTGCCGACGACGAGATCGAGGACCTGGCGTTCGGCCCGGACGGGAGGCGCATCGCCGTGGTCGGCAGCACCGGCGTGGTGCAGGTGGTGGACGCCGGACGCCTGGAGCCGGTGGGCGAGCCGGTCCGCATCGGCGTCCCCCTGCTGCAGGCGGACTGGCTCCCCGACGGGCGGACGGTGGCGGCGTCGGCCGCGGACGGATCGGTCGCGCTGGTCGACGCCGAGAGCGGGCTGCGCCGCGGTCCGCCCCTCCCGGTGTCCGGCGAGCCCGGCGGGAGTCCCGTGCACCTGCTGGTCGCCGGCGACGAGCTGATCGCCTCCGGCGGCGCGGGCCCGGGCCGGCGGCTGCCCCTCGACCCCCGCGACTGGCTGGCAGCGGCGTGCGCCGTGACCGGACGGGACCTCACCCGAGCGGAGTGGGAGCGCTTCCTCCCCTCCAGGGACTGGCGGCCCACCTGCACCGACCTCGGCTGAACCGGGGGGCCGCCCCACCGTCCGCCGCCCGGGGACGGTGGGGCGGAGTCCGGGCAGGCCGGGGTCCCGCCGCCCGGGGGCGGCGGGACCCGGGTGCCGACCTCAGGCCCTGGGGGAGGCGCACGCGGGCTGCGACAGCAGGTAGGACTCGTAGCGGTCGGAGAAGATCGGGTGCCCCTCGGCGTCGGTGCCGGGCCAGCTCGTGGCCTGCTGCAGGAGCGCGGCGCAGGAGAGGTCGCGGGTGTCGACGGCGGCCGGGTCGGCGAGGGCGGCGGGGGCGGCGGAGCCGACCAGGACGGCGGCGGCGGCGACGGTGACGACGCGGGCGAGGGTGCGGGTGCGGGTCGGGCGGCGGGTGCTCATGACCGGGTTACCTCCGGGTGCGGCGCCGGGCGGGTCCCTGGCGACGCACCCAGCACAGGCCCGGACGGTTGCGGGTCGGCCGTGCGCGGTTGCGGTCCGGTTGCGGTGGCCCGGCCGAGTGCGGTGATCGTCCCTACACTCGCCGCGTGCAGATCCCCTTCCGCTCCTCCGAGCGCGCCAGTCTGGGTGTGGAGTGGGAGCTGCAGCTCGTCGACCGCGAGACCCGCCAGCTGACCGCCGGCGCCGTCGAGATCCTCTCCGAGCTGTGCCCGGACGGGGCCGAGGAGCACCCCAAGGCCAAGCACGAGCTGCTCCAGTCGACGATCGAGATCATCACCGGGATCTGCACGACGGTCGCCGAGGCCAAGGCCGACCTCGCGGGCACCCTCGCCGAGGTGGCCGCGGTCGCCGACCGGCACGGCCTGGGGCTCATGTGCGCCGGCACCCACCCGATCACCGACTGGCAGACCCAGCAGATCTCGCCCAAGGAGCGCTACCTCCAGCTGGTCGAGAAGATGCAGTGGCTGGCCCGCCGGCTGCAGATCTTCGGGGTGCACGTGCACGTCGGCGTCCGGGCGCCGGAGAAGGCGATCCCGATCGTCAACGCGCTCACCCAGTACGTGCCGCACTTCCTCGCCCTGTCGGCGTCCTCCCCGTACTGGGTCGGCGCCGACACCGGTCTGGCGAGTGCGCGCTCGAAGGTCTTCGAGGGGATGCCGACCGCGGGCCTGCCCTACCAGCTCTCCGGCTGGGACCGCTTCGAGCAGTACATGGACACGCTGATCTCCACCCACGCCATCGAGAGCGTGCGCGAGGTGTGGTGGGACATCCGCCCGCACCCCGACTTCGGCACCGTGGAGCTGCGGATCTGCGACGGGCTGCCGACCCTCGACGAGATCGGCGCGGTCGCCGCGCTGTCGCAGTGCCTGGTGGAGCAGTTCGACCGCGAGCTCGACCGCGGCTACACGCTGCCGGTGCCGGCCAGCTGGATCCTGCGGGAGAACAAGTGGCGGGCGGCCCGGTACGGCCTGGACGCCGACATCGTGGTCGACGACAAGGGCACCGTGCGACCGGTCCGCCAGGCGATCACCGACCTCGTCGAGGACCTCATGCCGACCGCCCGCCGGCTGGGCTGCGAGACCGAGCTGGGCGACGTCGGGCGCGTCCTCGCCGTCGGTGCCTCCTACCAGCGCCAGCGGGCGGTCGCCGCCGCGAACGGCGGTGACCTGCGGGCCGTCGTCGACAGCCTGCTGGCCGAGATGCACGGCGGTCTGCCGGCCGCGGGTCCGGCGGGGGCACCCGCCGCGCCGGCCGGGGGGCACGCCGCATGACGGCCTTCGCGGAGGCGCTGGGGACGGCGGTCGACGCGTGGGCGGAGGAGCGCCAGCAGCAGCTGGTCGCCATCCGGCGGCACCTGCACGCCCATCCGGAGCTGGCCTTCGCCGAGTTCGAGACGACGTCCTTCCTCGAGCAGCGGCTGCGCAACGGCGGCCTCGCGCCCAAGCGGCTGGCCACCGGCACCGGCCTGGTCGTCGAGATCGGCTCCGGCGACCCGGTGGTCGTGCTCCGCGCCGACATCGACGCCCTGCCCCTGGCCGACCTCAAGGACGTGCCCTACGCCTCGACGCGCGAGGGCCTGTGCCACGCCTGCGGGCACGACGTGCACATGACCGTCCTCCTGGGCGCGGCGCTGGCGCTGGCCACGCTCGACGACCTGCCCGGCACGGTGCGCTGCGTGTTCCAGCCGGCCGAGGAGTCCATCCCCGGGGGCGCCACCGAGGTGGTCGCCTCGGGCCTCCTCGACGGTGCCTCCCGCGCGTTCGCCCTGCACTGCGACCCCTCCATCCCGGCCGGCACGATCGGGTTGCGGACCGGGTCGATCACCGCGGCGTGCGACCGCGTGGACGTCACGCTGACCGGACCGGGCGGGCACACCGCCCGCCCGCAACTGACCGTCGACCTCGTCGACGCCCTCGGGCGGCTGATCACCGACGTGCCCGCCCTGCTGTCCCGGCAGGTCGACCCGCGTGCGGGCATGTCGCTGGTGTGGGGCGCGGTCAGCTCCGGCGTCGCGGCCAACGCGATACCGCAGCGGGGCCACTTGCGTGGCACCGTGCGGGTGCTCGACCGCGACGAGTGGCAGAACGCCGAGGGGCTGCTGCGCTCCCTGGTCGCCCGCGTGGCCGCGACCACCGGCGCCGAGGTCGAGGTCGACTACGTGCGCGGCGTGCCGCCGGTGGTCAACGACCCCCGCGCGGTGGCCCTGCTGCGCTCGGCGGCCCTGGAGACGGTCGGCAACGAGAGCCTGCGGCTGTCCGCGCAGAGCATGGGCGGGGAGGACTTCGGCTGGTTCGCCGACGTGCTGCCGATCGCCCTGGCCCGGCTGGGGACGCACGGCGGCGGCGCCCCCCTGGACCTGCACCGCGGCACCTTCGACGTCGACGAACGGGCCATCGCCGTCGGGGTGCGGCTGCTGGCCCGGACGGCACTGCACGCGCTCGCCGCGGACGCCGGCACCCCGCCGTCGGGACGATCTCCTGGTCCCACCCGGTCGGCGGGCGACCGACGGTAGACACTGGCCGGATCGACTGGAGGGGAGCCCGACGATGAGTTCCACCGATCAGCAGCCCGCCCACGCCGGCGACGCGGAGGTGCCGGCCGAGCACGAGGTGCCCGAGGAGTTGCGCCTCGCCGGCGACTTCCCGGCCGTCACCCGCGACCAGTGGCGCGACCTCGTGGCCGGCGTGCTCAGGAAGGCCGGCCGCGAGGACCTCCCGGACCGCGTCGAGGACGCGCTGCGCCGGCCGGTCGCCACCGGCGTCACGGTCGCGCCGCTCTACACCGCCGAGGACGCCGGTGACCTGCCGACGGCGGTCGGCGTGCCGGGCCTGCCGCCGTTCGTCCGCGGTGCCCGGGCCGGTGCGGCGGTGCCCGGCGGCGGCGATCCGGCCGCGTTCGGCCTCCCCGCCGGCTGGGACGTCCGGCAGCGGCACGCCCACCCCGACGTCGCCGTCACCAGGGAGGCGATCGCCGCCGACCTGGAGAACGGCGTCACCTCGCTGTGGCTGGTGCTGGGGGAGGGCGCGGTGCCGGTCGAGGCGCTGCCCGAGGTGCTCGCCGACGTCCTGCTCGACCTCGCGCCGGTCAGCGTGCAGGGCGGTCCGGACGCCGCGGCGGCGTTCCTCGCGCTGGCCGAGGGGCGCGAGCTCGCGCCCGGGGGTTCGCTGGGGCTGGACCCGCTCGGCCTGCAGGCGGCGTCCGGGCAGCTGCAGGACCTCGCCGCACTGGCCGACGTGGCGCGGCGGGCAGCGGCGCACCCCGGGCTGCGCACGGTCGTCGTCGACGGCACCGTGTGGGCCGACGCCGGGGGATCGGTGGTCGAGGAGCTGGGCTGCTCGCTGGCGGCGGGCGTGGCCTACCTGCGCGCCCTCACCGAGGGCGGCCTGTCGGTCGACGAGGCGTTCGGCGCCCTGGAGTTCCGCTTCTCGGCCTCGGCCGACCAGTTCACGACGATCGCCCTGCTCCGGGCCGCCCGCCGGACGTGGGACCGCGTCGGCGAGGCCAGCGGCGCCACGCCCGACGTCCGGGCGCAGCGTCAGCACGCGGTCACCTCGTCGGTGATGACCACCCGGCGCGACCCGTGGGTGAACATGCTCCGGACGACGGTCGCCTGCTTCGCCGCGGGAGTCGGCGGGGCCGACGTCGTCACGGTGCAGCCCTTCGACGCCGCCCTCGGCCTGCCCGACGCCTTCTCCCGCCGGATCGCCCGCAACACCCAGAGCCTGCTGGTCGAGGAGGGCAGCCTGGCCCGCGTGCTCGACCCCGGCGGGGGCTCCTGGTACGTCGAGTCGCTCACCGAGGACGTCGCCCGCGCGGCGTGGGAGTGGTTCACCGAGATCGAGCGGGCCGGCGGGCTGGTCGCGGCGCTGACGTCGGGCCTGGTGGCCGAGCGGATCGGCGCCGCCTGGGCCGAGCGCAGCGACCGCCTGGCGCACCGCTCCGACGCGATCACCGGCGTCAGCGAGTTCCCGAACCTCGCCGAGCGGCTGCCCGAGCGGGAGCCGGCGGCGCTGGTGCTGCCCACCGGCGGCCTGCCGCGGGTCCGCGCCGCGCAGGCGTTCGAGGAGCTGCGGGACCGCGCCGACGCCGCGAGCACGCGTCCGGCGGTCTACCTGGCCACGATCGGCCCGGTCGCCCGGCACACCGCGCGCGCCTCGTTCGCCGGCAACCTCTTCCAGGCCGGCGGGCTGGCCACGCCAGCGGGGGACGGCGCCTCCGGCCTGGCCGACGCCGGGACGACGGTGGCCTGCGTCTGCGGCACCGACCGGGACTACGCCGAGTCGGCGGCCGCGCTCGCCGCCGACCTGCGCGCGGCCGGGGCCACGACGGTGTGGCTGGCCGGGCAGCCGTCGCTGGACGTGGACGGCGTCGACGGGTACGTGTACGCCGGATGCGACGCGCTCGCGGTGCTGCGGGCGGTCCACGAGCAGCTCGGAGGTGCGGAATGAGCGGGATCCCCGACTTCGGCGCGCTGGACCTGGGACAGCCGGGGGCGCACGTCACCGGCGACGACTGGGCCAAGCGCTTCGAGGAGGTCACCGGGCACCGCGTCGCGGACGCGGCCTGGGAGACGCCCGAGGGCATCGCCGTCCCGCCGCTGGCCACCCCGGCGGACCTGGCCGGGCTGGACTTCCTCGACACCCTCCCGGGCCTGCCGCCCTACCTGCGCGGGCCCTACCCGACGATGTACACCACCCAGCCGTGGACCGTCCGCCAGTACGCCGGCTTCTCCACCGCGGCGGAGTCCAACGCCTTCTACCGGCGCAACCTCGCCGCCGGACAGCGCGGGCTGTCGATCGCCTTCGACCTGCCCACCCACCGCGGGTACGACTCCGACCACCCGCGCGTGCCGGGCGACGTCGGCATGGCCGGCGTCGCGATCGACTCGATCCTCGACATGCGGCAGCTCTTCGACGGCATCCCGCTGGACAAGATGAGCGTCTCGATGACGATGAACGGCGCCGTCCTGCCGGTGCTCGCGCTCTACGTCGTCGCGGCGGAGGAGCAGGGGGTCGCCCCCGCGCAGCTGACCGGGACCATCCAGAACGACATCCTCAAGGAGTTCATGGTCCGCAACACCTACATCTACCCGCCCAAGCCCTCGATGCAGATCATCAGCGACATCTTCTCCTTCACGTCCCAGCAGATGCCGCGGTTCAACTCGATCTCCATCTCCGGCTACCACATCCAGGAGGCCGGGGCGACGGCCGACCTGGAGCTGGCCTACACGCTGGCCGACGGGGTGGAGTACCTGAAGGCGGGCCAGGACGCCGGGATCCCCGTCGACGGGTTCGCGCCCCGCCTGTCGTTCTTCTGGGCGATCGGGATGAACTTCTTCATGGAGGTCGCCAAGCTGCGCGCCGGGCGGCTGCTCTGGGCCCGGCTGGTCAAGGACGCCGGCGGGCAGAACGCCAAGTCGCTGGCGCTGCGCACCCACTCGCAGACCTCGGGCTGGTCGCTGACCGCGCAGGACGTCTACAACAACGTCGTCCGCACCTGCCTGGAGGCCATGGCCGCCACCCAGGGGCACACCCAGTCGCTGCACACCAACGCCCTCGACGAGGCGCTCGCGCTGCCGACCGACTTCTCCGCCCGGATCGCCCGCAACACCCAGCTCCTGCTGCAGCAGGAGTCCGGCACGACCCGGGTGATCGACCCGTGGGGTGGCTCGGCCTACGTGGAGAAGCTGACCTACGACCTGGCCCGGCGGGCGTGGGCGCACATCGAGGAGGTCACCGAGCACGGCGGCATGGCGCAGGCGATCGACGACGGCATCCCGAAGCTGCGGATCGAGGAGGCCGCCGCCCGCACCCAGGCCCGGATCGACTCCGGCCGGCAGCCGGTGATCGGCGTCAACAAGTACCGCGTCGAGGCCGACGAGGCGATCGAGGTCCTGCGCGTCGACAACGCCGACGTGCTCGCCCAGCAGAAGGCCAAGCTGGCGGAGCTGCGGGCCTCGCGGGACGGCGCCGCGGTCACCGACGCGCTCCGGCGGCTCACCGACGCCGCGCGCGCCGCGGCCGAGGGACGGCGGGGCCGCGACCTGGACGACAACCTCCTGAAGCTGGCCGTCGACGCCGCGCGGGCCAAGGCCACCGTCGGGGAGATCTCCGACGCGCTGGAGGAGGTCTACGGGCGGCACGCCGGCCAGGTGCGCACCATCTCCGGTGTGTACCGCGACGAGGCCGGGGACACCGGCCCGCTGGAGGAGACCCGCCGGATGGCCGCGGCGTTCGAGGAGGCCGAGGGGCGTCGTCCCCGGATCCTGGTCGCCAAGATGGGTCAGGACGGCCACGACCGGGGACAGAAGGTCATCGCCACCGCGTTCGCCGACCTCGGCTTCGACGTCGACGTGGGCCCGCTGTTCCAGACCCCGGAGGAGGTGGCCCGGCAGGCGGTCGAGGCCGACGTGCACGTCGTCGGCGTCTCGTCACTGGCCGCCGGGCACCTCACCCTGGTGCCGGCGCTGCGCGAGGCGCTGTCCGCGCTCGGGGCCGACGACGTGATGGTGGTCGTCGGCGGCGTCATCCCGCCCGACGACGTCCCGACGCTGACCGAGATGGGCGCCGCCGCGGTGTTCCTGCCCGGCACGGTCATCGCCGAGGCCGCCCAGGACCTGCTCACCCAGCTGTCCAGCCGCCTCGGCCACGCGTGAGGACGACGGCCAGAGTGGCCACTCCGGCCGTCGGGAACGGGACGTGAGCCGGGAGGTCGACGTCCCGGCGCTGGTCGAGGGGGTGCTGGCCGGCGACCGCCGGGTGGTGGCGCGGGCGATCACGCTGGTCGAGTCCCGGCGGGGGGACCACCGGGAGCGGGCCCAGGAGCTGCTGGTCGAGCTGCTGCCGCACGCCGGGTCGGCCCGCCGGGTGGGCATCAGCGGCGTCCCGGGAG
This sequence comes from Geodermatophilus sabuli, assembly GCF_010686765.1. Taxonomy (GTDB): domain Bacteria; phylum Actinomycetota; class Actinomycetes; order Mycobacteriales; family Geodermatophilaceae; genus Geodermatophilus; species Geodermatophilus sabuli_A. The sequence goes on along the minus strand of NZ_JAAGWF010000009.1, from coordinate 76,381 downwards.
TGGGCAAGTCCACCTTCATCGACTCCCTCGGCGTGACCCTGACGGCCGCGGGCTCGAGGGTCGCGGTGCTCGCCGTCGACCCGTCGTCGGCCCGGTCGGGCGGGTCGATCCTCGGGGACAAGACGCGGATGTCGCGCCTGTCGGTCGACCCGGCCGCGTTCATCCGCCCCTCGCCGACGTCGGGGACGCTCGGCGGGGTCGCGCAGGCCACCCGGGAGTCGATGGTCGTCGTCGAGGCGGCCGGCTACGACGTCGTCCTGGTGGAGACCGTGGGCGTCGGGCAGTCGGAGATCGCCGTCGCCGAGATGGTCGACTCCTTCCTCTTCCTCACCCTGGCCCGCACCGGCGACCAGCTGCAGGGCATCAAGCGCGGCATCCTCGAGATCGCCGACGTGATCGCGGTCAACAAGGCCGACGGGCCGGCGGCCGGCGACGCGCGGAAGGCCGCCCGCGAGCTGGCCGGGGCGATCCGGATGCTGCGGGGGCACGGCGAGACCTGGGACGTGCCGGTGCTCACCTGTGCCGGGCTGACCGGGGAGGGCCTGCCGGAGGTGTGGGCCAAGCTGGTCGAGCACCAGGACCGGATGCGGGCCTCCGGGGAGTTCGCCGAACGCCGCCGGGCGCAGCAGGTGCGCTGGACCTGGCAGCTGGTCCGCGACGGGCTCGAGCACCGGCTGCGCGCGCACCCCGGCGTGCGGTCGGCCCGGCCCGGGCTGGAGCAGGCGGTGCTCGCGGGCGAGCTGACGCCTGCGCTGGCGGCGCGGCAGCTGCTGGGGGCCTTCCTCGGGGAGGACGGCGCGGCTCGTTAGCCTCGCGGGGTGCCGACTTCCGATGCCCTACCGTTCCGGTCCCTGTTCGTCGTCGGCGCTGCCCTGAGCACGGTGCTGGTGACCGGCTGCGGCGCGGACGACACCGCGTCGTCGGCGTCCTCGCCCGCCGCGTCGTCCAGGGCGTCGTCGGCCGCGTCGTCCGCGGCGGGGGACGAGCCGGTGGTCGAGGGCGACACCTGCGAGCAGCTGCGGTCGGCCGGAGCCAACGGCGCCAGTTTCGGGCCGGTGCAGGCGCTGCTGCCCAAGGCGGACCTGCTGGACTGGATCGACGGGAAGCTCACCCCGCTCCAGCAGTCCGACCCGGCCGCCGACGTCGCCGACGCGTGGGCGACCGCGCAGAGCTACCTGGAGGAGTACCAGGCGGCGGCGCAGGCGCTGCCCGACGGGGGCACGGTCGACGACCCCGCCCTGTTCGACCCGGGTGACGAGGTCGAGGCAGCCCAGCAGGAGCTCACCGACTGGTGGTTCGACACCTGCGCGTGAGCGCGGCTCAGACGCCGGAGGAGCGGCACTCGCGGGAGCGGAGCTCCTCGAGGTAGTCGGCCGGGGCGCCGGCGGACTCGGCGGCGTCGGCCAGCGCACCCAGGTGCCGGGCCGAGGGCAGCCCGCCCTCGAAGGCGTCCAGCACGTAGACGTAGGCGACCTGGTCCCCGGTCAGCGTGTGCACCCGCAGGTGCAGCTTCCGGTACAGGCCCAGATCGGCGCCCTCCCACGCGTCCAGCGCCTGCTCGTCGGCGTCGGTGAGGTCGTAGAGGGCGACGAAGACGCCGGGGGTGAGCGCCTCACCCGGCGTCGTGTCGTCGGGCACGAGGGTGGCCATCGCCCCCTCCCACCCGTACTCCTCCGCCCCGAAGGTCAACCGCCAGCCCCGGATCCAGCCGGTGCCGGTGTGCGGCGAGGAGGGACAGCGCCGGAGCATCTGTGCGGGGTCCATGTTCGACCCGTACGCGGCGTAGAGGCCCATCGCCTGCGAGCCTACGGCCGTGTGGCACGGCTGACCCGGGGGGATGGACGACGGCGGGACCGGCAGCGGGGAGAATGGCGGGCGCTCGTGTCCGTTCGGCTCACCAGTGAGGACTCCATGACCCGCATCGTGATCATCGGCGGCGGCCCCGCCGGCTACGAGGCCGCGCTGGTGGCTGCATCGCTCGGTGCCGAGGTCACCGTCATCGAGCGGGACGGCGTCGGTGGCGCCAGCGTGCTCTCCGACTGCGTGCCCTCGAAGACCTTCATCGCCTCGGCCGGCGCGATGACCGGCGTCCGCGACTCGGCGTCCCTCGGCGTGCAGGGTGCCGAGCTGGCCGCCGTCGGCATCGACCTGGCCGCGGTCAACCAGCGGGTCAAGGGTCTGGCCGTCGCCCAGTCGGCCGACATCCGGGAGCGGCTGATCGGCGAGGGCGTGCGTGTCGTGGCCGGCCAGGCGCGGCTCTCCGACGAGATCCGCGGCCTGGCCGAGCACCGGGTCGAGGTGCGCGACGCCGAGGGCACGGTCACCGAGACGCTGGAGACCGACGTCGTCCTCATCGCCACCGGCGCCGACCCGCGGGTGCTGGCCGGGGCCGAGCCCGACCACGAGCGGATCCTCGACTGGCGGGACGTCTACGACCTGCAGGAGATGCCCGAGCACCTCGTCGTCATCGGCTCCGGGGTGACCGGCGCGGAGTTCGCCTCCGGCTACCTGGAGGCCGGCGTGCGGGTCACGCTGGTCTCCTCGCGGGACCGGGTGCTCCCCGGCGAGGACTCCGACGCCGCCGAGGTGCTCGAGGAGGTGTTCCAGTCCCGCGGTGGCCGGCTCGAGCGCGGCCGGGCCGCCGCGGTGCAGCGCACCGAGAAGGGCGTCGCCGTCGAGCTGACCGACGGGCGCACCGTCGAGGGCTCGCACGCGCTGATGACCGTCGGGACGGTGCCCAACACCGAGGGGCTCAACCTCGATCGGTGCGGCGTCGAGCTCGCCCCCTCCGGTCACGTGGTCGTCGACCGCGTCTCCCGGACGTCGGTACCGGGCATCTACGCCGCCGGTGACGTCACCGGGGTGTTCCAGCTGGCCTCGGTCGCGGCGATGCAGGGCCGGATCGCCATGTGGCACGCCCTCGGTGAGGCGGTCACCCCGATCCGGCTGAAGACCGTCGCGGCGAACGTCTTCACCCACCCCGAGATCGCCACCGTCGGCGTCCAGGAGAAGTCACTGCCCGACGACGTGCAGGTCGACGTCGTCCGGCTGCCCCTGGCCACCAACGCCCGCGCCAAGATGAGCGACCTGCGGGACGGCTTCGTGAAGCTCTTCGCCCGGCAGGCGACCGGCGTGGTCGTCGGCGGGGTGGTCGTCGCCCCGGGGGCGTCGGAGCTGATCCTGCCGATCGCCCTCGCGGTGACCAAGGGGCTCACCGTCACCGACCTGGCGCACACCTTCGCGATCTACCCGTCGCTGTCCGGGTCGATCACCGAGGCCGGCCGGCGGCTGATGGGCGCCGACGCCCTGGCGTGACAGAGGACCCCGCTGCCCCCCGCCACTCGCGAGCTCGCGGCGGGCCCCTGCAGCGGGGCCACGGTGCCCCGCGCCACTCGCCAGCCCGCGGCGGACCCCGGGGGCGGGGCCGGCGGGGCGTGTGGTGCGCCGGGTGCGGGACGGACGGGGCCTGCGGGACGCGCGGGGCGCCGTGGGACTGAGGTGACACCGGGTTCGGCTGGATTCCGTCCGCCCGGTGCCGACAGGGACCTCGCCCGCCGATGGGAAGGGGGATGCACCCCCACCGGACGACCCCCGCCCCCCGCCGCCGCCCACTCCGGGCGCTGGCCGGTGTCGCGACGGCCCTCGTCGCCGCGCTGGCGCTGCCGCCGGTGGCCGCGCACGCCGACGAGCCCGCGGGGGACACCGTCGTCGGGGCGCTCGTGCAGGCCTGGCCCGAGGCCGGCCTGGACGGCCACGCCACCGGGGACGCCGGGCACGAGGTCGCCGAGGCGCCGCTGAGCTGGGTGCAGACCGCGGCCGGGGAGTCGGTGCGGGTGCCGACCGACGCGCTCGCCGGCCTGCCGGTCGGCGCCACGGTGGAGGTCACCGTGGGGGAGCAGCTGGCCGACGCCGCCGGCGAGGACGGCTACGAGCCGGCCCGCGACGTGCTGGCCGCCGAGCTGCTGGCGGACGCCGAGCCCGTGGCCGCGGCCCGGATGGGGCTGCTCACCAACGAGGTCACCGTCGCGATGGTGGTGCCGGCCGGCGGCGCCGAGGACGGGACGACGCTCGACGAGGTGGTCGCCGCGGTGGACGGCCCGGTCGCCCGGTACTGGGGCGAGGAGACCGACGGCGCGATCGCCCTCGGGGTCACCGCGGCCACCGACTGGATCACCACCGACGCCGGCTGCTCCGACCCCACCGCGCTGTGGGACGAGGTGGCCGCGCGGACCGGATTCGTGCCCGGCCCCGGCCGGCACCTCGCCGTCTACCTGAGCGGTGCACCGCGCGACCTGCCCGGGTGCTCCTACGCCCTGGGCGAGATCGGGACCGGCCCGGGCACCGGCGGCCGGCTCTACGTCCGCGACGTGCTGCCCTCGGTCATCGCCCACGAACTGGGTCACAACTTCGGCCTCGGCCACTCGTCGGGCCACCAGTGCGACGGTGCCGTGGAGACCGGCCGCTGCCGCACCGCCCCCTACCGGGACTACTACGACGTCATGGGCGCCTCGTGGAGCCGGTCGGGCGCGCTCACCGCGCCGCAGGCCGCCCTGCTCGGCGTGCTGCCGGCGTCCGCGCAGCTGGTGCTGCCGGCGGCCGGTCCGGCGGCGACGGTCACGCTGGCACCGCTGGCGGGCCGGACCGGCACCCGCGTGGTGCGCCTGACCGACCGCGAGGGCGCCACGTACTGGCTCGAGTACCGGGCCGCGGTCGGCCGGGATGCCTGGCTGGACTCGGCCGAGGACCGCTTCGGCCTGGGCTCCGGCGTCCTGCTGCGCCGCAGCGGCGCCATGCCCGACACCTCCCTCCTGCTCGACGGCACCCCCGCGGCCGCGGCAGGGTGGGACGCCGACCAGCAGGCGGCCCTGCCGGTGGGCGTGCCCGTGCCGGTCTCGGGCGGTGACCTGACCGTCACCGTCGAGGCCGTCTCCGCCGCCGGTGCCACGGTGACGGTCGCCCCTGCCGCGGGCGACGCGCTCCCCGTCACCCCGCTGCCCCCGCGGACCGGTCGCCCGTCGGTGCTCCCGGGAGCGGGGTCCGCGCCGGCCGCGGCCGCTCCCGCCGCTCCGGCCGACGCCGTGACCGCCGACGCGGCACCGGTCGAGGTCGCGCCGGCCCCCGACGCGGCCGCCGTCCCCCTCGCCCGGGTGGACGGCCCGGCAGCGGCCGAGGCCGGCCCGGACACCGAGACGGTGGCGTCGACCCGGTCCACCGCGGCCGGCTGGGCCGTTCCCGCGCTGCTCGCCGGCGTTCCGCTGCTCGGGCTCACCTGGTGGGCCGGCACGCGGCGACGGGCGGCCGGCAGCCGGTCCTGACCCCTCGCCGTCCCCCGTCCGGGGCCTTCCCCTGCAGAACCGGGCGCCGGCCGCCGATGAACCAGAACGACCCCCACCGACCTGGAGTCCGCCGTGCCCGATCTGCCCCGTCCGTCCGTGCGCCTGCTCGTGCTGGGCGCCGTCGCGGTGCTCCTCCCCGTCCTGCCGACCGCGCCCGCCGCCGCCGAGGGCCCCCCGGCCGGCGAGACCGTCGTCGGCGAGCTGGTGCAGGCCTGGGCGGAGCCGGCGGACACGGGGTCGGCGCACGCCGAGGCCGGGCCGGTCAGCTGGATCGAGACCCCGGAGGGCGAGGCGGTCCGCGTCGCCACCGACGACGTCGCGCACGTCGAGGTGGGCGCCACGGTCGAGGCGGTCGTCGGCGCGGAGGTGCGCGACGCGGCATCGGCCGCGGGACTGCTCGAGCCGGCCGTCGAGGTGCAGGAGGCCGCGGTCGTCGCCGGCGCCCGGCCGGACCCCCCGCTCGCCGCGGCCGTGTCGGGCGTGACCAACGCGGTCACCGTCGTCATGGTCCTGCCGGCCGGCGCGGCTCCGGACGGCCGCACCGTCGCGGACGTCGTCGCGGCCGTGGACGGTCCGGTGGCCAGCTGGTGGGCGCAGCAGAGCGAGGGGGCCATCCGCCTGGGCGTGACGGCGTCCTCCGGCTGGTTCCAGGCGTCCGCCGGATGCGGGGACCCGTACGCGCTGTGGAACCAGGCGGCGGCCCACGCCGGATGGGTCCGGGGCCCGAACCGGCACCTGCTGGTCTACGTCCCCAGCACCGCACCCGGCTGCGTGTCCGGACTGGCCGAGGTGGGCAGCTCGGTCACCTCCGGTGGGCGGCTCTACGTCCGCGACACCGTCACCTCCCTGCTGGCGCACGAGCTGGGCCACAACTTCGGCCTGGGTCACGCCTCCGAGCTGCAGTGCGACGCCGCCGTCGAGACGGGCGCCTGTGCGGTCGCCGGCTACGCCGACTGGTACGACGTCATGGGTGTCTCCTGGGAGCAGCTCGGCTCGCTGGGCGCTCCGCACGCCGCTCGCCTGGGCGTGCTGCCGCCCGGATCGGTCCCGACGGCGGCCGCCGGCGCACCGCCCACCCAGTTCGTGCTGGCCCCGGTGGGTGCCCGGACGGGCACCCGCGCGGTGCGGCTGACCGACACCGACGGTGACGTGTACTGGCTGGAGTACCGGACCGCGACCGGCCAGGACGCCTGGCTGGGCTCGTCGGCGAACCGGCGCCGGCTGCAGTCGGGGGTGCTGCTCCGGCTCGCCCGCGACGCCGACCACACGTCGCTCCTGCTCGACGCGACGCCCTCCCCGCGCAGCCAGTGGTCCGCCGACTCGGCGGTGGCGCTCCCCGGCGGCGGTCCCGTGGTGGTCGGGGACGCGCGGTTCGCCGTGCGGGTGCTGGAGCAGACGCCGGCCGGGGCGCGCATCGAGGTGACCAGCGGCGCGGGGCAGCCGGGTGCCGCGCCCGCGGCCTCCCAGGGCACCGGCGAGATCGGGGGCACCGGGAGCAGGTACTTCCTCAACGACCGGTTCACCGGCATCGCCACCCAGGTGTTCCACTACGGGGAGCCGCGGGACAGCGTGCTGCTCGGTGACTGGAACGGCGACGGCGTCGACACCCTCGCCGTCCGGCGGGGGAACACCTTCCACCTGCGCGAGCAGAACACCACCGGGCCCGCCGACTCCAGCTTCACCTACGGGGACCCCGGGGACGCGGTGCTGGTCGGCGACTGGGACGGCGACGGCCGGGACACCCTCGCCGTGCGCCGGGGCAACCTGTACTTCGTCAAGAACACGCTGCAGACCGGCTTCGCGGACACCACCTTCGGCTACGGCGACCCCGGCGACGTCGTCCTCGTCGGGGACTGGGACGGCGACCGGGCCGACAGCCTGACCGTCCGCCGGGGCGCGCTGTACTTCGTGAAGAACGGCCTGACCACCGGGTACGCCGACGGCACGTTCGGCTACGGCGACCCGCAGGACACCGTCCTGATCGGCCGCTGGCGGGCCGGCCAGCGCGGCGACACCCTGGCCGTGCGCCGGGGCGGGCTCTACCACCTGCGCTTCAGCCTGACGTCGGGTCCGGCCGACCAGCTGGTGGCCTACGGCGACGTCACCGACACCGCGTTCGCCGGGGACTGGGACGGCGACGGGGTGGACACCCTCGGCGTCCGGCGTCCCGGCTGAGGGCGCGCCGGCGCCCTACCCGGCGTCGGCGATGGTGCAGAGGACGGCGCCGCTGGTGACGGCGGCGCCCACCTCGGCCGACAGGCCGCTCACCGTGCCGGCCTTGTGGGCGGTGATCGGCTGCTCCATCTTCATGGCCTCGAGGACGACGACCAGGTCACCGGCGGCCACGGTGTCCCCGTCGGCCACCGCGACCTTCACGATCGTGCCCTGCATGGGGCTGGTCAGGGAGTCACCGGAGGCACCCGCGCCGCCGTGCCCGCCGGCACGCTTGCGGGCCCGGCCACCCGGGCCGGCGGCCGGGGCGCCGCCGCCGAGCGCCAGACCGGCGGGCAGGGAGACCTCCAGCCGGCGGCCGCCCACCTCGACCACGACGCTCTGACGGGGCTCGTCCTCGTCGGACTCGGCCGGCGCAGCGGCGTAGGGGGCGACCTGGTTGTCCCACTCGGTCTCGATCCACCGGGTGTGCACCGCGAACGGTTCCGTGGTGAACGCCTCGTCGCGGACGACGGCGCGGTGGAACGGGAGGACCGTCGGCATGCCCTCGACGACGAGCTCGTCCAGCGCCCGGCGGGCCCGTTGCAGCGCCTCGGCGCGGGTGGCGCCGGTGACGATCAGCTTGGCCAGCATCGAGTCGAAGGCGCCCACCACCTCGCCGCCGGTCTCGACGCCGGAGTCCCAGCGGACGCCGGGCCCCTGCGGGATCTCCAGCCGGGTCACCGGGCCCGGCGCCGGCATGAAGCCGCGGCCGGCGTCCTCGGCGTTGATCCGGAACTCGATGCTGTGCCCGCGCGGCGTCGGGTCCTCGGTGATCTCGAGGGCCTCGCCCCGCGCGATGCGGAACTGCTGGCGGACCAGGTCGATGCCGCTGGTCTCCTCGCTCACCGGGTGCTCGACCTGCAGCCGGGTGTTCACCTCGAGGAAGGAGATGGAGCCGTCGACGCCGACCAGGTACTCCACCGTGCCGGCCCCGTGGTAGCCGGCCTCCGCGCAGATGGCCTTGGCGGAGGAGTGGATCCGCGCCCGCTGCTCCTCGGTGAGGAACGGCGCGGGCGCCTCCTCGACCAGCTTCTGGTTGCGCCGCTGCAGCGAGCAGTCGCGGGTCCCGACGACGACGACGGTGCCGTGCGTGTCGGCGAGCACCTGCGCCTCGACGTGCCGAGGCTGGTCCAGGAACCGCTCAACGAAGCACTCGCCGCGGCCGAAGGCGGAGACCGCCTCGCGGACGGCGGAGTCGAACAGCTCGGGGATCTCCTCGATGGTCCGGGCGACCTTGAGCCCGCGGCCGCCGCCGCCGAACGCCGCCTTGATGGCGACCGGCAGCCCGTGCTCCTCGGCGAAGGCGACCACCTCGTCGGCGCCGCCGACCGGGTCCTCGGTACCCGGGACGAGGGGCGCGCCGACCCTCATCGCGATGTGCCGAGCCTGCACCTTGTCGCCGAGGGCGATGATCGCCTCGGGGGAGGGACCGATCCAGGTCAGCCCGGCGTCGATCACCGTCCGGGCGAAGTCGGCGTTCTCGGACAGGAAGCCGTAGCCGGGGTGGATCGCGTCCGCGCCGGACTTCGTCGCCGCGTCGAGGATCTTGTCGACCACCAGGTAGGAGTCGCCGGGCGTCGTCCCGCCGAGGGCGAAGGCCTCGTCGGCGACGCGGACGTGCAGGGCGTCCCGGTCCGGCTCGGCGTACACCGCGACGCTGGTCAGGCCCTCGTCCCTGCAGGCACGCGCGACACGGACCGCGATCTCACCGCGGTTGGCGATCAGGACCTTCTGCACCGGCTGCTCCCTGTCGGCTCGAACCGGTCGGACTCTAACCAGTGGGCCCGGCCACTCCTCCCGGCAGGCCGACAGCGGCCCCGATGCCGGCCGCTGGTGGCTAACCTGCGCTGATGCTGGCCGTGCACCGGTTCCTCCTCACCCGGGTCCCGGGTCTGTACTTCCACCTGCGCAACGTCGGCCGCAAGGCGGTCGGGACGCGGCGCCACCAGCGCCGGCTGTTCGCGGAGCTGGTCGGCCCCGGCGACGTGGTGTTCGACGTCGGCGCCAACATCGGCGAGTTCACCGGCGCGTTCCGGGACCTGGGTGCCCGCGTCGTCGCCGTGGAGCCGCAGCCGCGGCTCGGTGCACACCTCCGCCACCGGTTCCGCTCCGACCCCGAGGTGACGGTCGTGGGGACGGCGGTGTCCGACCACGCAGGGGAGGCGACCCTGTACACCACGACCGCCGACGCGCTGGCAACCCTGGAGGCGGCCCGCGCGACGGAGGGGACCGGCCCCGGCGCCGAACTGGAGTGGGGCGCCACGATCACCGTGCCCCTGCAGACGCTGGACGCGCTGGTGGCCGCGCACGGGGAGCCCGCACTGGTGAAGATCGACGTCGAGGGTCACGAGCACCGCGTCGTCCGGGGCCTGACGACGGTGCGCCCGACGATCTTCTTCGAGGTCAACCCGCCCGGCGCCTTCGACGTCCTGGACACCCTGGCGGCGCGTGGCTACCGGGAGTTCTTCGTCCGGGTCGCCGAGCAGTCCGACTGGGTCACCCGACGCCCCATGTCGGCGACCGACATGGCCGCCTACCTGAAGACGTCGCAGGAGAACTGCGACTGCCTGGCGCTGTCGCCGGAGGCCCCGCCCGACCGTCGTCCGGCCGAGCGGGTCAGCGGCGCCAGAGGTCGGTGATCGCGAGCCCCCGCTTGGCCAGCTGGGTGCGCAGGGTCGCCAGCGACAACCCCACCACGGCGGCCGGATCGCCCTCCACCCGGCGGACGAACGGCGCCCCCAGCCCGTCGAGGGTGAACGCGCCGGCGACCGCCAGCGGCTCTCCGGTGGCCAGGTAGGCCTCCACCTCCTCCGGGGTGGGCTCGGCGAAGTGCACCACCGTCGAGACGACGGCGACGTCCCGGGCGAGCACCTGGCCGTCCCGCACGTCGAGCAGTGCCTGCCCGGTGTGCAGGACGCCGCGGCGACCGCGCATCCGCTGCCACCGGTCGCGCGCCTCGCGGGCGTCGGCGGGCTTGCCCATCGCCTGGCCGCGGAACTCCAGGAGGGAGTCGGCGCCGATGACCAGCGCGTCGTCCTCGCGCCGGGCGACCGCGCCCGCCTTGGCCGCCGCCAGCAGCGCGACCCGCTCGCCGACCCGTGGGGCGTGCACCGCGGACTCGTCGACGTGGCTCACGACCACCTCGGGGGCCAGCCCGGCCTGCCGCAGCAGCGCCAGCCGCGCGGGGGACGCGGACGCCAGGACCAGGCGACGGTCGGTGCTCATGCCGGCCTCCCGGATGCCAGCCAGCCGCCCGGGCCGGGACGCAGCGGCGCGCGGTGCGCGGCGCCCGCCGAGCCCCACGTCCCGACAGGGGTGAGCCGGCGGCGCGGACGGCGCTGGGACAGGGCCGCGAGGACGACCGTGAGAGCCGCGAGCTCCTCGGCGGTGGGCACCCCGCGGACCACCCGCAGGAACGGTGGTCGTGCCGAGTGGGGGCCCGGAGGGTCCCCGCGATCGAGCGCCGAAGCGGCTCCGCCCGCGTCGGGGGACGGCACCCGGCCGCGGTGCGATCCGGAGGATCGCGATGTCGTCGTCACAGCGGGATGTTCCCGTGCTTCTTGGGCGGCAGGGTCTGCCGCTTGTTGGCCAGCAGCCGCAGCGCCCGCACCACGTGGATGCGGGTGTGCGAGGGCGGGATGACCGCGTCGACGTAGCCGCGGTCGGCGGCGACGTAGGGGTTGGCCAGCGTGTCCTCGTACTCGGTGACCAGCTCGGCCCGCAGCGCGTCGGGGTCCTCGGCGGCGGCGAGTTCCTTGCGGTAGAGGATGCCCACCGCCCCCTGCGCGCCGATGACGGCGATCTGCGCGGTCGGCCACGCCAGGTTGACGTCGGCGCCCAGGTGCTTGGACCCCATGACGTCGTAGGCGCCGCCGTAGGCCTTGCGCGTGATGATCGTGATCGTGGGGACCGTCGCCTCCGCGTAGGCGTAGATCAGCTTGGCGCCGCGGCGGATGATCCCCTCCCACTCCTGCGAGGTGCCGGGCAGGAACCCGGGGACGTCGACGAACGTCAGCACCGGGATGTTGAAGGCGTCGCAGGTGCGGACGAACCGGGCCGCCTTCTCGCTGGCGTCGATGTCCAGCGTGCCCGCCAACTGGGTGGGCTGGTTGGCCACGATCCCGACCGGCCGCCCCTCGACCCGGCCGAAGCCGATCAGGATGTTGGGTGCCCACAGCGCCTGCACCTCGAGGAACTCGCCGTCGTCGAGGACGTGGGTGATGACGGTGTGCATGTCGTAGGGCGTGTTGGGCGAGTCCGGGATGAAGGTGTCGAGCTCCCGGTCGTCGTCGGTCAGGGCTCCGGGCAGCGCGATGTCCACCGGTGGCACCTCGACGGCCGGCAGCGGGTCCAGGTTGTTGCTGGGCAGGTGGGACAGCAGCGCCTTGACGTAGTCGAGCGCGTCGGCCTCGTCCTCGGCCAGGTAGTGGGCCACCCCGGACCGGGTGTTGTGCGTGCGGGCGCCGCCGAGCTCCTCGAGCGTGACGTCCTCGCCGGTCACGGTCTTCACCACGTCCGGGCCGGTGATGAACATCTGGCTGGTCTTGTCGACCATCACGATGAAGTCGGTGAGCGCGGGGGAGTAGACGTGCCCGCCGGCAGCGGCGCCCATCACCAGCGAGATCTGCGGGACGACGCCGGAGGCGTGCACGTTGCGGCGGAAGATCTCCGCGTAGAGGCCGAGGGAGACCACGCCCTCCTGGATGCGCGCCCCACCGCCCTCGTTGATGCCGATCACCGGGCAGCCGGTCTTCATGGCGAGGTCGAGCACCTTCACGATCTTCTCGCCGTAGACCTCGCCGAGGCTGCCGCCGAACACCGTGACGTCCTGGGAGAAGACGCACACCGGGCGGCCGTCGACGGTGCCGTGGCCGGTCACGACGCCGTCCCCGAACGGGCGCCTGGCGTCCATGCCGAAGTTCGACGACCGGTGCCGGGCGAACTCGTCGAGCTCGGTGAACGACCCCGGGTCCAGCAGCGCCTCGATGCGCTCGCGGGCGGTCATCTTGCCGGCGGCGTGCTGCTTCTCGACCGCCCGCTCCGAGCCCGCGTGCGTGGCCTCGACGACCCGCCGCTCGAAGTCGGCCAGCTTGCCGGCGGTCGTGTGGACGTCGACGTCGCCCGGCACGTGCTCCCCGGCGCTCTCCAGCTCGGCCGCGGTCACGTGCTGGGGCCCGGTCGCTCGCTGCGATGCTCGCTCACGGGTTCCGTAGCGTAGGGGAGTGCCCGAGTCGTCGCCGTCCCCCTGGTCGGACGCCGAGCGGTCCCCGCTCGACGCGTCGGCGCTCACCACGGCGCTGGTCACGGGCAGCCGCCTGTGGCGCACGGTGGAGGTGGTCGAGGAGATCGGCTCGACGAACGCCGCCCTGCTCGCCGCCGCCGCCGATGACGCCCCCGAGGGCACCGTCCTCGTCGCCGAGTACCAGGCGGCCGGCCGCGGCCGGCTCGAGCGCACCTGGGCCTCCCCGCCCCGCGCCGGGCTGACCGTCTCCCTGCTGCTCCGTCCGGACGTGCCGGCCGCGCGGCGCGGGTGGCTGCCGCTGCTGACCGGGGTGGCGCTGGCCGAGGCCGTGGCCGAGGTGCCCGGCGTGCGGGCCTCGCTGAAGTGGCCCAACGACCTGCTCGCCGCCGACGGGGCGAAGCTGGCCGGGATCCTGGCCGAGGTCGGACCGGGCGCCGTGGTCGTGGGCGTGGGCGTCAACGTCTCGACCCGCGCCGACGAGCTGCCCGAGGGCGGGACCTCGCTGGCGATGGCCGCGGGCCGGCCGGTGGACCGGGCCTCGTTGCTGCTCCAGTTCCTGGGGGCCCTCGAGCGCCGGTACCTCGGCTGGGCTCAGGTGCTGGGGGACCCGGTCAGCTCCGGGCTGGCCCGCGACTACCTGGCCTGGTCCTCGACCGTCGGCGCGACGGTGGCCGTGGCGCTGCCCGACGGCTCCCGGCTCGACGGGGTGGCCGAGTCGATCGACTGGGACGGCCGGCTCGTGGTCCGGACGCCGGAGGGCACCGTCGGTCTGGCCGTCGGCGACGTCCGGCACGTGCGGACCGCGCCGCCGGGGCGGTTGTGACGGCTGGGGACGGCGGGGTCGGCGGGTCGGTGTCGTACTGCGGACGGACGGGTCCGCCCGGTAGCTTCTGACTACTACCCGTAGGCGGTCGTTGACGTACCGCTGTCCCAGGAGGGCCGGTCGTGACCGCTGCCAGTCAGACACCGCCGACCGGTGGCGAGATCCGGTCGCTGACGGGGCTGCGCATCGTCGCCGCACTGTGGGTCGTCGTCTTCCACTTCTCCTTCACGCCGGGCGACACCTACGCCGACCTGTGGGAGCCGCTCCAGCCGGTGGTCCGCACCGGTGCTCTGGGCGTCGACCTCTTCTACGTCCTCAGCGGCTTCGTCATCACGCTGACCTACCTGGACAAGATGGGCCGACGGCCCTCCCCGCGCCGGATGCTCAGCTTCTGGTGGGCGCGGGTCTGCCGGATCTGGCCGGTCTACGTCGTCGTCACGACGCTGTTCGGCGCGTGGCTGCTCTACAAGGCGACCCAGGTCACCGACGGGTTCGTCGCCTACCAGCTCGAGCAGCCCGACGTCGACGTCTGGCACTACCTGCAGCAGCTGCTCATGGTCCAGCTGTGGGACCAGCCGTTCTTCGACGGCTCCTCCTGGGTCGGGGCCGCGTGGTCGATCAGCGCCGAGTGGCTGGCCTACGTCCTCTTCCCGGTCGCCGTCCTGCTGCTCTGGCGGCTGCGCAGCGCCCCGGCGGTCGTCACCGGTGCGCTCGCCGTCGGCGCGATGGTGCCCCTCGCCTACGTCTGCTTCACCACCGGCGAGCCGTACTTCGCGTGGAGCTGGGCGCTGCGCATCGGCGCGGGCTTCCTGGCCGGGGCGTTCACCTGCCTGGCCGTGCGCCGGATCAGCGTGACCCCGCGCGTGGAGCGGATCGCCGCGGGCGTCGCGGTGCTCGCGGTCGTGGAGATCCTCGTCGGGCTGTGGTGGGGCGAGTGGCGCGGGCAGGGCGAGGGCGAGTACGGCGGCGTCGTCGTCCTCGCGTTCCCCGTCCTCGTCGGGTCGCTGGCGCTCTCCCGGCAGGGGCTGAGCCGTGTCCTCTCGACCGGCCCGATGGTGCACGGCGGCCGGATCTCCTACAGCCTCTACCTGGTCCACATCCCGGTGTTCGAGATCTTCTGGACCTCCATGGGCTGGACGCCGTCGATCGCCCCGGGCAGCGGTCTGGCCGGGTTCCTCATCCCGCAGGTGCTGCTGTTCACCGTCCTGCTCGCGCACCTCAGCTACCGCTACCTGGAGGAGCCGGCCCGCCTGTTCCTCCGCCACCGCGGACCCGGCCGCTGGGCCCGCGCCGACCGGCCGGCCCGACCGGGCACCCCCGTGCCGCCGCCCCGGGCTGAGCAGCCGGCCGAGGTCCCGGCGCCGGCCGCGGCGCTCGTCCCCGCGCCTGCCCGGGCCGGTGCGGCCCGCACGGCGCGGCACCCCCGCAGCCGCGTGGATGCGTGACCAACCGACGACTCTCGGTCATTCTGGCGGCGTGGCGTACCCGGACAAGCTCCTCGCCGACGACGAAGAGGTCGTGCGGCACCTGCACCCGCACTGGCTGACGATCTCCTGGCCGGTCGTGCTGCTCCTGCTGCTGGTCGGCGCCGCCTCGTTCGGAGCCGCCCTCGTGCCCGACGGCCGGCAGCAGGGCTCGATCCGGGTGGGGGTCCTCGCGCTGGCGGCCCTGCTCGTCGTCGCGCTGGTGCTGCTGCCGCTGATCCGCTGGCGCACGACCCACTACGTGGTCACGACGCACCGGGTGCTGCTGCGGGTGGGCGTCCTGGCCCGCTCCGGCCGGGACATCGGGCTGAGCCGGATCACCGACGTCTCCTACCGGCAGACGCTGTGGGAGCGGGTCATCGGCTCCGGCACGGTCACGATCGAGACCGCCGGCGACGGGGGCCCCACGGTGCTCGAGCAGATCCCGGACAGCGACGGCGTCCAGCAGCTGCTCAACCACATGATCGAGGAGGACGCCGACCGGCGGGCGCAGGAGAGCGCCGACCACGTCCGCGGGTCCGAGAGCGGGTACCCGACCGCGCTGGTGTGAGCCACCATGGCTCGGTGTGACGGATCCGTCACGGCGCGCCTGGGCCGTTCTGTCGGTACCGCGACCTACCTTCTGCGGCCATGCGGCTGTTGCACACCTCCGACTGGCACATCGGCCGCACCCTGCACGGCACGGAGCTGCTGGCCGAGCAGGAGACGGTGCTGGGTGGGCTGGCGGAGGTGGTGGCCGCCGACCGCGTCGACGTGGTCCTGGTCGCCGGCGACGTCTACGACCGCGCCGTCCCCTCCGCCGACGCGACGGCGGTGCTCAGCCGCGTGGTGGCCCGGCTGCGCCGCGCCGGCGCCGCCGTGGTGCTCACCCCCGGCAACCACGACTCGGCGCGCCGGCTGGGCACCTTCTCCGAGCTGCTCGCCGCGGGCGGCCTGCACGTCCGCGCCGAGACCCGGCAGGTCGACGAGCCGGTCCTGCTGGCCGACGAGCACGGCGACGTCGCCGTCTACGGCCTGCCCTACCTGGAGCCCGAGATCGCCCGCTTCGAGCTCGGCGTCACGGGAGCCCGCAGCCACGAGGGCGTGCTGGGCGAGGCGATGGACCGCGTGCGCGCGGACCTGTTCCTCCGCCCGGGCACCCGCTCGGTGGTGCTCGCGCACGCCTTCGTCGGCGGCGGTCAGCCCAGCGAGAGCGAGCGCGACATCAGCGTCGGCGGGGTCGACCTGGTCTCGCCCGCCGTCTTCGACGGGGTCGACTACGTCGCCCTGGGTCACCTGCACCGGCCGCAGACGCTGACCCCGCGGCTGCGCTACAGCGGCTCGCCGCTGGCCTACTCGTTCGGCGAGGCGGGCCAGCAGAAGCAGGCGTGGCTGGTCGAGCTCGACGCCGGCGGGCTGGCCGACGTCCGGCCGGTGCCGCTGCCCACGGCGCGGCCGCTGACGGTGCTCACCGGATCGCTCGAGGAGCTGCTGCAGGACCGGGCGCACGCCGCCGCCGAGGCGCACTTCGTCTCGGCGCGGCTCACCGACCCGGTGCGGCCGGCCGATCCGATGCGCCGGCTGCAGACCCGCTTCCCACACTGCGTCCACCTGGAGTGGACCGGCTCGGCCGCGGTGTCCGACGGCCGCACCTACCAGGAGCGGCTGCGCGGGCGCGGCGACCTCGACGTGGTCGGCGAGTTCGTCGGCCACGTGCGCGCGGTCCCGGCGACCGCCGCCGAGCGGGACCTGATCGGCCGCGCGCTGGCCGCGGCCGACCGGGCCGAGGCGGCCGGATGAGGCTGCACACGCTCGCGCTCACCGCGTTCGGCCCCTTCCCCGACACCGTCGAGGTCGACCTGGACGATGCCGGCCGCGACGGGCTGTTCCTGCTGTGGGGGCCGACCGGCGCGGGGAAGACCACGCTGCTCGACGCGGTCGTCTACGCGTTCTACGGGACGGTGCCCGGCGCCCGCGGCGAGGAGAAGCGGCTGCGCAGCGACCACGCCGCCGACGCCGTCCGCACCGAGGTCTCCTGCGAGGTCACCCTCGCCGGCGAGCGGCTGCGGGTGATCCGCCGGCCCGAGCAGCAGCGGCCGAAGAAGCGCGGGGACGGCTGGACCACCGAGCAGGCCAAGCTCACCGTGCAGCGGTGGGACGGCGGCACGTGGGAGCCGGTCAGCACCCGCATCGACGAGGGATCGGAGTTCCTGCGCACCCGGCTGGGCCTGTCCGCGGAGCAGTTCTGCCAGGTCGTGCTGCTGCCCCAGGGCGACTTCGCCCGGTTCCTGCGCGCCGAGCCCGAGGACCGCGGCCGCCTGCTGCGGACCCTGTTCGACGTCGGCCGGTTCGCCCGCGTCGAGGACTGGCTGGCCGCCGAGCGGAGCGCCGCCCGGGACCGGCTGGAGACCGTCCGTCGCACGATGGGCGGACTGCTGGCCCGGCTCGCCCAGGTCGCCGACACCGCCGTCCCGGAGGAGCTGGCCCCCGAGCTGGCCGGCGCCGGACACGGCGCGCGGATCGGCAGCTGGGTCGTCCGGCTCCGGACGGCGGCGGCCGAGGACCTGGCCACGGCCACCGCAGCGGCCGACGCGGCGGCGGCGCGGACGGCGGAGCTGGACGCCGAGCTCAGCGCGGCGCGGGCGCTCGCCGACCGGCACGCCCGCCGGGACCGCGCCCGTGCGGAACACGACCGGCTCACCGCCGGCGAGGCCGGGCTGGTGCCGCTGCGCGCCGAGCGGGACGCCGGCCGCCGTGCCGAGCCGATGCGCGACGTCCTGGAGTCCGCCGGCCGGTGCGCGCTGGAGGCCGACGGCGCCGCGGAGCGCCTGGCCGCGGCGCGATCGGCGTGGGCGGCGGTCGCGGGCGGCCGGGAGGCGGATCCGACGCTGGCCCGGGAACTGCGGGACGAGGCCGCCGCCGTCCGGGTGCTGCTGCCCGACGTGGACCGGGCGGCCGAGCTGACCCGGCGGGGACGTCGGCTGGCCCGCGCGGTCGACGACCTGACCCGCCGGTGCGCGGAGTCCGCCGCGGCCGCGGCGGACTGGCCGGTGCGGCTCGGCGACGCCGAGGCCCGGGTCGCGGAGGCGGCCGAGGCGGCCGCCCGGCTGCCCGGGCTCCGGGCCCAGCTGGCGGCCACGGCGGCCGCGCTCGCCGCCGCCCGGTCCGCCGACGAGCTCGCGGCGGCGCTGACCGGGCTGCGGGTCCGGGCGCACGAACGGCGGGAGGCCTGGGTCGCCGCCCGCGAGCGCTGGGTCGAGCTCCGCGCCCAGCGGCTGGACGGCATGGCCGCCGAGCTGGCCCGGCAGCTGGCCGACGGAGACGACTGCCCGGTGTGCGGCGCGACCGAACACCCCCGCCTGGCGCAGCACGCCGGCCCCGTCGTCACGGCCGCCGACGAGCAGGCCGCCCGGTCCGGGGTGGATGCCGCCGAGGCGGCGATGGCCGCCGCGGCGGGCGTCGTGGAGGAGCGCGAGCGGGAGCTGGCTGCCCTCCGCGGCCGCGCCGGCGACCTCGCCGGGACCGACGGGCCGGCGCTGGTCGCGGCCCAGTCCGCGGCGGCCGAGGAGGCCGGGGAGCTGGCCGCCCGGCTCCCGGCGCTGCGCACCGAGCTGGCCGGCCTGCTCGCCGAGCGGGAGGCCGCCGCCGCCCGGTGGGCCGCCGACCGCGAGGAGCTGCGGGCCCGCTCCGCCGAGCACGGGGAGGTGACCGCCGGGCTCGCCGACCTCACCGCCGCACTGACCGCGGCCCGCGGGGAGGACGCCGACCTCCCGGCCCGGATCGCCCGGCTGACCGACGAGGCACAGCGGTGCGAGGCGGTGGTCGACGCCGGGAGCGCCGAGGTCCGGGCCCGGGCCGCCGCGGACACCGCCCGGCTCGCCGCCGAGCAGCGGGCCCACGAGACCGGCTTCGACGACGTCCTCACCGCCGCGGCCGCGCTGCTGGAGCCGCGCCGGCTGGCCGACCTGGACCGGCGCATCGCGGAGCACGACCGCCTCCTCTCGGTGGCCGCCGCGGCGCTCGCCGACCCGGAACTCGCCGACCTGGGCACCCGGCCGGACCTGGACGCGCTGGGCGAGCGGTGCGTCGCCGAGACGCGGCGGCGCGAGGAGGCCGTCGCCGAGCTCGACCGGGCCCGCCGCCGCGGCCGCGCGCTCGCCGAACTGGCGGGCGAGGTCACCGCCGTCCAGCTCCAGCTCGACCAGCGGCGCGGGGAGGCCGAGCAGGTGGGCGAGCTGGCCGACCTGGTCACGGGGCGCGGGGCGAACACGTTGCGGATGCGGCTACAGTCCTTCGTCCTCGCCGCCCGGCTCGAGCAGGTCGCCGAGGTGGCCAGTCGGCGGCTGCAGGACATGTCCGGCGGGCGCTACACCTTCCGGCACAGCGACGCGCAGGGCCGGCACGGCGCCCGCGGCGGGCTCGGGCTCGACGTCCTCGACGAGTACACCGGCTGCCTGCGCCCCACCAAGACGCTCTCCGGCGGGGAGAGCTTCATGGCGTCGCTGGCGCTCGCGCTGGGTCTGGCCGACGTGGTCACCGCGGAGACCGGCGGGGTGCGGATCGACACCCTGTTCGTCGACGAGGGCTTCGGCACGCTGGACGCCCAGGCACTCGACGCGGTCATGACCGTGCTGGACGAGTTGCGCCGTGGCGGCCGGACGGTCGGCGTCATCAGCCACCTGGAGGAGCTGCGCACCCGCATCCCCACCCGCATCGAGGTGATCGCGGGGCGGCACGGCTCCCGCCTGGCCGGGTGACCGGCGGCCCAGTGGGCGCGCCGGATCAGGGGATGCCGGCTCGGGCGGGGTCGGTCTGCCCGGTCGGCTCGGTCCGGGCGGGGAAGACCCAACGCCGGTAGCAGAGGAACCGGATCACCGTGCCGACGGCGATCGACCCGACGTTCGCGAGCTGCAGGACCACCGCGCTCTCCTGGCCCAGCGGATGGCGGACCACCGCCACGACGACGAGCCCGAACGCCAGGGTGAGGCCGTTGACGGCGGCGAACAGCGCGTACTCGCGGCGCACGCCGGTCCGTGCCCGGTGCGAGAACGACCAGTAGCGGTGCCCCACGTAGGCGGCCGTCGTCGCCAGGAGGGTCGACAGCGTCTTGGACGTCACGGCGCCCAGCCCGACGGAGGCGTAGAGCAGCTGGAAGACGCTGAGGTCCAGCACGAACGCGGTCGCGCCGACGACCCCGAAGCCGCTCAGCTCCTTGACCAGCAGCCGCCACGTGCTGCCCAGGCGGCGGCTGAGCGCGTCTGTCCGGGCCACCCGGCCACTCTAGGTGCCACGCCACCACACCGGTCCTGGCCACGACGGGACGGTGTGCTGCCCTACCCTCGCTCCGATGTCCGCCCGGCCCGCCGCCCCCCGCTCCCCGGACCGGCGGCCGGCACCGCGCTCGCTCTGGGTCGTCCTGCCGACGTACCAGGAGATCGAGAACGTCGAGCGGGTCGTCCGCGCGGTGCACGCCGTCCTCGGCGGCTGCGGGGTCGAGGAGACCGCCATCCTGGTCGTGGACGACTCCTCGCCCGACGGCACGGCCGCCCGCGCGCGGGAGCTGGCCCGGGAACTCCCCGGCGTGCACGTCCTGGTCCGGGACGAGCGCGAGGGGCTGGGGCCGGCCTACGCCGCCGGTTTCGCCCACGCGGTCGCCCGGGGCGCCGACTGCCTGCTGCAGATGGACGCCGACCTCTCGCACGACCCCGCCGACATCCCGCGCCTGGTCGCCGCCGTGCAGGCCGGCGCCGACATCGCCGTCGGGTCCCGCTACGTCCCCGGTGGCGGGGTCTCCGACTGGGGCCTGGTCCGGAGGCTGCTCTCCCGCGGGGGCTCCCTGTACGCGCGCACCCTCCTCGGCGTGGGCGTCCGCGACCTGACCGCGGGCTTCAAGTGCCTGCGCGCCGAGGCGGTGGCGGCCATCGACGTCCCCTCCGCCCAGGCGCACGGGTACTCGTTCCAGATCGAGGTGACCTACCGGGCGCTGCGCGCCGGGCTGCGGGTGGTGGAGGTGCCGATCGTCTTCCACGAGCGCTCGCACGGCCGGTCCAAGATGACCACCCGCATCGCGCTGGAGGCGCTGGTCCTCGTGCCCCGCCTGCGGTTCACCAGGCCGCGGTGAGCGCAGCCCCGGCCCCGTCGGGCCCGCCGGCGGGACCCGGTTAGTCTCGGCCCGTCATGAGCGACTCCCCGCTGGACCGGCGCACCGGACTGCCCGTCGTCGCCATGGTCGGGGGCGGCCAGCTCGCCCGGATGACCCACCAGGCCGCGATCGCCCTCGGCCAGTCGCTCCGGGTCCTGTCCGCCGGCCCGGACGAGTCCGCGGCACTGGTCGCGGCCGACGTCGAGCTGGGGGACCACCGGGACCTCGACGCGCTGCTGCGGCTGGCCGAGGGGGCCACCGTGGTCACGTTCGACCACGAGCACGTGCCGACCGAGCACCTGCACGCGCTGGCGGCGGCCGGTCACCGGGTCGCGCCGGGCCCGGACGCGCTGGTGCACGCGCAGGACAAGCTGGTGCTCCGCCGTGCGCTCGCCGCCGCCGGCGAGCCGCAGCCGGCCTGGGCGGAGGTGGCCGTCGTCGAGGAGGTCGAGTCCTTCGCCGGCCGGCACGGTTGGCCGGTCGTGCTGAAGACGCCGCGCGGGGGCTACGACGGCAAGGGCGTCTTCGTGGTCCCGGACCGCGACGAGGCCGCCGCGCTGCTGGTCCGGCACGGCACCCTGCTGGTCGAGGAGCGGGTCCGGCTGACCCGCGAGCTCTGCGCCCAGGTCGCCCGTTCCCCGTTCGGTCAGGTCGCGGTGTGGCCGGTCGTGGAGACCGTGCAGGTGGACGGCGTCTGCTCGGAGGTGCTCGCGCCCGCGCCCGGCCTGGCCGACGAGCTCGCGACCGCCGCGCAGGAGCTCGCCGTCCGCATCGCCGACCGGCTCGGGGTGGTCGGCATGCTCGCGGTCGAGCTGTTCGAGACGCCCGAGGGCGTGCTGGTCAACGAGCTGGCCATGCGCCCGCACAACTCCGGCCACTGGACCATCGAGGGGGCCCGAACCAGCCAGTTCGAGCAGCACCTGCGCGCCGTCCTCGACTACCCGCTCGGCTCCACGGCGATGACCGCACCGGTGGCGGTGATGGCCAACGTGCTCGGCGGGCGGGCGGCCGCCGACGACTGGGCCGGACCGGGGCTCGACGAGCGGGTGCACCACCTCATGGCGCACTGGCCCGACGTCAAGCTGCACTGGTACGGCAAGGGTCAGCGCCCCGGCCGGAAGCTCGGCCACGTCACCGCGCTGGGCGCGGACCTGCCGCGGGTGCGCGCCCGGGCCGCGGCGGCCGCGCGCTACCTGGCCGACGGCGAGGTCGACCCGGCGTTCGCCTTCCCGACCGGACACTGAGGAGCCCCGCGTGGACCCGATCGTCGGCATCGTCATGGGCAGCGACTCCGACTGGCCGATGATGGAGCCCGCCGCGGCGGCGCTGGCCGAGTTCGGTGTCCCGCACGAGGTGCACGTCGTCTCCGCGCACCGCACCCCCCGCCGGATGCTCGACTACGCCGAGTCCGCCGCCGGCCGGGGACTCCGAGTGGTCATCGCCGGCGCCGGGGGAGCGGCCCACCTGCCGGGGATGATCGCCGCCGCCACGCCGCTGCCGGTCATCGGCGTCCCCCGCCCGCTGGACCGGCTGGACGGGCTGGACAGCCTGCTCTCGATCGTGCAGATGCCTGCCGGCGTGCCGGTGGCGACGGTGTCCATCGGCGGCGGCCGCAACGCGGGGCTGCTGGCCGTCCGCATCCTCGCCGCCGCCGACCCCCGGCTGCAGGAGGCCGTCGTCCGCTTCCAGGCCGACCTGGCCGAGTCGGTGGTCGCCCGCGACGCCGCTCTGCAGGAGCGCATCACCTCGGCCTGAGGACGGCCGGTCAGGCGACGGGCAGACCGCCCACCCCGGCGAGCAGGCCGAGGACGGCGCAGACCCCGAGCGTGCGCAGCACCGACCACTTCAGGCGGAACAGCAGCACCGCGGCGACCACGGCGATGGCCAGGGGCACCGGCCGCAGCGTGGTCACGTCCGGCAGCTCGAACGCCAGCAGTCCGCCGTCGACGTCGAGGGTGTCGGAGAACAGCGTGTGGACGGCGAAGTAGACGCCCAGGTTCGCGATGACGCCGACCACGGCGGCCGTGATGCCGGTGAGCGCGGCCGACAGCGACCGGTTGCCCCTCAGCCGCTCCATGTAGGGGGCGCCGAGCAGGACGAACAGGAAGCTGGGCACGAAGGTCACCCAGGTGACCAGCAGCGAGGCGAGGACGGCGGCCACCCACGGGTCGAGGGAACCGGGGTCGCGGTAGGCGCCGAGGAACGCGACGAACTGCACCACCATGATCAGCGGCCCCGGCGTGGTCTCGGCCAGCGCCAGTCCGCGCACCATCTCCCCGGGCGCCAGCCAGCCGTAGACCGACACCGCCTGCTGGGCGACGTAGGCCAGCACCGCGTAGGCGCCGCCGAAGGTCACCACCGCGGCACCGGAGAAGAACAGCCCCTGCTCGGTGAACACGCTCCCTGCCCCGGTCAGCAGCGCGACCGCCGCGATCGGCAGACCCCACACGAGCAACCCGACGAGCAGGACCGTCAGCGTGCGGCGGGTGGTCGGGGCCTCGGAGTGCAGGTCGTCGTCGGAGACGACCGGCGGCGGGCCGGCGTCGGGCCCCTCGGCGGACTTCTCCCGGGGCAGAGCGGACGGGCGCCATCGGCCGAGCGCCCACCCGGCGATCCCCGCGAGGGCGACGACCACCGGGAACGGCACACCGAACCCTGCCAGCGCGACGAAGGACGCCACCGCGAGGAGGACCAGGGCCCGGCTGTCCAGCGCCTTCCCGGCCACGCGGATCACGGCCTGGACGACGATCGCGAGCACCGCGGCGGCCAGGCCGGCGAAGACCGCGGTGACCGCGGTGGTGGTGCCGAAGGCGACGTAGACCGCGGACAGGACCAGCAGCGCCACCACCCCGGGCAGCACGAACAGCCCGCCGGCGACCAGGCCGCCGCGGGTGCCGTGCAGGAGCCACCCCACGTAGGTGGCCAGCTGCTGCGCCTCGGGGCCCGGGAGCAGCGTGCAGTAGTTGAGGGCGTGCAGGAACCGGCGCTGGCCGATCCACCGCTTCTCGTCCACCAGCGTGCGCTGCATGACCGCGATCTGGCCGGCCGGGCCGCCGAAGGTCTGCAGCGAGATGACGAACCAGGCGCGCACCGCGGTGCCGAAGGGCACCACCGCCTGCTCGTGCGAGGACGGGTCCGGGGCCCGGGCCCCGGACGCCTCGCCCCGCTCCGTCCGGCGGCGGCCGGCGTCCGGCGGTGGTGTGGAGCTCACCAGTCGACGCCGGCCTGCTCGGTGCCGGTCTGGAGGAGCCGGCCGTCGTCGATGCGGTAGGTGTTCATCCGGGTGAGCCCCGGCGTGTAGACGTGCACGCTGACTGCCGCTCCCGCCTCGGTGTTGGTCACCTGGTGGACGTGGTGCGGGCCGAAGTGCCGGACGCGCCCGGCGGTGAGGTCGACGGTCGTCTGCCGCACGGTGCCGCCGGCCCGGCCGGCCGCGACGACCCGCTCGGTGAGCGTGCCGCGGACCACGGTGAACGCGCCAGCCGAGTCGCCGTGGTCGTGCAGCGGGGTGCCCTGCCCCGGGAGCCAGGAGAGCAGCCAGACCTGGGCGGTCAGCAGGTCGGCGTGCAGCGCGGGGTGCAGCGCCTCCGCGGCGTCTGCGGCCGGCAGCAGGTGGGTCCACCGGCTGGTGGGCCGGTACTCGACCAGGTGCAGCCAGCGCCCGGCGGCCGCGGCCAGGGCGGCCGCCAGGCCGGCGGCGCCGGTGCGCGACGGAATGGGAGCCGACGGGTGGGCGGGTGCGGTCAGGGCGGACGGTGGGGGGAGGGCGGGGGCGTGCAGCATCAACGGTTCCTCGACACGGGGCGCCCACCGGGCCGGAGTCGGCCGGGGCGCGGGGTGGTGTCACCGGGCGAGTGCCGGTCGGCGACGGGGGAGGGCGGAGGACGGCGTCAGCGACAGGCCGCCGACCACACCCGGCCGAGGTCGATGTGCACGCGCCGGACCAGCCGCGGGGCGGCTCCGGGGGCGGACGACCGGACGGTCGCGGCGGCGGACACGACGGAATGTCTACCATCCCGATCGGGATTGACGGGTATGAGGGGTCGTGTCAGGCTGCGGGCCGGTCGTGGCCGCCGCGACGGGCCCCGGATCGCCGGGTGGGGACCCCTCCGCCGCGCGCGGGAGCCCCGGGGTGGCGACCCGGCGGGCGTCGACCGGCGTCCGCGAGCACGGATCCGTCGGCCGGGTCCCGAGCACCAGGAGGGCGCGGCCGTGGCGGTGTCAGGACGGCAGCAGCACCGTGCGCAGCTCGTGCGCCCCGTCGGCGCGGGTCGCCTCGTAGAACCAGCGGGCACCGCCGTCGGGCAGGGCCACCACGTCGGCGTAGCGCAGTCCACCGGGCAGGTGCGGGCTCTGCAGCAACGGCCCGTTCCCGGCGGCCCGGAACCCGCCGTTCCCGTCGGAGACGGCCAGCCCCGTGCGCTCCTCCCAGTTCTCGCCCGCCGTGGCCCGGCCGTCGTAGAGCGCCCAGGTGCGCGGGCCGGCCAGCACCACGGTGGCGAAGCGCACCCCTCGGGCGTCCCAGCTGCCGGGACTCCCGGCGAGGGCGGTGCCCCGCCAGGTCCACTCGCCGCCGTCGGCGCTGGTCGCGTGCTCGGTGGTCATCCGGTCGGTCGCGGCCGGGTCGTCGAGGGGGTGCACCGAGGCCCAGAGGTGCCACTGGTCCCCGTCGTGCCGCACCACCGGGTCCTTGACCGCCGCGGTGGTGCTGCCGGGCAGCACCGTGCGCGGCGTCGCCGCCCCGAGGCCCTCGACCGTGCCGGCCTCCACCAGGTCGACCCGCCAGTGCTTGGTGCCGGGGGTCGCGCAGCTGACGTAGAGCCGCCAGCGGCCCTCGGGCGTGTACACCAGGGCGGGGCGCTCCAGGGACTCGGCAGCGAAGTCGTCCTTGCCCAGCCGGAGCACCTCGGTGAACCGGACCCCGTCGGCCGACCGGGCCACCACGTTGGCGTACCCGCGGCCCTCGCCGACCGGCCGCCGGAGCCGGTAGGCCAGCCACCACGTCCCGTCCACCAGCTGGACCGACGGGCCGCCGGCCCAGGCACCCCACCGCGGGTCCTCCGGTGCCACGACGGTCTCGGCGTCGGCCCAGAACCGGTTGGCGTCAGGGACGGGCAGCGCAGCAGTCGTGGGCACGGGGCGGCTCCGGGATCGGACCAGGGGGACACCGCCCAGTGTGCACAGCCGTCCGAGGACTCCAGGAGGACACCCACGTGACCAGCCCCGCCGATCGGCTCCCGCAGTTCGTGATCGCCGGCGCACCGAAGGCCGGGACCACGGCACTGCACGCCGCCCTCGCCACCCATCCCGGCCTGTACCTGTCGCCGGTCAAGGAGCCGAAGTACTACCTGACCGACGGTCGCCCGCCACCGCGCAGCGGTCAGCGCGGCCCGGGTGACGCGCACAGTGCGCGGGAGTGGATCTGGCGGCGCGAGGACTACCTGGCGCTGTTCGCGGGGGCCCCCGCCGGCGCGGTACGCGGGGAGAGCACGCCCTTCTACCTGTACGACCGTGCTGCGCAGGCTCGGCTGGCCGCGGACGTCCCGGCGATCAAGGTGGTCGCCGTCGTCCGGGACCCGGTGGACCGGGCGTGGTCCAACTGGGTCCACCTCCGGGCCGACGGGCTCGAGCCGGAGGCGGACTTCGGCACGGCGGTCGGTCTGGAGGACCGCCGCGTCGCCGAGGGCTGGGCGCCGTTCTGGCACTACCGCCGGCTGGGCCGCTACGGCGAGCAGGTGCGTGACCTCCTCCGCTGCGTGCCCCGGGAGCAGGTCCTCCTGCTCCGCTACCGGCAGGTGGTGGACACCCCGGCCGAGACCCTGGACCGGGTCAGCGCGTTCCTGGGTGTCGAGCCGGGGCGCGCCCACGCCGTGCCGCCCGAGAACGTCAAGCCGCACGTCGCGGACACGACCCGGTACCGGGCGCTGTCCCGCCTGGTGCGAGCCGGCGCGGTGCTCGGCTCGTTCGCCCCGCCGCAGGCGTGGCGGCAGGCCAGCCGGCCGCTCGTCGCCGCGCTGCACGCCGGCCGGACGCCGCGTCCGCCCATGCCGGTCGAGGTGCGCCGGGAGGTGCTCGAGCCCCTGCTCGCGGACATCGCCCTGCTCGAGGAGCTGACCGGCGAGTCCTTCGACGACTGGAAGGGCGACACCGGCCGCGGCGACTTCCGGTCCCGCGCGACCACGGTCACGCCACCGTCCGACCCGGTCGGCGGTGCGACCGGCTGAGCCCAGACGGGGCGGCGTCGTGGGCGTGGATGGCTTCGTCCTGGGCATCGGCGGATCTAGGATCTACCCGTGGGTAACAACGCTGGCGGACTGTACGCGCTGACCGAGGAGCACGACGAGATCCGGGCCGCCGTCCGGGAGATCGCAGAGCGCGAGATCGCCCCGTACGCGGCCGAGGTCGACGCCGAGTCCCGCTATCCGGTGGAGGCGCAGAAGGCCCTGACCACAGCCGGTTTCCACGCCACGCACATCCCGGAGGCCTACGGCGGCGAGGGCGCCGACCCGATCGCGACCTGCATCGTCATCGAGGAGGTCGCCCGCGTCGACGCCAGCGCCTCGCTCATCCCGGCGGTCAACAAGCTGGGCTCGATGCCGATCATCCTGTCGGCGTCCGAGGACCTCAAGCAGCGGGTGCTGCCCTCGATCGCCGCGGGCGAGGCGATGATCAGCTACGGCCTGTCCGAGCGCGAGGCCGGCTCCGACGCCGCGGCCATGCGGACCCGGGCCCGGCAGGACGGCGACACGTGGGTGCTCAACGGCACCAAGGCCTGGATCACCAACTCGGGGGTCTCCTCCTGGTACACGGTCATGGCGGTCACCGATCCGGAGAAGGGCGCCAACGGGATCTCCGCCTTCGTCGTCCACGCCGACGACCCGGGCTTCGCCGTCGGCCCCAAGGAACGGAAGATGGGCATCAAGGGCTCGCCGACCTGCGAGCTCTACCTGACCGACTGCACCATCCCGGCCGACCGGGTCATCGGCGAGCCCGGCACCGGCTTCAAGACCGCGCTGAAGACCCTCGACTTCACCCGGCCGACCATCGGGGCGCAGGCCGTCGGCATCGCCCAGGGCGCCCTGGACGCGGCCGTGGAGTACACCCGCGACCGCCGCCAGTTCGGCCGGGCGGTCAGCGACTTCCAGGGCGTGCAGTTCATGCTCGCCGACATGGCGATGCAGATCGAGGCCGCCCGGCACCTGGTCTACGTCGCCGCCGCCCGCGGGGTGGACGGCGGCCCCGACCTCGGCCGGC
Organism: Geodermatophilus sabuli; assembly: GCF_010686765.1. GTDB lineage: Bacteria > Actinomycetota > Actinomycetes > Mycobacteriales > Geodermatophilaceae > Geodermatophilus > Geodermatophilus sabuli_A. The sequence continues at coordinate 47,907 of NZ_JAAGWF010000009.1, read as the reverse complement.
TGTGCGCCGCCGCCAAGGCCTTCGCCTCCGACGTCGCCATGAAGGTGACCACCGACGCCGTCCAGCTCTTCGGTGGCGCCGGCTACACCCAGGACTTCCCGGTCGAGCGGATGATGCGGGACGCCAAGATCACCCAGATCTACGAGGGCACCAACCAGATCCAGCGCATGGTGATCGCACGGAGTCTCCTGAAGTAGGACGCCGGCTCCGGTCCTGGAGCGACCACCCGATGCGGTGGGCCCGGCACCTGACGGAACCGCGCAGCACGGCGTGGGGGACGCCGCTGCGACACGGGGAGCCGGGGACGGCGGAAGGCTGCCCGGGCACAGGAGCGCGGACGAGCCAGCGCCAGGGCGAGCGGAGGCCGACCCGCCGTCACGACGTCCCGGAGGAGAAGAGGCCGCGGTTGCGCGCCCGGTCGACGGCATCCCGCCGGGAGGTGGCGCCGAGCTTGCCGTAGATGGCCCGGACGTGTGTCTTCACGGTGCTGTGCGAGACGGTCAGTTCGGTGGCGATCTCGCCGAACGAGCGCTGTGAGGGCAGCAGGTCGAGGACCGCCCGCTCCCGCCCGGTCAGCCCTGTCCGCCGGTCGTCGGCGCCGAGGGTGAACCGGGCGTGCAGCGCTCGGCGCGCGACGGGTTCGCGGGCGTCGAAGCTGCCCAGCAGGCTGGTGAGGAGGTCGGCGACCTCGGCCGGGCCGAAGGCCAGGGGCCGCAGCACGTCCATGTCATCGCTCGACGCCAGCGCGCGGTGCAGCGAGGCGCGGGCGTGCTCCCGGCGCTCCGCCAGCAGCGCGAGGTGACAGTCGAGCACGTGAGCCTCGACCACCACCCACGGCTGGAGGACAGGCGTCGTCCCGTCGATGAGGGGTCGCAGGGCCTCGGCGGCGGCCCCGTGCCTGCCCATCGCGGTCAGCCGTCGCGCCCGCAGCAGGACCACGTCCCCCGCGTCGCCCAGGCTGTGCTCGGCCCAGTCCAGGGCGGTACGGGCGGCCTCGGGGCGGCCGGCGAGCGCCGCCGCCGGGTACTCCAGCAACGCGAGGAGCGCGCTGGTCGCCGCCATCCTGGGCTGGTCCGCCGTCTGCGTGCGCGCGCGCCGTAGTTCGTCGAGGCCCTCGACGACGCGTCCGAGGTCCACCAGCGCGGCTCCCCGCAGCCCACGCGTCGTCGGGTCGACCGCGCTCAGGGGCTCGTCCTGCAACTCTCCGAAGGCGAGCGCCGGGTCGAGCAGATCCAGGCAGACGGCGGGCTCGGCCCTCAGCAGCGCCCCGTAGGCGCGCAGGATCGAGGACAGCACCGCCCCGGCCGTGGCCAGCCAGTCGGTGCCGGGCACGAGTCCGTCGGCCTCCTCGGCGAGGGTGACCATCCGCCGGTAGTCCCCACGGGCGGACTCAGCCGCCGCCAGCACGGTCAGTCCCCGCGCGACGAGGTAGGCCTGGCCCCCCAGGCGCGCCCGCTGGGTCGCGGCCTCGGCGACGGCCTGTGCCTCCCTCCGACGATCGACCGTGAGCAGGGCCAGGGCCCGGTCCAGCTCTCCGATGACGGCGAGCTCAGGCTGGCCGTCGAACGTCGCATCGAGGTCCTCCGTCACCTGCACCATCGCGCGCGGGTCGCCGGCCAGGCTGACTCGACGCGCGTGCACCAGAACGCGCAGGGCCGTGAGGTCTGCCGTCGGCTCGGCGGGCCAGACGTCGTCGGCACGATCGAGGTGGACATCGGCCGCCGCCAATGCCCCGGTCTCCACGTCCACCAGCGCCGCGACGAGGGACAGCCAGGGGTCCTGGTCCACGTACCTGCCCCCGAGCCCGTCCATGGCCTCGCGCACGGCGCGGTGCGCCCCGTCGGCGATCAGCGACACGGAGTTCTCACGCAGGAGCAGGTCGACCCGGTGGTGATCCCTGGCCTGGCGCGCCTGCGCCAGCGCCGGGACGGGCTGACCCTGCGCGTCGTACCAGTCGGCGGCCCGACGGTGGAGGTCCAGCACCACGTCGGGTCGCCGTCGCCGGAGGTCGGCCAGCAGGTGGGACCGCAGCAGCGGGTGCATCCGGTACCAGGTCCGGCCCTGCCCGGAACTGAGGACGAGGGAGGTGTCGTGTTCCAGGGAGTCGAGGACCTCGCCCGCGTCCGGGCGGCCGGACAGGGCCGCCGCGAGCGACGCGGACAGCGGGTCGCAGACGCTCACCGCCCGCAGCAGGTCCAACCGCTCCAACGGGAGTCGGGCGAGGATCTCGTCGACGAGGTAGTCGGAGATGGCGCGGCTGTTGCCGGCGAAGTCGGCGAGGAATCCGTCGGGGTCGTCAGCCTCGCGCAGGGACAGCGCCGCCAGCCGCAGCCCGGCCGCCCAGCCCTCCGTCTGCTCGACGAGCAGACGCAGCTGGTCGGGACGCAGCACGACGTCGATCCCGGCCAGCATCTCCGCCGCTTCGGGTACCGAGAACCGGAGTGCTCCGGCCCGGATCTCGTGGACCTCGCCGCTCAACCGCATCCGGCCCAGCGCGAGCGGTGGGTCGCTCCGGCTACCCAGCACGAGGTGCAACCCCGGAGGTCGGTCACGAACGAGGCCGGCGAGCCCGCGCAGCGGGTCGGCCGCGGTCAGCTCGTGCACGTCGTCCAGCACGAGGTGCACAGGACCCGGCAGCAGGTCGACCGCGTCGACCACCGCGGCCAGGAACGGAGTGTCCCCGCTCGGCCGGGCGGGCACGGCCAGCCGGTGGACGGCACTGTCCTGCGGGACTGCCGGACACGAGGCGAGAGCCGTCAGCACCGCCGACCAGAAGCGGCGGTCGTCGTTGTCGTCCGCGTCCAGTGACATCCAGGCGGTCGAGTCCGGGTGCCGGGACGCCCACTCGGCCAGCAGCAGCGTCTTGCCGTACCCGGCCGGCGCGCACACCAGGGTGACGTGCCCAGGAGCCGCCGCCTCCATCGCGACCACCAACCGCGGGCGGCGCACGTACCGCTCGGGCAGCCGCGGCAGCGCAGTCTTCATCCTCGGCACACCGAGACGCCTCGCGCCTCGAGCCGAGCCCTCGGCTGGACCGGCGACAGCCATGATCCATCGCAAGCTACGACCACCGAGACGATCTGGACAGTGCCCCGGGGGCGACCGGCAGGACTTCGTCCACGGGCCTGCGCCCACCACCGTCCGTGACGGTGCGCTGGCGCCGTGCGGAGACACCCCTGGGGGCACGACACCGGTCCGGTCACCTCGTCTTCGCCGGACGAGGCGGATCTGGAGGAGGAGCGCGACGGTGACAGCGGCGAGAGCAGGAAGGGGGGCGAACGTGACATCGCACTACCAGTTCCGTGTCGCAGGGCATCTGTCCGACCGAACCCGCGGCGCGTTCCCCGACATGGTGCTGGTCGAGGCCCCACCGGAGACGATCATCTACGGAGAGGTCATCGACGAGGCCCACCTGCACGGGATGCTGGCGCTGATCCAGGATCTCGGGCTGCACGTCGTGTCCGTGCACGAGGTCAAGCCCTAGCCACCGCGCGGCCGACACGCGGTTCCGCGGCGGTCGGCCTCGGCGTCCGTCCTCCGGGAGACGTCTGTCAGAGGGTCGCTCCATCTGGGTCGACTGCCGAGGCGGCGGTGACTGGGTTCCGCAGCAGCGCGGTCAACCGGCGGTGGGTCACCAGCGCGGCCGCGCCGGGGGATGTGGCGGCCACCTGGCCGGCCGCTCATCGCCCGCCCTCCCGCCACGGCCGTCCCTGCGGGCGCCGGCACCGGCTCACCCGCGGAGGAGGAGATCTCAGACCCTGGAGCACGTGCCTCAGCTCAGGCCCGCTGAGCGGTCAGCACGATGTCCCCCGCGTCGTCGAGCAGGGTCAGGGTGGCTGGAGTGATCGCGATGGTCGAGGCGGCGGTGAGCGCCGCTGCGATGGCGGCCTCCTGGTCCATGACGCCGGCCGGTTCCTCGCAGTTCATCGACGTCCCGGCCGGCTGTTCGACGACGATCGTCCGGCCGTCGATCTCCCAGGTGGTCCTGAGCGTGTTGCAGCCGGTCTCGACGACGACGTCTGCGTCCGCGGTGACCCGCGCGACCGGCTCGGTGCCTTCCACCATGCTCTGGATCCCCGCGCCGGTCCGGACGCCGGTGAGCGCCCAGTCGCCGACGATCAGCTCACGCGCGTCGATGGCGGTGAAGGACAGCCGCACGCCGCCCGACGTGAGGGCCAGCCGATCCGGGTCCCTGGTGTCGGCGGTCCGTACCTGCGCCAGCGCGTCGAGGTACTCGCGTTCGGCCGCCATGAGGGCCGGCTCGCAGCTCATGAGGGTCGTGGCGATGGCCTCGATGCGCACGCCGTCGTCGCCCTCAAGGACGACCGTGCCCCGGTAGGTGTTGCACGGGGCGGTGCCCGACGCCGCCGTCCCACCGGCGAAGGCCAGCGTCACGGGGTTCGCGACGTCGCCGGGGAGCGTGCTGTCGGCGACGTCGAGCAGCCAGTCATGGGCCGTCAACGACTCCTCGAGGTCCGGGAGTCCGGCCGTCTCGCTCTGCGTACCGTTCGGGGACCCGCCGCACGCCGCGAGTGCGACACCGACCGTTGCCGCGGTGACGAGCAGCGGGAACCGGAACGGGGGCACTCGTCCACCCGCTCAGAAGTCGACGGGGTCGCGGATGATCGGACAGGTCATGCAGTGGCCGCCGCCCCGGCCGCGGCCGAGCTCGGCGCCGACGATGGTGAGGACCTCCACGCCGGCCTCGCGCAGCAAGGCGTTGGTGGTGGTGTTCCGGTCGTAGGCGAAGACGGTGCCGGGGGCTGCGGCCACGACGTTGTTGCCGCTGTCCCACTGTTGGCGCTCGCTCTCGTAGGCGTCCCCTCCGGTGGGCAGCACGCGCAGTTCGCGCAGGCCGAGCGCGTCGGCGACGACCGCGGTGAACGAGTCCTTCTCCACGGTCACCTCGACCGGCTCCTTGTCGCCGGGGCGCAGGGAGAAGGTGTGGATGCCGTCGACGATCTCGGCGTACGCGGTGGCCAGGTCGCGGTCTGCGAAGGTGAAGACGGTGTCCAGGTGCATCGCCGACCGCAGTCTCGGCATGCCGGCGACGATCACCCGGTCGGCCGCCCCTTCGGCGAACAGCGCGGCGGCGAACTGGGTGATGGCCTGCCGGGAGGTGCGCTCGCTCATCCCGACGGCGACGGCGCCGTTGCCGATCGGCATGACGTCGCCGCCCTCGAGGGTGGCCAGACCCCAGTCCCGCTCGGGGTCGCCCCACCAGACGTGAGCGCCGGAGAAGTCGGGGTGGAAGGTGTAGATCGCCTTGTACAGCAGCGTCTCGTCGTGCCGAGCGGGCCAGTACAGCGGGTTGAGCGTCACGCCGCCGTAGATCCAGCACGTGGTGTCACGGGTGTAGAGCGTGTTGGGCAGCGGTGGCATCAGGTACTCGCGGGCACCGGTGGACTCGCGGGCGAGGGCCACACAGCCGGGGCGGGAGTCGGCGGGTAGGTCGGCGGTGGACAACCCGCCGATCAGGAACTCGGCCAGCCGCCGGTCGTCGAGCTCCTCGAGGAACGCGCGGGTGTCCTGGACCAGGCCGAGACCGACCTCGTTGGCGACGATCTTGCGGTCCAGCAGCCAGGTCTTGGCCTCCGGGACGGCCATCGTCTCGGCCAGCACGTCGTGCAGTTCGACCACCTCGACCCCGCGGTCGCGCATCATGGTCACGAACTCGGCATGATCCCGGCGGGCGTTCTGCACCCACAGCACGTCGTCGAAGAGCAGGTCGTCGGAGTTGGTCGGGGTCAGCCGCTGGTGAGCGAGCCCCGGCGCGCACACCATCACCTTGCGCAGCACCCCGACCTCGGAGTGCACGCCGTAGGCGGCGGCCGGCGCGCTCGCGACGGCCCGGGAGATCGTGGTGTCGGTCATCGTCCGCACGCTCCTCGCTCGGGAGAGGGCCAGCGGGCACCGCACCAGAACAGGACGGGTGCCTGCAGCGGAGTGCCTCGCGAGCCTGGACGTTGCTCCCTCCGCGTGCGGTCCGGCCTCGTCCGGCAGAGATGAGACGTGCCGCGGAGAGGAGTGCGCCCTGCACAGGAGCGGCGCGCGGACCTGCCGCAGGTCGACCCGGTGCAGCGTCCCCCGCCACCCGACGTCGGGCCTCGCCGGCTCTGATGCTCCCGGCTGATCCGGGACGGCGGGTCCCGACCCTGTCCTCGTCGCCGGCGCTGGAGCTCTCATCCCGAGCAGAGGAGGCGGCCTCGCGGCGATGGCCCGGAGGATGCCGCCCGCAGACGGACCTGCAGGAAGGGGAACCCCGATGTCCACCTTGAGCGTGTGGCGCTTCGACACCCCCGGCGGGGCCGACGAGGCCGTCGTCATCCTCACCGACCTCGCCCGGCAGCAGTTGATCACCGTGCACGACGCGGCGACGGTGTTCTGGCAACCCGACGCGAGGAAGCCGAAGACGCGGCAGTTGCGAGACCTCACCAGCGCCGGCGCCCTCGGCGGGGCCTTCTGGGGGATGCTGTTCGGCCTCTTGTTCCTCGTTCCGCTGCTCGGCGCTGCCATCGGTGCCGCAGCCGGCGCGCTCACCGGCCGGCTCACAGACGTCGGGATCGACGACACGTTCATCGAGCGCGTGCGGGAGGAGATCACCCCCGGCACGTCAGCGCTGTTCGTGCTGACCTCCGACGCCGTGCTGGACCGGGTGCGGGAGGCGTTCGCCGGGCGGCGCGCACACCTGCTGCACACGAACCTCTCCCGCGAGCAGGAGGACACCCTGCGTGCGGCGTTCGCCGACGACGAGCCCCCCGTCCTCCAGGGAACCGCGTAGCCGGCCAGGAGCAGCCACGGGCCGCCGACATGACCGCCGCGGACGTGGTGGCGGCCGAGTCGCCGCCGCGGCCGAGTGCTGAGCGTCCGTGGGCCACCGGCGAGCTGGCGCAGCGGTGGCCGCGGCTGTCGCTGCCGGGTTGCTGGGGCGCGGTCGTGCTGGTCTGCGCGTCGCTCACCCCGTCGCTGCTCCCGCGGGAGGGGGTCGCGCAGGGCGTGGTCAGCGGGATCGGCGCGGCGATGGGCTACGGCGTGGGCGTGCTGGCCGCTGCGGTGTGGCGGGCGCTGGCCGACCGCGGCCCTCGTCCGCCGCGGCGCTGGGCGTGGCGTGTGTTCCTCGCCGCCGCCGCCGTCCTGGTGGCGGCGTTCCTCGTGCTGGGCCGTCGGTGGCAGGGCATGCTCCGCGAGCTGATGGGGCTGCCGGGCGAGTCGTTGGGCAGCGCGCTGCTGGCGGTGGTCGTCGCGCCGGTCGTCTGCGCCCTCCTGCTCGCCGTCAGCCGAGCGGTCCGCGCCGCGGGCCGGGGGATCGCTCGGCTGTTGTCGCGCTGGGTGGGCCCGTCGGCCGCCCGAGCCCTGGGCGGGCTGGTCGTCGCCGCGCTGGTCGTCCTGCTGATCAGCGGGGTGGCCGTCGACGCGGGGCTCGCCGCGGCGGACCGGGCCTTCGCCTTGGCGGACCAGGAGACGGCCGAGGGCGTCGAGCAGCCGGACAGCAACCTGCGCTCGGGCGGGCCGGGGTCGCTGATCGAGTGGGACACGCTGGGCCGCGAGGGGCGGACGTTCGTCGCCGGTGGCCCGTCGGCCACCGAGATCTCCGCGTTCACCGACGCGGAGGCTCCCGAACCCATCCGGATCTACTCCGGCGTGCAGACCGCGGACGACGTCGGCGACCGGGCGCAGGCCGCCGTCGACGACCTCGTCCGGGCCGGCGGCTTCGACCGCGCCCGTCTCATGGTCGCCACGACCACCGGGCGCGGCTGGCTGGACGCCGGGTCGCTCGCGGCGTTCGAGTACATCGCCGCCGGGAACTCCGCCGTGGTCGCGATGCAGTACTCCTACGTGCCGTCGGGGCTGTCCTACCTGATCGACCAGGACCGGGCGCGGGCGGCCGGGCGGGAGCTCTTCGACGCCGTCTACGAGAGGTGGTCCGCGCTCCCGCTCGAGGACCGGCCGGAGCTGTACGTGTTCGGGGAGAGCCTCGGGTCGTTCGGCGCGGAGGCGGCGTTCAGCGGGGAGTACGACCTGCGCAACCGGGTGACCGGGGCGCTGTTCGTGGGCCCGCCGAACTTCAACGCCCTGCACACCGAGTTCCGCGAGGGCCGCGACGCCGGCAGCCGTGAGGTGGAGCCCGTGTACCGGGGCGGCCGCACGGTGCGCTTCAGCACCGAGATCGGCGCCGGCGCTCCACCGGCCGACGTCCCCTGGGAGGGGACCCGGGTGCTGATCCTGCAGCACCCGTCCGACCCGGTCACCTGGTGGAGCCCGTCGCTGTTGCTCGACCGTCCGGACTGGCTGGCCGAGGCACCCGGGCGCGACGTGCTCGACGAGATGACCTGGATCCCCTTCGTCACCTTCTGGCAGGTCACCCTCGACATGCCGTTCTCGACCGAGGTCCCCGAGGGGCACGGGCACCGGTACACCCGCGAGTCGGTCGATGCCTGGGCGCTGCTGCTCCGCCCGGCCGACTGGACCGAGCAGAAGGCACACCGACTCCGCGCGCTGATCCGGGGCTGAGGTCGGTGTCCGGGGCCACGCCACCGCCCAGCCCATGGCCATGGGCGCGGTGATCGGCGAGGTCGCGCTGTACGCCCTGGCGATCGCGATGTCCCCGTCCAGCGTCATCGTGACGATCCTGCTGCTCGGCACGTCCCGAGCGCAGGCGGCAGTCAGCGCGTTCCTGGCCGGCCGGGTGAGCGGGATCGTCCTGACCAGTGGCGCCTTCGCTGCGCTGGCCTCCGTCGTCGAGCTCTACGAGGACACCTCCACCTGGGCCGACTGGACCAGGATCGGACTCGGTCTGGTCTTGTTGCCCCTCGGCGTGCGGCTGTGGTGGGCACGGGGCGACGATGCTGAGCCCGCATGGATGCCGTCCCTGAACGGCACGTCACCGGCCCACGCCATGCGGTGGGGACTGCTGCTGTCCGCCGCCAGTCCCAGGACCGTGTTGCTGGCCGCCGCTGGAGGATTGACGATCGGCGCAGCCGACCTGAGCACCACCGGCACCGCGGTCGGGGTGGCGACGTTCGCCGCGATCGCCGCCGTGACGGTCGCCCTGCCGCTGTTGCTGCACGCACTGCTGGCTGCGCGGGTCCTCACGCCGCTGAGCCACGCGCGGAGATGGCTGAGCGCTCACAACGGCAGCGTCATGGCCGTCGGCATCACAGCGACCGCGATCCTGCTCGTCGCCCAAGGCGTCGCCGGACTGTGACACGCTCCTCGGCTCCGAGTCAGGAACAGCACGCCAGCGGGCTCGAGAACCTGTCCGGCCGGACGTCGTCGTAGGTGCGGATCGGTACCGAGAGGGTCACCGGGCCGGCATCGCGGAAGTCGAAGGTGACGGGGACGCTGAACCCGCTCCGGAGCCTCTCCTGCAGCCCGGACAGTTCCAGGTGCGCTCCGGTCACGTCGCGGATGACCGCGATCCCGCCGGAGGGCACGGACATCTGCAGGTCCGGGTCCGAGGGGGCATCGACGTCGCGGAGCACGACCTGCTCCGCGACGTCGGTGCTCGCCCCGGTGAGGACGTCCTCGTCCTCGCCGTCGTTCGCGATGGTCACGAGGAGTGCGGCGCTGTCGCCGGCGATGTGGATGCTGCCTCGCGTTCCCGGGGATGCGATGGAGACGCTGAGCAGCCGGAGCGAGCCGACCTGCCCATCCACACTGTCGAGCCCGATCCGGGCCCGGCCGAAGAGGGGGTCCGAGGCGGTCTGTCCCGAAGCGCAACTGGTGAGCGCCAGCAGGAGGAGCAGCATCGTTGCGGCGACTCGGGTGCGGTGCATGAGAACTCCAAGGGGCGAGCTCGAGTGGGCGCGGTTGCCGATGGACGTCGCGTCAGATGGCGATGAAGCCGGTCCACAGGCCGACGACGCCGGTGATCCCGGCGGCCACGATCACGGCACAGAGCACCAGCTCGGTGGGGCTGAACAGCCGGCGGCCGCGTTCGCTGCGCGCCTTGACGTAGAGCAGGGTGGCCGGGGCGAGGAGCACCGTCGCCAGCAGGAGGAACTGCAGCCCGGCGGCCTCGAAGAGGAACAGCGTGTACGCGGTGGCGATCCCCGCGAAGATCGCCTCCTTGCGCCGCGTCCTCCGGTCCACGTCCTCGTAGGCCTCGCCCGTGATGCCGAGCTTCAGCCCGTACGCGGCGGCGAGGAAGTACGGGATCAACGCCAGGCTGGCGCACAGGTCGAGCATGAAGTTCAGCGCGTCGCTGAGCACGAGCGTCGCGGCGAGCAGCGCCTGTACCGCCAGCGAACTGACCACGAGCGCGGTGATCGGCGTTCCGTTCTCGTTCTCCCGTCCCAGGAACGCGGGGAAGTCCTCGTTGCGGGCAGGCATGTACATCACCTCGGCGGCCATCAGGGTCCAGGCGAGGTAGGCGCCGAGCACGGAGATGATGACGCCGGCGCTGATGAACCAGCTGCCCCACTCGCCGACGACGGACTCGAACACGCCGATCATGGAGGGCTGGCGGGTGGCGGCGATGTCCGGCTGGGTCATGACCGCGTAGCTCGACAGGGTCACCAGGGAGAAGATCGCCAGCACGCTCAGGAAGCCGAGGACGGTCGCCCTGCCGACGTCCTCGCGCCGCTTGGCGTAGCGGCTGTACACGCTGGCGCCCTCGATGCCGAGGAAGACGAACGTCGTGATGAGCATGGTGTTGCGGATCTGCTCGTCGAGCCCGCCGAGGTCGCCGTAGCCGGTGGCGATCCAGTTGTCGGCGAAGACGCCGGCGTCGAAGGCGATGAAGAGCACGACGATGAAGACCAGGATCGGAAGGATCTTGAACACCGTCACGATCCGGTTGATCACGGCCGCGTCCCGGATGCCTCGCGCGATCAGGGTGTGGAACAGCCACACGCCGACCGTGCCGAGCGCCACCGCGAGGACGGTGTCGCCGTCACCGAAGGCGGGGAAGAAGGCGCCGAGGGTCGCGGTGATGAACACCCAGTAGAAGGTGTTGCCGGCGATGGCGCTGGCCCAGAAACCGATCGCGGAGTTGAACCCGACGTAGTCGCCGAAGCCGGCCTTGGCGTAGATGAAGACCCCGGAGTCCAGGTCGGGCTTGCGGATGGCGAGGTTCTGAAAGACGAAGGCGAGCATCAGCATCCCGGCGCCCGCGATCGCCCAGGCGATCAGCGAACCGAGGATGCCGGTCGCCACGCCGAACCGGGCCGGCAGCGAGAACACCCCCGCGCCGACCATGCTGCCGACCACCATGGCGGTCAGCGTGGGCACGCTCATCTTCCCCGGTGCTGAGCTCGGGGCCTCGGCAGCCGCGTCGGCAGCTCGGGGGGAGGGGGTCGTGTCCACCATCGTCAGCTGCTCCGTTCTGGGAACGGGTCGAGCGCGACCGGCTCGACCTTCTCGATCTTGAATCCGGTGACCCCGTACAGGACGCTCAGTGCGGGGCTCGCGTAGCAGAAGACGGCCCACGGCGCGTAGAGCAGCGTGGAGACGCCGAGGGTGGCCGCCATGAACGCGCCGCACGAGTTCCACGGCACCAGCGGGGAGGTGACCGTGCCGCTGTCGGCCGCCAGCCGGGACAGGTTCGTCGGCGCGAGACCTCGCCGCGCGAACTCGACGCGGAAGATCCGCGCGGGCAGGACCAGGGCGATGTACTGGTCACCGGCGACGACGTTCAGGCCGAAGGCGCAGGCGAACACGGTGACGAACAGCCGTCCGGTGCTCTTCGCCGCGGCGACCATCGGGTCGACCAGCCGGGTGATCAACCCGAACTTCTCCAGCAGGACGCCGAAGGTCACCGCCCCGAAGATCAGCCAGAGCGTGAGGAGCATGCTGGACATGCCGCCGCGGGAGACGAGCCGGTCGACCTCGGCGAGGCCGGTCTCGGCGGTGAACCCGGTCGCCATCGTCTGCCAGGTCGCCTTGATCGACTCGACCACCACGTTGCCCTGGCCGGCGACGAAGTCGGCGACGACCTGCGGCTGGGTGAAGGCCGCGAGCACGCCGGCGAACAGGGCCGACCCGAGCAGGGAGAGGGACGCCGGTGCCTTGCGCACCGACAGCACGACCAGCAGCAGGAGGGGCAGCAGGTTCACCGGGCTGATCCAGAACAGCTGGTCGAGGTCGGCCAGCTCCGTGCTGGTGGACACGGTGTCGCGCACGTCCGGCGCCCTGACGAAGCCGAGGACGAAGAAGACGACGAGCGCGATGAGGAACGCCGGTACGGAGGTCCACACCTGGCGTTTGATGTGCTCGCGCGGGTCGACGCCCACCATCTGGGCGGTCAGGATGGTGGTCTCCGACAGCGGCGAGGTCTTGTCGCCGAGGTAGGCGCCCGAGATGACCGCACCGGCCGTGATCGCCACCGAGACGTCGAGCAGGCCGGCGATGCCGATCAGGCCGACCCCGATCGTGGCCGCGGTGGTCCAGGAGCTCCCGATGCACAGCGCGACGAAGCCGCAGATGATCGCCGTGGCGGCGTAGAACCACGACGGGGAGAGCACCTGGATCCCGTAGTAGACGAGGGTCGGGATGGTGCCGGACAGGTTCCACGTGCCGATCAGCGCGCCGACGGCCAGCAGGATGAACATCGCGCTGGTCACCGAGGCGATCGCCTCCTGCCCGGCGCTCTGCACCTCTTCCCAGCGGTGCCCGTTCTTCAGCGCGATCAGGGCGGCGATCGCGGCGCACACCACCAGGGCCACCTGCAGGGGTCCGTCCAGGGCGTCCAGGCCGAACAGGAGCAGGCAGCCGGCGATCAGTGCCGCCAGCGCGACGAGCGGCACCAGGACGTCGACCAGGGACGGTCGCCTCGGTGTCAGGACACCGCTCGCACCCATGGCATGCCTCTCGATCGGGAGCCCGGCTGCGCCCGCGCCCTGCTACAGCGCGAGCAGGCGGGCCCTCCGGGCGGCGAACTCCTCGTCGGTCGGCAGTCCCGCGTCCCGCAGGTCCGCCGACTCGGTCAGCTCGACGTGCACCTCGTCGACGCTGGCCCGGGCGGCCGCCGGGGGCGCCGGTTGGAGGGCCGGCGACACGCGTGCCTTCCGGGTGAGCCGGCTGGAGACCACGGCTGCTGCGCCGGCGATGATCACCGTGCGTGACGCGGCGCCCAGCCGACTCGGTCCAGCCCGTCCCCGTTCCTGTGCGCGCCTCATGTCGACCCACCCGTGCCGGTGCGGCAGGTCGTGGTCTGGGTCATCGTCTGCACGCTCCTCGCTCGAGCTGACGGGATCGGCACTCCCGGACAGAGCAGGCGGTTCCTCTCTGCAGGGGGCTGGGCAGCAGCTGAAGGCTGTCGCCCTGCCCTGCCGCCCGGCCTCGTCCGCTGGGGGTGAGATGTACGGCGGGGCAGGGAGTTCGGCCCGGGGGTGCGCGCCTGCCCAACTCGATGCCGCTGGGCGCCCTGATCACGGAGGGGCCGGCTGCTCGAGCAGCCGGCCCCCGGTCTCGGCGCCTGGACCCGGGGAGCCGGGCGCGGACGAGTCGGGTCAGGGACCGGCGACCGTGCTCAGCAGCTCCTCGTAGGCCGACACGACGGTGCCCGACGCGTACCGGTCCCGGGCCCGAGCGGCCCCGCCGGCGCGGTCCTGCGGCTCGGTGGCCAGCCGCCGCAGCGCCGCGGCGATCCCGTCGACGTCCCGCGGCGGCACCACCAGCCCGAAGCCGGTCTCCTGCACCGGCGTGCGCACCCCGGGCAGGTCGCTGGCCAGCACCGGCACCCCGGCCATCATCGCCTCCACCTGGACGATGCCGAACGCCTCGAACGCGTTGACCGAGGGCAGCGCGAAGACGTCCAGCGAGGCGTACAGGTCGGCGAGCTGCTCCTCGGGCACGAAGCCCAGCAGCCTGATCCGCGGGTCGTCGGCGATGACCTGCCGGAGCTCGGCGACCACCGAGCCGCCGGCGACACCGGCGAAGTCCCCGCCGATCAGCAGCCGGCTGTCGGGTTCGGCGATCGCCTGGAATCCGCGGACCAGGTACTGCAGGCCCTTCTCCTCGACGATCCGGCCGAGGAAGCCGACGTGCAGGCCCGGGCCCTCGCGGAAGCGCGGGGTGCCGGCCGGCCGCTCGCGGCACGGCGGCGGGATGACCGCCGTCCGGCCGGCCAGCGCCGGCCACAGCCGGCTGTGCCGGGCGTAGTCGTCGCTGGAGACCACGACCCGGTCCGAGCGGCGCACCGCCCGGCGGCTGGACAGGTCGACCCCGAGGATCTGTGCCCGGTTCAGCGCACCGGGCGGCAGGGTGACGTCGCAGTGGTAGGTGGTCACCAGCGGCGACCGGATGCGCCGGGCCAGCAGGGCGGCCTCGGGCATCGGCAGGTGCAGGTTCGTGACCGACGCGGTGGCGGCCGCCGCGGCGACGGCTCCGATCAGGGCCGGGCTCAGCACGCCCTTGCCCAGCCGGGCCAGCACCGGGGTGCGCTGGACCGAGACCCCGCGCACGACCTCCCGCTCGGGCAGGTCCGGGTCGTGCCGGCTGGTCACCACGGTGACGCGGTGGCCGCGCTCGGCGAGCCCCTCGGCCACGTCGCGGGCCACGTTGGTCAGGCCACTGACGTAGGGCGTGTAGTAGTCCAGCGCGACGACGACGTCCAGGGTCCGGGTCATCCGGCGCCTCCGGTGAGCTCGGGGACGGGGGAGGTGCGCGGCCGGGCGCGGCCGTGCCGCACCAGCAGGACGAGGCTGACGACGAAGGCCACCCCGCAGCCGACCACGTAGGCCAGCCCGGTCCGGGCGATCAGCCCGGGGACGGCGAGGAAGACGACCGCCGCGGCGGCGAGCCCAGTGGACCACACCAGCCCGACGTCGCGGTGCCGCGCGGCGGCCACCAGCGCCTGGCTGGTGGCCAGCAGCCCCAGGTAGAGCGCGGTGCCGACCGCGAGGACGGCGAGCGCGCCGCCGCCCAGCACGTACCGGTCCCCGAACAGCAGCCGGACCAGCAGCGGGCCGACCAGCCAGCCCGCCAGCGCGGCCAGCGCGCAGAGGACGCCGACGCCCCCGGCGGTGCGGCCGACGAGGGCCAGCGAGCCGCGCCGGTCGGCGGTCACGCCGACCAGGTGCGGGATCAGGGCCCCCTGCAGCGGCACGGCGAGGAACAGCGGCAGCCGGATGAGGGTGAACCCGGCGACGAACTGCGCGGCCAGGACCTGCTCGTCGGCGGCGGCCACCCCGACGACGAGCACCGGCGCGGCGTTGAGCAGCACCTGCGCGCACAGTGCCCCGACGATCAGCGGGCCCACCGCGCCGACGGTCATCCGCGGCCCGGCCGGTGCGGTCGGCCGGGGCCGGCGCCGCAGGAGCCAGGCGAGCAGCGGGGCGTGCGCGAGGACGGCGCCGAGGACGACCGTCCAGCCGAAGGGGGTGGCGGTCGCCGGCCCGGCCACCGCCACCACCGCGGCGGCCGCGCCCACCCGCAGCGCGGCGTCCGCGAGCAGCACGCTGCCGTGCGACGCCAGGGCGCCCCGCCCCAGCAGCAGCCCGCGGACGACGAACTGGGCGCCGGACGCCGCACACAGCGCCGCGAGCGCGAGGAGCAGCCAGCCGCTGCCGCCGAGCGACTGCCGCAGCAGCGGCCAGCTGCCCAGGACGGCTCCCAGGCTCAGCGCCGTCACCCCGCCGACGGCGCGGACCGTCCCCCGGGGCAGCGGCGCCCCCGGTCCGGCGAGGTGCACCAGGCGGGCGAGTTCCTGCTCGATGGGGAAGAAGGCGCCGAACCCGATGATCAGCGCCACCGACCAGAAGGCGCCGAACCAGCCGTACTCGACCGCGGGCAGCGACCGGGCGACCAGCGCCAGGTAGCCGGCGGTGAGGACCCCGGCGAGGGTCACGCACAGGGCCGCCCAGCTCAGCGAGGGTGCCAGTCCGGAGCGCCGGCCGGGACGGGTCACCGCGTCCTGACCGAGCCGGGATACTGCTCGTCGGGCCCGCACACGGGAGCCACCGTAGTGGCGGGCCGGCGGACGACGGAGGAGACGGGTGGGCGGATGGACCTGATCGACGCGGAGCGGACGGAGGCGCCCTCCGATCGCTCGCCCGTCGGTCCGGGTCGGTGGCGGGGCCTGTTGCCGCTGCTGCTCGCCCTCGTGGCGATCGTCGGCGCCGTCGCCCTGCCCCTGGCGCCGGTACAGATGAGCATGCCCACGGTCAGCTGGCCGCAGGATCCTGCTCGACCGACCTCGACCATGCTCGAGCTGACCAACCAGCAGCCGCTGGACCTGGCCGTCTCGTTCAGCTGCGCCGCGGTCGCCGCCGCCGGGGACACGCCGGACGGCGTGCTCCTGGCCACCCTCGTCCCCGGCCAGGAGGTGGCGGTCCAGGAGGGTCTGGTGGCCGGCGTCCGCGACGGGCGGCTGGCCGTCGTCGTCCGGGGGCAGACGCTGCTGGAGGAGCCGGTGCCGGCGGGGCCGTGCACCTACCGGCTGGCCGGCGACTCCTCGGGGCTCCGCGCCGAGCGCGACGGCGTGCCGCTCGGGACGCTGACGGCCGACGCCGGGCAGACGGTGCTGCCCGACGTCGACGTCCTGGCGACCAGCGTCGACCGGCTGCCCTCCGACGACGACCTGCGGGTCGAGCTGGGCGTGGACAACCAGTTCAACACCACGCCCAGCGCGGTGAAGGAGCTGCTGACTGCCGTGGTCCTGCTGGCGGCGCTCGGCGCCCTGGTGGCGCTGTGGCGGGCCGACCGGCGGACCGGCCGGCGGACGCCGGGGCCGGACGACCCGGAGGAGCGCCGGCCGCGCCGTCCCCTGCACCTGGTCGTGGACGCGGTGGTGGTCGCCACCCTGCTGCTGTGGCTGTTCCTCGCCCCGCCCACCGACGACGACGGCTACTACGCCGCCATGGCCCGCAACGCCCCGGACGAGGGCTTCGTCGGGAACTACTACCAGCTGCTCAACCAGTCCTTCACGCCGTTCACCTGGTTCTACCGGCTGCTCGGGTGGTGGGACGCCGCGGTCGGCAGCAGCCCGGTGCTGCTCCGGCTGCCCGCGCTGGCGGTCGGGCTGGTGTCGTGGCTGCTGCTGCGCCGGTTCCTCGCCCAGCCGGGCGTCGTCCCGGCGGCCGTCCTGGACCGCCGGCACGGCCAGCTGGCCGCCACGGTCCTGGGCGCCGCGACGTTCCTCGCCTGGTGGCTGCCCTACGGCATGGGCGTGCGGCCGGAGGCGGTCGTCGGCGTCCTCGCCCTCGTCGCCCTCCACGCGGTGGTGGCCGCGGTCCGCCGGCAGCGGCTGCTGCCCGTCGCCGTCGCCTTCGGTGCGGCCGGCCTCGCGGCGACCTGCCACCCCACCGGGCTGGTCGCCCTGGCCCCGCTGCTGGCCGGGCTGCCCTGGCTGGTCCCGCTGGTGCGGGCCGCGCGGTCGCCTCTCGACGCCCTGACCCGGACGGCGCTGGTCCTCGCCCCCGGTGCACTGGCCGCCGCGGCCGCCTTCGCCGACGGCACGCTCAACGACTTCCTGCGCGGGCAGGAGATCTTCCTCTCCGTCCAGGAGCAGGACAGCTGGGACGACGAGTGGATGCGGTACTCGTTCCTGCTCAACCAGATCCCGATGGGCAACTACGCCAAGCGGACCGCCGTCCTGCTCGCCCTGGTGGCCCTGGTCTGGTTCCTGGTCGCCGGGGTCGCCATCCGGAGCCGCGGCGTCCGGCTGCCGGTCCCGCTGGTCCTGCCGGCCGCCTCGCTGGCCCTCGCCCTCCTCCTGCTGTGGTTCACGCCGAGCAAGTGGACGCACCACTTCGGTGCGCTGTCCGGCCTGGGCCCGGCCTTCCTCGCCGCGTTCCTCGTCGCCGTGCCCTGGCTCGTGGGACAGGCGACGGGAGGCCGCCGTCCGTCGCGGGCCGTGCCGGTCCTCGCCCTCGGGTCGGCCGTCGTCGTCTTCGCGCTGGTCTTCCGCGGTCCCAACTCGTGGCCGTACTCGTGGCTGCCCGGGATGCCGCACCCCTTCGTCGCACCCTTCTTCTCGGTCGTCTCGTTCGGCAGCCCGCTGCTCTGGCTGGCCGTCGTCGGGGCGAGCGTCGGCGCGGTCGCGCTGCTGCGGCGGCGCACCGGCCGGTCGGGGTCGCCGTCGTGGGCCGGCGCGGTGCCGCTCGCCGTCCTGGTGTTCCTGCTCACGTCGGTGCTGCACCTGGTCGGGAGCTTCTCCCTCGCCGCGGCCCGCACCGTGGACAGCTGGTCGCCGTGGGCCGACGCGCTGACCGACCCGCTCGCCGAGGAGTGCGGGGCCGCGGGCGCGATGGAGGTGCTCGACGTCGGCGCCGCCCGGCCGATCGACCCGGAGCAGGACGGTCCCGACCCCGCCGAGGGAGCGGCCTTCGTGCGCGACGGCGGCTGGTTCCCGGTGAGCCCGCCTCCCGGCGGGTCCGGTCAGGGGGCGGCGGCGCACGTGTGGGGGAGCCTGTCGCAGCCCGGGACCGAGGACGCGACCGGCGCCACGCAGACGGCCTGGTTCCCTGTCCCGGACACCGGACCGGACGCCGGGCTGGCCGTGCTGGCCGCGGGCCAGCTGGCCGAGGGCAACGAGCTGCGCGCCGAGTACGGCGTGCGGGAGGGGGACGGCCCGCCCGAGGTGGTCGGCACCCAGGACCTGGCGGACACCCTCGACTCCCCGGCCTGGCGGACGTTCGTCCTCGACCCGGCCGGCGCGGACGCGTCCGGCGCTGACCTCGTGCGCCTGGTGGCCGAGGACCGGTCGGGGGGGCCGGGCGGGTGGCTGGCCTTCACCGGGCCGTCGGTGGTGCCGGCGGTGACCCTGGCCGACCTCGTGCCCGACGACGCCCCGGTGGCGACCGCGTGGCAGATCGCCTTCTCCTTCCCCTGCCTGCGTCAGCCGGTCGTCCGCCACGGCATCACCGAGCCGTCGGAGTACGGGGTGGTGTGGCGGGGCGGCCCGGTGGGCAATGGCCTGGAGGACAACACCTGGCAGGACCTGCGCGGCGGCCTGTTCGCGCCGGTCCGGCGGACGTCGTCGGTGACCGAGCTGCCGGCGTCCTTCCCGTCCCAGCCGGGGGTCGCCGACATCCAGGTCTTCCGCTTCGGCGTCCCCTACCCGGTCGGCGCCTACGACCTGGCGCCGGCGCGCGTGCAACAGCCGGGCTGGGCCGGACCCCCGAGCGGGTGATGCCGGGACGGTCGGCGAGCCGCCCGTGGTTGTCTACGGAGCGGCGCTCGAGTGCACTGCTCCGGGCGGGGAGCGCAGCAGGCAGGACCGGGCACCGCACGGTGTCCGGGGACGGAGAGGCAGACACGTGGACGTCGATGGCGAGACCCGGACGACCCCTGTGGTGCGCTTCGACGGCAACCACGCCGTGGAGCCGCCCCCCGCACCCCTACCCCCAGCCGGCGCCGCGGTGTCGCTGAGCGGGGTGGCCCGGGGTCTGGTGCGCAGCGCGCGGCCGCGGCAGTGGATCAAGAACCTGCTGGTCGTCGCGGCGCCGCTGGCCGCCGGGAGCCTGCTGCAGGCCGACGTCGCGCGCACGACCCTGCTGGCGTTCGCGCTCTTCTGCCTCGCCTCCAGCGGCGTCTACCTGCTCAACGACGTGCACGACGTCGCCGAGGACCGCCGGCACCCGACCAAGCGGCTGCGCCCGGTCGCCGCGGGCATCGTGCCGCCGGCGGTGGCCACCGTCGCGGGGCTGGTGCTGCTCGCGGGCTCGCTCGCCGGCGCCTTCCTGCTGACCCGGACCGACCTCGTCGTCGTGCTCGCCTGCTACGTCGGGATCTCCCTGGCCTACGCCTACTTCCTGCGCGACCAGCCGGTCATCGACCTCGCGGTCGTCGCGTCGGGGTTCCTGCTGCGGGGCATCGCCGGCGGCGCGGCCTCCGGCATCGTCCTGTCGCAGTGGTTCCTGCTGGTCGCCGCGTTCGGCGCGCTGTTCATGGTGGCGGGCAAGCGGTACGCCGAGATGGTGGCCCTCGGGGACGAGGCGGCGACCCGCCGGTCGCTGCGCGCCTACTCGGCCAGCTACCTCCGCTTCGTCTGGAGCCTGTCGGCCGGCGTCACCTGCACCGTCTACAGCCTCTGGGCGTTCGAGCTGCGGGAGGACGACACCGGCTTCCCCTGGCAGACGGTGTCCATCGCGCCGTTCGTCCTCGCGCTGCTGCGCTACGCGGTGGACGTCGACCGGGGCGAGGCCGGGACGCCGGAGGACATCGTCCTGCGCGACCGGGTGCTGCTGGGGCTCGGCGTGGTCTGGCTGGTGACCGTCGGACTCGGGGTCCTGGCCCGCTGACCTGGGCGGTCCGCACCACCCGGTGGCGGTCAGGGGACAGCGCGTTCCCCTGACCTAGGCTGGGGGATCGCCGGATCCGCGGCCGTTGCGGACCGAGACCCTGGACGGTGCTTGACCTGAACGTGTTCCTGACCCTCGCCGTCGCGGTGCTGCTCACGGTCGTCCCGGGGCTGCTGCTGGCCCTCGCGCTCCGGATGCGCGGGTGGGCCGCCGTCGGCGCCGCCCCCCTCCTCACCGTCGCGCTGGTGCTGGTCGCCATCGTCGTGGTCAGCCTCGCGGGGGTCGACTGGACGCCGGTCAGCGCGGCCGCCGTGGCGCTGGCCGGGATCGCCGTCGCCTTCGTCGGGGCCGGTGCCCTCGAGGCCCGAGCCCGCAGGCGCTCGCGCCGGCCGGTCGACCCGGACGTGGGGCCGGCGGGCCCGGCAGCCGACCCGGCGGACGACGCGGACGAGCGGGAGTCCCGGCTGTGGTCCCTGCTCGCCGTGGCGGGGGTCGTCCTGGGCGCGGTGATCGGGTTCGCCACGCTGGTACCCGGCACCGACGGGCTGACCAGCGCCAACCAGGGCTTCGACGCGCTCTTCCACGTCAACCTGATCGAGAACATCACCCGCTCCGGCGACGTCGCGCCCAGTGTCGCCGGGGACCTGAACGGCTATCCCGACGGCGCCTCGGTCTACCCCGACGCCTTCCACGCGATGGCCTCCCTGGTCGACCAGGTCCACGGCACCAGCCTCACCAGCACCAACGCCCTGCTGACCGGCATCCCGCTGGTCGCGGGGCTGGGGCTGGTCGCCCTGCTGCGCACGCTGGGCCTCGTGCGCGCGGCGGCCGTCGCGCCGGTCGTGCTGGCGTCGACGTCGGGGTTCCCGATCGACCTTATCTGGCGCGGTCCGGTGTGGGTCTTCGCCTTCGGCATCGCGCTGGTCCCGGCGTTCCTCGTGCTGCTGGCCCGCACCCTCGACCGGCGGGACACCGTGACCACGGTCGGCCTCGGCCTCGCCACCGCGGGGCTGGCGCTGATGCACCCGAGCGCGGCCCTGACCGCCGCGGTCTTCGGGATCTGCCTGGTCGTCGGCCGCTGGCTGCAGCGTGGCGACGTGCCGGCCCGCGACGTGCTGCGCCGGGACCTGGTCGTGCTCGTGCCGGCGGCGGCGGTCGCCGCGGTGCTGGCGCTGCCGCTCATCGGGCAGGCGCTCGTGGACACCGGTGGGGGCACGGTCGTCGACTGGCCGATCGCGCAGTCGCCCGGCGAGGCCGTGGGCGAGCTGCTGTTCTACAACTACGACAACGACCACCCGCAGCTGTGGCTGGCGATCGCCGCGCTGGTCGGGCTGGCCGTGGGCTGGCGCTCGCCTCAGCTGCGGTGGTGGTACGCCGCGACCGGCGTCTTCGTGCTGCTCTGCGTCATGGCCGCCGCCTACGAGGGCCGGCTCGTGCAGCTGCTGACCGGGCCCTGGTGGAACGACCGGTTCCGCTTCAAGGGCGTGGTCTTCCTCGGCCTGTCGGTGTTCGCCGCCGTGGGGGTGACCCATCTCGGTGGGCTGCTGGCCGGCCTGGTCCGGAGGGTGACCACTCGCTGGCACGAGCGGATGCCGGCCCTGCGCACCCCGGCGCTCGCCGCCGCCGGCGTGGTGGTCGTGCTCGCCCTCGTCGGCGTCCTCAGCGGGTTCTACGTCCAGGAGAACCGGGACCGGCTGGCGACCGCCTACGTGCCCGGCGGAGGCGGGTCGGTGTCCGACGACGACCTGGCGGCGTTCGACGTGCTGCGCGACCTCGCCGGTGCCGGCCCCGTCCTCAACGACCCCAACGACGGGTCGGCCTGGATGTGGGCGCTGGCCGACGTCCAGCCGGTGTTCGGCGCGGCGCTGACCGTGCCGGTCAAGCCGCCGTTGCCCGAGGAGCGCCAGCTGGTGGTCGACGGGCTGAACTGCCTGGACTCCAGCGAGCGGGTCCGCCAGGCGGTCGAGGACCTCGGCGTCCGGTACGTGTACTCGTCGGCGAGCACCATCCTCGGTGGCGAGACGACCAACCCCGGGTTCCGGGACCTGTCGTCGGTGGACTCCCTGCGCCCGGTGTACGAGGGGACCGGCGTGACGATCTACGAGATCGACCCCGTCCCGCTCGAGGAGTCGGCCGACGCGGCCTGCGAGCTGACCTGACCGGGGGTCAGCCCAGCAGTCGCGACACCGCCGACAGCCGCGGGTCCCCGGCCATGGCGGCCAGCCAGGCCGACCACCCGGGGCGGGCGCGCAGGCCGGCGAGCGCGGCCCGGGCGGCGTCGCGGTCCCCGCGCTGGGAGGCGGCCAGGGCGGCGTAGAGGTCGCGGGCGCCGTCGGGGGCGAACAGGGCGAGGGTCTCGTAGTCGCGCTCGTCGTAGGCGCGCTGGAGGTTGCGCAGCACCCGTAACTGCGCGACCGGGTCGCCGGAGTCGTCGACCCGCAGGTCCGTGCGGACGCCGTCGTCCTCGTCGGTGGCCGGCGCGCCGCTGACCACCAGCAGGGCGGCCGACTGCCGGCCCCGGACGTCCCCGCCGGCGTCCTGACCGGCCGTCAGGGCGGCCAGAAGCCGGTCGGGGAGGTCCCCGCGGGCGGCGGCGAGGGCCTGCGCCATCGCCGGCAGCACCTCCGGGGAGGCGAGCATGTTGCCCTGGACGCTGGTGCCCTCGCCCACCAGGTGCCCGCTGACCGGGAAGGACCCGCGTCCGGTGTCGGCGGCCACCCGGCCGGCGGTGTCGAGGACGGCGATCTGCCGGTCGGCGTCCTCGGCGGAGTGCGCCGCCTTGCGCACGAGGTCGGCGGGGTCGGCCCCTGCGGCGAGCCCGCCCAGCAGCGTGTGCCCGAGACCACGCCGGCTGCGCGCCTGGACGGCGACCACCCCGACGCCCGGCCGCACGCTCGGGACGACCCGGCCGACGGCCAGGATGCACGAGGAGACGGCGATGCCCAGGTCGCCGGTCGCCGGATCGCGGGCGACGACGGAGAAGGTCACGCCCCGGCGGGGCGGCCCAGCGCGCGGATGCCGTCGATCGTCGTCCCGAGGGTGGCGGTGACCCGCTCGGCGGCCGCGCGGGCGGGCAGGCGGGTGGCGTCGGGGGAGCGGACCAGCACGAGGGAGGCGCCGGCCGCCAGCGGGGCCAGCAGCCAGGCCACGGGGCCGGCCTCCTCGGCGGTGCGCTCGTCGACCAGGACCCGGTCGCCCGCGACGATCCCCAGCCGGGTGGCCAGCTCCCGCGCCGCGTCGACCAGGCCGCCGAGGGTCAGCTCGAGCGCGCCCAGCCGCAGCCCGGGTGCCGCCGGGTCGGGTCGCTCCCACGGGACGAAGACGTCGCCGTGCACCCGCACCTCGAGTGCGTAGTCACGGGCCGGGCCGGCGTACCCGGTCATGCCCAGGCCGAGCGGGTGCAGGGACAGCCCCAGCAGCTCCGGCAGGTCCTGCTCCTCGAGCGGGCCCAGCCGGTCCTGCGCGGCCAGGACGACGTCGGTGTCGTCGAGCCGGCCGTCGTCCTCCGCGGCGGTGTCCAGGACGGTGGCGCCGCAGCTCCAGGCCGCCAGGAGCACGGCCGCGGTCTGCCAGTGGACGGGGAGCGCCACGGCGACGGTGCTGCCCGCGGTCACGTCGAACTCGTCCTGCAGCAGGTTGGCGGTCTTGGCCACCCAGTTGGCGACCGTGGCGGCCGACAGCTCGACCCGCTCCCCGGACGCGTCGTCGTAGTGGGTGAGCAGGGGCGCCGCCGCGTCCCGCCGCACCCGGTCGGCGAGCAGGTCGGCGGGCGTGGCGGCCATCAGTTGATGCAGGTGGTGTCGGCCGCGGTCCGGGCGTCCTCGCCCTCGACCGGCGCCGCCGCGGTGGTGGCCGGCGCGGCCAGCGGCTGGCCCAGGCCCTGGAAGTCCGAGCCGAGCACGAGCTGGACCACACCGCTGGTGCCGTCCTCGTTGGGGGCCGTGGTCGCACCCGGGATCGACGCGGCCAGCGTGGCGGCCAGCGGCTCGTCACCGGCGGCGTAGCGGATCTCCGTGGCGGTGTAGCCGGTGCTGTCGGCGTTGCCGGTGCTGGTCACCACGAAGCCGGCCGCCTCCAGTTCGCCCTTGGTCTCGGCGGCGAGGCCGGAGGTCCCCGAGCCGTTGTAGACCTCCACCGACACCTCCGCGGGATCCACCGTGGCCGGCGGGGTGTCCACGGCGGGCGCCGGCGCCTGCGGCTCGGCGGACAGGTCGGCGAAGAAGGCGTGCAGGGCGTCCTCGTCCTGCAGGCGCAGGATGTAGCGCCCCTGCTCGTCCTCGTCGTCCCCGACGTAGGGGATGGTCTGGAACTCGATGCTGCCCGGCGTGACCGCCTGCATCTGGCCGGCGAGGCCGAACAGGTCGAGGGACTGGTCGACCGTGAGCGAGCCGGCGGCCGCCTCGACGAGCTGGCGCTGCTTGCCCAGGTCGAGCAGGACGTTGTCCGACAGCATCTTGCGGATCATCCCGGCGATGAAGGTCTGCTGGCGGATGATCCGGTCGAAGTCGCCGCGGGGGAGGCCGTGCCGCTGACGGACGAAGGCCAGCGCCTGCTCCCCGGTGATCGTCTGGGGGCCGGCGGGCAGGTTCACGCCGGAGTAGCTGTCGCGCACCGGCGCGCAGAGGTTGACGTCCACCCCGCCGACGACGCTGGACAGCTGGAAGAAGCCGAGCAGGTCGACCTCGGCGTAGTGGTCGATCTGCAGGCCGGTCAGCCCGCTGATCGTCTGGATCAGCAGCTGCGCCCCGGCCGCCTGCCGCTGGGCGTCGTCGGTGCCCTCGGGCAGCCCGTAGTAGCCCAGCGCGTAGGCGGCGTTGAGCTTGTCCATGCCGTGGCCGGGGATCTCGACGTAGGAGTCGCGCGGGAAGGAGACGAACGAGGCCTTGGAGCCGTCGGCCGGCACGTGCACCAGGATCATCGTGTCGGTGTTGACGCCGGAGTCCTCCCCGGCGCTGAGCTGGGCGAGCTGCTCCTCGGTCAGTCGGCCGCGGCTGTCGCTGCCGACCAGCAGCAGGTTCATGGCCGCGCGGACGCCGTCGGCGTCGGCGTTGCCGTCGGTCGGGATGGCGTCGGTGCGCGTGACGCTGGCGTCGGCGACCTGACCGAGGTACCAGCCCCAGCCGCTGGCCCCCAGGACGACGACGGCGAGCAGGGCGGCGACCGCGCGGGTGGCGACGAGCAGACCGGCGCGCCGTCGGGGGCCGCCGTCGCTGGGCTCGTCCGGGCGGGCCGCGGCGGCCCGGGGAGCGCCGGCTCCGGCGGTCGTGCCGCGGCGCGGCGGGCGGCCGCTCCGGGGGTCGAGCCGGGCGGGCAGCGGGCGCGAGCCGTTCGGCGTGCCGTTGGTGCTGCGCTCGTCGGTCACGCGTCCCCCTTCGTGGCGCTCGTCGGCCGCATCCGCGGCGCTGCGGTGTGCATCGGTGAGCTCACTGGCTCGGTCCTCGGCACGGCCGTCCACTGGAGGACGCTGGTGCAGCGATGGTAGTTCCGCCGGACGGGGCTCCCGGGCCTCCGACACGGACCCGTCCGCCCGCCCCGACCCCTGCTGCTCACCGAGCGCACGAGTCACACGGCCACCGGGGCCCCGGTGGGCGATGCGGGACACTGGGACGCGGTGCCGGGGACGTGCCCGGCGGGAACGAGGGGTCTCGTGCGCATCTTGGTCACCGGCGGTGCCGGTTTCATCGGCTCGCACTACGTCCGGACCATGCTGACCGGCGGGTACCCCGGCTTCGAGGACGCCGAGGTCGTGGTGTTCGACAAGCTGACGTACGCGGGCAACCTCACCAACCTCGCGTCGGTCGCGGACTCCCCGCGGTACCGGTTCGTCCGCGGCGACATCTGCGTCCAGGCCGACCTGGACGCAGCGCTGCCCGGGGTCGACGTGGTGGTCAACTTCGCCGCCGAGTCGCACGTCGACCGTTCCATCCACGGGGCGGCGGACTTCGTCCTCACCAACGTCCTCGGCGCGCAGCAGGTCTTCGAGGCAGCCCTGCGGCACGGCGTCGGCCGGGTGCTGCACGTCTCCACCGACGAGGTCTACGGGTCCATCGACGACGGCTCCTGGACCGAGGACCACCTCCTGGAGCCCAACTCGCCCTACTCGGCCGCCAAGGCCGGCAGTGACCTGATCGCCCGCGCCTACGCCCAGACCTACGGGCTGAACATCTCGATCACCCGGTGCAGCAACAACTACGGGCCCTTCCACTTCCCGGAGAAGGTCATCCCCCTGTTCGTCACCAACCTGCTCGACGGCGAGCGGGTGCCGCTGTACGGCGAGGGCGCCAACGTCCGCGACTGGCTGTTCGTCGACGACCACTGCCGGGGCATCCAGCTGGTGGTCGAGAAGGGGCTGCCCGGCGAGTTCTACAACATCGGCGGCGGCCGGGAGCTCTCCAACAAGGAGCTCACCGAGAAGCTGCTCGACGCCACCGGCCGCGACTGGAGCTACGTCGAGAACATCGTCGACCCG
Source organism: Geodermatophilus sabuli (assembly GCF_010686765.1). GTDB lineage: Bacteria > Actinomycetota > Actinomycetes > Mycobacteriales > Geodermatophilaceae > Geodermatophilus > Geodermatophilus sabuli_A. The sequence goes on along the minus strand of NZ_JAAGWF010000009.1, from coordinate 21,252 downwards.
CGCGGCGGTGGGCACGACCTGCGCTACTCCGTCGACTACTCGAAGACTGCGGCCCTCGGCTACGCGCCGCGGATGAGCTTCGAGGACGGGCTGGCCCTGACCGTGCAGTGGTACCGCGAGAACCGCGCCTGGTGGGAGCCGCTGAAGGCCGCCGCGGCGACGGCGCACCAGGAGGCCGGCTCCCAGGACGCCACGGCGTGAGCGAGCTCGCGAGCTCACCAGTGAGCACGGCAGCGCCCGCGAACGCGGCCGACGAGCGCCAGCGAGGAGGGCTCGTGAGCGGCCTGAGCACCGCCTGGCTGGTCACCGGGGCACGCGGACAGCTCGGGCACGACCTGCTCGAGGTCCTCGCCCGGCGCCCGGACGACGACGTGACGGCGCTCGGCCGCGCCGAGCTCGACCTCACTAACGAGGCGGCCGTCCGCAAGACGGTCCGGCACTGGCTGGACGAGGTGCGCGCCGACCGCGCCGTCCTGCTCAACGCCGCCGCCTACACCGCGGTGGACGACGCCGAGACCGACGAGGCCACCGCGCAGCTGGTCAACGGCGCCGCACCGGGCTGGCTGGCCCAGGAGATGGCCGGCGCGGGCCGGCTGGTGCACGTGTCGACCGACTACGTCTTCGACGGCACCGCCACCGAGCCCTATCCCGTCGACGCCCCGACCGCCCCCCGGTCGGCGTACGGCCGGACGAAGGCCGCCGGTGAGCGGGCGGTCGCCGCGGCCGGCGGGGACGCCACCACGGTCCGCACCGCCTGGGTCTACGGGCACCACGGCGGGAACTTCGTCGCCACGATGATGCGGTTGGAGGCCGACCGGCCGACCGTCTCGGTGGTCACCGACCAGGTCGGCTCGCCCACCTGGTCGCTCGACCTCGCCGCCGGCCTGGTGGCGCTCGGCGCCCGGGCCGAGTCGGCTCCGCCGGTCCTGCACCTCACCAACACCGGGGCGGCGAGCTGGTGGGACCTGGCGCGAGCGGTGTTCGAGGAGCGTGGCGCCGACCCCGAGCGGGTGCTGCCCACCAGCACCGACGCCTTTCCGCGCCCGGCTCCCCGGCCGGCCTACTCGGTGCTCGACACCACGGCCTGGACCGCCGCCGGGCTGCCGGCGCCGCGTCCCTGGCGGGCAGCGCTGGCGGAGGCCCTGCGCTCCTGGTGAGGCTGCCCTCCCGGGTGACGTCCGCGCCCGGGGAGCGTCCGCGCGCGGGGAACGCCGCCCTCCCGGCCGCGCCCGCCCTGTCGGCGACCTCTGCCCTCTCGGCGGCTGCCCTCCCGGCGACGCCTGCACGCCCGGTGACCGCCGCCTGGCGTGTCCCCCGGGGCGCGCGGTGACGGTGTTACTCGAGTGACGACGTCGGGGTCCGATGGGTCACAGGGGCTGGAGGAGCTGCCGATAGAGATGGTTTCGTTATGCAGACAATCACGGTCGGTGAGCGGCGCGCCTCAAGTGAAAGCGCGACCCTGACGATGAAGCTGCGGTACGGGTCCGTCTCGCCGTGCGGCCGGGCTCCCGCTCGCTCAACGGAGGAACCACGTTCGTGCGCCGCTCACTCGTAGGATCAGCAGCCTTCCTCGTCCTGTCGGGGACCATCCTCGTCCTGCCCGTCTACGCCGCCCCCACGCCGGAGGCGGAGCCGGTCGCGCCGTCCATCGAGGCGGTCGACCTGGGTTCGGTGGAGCAGCCGGAGGACACCGCCGTGGTCACCACGGACGGCGTCGTCGTCGACGCCGGTCCCGGGGCGGAGGTCGCCCCGCCGGCCGCGGGGCAGCCCGCTCCGCCGGCGACGACGTCCGGCGGTGACGAGGTCGCCAGCTCCGGTGAGGAGCTCGGCGGCGTCCCTGCGCTGACCGTCTCCCAGCCCGACAGCGAGCCGTTCTCGGCCGTCGGCGTCACGTGGGCACAGGACGACGCGGTGACCGGGGTGACCGTCCAGCTCCGCACGAAGGACGCCCGCGGCACGTGGGGTGCGTGGACGACGGTCGAGCAGGACGACGTCGAGCAGGAGTCGGCCGGTCCCGCCGACGCGGAGGCCCGCGGCGGCACGGCGCCCTGGTGGACCGGGGCGGCCACGGGCATCGAGGTCATCGTCCAGGCCGCGGACGGCTCCACGCCGCGCGACGTGCAGGTCCAGCTGATCGACCCGGGCAAGAGCGCGGCGGACGCGCAGCCGGGCACGCCGGAGATCACCGACCAGGCGAACGCCGCGGCATCCATGCCGCCGGTCTACTCCCGGGCCCAGTGGGGTGCCGACGAGAACATCATGGGCTGGGACCACGAGTACGCGCCGACGATCAAGGCCGCGACCATCCACCACACCGCCGGCAACAACGACTACACCGCCGCGGACGTGCCGGGGATCCTGCGCTCGATGTACGCCTACCACGCGGTCAGCCTCGGGTGGGGGGACATCGGCTACAACGTCATCGTCGACAAGTTCGGCCGGGCCTGGGAGGGCCGCTCCGGCGGTCTGGCCAGCACCGTCGTCGGGGCCCACGCCGGCGGGTTCAACACGTCCACGTTCGGCGTCTCGATGATGGGCAACTACGACGTCGTCGCCCCGCCGGCCGTCATGCTCGAGACGGTGGCCTCCGTCGCCGCCTGGAAGCTGTCGCTCTACGGCGTCGACCCCAAGGGGACGACCACGCTGACCTCCGCCGGGGGCGGCACGGCCAAGTACGCGAAGGGCCAGCAGGTCACCCTGCCGACGGTGTTCGCCCACCGGGACGTCGGCTCGACCGCCTGCCCCGGTCAGTACGCCTACAGCAAGATGAGCGACATCCGGGCGATGGTCGTGGCGAAGTGGGTCCCGGGTGGCGGGCCGGTGGCCGCCCAGAACGTGCTGCGCAACTCCAACACCCCGGGCGCCCCCGACCTCGACTTCTCCCGCGGTGACCGGGGCGACGTCCCGATCGCCTGCGACTGGAACGGTGACGGGACCGAGACGGTCGGCATCTTCCGCCGCGGCCGCTTCGTCCTGTTCGACTCCAACTCCCCGACCGCCGCGCCGGTCGCGGACTTCTGGTTCGGCGACCCCTCGGACCGGCCGCTGTGCGGCGACTGGGACGGCGACGGCAAGGACAGCATCGGCGTCTGGCGCCCGGGCTCGTTCTTCCTGCGCAACGCCAACTCGACCGGCCCGGCGCAGGGCGCCTTCATGTTCGGCGACCGCACGGCCCAGCCGGTGGCGGGCAACTGGGACGGCGACCCCTACGACACGGTCGGGGTCTACCAGCGCAACGTCTTCCACTTCACCAACAGCAACCTGCGGCCCAACACCGACGGTCACCTGTACTTCGGTGACGGCTCCGACCGCATCGTCGCCGGGGACTGGACCGGCACCGGCCGGGACACCATCGGCGTCCGCCGCGGCACCAACTTCTTCCTGACCAACAGCCTGTCCCGCCCCACGACCGACGTGGCGCTCCAGTTCGGCGAGGTCGCCGACGCGCCGCTGCCCGGTGACTGGGACGGCAACGGCACCGACACCGCAGGGGTCTCCCGTGGCTACTGACCGTCTCCGACTGCGGCGCTGGGCCGGCACGGCCCTCGCCGCGATCGGCCTCGCCGCCGCGGGGTCGATCGTCGCCCCGGCGCCCGCGCAGGCCGCACTCACCGGCGACGTCCAGTTCACCGGCCACGGCTGGGGCCACGGGCGCGGACTGGGGCAGTGGGGTGCGTACGGCTACGCCACCACGCACAGCTGGCCCTACACCCAGATCCTGTCGCACTACTACGGCGGGACGACGCAGTCCACCCAGCCCAACGACGTCATCACCGTCCAGCTCACCGGGCAGGACGGTCGCGACCTCGTCGTGACCTCGGGCCGGGACTTCACGGTGGGCGGCGTCCCGCTCCCCGCCGGCACCGCGGCTCGGGTGCAGGCCCGCCCCGACGGTTCCTTCACCCTCGCCACCGGCGCCGGCTGCGCCGGCGCGCTCTCCGCACCGCAGACCATCGGCAGCTCGCGGGTCGTCGCGAGCGTCCCACCGGGGAACGACCTGTCGGCGATGCTGAGTCTGTGCACTCCCACGGGGACCACCCAGTACCGCGGTGAGCTCTCCGTGCGGTGGCTGCCCGAGGGGCAGCGCACCGTCAACAGCGTGAACATGGAGGACTACCTCCGGGGCGTCGTCCCGCGGGAGTCGCCGGCGAGCTGGGGCGACGCGGCCGGCGGCAAGGGCATCGAGGCGCTCAAGGCCCAGGCCGTCGCGGCCCGGTCCTACGCCTGGGCCGAGGGCCGTTCCTCCTGGGCCAAGACCTGCGACACCACGAGCTGCCAGGTGTACCTGGGCGCGGGCACCAACACCACCAAGGCGCTGGAGGACCCGCGCACCGACGCGGCCATCGCCGCGACCAGCGGCGTGGTGCTCCGCAACGGGGCCAACGCCATCGTGCGCGCGGAGTTCAGCTCCTCGACCGGTGGCCACACCGCGGGCGGCACCTTCCCGGCGGTCCCGGACGCGGGGGACGCCGCCTCGCCGTACCACGACTGGGCGCTGGCGGTGCCGGCGACGACGATCGCCGCCGCGTACGGCGTCGGCACGTTGACCGACATCAAGGTCACCGCGCGCAACGGGTACGGTGCCGACGGCGGCCGGGCCACCCAGGTGCAGATCATCGGCACCGCGAAGACCGTGACCGCGACCGGCAGCCAGGTCCGTACCGCGCTCGGCCTGCGGTCCGACTGGTTCACCATCGGCGGGAGCCGGCCGGCCGCGGCGGTGCAGCCGGTGGTCTTCCAGGGGTCGGCCAACGTGCTGGGAGCGTCCGCCCAGGGCGTCGCCTTCGGGGGACGGGGCGACGTCCCGCTGTCCTGCGACTGGGACGGCGACGGGGTCGACACGCTCGGCGTCTTCCGCTCGGGGGTCTTCCACATCACCAACGCCGCCGGCTCCGGCCAGGCGGAGGCGTCCTTCGGCTACGGGCAGGCGGGCGACCAGCCGGTGTGCGGTGACTGGGACGGCAACGGCACCGACACCGTCGGCATCTACCGGTCCGGCCACGTCTTCCTGCGCAACAGCAACAGCACCGGCGTCTCGCACGGCGACTTCTGGTTCGGCGACCGCGGCGACGTGCTGGTGGCCGGCGACTGGGACGGCGACCCGTACGACACGGTCGGCGTCTGGCGGCGCGGGACCTTCTTCCTGACCAACAGCAACCTGCGGCCGGTGGCCGACGCGCGCATCTCCTACGGCGACGCGACGGACCTGCCGACGGTGGGCGACTGGGACGGCAACGGCACGGACACGGTCGGCATCTACCGCAGCGGCAGGTTCTTCCTGCGCAACAGCGTCTCCACGGGGGTGGCCGACCTGGCGTTCCCGTTCGGTGACGCGGGGGACCGCCCGCTCCCCGGGAGGTGGACGAAGGGGTCCAGCGACACGGTCGGGGTGGCCCGCAGCTACTGACCCCGGCTGAGCCGGGGTGCGACGCGCCTCCCCTGTCCTCCTGTGCGGAGGACGGGGGAGGCGCTGCTCGTCGCGGGTGCGGACGGTCAGCCCGCGGGCTGCGCACAGCCGGGCAGCGGGCGCTCGGCGAGCGGCCGCAGCGCCACCTCGTAGACCTGCACACCGTCCCGCTCGTACACGGCGTGCAGGGACGGTGACCCGTTCAGCCGGCGGAGGCCCGTGACCCGCTCGGAGCGGCTGTTGATGAAGCCGCTGCCGAGGAAGACGTAGCCGATGTCCAGCCGGTCGATCGCCTCCCGCACCGCGACGTCGCTGTCCAGGCACCGGAACCGCTCGCGCAGCAGCGTCTGGGTGGGGCCGAGGACGCCGAAGGACGAGACGAGGTGCCCGAACACCGGCCGCACACCCCCCACCGCGAGCAGGTAGGCCGAGCCGTCCGCCGAGTCGTTCATGACCGTCTCGCCAGGGGGGATGCGGTCGGAGAGCCAGGCCATCGCCGTCATCTCGGCGTCGTCGAGGTACCGGTCGTGCTGGTAGGCCCGGGCGATCCGGCTGTGGTTGTCCGTCCAGTACAGGCCGTTGGTCAGCAGCAGGAGGACGGCGAGGACGCCGCCGAACACCACCGCCCGGCCCGGCAGCCGGAGTCGCCGTGCCCGCTCCCCGGACACCCGGCGGGCCAGGGCGACCAGCCCCAGTGACAGGCGCCAGAGCCCGTGTGCCGCGAGCGGCGCCAGGCCGAGGACGGCCAGCGCCACGAAGCGCCAGCGGTCGTTCCACCAGGGGCCGGTCAGCGACTCGACGAACTCGGCGTCGGAGGCGGCCGTGAGCACGAACAGCAGCAGCGCCACCGCCGACCCCGCCACCAGCCACCACAGGTAGCGGGCAGACCGGATGGTGAGCAGGCCCGCCGCCACGCACAGGGCCAGCCAGGGCTGCGGCCCGGAGGCGCTGGCGTCGAGGACGACCAGCGCGTCGACGGCCTCGGCCAGGGTCATGTCGGCGGCCCAGTCGACGTCGGTCCCGGCGTTGGCCCGGAGGGCGCCCACCACGGCGGGCGCCGAGACCACCGCCGTCAGGACAGCGGCGAGCGCCAGCAGGCCGGCCTCCCGGCCGTCCACCCGCCGCCGCGACCAGCACCGCTGCGCCACCATGAGCAGCGCCAGTCCGGCCGCGGACAGCGCCGTGCTCGGCTGCAGGCCGAACAGCGCCGCTCCGCCCAGGACGGCGAGCACGACGTGGGGCGGCCGTCGGTCCACCACCAGGAGGCGGACGAGGAGCAGGAAGGCCGGCGTCACCGCGAGGCCGGTGGCGTAGGGCAGGAGCGGTCCCCGCCAGACGAGGTCGTAGGGGAAGCTGGCGAAGCCGGCCAGGAGCACCGGGGTGGACGCCGTCACGGCCAGCGGCGCGCCCAGGTCGCGGAGCAGCACGGCCAGCCCGAGGCCGGCCACCCCGCCGAGGAGCAGGATCTGGGAGTTGAGCACCGAGAAGACGTCCGCCCCGGTGAGGTCCCGGACGACGGCGCCGATCGCGGCGTGCGCGTTGGGGTAGAAGAAGGACTCGGAGTCCCAGTTGTTCACCACCCGCAGTGCCGACGCCGCGACGTCTCCCGAGTCGGCGATGAACCGGGTGATGTTCGCGTGGTACGTGTAGTCCCACGTCTGGTTGGGGCGGTCCAGGGACCCGAAGCCGCGCAGCATCGCGGCCAGGGACACGAGCCCACCCAGCAGGACCCCGACCGCCACCACGACGTCGTCCCGGCCCGGCCGGGCGAACCGGGGGAGCGGCAGCAGCGGCCGGCCACCCGCGCGGGCCCGTGCTCCCCACAGGACGCCGGCCACGACGACGGCCTCCGCGGCGAGGAACCAGCCGCCCCACGGGACGTCGACCACCTCCGCGACGGTGGCGGCCACCGCGGCCAGCCCGTAGGTGAGGACCGGGGCGGTCGCGAGGGCGTGCCGCGCCCGCAGCCCGGCGGCGACGGCGACCAGCCCGCCCGGGGCCAGCAGCACCACCAGGGTGGTGACCGGCACGATGATCGAGTCGAGAGGCACGAACGCCAGGTCCCGTCTGTGGTGGCGACGATGAGTGGCGGGTGCTGGGGCACTGGGCCGTACCCGCCGGCTCCCCCGCACGCCCCGCAGTCCCGGCCACAGTAGCCGGGCGGCGATCGGGGGTAGCCGTGTGGTGGCTGCGCCGGATGGGGTCAGGCGGGCGCCGGACCCCCGCCGGAGTGCGGGTCGGCCGGAGTGCGGCGGGTACCGTCGGGTCCCGTGTCAACAGCACCGCCCCAGTCGGACTCCCGCACGTGGTCCCGGACCTTCGAGGACCTCGGCGGCGGCTGGCGGCAGCGGCAGCTGTGGGGCCACCTCGGCTGGCAGGACATCAAGCAGCGCTACCGCCGCTCGGTGCTCGGCCCCATCTGGATCACCATCAGCATGGCGGTCACCGCCGTCGCGCTCGGCATCCTCTACGCCGGCCTGTTCGGCAACGACCTCGCGGTGCAGCTGCCCTACATCCTCGTCGGCTTCATCGTGTGGGGCTTCATCAGCGGCTGCGTCCTGGAGGGCGCGGACGTCTTCATCTCCAACGAGGGGCTGATCAAGCACCTGCCCGCACCGCTGAGCGTGCACGTCTACCGGCTGGTCTGGCGGCAGAGCCTGCTCTTCGCGCACAACATGATCGTCTACCTGGTCATGCTGGTGATCTTCCCGCAGCCGCTGTCGTGGACCGTCCTCGCCGCGATCCCGGCGTTCGCCCTGCTCATGGCCAACGGTGCCTGGGTGGCGCTGCTGCTGGGCGTCGTCACCACCCGGTTCCGGGACCTCACGCCGATCACGCAGAGCATCGTCCAGCTGATGTTCTTCCTGACGCCGATCGTCTGGATCTACGAGGACCTGCTCAACAGCGCGAACGAGTCGATCGCCGAGCGGGCCCGGCTGGCGGAGTTCAACCCCTTCCTGCACTTCGTCGAGATCATCCGGCGGCCGCTGCTGGGGCAGGACCAGCTCCTGCGGTACTGGATCGTCGTCCTCGTCATCACGGTGATCGGCTGGGCGGTGACGCTGTTCGTCGTCCGCCGGTACCGGTCCCGCGTCTCGTATTGGGTGTGAACGTGTCCACCGACCCCGCCGCCACGGACCGGCCCCCGGTCAGCATCACCACCAAGGACGCCTGCGTCGACTTCCCCATCTTCGACGCGAAGAGCCGGTCGCTGAAGAAGACGGTCATGGGCCTGGTCGGCGGCAACATCGCCAGCACCAGCAAGGTGCCGATCATCGAGGCGCTGACCGACGTCACGCTGCACCTGGAGCACGGTTCCCGGGTGGCGCTGGTCGGGCACAACGGCGCCGGGAAGACGACGCTGCTGCGGCTGCTGGCCGGCATCTACGAGCCCACCCGCGGCGTCGCGGAGATCTCCGGCCGGGTGGCGCCCATCTTCGACCTCGGCGTCGGCATGGACCCCGAGATCTCCGGCCTCGAGAACATCATGATCCGCGGGCTGTTCCTCGGGATGACCCGCAAGCAGATGGAGGCGCGGGTCGACGACATCGCCGACTTCACCGAGCTCGGCGACTTCCTGCGGATGCCGCTGCGGACGTACTCCACCGGCATGCGCGTGCGGCTGGCCCTCGGCGTGGTCACCAGCATCGACCCGGAGATCCTGCTGCTCGACGAGGGCATCGGCGCGGTCGACGCCGCGTTCCTGGAGAAGTCCAAGCAGCGGCTGGCCGACCTGGTCGAGCGCTCGGGGCTGCTGGTCTTCGCCTCGCACTCCGACGAGTTCCTGCGCGAGCTGTGCGACACCGCCATCTGGATGGAGCACGGCCGGGTCAAGCAGCAGGGCGAGCTCGAGGACGTCCTGCGGTCCTACAAGGGCCTCCCCGCGTGACCGGTGTCCCGGCCGGGGACGGCGAGTGCGTCGTCGCGGTCGTCGTCACCCGGCACCGCCGCGAGCTGCTGGCCGAGAGCCTCGCCGTCCTGGCCACCCAGACCCGCCGCGTCGACGCCGTGGTCGTGGTCGACAACGGGCCCGACCAGTCCGCGGAGGACGTCGTCCGGGCCAGCGGCCTGCCGGCGACCTACCTGCCCAGCCGGCGCAACCTCGGCGGGGCCGGTGGCTTCGCGCTCGGCATGCTGACCGCGCTGTCCCTCGGCGCGGACTGGGTGTGGTGCGCCGACGACGACGGCCGCCCGGCCGACGACCGGGTCCTGGAGACGCTCCTGGCCAGCGCCCGCCGGCACGGGCTGGCCGAGGTGTCGCCGCTGGTCGCCGACATGGCCGACCCCGACAGGCTGGCCTTCCCGCTGCGCCGGGGGCTGCGCTGGCGGCGGCGGCGCAGCGACTTCGCGGGGTTGGACCTGCTGCCGCGCTACGCGTCGCTGTTCAACGGGGCGCTGTTCCGCGCCGAGGCGCTCGACGTCGTCGGTGTGCCCGACTACCGGTTGTTCTTCCGCGGCGACGAGACCGAGATCCACCGCCGGCTGCTGCGGGCCGGGCTGCCGTTCGGCACCTGCACCGAGACCGCCTACCTGCACCCCGAGGGGACGACGGAGTTCGAGCCGATCCTCGGCGGCCGGCTGTCGGCGCAGTACCCGGCGAACGAGGTCAAGCGGTACTTCACCTACCGCAACCGCGGCTACCTGATGGCCCAGCCGGGCATGCGCTGGCTGCGCCCGCTGGAGACCGTGCGGTTCGGCTGGTTCTTCCTCGTCTCCCGCCGCGACCCGGGTGCCTGGCGCGAGTGGCTGCGCCTCACCCGGGCCGGGCGGCAGGAACGGTTCACCCGGCCCTGAACACCTGCTCCCAGCTCTCCGGCGCGGTCAGCTGCTGCATGTGCTCCCGGTACTGCTTCTTCAGCCTGGGGAACTCGCGCGCCAGCCGGATGTGCACCCGGACCGAGTGGTTGAGCATCTTCCAGAAGGTGTCCTGCTCGCGGCGGCGGAACGTGACACCCCGCCCGTCGGCGGTGCCCACGGTGGCGCTGTCCAGCCGGGAGAGCAGGAACCAGCGCGCGTCCTGGGCGCTGATGTTCATCTCCGGGCGGTCGGCGGCCTCGGGCTTGGGCCGCTGCACGTTGTGCACCAGCGCGGCCAGCAGCGTCCGGCCGATCGTCAGCGGCGTCGTCGGCGGCTTCATGAACCGCTCGGCCTTGATCGCACCCATCGACGGCAGGGGGAGGTCCGACGACGACGCGATGACCTGGCCGTCGGGGTAGTCGCCCTGGTGCTTCAGCGCGGTCGGCAGCGCCGTCGGGAGGATCGGGAACAGCCGCTCCGGGCCGGCGAGGAAGTCGTCGTACGCCCGGTGGTGCAGGGCCGCGGTGGCGTACTGCAGCATGATCAGGAACTTCAGGTCGAACTTGAAGGTGTCCAGCAGCAGCTTGCCGCCCCGCTTGTAGGGCGTGTGCAGCGCCGCCGCGACCAGCCGGTTCCGGGTGTGGAAGTAGGCCTGCCACCCCGCGGTGTCGTCCTTGTCGCTCCACGAGAGGTGCCACACGGCGACGCCGGGCAGGGTCGCGGTCGGGAAGCCGTGCTCGCCGGCGCGGATGCCGTACTCGGCGTCGTCCCACTTGATGAACAGCGGCAGCGCCAGGCCCAGCCGCTCGATCGCCTGGCGGGGGATGAGGCACATCCACCAGCCGGTGTAGTCGACGTCGATCCGCCGGTGCAGGTCCGGCGACTCGCGCAGGGTCTCCTCGGCGAAGTCGTGGGCGTACTCGGTGTTGGGCGCGGCCCGCCAGAAGAACTTGTCGCGGGCGACGACCTCGCCCATCGAGTGCAGCACGGAGCGGTCCTGCAGGGCCAGCATCTGGCCGCCGACCAGCATGGGCAGCTTGGTGAAGCGGGCGAAGGCGTAGGCCCGCGCGATGCTGTCGGGCTCCAGCTGCACGTCGTCGTCGAGCAGGATGTGGTGCGTCGCGTCGGTGTTGCGCAGCATCTCGTACATCGTCCGGGAGAAGCCGCCGCTGCCGCCGAGGTTGCCCTGCTCGACCAGCATCAGCTTGTCCCCGAGCGCACCGGACGCCGCCGGGAAACCGGCGTCGTCACGGACCTTCTTGGTGCCCTGGTCGGCGACGATCACCTTCGAGATGAGGCCGGCCACGACCGGGTCGCCGGCGAGCGCGGCCAGCGCCGCGACGCAGTCGGTCGGCCGGTTGAACGTGCAGATGCCGATCGACAGCCGGGTGTCGTGCTCGGGCGCCTGCGCCGCGGACCACGCCGCCTCGTGCACGGTCAGCGGGGCGTCGTCGGCCGTGACGTCGAACCAGTACCAGCCGCCGTCCTCGAACGGGGTCAGGTCCAGGTCGAACTCGAGCACCCGCTCCTCGCCGGTGGTGGTGGCACCGGTGACGTGGATGATGCTGCCGTCGGCCTTGGACCGGTAGACGTCGATCCGGCCGGGCCCGGAGACCCGCATGCCCAGCACCACCGAGCGCAGGACGGTCCACCGGCGCCAGTAGCTGGCCGGGAAGGCGTTGAAGTAGGTGGCGAAGGAGACCTCGTTGCCCGCGGCGACGCTGCCCTCCGACCGGTTGCTGGCCTTGACCCGCCGGGTGCCGGCGGCGCTCTCGTCGACGTAGAGGGAGCGCACCTTCAGCGGGTCACCCGAGCGCGGCAGCAGCACCCGCTGCAGCAGCGTGACCGCCTTGCCGCTCGCGAGGTCGGCCGCCGAGGAGTCGGCGACCCGTTCCGGGGAGACCGGGGAGTCGATCGTGGTCATCGGTTCGTAGTCCTCGCGGGTCAGTCGTCGAGGGAGCCGTCGAGCGACTCGCCCTGGTCGAAGAAGGGACGGATCCGGTTGTCGAACATGCTGAGCGCGGAGCCGATGGCCATGTGCATGTCGAGGTACTTGTAGGTGCCCAGGCGTCCGCCGAAGAGAACCCGCTTCTCGACGGCCTCCTTGCGGGCCAGCTCCCGGTAGCGCTCGAGCTTCGCGCGGTCCTCGGGGGTGTTGATCGGGTAGTACGGCTCGTCCCCGGTCTCGGCGAACCGGGAGTACTCGCGGACGACGACGGTCTTGTCCGTCGGGTAGGCGCGCTCGGGGTGGAAGTGCCGGAACTCGTGGATCCGGGTGTAGGGCACGTCCTCGTCGGCGTAGTTCATGACCGACGTCCCCTGGAAGTCGCCGATCGGCAGGACCTCGGTCTCGAAGTCCAGCGTGCGCCAGCCCAGCTCCCCGGCCTCGTAACCGAAGTACTTGTCGATCGGCCCGGTGAAGATGGTGGGCACGTCCTGCGGCAGCTCGTCGCGGACGTCGAAGTAGTCGGTGTCCAGCCGCACCTCGATGTCCGGGTGCTCCGCCATCCGGGTCAGCCAGGCGGTGTAGCCGTCGACCGGCAGGCCCTCGTAGGTGTCGTTGAAGTACCGGTTGTCGAACGTGTAGCGCACCGGGAGCCGGGCGATGACCGCGGCCGGCAGCTCGGTGGGCTCGGTCTGCCACTGCTTCTTCGTGTACCCGCGGATGAACGCCTCGTAGAGGGGGCGGCCGATCAGCGAGATCGCCTTCTCCTCGAGGTTGGCCGCGGCGGCCGTGTCGATCTCACCGGACTGCTCGGCGACCAGCGCCCGCGCCTCCTCGGGGGAGAAGCTCTTGCCGAAGTACTGGCAGATGGTCGCCAGGTTGATCGGCAGCGAGTAGGTCTGCCCGTCGTAGATGCTGAACACCTTGTGCTGGTAGTTCGTGAACTCGGTGAACTGGTTCACGTACTGCCAGACCCGCTCGTTCGAGGTGTGGAACAGGTGCGCGCCGTAGACGTGCACCTCGATGCCGGTCTCGGGCTCGGGCGCGGAGTAGGCGTTCCCGCCGAGGTGCGAGCGGCGGTCGAGGACCAGGACGCGCTTGCCCAGCTGACTCGCGACGCGCTCGGCGACGGTCAGTCCGAAGAAGCCGGAGCCCACGACGACGAGATCAGGTCTGGCGGAAGTCACGCCTCGCGACGATACCGTTATGTGATCCTGCGGCTGGCTCCCCGTGGCGGTTCCGGACGGCGCGCCGGACAAGCCGCTGGTCAGCCCGTCGCGCCCCGTTCCGGTGGCCGCGACCCAGCCGTCCCACCCGGCACGTGCGTCACCGCACGACGTCGTGCCGGAGGCGCCGCCTAGGGTGACCCCGTGCCGGACGACCCCGTGAGTACGCCGCTACGGGTGGTCGCGGTGACCTACTCGCCGGGGGAGGTCCTCGAGGGGTTCCTCGAGTCGCTGGCCGCCGCCACGACCCGCCCGGTCGAGGTGGTGCTCGCCGACAACGGGTCCACCGACGGCGCGCCGGAGCGGGCCGCCGCGCAGAACCCGCACGTCCGGCTGCTGCGCACCGGAGGCAACATCGGCTACGGCGCCGCGGTGAACGCCGGCCTGGCCGGGGTGTCGGAGGGCTACGCGCTGGTCGCCAACCCCGACGTCCGCTTCGAGCCGGGCTCGATCGACGAGCTGCTCACCGTGGCCGCCCGATGGCCGCGGGCGGCGACGCTCGGGCCGGCGATCCGGACGCCGGAGGGGGAGCTGTACCCCTCGGCGCGCGACCTCCCGCGGCTGTCCACCGGGGCCGGGCACGCGCTGCTGGGCTGGGCCTGGCCCGCCAACCCCTGGACCGCGCGCTACCGCCGGGAGCGCGAGTCGCCGCGGGAGCGCCCGGCCGGCTGGCTGTCCGGTTCCTGCCTGCTGGTCGACCTCGAGGCGTTCTGGTCGGTCGGCGGGTTCGACCCGGGCTACTTCATGTACTTCGAGGACGTCGACCTCGCCGAGCGGCTGGGCCGGCGCGGCTGGCTGCACGTCTACGCGCCCTCCGCCGTGGTCGTCCACGAGGGCGGGCACTCCACCCGCCGGGACCCGCACCGGATGCAGCGGGTGCACCACACCAGCGCGCTGCGTTACCTCTTCGGTCAGTACCCCGGCCGCCGGAACGCGCCGCTGCGGGTGCTGCTCCGCGGCGGGCTGGGCGCCCGGATGCTGGTCTCCTACGTCAGCGGCCGGGTGGCCGCGGGTGCCCGCTTCCAGCGGCGGGCCGACGACGTGGGCCGTTCCCGGACGAAGGGCTGAGATGCGGCACGCGGTGATCATGGCCGGCGGCTCCGGGACGCGGCTGTGGCCGCTGTCCCGGGCGGCCCGGCCCAAGCAGCTGCTCGACGTGGTCACCGAGGAGGACGGCGGCGCGCACAGCCTGCTCGCCGAGGCGTTCGGCCGGCTGCGCGCGGTGCTGCCGGTCGACCGGATCTGGGTGTGCACGGCCGCCCGGTACGGCCCGCAGGTGCGGGCGGCGCTGCCGGAGCTCGGCGCCGGCCGGCTGATCCTGGAGCCGGTGGCCCGCGACACTGCCAACGCGGTCGGGCTGGCGGCCGCGCTGGTCGCGGACGCCGATCCGGACGCCGAGCTGGCCGTGGTGAGCGCCGACCACGTCATCCGGCCGGTCGAGCGCTTCGCCGCCGCGCTGAGCACCGCCTACGACGTCCTCGCCGTCCGACCCGGCGCACTGGTCACGCTGGGCATCACGCCGACCGCGCCGGCCACCGGCTTCGGCTACGTGCAGCGCGGCGCACCGGCCGAGGTGCCCGGCGCGGCGGAGGCGGCGGCCTTCCGCGAGAAGCCCGACCGGGCGACGGCCGAGGCCTACGTCGCGTCGGGGGAGTACCTCTGGAACTCCGGGATGTTCGTGTGGCGGGCGCAGACGGTGCTCGACGCGCTGGCCGAGCACCTGCCGGAGTCCGCCGCCGGGCTGGCGCGGGTGGTCGCCGTCCCCGCGGGGCCGGAGCGGGACGCCGTCCTCGCCGAGGTCTTCCCGACGCTGCCGAAGATCAGCGTCGACTACGCCGTCCTCGAGCCGGCCGCGACCGAGCCGGGACGGGTGCTGGTCGTCGACCTGGACGTCGACTGGCTCGACGTCGGCTCCTGGCCCGCGCTGGCCGGGACGCTGGACGGCGACGGGGCGGGCAACGCGGTGCGCGGCCTGACCGTGCTGCTCGACAGCGAGCGCAACGTGGTCTTCAGCGACGACCCCGACCACCTGGTCGCGCTGGTCGGCGTGCGGGACAGCGTCGTGGTGCACACCGCCGACGTGACGATGGTCTGCCCGCTGGGCGACGCGGAGCGGGTCAAACAGCTCCTGGCCGAGGTCGAACAGCGGTCGGGCCCCCGCTTCTCCTGAGGCCGGGACACGCGACCGGACGAGTCCAGCTGGAGTCCGGCTCCGCCCGTGGCGACACGGCAGCGAGGTGGGCAGTCGTCCGCGCGTCGGGGGCAACGCGCCGCCTGGACAAGAGGCGGCTCCGAGCGCGCGTTGACAGTTGCAGACCGAAACGGAAACAGTCCTCTGGGTCGTGTCGGGTGGGCCGGCGCGTCGGACGAGGGAGTTCGAGATGCACCCACGTGTGCGGCTCGGCCATGGGGCTGGGGCCTGGACAGCAGTCGCGACGATCGCGTTCCTCGTGCTCACCGCGGCGCTGTTGGCGACAGCACCACGTGCACGAGCGGGCGGCGGAGGCGAGGGGATCACGGTGGAAGGCCCCATCACCGGCCCCGGGCCGATGTTCGCCGGGATCCGACCGGGACCCCCGGGCACCAACCCGGAGGACTTCGGCTACGTCGCCGAGGAGTACTTCGTCTCGGGGACGGCGGCCGGCCAGCCGTACGAGACGCGGGTCCTGGTGCGCCGTCCCGCGAAGGCCAGGGACTTCAGCGGTCAGGTGATCGCCGAGCCGATGCACCGAGGCGGCAACGCGCTGATCTGCCAGTTCGCCCGCTACGGCATCGCCCAGAACGGCCACGCCTGCCTGGAGATCGTCGCCCGCCCGATCAACCTGGACAACGCGGGCAATCCGGCGAGCTCGCTCGAGCCGTTCAACGCGGAGCGGTACGGCACCCTGAGCGTCACGGCCGCTCAGACGAACGAGATCATCGCCCAGGTCGGCCGGCTCATCAGGAGCGACGCCCGTACGGGCCCGTTGGCCGGCTTCCCGGTCGAGGCGCTGGTGCTCGCCGGCACCTCGGACTCCTCCGCCGTGACCCGGGGCTACATGGCCTCGACGCACGCGGCGCAGCGGATGCCGGACGGTGGGCCGATCTACCAGGGCTTCTTCGTGACCGCCACGCTCGGACCCAACCCGGTCGAGATGACCGACGTGCCGACGATCCAGATGCCGACGCAGTTCGAGGTGCACACCAACGTCAGCAGCGCTTACCGGCGACCGGACAGCGACGTGCCCGGCAACCAGTTCCGCATCTACGAGGTGGCGGGGATGTCGCACAACGACTCACGCGAGAACCCCGGCGTCAGCGGATGCGATCAGCCGCTGAGCAGGTTCCCCTACGGGGCGATGACGTTCATGGGCCTGCAGCACCTGCTCGACTGGGTCACCGACGGCACCGTCCCCCCGCGCGCCCCGTACATCGCCGTCGACGAGGACCTCAGCGACGGGACCCGCGTCCAGCTCGACCAGTACGGCAACGCCGTCGGAGGGGTCCGGACGACGTACCTCGACGTGCCGACCAAGCGCTACTGGCCGGTGAACACCGGGGCGGGGCCGCTCTGCTTCCAGGTCGGGGTCGAGACGCCGCTGACCGCGGAGCAACTGTCCGCGCTGTACGAGAACCGCGGGGCGTACACCAGCGCGGTGCACCAGCGGCTCCACGACCTGGTGCGGGAGGGCTGGTTCCCGCGTGAGTACGTGGAGCGGTACGTCAAGGCCGACCTCCGGGAGTCCACCCACTCCTGACACCGCCACGCCACGAGGGACGGGGCGTCTTCCGA
Organism: Geodermatophilus sabuli; assembly: GCF_010686765.1. Lineage (GTDB taxonomy): Bacteria > Actinomycetota > Actinomycetes > Mycobacteriales > Geodermatophilaceae > Geodermatophilus > Geodermatophilus sabuli_A. The sequence goes on along the minus strand of NZ_JAAGWF010000009.1, from coordinate 4,105 downwards.
GCGGGAGGCGCCCCGTCCGTCCCTTCCTCGAGACCCGTCCGGGCCCAGGGGGCCGGGGCCGTGGGTGGCGCTTGTGACGTGAGTGCAGTGTGTGCTCACACCGTGGCAACCGGGTCGGAGTGTCGCCCGGAGCGGACGGGTTCGTCCCGCATGCTCGACGGGCCAGCTCGGCACGCGTGCAGAACCGCGGAACGGACGACGAGGGACACAGGCTGATGACGGTGACGCATGACCCGGCAACGGTGCGTGGGGGCATTCCGCCGCGGATGCCCCTAGCATGCGAGGAGATGGACTCGTTGCGCCCCCAGGCCGTGGACAGCCCGAACCCGGCGGCTCCCTCGTGGGAGGACACCGTCGTGGTCGTCCGTGTCTACAACGAGGCCCCCGTGGTCGGCGCCGTCATCTCCGAACTGGTCACCGCCGGGCTCTCGGTCATCGCCGTGGACGACGCCAGCACGGACAACTCGGCGGAGGAGATCGACAAGGCCGGCGCCTTCCGGGTGAGCCACCCGATCAACCTCGGCGCCGGTGGGGCCCTGCAGACCGGCTTCGAGGCCGCGCTGCTGCTCACCGACGCGCGCTACATCGCCTGCTTCGACGCCGACGGCCAGCACCAGCTCCCCGACCTGCTCGGCATGATCGACAAGATCCGCGAGGGTCATGACGTCGTCATGGGCTCGCGCTTCCTGGAGGGCGACGGCCCGACCCAGATGAGCTGGCTGCGCCGCACCATCCTGCGGACGGCGGCCAAGCTGCTCAACCGCGGCAGCAGCACCCGCCTGACCGACGCCCACAACGGACTGCGGATCGTCGCCCGCCACGTGGCCGCCGACATCCGGCTGTCGCACGCGGGCATGGCCTACGCGTCGGAGCTCGAGCGGTACCTCACCCGTCCCGAGTACCGGATCACCGAGTACCCGGTGCACATCCTGTACACGGACTACTCGAAGTCCAAGGGCCAGCCGCTGCTCAACAGCATCAACATCCTCGCCGAGGTGGCCGCGCACCGGGTCACGAACTGGGGCCGAAAGTGATCATCCAGCTGCTGCTCGTGCCGGCCCTCGTGCTGGCCGTCCTGATCTCCCTGCGCTCGCGGACGTCGCTGCGTGGCCAGGCCCGCCGCAAGATCCTGGCGGTCCTCACCGTGGTCGCCGGCGTGCTCGCGGTCCTCTTCCCCGACTCCCTGCAGGCGCTGGCCAACTGGACCGGCGTCACCCGTGGCACCGACCTGCTGCTCTACGCCCTCGCGCTGGTGATCATCTATCTCGTCGGCAGCACGAGCGTGCGGTTCCGCGAGCAGGAGGCGCGCCTGGTGCTCCTGGCTCGCCAGGTCGCGCTCGCCGACGCCGCGCTGCGGCACGTCGAGGCGGTGCAGGCCCGCTCACAGCAGCCGGCGGACGACGTTCCAGTAGCCGTTCATCGCCGCGTTGAGGAGTCCGCCACCGCGCGGTAGCGGCAGCACGCTCTGGTCGAACCGGCCCGTGAGCAGCCCCGCCAGCTCACCGTCGTCGCGCCGGCGGGCCTGCTGGACCGCCCGGCGGTGCGCGGTCAGCCACGTCCGCTCCCGGACGAGCCACCGGTACCCGCGGATCTTCGCGGGGAGCCAGCCCCGGGACGCGGCGACGAGGCAACTCGCCACCTCGAAGGCGAGCAGGGCCGGCGCCAGGAGGACCAGCGTCCTGGCCTGGTACAGGGTGAGCACCAGGATCAGCCGGTTGCGCTCGAGCAGGTAGAACTTGGCCTTGTTCCGGCCGAACTCGTAGTGGTGGAGGACGACGGCCGACGGGACGTAGACGACGTCCCACCCCTGCTGCCAGCAGCGCAGAGACAGGTCGGCGTCCTCGAGGTAGGCGAAGAAGCGCTCGGTGAACCCGCCGAGCGCGTTCCACACCTCTCGCCGCACGACGATGGCCGCGCCGCTCGCGCTGGCGATCGGGAACTCGGTGTCGTGGTCGGCGGCCGGCTCGCCGAGGTGGCCGGCCCAGGACAGTCCCAGGACGTGCACCGGGTTGCCGGCGGAGTTCAGCAGTTCGGGAGTCTCGGCCAGCCGCAAGCTCGCCGAGGCGATCCCGACGTCGGGTCGCGCCGCCACCTTGGTCAGCTCGGCGAGGGCGTCGGGCTCGACGAGGGCGTCGGAGTTCACGAAGGCGAGGAACTCCGAGTCCGTGGCGGTGGCGCCGAGGTTGCAGCCGCCGGTGAAGCCGGTGTTGGTGCCGGGCTCGAGCAGCGTCACGCCGGGACGGTCGCGCAGCGGGTCCATCGACGGGGTGGTGCACCCGTTGTCGACGACGACCACGTGCACGGACACGCCGGTGGAGGCGAGGATCCGGTCGACGACGTCGTAGAGATAGGGCTGCTCGCCGTAGGCGAGCACCACCGCGGTCAGGTCCAGGGGATGTCCTCTCCGTCGGCCGGCGCGCGCGACCCCGCGGTCAGCGGGGCGCGCAGGCGCAGGCGCATGGCGATCACCAGGACGAGCGCGGCGACCGCGCTGCCGGCGAGGAAGGCGAACCCGACCCGCTGCTCCAGGCGCAGCGGGGCGAGCAGGGCGAACAGGAAGGCCGCGGTGCCGGCCAGCCAGCCGACGACCGGGGCGCGGTAACCGCGGATCGACACCAGGGTCTGCGCCAGCACCGAGGCGAGCATGAACAGCCCGCTGGCCGCGGCGAGCGGCCAGAGGTCGGTGCGGGTCGTGACGAAGTCCGAGCCGTACACGAGCCGGACGAGCCACGGCCCGATCGCCACGATGACCAGCAGCCCGGCGACACCCATCGCGGTGACCGCGCCGGCGATGAGGTCCAGGCGGCGGCGGAAGCCGGCGTCGTCGCCCGCGGCGGCGAGCGCGGCCATCCCGGGGAGGAACGACGCCTGGATCGCGGCGAAGAGGAACAGCGGCACACGGGTGAGCACGAGGACGCTGATGAAGATGCCGGCGCGCGCCTGCTCCTCGGCACCGGCGAGCAGGCTGGCCGCCACGGGGGCGGCGTTGATGACGAACTGGCTCGCCAGCGCCCCGACGCTGAGCCAGCCGACGGCGTGGGACAGCTCGCCCCAGGAGTGGTGCGGCCCGGGCTGGTTGGCCGGGCCGAGCCAGCCGGCGGTGAGGAGGACGGCGACGATCGGGGCCAGACCCAGGAAGAGGCCGTACCAGCCCGCGGTGGCGACGCCGATCAGGGCGAGCGCGGCCGCGCTGCCGATCCGCAGCACCCCGTCGATCGCCAGCTGGGTGCCGTAGCGGGGGAAGGCGCCGCCGCCGGCGAACGCGCCCCGGGTCAGGTGCTCGGCGCCCAGGCCCACCAGGCCGAGCAGCAGCGCGAGCACCAGGACGTCCTGCCCGGCGAACACCTCGTCGGCCAGCGGGCGGCGGGCGAGGAACAGGACCACCGCCGCCACGACGACCAGGCCGCCGGCCAGGGCGCAGGCCCGCAGGAAGACCGGTCGTGCGCCGTGCCCGTGCGCGGCGCGCTCGGCGACGGCGCGGCCGACCTCCTGCTCCAGCGGCTGGAAGAGCGCGGGGCCGAGGGCGTTGATGAGGACCCACAAGGTGCCCAGCGGCGCCAGCTCGGCGGGGCCCAGCGCGCGGCCGCTCACGGAGAGGAAGGCGAAGGACGCCAGACCCAGCACGCCCAGGCCCACGGCCACGGGACCGACCTGCCGGGTGACGGCGGAGAGCTGGCTCGCCACCTGTTTCCCCCTCGCGCGCGCCGGATGGCGCTCGCGCACCACCCTAGGCGACCGCCCGGAGGTGCTCCCGGCGTCCGTCGGAGGCCGATCCGGGCCTCTCGACGGCCCCCCGGCGACACGACGGGCGTGATCTGTGTGACTCGGGGGGACGGGAGTGACGACACCGGGATTTTTCTGGCGGGCCGCGCGTCAGCCTCTCGGACACCTCCTCGTAACCCCTTAGGTGGTGTCGGGTCGTTCCGCATGTCAGACAGTGACGAGGAGTCGACAAGGAGACTGGCCGACATGGCCTACGCCGTTGGATGGAACGGCGTGTCCGGAGCGAGAAGGGCACGACGACTTGTCTCCGTGACGACAGGAGTTGCCGTGCGACGTGCTTGCCATCGCTCGGCCGGCTGCTAACTTTGCGTCAGTCGCCCAA
>NZ_JAAGWF010000082.1 GCF_010686765.1 Geodermatophilus sabuli | reverse complement strand
CGAAGCGCTGCGCGCTCAGGCTTAAGGGGGATTTATGCATAACACTAACGTTACCGTTGCTGACCAGAACACCGTTATTAACTCCAACGTGGCTTTGTTTGATTCCCAGTATCTGAACGCCATCAGCACTTTTGCGCAGATCATGGCGCAAGGCACCGCGACCGTTCCTAAACACCTTCAGGGCAATCAGGCCGACTGCATGGCTGTAGCGATGCAAGCAGCACAGTGGCAGATGAATCCCTTTGCCGTGGCGCAGAAGACGCACCTGATTAACGGTGTACTCGGGTATGAAGCGCAACTGGTTAATGCTGTGATTTCGCGCAGTGGCGTACTGGCCAGCCGCTTTGAATATGAATGGTACGGGCCATGGGAAAAGGTCGTTGGAAAATTCCATATCCGTAAAGGCGACAAAGGCGAGTACCGCGTCCCTGGCTGGACCCTGGCTGACGAAGCCGGGATCGGCATCATTATCAGCGCAACGCTAAAAGGCGAGGATAAACCGAGAGAACTCGATTTACTGCTGGCTCAGGCCCGTACCCGAAACTCTACACTTTGGGCTGACGACCCTCGCCAGCAGCTGGCGTACCT
>NZ_JAAGWF010000081.1 GCF_010686765.1 Geodermatophilus sabuli | reverse complement strand
AGCCAGTGACGCCGAGATTGAAAAGCTGACCCGCAATATTATTGCTGGCCTGCCGGGCGCTGAAGAGGGCTATACGCTGGATCAGTTCCGCGCGCGACTGGCGGAATACGGGAATATTGATAAAAACCAGCTGCGTGAAAACATGGCGTTTTTCCTGCGCGCTATCGTACCGGTAGCGGAAGAAGCGGGCGTACGCCTGGCTGTGCACCCGGACGATCCTCCGCGTCCTATTCTCGGTTTACCGCGTATCGTG
>NZ_JAAGWF010000080.1 GCF_010686765.1 Geodermatophilus sabuli | reverse complement strand
TCTATAACGGATTCACCATGTGTACCGGCTCTTACGGCGTGCGTGCGGATAACGATCTGGTGCAGATGATTGAAACCTTCGGCGATCGTATTCACTTCACGCATCTGCGTGCGACCTGTCGTGAGGATAATCCAAAAACCTTCCATGAAGCAGCGCACCTGGGCGGCGATGTGAATATGGTGGCGGTAGTGGATGCGATTCTGGCGGAAGAGGTACGTCGTAAGCACGCGGGTGACGTTCGTCCTATCCCGTTCCGTCCCGATCATGGTCACCAGATGCTGGACGATCTGCGTAAGAAAAC
>NZ_JAAGWF010000079.1 GCF_010686765.1 Geodermatophilus sabuli | reverse complement strand
CTGGATGTGGTATGCAAACTGGCGGACCATATCGACCGGGTCTTTGGCCCCGGCGAGGAGCAGCTTCACGGTTATCCGGGCCATCCGGAAATTGAGCTGGCGCTTATGCGGCTTTACGACGTCACTCAGGAACCGCGTTACCTGGCCCTTGTGAAATATTTTATCGACACGCGCGGCACGCAGCCTCATTTCTACGATATCGAATATGAGAAACGGGGCCGGACATCGTACTGGAACACGTACGGCCCGGCGTGGATGGTCAAGGACAAAGCCTATAGCCAGGCGCATCAACCGCTT
>NZ_JAAGWF010000078.1 GCF_010686765.1 Geodermatophilus sabuli | reverse complement strand
ACACCGCCATCGGCCACGCGGTTCGATTTGTCTATCTGATGGCGGGCATGGCGCATCTTGCTCGCCTGAGTCATGACGAGGGTAAACGCCAGGACTGCCTGCGACTGTGGAATAACATGGCCCAGCGACAGCTCTATATTACCGGCGGGATCGGCTCGCAAAGCAGTGGCGAAGCCTTCAGCAGCGATTACGATTTGCCTAACGATACGGTATATGCCGAAAGCTGCGCCTCCATTGGCCTGATGATGTTTGCCCGCCGGATGCTGGAGATGGAAGCGGACAGCC
>NZ_JAAGWF010000077.1 GCF_010686765.1 Geodermatophilus sabuli | reverse complement strand
GATGTATGATGGCGCGCTCATCGCCCGGGCAATAGCAGGGCGGCTTGTTTCCCCCGAAGTCTCAGAATCATGGCCAAAGAACAAACGGACCGTACGACACTAGATCTGTTCGCGAATGAGCGTCGACCGGGACGACCGAAAACGAATCCGCTTTCGCGCGATGAACAGCTGCGTATTAATAAACGCAACCAGCTTAAACGCGATAAAAATCGTGGGCTTAAGCGTGTCGAACTGAAGCTCAATGCCGACGCCGTCGATGCGCTTAACGAACTGGCTGAAGCGCGTAATATCAGCCGTAGCGAGCTCATTGAAGAGATGTTGATCGCCCAGCTTGAGACGTTGCGCCGCCAGGCATAAGTCTGAAAATCCCCTTTCTTACCCTTTTCATGTAGCACAGAGTGCAGTCCTGCGCGATAGCTGTTTCCGCGGGGTTGCCAGTTCTGCTATTATTGCCCTTATCCGTGGACAAATTGCGCCACCATACCATTAAGTTTCAAGAGGTTATTTTACTCATGGCAATCATCGGCATTTTCTTCGGCAGTGATACCGGCAATACCGAAAATATCGCAAAAAACATTCAAAAACAGCTCGGTAAAGACGTTGCCG
>NZ_JAAGWF010000076.1 GCF_010686765.1 Geodermatophilus sabuli | reverse complement strand
CAAAACCAGGCATCTCTTCTTCCGTGAAGGTTTTCGCGCTGTACAGACCTTCCGGGATAGGCTTATCAATCCCTTTCAGGAAACGGGCATAAACCGGGCCGGCCAGGATCACCGTCGGGATTGCCAGAATCGTACCGAACAGCAGGGTTTTACCCATATCGGCATGGAAGATGGTGGCGATCGCGGTTGGACCCGGGTGTGGTGGCAGGAAACCGTGCGTAACGGACAGCGCGGCGGCCATCGGTACACCGACATACAGCAGTGGAATGTTCGCTGCCGCTGCGATGGTGAACACCAGTGGCAGCATCAGCACGAAGCCCACTTCATAGAACAGTGCGAAACCGACGGTAAACCCGGTTAACACAACCGCCCACTGGATATTCTTCTTACCAAATTTGGCAATCAGCGTGGTGGCAATACGCTGGGCGCCCCCACAGTCCGCCAGCATTTTGCCGAGCATAGCGCCAAAGCCCATGATCAGTGCCAGGCTACCGAGCGTGCCGCCGACACCGGCTTTAATGGAGCTGATGACTTTCACCAGCGGCATCCCTTGCATCAGACCGACTGCAAGTGCCACCAGAACCAGAGCGATAAACCCGTTCATTTT
>NZ_JAAGWF010000075.1 GCF_010686765.1 Geodermatophilus sabuli | reverse complement strand
GGGCTAGCGTACCCGGATGTGAAAGACCGGTTTGTCGAGAAAGATAATTTTGCGCAGTGGCTGGCAACGCATCGCCAGCAGGGGGGCGTGTCACTGGTGATCCTGCTGTCAAAACACGACGATATTAAGCGGGCTCATCTGCCAGAACCGGACAGCCTGTATATTCAGGGCCGTCTGGCCTGGCTGCAGTATTTACCGCAATGACGACCTGGCTCTGGTTGATACTGGCAAGCCTGCTGACCTGCGCAGGGCAGCTGTGTCAGAAGCAGGCCACCCGTCCGGCGAAAGCCGGACGGCGTGGCGCGCATATTATGCTGTGGCTGGGCCTGGCATTGCTGGCACTGGGCAGCGGCATGCTGGTCTGGCTGGTGGTCCTGCAGCGCCTGCCTGTCGGCGTTGCCTACCCTATGCTGAGCCTCAATTTTGTCTGGGTGACCCTGGCGGCGAAAGCATTCTGGCATGAAAAAGTCGCGTTGCATCACTGGCTGGGCGTCGGGTTCATCATCATCGGCATTGTTATCCTCGGAGGAAGCCTGTGAGAGGAACGTTCTGGGCGTTATGCAGCGTAATGCTGGTCAGCGCGGCGCAGCTGCTGCTGCGCTATGCCATGCA
>NZ_JAAGWF010000074.1 GCF_010686765.1 Geodermatophilus sabuli | reverse complement strand
TGGAAGTTACGAAACAAATGATGAATCTGAGGGGTGCACAGTACGCCGTATAGACACAGGCCAATATCTCATAGAAGGATGTCATGGCCTAAATGCTGAGGCTATTTGGGGCGGGGTTGATGGTGGTTTTGAGATCCCATCAGACCGTAATAAACAACCGCTGGTATGGCTGGACTATGAGGTAAATGCTGACGGTTCGGTGCTAGTGAAAACTTATCATCGCGCACATCCTGAAGCGCCGACTTTCGCCAGGAACGAACGGCAAGGTATCAGCGACGGCGACCCTGTAGACATTCCCCGCGATCAGTTTGTATCCGTGCGCGTCGAAATGCCTGGCGATTCTCTGTACAACCAGAAACTCAGAGCCGTAGAACTGATCCTTGCTGCTGATGAAGGTGAATAAAGGTCGGTTTAGGAAGTAGCGCCACGCTGGATGCAGGCGGCGCAGCCGGGAACGTCATGCAGGTGGGGGCATTCGGGTTGCCAACTGGTGATGCCAGGGCCTTTAAAACAGATATGGCAGTTGCTCCTGATGGGACAAATTTCAATGCCCTAACTGAACCTGGTACATATCGTTTGCTGTTAGATATGGCGAAATCAACTTCAGGCCCTAT
>NZ_JAAGWF010000073.1 GCF_010686765.1 Geodermatophilus sabuli | reverse complement strand
GATGCGCTGCTGGAAAACGTCACCGTGCGTGCCGATGGAACGATCGACTTCGACGATGCTTCGAAAACCGAAAACACCCGCGTGTCTTACCCTATCTACCACATCGACAACATCGTGAAGCCGGTGTCAAAAGCGGGCCACGCGACGAAGGTGATTTTCCTGACGGCAGATGCGTTCGGCGTGTTGCCTCCGGTGTCCCGCCTGACCGCCAGCCAGACGCAGTACCACTTCCTGTCTGGTTTTACCGCCAAACTGGCCGGTACCGAACGCGGCGTGACGGAGCCAACGCCAACCTTCTCCGCCTGCTTCGGCGCAGCGTTCCTGTCGCTGCACCCGACGCAGTACGCGGAAGTGCTGGTTAAACGCATGCAGGCGTCCGGTGCGCAGGCGTACCTGGTGAATACCGGCTGGAACGGCACCGGCAAACGTATCTCCATCAAAGATACCCGCGCCATTATCGACGCCATTCTGGATGGTTCACTCGATAACGCCGAAACCTTCACGCTGCCGATGTTTGATCTGGCAATCCCGACGGCGCTGCCGGGCGTAGAGACCCGTATTCTCGACCCACGCAATACCTACGGTTCACCGGAGCAGTGGCGTGAGAAAGCAGAATCGCTGGCGAAACTGT
>NZ_JAAGWF010000072.1 GCF_010686765.1 Geodermatophilus sabuli | reverse complement strand
GATGTGGCTGCCGTCAGCGGCATGTTTAGCCAGATCCAGGTACATATCCGGCGGAGCGATAGCAACCGCGCAGCCCGTCACGCCCGCCAGCTCTTTACGCAGGTTCGCAACCAGTTCGTTTACCATGTGGCGGCTGCCGTTCAGTTTCCAGTTACCCATCACTAAAGGATGTCGCATTTCAATTCTCCACGCTAAATTAGCGAATTAAGGAATATGGCCGCCCTGTCGGGCAGCATGGTCTGTGAATCAGTATAGAGATTTTCCCTCGAAAGGCTTTGCTTTTTGTCATTA
>NZ_JAAGWF010000071.1 GCF_010686765.1 Geodermatophilus sabuli | reverse complement strand
CCCCGCCGAGTGTGTCTGATAGTGCCAGCTTAATCGGTTCAACAGCGAAGGTCAGTCCTTTTTCGCCGTTATCTGCCACCACATAGCGTATGGCCCCTTCGGTATCGGCGTAGTAACGCTTATTTTTACCGGCGGTGAGAAGTTTTTGCAGCTTTTGCTGGCTTTGCTTTTTGGTCAGCGCGGGCGAAAAAGCCTGCAGTATCGCGCTCATGTACTCGAGCGCTTTTGCCTTAGCGGCTTTCTGCTCTGGCCCCTGAATCGGCAGCCAGGTTATTTGCATGCTTTTGATTTT
>NZ_JAAGWF010000070.1 GCF_010686765.1 Geodermatophilus sabuli | reverse complement strand
CAGGACGAGGCGGGTGAGGGTGGCGTCGCAGGCCAGCCAGCGGGCGCGGGCGGCGGACAGGGTGGCCCCGAACCCGGTGTCGGCGACTCCGGGCCCGGTCCCCTCCTCGGCCAGGTCGGCGAGGTCGAGGGTGAGGATGACGTGCGGTTTGACCGTGCGCAGCACCGGCAGCCGGCCGGAGGCCAGGGCGGTGTCGGCGAGTTGGACGAGGGCGTCGCCGAGGGTCTGGGCGCGGGTGCGCCGGTCCCCGGCGACCCGGCCGGCGGCGGCGATGGCCTCCAGCGCGGCGGCCAGTTTCTCCCCGCCCACGCAGTCCAGCTCCCCGCGGATGGTCAGGGTGCCGTCGGGGTGGCGGGCCAGGGTCAGGGCGCGCCCCTCGGTGGGATCGGGTTCCACGCCGTCGGGGTCCAGGCGGGTCAGGTAGTGCCCGACCACCCGGGCCAACGGCACCGGCGGCCGACTGGCCGCGGTGTCGGCGAGCACCGCGTCGACCTCGGCCAGGTCCACGCCCTGCTGCGCGGCGGCGGTGAGCCGCTCGGGGGTGGTCACCGGCACCACCACGGTGACCTGCTCGGCGGTGATGGTGCCGGCGGCGAAGGCGGCCGCCACCGCGGGCAGGTGCTCCAGCGCGCGCCCGGCGCGGA
>NZ_JAAGWF010000008.1 GCF_010686765.1 Geodermatophilus sabuli | reverse complement strand
TAGAGCATCCGGTCGCCCTCGTAGATGCAGTCCACCGGACACTCGTCGATGCACGCCTTGTCGAGGACGTCGACGCAGGCCTGGGTGATGACGTAGGTCACGGTGGTTCCCTCCCGGGGACGCGCGGGGACCGCCGGCTCGGGGGCCGGGGTCGGTTGTTCCGGCGCCCAGTATGGCTCCTCCCGGCGGCAGCGGGCGCGACGGGTGGACCGATGCCCCGGTGCGCGTCACGTCGGGCGGACCCCGCAGGATCGACGTCCATGGGACAGAGCCGCTCGCCCCTCGACGTCGCCGACCTCGAGTACCTCGCGGCGCGGGGCTGGCGCGGCACCGAGGAGGCCGACCTCGGCGACTGGCTGCTGCGGGCCGGCGGCGGTTTCACCGGGCGGGCCAACTCGGCGCTGGTGGTCGGCGACCCGGGCCGGCCGCTGCCGGACGCCGTCGAGGCGGTGGGCACCTGGTACCGCGACCGCGGCCTGCGCCCCACGGCCCAGCTGCCCGGGCGCCAGTCGCGCGCGGCGGACGCGGTGTTCGCCGAGGCCGGGTGGGAGCGCGACGAGGACGTGCTGGTGCTCACCGCCCCCCTGACCACCCCGCCGGACGACGGCGTCGCCGTGGAGCTCTCCCCCGCACCGGACGCCGCCTGGCTGGCCGGCTACCGGCACCGCGGCCGGGCCCTCCCGCCGTCGGCCGGCGCTGTGCTGACCAACGCCGAGGACGTCGTCTTCGCCTCCGTGCGCCTCGAACCCGAGCCCGCGCCGCTCGCGGCCGTCGCCCGCGGGGTGCTCACCGACGGCTGGCTGGGCGTCGCCGCCGTCACCGTCGCCGAGCAGCACCGCCGTCGCGGCCTGGCCACCGCCGTCATGGGTGCCCTGCAGCGCTGGGCCGCCGACCACGGCGCGGCGTGGGTGTACCTGCAGGTGACGTCGTCCAACGCCCCCGCCCGGGAGCTCTACCGCCGGGCCGGCTTCATCGAGCACCACCGGTACCACTACCGGTACGCCGCGCCGTGACCGGCGCGGCCATCACCCGGCCGACGGCGAAGGCCGCGGCGATCACGCCGAGGAGCAGGAAGGCGAGGTTGACGAAGCCCGCGGCCCCGCCTCCGGTGACGAGCAGGTCACCCTCGGGACGCCGCAGGCTCCCCGCCACCGCGATCACCAGCCAGACCAGCGCCGGCGCGGCGGCGACCAGCCGCGATCCGGTCAGCCGGAACGCCAGCGGCACGAGCAGCAGGTTCCCCGCCACGGCCGCGACCGGGGACGCCGGGACGAGCACCCCGCCGACGCGCAGGGGCAGCCAGAACACCTCCACCAGCGCCAGCTCCGCCGCGACCGCGACGACGAGCAGTCCTGCCGGCAGCCGCGCCCAGGCGCGGCGGTTCATCCGGGCAGGCCGGCGAACAGGTCGTCCTCCCAGCCGTCGGGTGCGGCGCCGGCCGGTCCGCGCTGCCCGCGCTGCCCGCGCGCCAGCCGGTAGTACTCGATGCCCATGACCTCCTGGCCCAGGTTGTTGGACAGGGCGAAGAACGGCCCGTCGACGGTGATCTGGGTGGCGTGGGCACGCAACGCGGCGTCCTTGCGGCCGGCGTGCGGCCGCCCGTCCACCGCGGCGGCCACCACCTCGTCGGGGACGGTGAAGGGCACGTCGTCGACGTCGCCGAGGGACGCGAACGGGGAGTCCTCGCCCAGCGCCGCCATCGCCTCGATGCCCGCGCGCATGACCGAGCGCGGGAAGCAGCACCAGTAGACCTTGGCGACGTCCCACGGCTCGCCGAGGTCGGGGCGGTAGGCCGGGTCGGCGGCCGCCTCGACGGCGCCCATGGCCACCCGGTGGGCCTGGATGTGGTCGGGGTGGCCGTAGCCGCCGTTCTCGTCGTAGGTGACCACGACCTGCGGCCGCACCTCCCGGACGACGGCGACGGCGTGCGCCACCGCCTCGCCGAGGTCGGCGTTCCAGAAGGCGCGCGGCTTGTCGTTGGCCGGCGTCCCCATCATCCCCGAGTCGCGGTAGCGCCCCGGCCCGCCGAGGAAGCGCCAGTCGGTGACGCCGAGGGCGTCCATCGCCGCGGCGAGCTCCCCGATGCGGAACCCGCCGAGCTGGTCGGCGTGGTCGGACGCGAGCAGCTCCAGCGACGGGACGAGCACCTCGCCCTCCTCGCCCAGCGTGCAGGTGAGCAGGGTGACCGCGGCCCCCTCGGCGACGTAGCGGGCCATCGTGGCGCCGTTGTTGATGGTCTCGTCGTCGGGATGGGCGTGCACGAGGAGCAGGCGGCGGTCAGCGGTCACGGCGTCCATCCTGCAGTGCGGGCGGACGCCGCCACCCGGCCCCTGGCCGGGTCGGTCACGGACGGCGCTGCCGCGTCATCGCCCCTCCTCGAGGGGGACGACGCGGCGGGCCTCGGCGAAGTGGCAGGCCGACGGGTGGCCCTGGCCGCGGTCCACCAGCGCCGGCGGCTCGACGGCGCAGACGTCCTGGGCCTTCCAGCAGCGGGTGCGGAACCGGCAGCCCGAGGGCGGGTCGGCCGGGCTGGGCACGTCGCCCTGCAGGAGGATCCGGTCCTTCTGCCCGCGCAACGCCGGCTCGTGCAGCGGCACCGACGACAGCAGCGCCTGCGTGTAGGGGTGTGACGGCGAGGCGTAGACCTGCTCGTCGGTGCCCTCCTCGACGATGCTGCCGAGGTACATGACCGCCACCCGGTCGGAGATGTGCCGCACCACCGACAGGTCGTGCGCGATGAACAGGTAGGAGAGGCCGAACTCGTCCTGCAGGTCCTCGAGCAGGTTGACCACCTGCGCCTGGACCGAGACGTCCAGGGCCGACACCGGCTCGTCGCAGACGATGATCTCCGGCCGCAGCGCGAGGGCGCGCGCGATGCCGATGCGCTGCCGCTGGCCACCGGAGAACTGGTGCGGGTAGCGGTTGACGTAGTCGGGGTTGAGCCCGACCCGGTCCAGCAGCTCCTGCGTGCGCTGCAGCCGGCCCTTCCTGGGCGCGACGTCGGCGTGCACCGCCCAGCCCTCGGCCACGATGTCGCCGACGGTCATCCGCGGGTTCAGCGACGCGTAGGGGTCCTGGAAGATGATCTGGACCTCGCGCCGGTAGGCCTTGAGCGCCCGGCCGCTCATCTTCGCGACGTCGCGCCCCTTGTAGAGGATCGACCCCGACGTCGGCTTCTCCAGGGCCACGAGCAGCTTGGACACCGTCGACTTGCCGCAGCCGGACTCGCCGACCAGGCCCACGGTCTCCTTGCGGCGCAGGGTCAGGTTGACGCCGTCCACGGCGCGGACGTGACCGATCGTCCGCCTGAAGACGATGCCCTGGGTGAGCGGGAAGTGCTTCCTGAGGTCGCGGACCTCCAACAGCGTCTCGCCGGCCGCCGTCGTCGGGAGGGACGCGGCCGTGGCTCCGGTGCTCCCGTCGCTGTCGTCAGACACCGAGGACCTCCTCGCTGTAGTGGCAGGCCGCTTCGCGGCCGGGGACGACCAGGCGCAGCGGCGGGACGTCGGCGGCGCAGTCCCGCCCCGGAGCGGCCTCGGCACCGATGCGGCGCCGGGAGCAGCGCGGGTGGAACGGGCACCCGCTGGGGATGGCCGCCAGGTTCGGCGGCTGCCCGACGATCGGGGTCAGCCGCCCGCCCTTGGCCTCCAGCTGCGGGATGGAGGACATCAGTCCGTCGGTGTACGGGTGCGCCGCGTCGGTGAAGACGTCGTCCACGGTGCCGCGCTCGACGATCTTCCCCGCGTACATGACGGCGACCTCGTCGGCGACCTCGTTGACCACGCCCAGGTCGTGGGTGATCAGGACCAGGCCCATCCCGGTGTCCCGCTGCAGGTCCTTGAGCAGGTCCATGACCTGGGCCTGCACCGTGACGTCGAGGGCCGTCGTCGGCTCGTCGGCGATGAGCACCCGCGGGTCCAGGGCGATGGCCATGGCGATCATCACCCGCTGGCGCATGCCGCCGGAGAACTGGTGCGGATAGTCGTCGACCCGCGCCGCGGCACCCGGGATGCGGACCCGGTCCATGAGCTCGACGGCCTTCTTCTTGGCCTCCTTGCGGGACGTGCCGCGGTGGGCGCGGAACATCTCCCCGATCTGGAAGCCGACGCTGTACACCGGGTTCAGCGAGGACAGCGCGTCCTGGAAGATCATCGAGATCCCCGGCCCGCGGACCTTGCGCTGCTCCTCGGCCGGCTGGGTCAGCAGGTCCTTGCCCTCGAAGAAGATGCCGCCGCCGGTGATCACGGCCGGGGGGCTGTCCAGGATCCCCATGATGGCCTGGGCGGACACCGACTTGCCGGACCCGGACTCCCCGAGGATGGCGAGGGTCTCCCCCGCGGCCAGCGTGTAGCTGACGCCGTTGACCGCGTTGACCACGCCGGAGCGGGTGCGGAACTCCACGTGCAAGTCGTCCACCTCGAGCACCGGGGTGCCGGCGCCCGGCGCCGGGGCGGACGTCTTGGAGAGATCGGGTCGGGTCATCCGCGCTGCCTCGGGTCGAGGGCGTCGCGCAGGGCGTCGCCCATCATGATGAACGCCATCACGGTCAGGGTCAGGACGATGCTCGGGAAGAGCACGAGGTGCGGCGCCGTCCGCAGCAGCGACTGGCCGGCGTCGATCTGCAGCCCCCACGAGATCGCCGGCCGCTGCAGGCCCACCCCGAGGAAGGTCAGCGTCGCCTCGGCGGCGATCAGCACCCCGATGGTGATGGTCGTGTAGACGAGCACCGGCGCGACCGCGTTGGGCAGGATGTGCCGGACCAGGATGCGCCCGTTGGACGCGCCCATCGCCCTCGCCGCGGCCACGTAGTCCCCGCTCTTCACGGCGATCACCTGGGAGCGCACCAGCCGCATGGCGGTCATCCAGCCGAACGCCGCCAGGGCGATCGCCACCGCGACGACCCCCCGGCCGATGACGCCGCTCTGGAGGACGACGATCGCCCCGAGGACGAACGGCACCGCGTAGAAGACGTCGGTGAGGCGGGACAGGACGGTGTCGGTGAGCCCGCCGTAGAAGCCGGAGACGGCGCCCACGACCACGCCGAGGACCAGCACGACCAGGACGGCGAGCAGTCCGATCAACAACGAGTTGCGGGCGCCGTAGACGACGTTGGCCAGGTAGTCGCAGCCCTGCTGGTCGAACCCGAACCAGTGGTCGGCCGACGGTGCCTGCTGGCTGTTGGACAGGCTGCACGAGCGGGGGTCGGCCCCGCGGGCGAACACCTGCGGGAACACCGCCACGAGCAGGAAGACCAACCCGAGGACGGCGCCGATCCAGAACAGCGGGTTGCGCCGCAGGTGGCCCCAGGCGTCGCTCCACAGGCTGTTCTGCCGGGCGTCGGTGACGTCGACCGACGGGCTGGCCAGGCCGGTCGTCGTCCCGGCCTCCATCTCGTCGTGCCGCAGATCGGCCTGCTGCTGGTCAGTCATAGCGGATCCTCGGGTCGAGGACGGCGTAGAGCACGTCCACCACCAGGTTGAAGAAGATGAAGAAGAAGACCATCAGGGTCACGATGCCGACGACCACGGCGCCCTCCTGCTGGCGCACGGCGTCGAACACCGCCCGGCCGATCCCGGGCAGGTTGAAGACCGACTCGGTCACGATGGCGCCGCCCATGAGCGTGCCGATGTCCGCACCGATGAAGGTGACCACCGGGATCAGGCTGTTGCGCAGCGTGTGCCGGATGATCACCGTCCGGTGGGGCAGGCCCTTGGCCTTCGCCGTCCGGACGTAGTCCGCGCGCATGTTCTCCGCGACGCTGGTCCGGGTGAGCCGGGCGACGTAGGCGAGGGATCCTGCCGCCAGGACCAGGCCGGGCAGCAAGAAGCTCCGCCAGCCCTCGCTGATGCCCGAGATGGGGAACAGACCGAGCTGGAGCCCGAAGACGAACTGGGACACGAAGGCGAGCACGAGGATCGGGACGGACACGACGACGGTGCTCGAGACCAGCACCAGGTTGTCGAGGAAGCCGTTGCGGCGGATGCCGGCGAGGACACCCGCGATGATCCCGATGACCGCCTCGAAGGCGATCGCGACCGCCGTCAGCCGGATCGTGACGGGCAGCCGCTGGGTGATCGTGTCGAGCACGGCGCGACCGCGGAAGTCCGTGCCGAAGTCTCCCTGCAGGAGGTCGCCGACGTACTTCGCGTACTGGATCAGCAGCGGGTCGTCGAGGTTGTAGTCGTCCCGCAGCTGGGCGACGACGGCGGGCGCCAGCGGTCGGTCACCGCCCAGCGCCCGGATGGGGTCACCCGGCAGGGCGTACACCATCGCGAAGATCAGGAACGACGCACCGATCAGGACCGGGATGGTGAGCAACAGGCGGCGCGCCACGTAGCGGCCCATGTCCCCCCTCAGGTGTGAGCACCGGTCGACGCGCGGCCGGCGGCGTGGTCATCGTGCCCGGTGCGGGGCACGCGCGCCGCCGGGGGCGACCGTCTGCAGTGACGGCGCCCCCGGCGGGCAGTGCGGGTCCTGCTGGGAGGTCAGCCGACGACCGTGACGGCGGCGGCGTCGATCCGCCCGAAGGCGTCGATCACCACGTTGTCGACGTTCTCCGAGTGCGCACCCTGGTTGAGGCGGTAGAACAGCGGAGCCGACGGGAAGTCGCGGAGGAGGACGTCCTCAGCCGCGTTGTAGGCCGCGATCGCCTCGTCGTCCGAGGCGGCCGAGTTCCCCTGCTGGAGCAGCGCGTCGAACTCCGGGTTGCTGTAGAAGGAGTAGTTCGAGCCGGCCGGCGGCAGGGCGGCCGACGAGTACAGCGGACCGAGGAAGTTCTCGGCGACCGGGTAGTCCATGATCCACGCGTCGCGGAACGGCCCGGTCATGCCCTTGGCGTCCTTCAGCGGCAGGAACTCCGCCTGCTGCAGCTCGCCGCGCAGCTGGTACTCCAGGCCCAGGTTCTCCCGGAGCTGGTTGCCGATGGCCTCGACCCAGGCGTCGTGACCGGCGCCGGCGTTGAACCACAGGTCGATCGGCTGGCTGCGGTCGAAGCCCGCCGCGTCGAGCAGCCGGTTGGCCTCCTCGACGTCGAGCACGCAGGCCTCGCAGGCGTCGTCGCGGTAGCCCTGGACCACCGGGCTGATGAACGAGGTCGCCGGGGTGCGGGTGCCGTTGAAGATCGCGTCGCTGATCGCCTGCCGGTCGATCGCCATGGAGATGGCCTTGCGCACGTTCGGGTCGGCGAAACGCTGGTCGTAGGTCGGGAAGCCCAGCGAGGTGATGTCGCCCTGCTCGGTCTCGATGTACCGGTCACCGAACTCCGACTCGGCCGAGGCGATGGCGTCCGGCGGGAGGGTGTCCATGATGTCGACGTTGCCGCCCTGCAGGTCGGTGTAGGCCGTGTCCTGCTCGGCGTAGACCCGGTACTCCACCGACTCCGCGTTCGCGGGCGCGTCGCCACCGAAGTCGTCGTAGCGGGTCAGCGTGATGCCCTGACCGGGGACGAAGGGCTCCTCGGCCTGGAAGGGGCCGTTGCCGATCGGCTGCTCGCCGAAGCCCTCGGGGTCCTCGAAGAAGGCCGGGGGGAGCGGGTAGAAGGCGGTGTAGCCGACGGTGGTCGGCCACTGGGCGTAGGGCGACGAGAGCGTGGCCTCGAAGGTCAGGTCGTCGATCACCCGCAGGCCGCTCATCTCCGTGGCCGCGGGCTGGCTGCCGTCGTCGCCGGCCTGCAGCTGGTCGTAGCCGACGATGTTGGCGAAGAAGTACGAGTTGCCCTGCGCGTTCGGGCTGTACGCGGCGTAGTTCCACGCGTCGACGAAGGACTCGGCGTTCACCGGGCTGCCGTCGTGGAAGGTCCAGCCGTCCTTGAGCGTGACGGTCCAGGTGGTCTGGTCCGTGGACTCGATGGACTCGGCGACGCCGGTGAAGGCCGCCTCGTTGGTCTCGTTGTCGTACTCGACGAGGCCGGTGAACAGCGAGTCGACGACCTGGCCGCCCTCGGTCTCGTTGGTGTTGCCGGGGAGCAGCGGGTTCTCGGGCTCGCCGATGTAGACGCTGAAGCTGCCGCCGTCCCCGGCAGCACCCCCAGAGCCGCCGTCGTCGTCGCCGCCGCCACAGGCGGCCAGGACCATCGCGGTGGACAGGCCACCCACGATGAGCGCGGTGGAGCGCTTGCTCAGCTTCACGTGCAATGCCTCCCTCGTCCCGCTGTCGCGGGGGGAATGGACTGGTTCTCCGGTGGCCGGCAGTTGGTGCTCGGTCGACCGGTGGCGCTGCGGACAGGTACCGAGTCAGTCGGTACGACGGGCGACCCTAGGCGCGCTCCGAGAAGAGCGTCCACGGACGTCACCGACTTGTGACCTCGGCTCAGGATCTCACAGGGTGGTATTCCGGCTTGCGTCCGGGCCGGTCCAGCGGCCCCGGAGGAGTTGCGGCGCAGGTCACGTCCGGCCGCAAGGATTCCGGCCGGTAGGAGGAGGGGTGTCGGGATCGGTCGCTCGGGGTACTGCTCGGCCGACCCGACGAGAGGAGCCAGGCATGAGCGGCATCGACAAGATGAAGAACAAGGCCGAGGAGCTGTCCGGTAAGGGCAAGGAGGCCGTGGGCAACGCGACCGACGACCCGGACCTGCAGGCCGAGGGTCAGGCGGACCAGGCCTCGGGCAACCTCAAGCAGGCCGGCGAGAAGGTCAAGGACGTCTTCAAGTAGTCCCTCGCGCCGAGCAGACACTCGCGCGAGCAGGACACGACAGCGACGGACGCCCCGCCGGCTCGACCCGGCCCGGCGTCCGTCGCCGTCTCCGGACTCCCGGCGCCACGAGTCCGCCCCCGGCTCCGGACTCCCGGCGCCACGAGTCCGCCCCCCGGCTCCGACTCTCGCGCCATGAGTCCGCCCCCCGGCTCCGGACTTTCGGCGCCACAGGTCCGTCCCCGTCTCGGGACTCTCGGCGCCGCGAACACGGCTGCGGACGTCCGCTCAGCCGGCGGACGACGCCTCGCGCAGCGCCTGGGCGATCCTCGAGACCACGGCGTCCATGTCGCGGAGGTCCGCGGCGCTGAGCCGGATCACGCGCCACCCCGCGGCGACGAGGCGTGCGTAGCGCCGGTCGTCCTGCCGGATCTGCAGCCCATCGAAGTGGTGTGGCCCCTCGTACTCGACGACGAGTCGAGCCTCGGGCCAGGCGAGGTCGACGCGCCCCAGGAACTCCCCTCCCGCGACGACGACGAACTGCGGAACGGGAGCAGGCAGGCCGGCCCGCACACAGGCCACCCGCACCCATGACTCCGGCGGGCTCTCGCTCCGGCCGTCCACCAACGGGAGCGCCGTGCCGACCCGGCTGGCGCGCCACCGCCCCCGCGAGGTCTCGTGGAGCCAAGCCAGCGCCGCGAGGTCGAGGCACCCGGCGCGCACCATCCCGTCGAGCATCGCGACCGCGGTCGGCACGATCTCCAACGTCGCGACGTCCCACGCCGTCCGCAGCGGTGACGTGACCCGGACGTCGTGGTCGACCGTCTGCACGTCGTCGGCCCCGATCGTCGTCCGATGGACCCGGACACCTCGAGGACCGAGCCACGCCGAGTCCGGTGGGGCGAGCACCACCACGGGCTCGGTGGCCGAGGCGAACGGTGCACCGAACCAGGTGGCCGCTGACCTCCCGCCCAGCGCCGCGTCCGGAGGCATGAGCAGTGCGGCCGCGCGCGCGTGCAGCTGGTGATCGGCCTCCAGCCGGGGGTCGGCGTAGACGTTGCGCAGCAACCGCCGGTACAGGCCGGCCTTCAGCTGGCGCGGTGTGACCGCCCCCTCGGCGACGGCGTGCGTTCCCAGGAAGACCCCGTGCAGTCCGTACCCGCGAGTCACCGGTGCAGGGTCGCCCACTCCCGCGCCCGCTCGCCGCGTCGTCCACAGCCGCCGCCCTCCCCCAGACTTTCGGCGCCAAAAGTCTGGGGGCGGACGCGAACTCTCAGCGCCGAGAGTCCGGGGAGGCGGGTCAGGGGTGGGCGAGGAGGGTGCGGACGGCGGGGAGGAGGGGGCGGTCGGCCGGGATCCAGTCCAGCGCGTCGAGCTCGTCGGCCCGCAGCCACCGCAGTTCGGCGTGCTCGTGCGCGGTGAGCTCGCCGCCACCGACGATGCGGGCCGACCACACCCGCAGCGTCGATGCGCCCGGGACGCCGCCGGCGACGACGCCGTCCAGCACGACCTCCCCGAGGAACTCCTGGGGGACGACGACCACGCCCAGCTCCTCGCCGATCTCGCGGACCAGCGCCGCCAGGTCGTCCTCCCCGGGCTCCACCTTGCCGCCGGGGAACTCCCAGAACCCGTCGTAGGGGCCACCCGACCGCTGCGCGACGAGCACGCGGTCGCCCTCGACGAGGGCGGCGCCCACCACCTGGACGACCTCGACCGCGGACCGCGCCACCGCCGCGGCGTAGGCGTCGAGGTGGGCCCGCATGGCCCGCCGGACCCGCCCGCGCAGCAGCCGGTCGGCAGCCCGGCCCAGCAGACCCGGCAACGCGGTCGCCCACTCCACCTGCTCGTCGACGCGCGTGCCCTCCCCCGTGGCCGTGAACCGCCGCGCGTGGGTGATCCGCCGCCACCCGGGGACCGGCCCGACGGCGTAGACGTCGCAGGCCGGCCGGACCGACTCCACCTCGACGAGCGGCGTGCGCCACGGGCGGCCCAGGGCTCGGGCGACGTCGAAGGCCACGGTCAGCGGCGCCTCGACCAGCGTGGTGAAACGCAGCTGGGACACCCGGACAGGGTCCCAGACCAGGAGCGCGAGCCCATCCCACGGCAGGATGACCCCCGTGCGCATCACTGCCCGGGTCGACTACGCCGTCCGTGCCGCGGTCGAACTGGCCGCGGCCGCGCCCGGCGCGCTCACCAGCGACCGCATCGCCACGGCCCAGGGCATCCCCGCCCGCTTCCTGCAGTCCATCCTCGGCGACCTGCAGCACGCCCGGCTGGTGACCAGCCAGCGCGGCCGGGAGGGTGGCTACCGGCTCGCCCTGCCCCCGGAGGAGGTCTCGATCGCCCGGGTCATGCGGGTCGAGCAGGGGTTCCTCGCGGAGGTGCACGGGCAGCGCCCGGAGGAGGTCGAGTACCCCGGCGCGGCGGCGCCGCTGGCCGGGGTGTGGGTGGCCGCCCGGGAGGCCTACCGCCGGGTGCTCGAGGAGGTCACGCTGGCCGACGTCGTCGCCGGGAAGCTGCCGGCGGCGGTGGCGGAACTGGCCGCGCTCGAGGAGGCCTGGCGGTCCTTCGGCGACGAGCCGGTGGTCTGACGCCGGGACCGGCCGGCGGCCGCGCGGACCGGCTGGGCGAGACTGGGCGCATGGCAGGCACGCAGCAGACGGGCGTCACCGTGTTCCTGACCGGGCTGTCCGGCGCGGGGAAGTCCACCATCGCCGACGCCCTCGTCGCCCAGCTCGAGGCCGAGGGCCGGGAGGTGACCGTCCTGGACGGCGACGTCGTCCGGACCCACCTCTCCAGCGAACTGGACTTCTCCAAGGAGCACCGCGACCTCAACATCCGCCGGATCGGCTGGGTCGCCGGCGAGGTGGTCAAGCACGGCGGCACGGTCGTCGTCGCGGCGATCGCGCCGTACGACGCCGCCCGGGAGGCCGCCCGCGCCCTGGTGGAGGAGCACGGACGCTTCCTGCTCGTGCACCTCGCCACTCCGCTCGAGGTGTGCGAGCAGCGCGACGTCAAGGGTCTGTACGCGAGGGCGCGGGCGGGCGAGATCCCCGTCTTCACCGGGGTCAGCGACCCGTACGAGTCGCCGTCCCGGGCGGAGCTGACCATCGACACCTCGGTGACCCCCCTCGAGGAGTCGGTCGCCCGGATCCGGGCCGCCATGGATCCCGTCAGCTGATTCACACCACCTGTCCGGTCGACTTATGCGACCATGGACGGCGTGACCGATCGTGGCAGCCTCCTCGTCGCACGGCTGCACATCGACCTGGCGCTCGTCTCCAGCGCCGTCTGTCGCGCTCAGCGCTGAGCCCGGTCCCCCCGCGCAACCCCCACTGCGCCCCCGATCTGCAGCGCCCCCTCCTCCGAACGGTCGGTAGCCCGCGGAGGCGGTGAGCGCAGGAAGAAGTACGACGTGACCTCCCCCACCCGTGCGAGCAACCGTCCCCAGCGTGGACAGGGCCAGTGGGCCCTCGGCTACCGGGAGCCGCTCAACCCCAACGAGCGGATGAAGAAGGACTCCGACGGGCTCGAGGTGCGCCAGCGGATCATCGACATCTACTCGAAGGCCGGCTTCGACGCCATCGACCCGGGTGACCTCCGCGGCCGGATGCGCTGGATGGGCCTCTACACCCAGCGGGCACAGGGCATCCCCGGCGGGAAGACCGCCGTGCTGGAGCCGGAGGAGCTCGAGGACTCCTACTTCATGATGCGTGCCCGCATCGACGGCGGACAGCTGACCAGCGACGCGCTGCGGGTCCTCGGCGGCATCAGCACCGAGTTCGGGCGGGACGTCGCCGACGTCACCGACCGGCAGAACGTGCAGTACCACTGGATCCGCATCGAGGACGTGCCCGAGATCTGGCGGCGGCTGGAGTCGGTCGGGCTGTCGACGATGGAGGCCTGCGGCGACGTCCCGCGCGTGATGCTCGGCTGCCCGCTGGCCGGGATCCTCGAGGACGAGGTGCTCGACGCCACCGACGTCATCGCCGCGACCGTCGCCAAGTACGTGGGCAACCCCGAGTTCAGCAACCTGCCGCGCAAGTGGAAGACCTCGATGTCCGGGTGCGTCGACCACTGCACCGAGCCCGAGATCGACGACGTCTCCTTCGTCGGCGTGGTGAACGAGGCGGGCGAGGCCGGCTACGACCTCCTCGTCGGCGGCGGGCTGTCGACCAACCCGATGTTCGCCCAGCGGATCGGCGTCTTCGTCCGACCCGACCAGGTGACCGATGTCTGGGCGGCGTGCACCTCGGTCTTCCGCGACTACGGCTACCGCCGGCAGCGCAACCGCGCCCGGATCAAGTTCCTCGTCGCCGACTGGGGTCCGGAGAAGTTCCGCCAGGTGCTCCAGGACGAGTACCTGCACGAGGCGCTGCCCGACGGTCCCGCGGCCGCCCCGGCCAAGCACGACCAGCGCGACCACGTCGGCGTCGCCAAGCAGAAGGACGGCGCCAACGCCGTCGGCTTCGCCCTGCGCACCGGCCGGATCAGCGGCTCGCTCCTCACCACCATCGCCGACCTGGCCGACGAGTACGGACGGGGACGCATCCGGACGACGACGCAGCAGAAGCTGGTCATCCTCGACGTGCCGGACGAGAAGGTCGAGGCGCTGGTGGAAGCGCTCGCCCGGCACGACCTGCAGGTCCGCCCGAGCGCCTTCCGCCGCGGCACGATGGCCTGCACCGGCCTGGAGTTCTGCAAGCTCGCGATCGTCGAGACCAAGCAGCACGCGCAGGACCTCTACGCGGAGCTCGAGAAGCGGCTGCCGGACTTCGACGTGCCGATCGGCATCAACGTCAACGGCTGCCCGAACAGCTGCGCCCGGTTCCAGACCGCGGACATCGGGTTCAAGGGATCGATGGTCCGGGACGCGAACGGCGAGATGGTCGAGGGCTTCCAGGTCCACCTCGGCGGGCACCTCGGCGTGGAGGCCACCTTCGGCCGCAAGTTCCGCGGCCACAAGGTGACCAAGGCCGAGACCGCCGACTACTGCGAGCGCGTCCTGCGCGGCTTCGCCGAGCGCCGGACGCCCGGCGAGTCGTTCGCGCACTACGTCGCCCGCGCCGAGGAGGACTGGTTGCTGTGAGCGAGCCGTCGGTCACGGGAAGGGCCCGGCAGCTGCCGGTGTTCCACTGCCCGTACTGCGGCGACGAGGAGCTGACCCCGCACGGGGACGGCGGCGAGTGGCACTGCGCTGCCTGCCTTCGGACCTTCACCGTCCGGTTGACCGGAACAGGAGTCCAGCACCCATGACGATCGCCCTCCGCCCGACACCGCTGCTCGCGCAGGCCGCCGACGGCTGGTTCGCCGACATCGCCGACCCCGTCGAGCAGGCCCTCACCGTGCTGCGCTGGGCTGGCGACACCTTCGGCGACGACTTCGCGATCACGTCCTCGATGGCCGACGGGCTGCTGTCCCACCTGGCGAGCGAGGCGGTGCCCGGCGTCCACGTGGTCTTCCTCGACACCGGCTACCACTTCGCCGAGACCATCGGCACCCGCGACTGGATCACGAGCGTCCTGCCGATCACGCTGGTGAACGTGAGGCCGGAGCAGACCGTGGCCGAGCAGGACGCGGAGCACGGCCCGCGGCTGCACGAGCGGGACCCCGACCTGTGCTGCTCGCTGCGCAAGGTGCGGCCGCTCGCACAGGCGCTGTCGGGCTACGTGGCCTGGGGCTCCGGGGTCCGCCGCGACGAGTCGCCCAGCCGGGCCGGCACGCGGGTCGTCGAGTGGGACGCGAAGCGGGAGATGATCAAGGTCAACCCGCTCGCCGCCTGGACCCAGGACGACGTCGACCGCTACGTCGCCGCGCACCAGGTGCCGGTCAACCCGCTGCAGGAGATCGGTTACAGCTCGATCGGCTGCGCACCCTGTACCCGTCCGGTCGCCCCGGGCGAGGACCCGCGCGCCGGCCGCTGGGTCGGTCTCGGCAAGACCGAGTGCGGCCTGCACACCTGACGAGGGGCCCCGAGAGGACCTCGCTGCCCCTCCGCTCGCGCGAGGACCCTGCACCGAGGCCGTTGAACGACGTGCTGCGCACGCCGCGGGTCCCGGGAACAACGACGTGCTGGGCACGCCGCGGGTCCCGGGAACGAGGCCATGGGGCGAGAATCGGACGATGCCCCGACCGCCGAAGCTGACCCCCGACGAGCTGACCGCCGCCCTGCCGGACCTGCCGCTGTGGTCCGGCGGCACCGACGGGCTGACCCGCAGCGTGAAGCTGCCGACCTTCGCCGACGCCGTCGCCGCCATCGTGCGGATCGGCTTCGTCGCCGAGTCGATGGACCACCACCCCGACGTCGACCTGCGCTGGCGCACCGTGCACCTCACGGTGGTCAGCCACTCGGCCGGCGGCGTCAGCCAGCTCGACCTCGACCTGGCCCGGCGGATCGACGCCCTCTTCCCCGGCTGAGAGGGCCCCTGCCCGTCAGCCCTCGACGGGCAGGACCAGCAGGCGCAGGAGCCGGTCGGCCTCGGCGTCGGGGTCCGCGGTCAGCCCGGTGTGCACCGGTCCCGGCTGGACGACGGTGCTGCGCGGCGCGGTCAGCCAGCGGAAACGCGAGCCCAGCGCCTCCCGGCCGGCCGCGCCGGAGACCGGGTCGGCGGCGCACACGTCGGCGGCCGCCTGCAGCGCGCGGCGGATCGCGGCGGCGTCGGCAGTTGGGTCGAGGGCGCGCAGCCGGTCCACGTCGAGGTGCACCCGGGAACCCAGGTAGTCCCGCTGCCGGCAGTAGACGAGGACGCCGGCGTTGAGCGACTCGCCCCGGTCGACCCGGGGCACCACGCGCAGGACGGCGTACTCGAAGGTCTCCCGGCTCACCGCTGGCGGATCCCCTCGGGCGGCGGCGGACCCAGCCACGAGGGCCGGTTCTCCCCGCGGGGGGCCCGTCGGCGCGAGCCACCGGCGGCCGCGGTGGCCACCAGCTGCGGCAGCCAGGACCCCCGGGCGGCCAGCCGGGCGAGCAGCTGCTCTGTGTAGCGGCGGCGAACGGCGGACGGCGGCTCGTCGGGCGCGGGACCCTCGAGCCAGGCGTCAGGGACCAGCGCCAGGACGCCGGCGAGCAGGTCGGCGGTCACCCGTGGTGCCAGGGCCGCGTCCGCGGACCGGACGTCCGGCTCGCACTCGACGAGCGCGTGCTGACCGGCGTCGTAGGGCCGGGCCACCGCCGCGGGGGCCCCGGGCCAGTTGTGGTGGAAGGTCAGCGCGGCGCCGTGGTCGATCAGCTGCAGCCGGTCGTGCCAGAACAGCATGTTCGGGTTCCGCCAGGAGCGGTCCACGTTGCCGACCAGCGCGTCGAACCACAGCACCCGACCGGCGAGCTCGGGGCCGACCTCCCCGACGCCGGCCTCGAAGTCCAGCGCGCCCGGGAGGTAGTCCAGCCCGAGGTTGGTGCCGGCCGAGCGCTGCAGCAGCTCCTGCACCTCGACGTCGGGCTCCCCCACCGCCAGCTCCGGCGCGACGTCGACGGTGACCAGCGCGGGCACCGGCAAGGACAGCGCCCGGGCCAGCTCACCGCACACCACCTCGGCGACCAGCACCTTGACGCCCTGTCCCGCGGCCCGCCACTTCACCACGTAGGTGCCCAGGTCGTCGGCCTCCATGAGCCCCGGCAGCGAGCCACCCTCGCGCAGCGGGGTGACGTAGCGGGTGGCGGTGACGGCGGGCAGCACAGTGGGGCGGAATCTACCGGCGGCGCGGCCGGGGACACTCGCGGGATGGGCATCCTGCGCGCTCCCGACCCCGTCGACCTCACCGACGTCCCGTTCACCTACGCCGAGGTCGGGGCGACCCGGGACGCCGAGCTGCCCGCCGGGTACGACCACGTCGAGCGCTCGGTCGTCGTCGGCTCGGGGACGGCCGACCTCGAACGGGCCGCCGCCGCGGTGTTCGACTGGCGGGCCCAGCGCGGCGTCGGGCTCCGGGTGCGGGCGACCGGACCGGCGACCGAGCCGGGCACCGTCGTCGTCCTCACCGCGGGACTGCCCCGGCTCGGCTACGACATCCCGTGCCGGGTGGTGTGGGCGCAGACCACCGGCAACGAGCGGGGCTTCGCCTACGGGACGCTGCCCGGACACCCGGAGAGCGGGGAGGAGGCGTTCGTCGTCCGGCTGACGCCCTCGGGGGACGTCGTCTTCGCGCTGCGGGTGTTCGCCCGGCTGGCCTCGCCGCTGGCCCGGCTGGGCGGCCCGGTCAGCACCGCCGTCCAGCGGCTGGCCACGGCGCGCTACCTCTCGGCCATCCGACAGGCGACCCGGGCCTAGACGTCGCGGCGCTCGAGCAGCACCGCGCCGATCGCCCAGGCGCCCACCGCCCACGCGCCGCACACGACCAGCCCCACCGGCCAGGTGGTCGGGACGGCGAGGAACGGGTCCTCCCCCACCCGCAGCGCCGGCAGCGCCTGCGACGCCCGCGAGGCCACCACCCCACCGGCGAGGGCCAGCAGCGGCGGCAGCATGAACACCAGCGCGACCCCCACGCCGACCCCGCCGGCGCTGGACCGCAGCACCGCGCCCAGCCC
The DNA here is from genome assembly GCF_010686765.1 of Geodermatophilus sabuli. Lineage (GTDB taxonomy): Bacteria > Actinomycetota > Actinomycetes > Mycobacteriales > Geodermatophilaceae > Geodermatophilus > Geodermatophilus sabuli_A. The sequence continues at coordinate 370,238 of NZ_JAAGWF010000008.1, read as the reverse complement.
CACGGCCAGCACGGTGAGCAGCGCCGCGCCCGCCACCTGCAGGCCGAGCGCGCGCAGGACGCCGGGGGCGGTCAGCGGGATCCCGCCGGGGACCGCGGTGAGCGTGCGGGCGGCCAGCCAGCAGACCACCGCCAGGACCGCGGTGAGCAGCGCCGCCCAGGTGGCCACGACGACGGTCTTGGCCACCAGCAACCGGGAGCGGCGCGGCACCGCGGTCAGCGACACCAGCGCCGAGCCGGTGGCGAACTCGGCGCTGACGGCCAGGACGCCGAGCACCACCAGCACCAGCTGGCCGAAGCCGAACCCGGTCAGCGCCACCCCCACCGCGAGGTCCGGCCGCACCGCCGTCGGGGTGCTCGCCGCCGCCAGCCAGCCGAACGCCGCGACCACGACGAGGTAGACGGCGGCGCACCACCACGTCGAGCGCACGGACGCGAGCTTGGTCCACTCGCTGCGCAGCACCGCCCGCACCGGGACGCCGGCCCTCACGCGGCACCCGCCCGGTACTCGACGTCCCCGCCGGCCAGCTCCAGGTAGGCCGCCTCCAGCGAGGCGACCACCCGGGTGAGCTCGTGCACGCGCACGCCCGCGGAGAACGCGACGTCGCCGACGGCAGCCGCGTCCAGCCCCTCCACCCGCAGCGCGCCGTCCAGCTCGAGGGCGACGTGTGCGCCGGCCGACCGCAGCGCCACCGACAGCAGCGGCGCCTCGGGACTGCGCACCCGGACGGCGGCGTGCGCACCGAGCAGCTCGGCGACGGAGACGTCGGCCAGCAGCCGGCCGCGGCCGAGGACGACGAGGTGGTCGGCGGTGTCCTCCATCTCGCTCATGAGGTGGCTGGAGACCAGCACCGTGCGACCCTCGGCGGCCAGCCCGCGCAGCAGCTCGCGCACCCAGCGGATCCCCTCGGGGTCCAGCCCGTTGACCGGCTCGTCGAGCAGCAGCACGTCGGGGTCGCCGAGCAGCGCCGCGGCGATGCCGAGGCGCTGGCCCATCCCGAGGGAGAAGCCGCGCACCCGCTCGTGCGCGACGCTGCCCAGCCCGACCAGCTCGACCACCTCGTCGACCCGGCTGCTGGGCAGGGCGTTGCTCTGCGCCAGGACGGCGAGGTGCTGGTAGGCGGTCCGCCCGGGGTGGCGGGCCCGGGGGTCGATGAGCGCGCCGACCCGCCGCATCGGCCAGGACAGCTGCCGGTAGGGCACCCCGAGGACGGTGGCGCTCCCGGCGGTGGGCCGGGTCAGACCGAGGACGCAGCGCATCGTCGTCGTCTTCCCCGAGCCGTTGGGGCCGAGGAAGCCGGTCACCCGGCCGGGCTCGACACGGACGGTGAGGTCGTCGACGGCGACCCGGTCGCGGTACTGCTTGGTCAGGCCGTCGAGCTCGATCACGTGCGACAGCATGGCCAGCGCGGGGCGGCGCGCGCGGGAGGCTCGGCCGGGCGGCCGCCTCAGGCGCCCGCGGCGGCCCGTTCCCGCTCGATGAGCTCCTTGCTGCGCACCAGGCGCAGGAAGGTGACCACGACCAGCCCGCCGACGACGTTGAGCAGGGTGGTGTACCAGAACCACTCGAGCCAGTCACCGTAGCCGTAGGGCGCGCCCGCGTGCAGGGCGCCGAAGAGGATCAGCGAGTCCAGGATGGAGTGGAACAGCACCAGCCCGGCGAGCAGGAAGCCGCCGGCGACCGAGGCCGCGAGCTTGCCGGCCTCGGAGTCCGCGCCGTGCTGCATCCGGGTCATCAGGGTGATGAAGCTGCCGGCGAGCAGCGCCAGGCAGACGGCCTGCAGGTCCAGCGGCGCCTCGACGAACGTCCGGCCGGACTCGATGGCGGTGGTCCCGAGCTCGGGCAGGGCGTGCACCACCAGCCACATCACCAGCCAGCCGCCGACCAGGTTGGCGATCAGCGTGCCGGCCCACAGCTTCCCGAGCTGCGCGGCACTGGCCCGCCCGGCCACGACCGCGGTCACCGGCACCAGGAAGCCCTCGGTGAACAGCTCGCTCTTGGCCAGCATCAGCGCGACGAAGCCGATGCTGAACGCCAGCCCGGCCAGCAGGTGGCTGCGCGTCTCGGTGTAGACGGCGAGGAGCGCGACCACCCCCGTGGCCACCTCCAGGCCCCCGGCGAGGCCGGTGGTCAGCACCTCCCGCCAGGACCGGTGCAGCCGCTGGGCGCCCTCGTCGACGATCCGGTCGAACGCCTCGACGACCTGGTCCTCGACCGGGGCGTCGGACTGCCCCAGCTCCTCGCGTGCCGACTGCGCCACCGGGGCTCCTCTCCGACGGCCGGCCCACGACGTGGACGCGGGGTGCGACCGCGCGGGCCTACCCGGCCGGTGCCGGGCCACACGTCGGCGGGCCGGGGAGACTGGGCCCATGACGTCGCGACGGGTGGCCACCCTGCACGTGTGGGGCGTGCCGGCACGGGCCGTCCCCGCCGCCCTGCTGCGCATGGCCGCCGACCGGCGACCGCTGCGGGACGTCCCGGGTCTCCGGTTCGCCAAGTTGCTGGGCACCGGCAGCGGGCGGACGTTCACCGTCCGCGACGCCGATCCCCGCCGGTGGGCACTGCTCGCGGTGTGGGACGACGCGGACGCGGCATCGGCGTTCGCGGGCAGCGCCGTCCGGCGCCGGTGGCAGCGCATCGCCGACGAGGAGTGGACGGCGACCCTGCGGCCGCTGGCCTCCCGCGGGCTGTGGTCGAAGGAGGAGCCGTTCGGCCGGCCGTGGCCGCAGCGCTGGGACGGGCCGGTCGTGGCCGTCACCCGCGCGCGGCTCGTGGCCCGCAAGGCGGTGACCTTCTGGCGGGCCGTGCCGCCGGTGTCGGCCGACCTGCACGCGAGCCCCGGCCTGCGCCTGGCCCTGGGCATCGGCGAGGCGCCGGTCGGGCTGCAGGGCACGGTCAGCCTCTGGGACTCCTCGGCCGCGCTGAACTCCTTCGCCTACGACCGGGCGCCGCACGCCGCGGTGGTCACCCGGACCGCCCAGGAGGGCTGGTACGCCGAGGAGCTGTTCGCCCGGCTCGGCCTGCTCTCCTCCACGGGCACCGTGGGCGGCCGCGACCCGCTGGGCTGAACGACCGTCCGCCGATGGGTCGCGAGGGCCTCACAACCGGCAGGTCAGGTGCAGCTCGTCGCGGTCGTCCCCCGGCGCCACCCGGATCGCGCCGGGCATCCGGCCGAACTCCCGGTAGCCGAGGCCCTGGTAGAAGGCCTCGATCCCCGTGCCACCGCGCACGGTGAGGTGCAGGAACTCCAGTCCGCGCGCCCGGGCGACGTCGTGCACCCCGGTCATCAGCGCCCGCCCCAGCCCCTGGCCCTGCCGGTCGGGGTGCACCTGCACCCGCAGCACGGTGGCCCAGTGCCGCCGCAGCGGGCTCATCGACAGCGACAGCACCGCGAACCCGGCCAGCTCGCCGTCCACCCGGAGCAGCGCGAGCACCTCCCGGCCGGCGCGCACCCGGTCGACCACCGCGTCGAGCACGGGGGCGACGTCCTCGGCGGTCACCGGCGGGACGAACCCGACCGCGCCGCCGGCGTTGCTGACGTCGGTCCAGCAGGCGAGCAGCTGCGCGCGCAGCGGCTCGTCGACGGTCGACTGGGCGGTCACCTCGGCGTGCGGCATGCCGGGGATTCTCCCGCTGCCCCGTCGCGGCCCGGACGCGGGCGCCGTCGACGGCCGGGCACCCCCCCCGTACGGCCGCACCGGGCGGTAGCGTGCGACCCGGCGGACCCCACGCCACACCCTCTGACCGGTTGCCCACGCCTCCGGCCGTGCGAGGGCAGAGGGGATCGATGTCCTCGGGGCCCGGAACGGCAGCTGGTCCACCCCTTCTCTGCTGCGGCCGGGCCGGCGACGCGTGGGGTCGGGGCCCGCGCCGCCGGAGGAGCCCCCATGACCGCCCACAAGCACCTGAAGGCCGCCGTCCGCGCCCGCATGGCCCGGACCGGCGAGCGGTACACCACCGCCCGCCGGAACCTCTCCCCCGCAGACGCCGGCGACCACCCCGTCACCGGCGGTGGCCGGCACCACGACAGCGGGCTGCTCACCAACGCGCTGCGGGCCGCCGGCGTCACCGCCGCCCACGACGGCCGCCCGTTGGCGGAGCCGGTGGTGGCGGGCCTGGCCGGCGGCATCGGCTTCATGTACTTCTCCTTCGACTACGCCGATGCGCTGCCGACGATGACGATCGTCCCCCGCATCCACCCGCGGCCGTTCCTGGCCGGCGCGCTGGAGCGGGCGGGGGTGGCCCACCGCGTGCTGCAGACCGGCAGCGCGGCGAAGGCGGCCCGCGACCTCGACGCCGCCCTCGACGCCGGGCGGACCGCGATCTGCACCGTCGACCGGGCGGGCCTGGGCTACCAGGTGTGGGCCGACAGCCTCGAGGGCGCCGAGCCGCACGAGGTCGGCGTCCTGGGTCGCCGGGACGGGGTGGTCCTCCTGGACGACGAGTGCCTGGCACCGACCCCGGTCGACGCGGCGGCGTTCGCGGCGGCCCGGGCGGCGCACCGGGCGAGCAGGCACCGGATGCTGGTCGTCGAGCCGCCGGCGGCACCGGTGGACGTCGTCCCGGGGATCCGCGCGGCCCTCGCCGTCACCGTGCACGACCTCACCGGGGACGTCATGCCCAACGCCTTCGCGGGGGCCTTCGGGTTGCGGGGCCTGGCCAAGTGGGCCGACGCGGTGGCCGACCGGCGCGGGAGGTCGGGCTGGGCGCGCCGCTTCGCCAGCGGCCCGTCGTTCGGGACGGCGATGCGCCGGTTGCACGACTGCCTGACCACGGACCTCTCCTCCCCCGGGGCGATGCGGCCGCTGTACGCCGACTTCCTCGACACGGCGGCCGGGCTCCTCGACGAGCCGGCACTGGCCGAGGCCGCCGCCCGCTACGCCGCGGCCGGGCAGCTGTGGGCGGGCATCGCCGAGGAGGCGGTGAGCGGTCCACTGGCCCCCTACCGGGCGCTCGTGGAACGGCGCCTGGAGCTGTTGCTCGACCAGGGCAGTGCGGCGACCGACCAGCTGCGGCAGCTGGCCGCGGAGGCCCGGAGGCTCACCGACGGCCTGGAGCTGGCCGAGGCCGACCGGCTGGCGCAGCTGGACCGCCTCGCCGCGCAGGCCGCAGAGGTGCTCGCCGTGGAGCGGGAGGCGTGCACCACCCTCCAGGGGGTCGTCGGACGCTGACCGGCCCCGTCTGGAGGTCCGCGTCGAGCCTGCGAGACGTGAGGGGGACGGGTCCTCTCTCAGCCGCTGGGGCCGAACCGCTCGATCCGGACGGCGGGCGCCGGCACGCCCATGCCGATCAGCAGCTGGCTGGCCGCCTCCGCGAAGGAGGTCGACCCGCAGACGTAGGCGGTCTGCCCCGGTTCCCAGAGCGGGATGAGGTCGGCGTCGGTCAGCCGGCCCGCCGGCCGGATGCCCCGCGGCTCCCGGGTGGTGATCACCAGGGCGCCGGCCGCCACCAGCTCGTCGGCGTAGGGCAGGCCGGCCAGCGTCCGGGTGGAGACGGCGATCCGCAGCAGGTCGGTGCGGTCGAGGTCGCGGGCGGCCCGCAGCATCGCCACGAACGGCACGACGCCGGTGCCGCCACCGACCAGCAACGCCGGCGTGCTGCCGTCCCACACGAACCAGCCGCCGATCGGGCCGCGGACCTCCAGCACGTCGCCTGGCTCGACGACGTCGGCGAGGTAGGTGGAGACCTCGCCGTCCTCCAGCCGCTCGACGAAGAGCTCGACCTGCGGGTCGTCGGGCGCCGAGGCCACGGAGTACGAGCGCTGGGCGGTGTACCCGTCCGGCGCCGTCAGCCGGACGACGTAGTGCTGGCCGGGCAGGTGGTCGATCCGGTCGGCGACGTCGAGCCGCAGCGCCACGGCCCGCTCGATCGGGCGCTGCACCGACGCGACGGTCGCCACCCGCCAGCCGCCCCGGGAGGCACGGGGCGGCGCCGCGTCAGTCACCCTGGTAGCGCTGCTCGCGCCACGGGTCGCCGCGGTCGTGGTAGCCGTTCTGCTCCCAGAAGCCGGGCTGGTCCCGTGCCATGAGGGTGAGCCGGCTGATCCACTTGGCGCTCTTCCAGAAGTACAGGTGCGGCACCAGCATCCGGACCGGACCGCCGTGCTCGATGGGCAGCGGCCCGCCGTCGTACTCCCAGACGATCCACGCCTTGCCGCCGGTGACGTCCTCCAGCGGCAGGTTCGTGGTGTACCCGGTCTTCGACGTCGCCATCACGAACTGCGCGTCGGCCGTGGGCCGGGCGGCCTCGAGCAGGGTGTCGACGCTGACGCCGGCGAACCAGGTGTCGAACTTCGACCAGGTGGTGACGCAGTGGATGGCGCCGCGGTACTCCGACCGCGGCAGCTGGTGCGCCTCGTCCCAGGTCCAGGACACCGGCTGCTCGACGTGGCCGTCGACGCTGATGCTCCACGTCTCGGGGGTGATCCGCGGCGTGGGTTCCGCGGTCAGCACCGGCCAGTCGCGGCCGGCGTCGTACTGGCCGGGTGGGAGCCGGGGGTCGCGCCGCCGGCGGCCGAGGAAGCCGCGGGTGGGACCGGTCATGTCGTCGTCCTCCCCCTCGCAGGGTGTGTGCCGCGCCCGCGCCGGGCGACCGACCTGCGCACCGTAGCGGCAGGCCCGGGTTAGGGCATCCTTACGAGAGCCGTGTCACCGCGCGTTGACGTGGCCGTCACCTCGGCGACGACCTAGCTTTGGTGCCGTGGTGACGGTGACGCACTCTGGCCAACGCAGGACGCCGAAGGCCGCGAAGACCAACTCGGTCTTCAAGAAGGTCGTGATGGCGGTCAGCGGCATCATCTTGGTGCTGTACCTGATCGCGCACATGATCGGGAACCTGAAGGTCTTCGCGGGCCGCGAGTCCTTCAACCACTACTCCGAGTGGATCCGCACGATCGGTGAGCCGGCCGTCCCCTCGCAGACGACGCTGTGGATCATCCGCATCGTGCTGCTGGCCGCGGTCATCGCGCACTTCTGGGCGGCGGTCTCCCTGTGGCGGCAGGCCCGACGGGCCCGCCCGGAGCGCTACGTCAGCAAGAAGGCCGTGGCCCAGAGCTACGCCTCCCGGACCATGCGCTGGGGCGGCGTGATCGTGCTGCTGTTCATCATCTGGCACATCCTCGACCTCACGGTCGGCGCGGTGAACCCGGACGGCGCGGACTCGACGCCCTACGACCGGCTCGTGGCCAGCTTCCAGAACCCGTTCATCACGGCGTTCTACGTGCTCGCCCTGCTCCTGCTGGGCATGCACCTGCGGCACGGGATCTGGAGCGCCACCCAGACGCTGGGACAGAGCAACAAGCGTCGCGAGCGGACGGTCAACGCCTTCGCCATCGCGTTCGCCACGCTGCTGACCGTCGGCTTCCTGATCGTGCCCTTCTCCGTCCTCTTCAACATCGTCGACTGAGGAGCCCCCAGCGATGCCTCTCGATCTCTTCACCGTCGGCGACCCGATCGCCGACACCAAGGCGCCGATGGACGTCCCGATCGGCGAGCGCTGGAGCACCCGCCGGTTCCGGGCCCGTCTGGTCAACCCGGCCAACCGCCGCAAGCTCACCGTCATCGTCGTCGGCACGGGTCTGGCCGGCGGGTCCGCGGCCGCCACGCTCGGCGAGGCCGGCTACCGGGTGAAGTCCTTCTGGTACCAGGACAGCCCGCGCCGGGCGCACAGCGTCGCCGCGCAGGGCGGGATCAACGCCGCCAAGAACTACCGCAACGACGGCGACAGCGTGCACCGGCTCTTCTACGACACGGTCAAGGGCGGCGACTTCCGCTCGCGCGAGAACAACGTGCACCGCCTCGCCGAGGTCAGCAACAGCATCATCGACCAGTGCGCCGCGCAGGGCGTGCCCTTCGCCCGGGAGTACGGCGGCCTGCTGGACAACCGGTCCTTCGGTGGTGCCCAGGTGTCGCGGACGTTCTACGCCCGGGGCCAGACCGGTCAGCAGCTGCTCTACGGCGCCTACCAGGCCCTGGAGCGGCAGATGGCCGCCGGCAACGTCGAGCAGTACGCCCGCACCGAGATGCTCGACCTGATCATCGTCGACGGCCGGGCCCGCGGCATCGTGGCGCGCGACCTGGTGACCGGTGAGGTCAGCACCCACTTCGCCGACGCCGTCGTCCTGGCCACGGGTGGCTACGGCAACGTGTTCTACCTGTCGACCAACGCCAAGGGCTCCAACGCCACGGCGATCTGGCGGGCGCACAAGCGGGGCGCGTACATGGCCAACCCCTGCTACACCCAGATCCACCCGACCTGCATCCCGGTCAAGGGCGACTACCAGTCCAAGCTCACGCTGATGAGCGAGTCGCTGCGCAACGACGGGCGCGTCTGGGTGCCCAAGGAGCGCGGCGACGCCCGCGACCCCCGGGAGATCCCCGAGGGCGACCGCGACTACTACCTGGAGCGGATCTACCCGGCCTTCGGGAACCTGGTGCCCCGCGACATCGCCTCCCGTCAGGCGAAGAACGTCTGCGACGAGGGCCGCGGCGTCGGCCCCAACGGCCTGGGCGTGTACCTGGACTTCAGTGACGCCATGGAGCGGCTGGGCCGGCCGGCGATCGAGGCCAAGTACGGGAACCTCTTCGACATGTACGCCCAGATCACCGGCGAGGACCCGTACGAGACGCCGATGCGGATCTACCCGGCGGTCCACTACACGATGGGCGGACTGTGGGTCGACTACGACCTGCAGTCGACGATCCCCGGCATGTTCGTGATCGGCGAGGCCAACTTCAGCGACCACGGCGCCAACCGCCTGGGCGCCAGCGCGCTGATGCAGGGCCTGGCCGACGGCTACTTCGTCCTGCCGAACACGATCAACGACTACCTGGCCGACGGCCCGTTCGAGAAGGTCGACGACAGCCACCCGGCCGCAGCTGAGGCGCTGGCCGGCGTCCAGGACCAGGTGCAGCGGCTCCTGAACATCAACGGCACCCGCACCCCGGCGTCCTTCCACCGGGAGCTCGGCCGGCTGATGTGGGACCTCTGCGGCATGGAGCGGTCCGAGGAGAGCCTGCGCAAGGCACTGGACCGGATCCCGGAGATCCGCCAGGAGTTCTGGACCAACCTCAAGGTGTCCGGCGACTGGACCTCGATCAACCCGACGCTGGAGCACGCCGGCCGGGTCGCCGACTTCATCGAGCTCGCCGAGCTGATGTGCGTCGACGCCCTGCACCGCAACGAGAGCTGCGGCGGGCACTTCCGCGCGGAGAGCCAGACGCCGGAGGGCGAGGCCCTGCGCGACGACGAGAACTACGCCTACGTCGCCGCGTGGGAGTGGACCCCGGAGGGCGCCCCGCCGGTGCTGCACCGCGAAGCCCTCGAGTACGAGTACGTCCACCTGGCTCAGCGGAGCTACAAGTGATCACGATCCAGCGGAGCGACAAGTGACAGCAACACGTGAGGGCACCATGCGCTCCAGCGTCGGGAACCCCGCGGACGAGAAGCGCGGCATGAACCTGACGCTGCGCATCTGGCGCCAGAAGGGCCCGTCGGTCAAGGGCAGGATGGTGACGTACGAGGTCACCGACATCTCCCCGGACATGTCCTTCCTCGAGATGCTCGACGTCCTCAACGAGCAGCTGATCCTCTCCGGCGACGAGCCGGTCGTCTTCGACCACGACTGTCGCGAGGGCATCTGCGGCAGCTGCGGCCTGATGATCAACGGCACCGCGCACGGTGCCGGGGTCGCGGCGCCGGGGCGCACGACCACGTGCCAGCTGCACATGCGCAAGTTCAAGGACGGCGACACGATCGACGTCGAGCCGTGGCGGGCCAGCGCGTTCCCGGTCATCAAGGACCTCGCGGTCAACCGCGGCGCCCTCGACCGGATCATCCAGGCGGGCGGCTACGTCAGCGTCCCGACCGGCACCGCGCCGGACGCGCACGCCGTCCCGGTGCCCAAGAAGGACGCCGACGCGGCGTTCGACGCGGCCACCTGCATCGGCTGCGGCGCCTGCGTGGCGGCCTGCCCGAACGCCTCGTCGATGCTCTTCACCGCAGCCAAGGTCAGCCACCTGGGGCTGCTGCCGCAGGGCCAGCCGGAACGCAACGACCGGGTGGTCAACATGGTCGCCCAGCAGGACCGCGAGGGCTTCGGGGGCTGCACCAACATCGGCGAGTGCTCGGCGGCCTGCCCCAAGGGCATCTCGATGGAGAACATCTCCCGGCTCAACCACGACCTGCTCGGCGCCCTGCGAGCCGGAGCCCGACCGAAGAGCTGACAGCGGGCCCTCCTGCCCCCGCCCCTCGCGAGCTCGCGGCGGGACCCTGCAGAAGGGCCGACGGCGGGCGGGGGTCCCCTCGGGGGTCCCCGCCGGCGTCGTCTCCCGGGACTTTCGGCGCCACAAGTCCGCGCGCGGTGGTAGCCAGCCTGGGTTCGGTGTGTGAACCTAGACGTCATGACGGCTGAGCTGACGACCGAGTCCACCCCCGAGAGCTGGGGCGAGCCCCGCACCCGCACCGTCGCCTGGCACGACCCGATGGTCACCGCGGCCGGCGCCCTGGTCCGCACCGGGCTGGAGACGATGGAGGCGATCCGCGACGGCATCCTCCCGCCGCCGCCCATCGCCATGCTCGTGCAGCTGGGCATCTCCTCGCTGGAGGAGGGCCGGGTCGAGTTCACCTGCGACGTCGACGAGTCGGTCTACAACCCGATCGGCGTCGTCCACGGCGGGCTGGTGTGCACGGTGCTCGACACCGTCGTCGGCTGCGCGGTGCACACCACCCTGCCCGCCGGGGTCGGCTACACCTCCATCGAGCTGAAGGTGAACTACCTGCGTGCGGTGCACGCCACCAGCGGGCCGCTCACGGCGGTCGGCACCGTGGTGAAGCCCGGGCGCCGGGTGGCCTTCGCCGAGGGCGAGGTGCGCAACGCCGCGGGGCAGACCGTGGCGACGGCGACCGGCTCGCTGCTGGTCTTCCCGATCCCCGCCTGACCGCCGGGCGGTCAGCCCCCGACGCCCGCGGGGGCCCGCCGGGCGTCCAGCCAGCGCTCGAGCGGCTCCGCCGGCAGTGGCCGGCTCAGGTGGTAGCCCTGCACCACGTCGCAGCCCAGGGCCGCCAGCGCGTCGACCGTGGCCTGGTCCTCGGCACCCTCGGCGACGAGCGTCAGCCCGAGGGCGTGCGCCAGCTGCAGCGTGGAGGTCACGATGGACGCCGCCCGCGAGCTGCCGGTCATGGCCGCGACGAACGTGCGGTCGAGCTTGAGCTCGGTCACCGGCAGGGCCGCGAGGTAGGCGAGGCTCGAGTAGCCGGTGCCGTAGTCGTCGATGGAGACGCCGACGCCGGCCTCACGGAGCCGGGCGAGCACGCGGACGGCGCGTTCCCGGTCCTCCATCAGGAGGCTCTCGGTGACCTCGAGCACCAGCGCCGTCGGCGGGACCCCGTGCTCGGCGAGCAGGCCGGCGACCTCCTCGGGGAAGTGCTCGTCGACCAGGTTCGACGGGCTGACGTTCACCGCCACGGTCAGGTCGCGGCCGGCGTCGGCCCACGCCCGCCGCTGGGCCAGGGCGAGCCCGACCACCGCCGTCGTCAGGGGGCCCATGAGCCCGGCGGACTCCGCCAGCTCGATGAAGGCGTCGGGGTACAGCAGCCCGCGGGTGGGGTGCCGCCAGCGCACCAGCGCCTCGACGCCCTCGATCTGCCCGGTCTGCAGCGAGAGCTTGGGCTGGTGGTGGAGCACCAGCTCGCCGCCGCTGATCGCGCGGCGCAGCTGGTCGACCGCCTCGAGCCGGTGGCGTCCCGAGCCGTCGCGCTCCTCGTCGTAGACGGTGGCTCCGCTGCGGTTCGCCTTGGCGCAGTACATCGCGAGGTCGGCCATCTGCAGCAGCTCCTGCGCCGACCGGGAGTGCTGCGGCCCCACCGCGATGCCGATGCTGGCGTCCACGGACAGCGACATGCCGCCCAGCCGGAAGGGTTCCCTCAGCGCCGTGCACAGCCGCTGCGCCAGCGCTCCGGCACCGATGTCGTCGAGGTCGGCGGCGAGGACGACGAACTCGTCCCCGCCGAGGCGGGCCAGCAGGTCCCCGCCACGCAGCTGCGCCGACAGCCGCGGACCGACCTGGCAGAGCAGCGCGTCGCCGACGGCGTGCCCGAGGGAGTCGTTGATCTCCTTGAAGCGGTCGAGGTCGACGACGAGCACCGCTGTCGCGGCCCCCGTCGCGAGCCGGGCGTCGACGGCGGCCAGCGCCTCGAAGACGTGCCGGCGGTTGGGCAGACCGGTGAGCTCGTCGGTCCGGGCCTGGCGACGGCTGTCGGCCAGCGCGCGGACGTCCCGGAAGGTGAGGGCCGTGCGGGCCAGCGCGGCGAGGACGGCGCCCAGCGCGAGCAGCCCGGCCAGCAGCTCGCCGCCGTCCAGGTAGCCGAAGAACAGCAGCAGCAGGGCAGCCAGCGCGCAGACGCCCGGGACGGCCAGCGCGCCGAGCCCCTCCAGCCGCGTGGTGCCGCCCGACCGCGAGGCCTGGCAGGCGGCCAGCCCGAAGCAGGCGAAGGCCACCCCCCAGCCGAGGTCCAGCGGTCCGCCGGTGACGTAGCTGCCGTGCAGCACCTGGTAGGCGTAGAGGGTGTCCGTGACGACGAACAGCGCCATGCCGCTGGTCACCCACCACCAGACGCCGCCGGCGCCCCGGCCGATCACCGCCAGCGCACCGGCGATGAGCACGAGCAGCAGCAGGTCGGCCACCGGGTAGGCGACGGCGATGACGACGGCGCCGGCCGGTCCCTCGGCCATGCGGAGCACCGCTCCCAGGGCGACCGCGGCGGCCAGGGCGGCGGCCGTCAGCCCGGTGACGATCCCGTCCAGCCACATGCTGGAGGTGAGCCGGCTGACCCGGGCCCGCAGCATCCGGAACAGCCCGACGTAGGCGAGCGGGTAGAGGCCCATGTAGCCGAGGTCCGACCAGGACGGCCGCGGGACCACCGGCAGGCTCGCGTAGTAGAACTCGTGTCCCAGTGCCCCCGCCAGGTAGGAGGCCACCCCGGCGGCGAAGCAGGCCCAGGCGATCCGGTCGCGCGGTGAGCTGACGGCGCGGATGGCGAGCACGGTCACCAGGCCGGCGATGAAGAGCAGCTTGCCGCTGCCGGCGAGCACGGCCAGGGAACCGGTCGCCCCGGTCCCCAGGGCCACCAGCGAGGCCACGTACGCGAGGAGGAGGGCAGCCGTCAGCGCCCGGACGGTGCCCAGCGACCGGTCTGTCCGGTGCGGGGACCGCGCGCGACGGCGGGTCGAGGAGCGCTCCATGCAGCAGGGATCGACCACTGCCCGTCGGCTCTCCAGCGCGAGGACTCCGGCCCCCTCCCTCCGGGGGAGGTCACCCCGCCGCGGGCGCTCCGGGACCGCTCACCCCCGTCGGGTGAGACACCCGCCATTGCCGTCCAGGACGCCGCGCCCGGGGTCGATGGGAGCCGGGGACGACGACCGCCGTCCTGCCGCCGACCCGAGGACCGTGATGAGCACCGCAGCTCCGTCGCCGTGGCTCCGAGCCCGGGCGCGCCGTCGTCTGCACCGGCCCGACGACCTGGTGGAGCAGACCCGCTGGGTCTTCCTCGTGATCGCGCTGGTCTCCCTCGCCGCGACCACCCCGGCGGCGCTGGTCGGCGGTGCCTCCTGGGGACCGGCCCTCCTGGTGCTCGCCACCCTGGCACTGACCGCCTCGTGGATCGTCCGCTACCGGTCGCAGGCCGCGCCGGCGGCCCTCGACGCCGTCGACGTCCTCGCCGTGGCGGTCTTCGCCCTGGCCTGCCCGGTGCCGCCCGTCGCCTTCGGCGTGGTGTTCCCCGCGCTGTGGTCCCGCGTCATGTACGGCCGGACCGCGCGCGTCGCCGGGTACGCCGCCGGGCTGTGCGCGGCCCTGCTGGCCGCCACGCTGGTGTGGGGTCTGCTGCCCGGCCGGTCCGGATCGACCGACGTCACCCACGTGGCGGGCGCGCTGCCCGTCCTGCTCCTCACCGCCGTGGGAGCCCGGCACCTCGCGCTGGGCCTGTTCGCCCGGGAGCAGACCCGTGGCCGGGATGCCGCCCTGCTCACCCTCGGCACCGGCCTCGTCGGCGTGACCGACCTGATGGCGATCCGCCTGCAGGGCTGGACGGCGACCACCGAGATCTGCCGCATGACGCCGGGCCTGCGCGTGGCCGTCGTCGCGGACGACGGGAACGGGCACCTGCGCGTCGCCGCCCAGGTGGGCGACTTCGACCGGACGCTGGACGTGCTGCCGCTGGACCTCCTGCCCCACGGAGGCCTCCCCAACGAGTGCCGGGAGGTCACCGATCCCGGGCTGCTCGGGACGGCCGGCGGGTTCACCCGGCAGTGGCTGTGCATGCCACTGCCCGCCTCCCCCGGGCGCTACATGCTGCTCGGCGCACCGGACACCGTCCCCGCCGAGGCCGTCGCCGCCATCCAGTCGATGAACAACCAGGTCGCCCTGGCCACGCGCGGCAGCCAGGCGCACCGGGACCTGCAGGCACAGGCCCGCACCGACAACCTGACCGGGCTGGCCAACCGCGCGGCGTTCACCAGCGCACTCGACGCGGCCGCCGGCGGCGGGACCGGAGCGGCCTGGGTGCTCTTCCTCGACCTCGACGACTTCAAGGTGGTCAACGACGCGCTCGGGCACGCCGCCGGCGACCAGTTGCTCCAGCACATGGCCACCCGCATGCTCGGCGCGCTGCGGGACGAGGACCTCTGCGCCCGGCTGGGCGGCGACGAGTTCGGCGTCCTGCTGCACGACGCCGGCCGGGAGCAGGCCGAGCAGGTCGGCCGCCGCCTCGTCGAGCTGCTGTCGGCCCCGATCCGCCTCGACGGCCGGCTCACCCAGGTGGGCGCCAGTGTGGGCATGGCGGCCCTCGAACCCGGGACGTCGGGTGCCGGGGTCGTCCAGCAGGCCGACATCGCGATGTACGCGGCGAAGGCGGCCGGGAAGAACCGCGTCCAGGCCTTCTCCCCCGCGCTGCTCGAGGCGGACGCGCCGTCCACCCTCGAGCTCGAGCTGCGGGGAGCGGCCAGCCGGGGCGAGTTCGTCGTCCACTACCAGCCGATCGTCGCCACGAGCGACGGCCGCTGCGTGGCGGTCGAGGCACTGGTGCGCTGGGCACACCCGACCCGCGGGCTGCTCGGCCCGGTGGACTTCCTCGAGCTCGCGGAACGGACGGGCCTCATCAACCGGATCGGCGAGCAGGTGCTGCGCCGGGCCTGCGCCGACGCGGCCGGCTGGACCGACGGCGGCCGGCCGGTGGCGGTGCACGTCAACGCGTCGCCCAGGCAGCTGGCCCACCCCCACTTCGTGACCGCCGTCCGGGAGTGCCTGGCCGCGTACGCGCTGGCCCCCAAGCAGCTGATCATCGAGATCACCGAGTCCAGCGTGCTGGACTCCCCCGCGGTCCAGCTGACCCTGGACGTCCTCTCCCGGCTCGGCGTGGGTCTGGCGGTCGACGACTTCGGCACCGGCTACTCGGCGCTGACCACGCTGCGCACCCTGCCGGTCGACGTGGTGAAGATCGACAAGTCCTTCGTCGCCGGCGCGGCCACGGTGGTCGCCGACCAGGCGGTCCTGGAGGCGATCGCCCAGATGGCCGGCCGGCTCGGGCTGGGAACCGTCGCCGAGGGCGTGGAGGACGTCGACCAGCAGCGGTTCGTCGAGCAGGCCGGCATCACCGCCGTGCAGGGCTACCTGCACCAGCGCCCGGTGCCCGCCGCGGAGCTGGCCGCCTGGCTGGCGCAGGAGCGGTCGAGCCGGACGCTGGTGGCGGGGCACGCCTGAGCGACGCGCCGCGCCGCGCCGGGGCCCGGCCCCTGGCTCCGGCGGCCGGTCGGGGCCACCCTGGACCGGACCCGGGAGAGGGAGGCCGCCGTGACGCACCGGGACGACCCCGACGAGTGGGCCGGCGCGACGTCGGCCGCGCAGGTGGGGAACCGTGTCCTGCGGCTGCCGCTGCGGTACCCCGAGAACGCCTGCCTGGCCTCGGTGCACACCGCCGACCCCGAGGCGGTCGCCGCCGCCCTGCCCAGCCCCGAGCTGCGCCCGGCGCGGTGGGTCGACGGCCGGGCGCTGATCTCCGTCGCCGCCTTCCGCTACCGCGCCGTCACCACCGCCGACGACCCGCCCGGGGTGCTCGCGCCCTACGGGGAGCTGGCCGTGGCCGCCGTGGTGACGCGCGGGCCCGCGCCGCGGCTGCTGCCGCTGCTGCGCCGTCGGCTCCCGCTGTTCGTCCTGCACCTGCCGGTCACGACCGCCGAGGCGCGCGACGCCGGCCGGGCCCTCTGGGGCTTCCCGAAGTTCGTCGCCGACATGGACTTCGCCGAGGAACGGCCGGTGCGGCAGGTGACCCTGGCCGAGGGGTCGACCACGGTGCTGACCCTGCGCGTCCGGGGCACGGGTCCGGTCCTCTCCGACCGCCGCCCCGCGGTGATGTACACCGCGCGGCAGGGGGAGCTGCTGGAGACCGTCGTGCCGATGGCCGGCCGGCTGCGCCTCGGCCTCGGCCGCCGGGCGGGTGGACTGGAACTCGGCGACCACCCGGTGGCCCGTGAGCTGCGGGCGATGGACGTCTCCTCCGCACCGCTGGTGGTGTTCGACTACCTCGAGCACCGGAGCCTGCTGCCGCCGGGACGCCCGATCGGCCCGGCCCGGGACCACCCCGGCCACCGGGGTGCCGACCGGGAGTCCGGCCGCTGCACCGT
The DNA here is from genome assembly GCF_010686765.1 of Geodermatophilus sabuli. Lineage (GTDB taxonomy): Bacteria > Actinomycetota > Actinomycetes > Mycobacteriales > Geodermatophilaceae > Geodermatophilus > Geodermatophilus sabuli_A. The sequence goes on along the minus strand of NZ_JAAGWF010000008.1, from coordinate 353,563 downwards.
CCGCCACCCGGGCACCCCGCCGCTGGACCTCTGCGCCCGCCCCGTCGCCACCGGACCACGGTGACCACCGGACCCACGGCCGGCACCGGCACACCGCCGTCCCCGCGGCTGCTCGTCTGCCCCGACTCGTTCAAGGGGACGTTCACCGCCCGCGAGGCCGCTCTCGCCCTCGCGCGGGGGGTGGCGCAGGGCGGCGGGTCGGCCGTCGTCCTGCCGCTGGCCGACGGCGGCGAGGGCACCGCCGAGACCCTCCTCGACGCGCTCGGCGGCCGGTGGGTCACGGCGCGGGTCAGCGGGCCCCTGGGCGAGGAGGTGGAGGCCCGCTCGGCCCTGCTGGCCGACGGCCGCACCGCCGTCGTGGACGTCGCGGCGGCGAGCGGACTGCCACTGGTGCCCGAGGACCGGCGGGACGCCGAGCGGGCCAGCAGCCGCGGGACCGGGCAGCTCATCGCGCGGGCCGTGGCCCAGGGCGCCCGCACCGTCCTCGTCGCGTGCGGGGGCAGCGCGACCACCGACGGCGGCTACGACGCCGCCCAGGCCATCCTCGAGGCCGGCGGCCTGCGCGGCGCCGAGCTGGTCGTCCTCAGCGACGTGACGACGCCCTTCGAGGACGCCGCCAGGGTCTTCGGCCCGCAGAAGGGCGCCGCCCCCGACGCCGTCGACCGGCTCACCGGACGCCTGCACAGCCGGGCGGACGGCTATCCCCGGGACCCGCGTGGCGTGCCCCGCACCGGGGCGGCCGGTGGGCTCGCGGGCGGCCTGTGGGCCTTCTTCGGCGCCGAGCTCACCTCCGGCATCGACCGCGTGCTGGACGCCGTCGGGTTCGACGCCGCACTCGAGGGGGTCGAGGCGGTCATCACCGGCGAGGGGCGCCTGGACGAGCAGAGCGCCCACGGCAAGGTCGTCTCCGGGGTGCTGCGACGGGCGGCCGGGCGGCCCGTCCACGTGTGCGCCGGCCAGGTGGCCCTGACCCCGGACGCCGCCCGCGGCCTGGGCATCCGCAGCACGACGACCGCGTCCACCGTCGCCGACCTCGTCCGCGCAGGCGCCCGGATCGCCCGCCGCACCGCCGCGTCGGCACCGGGCTGAGCCCGCGCCGGACCGACGCCGCCCGCCACCGGTCCCGGGGTCAGCGGAAGAAGGCGAAGGTGCGGAACTCGATGCTGTGCCGGGGCGCGGTCGCCTCCACGGTGGGGTCGGCGAACGCCGAGTGCGGCACCCGCCAGGCCCGGCCGTGGTCGGTGTCGTGGAAGACGAAGAACAGCACCTCGTCGCGCGTCATGTCCGGGAAGTACCACCACTCGTGGGCGGGGTTGACGACGAACTCCGAGCCGCTCGTGACCTTCCGCAGCCCGTCGACCGGGCCGAAGGGGTCCTCGGGGATCTCGTCGACGAAGTAGAGGGTGTTGGGGATGCCGTCGTCCGGGGCGACGCTGCGGAAGTCGCACAGCGCCAGCGGCCAGTCCTGCGGCGCGGGGCTGAAGACCCGCCAGGTGCTGGTCGCCACCGCCCGGCTGTACCCGGGACCGTCCGGGAAGTGCTCGGCGTAGACGGCCGCGGCCATGTCGTCGAAGCCCTGGGGTGCGTAGTCGATGTGCACCAGACCGGCCTGGGGCTGCGAGGCGTTCTCCCCCGGGGCAGCCGACCGCCGCAGCACCCAGCCGCGGGAGGCGACCTGGTCGGCGCCGAGCTGCTCCCGGACGAAGTCGAGCACCTCGGGCACGTAGACGGCGTCCACCTCGGCCTTGTCGGTGAAGTCGGTGACGGCGCTGACGTGCCGGGCGATCCGGAACCCGTTCACCTCGACGCTGAACTCGTCCTGCACCGGCCGGCCGTCGCGGATCGGGACGACGTGGGTCTCGTACCGCCCGGTGTTCACGCTGTTGCCGGGTGCGGTGAACCGGCGCAGCACCGTCGAGCCCGGGGCGAGGTAGCTCAGCTCGGCCTGCACGGCGGTCGTCCGCTCGGCCGCGGGGGTCTGCGTCATGGTCGTCGCCTCTCTCGGGCCGGGTCGCACCCGGACGGCCCGAGTCTGCGGCGGCCGCCCGGCGCGGTCACCGGGCGTCCCGCCCCGCGGAAGAGCGGCCAGGACCGGGCCCGGGACACGCATCGCCCGCGGCCGATCGGCCGCGGGCGATGCGTTCGTGCTCGGCCGGGGTCAGCTGGAGGGCTCCCAGAAGAACTCGTCGGCCGCGGGCACCTCGTCGAGGATCCCGTACTCCTTGGCCTTGTTCGGGGCGACCTGGTACTCCTCCTCGGTGTACTCGGACTTGAACAGGGGCATCGTGATCCGCGCGACCAGGGCCGGGTCGGTCTCGGTGTACTCGGTGATCTGCGCCCGCCACTCGTCCGGGTGCTCGCGGGAGTAGTCCAGCGACTCGAGGATCGCCTCCTGGATGCCGGCGAACAGCTCGGGGTCGGCCTCGATCTGCTGCTCGGTCGTGAAGTAGACGCCGGACATGCCCACGCCGTCGGGGACGAGGTCGAGCCAGTTGTCGGCGATGACGCGGCCGCCGGCGTCGAGCGCCAGGGTGCAGAACGGCTCGCCGCAGACGAAGGCGTCGACATCGCCGCTGCCCAGCGCGGTGACCGCGTCGGGCAGGGACATCTCGACGAAGTTGACGTTGTCGGGGTTGCCGCCGTTGACCTCGACCGAGTTGCGGGCGAGGGCCTCCACCTGGCTGTTGAGGATGTTCAGGGCGATCGTGCGGCCCTCGAGGTCACCGGCGTCCTGGATCGCGGGGTCGTTGCCGATGAGGGCGTTGATCTGGCCGCCCACCTCGCCGTTGCTCCACGAGGTCGGTGCGATCGCGGTGACCGGGAGGCCCTCCTCACGGGCCTGCAGGATCGAGGTGATGCCGCTGAAGCCGAAGGCGTACTCGCCGGAGACGACGGCCGGGACCAGCGCGGCACCACCCTGGCCGAAGTTGAAGTTGAGCTCGATGCCGCGGTCGGCGAAGAAGCCCTGCTCCTGCCCCAGGTAGAGGATCGCCACGTCGCTGACCGGGATGATGCCGACCTCGACGGTCTGCGTCTCCCCGGCGCCGCCGCTGCTGCTCCCGGCTGCGGCGTCGCCGCCGCCGGTGTCCCCGCCGTCGTCGCCGCAGGCGCTGAGCACCAGTGCCAGTGCGGCGGCGAGCGGCACCAGCCGGCGCCCGGTGGACGCGGTCGAGCTGCGCATCAGTTCTCCTCGAGGTGGTGCGGTGACGGAGCGGATCACGACCGCGCGTGCGCCATCCGAACACGCGGGCGCTTTCCGGACGGGACGCTAGGTGAGGGCAGTCACAGCGTCAACCGGCCATGCCGTTGCCGACGGTCACGGTGGGCACCGGCACGGGACGTGGAGCGCCGCGACGGCCGCCGAGGGCCCGCCCGAACCGGTCCGCCGCCGGTCAGCGGCTCTGCAGCGCGTCCAGCGCGACGGCCATGCAGGCGGCGACGCGGAAGTCCACCCGCGGGTCCGGCACGGTCACCGAGTACCGGTCGCGGACGGCCTTCTGCCGCTCGCTGACCAGGACCGTCGCGCCGGTCGCGGTGTCGACGAAGTCGAAGTGGAAGACGAAGGGCACCCAGACGTCGCCGAGGTAGGGGATCAGGTCCCAGACCCGCCGGAGGACGGCGATGACCGGTCGGCGCTCGCGGCCGACGGCCTCCAGTCCCGGCACCGACAGGTCCCAGGTGGAGCGCAGCAGGCTCGCGCCGAACTGCTTGCGGAACATGCCCAGGGCCACGCCGTGCTCGTCGTAGACGTCGTGCTCGGCGCGCACGTCGAGCCGCTGGCGGGCCTTGAACGAGAACACCGCGCGGCTCTTGGTGGCGTCGGAGTAGAAGACCACCTCCTCCTTGAGCTTCATCCGCTTCTGCTCGGCCAGGGCCAGCAACTGGCCCTCGGTGCCGTCGGGGTCGGCGGCCAGGATCTCGTACCGGTTGACCATGAGGGTGATCCGCTGTTTGACGAAGAAGGCGGGCACGACCATCGCGGCCGGCGGCTGGGACGCGGGGGGTGTGGTCACGGCTGGGTCTCCGTAGCGGTCGGGGCGGCGGCGAGGACCCATCGTGACCCACCCGAGGCGAGCGGCGGGTGTTCCTCCCCACGCCACCAGGAGGAATGGACGGCGGGTGGGCGGACTTGTCGGTCCACGTACGCGGCCGACGGAGGCCCCGCCCGACGCTCCCCTGATCGAAGGACCCCGTGACCGCCACGCAGAGCCACCCCACGCGCCTCGCCCCACCGACAGCTCCGCCCGTCGGTGCGCGGAGCCGCGCACTGCTGGCCCTCGTCCTCGGCGCGTTCGTCGCCCTCGGACCCCTCACGATCGACATGTACCTGCCGGCGCTGCCGACCATCACCGACGACCTCGCCACCACCTCGGCCACCGTCCAGCTCACCCTGACCGGCACGCTGCTGGGCCTGGCCGCGGGCCAGCTGGTGCTCGGGCCCCTGTCCGACGCGCTGGGCCGGCGCCGCCCGCTGCTGGCCGGGACGGCGCTGTACGTGGTGGCGTCCCTGCTGGTGCTGGTGGCGCCGAGCATCGGCGTCCTCGGCGTCCTGCGGGTGCTCCAGGGGGTGGGCAGCGCGGCCGGTGCGGTGATCGCCATGGCCGTCGTCCGTGACCTGTTCACCGGGCGCGCCGCGGCGACGATGCTGTCCCGGCTCTTCCTCGTCCTGGGCGCCGCGCCGGTGCTGGCCCCGACCATCGGCGGGGAGCTGCTGCGGTTCACGTCGTGGCGCGGCATCTTCGTCGTCCTCGCGCTCTACGGCGCGCTCCTGGTCGCCTTCGGTGCCTGGGGACTGCGGGAGACGCTGCCGCCCGAGCGCCGGAGCACCAGCGGGTTCCGCGGCACGCTGGGGACCTACCGGGGGCTGCTCCAGGACCGGACGTACGTCGGCCTGGTGCTCGTCGCCGGCCTGACGATGGCCGGTCTGTTCAGCTACGTGTCCGGCTCCTCGTTCGTCTTCCAGAGCCAGTTCGGCCTCGACGAGCAGCAGTTCGGCCTGCTGTTCGGCGCCGGCGCGTTCTGGCTGATCGCGGCCACCCAGCTCAACCCGGTCGTGCTGCGCCGCTGGGCGCCGGCCCAGATCCTCGTCGCGGGCGTGATCGCCGGGACCATCGCGGGATCGGTGCTGCTGGTGCTGGCCCTCACCGGTACCGGCGGCCTGCTCGGCGTCCTGATCCCGCTGTGGGCCGTGCTGTTCTGCGGCGGACTGGCACTGCCCAACGCCCCGGCGTTGGCGCTGTCCCGGCACGGCGAGGCGGCTGGTGCGGCGGCGGCCCTGCTGGGCGCGGTCCAGTTCGGCGTCGGCGCGGCCGTGGCTCCCTTCGTCGGCCTGCTCGGCAACGACGCGGCGGCGATGGGCACCGTCATCGTCACCGCGCTGGTCCTGGCGATCGCCGTCCTGGTGCTCGTCGTCCGGCCGTGGCGGCTCACCGACGTCCCGGAGGACGCCGCCGCCGGTTGAGCCGGCCCAGGTCGGCTCGTCAGGCGGTGAGCGGGTCGTCGCCGGCCGGCAGGGCGGCCGCGGAGCTGATGACGTGGTCGACGAAGCCGTAGTCGCGCGCCTCGGCCGCGGTGAACCACCGGTCGCGGTCGGCGTCCTGCTCGATCCGCTCGACGGTCTGCCCGGTGTGGCGAGCCTGCAGCTCGGTGAGCTGCCGCTTGAGCCGGCGCAGCATGTCGGCCTGGATGGTGACGTCGGACTCCGTGCCGCCGAGGCCCGCGGAGGGCTGGTGCATCATGATCCGCGCGTGCGGCAGGGCGTACCGCTTCCCGGCGGTGCCGGCCGCGAGCAGGAACTGCCCCATCGACGCGGCCATCCCCATGGCGTAGGTGGCGACGTCGCAGTCGATGAACTGCATGGTGTCGTAGAGCGCCATCCCGGCCGACACCGAGCCGCCCGGCGAGTTGATGTAGAGGTGGATGTCGCGGCGCGCGTCCTCGGCCGAGAGCAGGAGCATCTGCGCCGCCAGCTGGTTGGCGATGTCGTCGTCGACCTGGCTGCCCAGGAAGACGATCCGCTCCCCCAGCAGCCGTTCGTACACCGAGTCGGGGAGGCTCGCGGGGGCGGTGGCCAGGCGCGGGGACGGAGCGGTCATGGCGGGTGCATTCCTCCGGACGTCGGTGGGAGTTCTCCCCGGAGCCAATCAGTGACTTCCCCGGACGGCCATGACGGAATGGCTCTTTCCGCTTTCCGCTGAACGATTGCGCCGAGTGCGGAATGGCCTTGACGAATCCCTCTCCCGACGCGGTCGGGGCCGGGCGGCCCGGGCGGGCGGCCTTGCGGCGGATGGTCCGCCGGCACGACGATCGGCGCAGCCGGGTGGGTCCGGGGTCGGAGGAGGTGCCGGGTGGGGTCTGGTCCGTGGCGCGGGCCGCGGCTGGTCGTCGCGGCCGCCGCCGCCCTGGCGCTGGCCATGTGCGACAGCACCGGCGCCACCGCCGTCGTGCACCGCGGCACGGCGTCCGAGCTCGCTCGCGGTGACCTGACCGCCACCGACGTCGCCGCGGCGCAGACCGCCTTCGGCGTCGACCTGGTGCGGGAGATCTGCGCGGGACGGGCCGGCGGCACCCTGCTGCTGTCCCCCACCTCGGCCGCGCAGGCCCTCGCCCTGCTGCACCCCGCCGCGACGGGGCGGACCGCCGTGGACCTCGGCGCCCTGCTGCACCTCCCCGAGTGGTCACCGGACGTGGCCGCCGCGCTGCGCGACCACACCGGCGCGCTCTCCGCCCTGCGCTCCGACGCGGACCCGGACGACGACGACGCGCCCGACGCCCTGCGGGTGAGCAACCGGCTGTGGACCGCCTCGGGACTGCACCCCGACCGGCGTTACCTCGACGACCTCGCGACAGCCTTCGCCGCCGAGGTGCGGTCCCTGGACTTCGCCGAGGACCCGCGGGCGGCCACCGCGGCGATCGACGAGACGGTCGAGGAGGACACCGCCGGGCTCATCCGCGGCCTCTTCGACGATCCGCTGCCGGCGTCGACCGCCGTCGTGCTGACCAACGCAGTCCACCTGCGGGCGCGGTGGGCGACCCCGTTCACCGGCACCACGGAGGCCCGCTTCGCCGCTCCGTCGGGCGCGGTGACGGTCGGCATGATGCGCGGCGGCTCCGGCACCGCGCACCGGATCGCCGGCTGGGAGGCCGTCGAGCTGCCCTACCGGGACGGCACGCTGGCCGCCGTCGCCGTCCTGCCACCGGAGGACACCGACCCGTGCGCCGTCGACGGGGCGCTGTTGACCGACCTCGCCGCCGCCTCGCCGGAGGAGGTCGACGTGAGCCTGCCGACGATGCACCTCGAGCAGTCGCACGACCTGCTCGGCCCCCTGACCCGGCTGGGGCTCCCGCTGCAGGGCGACTGGTCGGCGCTCGGCCGGCCGGGGCTGGAGATCTCCCAGGTGGTGCAGAAGACGTACCTGCGCGTGGACGAGCGGGGCACCGAGGCCGCCGCCGCGACCGGCGTGGCCATGGCGGTGTCGGCGCGGGCGCCGCGCCGGACGGTCGTGTTCGACCGGCCCTTCCTCTTCCTGCTGACCGACACGCGGACCCGCTCGCCGCTGTTCCTCGCCGTGGTGTCCGACCCGACCGCCTGAGAGCCGCGGTCAGAGGTGGGCGTCGACGAAGCCGGTCACGTGGGCGGCGACGGCGGCCTCGGCGCCGCCGTACTCGTGGCCGGCGCCGGGGACCTCGACGGCGGTCCGGTCGTCGACGTCGAGCCGGTCGAAGAGCTCCCGCCAGGCTGCTGCCCGCGTCTCCGCGCCGCCCCACAGCATCAGCAGCGGGGACGGCGAGGCGTTGCAGCCCTGCAGCCAGCGGTCGGGACGCTCGGCCAGCCGCTCGAGGAACGACTCGGCGGAGATGGCGAAGTACCAGGCGGGCACCGGCAGCAGCAGGTGGCCCTGGCCGCGGGCGACCAGCTCCTCGGCCCGCAGCCGCGCCCGGTCCAGCGCGGCGTCGTCGGCGAACCACGCCGACAGGGGGAACCGCACCGAGGTCAGCGGGGAGAGGAAGACCCTCCCCGCCACCTCCCCCGGCCCCGGCGCCCAGTCGCCGAGGAAGTAGCCCCCGGCCGAGTGGGCGACGACGACGACCGGCAGACCGGTCCGCTCGCGCAGCCAGTCGACCCCGGCGCGGATGTCGACCGGTCCGTCGGCCAGCCGCTCCCACATGCCGCCGTACGCGGCCTCCGCGCCGGTCGCGATCCCGGCGGCGTCGCCGAGCCGGCTGTAGGCGAGGTCGTGGCAGCGCAGGTTCAGCGACAGGTGCACGAAGCGGTCGGGGGCCAGCAGTGGCGGGAGCGTCCGCGACGGGCCGGAGTAGAAGTTGCCGCCCTTGCCGTGCACGTGCAGCAGGGCCGCCCGCCCGCCGTCGGCCGGCGGGGGCAGCAGCATCCCCTGCAGCAGGACGCCGTCCGGCGCCGGGACGTCGACCAGCTGCGGGCCGCCGGTCGGCAGGCCGGTGGCTGTCGTCGTCATCGTGCTCCCCTCGTCGGGGACGGCCTCGCCCCGGTGCGGCGCGACGGACGCACCGGGGAGCGGGCCGTCAGTCGTCGAGGATCGCCTCGTCGTAGTCGATCTCCTCCTCGAGCAGGCCGTACTTGACCATGCGCTCGCCGAAGGTCTGGATCGACTCCGTGTCGTTCTTACCGCGCCACTGGATGAGGTTGATCCTCTCGGCCAGAGCCGGGTCGAGCTCGATCAACTCGGGCAGCGCGGCACGGAAGGACGCGGGGTCCTCGCGGATGTCGTCGGCGGTCGCCTGCACGGCCCGCCCGAAGGCCTCGACGACGTCCGGGTTGGCCGCCACGGTCTCGTCGGTCATGACCATCGTGCCGATCTGCAGGCCGGGCTCGATCCCCCACCACGGCCGGTGGACGACGCGCAGCCCCTGGTTCTGGCCGATGGTCGCGAACGGCTCGATGAGGATGCCGGCGTCGACGTCGCCGCGGTCGATGGCGGCGAGGATCTCCGGGAAGGGCAGCTCCACCGGGCTGATCGCGTCCTCCGCGAAGCCCTGGTCGTCGCGGATGTCGCCGATGGCCAGGTCGTTGACGTTGCGCAGCGCGTTGACCCCCATCCGGATGCCCTCGAGGTCCTCCGGCCCCTGGATGGGGCTGTCGGCCCGCACGAGCACCGCGGCGAAGTCGCCGTCGGCCTCCTCGGACGTCGCGCTGCCGGCGGCGACCATCTTGATGGGCAGGCCGCGGCCGATGCTGGTGATGGCCGAGACCAGGTCCAGGCCGAGCACGTCCATGTCGCCCTGCACGAGCGCCGGCACGGTGGCGGTGCCGCCGGCCGGGTTCACCCGCGCCTGCAGGTCGATGCCCTCGTCCTCGAAGTGCCCCCGCTGGACGCCGTAGGCGACGAAGGAGAACGGGCCACCCGGCGTCTCGGCCATGGTGAGGGTGGTCAGGCCACCGTCACCGGAGGCGCTCGAGGTGGCCGCGGCGTCCGGCGAGTCGCCGTCGTCGGACCCGCCGCAGGCGGCGCTGAGCATGAGCACCCCCGCGGTCACGGCGGCCCATGCGGATCTCGACGACTTCATGCTTCTCCTCGGGAGTCGTTCGGGTGCGGGCCCCGGCGAGGGCCGCGCTGTAACGTAGGTCACCATTCCGAGCTGCGCAACGCAGCGCGTGGAAGTTCCGCGCTTCGGAATGACGGGTCACTTCAGGGCGAAGTGCACCCAGCGCTTCCCCTCGGCCAGCCCGGCCAGCTCCCGTCCGGCGGACTGCAGGACCAGCGGGGATGAGGAGATGTGCTGGGTGCCGCCGTGCACGTCCCGGAACAGCCGCTGGACGACGCCGTTGCGCAGCGCCTCGCTGCCGACGGACACGTAGACGAACTGGGCGATCTCGGCGACCGAGAACGTCGCGTTGTTCAGCGCCACCCGGTTGAGGGTCTCCAGGCGCAGCGGGATCGACCCTCCCCGGGCGAGCACGTCCTCGATCTCCGCCCACACCTCGTAGAGGAGCGCCTGGGCGGCGCGCAGCTGCACCTCGGCCTTCGCGTAGTGCTCGGCGAACGCGGCGGTGTCGGTGGCCGCCCCGGGGCGGCCGGTCTTCGCGCGGACGACGGCCGCGAGCTCGTCGAGCAGTCGCCGGCCGACGCCCAGGGCCCAGGGCCCGTGGTTGAGGCTGGCGTAGTTGCCGATGCCGATCCGGTAGAGGTCGCCTCCGGTCACCGGCTCGGTGCTCAGCGACGGGTAGCTGTAGGTGATCGGGACGAAGTGGTCGGACAGCGTGTAGTCGATGCTGCCGGTCCCGCGCAGGCCCAGCACGTCCCAGTTCTCGATCAGCGTGACCTGCTCGACCGGCACGATGAAGAAGCGCGTCTGGCCGGTCTCGGTGTCCGCCGCGGCGGTGTGCAGGTGGGTGGCGTGCTTGATCCCGGAGGCGAACGCCCACTCGCCGGTGAGCCGGTGACCGCCGTCGACCGGGACCGCCCGCCCGGGCCGGGTGCCCTGGCCGGCGATGCCCAGGCGCGGGGTGGCGAACAACTCGCGGGCGGTGTCCTCGTCGAAGAAGGCGCCGGCGAGGCCGGTGACCATGGCCAGTGCCATGGTCACCCACCCGGTGGAGGGGTCGGCGTAGGACAGCGTGCGGTAGAGGTCCATCAGCTGCCGGGGGGTCATCTCCGCCCCGCCCAGCTCGCGCGGCGTGAACCCCGAGACCGCCCCGACCCGGTACAGCTCCTCGATGACCGGCTCGGCGATGCGCCCGGTGCGGTCGTTCTCGGCCCCGTGCCCGTCGACGAGGTCGAACAGACCCTCGGCGGCACGGAGGACCTCGGCGGCCTCGAACGGCGTCGCCGTCGCCCCGGCCGGCTGCTGCTGCACCGTCGTCATGTCCCGCCCTCCACCCGTCGGCGCGCCAGTGTGTGCGCCGCCACATGAATGTAGGGACCGATCGCGCCGACGACGATGCCCCGGTGATAGGCACCCGGGCCGCGGTGATCACTTCTCGGCATGCACGTCCGGCTCCGGTGGGTCGGCCCAGGGACGTAGCCGGAGGAAGTTGGCCAGCACCGGCGGGCCGGGGTCCGCGTGCCACAGCGCGCCCATCGTCAGCGACAGGCCGCCCTCGGCGAGGGGGACGTAGGCCACCCCTCCCTGCGCGGCCAGCCGGGAGGACGCCGGCGCGAACGCGACGCCCAGTCCCCCGGCCACCAGGCCGATCGCGATCGACGTGCTGCTCACCTCGTGCGCCACCCGGGGGCTGAAGCCGGCGCCGGTGCACGCCGCGACGTAGTAGTCGTGCAGTTCGGGCTCCACCGCGCGGTCGATGAGGATGACCTCCTCGTCGGCCAGGTCGGCGAGGCGTACCTCGGGCCGCTCGGCGAACCGGTGGCCGCGGGGGACGACGACCAGCACGGGCTCCTCGCTGACCACCTCGGTGCGGAGGTCCGGCCGCGGCGCGACCGGGAGCCGGGTGAAGGCCAGGTGGAGGGTCCCGTCGGTGATCCGCTCGATCGCCGTCCGGCTGGTGGCCTCGCTCAACGCCAGGACCACGCCGGGGTGGTGCCGGCGGAAGACCCGCAGCGACCGGGGCAGCAGGTCGGCGAGCGCGGGCTGGATGAACCCGATGCTGAGCCGGCCGACCTCTCCGCGGGTGACCGCCCGGGCCCGGTCGACCGCGCCGTCGGCCCGGGCGAGCACCTCGACGGCCTCGCCGAGGAAGACCCGCCCGGCCTCGGTCAGGCTCACCCCACGGCGGTCCCGGTCGAGGAGCTGCACGCCCAGCTCGTGTTCCAGCGCGCTGATCGACTTGCTCAGTGCCGGCTGGACGATGTGCAGCTTGTGCGCCGCCCGGCGGAAGTGCAGCTCCGAGGCGACCGCCACGAAGTAGCGCAGGTGCCGCAGCTCCACGGGCGGGGACCTCCTCGGGTCAGCGGCGACCGGCGTGGCCACCGCCCGGCGATGGTGCCCCCCGCGGTGTCAGCGCCGGACGGCGACCTCCACCCCACCCTCGCCGGCCGCCGCGTCGCCGCCCGGCCCGTCGTCCAGCGGCACCTCGCGGGCCACGTTCAGCGCCGTCGTCCCGCCACCGCCCTGCGGCGCCCGCTGGGCCGGCGCCCGCAGGGGCGCCTGGATCAGCGAGGCGGGGTCGGCGCGGCCCCACTCGGTCTCCACGTCGGTGAGCAGCGCCTCCAGGTAGGCGCGCAGCTGCGTGCGGCAGGCCTGCCCGAACGCCTTGAGGTAGGCCACCTGCTCCTCGAGTTCCTGCGTCGTCCGCTCCCGCGGCTCGGCCGACACGACGGCGGGGCCACCGCCGACCATCCGGGCCGCCGCCTCCTGGGCCGCCTGGATGATCGCGCCGGCGCTCTCGCGTGCGCGGCGCAGCTGCTCCTCGTACTGCGCGCGGGCGTCGCTGGTCATCTGCCGGCTGAAGTCCTCGGCCTCGGCCACGTAGCTGTCGGCCGTCTGCTGCGCGGTGGCCAGGAGCAGCACCGCCTGGTCGCTGGGCGCCACGTCGGCCGGGACGTCGTCGAGCTGGGACTGCAGGGTGCGCACCCGGTCGCGCAGGGCAGCCTTCTCCGCGTGCAACCGGGTCAGCTCGTCGGCGACCCGGTACAGGAAGTGGTCGACCTCGGTGTCGCTGTACCCGGGGCGCAGCATGGTGGCCCGGGTGAACCGCACGTGGTGCAGGTCGGCCGGCGAGATCCGCCGGTCGCCGGCGCCGGCCTCGTGCTCGTCGCTGGTCATTCGGTCACCTCTCCGTCAACACTGGGCCCCGGTCGGCTGGGGGCGAAGACCTCGGTACGGATGCGTTCTCGCCGGACGCCGTGACCGACCAGCCGGGCGACGGTGTCCTCCACCATGACGGCCGGGCCGGCGACGTAGGCGTCCCGGCTCAGCCAGGGGCCGTGCCGCATGACGACGTCCCCGACGTCTCCCTGCTCCAGCGCGGACTCCTTGTCGTCGGAGACGGCGAGGGTGACGGTCAGCCAGGGGTGCTCCTGCTCGAGCCGCTGCAGGTCGGCCCGGTCGTAGAACTGGTCCTCCAGGCGGGCGCCGACGAAGAGGTCGACCCGGCGAGGAGGCCCGTTCCGGGCGACCTCGTCCACGACCGCCTTGAGCGGCGCCAGCCCCATGCCCCCGGCCACGAGCAGCAGGTCCCGGTCGGACCCGGCGTCGAAGGTCAGGTGCCCCATCGGGGGGCCGAGGCGGAGCACGTCGCCGACGCCCACCCGGCGCACCAGCGCGGTGCTGACCGGGCCGCCGTCGCGCGCCTTGACGTGGATGTCCAGCGTCCCGTCGGGACGACGGGCGTTGGCCGGCGAGTAGTAGCGCCACAGCTTGGGCCGGATGTCGGTCTCCAGGGAGATCGACTGGCCCGGCCGGTGCTCGAAGGGCTCCCGCGGCGTGATCCGGAGGACGGCGATGTCGATGGTGCGGCGCTCGTGCGCCACGACGTCGGCCTCCCACCAGGCGGGCTGGTCCGCGGCCTCGTCGGCCGCCTCGATCATGACCTTCGCGACCAGCTGGTAGGCCGCCGTCCAGTCGTGCGCGAGCTGGGCGTTCCAGCCGTCGTCGAAGTGCTGCAGGGTGGCCAGCAGGCTGGCGCCCACGGCCGGGTAGTGCTCGGCGACCGTGCCGAACTTGCGGTGGTCGCGGCCGAGTTCCTGCAGGATCGGCACGAGCGAGTCCAGGTCGTCCACCCGCGCCACGACCTCACCGAGGGCCGAGAACAGCCGGTCGCGCTGGTGGGCCATCGACAGCGGGAACAGCTGCCGCGTGTCGGGGTGGGTCAGGAACAGGTGGGAGTAGAAGTACAGGGGCGCCTCGTCGCCGGCCGCTGCCGCCTTGCTGAAGTTGGCCCGCATCGCAGGGATGTCCACGCACCCTCCTCGGGAGCTGGGAGCTCGGATGGGGCGGTCAGCCGACCAGCGGGGAGTCGGCGGACGTGGCCGTCCCGGGGCCGCCGGACCGGTCGGGGCGTTCGTGGGTCGACATCAGCACTCCGTTCCCCCCGTGCCGTCTCCGATCACGCCGTCGGCCGCGCGGACGACGCCAGCCCCTCATGCCTCCACAGCCGGTGATCATGCTGTAGCCACTGGCAACCGTAGCGATGCACCGGCCGTTGCGCGATCTCGGGTCAGCCGGGAGGCGCCGCCCGCCAGGCGGCCCGCCACTCCGGTGCCGGCCACCCCTCCGTGACGTGGACCGTCTCCCGGGACACCGGCTCCCCGCGGAGCTCGAGGACGTCGACGCCGAACGACCACGGCCCGTCCTCGTAGCGGCTGCCCAGCTCGACGACCCAGACGTCGTCGCGTCCGCGCACGCGACGGATGTCGACGTCGATGGACGTCGCGGGGTGGTCGCGCCGCCATCCGAGGACGCCGTGGGTGGACCTGTCCGCCGCGCCTGGATACGAGCCGTGGCACCGCGTCGGGGCACCGTCCGGCGTCGCGCAGGCCTGAGGGGTGGCTGCAGGCCCTCGGTCATCGCCCGCTCGACGTCAGGTCCGCGGAGAGGTCAGGCGGGTGATCGCGTCGTGCAGCCGGCCGGCGAGCTGGTCGAGAGGGCTGCGGCCGGCGTCTGCGGCGACCGGGGCCGGGGGCATGAGCACCCACAGCAGCAGGTAGACGAGGACGCCCGCGCCGCCGGCGAGGGTGAGCCCGACGAAGCCGACCCGCCACAGCAGGCTGTCGATGCCGCTGTACTCGGCGAGGCCGCCGCAGACGCCGCCGGCCAGCCGGTCGGTGCCGCTGCGGCGCAGCTGGGGCCGGCCGCCCGGCTGGGGAGCGACCGGCTTCTCGAACGACGGAGGGGTGGGAGGCACGCTGGTTGTCATGGGAGGAGCCTGTCGCCCGGCGGACGCCGGGACCATCGGGGAACGCCCTGGTCCGACCCCGGTCGTCCGCGTCGGGGGATCCCCTCAGAGGCCGATGAGGTGGCCCAGCGCGGCGGCTCCGAACCCGACCGCCAAGAGCACGATGGCGCTGCTCCGGTCGAAGGAGTTGCCCCGCAGCGCCTCGACGAGCGCCGTCCGGTCCGCCGCCGGGTCCGGCGCTCCGGGTGTGGCCTCGCTCCACCGGCGGAGGGCGGTGCCGGTCCGCCGCCGCTCCCTGGCGAGGAGGGCCAGCCCGGCCAGCTGAGCCGATACCGCCACGAGATGGCAGACGACGGTCAGCGCGGTCTGCGCGGTGTCGCTCATGCGGGAAGCGTGCCCGACGTCCGGCCCGGGGGGGCAGGACCGCGAGACTGTCGACGGTCGGCACGGCTGCCCGCCGGCGACCTGCCCGGCACCCGGGAGGAGGGAGACGCGATGAGCCAGGGGGTGTGCGTCGTGACCGGGGGTGGCCGGGGCATCGGTGCCGCCACGTGCCTGCGCCTGGCCCGCGACGGCTGGGACGTCTGCCTGTCCTGGACCAGCCGCGAGGACGCCGCCGCACGGGTCGCCGCCGCGTGCCGGGACGCCGGCGCGCGCACCGCCGTGGTCCGCGCGGACGTGTCCCGCGAGTCCGACGTGACCGCCCTCTTCGCCGCCGCCACCGAGCTCGGGCCGGTGCGGGGGCTGGTGAACAACGCCGGCAGCCTCGGCCGGCAGTCCCGGGTGGAGGACCTCGAGGCCGCCCGCGTGGAGCGCACCGTCGCGGTCAACCTGGTCGGGGCCATCCTGTGCGCCCGTGCGGCGGTCCGGGCCATGTCGACCCGGTGGGGTGGGTCCGGCGGCGCGATCGTGAACGTGTCCTCCCGGGCGGCCGTCCTGGGTGGCCCGGAGGAGTACGTGGACTACGCGGCGGCGAAGGCGGGCGTCGACGCCCTCACCGTCGGCCTGGCGAAGGAGGTCGCCGCGGACCGGATCCGCGTCAACGCCGTCCGGCCGGGACTCATCCGGACCGACATCCACGCGTCCGGCGGTGAGCCGGGCCGGGTGGACCGGCTGGCACCGTCGGTGCCCATGGGCCGGGGTGGAGAGCCCGAGGAGGTCGCCGCGAGCGTGGCCTGGCTGCTGTCCGCGGAGTCGTCGTACGTGACCGGGTCGATCCTCGACGTCGCGGGCGGGCGGTGACCGGCGTCGGCGGTGCCCGTACGGTCGGCGGCCCCGGCGCGTCGAGGAGGCGAGGAGCCGTGAGCCGTCCCCCTGAGGTCACGACCCTCGGGTCTCCCGGTGCGCCCGGCGTCCTGCTGCTGCACCCCTGGTGGGGGGTGACACCGGCGGTGCACTGGTGGGCCGACCAGCTGGTGTCGGCCGGGCGGCGCGTCGTCGTCCCGGACCTCTTCGGCGGCGCGCTGCCCACCACCGAGGCCGACGCCGAGGAGCACGCCCAGGCAGCCCTGGGCGACCCCGCGACGAGGGAGTCGGTCCAGCGGTGCGCCGACGGGCTCGCCGCCGAGGGCCGGCCGTGGGCGGCGATGGGCTTCTCCCTGGGGGCGTTCCTCGCCTGCTCGCTGTCCGGCCGCGGTGCCGCCGACCCGGACCAGCTCGTCCTCTTCTACGGCGGCCGGCCACCGTCGGGGAGCGACGTCCGCACCCGGCGGGTCGACCTGCACGTGGCCCCGGGCGACCCGTGGTTCCCCGACGACGAGCGATCGGCCGTCGAGGGGGGCTTCCGGGACGCCGGTGCGGAGGTCGTCGTCCACCGGTACCCCGGCTGCGGGCACTGGTTCGCCGAGGCCGGCTCGCCCGGTCACGTGCCGGCGGCGACCGACCTGGCGCGCGACCGGGTGCTGGACCTGCTCAGGGATCGGCCGGCCGACCGATGAGCCGGCTGCAGCGCCGTGGTCTGACCTGCATCGCACACCGCCCCCAGGAGGACCCGTGAGCACCCTGCAGCGCAGCTGGCCGATCGGTGCCGCCGCCGGAGCCGCCGTCGCGGCCAGCGGCGCCTGGTATGCGGCCTTCGGCCGCACGCTGGCCCAGCTGGACGACGCCTACGCCGGCGACTCCGCGCCGCCGGCCTGGGTGCTGCCGGTCGAGCTGGCGCGCAGCACCACGGTGGCGGCGGCGGTCGCCGTCCTGGCCGATCGCACCGGCGTCGCGGGGCCACGGGACGCCGTCCGGCTGGGTGTGTTGCTGTGGGGCGCCTTCCCGGCCGTGCTGCTCACCGGGTCGGTGGTGCACGAGAAGGTGCCGTGGCAGCAGGCCGCCATCCATGCCGGTGACTGGCTGGCGAAGCTGGTGCTCGTCTCGGCGATCGTCGGCGGGACGCGGCGTCAGCGAGCCCGCTGGTAACCGAAGAAGCCGCGCTTCCTGATCACCTCGCTGACCTCGGGCGGCACCATCGACGTCCAGGACTCGTCGTCCGTGGGGATCCGTCTGAGCACGTCGCGACTGAGGATCGGGAGGTAGTCGGGCTCGTAGTCGTCCAGGCCGACGAAGCTGCCCCGCCGGGAGAGGTAGTCGTAGAGCGGCTGCAACTCCTCGCCGACGGTGACGGTGTCGACCGTCGTGATCTCGCCGTCGCGGAGCATCGGGTAGACGAACAGCTTCAGGTCGTTCTTGAGCAGCCGTCCGAAGCTCTCCAGGATGCCGCCGGGCAGGTCGGCGTGCGTGGTCTCGTCGAAGAGGTCGATGAGGCTGGGCAGCCCCATGACCATCCCGATCCGGCCGTCGGTGCGCCAGGCCAGGTAGGCGGCGAGCCGGTGGTAGGCCAGGTAGTCGGAGATGAGCACGGTCATGCCGCACGCGGCCAGCAGGTCCGCCCGGGCGAGGAAGTCCCTCCGGTCGACGACGTCGCTCCCGGCGCGCAGGTTGGCCATCGTCAACTCGGTGAGGAGCAGGATCTCGCGTCCGGCGACCGCGGGGTCGGTCTCGAACCGGGCGCGCGCCGCCTCCAGCATGTCGATGTTGACGACCGTGGGCGGGCGGAAGCTGCCCCGCTCGACGAGGATCGCCTTCTTCCGCAGCACCTCGCTGGGCTGCAGGACCTTCCGGTCGGGACCGAACATCGCCGCGCCGCTCAGCCCGGTCTGCACGAGCTTGAGGGCCATCAGCCGGTTGTCCACCGTCCGGAACTCGATCCCGGTCAGCTCGATCAGGTCGATCTCGATCCGGCCGGTGGTGAGCCGGTCGAGCAGGCTCTCGACGAGGACCTCGGGCTGGTGGTGCTGGAAGAAGGCGGCGTGCAGCAGGTTCACCCCCACCACGCCCAGCGCCTCCTGCTGCAACGCCGCCTCGTCGTCGAGCATCCGCACGTGGACGACGACCTGGCTGGGCTCGTCGCGGGGGTGGGACTGGAACTTCACGCCCATCCAGCCGTGGCACTCGTTCCCGCCGCGGTAGCTGCGGGCGACGACGGTGTCGGCGAAGGCGAAGAACGCCGTGTCGTCGCCGCGGTCGTCGCCGAGCCGGTCGACGTTGAGCTGGAACTCGTGGTCGAGCATCGCCTGCAGCCGGCCCTTGGAGACGTAGCGGTCCGACTTGCCGTAGACGGCGTCGCTGACCGCCATGTCGTAGGCCGACATCGTCTTGGCGACGGTGCCGGCCGCTCCGCCGGCCCGGAAGAACCACCGGGCGACCTCCTGGCCGGCGCCGATCTCGGCGATGGTGCCGTACCACCGGGGGTCGAGGTTGACCTGCAGCGCCTTCTGGAGTGTGTCCGCGCCGGCGTCCATGGCTGCTCCCTCTCCGGTGGCTCCGCGGTCGCGGCGAGGCTAGCCCGGGCAGTCGTCTGGCCGCCTCCGGGAGACGACGCCCGTCCCCGCATCCGGATCCGGTGCTCACGACGAAGACCTGACGAGCACCGGGGAGAGCGGGGAGCCAGCGATCGTGAACGCCACGTGCACCCACACCGCGGACGGCAGGGTCCGCGATCCGTCCCGCCGCACCGGCGGCCCGTGCCGGTACCGGGAGCCGGCCGGGCTGGACCTCGACGAGGTGATGCGGCGGATCGGGAGCGGCCGGCCGATGACGGTGCCCGAGCTCCTGCGGGCCGCCGCCGTGCTCGCCCGCCACGTGGCATCCGGCCGGACGGACGTCCTGGTGGCGCGGGTCCGGGTGGCGGTCGCGCTGGAGGAGCTCGGCGCCTGACGTCAGATCGACCGCAGGCGGCCCCGGCCGGGGTCAGGGCACGACGTCGGGGATGATGTTCTGGCTCTCCTTGGGTGGCCGGACGTAGTCGTCGTGGACCGGTGGGCGGGGCGGCAGGGTCGGCGCCTCCGGGGTCAGGTCCTCGTACGGCACCTGGGCCAGCAGGTGGTGGATCACGTTGAGGCGGGCCCGCTTCTTGACCTCGGCCTCGACGACCCACCACGGCGCCTCGGGGATGTCCGTGACGGCGAACATGGCGTCCTTGGCGCGCGAGAAGTCGACCCACCGGTTGCGGGCCTCGAGGTCCATCGGGCTGAGCTTCCAGCGCTTGGTCGGGTCCTTGAGCCGCGCCTGGAAGCGCTTCTCCTGCTCGGTGTCGCTGACCGAGAACCAGTACTTGATGACCGTGATGCCGCTGCGCACGAGCATGCGCTCGAACTCCGGGCAGGAGCGCAGGAACTCCTCGTACTCCTCGTCGGTGCAGAAGCCCATGACCCGCTCGACGCCGGCGCGGTTGTACCAGGACCGGTCGAACAGGACCATCTCGCCGCGTGCCGGCAGGTGCGGGACGTAGCGCTGGAAGTACCACTGCCCCTTCTCGCGCTCCGTGGGGGCGGCGAGGGCGACCACGCGGGCCGCCCGCGGGTTGAGCGTCTCGGTGATCCGCTGGATCGCCCCGCCCTTCCCGGCCGCGTCCCGGCCCTCGAAGACCACGACGACCCGCTGCCCCGTCGCGCGGATGTACTCCTGCTGCTTGACCAGCTCGACCTGGAGCCGGGCCAGCTCCTCCTCGTAGTAGGCGTTGTCCACCTTGGCGGTCGACTGCGGCGCCTCCTCGACGGAGGGCGCGGATGCACGGGCTGCTGCCATGCAGCGGAGGATCGGCCCGCCCGGGCGCGGCGGCAACCCGACTCGGCTCAGCCCGCCGGGGTGTCGCCGTCCCCGTCCGGCCGCCCGCCGGCCGGCGCACCGGCCCACCAGGCGACGACGTCGAGTGCCCGCAGCGGGCTGATGCCCGGTCCGGCGGCGAAGCCGGCGACGACCTCCCAGAACGGCAGTTCCCGCTCCAGGTCGGTCCGGACCGCCTGCGCGAAGACCGTGGAGAAGTCTGCCCACGACCTGCCCGTCATCGGGGGGACGGGGGCGCCCGCCCCCTCCTGGTACACGCTGCGGACCCGTTCGTCGTGGAGCGGGATGAACCGGGGCCGCTTCCGGTGCAGCACCGCCGCCAGCACGGTGCCCCGCACACCACCCATCCCGGGGCCGTCGAGGACGGCGAACAGCCGGGCGAGGAGCCGGAAGTCGGCCGGTCGCGCGTCGAGCAGGGACAACTCCGGTGGGAGGTCGTCGAGCGCGGACTGGAGGACCGGCCGTACCCGTTGCAGGGCCTCGTACGTGGCGACGGCCAGCCGGGGGACGCCGAGCAGCACGGGGGCCAGGAAGTCGCCGTCCACCAGGGGGCCGAGGGCGCCGGCCGCGTCGAAGCCGTCGTAGGAGGGATAGCCCCAGCCGACGCCGTCGGTGAGGTGGCGGCGGGCGAACGCGCGCGCCCCGGCGCGGTCGACGGTCCGTCCACCGATCGTCAGCGTGTCCACGCGCTCACCCTGGCAGACCGCCGGGGCGGGTCGGGGGGAGGAGGCGTTACCCCCTCCCCCACCGACCGTGGGATCAGCGGCTGCCGCCTCCGATCATGGGGTCGTCACCGGAACCGGTGACGCCCTTCTCGACGCCCTCCGTGGACCCGGAGGCGACGTAGCCCTCCGGGCTGGACTCCTCGACCAGGACGTCGTCCCGGACGATCGCGTCGGCGGGCGGCTGCGGGACGACGGCGACCTCCTGCGGCTGCGTCACCTCGCGGGGCTGCTCCGCCTCCTGACCGCCCGACGAGGCGGCCGCGGCCACACCGGCCGCCGCGACACCGGCCACCGCCGCGACACCGGCGACGACGGTCTTCGCCGACAACCCGGCCTTGCCGCTGTCCCCCTCCGAGCCGAAGGCCGCACCCACACCCGGCGTGCCCACGTCGAGGTGCTCGTTGACCGAGCCCCGCCAGGCACCGGTGGCGTAGCCCTCGTCCTCGATGAGCGCCTTGAACCGCTCGAGGTCGGACGTGACCTGCCGCTCGACGATGCCGAGCTTGTCGCCCACCTGCTCCACGATGCCCTCGGGCTCGTACTCGAGCTCCAGGTACACGATCGTCGAGGACGCACCGGCGGGCTGGAACCGGACCGCACCGGCGTTGGTCGCGCCCGACGTCGCCGCCCAGGCGACCTTCTGGTCCGGGACCTGCTCGAGGATGGTCGCCTCCCACTGCCGGCGGACGCCGGCGATCTCGGCGACCCAGTGGAGACGCTGGTCGTCGAGCTGGCGGACCTCCTGGACCCCGCCCATGAAGTGCGGGAAGTCCTCGAACTGCGTCCACTGGTTGTAGGCCTGGTTCACCGGCACGTCGACCTGGATCGACTTCTCCACCTTGGTGGTCATCGCTTCTCTCCCTCGTCACGGGATCCCCGCTGGACACCGTCGAGTCGGCGCTACCCCCGCCGCGCGCCGGTGACGCCTGCCGACGGGTCCCGGCGGTGTTCCACCGGCGCCCGCGGACCGCCGATAGAGGAGGCATGCGCTCCAGCCACGTGGCCACCGCCCTCGCCGCCTTCACCGCCGGTGCGACCGTCACGACGGTCCTGCACCGTCTCGTCGACCGTCGCGCGTCCGCGACCCGTGCCGTCGCAGCCCTGCCGTCGGCCCCGCCCGCCGCCGACAGCGACGGCGTCGTCCTCCCCTTCACCCGCCCGATGGCGACCGCACCGGCCGTCGAGCAGCCGGCGGCGCCGGCTCGCTGCGGCGACAACGGTGGCCGGACGAAGGCCGGTACGCCGTGCGCGGCCCGGGCCACCTCCGGCGGGCGTTGCCACCACCACCCCGTCGCCGCCTGAGGCCCGCTCGCCGGGGCTCAGCTCCGCGCGCGGCACCAGTCCTGCAGGGCCTCCCGGGCGTCCCGCCACTGGTCGGCGTCGCTCTCGTCGAGGATCGCCCGGGTCGCCAGCCCGTCGTGCAGGACGGTGACGGCGGTCAGGGCCGGGGCGGCGGCGGCGGGCAGCCCGGCACCCACCCGGTCCGCCGCCGCCCGCGCCTCCTGCCATGACGCCCGCATGTCCGCCGCGGCGGCCGTGCGGTCGCCCCCACTGGCGCCTTCGGCGAGCGCGACGGCCTCGTAGCGGACGACCGCGTCGGTGAGTGCCCCGACCACGTCGGCGCAGGCCAGCGCCATCGGGGACTCGGTGACGGTGGCGGCCTCGGCGGCCTCCTCCAGGTCCGCCGCGTCGACCCCGTCCGCGTCCGACGCCGCCGGATCGGGTGCCGCGGGGTCGGGGGCGGCCGGGTCGGGGGCGGCCGGGTCCGGAGCCGCCGGGTCCGGAGCCGCCGGATCGGGTGGCGCGGGGGCGGACGAGGACGCGGGGGCGGACGGGGACCGGTCGAAGGGAGCCGGGGCGGGCACGACCGTCAGGCGGCTGGAGCCGGCGACCAGCCGGCCCTCCCCCTCCAGGGCGGCGCAGCCGCACAGGAGCAGAGCCGCGACGACGAGCGCCGGCCCCAGGCGTGCTCCCCGGATGGACATGCCCGACGGTGACACCGCCACCGGCGTGGCGCGCACCATGGGCGCACCACCAGCGCAGATCCCCGTCGCGCCGTGACGCAGCGCCAGGACGGCCCCTCGCCCGTGCTCCGGTCCGGGACGGCGGCGCCCACCGTCACCCCGCGCACCGGTCGAGGAAGCCGTCGACCGCGGCTCGGAACGCGGCGGGCTGCTCGACCCAGGGGTGGTGGCCGCAGTCCTCGACCACGGCCACCCGACCGCGCGGGAAGACATCGGCCACGGCCAGCACGGGGTCGACGCCGGTGACGACGTCCTGCGCGCCGGCGACGACCAGGACCGGAGCCTGCACCGCCCCCAACGACGCGGGGAGGTCGGCCGGTGGATCGCCGGCGAGGAAGGCGCGAGCGGCGGCCAGGTGGAACCGGGTGGAGACGGCGTGCGCCTGCGTCGTCTCGTCCCACCGCGCGTAGCCGAGCGGTGCGGTGGCGTGCCGCCATGAGGTGAAGGCCTCGTCGGTGCCGGCGTCCGGGCCGGCGTCGTCGGCCACGATGGCCGCCGCGAACGACGGCTCGCCCAGCCGGGCGGCCCTCAGCCGGGGCACGTCCGAGGGGACGTCGACCAGGTACTCCGCCGGTGGTGTGATCAGGACGAGCCCAGCCAGCCGGGCCGGGAACCGGGCGGCGTAGGCGATCGCCAGGCGCGTGCCGGCCGAGTGGGCGACCAGGGTGCACCGCTCGAGACCGAGGTGGGCCCGGAGCCGGTCGACGTCCTCTGCCTGACGCCATCGGGAGCCCCGGTGACCGAGGTCGACGGCGCTGGACCGGCCCACTCCGCGCAGGTGGGGCACGACCAGCCGGTGCCGCGCACCGAGCCCGGCGAGGTCCCCGAGGTAGGCCGGATGGGCCGCCGCGCCACCGGCCAGCACGATCAGCGGAGGCGCCGCGGCCGGGCCGAGCACGTCGCCGTGCAGGACCGCTCCGTCAGGGCCGCGGTAGGTCAGCGTCGTGGGCGCGGACCCGGGGCGGCGGCTCGCCGCGCTCATCCGCGGGCGTACCCGACGCCGAGCAGGCCGTCGTCCACGCCGAGGAGCCGCCCGCCGGCCGTGGTCATGAGCTCGGCGGTCCGGGCCGCCCGCTCGTAGGCCGCCGCCGCGTCCAGCAGCGAGGGAGCCCCGTCCGCGGCGTGCCGGAAAGTCAGGGCCTCCAGCGTCCGGACGAGCGCACCGCCCTCGACGGCGTGGATGCGCAGTGCGCTGCCGTCGGCCACCAGATCCGCGTTCGGCCCGACCCGGGCCGGCGCGACGCCCCACCGGCGGTGCCCGACCTCGGCCGCCGTCACCTGCCGGCCCAGCTCGAGGAGGAGGTCAGGGGACACCGCTGGACCGCTCACCTGCTGGAGCCCGGCGCCGCTCCACGCCACCACCGGCGTCCGGACGGCGACGTCGAGGTGCAGCGCCTCCTCGCCGGGGACCGGTGCCTCGTCGACCACGCGCAGCCGCCAGCTCGGCACCGCCCACCGGCCACCCTCCGGCGTCGGCGGCGGACCCACGACCTGCTGCGCTCGCCGGCGCCGAGAGGGACGGGTGGCCAGCAGGTGCCCGTCGGTCATGTGTCCGGCCAGCGCCCAGCCGGCGGCGTGCGCCGCCCGCAGCTCGGCCGCGAGCGACCGCAGGGCGCCGGCGGCTTCGGCCAGCGTGCGGACGCCGTCCAGTTGCCACCGGTGCTCGGTCTCGTGCCGGGAGCCCGGCCAGGGCGACGGCGGCCGTGGGGTCGTGGCGGTCATGCGGTCCTCACGCGAGCTGCGGCGTCTCGGGCGGGGAATCGGCAGCGGACTGCCGGGCCGGCGCCCGAGGTGGACCGACTCGCGGGGTCGGGGCCGGCGGGTTCCCCCGGTCGGGGTCCAGCGCCGGCCGGCCCATGGTGGCACGCGGCGGACCCGACCGCCATCACGCCCGGCGAGGTGTCACGTGCAGGTCGCGGCCGGTGTCTCCATGGGGAGACCACGACCGAGTTCGGAGGAGCCATGACGACCACCACCCGGGTCCCCGCGACCGAGATCACCGGCATCTACGGGACCCTGCTGAAGGCGATGAGCCGCAGGATGCTCGGGCAGGTGCCGGATGCCGCCGGGGTCATGTGGCACTACCCGGCCCTGCTCAAGGACATGATGAGGTTCGGCCGCCGCAGTGAGTCGTGGAACCGGCTCGACCCGGACCTGGCGTCGTTGGCGACGATGGCCGCGGCCGGCGCCGTCGGCTGCAGCTTCTGCCTGGACCTCCACTACTTCATGTCGCACAACCGCGGGCTCGACGAGGCGAAGGCGCGGGAGGTGCCGCGCTGGCGGCAGTCGGAGGTGTTCACACCGCTGGAGCGGAGGGTCATGGAGTACGCCGAGGCGATGTGCCAGACCCCACTGACCGTGACCGACGAGATGTCGGCCGCTCTGCTCGACGAGCTCGGGGCGCCGGCCCTCCTGGAGCTCACCGCCCGGGTCGGGGCGATGAACCTCACCGCCCGGAGCAACGTCGCACTGGGCATCCGGTCGCAGGAGTTCTCGGCGTCCTGCGGCCTGCCACCGCTCGCGAGCGCCGCGCGGAACGGCCTCGCCCCGGCATGACCGACGACCCGTTCACCGCCCACCGCAGCCTGCTGTTCACCGTCGCCTACGAGATGCTCGGCTCGGCCGCCGACGCCGACGACGTGGTGCAGGAGACCTGGCTGCGGTGGGCCGAGGTCGACCAGCCGGCGGTGCGCGACCCGCGGGCCTACCTGGTCCGGATCGTCACCCGCCAGGCGCTCAACCGGCTGCGCACGCTGGCCCGCCGCCGCGAGGACTACGTCGGGGAGTGGCTGCCCGAGCCGCTGCTCACCAGCCCGGACGTCGCCGAGGACGTCGAACTCGCCGAGAGCGTCTCGATCGCGATGCTCACCGTGCTGGAGACGCTGAACCCGACCGAGCGGGCCGTCCTCGTGCTGCACGAGGTGTTCGACGTGCCCTACGACGAGATCGCCGAGGCCGTGGGCAAGTCGGGTGCAGCGGTCCGGCAGATCGCGCACCGGGCACGTGAGCACGTCGCCGCTCGGCGTCCCCGGGTGACGGTGAGCCGCGCCGAGCAGCAGCGCGTCGTGGACCGGTTCCTCGCCGCGGTCACCGCGGGCGACGTGCAGGGGCTGATGGACGTGCTCGCGCCCGACGTCGTGGTGGTCGCGGACAGCGGGGGCCTGGCGCCCGCCGCCCGGCGTCCGGTCACGGGCAGGGCGCGGGTGGCCAACGCGCTCGCCCGCTTCGCGTCGTTCGCGCCCCACGTGGAGATCACCACCCCCCTGGTCAACGGCGCCGTCGCCGCCCGGATCGACGCGGGCGGCGAGTTCGACACGGCGATCACCTTCGTCGTCGAGGACGGCCGGATCACCCGGCTGTACGCGATGCGCAACCCGCACAAGCTGGGCCGGCTGGACCAGGTCGCGGAGCTGCGTCGGTGACCGCCGGAGCGGTCCGGGGCGGCAGGTCGGCGTCGCGCCTCGCCGAGGTCCGGCTGGTCGACGGGAGCCCCGTCACACGAGTGAGCCCACCCGGCTCAGCGCGAACCTCGGTTCTGGCTCCGCCTCGCCGAGGGCGAGGGCGGCGGCCATGCGACCGATCAGGGCGGCGAACTTGGCGCCGTGCCCGGAGCACGGTGACGCGACGACGACGGGGCCGACTCGGTCGAGCACGAAGTCCTCGTCCGGGGTGACGGTGTACAGGCAACTGCCCTGCGCGATGGGCTCCGGTTCGAGGCCGGGCAGCCACGCCCGCACGAAAGCGGTGACCCGCTCACGCGAGGCCGGGTCGACCACGCCGTCCCGGGTGGACGCCGTCGTCGGCCGGCCACCGTCGTGCTGGGCGACCTTCACCGCCGGGCGCGGGCCGCCGTCGGCGCCGGAGGGCAGGCCGAACAGCTGCAGGTCGCCCTTGTGCACGAACGTCGGCCAGACGGCGGCGGGGTCGAGCTGCCGGAAGTGGAAGACCTGCTGCTGGGTCACGGTGAGGGGTGGGAGCGGGAGGCCGAGCGGCAGCTCCGGGAGCCACGGCCCGGCCGCGACGACGACGCTGCCCGCCGCCAGCTCGGGCCCGTCGGTGACCACCCGCGCGCCGCCTCCGTCGGGTTCCACGGCGAGCACGCGGGTGCGCTCGAGCACGGTCCCGCGGAGCTCGCGCACGCGCCGCACCCAGGCGGCGACCGCGGCGTCGGCGTCGAGCACGGCTCCCTCGGGGTGGAAGAGGACCGAGCCGTCGAAGCGCATCCCCGGCCAGCGGGCCTCCGCCTCTCCCGCCGTCAGCAGCTCGTGCGGCACGCCCTCGGCGGCCATCAGCCGGGCCAGCCCCACGGGGTCGCGGCGGGCGCCGGTGTCGAGGCCGCCGGTGGTGCGCAGCAGTGCCGTGCCGGTGTCGTCCTCGGCCTCGGCCCAGGCGTCGTACGCGCGGCCGGTCAGGCGCACCCAGAACGGGTC
This sequence comes from Geodermatophilus sabuli, assembly GCF_010686765.1. GTDB lineage: Bacteria > Actinomycetota > Actinomycetes > Mycobacteriales > Geodermatophilaceae > Geodermatophilus > Geodermatophilus sabuli_A. The sequence goes on along the minus strand of NZ_JAAGWF010000008.1, from coordinate 326,502 downwards.
GGCGTAGGCGCGGCGCACGATGCGGGACGTGCCGTGCGAGCTGCCGTGCACGTGCCCCGCGTCGAACGCCTCGACCAGGGCCACGGACACCCCGCGCCGGGCGAGCTGCCACGCCGTCGCCGCGCCCATGAGGCCGGCGCCGACGACGGCGACGTCGACCTTCACAGCCCGCCCTGCCCGGGGATCCACGACGTGCCCGCCAGCGGCACCCGGGCCATCGCGGCGGCCTCGATGGTGAGCGCCACCAGGTCCTCGGGCTCCAGCGAGTGCAGGTGCGCCTTGCCGCAGGCCCGGGCGATCACCTGTGCCTCCATGGTCATGACGCGGATGAGGTTGGCCAGCCGCCGGCCGCCGGCGACCGGGTCGAGTCGGGCCGCGAGCTCGTCGTCCTGCGTCGTGATGCCTGCCGGGTCGCGGCCGGCCTGCCAGTCGTCGTAGAAGCCGGCCGCCGAGCCCAGCGCCCGGTACTCCTCGTCGAGGTGCGGGGAGTTGTCGCCCAGGGCGACCAGCGCCGCCGTCCCGATGGCGACGGCGTCGGCACCCAGCGCCATGCACTTGGCGACGTCGGCGCCGTTGCGGATGCCGCCCGAGACGACCAGCTGCACCTGCCGGTGCAGCCCCTCCTCCTGCAGCGCCTGCACCGCCTGCGGCAGCGCCGCGAGCGTCGGGATGCCGACGTGCTCGATGAAGACGTCCTGCGTGGCCGCGGTGCCGCCCTGCATGCCGTCGAGCACGATGACGTCGGCGCCGGCCTTGGCCGCCAGTTTCACGTCGTAGTAGGTGCGGCTGGCACCGATCTTGACGTAGATCGGCTTCTCCCAGTCGGTGATCTCGCGGAGTTCACCGATCTTGATCTCCAGGTCGTCGGGACCTGTCCAGTCGGGGTGCCGGCAGGCGCTGCGCTGGTCGACGCCCATGGGCAGGGTGCGCATCCCGGCCACCCGCTCGGTGATCTTCTGGCCGAGGAGCATGCCGCCGCCACCGGGCTTGGCGCCCTGCCCGAGGACGACCTCGATGGCGTCCGCTGCCCGCAGGTGGTCGGGGTTCATGCCGTAACGGGAGGGCAGGTACTGGTAGACGAGGTGCTTGGACTGTCCGCGCTCCTCGGGCGTCATGCCGCCGTCGCCGGTGGTGGTGCTCGTACCCACCTCGCTGGCCCCGCGGCCCAGTGCCTCCTTCGCGCGGCCCGACAGGGCGCCGAAGCTCATGCCGGCGATGGTCACGGGGGTCGACAGGTGCAGCGGGTAGGTGGCGTGGCGGTCACCGAGGACGACGTCGGTGTCGCAGCGCTCGCGGTAGCCCTCGAGCGGGTACCGGGACATGCTCGCGCCCAGGAAGAGCAGGTCGTCGAAGTGCGGGACGCGGCGCTTGGCGCCGCCGCCGCGGATGTCGTAGATGCCGGTCTCGGCGGCGCGCTGGATCTCGGCGATGGTGGCGCGGTCGAAGGTCGCGGATTCCCTGAGCACTGCTCCCCCTCAGTACGCCGAGGCGTTGTCGACGTGGAAGTTGTAGAGACGGCGGGCCGAGCCGTAGCGCCGGAAGGACGTCGCGTCGGCGTCGATGCCGGCCGCGTGCAGCAGGCCGGCGAGCTCGGCCAGGTGCTCGGGCCGCACCTCCTTCTCGACGCAGTCAGCGCCGAGGCTCTTCACCGCTCCGGCGACGTAGATCCGGGCCTCGTAGACGGAGTCGCCGAGGGCGTCGCCGGCGTCGCCGCAGACGACCAGCCGGCCGGCCTGGCCCATGAACGCGCTCATGTGGCCGACGTCGCCGCCGACGACGATGTCCACGCCCTTCATCGAGATGCCGCAGCGGGCCGAGGCCGACCCCTCGACCACGAGCAGGCCGCCGTGCGCCGTCGCCCCGGCCGACTGGGAGGCGTTGCCGCGGACCCGCACCGTGCCGCTCATCATGTTCTCGGCCACGCCGACTCCGGCGTTGCCCTCGACGGTCACCGTCGCCAGCTGGTTCATGCCGGCGCAGTAGTAGCCGACGTGCCCCTCGATGCGGACGTCGACCTCTGCGTCGAGCCCGACGGCGATGCTGTGCCGCCCGGCGGGCGAGGTGACCCGCCACGCGGACGCCTTGTCCGCGACGTCCGGGGCGTGCAGGGCCGCGTTGAGCTCGCGCACGCCGGTGAAGGAGAGGTCGACGACGGCCGGCTCCACCGCGACGTCGGACGTGCTCAGCGCTGCCATGCGTAGACCTCTTCCGGCTCGGGCTCGAAGATGCGTGCGGCCTCGACGCCGGGCAGGCCGGCCAGGGCGCGGTACTCCGACGCCATCGCGACCCACAGCGGCGTCTCGGCGACGACGGCGGGCTTGCACGCGATGGCGTCGCGGACGACGGCGAAGCTGTCGCGGGTGCTGACCAGCAGCGTGTAGAAGCCGTCGAAGCGCTCGCACAGCAGCTTCAGCGACTTCTCCAGGTCGTACCCGGCGGCCAGCTGTGCGGCGACGAAACGGGCACCGACCTCGGAGTCGTTGTCGCTGTCGAAGGCCGCACCCGCGGCCCGCAGTTCGCGGCGGATGGTGGCGTGGTTGGCGAAGGAGCCGTTGTGCACCAGGCACTGGTCGGTCCCGACGGAGAAGGGGTGGCAGTGCGCGGGGGTGACCGCCGACTCGGTGGCCATCCGCGTGTGCGCCACGCCCTGCCAGCCCTGCGCGGCCGGCAGGCCGAACTCGGCGGCCAGGGACTGCGGGTGCCCGACGCCCTTGAGGACGGCGACCTCCTCCCCCGCTCCGGTGACCACGGCACCGGGGACGGCGTCGCGGACGGCCGAGACGAGGGCGTCGGGGGGCGCGGCGGCGTGGACGACCAGCGTCTGGCCGGCGTCCACGACCCCCGCCTCGGGCAGGAGGACGCGGACGGCGGCGGCGACGTCGTCGGCCGTGCGGGCGCCGGTGAGCAGCGAGACCGACGCCTCACCGGGCGGCGACCACCGGGGGTCGCCGTAGACGGCGACGCCGGCGGAGTCCGGACCGCGCTCGGTGACCTGGCACAGCATGCCGGTCAGCAGCTCGCCGAGCCGGGGGTACAGGGAGGGCTCCCGAAGGTGGAGCCCGACGATCCCGCACATCGCAGGACGGTTCCTCTCGTCGGTCGGTCGGGTCAGAAGGCGGTCACGTAGCGGTCGACCTCCCAGGGGGTCACCTGCCCGTGCCACTCGAAGAACTCCTCGCGCTTGAGGCCGGCGAAGTACTCGCAGACCCCGGGTCCGGCCGCGTCCAGGGCCGCGGCGACGACCGGGTCGGCCTGCAGCGCCTCGACGGCGTGCAGCAGCGTCGGCGGCAGCGGACTGCTGGTGGTGGCGCCGGGGTCACCGGGGTCCAGGCCGCGGCGCACCCCGTCCAAACCGGCGGCGAGTGCCGCCGCGGCGGCGAGGTAGGGGTTGGCCGAGCCGTCGCCGCCGCGCAGCTCGACGCGGTTGCCGTCGGGCACGCGGAGCAGGTGGGTGCGGTCGTTGCCGCCGTAGGACGCCGCGCGCGGGGACCACGTCGCGCCGGACCGCGTGGAGCTCGCGCCGGTCCGCTTGTAGGCGTTCACCGTCGGCGCGAGCACCGCCTGCAGGCCGCAGGCGTGCTCGATCAGGCCGGCGACGAAGGAGTAGGCCAGGGATGAGAGGCCGAGGCCACGGGGGTCGGCCGCGTCGGGGAAGGCCGGCTCGCCGCCGCGCCACAGCGAGAGGTGCATGTGCAGCCCGCTGCCGGTCCGGTCGGTGAACGGCTTGCCCATGAACGTCGCGGTCATGCCGCGCTGCTCGGCCAGCACCGACAGCAGGTACCGGAGGGTGACCACCCGGTCGGCGGTGGTCAGGGCGTCGGCGTAGGCGAAGTTCTGCTCGAACTGGCCGTTGCCGTCCTCGTGGTCGTTGGCGTAGTTGCCCCAGCCCAGCGAGTTGATCGCCTTCGACACCTCGGTCAGGTGGTCGTACATGCGGGTCAGCCCGCGGGCGTCGTAGCAGGGCCGGGCCGCGGTGTCCTTCGGGTCCGCCGGCCGCAGCGCACCGTCCGGGCCGCGCTCGACGAGGAAGTACTCGACCTCGGCGCCGACCTTGAGCTCGAGGCCCAGCTCCGCCGCGCGGGCCAGCTGGGCCTTGAGCAGGACCCGGGGCGCGTAGGGCCAGGGCCGGCCCTCGACGTGCGGATCGCAGTGCACGATCGCCAGGCCCGGCCGGATGAAGGGCACCGGCATGTAGGACGACGGATCGGGGATCGCCATGAGGTCGGGGTCGCTGGGCTCCTGCCCCATCGCGCCGACCGCGTAGCCGGCGAAGCCGACACCCTCGCTCTCGAGCTCCTCGACCGCCTCGACCGGGACCAGCTTGGCGCACGGCTTGCCGGTCAGGTCGACGAACAGCGCCATGACGAACTCGATGCCGTCAGCGCGGGCTCGGCGGGCCAGCTCACCTCCGGAGGGCAGCTCGACCGGCGCAGGCGGGGCCTCGGGGCGGGTGGCGGTGAGCGACACGGGTCCTCCCAGGACTGCGCGGTGTTCACTGGCGTGAATCTCTGTCACCTCGGAGTGAACAGGCTGCGTGTTACCGCGGGATGACCGCCCGGGGAGATCCCTGTTTCCTCCTGTCGCACGGGCCGGGCACCCGCGTGACACGACGGCGGCCCGCCGTCCCGGGGCGGGACGACGGGCCGAAGGTCGGGCCGTCGGGGGTCAGCCGCCGGCCAGCCAGCTGGCCGCGGCGTGCCGGTAGCGCTCGATGCCCTTGTAGGCGGCCATGTCGTCGGGTAGCTCGGAGAGCACGGCGGCCGTCCTCCGCCGCCACTCGGGGACGGTCGCGAGCTCCCGCAGGGACAGCAGGTGGGTGCGGATGAGGAAGCAGACGGCGTTCGAGACGCCGAGGCGCAGCAGGTGCTGCACCTCCACCCGCAGGTGCAGCCGGTCAGGCAGCGCGGGATCGTCGACCACCAGCCTCCGGTCCCGTCCCCAGTCCGGATAGGTCTCCGTGGAGGTGTCCAGGCGCCGGTCCACGGTCATCGTCCAGTTGGTCCGGCGGTAGGCGTCGCCGGGCTGCAGGCGCATGAGGAACTGCTCGGCGCGGGCGACCACCCCGCTCTCGTGGACCCGGGGCACCGGCCCGTGGACCTCCTGGAAGCGCATGCCGACGTCGAACCCGAGCGACCAGTCGGCGGCGAAGGTGACCAGCCCGGCGTCGGCCCACAGCGATCCCTCGCGCTGGTCGAGCAGGACGACGTCCTCCTGCACCTGGCTGCCGAGGAAGGCCAGCGGACCGCCGGGGACCGAGTCGTCGTCACCGAGGACGAAGGACGACGAGGTCCCGAGCAGGTCGTTGCGCCACTGCCACCGGTCGCCGCGCCGGTGCAGCGCCACCACGTCCGGACGGATGGCCGCGAGCTCCGGGAGGAGCGTGGTCAGCGCGTCCCAGGCGGCGACGCGCATGTGCGGCAGCTGCGCGCACCGGGTGGGGTCGGCGGCCAGCACCGCACGGCGGAGCGCGATATCGAGGGCGTAGTCGTCGTCGACGTCGACGACGTGCTCGCCCCAGGTCCCCCCGGCGGTTCGCACGGGGCGGCGGGCCGGCTCGACGTTGGTCGCGTAACGGTAGGTCTCGGCCGGGAAGGGGAACGGGAAGCGGGCCACCCGCGGCGGCAGCGTCGTGGTCACAGGTCCAGCCCCAGGTGGTCGTCGAGGCTGCGCGAGACGCAGCACATGACCGCGTCGCCGGCGGAGCGCTCGGCCTCGGAGAGGTAGAGATCGCGGTGCAGCGGGCGACCGGAGACCACCGCGACTCGGCACTCCCCGCAGACGCCCTGGCGGCACGTGCTGGGGACGGCGACCCCGGCGCCCTCCAGCGCCGCGAGCAGGCTGACGCCCGGAGGGACGGGCACCCGGACGCCGGAGCGGGACAGGTGCGCGGTGAACGGCTCCCCGGGATCGAGATCGGCGGAGAACCGCTCGGCGTGCACGCGTTCGGCCGGCCACCCCAGCTCCTCCGCAGTCCGCTCGACGAAGTCGATGAGCGGCGCCGGACCGCAGACGTAGACGTGCGTGCCGATCGGCCGGTCGGCGAGCACCGCGGCGACGGCGTCGAGCATGCCCGGCGTCGACTCGTGCACGGTGAGGCGCTCCCCGCAGACGGCCGCCACCTCCTCGCGGTGCGCACCTGCACCCGGCCGGTGGCCGTAGACCAGCTCGAAGGAGCGACCCCAGCGGACCGCGGCCCGGGCGTGCGACAGCATCGGGGTGATCCCGATGCCCCCCGCGACGAGCACGTGGTGCCGCGCCGTCGCGACCGGGGCGAAGGCGCTGCGCGGCCAGGAGACGGCCAGCCGGTCGCCGACGGCCAGGCCGTGCACGAACGCGGAGCCGCCCCGGCCGTCGGGGCGGAGCAGCACCGAGATCCGGTACGCCTCCCCTGGCGCACCCTCCCCGGTCAGCGAGTAGGCGTTGCGCCGGTCCCCGCAGGTGAGCACCACGTGGCTGCCGGGTGCGTAGCCGGGCAACGGGGCGCCGTCGGGGTGCCGGAGGGTGAGGGCCCGGACGCCGTCGGCGGCGTGCGCGACGGCCGCGACCTCGAGCAGCAGCTCCGGGACCTCGCCCGGCGTGGTCGCGGGCCGTGCGGGCAGGACGGCGGTCACGCGATCTCCTCCGCGTCGGCCATGAACCCCAGGTAGGCCCCGGTGCGCCGGGAGACGTGCGCGTACACGTGCAGTCGCCGCGCGCACCCCCGGCAGGGCACCTCGGCACCGACCGGCACCTCCGCCTCGGTGATGACGCGGCAGTGCGGGCAGGAGACGCGCTTGTGGTCCGCGCCGGTCACCGCCGTCCGGATCTCCGCGTCGAGGAGGCCGAGGCCGGTGGCGACCGCGCGGGCGGCGAGCACGTCGACCTCGGGCCCGGCGAGCATCAGCCGCCAGCCGACCCGGGCGGTCCGCACCTGCGCGGCCAGCGCGGTCAGCGTCGCGTCGTCGGCCCGCTCCGCGACGACACACCAGGTGAGCCGCCCGGCCGGCGTGGCGGCGGCCCAGTCGTGGACGATCGCCCGGCCCGGGTCCCCGAAGCCGAGCACCGAGACGGTCCGGCCGACGGGGTCCACGCCCGGCGCGGCGGCCGGCCAGCGCGGGACGCTCGTGTGTTCTGCTCCCACGGCCGGTCAGGGGGCGAAGGAACGGTGGCCGGTGTAGAAGCCCAGCGCCCGATCCGGCGTCTCGAAGCGGATCCGCGAGCCGGCGGGGAAGTACAGGACGTCCTTCGGCCGCGCGACGACCTGCTGACCCGAGTCGAGGTCGGTGAGGTGGAACTCGCCCTCGACGACGACCTTCATCTCGTCGTAGGTGTACTCGTAGTCGAGCGGCGCGCCGGCGAAGAGCTCGAAGAAGCCACTGGAGATCGCCGCCCCGCCGGGGTTGGCGAAGACGTCACCGATGTGCGCGCGCACCCCCTCCACCTCCATGCTGGGCAGCTTCAGCGAGCCCCCGGTGACGTGGCCGATCGTGCCGGTGACGGGCATGGGTCCTCCTGGGAAGTCGTCCACTGGGGTGAAACGGAGGCTACGAGCGGTGGACCCTCCTTCGGGTTACCCGTCCGTTACGTTCTCGTCGCCGGGCGGTTCGGCCGAGCGCAGCCGACCTACGCTCGCCGGGTGGAGGTCTCCCCCGGTCCCGGTGCACAGGACGACGCACCGAGCGGCCATCTCGAGGACGTCATCGCGCTGCGGGTCCGGGAGTTCCGGCTCGCCCAGGGCATCTCGCTGGCGGAGCTGGCCCGGCTGACCGGCATGAGCAAGGCCATGCTGTCGAAGATCGAGAACGCGCAGACCTCGTGCAGCCTGTCGAGCCTCGCCCGTCTCGCAGAGGCGCTCGCGGTGCCGGTCACCGCGCTGTTCCGGGGCATCGACGCCGAGCGAGAGGCCGTCTTCACGCCTGCCGGGCAAGGGTCGCAGATCGTCCGCCGCGGCAGCAACGTCGGGCACCTCTACCAACTGCTGGGGTCCCTGCGGGGCGAGCACAAGCGGCTCGAGCCGCTCCTGGTCACCCTCACCGAGGCCAGTGAGGTGTTCCCGCTCTTCCAGCACCCGGGGACGGAGTTCCTGCACATGCTGGAGGGGGTCCTGGTCTACGGGCACGGTGAAGCGCGCTACGAGATGCGCGCCGGCGACTCCCTCGTCTTCGACGGCGAGGGACCGCACGGCCCGGTCGAGCTCGTCGAGCTCCCGGTCCGCTTCCTCAGCGTGACGGCCTACGGCCACCTGGCCTGAGGCCCCTCGCCCCGGACGTGTCGGAGGCCGGCCCCGCGGTGCGGGACCGGCCTCCGCCGTCCGTGGGCCGTCAGCCCGGCGTGCCGCTCCCGGTGCGAGGGGCCGCCACGGAGCCGGCGACCAGCCGTTCGGCCGAGGCGATGACCGCCTCGGGGGTCGGGCCGCTGCCCGGGGTGTGCACGCCGCCCTCGAGGTCGTAGGCGACCTCGGCGTGCTCGGTCAGGTCGTGACCGGCGAGCTCGCCCTCCTTCGACGCCCGCAGGCCCACCGTGTGCTTGACGACGAGGGCGATCAGCAGGCTGACGAGGAACGAGTAACCGACCACCGCCACGACGGCGACGGCCTGCGTGCCGAGGAGCCCGAACCCGCCGCCGTAGAACAGGCCCGCCTTGCCGCTGGGCGCCTCGGCCGAGCCGAACAGGCCGACCAGCAGGGTGCCGACGACGCCCCCGACGAGGTGGACGCCGACGACGTCGAGAGCGTCGTCGTAGCCGAAGCGGTACTTCAGCGTGATGGCCAGCGGGCAGACCGCACCGGCGATGGCGCCCACGGCCAGGGCCCCCAGGGGAGTGACCGCGCCGCAGGCCGGGGTGATGGCGACGAGCCCCGCGATGGCGCCGGACATGCCGCCGAGGGTGGTGGCGTGCCCGTCGCGCAGCCGCTCGACCAGGAGCCAGGCGAGGATCGCCGCGCAGGTGGCGTTGAACGTCGTGAGCATGACGACCGAGGCGCTGTTGCCCGCGGCCAGGGCGGACCCGCCGTTGAAGCCGAACCACCCGAACCAGAGGATGCCGGCGCCGAGGGCGACGAGGGGCAGGTTGTTCGGCCGGGCCTGCCGGGGCCAGCCGGTGCGCTTGCCCACCACCAGCACGAGGGCGAGGGCGGCGACGCCCGCGTTGATGTGGACGGCGGTGCCGCCGGCGAAGTCGACCGCGCCGAGGGTGTTGGCGATCCAGCCGCCCTGGACGCTGCCGTCGGCCGAATCGAAGGCGAACACCCAGTGGGCGACCGGGAAGTAGACCAGCGCCGCCCAGAGCCCGGTGAACAGCAGCCAGGGGCCGAAGCGGACGCGGTCGGACACCGCGCCGGCGATGAGCGCGGTCGTGATGACGGCGAACAAGGCCTGGAACACCGCGACCAGCGCCGGCGGCAGGGCGGCCGCCTCGTCCCCGGCCACGACGTCGCCGAGGCCGAGGTACTCGGTGACGTCCCCCAGCAGACCCAGGCCGCCGTAGCTGTTCCCGAAGACCGCGGAGAAGCCGAAGAGGGTCCACAGGACGCCGACGACCGCTACGGCTCCGAAGACCATCATGATCATGTTGAGGACCGAGCGGGACCCGACCATGCCGCCGTAGAAGAGCGCGAGGCCCGGGACCATGAGTGCGACCGCCATGGTGGCGGCGAGGATGAATGCAGTGCTGCCGACGTCCACGGCACACCTTTCGTCTACTGACAGTGGTCGCTGTTCGGCAGCAGTAGACGGCGTGCGTGTTGCTCCCGCGGTCCCCGCAGGTGACTTCCGTGTGACATGAACAGCGCCTGACCGCCACGCGCCTCTCTGGACCCCGAGCGCGGCGAGGAGGTACCGACCTGGACGTGGCGGGCTGTTGCAGAAGCGCAGGACGAAGTGGCACACACCTCCCGCACCTCGGGTCTGCAGTTCGTGGTGACGTGCACCTGGAGGCTCGTCAGCACCCTCAGCGGGAGCGACCTGCGGATCCCTCGTCAGGCATGACCGCCGAGCGCTTCTCGTCCTGGAGTCCGGCTCGTCCACAGGGCTGCCTGGGAGGCGCGGTCCGGTCGCGGCGCAGGCCTGGGGGCGCGGCGTCCTGGGGCTGCTGACCTGCAGGAGCAGGCTGCATCTCACGTTGAAGCGGAACGTCAATGGCGTGCTCGGCCGTCGTTGGCTGCAGGGGGAAGTGCCCGTTGGCCAGGGCGTTCATCATCGGACGGCATTGGCCGTCAGTCGGCTGGAACGGAAGTCCGTTGCCGGTGTGTTGACTGGCGTCCATGCGGTCGGGCGTGCCGTCCGGCCCTGCTTGCCGAGGGACCTCGCGGTGCCCTCGGTACGACGGACCCTGTCCACCGAGCGATGAGGTCCGTCGCGGCAACGGTCAGGTCGTGTGGTCGTCCTTCGTCCTCTCGCAGGCAGCCGGCCGCTGTCCGTCCGACGTGGCCCAGCTGGCGAGGAAGGTCAGCGCCTGCTGCGAGGGCGACCCGGGCTCAGCGGTGAAGGTGATGAGCGTCTGCCCCGGATCGGCAGTGAGCGCCAACCCCTCGTAGGTCAGGCAGAGGTCACCGACGACCCGGTGGTGGAAGCGCTTCGTGCCGGTGGTGTGCCAGCGGACGTCGTGCGTGGCCCAGAGGGTGCTGAACTGTGTGCTGCGGGTGGTCAGCTCGCCGATGAGCTGGTTGAGCTCTCGGTCGTCGGGGGTGCGGCCGGCTTCGGCGCGCAGCTGGGACACGATGTCGGCGGCGACCCGGTTCCAGTCGGGGTAGAAGTCGGTGGCGCGCGGGTCGAGGAACGCGTAGCGGGCGTGGTTCGGCGCCCGGCCGGCGCTGCCGGGTCCGGCGTCGTCGAACAGGTCGGCGTACAGCGCGCGGGCAAGTGGGTTGGCGGCGGGGACGTCGAGCCGGCCGTTCTGCACGAACGCCGGGACGTCGCTCATCGCGCCGAGCAGTTGCTGCACGCTCGGGCGGACGGCTGGTCGGGCCGGACGGCGGCGAGCGCGGGCGGCCGTCGTCGCCCCACGGGTGAGGCCGTAGAGGTGCGCGCGCTCAGCGTCATCGAGCTGCAGAACCCGGACCAGCGCCTCCAGCACGCTGTCGGAGACGCCGTTGGCGTTGCCGCGCTCCAGGCGCGTGTAGTACTCGACGCTCACGCCGGCGAGCAGCGCCAGCTCTTCGCGGCGGAGTCCGGGCACCCGCCGCCGCCCACCGTAGGTGGGTGATCCGGCCTGCTGCGGCGTGATCCTCGCCCGGCGCGTGGTCAGGAACTCGCGCAGGTCCTTGCGGGTGTCCACGACAACGAGGCTAGGTCCGTCGAGACCCGCGTAGGGGTCCCTGCCAGTACCCCCTCACAGCAGGCTCTCCCACCGCGTCGCCGACCGGCGTTTCCTCGGTCACAGCGAGTTCGACCGACTGCCCACAGCCGCGGGCGGCGCCTCGCCACCCGCTCGTTCGAGACCGAGGGACTGCACTCACATGACTGACAAGAAGTTCTGGCTCGTCACCGGCGCCGGCCGGGGCATGGGCATCGACATCGCCCGCGCCGCTCTGGATGCCGGGCACGGGGTCGTGGCCACCGGCCGCGACCCCGACCGGGTCACCGCGGCGCTCGGTACGCACGAGGATCTGCTGGCCGTCGCCCTGGACGTCACTGACCCCGCCAGCGTCGCCGCCGCGGTCGACGCCGCCGTGCAGCGGTTCGGTCGGATCGACGTCCTGGTCAACAACGCGGGCAACTTCTACGCGGGCTTCTTCGAGGAGATCACCTCCGAGGACTTCCGGGCCCAGATCGAGACCAACCTGTTCGGCCCGCTGAACGTCACCCGCGCCGTGCTGCCGGTCATGCGCGCCCAGCGCTCCGGACTCGTGGTGACCTTCAGCTCCTCAGCCGGCATCACCGGGGGCGAGTTCACCTCCGCCTACGCCGCGTCGAAGTTCGCCCTGGAGGGCTGGAGTGAGTCGCTGACGCCGGAGGTCGCGCCCTACGGCATCGGCACGATGCTGGTCGAGCCCGGCTTCTTCCGCACCGAACTGCTCACCGAGGACTCCACCCGCTACCCGGAGCCGACGATCGACGACTACGCCGAGCGCACCCGGCAGACCGTCACCGCCTGGCGCGGCATGAACGGCCAGCAGAGCGGCGACCCCGTCAAGCTCGCTCGCGCCCTGGTCGAGCTCACCGACTCCGACGAGCCGCCGCTGCGCTGGGCCGCCGGCGCCGATGCCATCGCCGCCTTCGAGCAGAAGGCACAGCAGCTGCTCGACCAGGCCGACGCCCACCGCGACCTGTCCAGCTCGCTGGTGCACGACGGCGCCCCCGCCAACGCCTGACCCGGCACCGCCCACTCGACCATCTGCAGGAGGCGACCACACCCATGACCTCGAAGCTGACCGGCACCGTCGCCCTCGTCACCGGCGCGAGCAGCGGCATCGGCGAAGCCACGGCCCGCCACCTGGCCGCACACGGCGCGGCTGTCGCACTCGTGGCCCGCCGAAAGGAGAACTGCCACCACTGGGTGCGTTGGACCAAGACTGGGCGGTGCACCGCAGGCGGCCGCAGACCAGACAGGGACAGGTGCAGCCAGACCAGTTTTCCGTGACGGCGGCGGGGTAGCACCCCAGTATCGGAACCAGTCGTTCCATCTGGTGCCGCGCCGACCTCAACGTTCTGGGAAGACGGCCGTGAGCGCGTACAGCAACTCCCCTTCGGTCAGCGCGACAACAGCTGACGAGCAAACCGTCTCGGACGAGCCGCCAGAGAACCCCACCGGCGCCGACTCCCCAGTGAACAGGGAGCCATCCCCGGACGACCGGCGCGAGGCTTGGCGCCTTCCTTCCGTTCTGATTTCCGTCCGCGTGATGCGCCAGCGGCTGCGCGACTGCCTCCGCAGGAAGACTGCGTTGTCTCACGACGAGACCGAGGACCTGCTCCTGGCCGCCAGCGAGGCGGCCAACAACGCGGTCGAGCACGCTCAGCAGCCGACGGAACCGTTCTTCGACGTCTCCAGTCACATCGACGACGAACAAGTCACCGTTGTCGTCCAGGATCACGGAGGATGGCAGCAGCCGAGGTCCCCTTCGTACCGAGGACGCGGCCTGGCGATGATGAGGGCCCTGGTCCACACCACTGTCACGACGCGTCCGCACGGAACGACGGTGACAATGCGGAGCCGCTGGCACCGTCGCGGGGCCGAGACCGAGGAGGGTCACCCCTCGTAACAGCCGTGGACACACCGGGCGACGGAGAGGTTCCAGGAGCGGATTGTCCGACGGCCACGTCGGGCCGCTGCGCAAGGCCGGCGTGGAGGTCTTGCCGACCCGAGCGGCGGCCGGCCGCAGGTGGGGGCCGCCCTCGAGGCGGCCGACCCGGTCTTCCGACCGTTCGCCGCACTGTGCGCGTTCGCCGGGCTCCGGCTTGGAGGAGCCCCGCAGGCAGCTGACCGGCAGGAATGGGTCGTGTCACACGTTGAAGCGGAACTCCACGACGTCGCCGTCCTGCATGACGTACTCCTTGCCCTCCATGCGGACCCAGCCCCTCGACTTGGCCTCCTGCATCGACCCCGCCTCGACCAGCTGGTCGTAGGAGACGATCTCGGCCTTGATGAAGCCGCGCTGGAAGTCGGTGTGGATGACGCCGGCCGCCTGCGGGGCGGTTGCCCCCACCGGGATGGTCCAGGCGCGGGCCTCCTTGGGGCCGGCGGTCAGGTAGGTCTGCAGGCCCAGGGTGGCGAAACCGACGCGGGCGAGCTGGTCGAGACCGGGCTCGTCCTGGCCGATCCCGGCCAGCAGCTCGGCAGCCTCCTCGGCGGGCAGCTCGGCGAGCTCCGACTCGATCTTGGCGTCCATGAGGATCGCCTCGGCCGGGGCGACCATGCCGCGCAGCTCCGAGATGAGCTCCTCGTTGCCCAACTCCTCCTCGTCGACGTTGAAGACGTAGAGGAACGGCTTGGTGGTCATGAGACCGAGCTCGCGCAGCGGCGCGGGGTCGATCCCGGCGGCGAAGAGCGTCCTGCCCTCGTCCAGGACCTTCTGCGCATCGACGGCGGCAGCGTGCAGGGCGGAGCGCTCCTTGTCCTTGCGCATCTCCTTCTCCAGCCGCGGGATGGCCTTCTCCAGCGTCTGGAGGTCGGCCAGGAGGAGCTCGGTGTTGATCGTCTCGATGTCGTCGGCGGGGCTGACCTTGCCGTCGACGTGCACCACGTCGGGGTCGGTGAAGACCCGGATCACCTGGCAGATGGCGTCGCTCTCGCGGATGTTGGCCAGGAACTTGTTGCCCAGGCCAGCCCCCTCGGACGCGCCGCGGACGATGCCGGCGATGTCCACGAAGGAGACGGTCGCCGGGATGATCTTCTGCGACCCGAAGATCCCGGCCAGCTTGCCCAGCCGGGGGTCGGGCACCCCCACCACGCCGACGTTCGGCTCGATGGTGGCGAACGGGTAGTTCGCCGCCAGGACGTCGTTCTTGGTCAGCGCGTTGAACAGCGTCGACTTGCCGACATTGGGCAGCCCGACGATGCCGATGGTGAGACTCACGGGAGTCCAGGGTACGGCCCCCGATCAGGCCGCCGGGGCGAGTGCTGGGGGAACGATGACCTCGCTGCCGTCCGGCCGGTACGTCCGCCACGTGCCGGTGGGTTGTCGCTCGACGCGGAAGCCGTGGTGCACCTGGGTGTGGTGACGTTCGCAGAGGAGCGCCGAGTTCTCGAGACTCGTCTCGCCGCCGTCCAGCCAGTGGATCACGTGGTGGACGTCGCACCAGTGGGTCGGGGCTCCGCAGCCGGCGAACACGCAGCAGCCGTCGCGCAGCTCGGCCGCCCGCCGGACGTAGCGGTCGACGAGGCGCTGCTCACGGCCGAGGTCCAGCGGCGCGCCGTCGGGACCGAAGACGACGCGGGAGATGGCCCCGTCGCAGGCCAGCCAGCGCGCGCGGGCCGCCGAGATGGTGGCGCCGAAGCCCATGCGGCCGACGTTCTCGCCGGTGGCCGGGTCGACGAGGTCGGTCAAGGCCACCACCACGGCGACCTGCGGCTTGCGCGAGCGCAGGACCGGCAGGCCGCCGGTTGCCAGCGCGTAGTCGGCGAGCTGCACGAGGCCGTCCCCGAGCCGCTGCGCGCGGGTGCGCTCGTCACCGGCGGGGCGGCCGGCCTGGACGAACGGCTCGAGGGCCGCCTGCAGCCGCTCCCCACCGACCGCGTCCAGGTGCCCGCGGAAGGACAGCGATCCGTCCGCGTGCTTCGACAGGGTGAGCGCCCGCCCTTCCGTGGGGTCGGGCTCCGGTCCGTCGGGCTCCAGGTCGTCGACGTAGCGCTGGACGACCTGGACCAGGTCGGCGTGCGGCTGCTCGACCGCCACCCCGGTGAACACCGCGTCGATCCGCACGAGGTCCACCCCCTGCTCGGCGGCCGCGACCAACCGTTCAGGAGTGACCGCCCGCGCCGCCACCGCCACCTGCTCGGCGGTGACCAGCCCGGCATCGTGCGCCTCCGCCAGCGCCGGCAGGTGTTCCAGCGCCCGGCCGTTGCGCACCAGCCGCGCGGCCTCTGCCGCCGAGACGCGGCAGTGCCCGCGCAACCACGACGTCATCGAAGCCAACCCGTCGCGCTGCGCCGCCTGCTCGTTCTCGGCGGCGCGCACCGACCGCGCCAGCCGGGCGTCCAGCCGGTTCCGCTCCGCCAGCGCGGCGGCCAGGTCATCGAGCGGATCCCCACCCGGCACGCTCGAACACATGTACGAATCCTAGCCGGGAAACGGCTGCCTCTCAAGTCGAAACCGCAGGTCAGGCGCGCGGGCGCCGACGTCCCGCAGCGACGGATCCGGACGTCGTCCGCACCGGTGCGGTCCGGACGCAGGCCGCGACCCGTGCCAGGGGGCGGATGAGCAGCAGCGACACCGCCAGGGACGCCGCAGCGAGCGCCGCCATCGCCGGCGCCACGGAGACGACGTCGGCCAGGGCGCCGGCGAGCACGGCGCCCAGCCCCTGGGCGGTCATCCGCGCCGACGACTCCAGACCCAGCACCTGCCCGCGCAGCTCGGCCGGGCTGACGGCCACCAGCCACTCCTGCTGGGCGAGCGACGCGCCGTAGCCCGCAGTGGCGAGCCCGACCAGCAGGACGGCGACCGGCACAGGCGGCTCGAGCGCGAAGGCCAGGAACGGTGCGGCGAGCAGCAGCCGCAGGGCGGTGTTGGTGCGGCGGCGCCCCTCCGCGGTGAGCACCCGGCCGACCAGCAGGTCACCGGTCATCATGCCGAGCGCAGCGGCCGCGAGCAGCCAGCCGGCCCGGTCCCCGGCGTACGGCACGAACAGTGCCTCGCACCCCACCACCAGCCCGTTGGGCAGGCAGAGCGCGACCAGCAGCGCACGGGTGTGCCGACCGCGGAGCAGGGCGCGGTTGCCCCGCCAGGTCTCGCGCGGTCCTACGCGCGCGGTGCGCCGCGCCGGTCGCTCGGGCAGCCCGAACCGCAGCACCGGGACGGCGAGCAACGACACCCCGGCCGCGACCGCGAACACCTGCGCAGCGGTGAGGACGGCGAGCAGCAGCCCGCTGGTGGCGAAGCCCAGGACCTGGAACGCGCCCACCGCGACGTTCATCGCCGACCGGCCCAGGGCGAAGCCGTCGGCCGGGACGATCTCGGCCAGCAGCCCCCACCGGGCACCCGCACCGATCGACGCCACGTAGGCCGCGCCGAGCACGAGCAGCAGCCGCTCCGGCACGCCGAGACCGGGGATCGTCTGCAGGCAGAGCGCGGCTGCCGTGCCCGCCCCGACCAGCAGCAGCGTGCGCCGCGGCGGGCTCGCGTCGGCCGCCGCCATCAGCGTCGTCGCGCCGAGCACCTGCGCCAGGGACGGGCCGGACATCGCCACCGCGGCGAGCAGCGCTGACCCGGTCTGCCGGTGGACGACGGTGGCGAGCGCGAGGCTCGACATCGTCGACGCGATCGTGGTGAGAGCGCTGCTGGTCCACAGCGCCCGGAACTCCGGGAGCGCCGCCAAGGCCCGGTAGGTCCGCATGCCGCAACGGTCGGCGACGGGCGCTGCCACACCCACTGTTTCGGCTACGGTCGAAAGGTGGGCGAGTTCATCGTGGACGCCGACGTCCTGGCGCGCACCCGTTTCGGCACCTCGCAGCTGACCGAGACCCTGGCCGGGATCGCGATCCTCCGGCATCGGCAGGTCCAGCCGTGGCACCTCGCCTGGCGCGATGCCCACGTCGCCGCGTTCGAGGCCCGGCTCGCCGACGACCCGGTGGGCGCGGCGCTGCTCCGGGCCGCCTTCGGACCGTCGTGGACCGCCGACTTCCTCACCGTCCCCCCGGCCGCCCCCGACCTCGGCCTGGAGCAGGAGCTGGGCTACCTCGAGTCGCTGGACGACGACCGCATCCGTGCCGACCTCGAGTTCGCCACCGGCCCCCTCCCCCGTGAGCTGACCGCCGGCGGCCTCGCGCACACGGCGGCGCAGCTGCTGCGCTGGACCTGGGAGTGCACCATCCGCGCCGAGTGGGACCGGCGGCTGCGGGTTCTGCGCGCCGACGTCGTCTCGCGGATCGCCCGGCTGGGCAGCGAGGGCTGGTCGGGCGCGCTCGACGGCATCGCCCCGGGCGTCCGCTGGCTCGCCAACGGGCGGCTGCAGGTCAACGCCCACCCGTACCCGCCCCGCGACATCCGGGGCAGCGACCTGATGCTCCTCGCCGCGCACAGCCGGCGCAGCTGGGTGAGCTGGCACCTCCCCGACCGGTACGCCGTCGTCTACCCGGTCACCGGCGTCCTCGCCGCCGGCCCCGCGCCGCTCCCCGAGCCACTGGTCCGCCTCCTCGGCCGGAGCCGTGCCCGGGTCCTCACCCGCCTCGGCACCCCGCGGAGCACCAGCGCGCTCACCGCCGAGACCGGGCTCCCCCTCGGCAGCGCCGGCGGGCACCTGCGGGTGCTGCTCGACGCCGGCCTGGTGGAGCGGCGCCGGTCGGGGCGCGAGGTCCTCTACTGGCGCAGCCCGACCGGCCAGGCGCTGGTCGACGCCTCTGCCGACGCGCCGTGAGCTGCGGCCCGCTCAGCCGGGCGGGGGCAGCAGGCCGCGCTGGACGGCGACCATCACCGCCCGCGTCCGGTCGTCGACGCCGAGCTTGGCGAACACCCGCAGCAGATGGGTCTTGACCGTCGCCTCGCCGATGAACAGCTCCCGGCCGATCTCGGCGTTGGTCAGCCCGCGGGCCACGCCGGCCAGCACCTCGAGCTCGCGCGCCGTCGGCGCCTCCGCCGCGGGCGCCCGCAGGTGCGACACCAGCCGCGCGGCCACCGGCGGCGCCAGCACCGTCTCCCCCCGCGCGGCCGCCCGGACCGCGTCGGCCAGCTGCGGCAGCGGCGCGTCCTTGAGCAGGTAGCCGGTCGCCCCGGCCGCGACCGCCCGCACGATGTCGGCGTCGGTGTCGTAGGTCGTCAGCACCAGCACGCGGACGCCGGGACGCGTCGCCGACAGCCGCTCGATCGCCGTCACGCCGTCCATCCGCGGCATCCGCAGGTCCATGAGGACGACGTCCGGCTCGAGCGCGGCCACCAGCGCCAGCGCCTCCTGCCCGTCGCCGGCCTCCCCCACCACGTCGAGGTCCGGTTGCGCGGCCAGCCACCCCACCAGCCCGCCCCGCACGACGGGGTGGTCGTCCACCACCAGCACGGTGATCACGAGCCGGGCACCCGCACCGTCACCCGTGTCCCGGCCCCAGGCGCCGACGCGACGTCCACCGATCCGCCCACCTGCTCCACCCGTCCGCGCAGGCCCTCGAGCCCGGCGCCCCGCGCCGCGGCCGGGTCGAAGCCGACGCCGTCGTCCTCCACGTGCACGGACACCTGCCCGGCCACCCGCGACAACCGCACCACCACCGCCGTCGCGTCCGCGTGCCGGCGCACGTTGGTCAGGGCCTCCTGCGCCCCGCGCAGCAGCACCACCTCCTCGTCGCGGCGCAACTCCGCCCCCTCGCCGAGGGCGGCGGTGTCCACCCGGACCGGCAGGCCGGTCTCCCGGGCGAACCGCGACGCCAGCCGCTCCAGTGCCTCGACCAGGGTGGAGTCCTCCAGCCCGACCGGACGGAACGCGGCCACCACCGCCCGCGCCTCGGCGAGGTTGTCGCGGGCGACCTCCTCGATGAGGGCCAGCCGGTCCCGGACGGCCGGCGGGTCGGTCGCCAGCTGGGCCGCCGCGGTCTGCGCCAGGACGACGATGCTCGTGTAGCCCTGCGCCAGGGTGTCGTGCACCTCGCGGGCCAGCCGCTCCCGCTCGGCCAGCGCCCCGCGTTCGCGCTCGGCGGTGGCCAGCTCCGCGCGGGTGGCCTCCAGCTGCTCGATCAGCTGCGCCCGCTGCCCGCTCTGGTGCAGCACCCGGCTGACCCACAACCCGAGCGCCAGGCTGAAGAACAGGCCGATCACCGTCTCCTGCAGGATCTCGGCGGTCGTCCGGCCGCCCGCCGTGGTGGCGATCGGGCCGGCCGCGCTGGCCACGGCCAGGAGCACCGTCCAGGCCACGCCGACCGACGTCCCCTGCACGACGAACCACACCTGCGGGTAGGCCAGGAAGAGCATGAACAGCAGCGAGGGGGCCAGCCAGCCGATCGCGGCGAAGCCGGCCACGACCACCGTCAGGTGCACCACCGCCTGGACCGGGCGGCTGCTGCTGATCGCCGGCCCGCCGGCCACGGCGTAGGACACCGCCAGCACACCGAGGACGACGAGCGTGGGACCGCGGTTGCCGCCGTCCACCGCGTCGCCGCTCACCGTCGACAGCACCGCCAGCGCCCACACCGCCGCCGAGATCACGTGCATCCCGACGACGGTGGTCCGCCACCCGCGCTCGGACAGCGGCGAACCGCCGTCCTCCTCCCTCTCGGGGACGAGGACGGCGGTCCAGCGACGCAGCGAGGTCACTCCCCCCGCCGCCAGCGGAACGTCCGTGCGCACACCACGGCGCCGATGATCACCCATGCGACCAGGACCAGGGCAGTCCTCCCGTGCTCCCACGTGCCCGCCGCCTCCATGGCGGCCGCCGAGTCCGGCAGGAACACCGACCGCATGCCCTGCACCATCCACTTGAGCGGGAACACCGCCGCGATCTGGTCCATCCAGGCCGGCAGGTCGGAGTCGATGAAGAACACGCCGGAGAGGAACTGGAGGACGACGGCGAACGCGGGGATCCCGGTACCGGCGGCGCGGGCGCTGCCGATGAACGACGTCACCGCGATGCCCATCACCGTGCCGGCGAGGATGCCCAGCACGACCACCCAGGCGAAGGTCAGCCACCGGCCGGGCTCGGTGGGCAGCGGGACGTCGTAGGCCAGCGCCGCCACCCCCAGCAGCACGGCCAGCTGCGCGACGGTGGTGACGAGCACCTGACCGGCCTTGCCGATCCCGTAGGCCAGGGGCGGCGTCCCCAGGGTCTGCAGCCGGGCCAGGTCACCGCGCTCCCGCTCCTCGGTGATCGCGGTGCCGACCGCCTGGAAGCTGGTCAGCATGACGCCGGTCGCGGCGATGCCCGCGAGGAAGTACTGGCGGAAGTCGACCCCGGGCAGGACCTCCTCGCCGCCGAAGACGGAGCCGAAGATCACCAGCATGATCACCGGGTAGGCGAAGGAGAACACGACCTGCCCGGAGTCACGGGCGAACAGCCGCAGCTCCAGGCCGATGCGGGACCGGCCGATGGCGGCTGCCGAGGGCAGCGCCGGGCGGGCGGTGGTGCCGGGTGCGGTGGTCGTGCGCGGTGCGGTGGTGGCGGTCATCGGGTCTCCCTCTCCGGGGTGGCGACCAGCCGGAGGTAGACGTCCTCCAGGCCGGGGCGGGTGACGGACAGGTCGGGGACCTCCCCGAACGGGTCGGCGGCGAGCAGGTCGCGCAGCAGCGCGCCGGGGGCGGAGGTGACCACCTCGCGGGGAGCGTCCCCCTCGGTCCACCGGACGGTGACCTCCCGGCGCAGGTCGCCACCGAGGTCGGCGGGCGGACCCACCTCGACCAGCCGGCCGGCGGTGATGACGCCGACCCGGTCGGCCAGGTGCGCGGCCTCGTCCAGGTAGTGGGTGGTCAGCAGGACGGTCGTGCCGCGGGTCCGCAGGCCCTCCACCAGCGTCCAGAACTGTCGCCGCGCGACGGGGTCCATCCCCGTCGTGGGCTCGTCGAGGAACAGCAGCTCGGGCCGGCCCTGCACGCCGAGGGCCACCTCCAGCCGGCGGCGCTGGCCCCCGGAGAGCTTGTCGACCCGCCGCGACGCGGCCTCGGTCAGCCCGACGTCGGCCAGCAGCTCGCCCGTCGGGACCGGCGCCGCGTGGTAGTGCGTGTAGTGGTCGAGGGTCTCGCGGACCGTCAGGGCGTTGCCGGCGCCGGTGGTCTGCCCGACCACGCCGATCCGGTCCCGCCAGCGCCGCCCGCCGGTCGCCGGGTCCTCGCCCAGCACGGTCACCTCCCCGGCGTCGCGGCGGCGGACCCCCTCCAGGATCTCGACGGTCGTCGTCTTGCCCGCCCCGTTGGGCCCGAGCAGCGCGAACACCTCACCGCGCCGCACCTCGAGGTCGATGCCGTCGACGACCGCCCGGCCCCCGTACCGCTTGACCAGCCCGCGCACCCGCACGGCCGGTTCCTCGTCGCGCGCCGTCCCGCGGGGGGCCGGCGCCTGCTGGGTCGCTGTCATGGCACGAGCCTGTCGCCGGGCCCGCCGGCCCGGGACCGCCGAACCGGTGGTCCGCCGTCCACCGGTCGGTGGACGCCGGCAGTCGACCGGACGGAGCGCGTGCAGTCACGTGACTGATGCCCGGCGCACCGCGCTCGGGCCAGGGTCGGACGGGTCCCGACCGACCCGCAGGAGGCACTCGATGGCCATGTTCACCACGACGGACGGCACCTCCCTCTTCTACAAGGACTGGGGCTCCGGGCAGCCGGTCGTCCTCAGCCACGGCTGGCCGCTGAACGCCGACGCCTGGGACGAGCAGCTGTTCGCCATGGCCTCGAACGGCTTCCGCGCCATCGCCCACGACCGCCGGGGGCACGGCCGGTCGAGCCAGCCGTGGGAGGGCAACGACATGGACACCTACGCCGACGACCTGGCCCAGCTGATCGAGCACCTCGACCTGCACGACGTGGTCCTCGTCGGGCACTCCACCGGCGGCGGCGAGGTCACCCGGTACATGGGCCGGCACGGCACGGCCCGCGTGTCGCGGGCGGTCCTGCTCGGCGCCGTCCCACCGCTCCTGATGCGCACCGACGCCAACCCCGAAGGGCTCCCCGTCGAGGCCTTCGACGAGATCCGGGCCGGCGTGCTCGGCGGGCGCTCGGAGTTCTACCGGCAGCTGGCCACCCCGTTCTACGGGGCCGACCGGCCCGGCAGCGAGGTCGCGCAGGGGCAGCTGGACGACTTCTGGCGGATGAGCATGACGGCCGGTCTCAAGGGCGCCCACGACTGCATCCGGGCGTTCTCGGAGACCGACTTCACCCAGGACCTGCACCAGATCGACGTCCCGGTGCTCGTCGCGCACGGCGACGACGACCAGATCGTGCCCTTCGCCAACTCGGCACCGAAGACGGCCGAGCTGCTCAAGGACGCCGAGCTCAGGGTCTACCCCGGCCGGCCGCACGGCCTGACCGGTGCCCACGGTCAGGCGTTCACCGCCGACCTGCTCGCCTTCGCGCGGGCCTGAGCCGGTGTCCACCGTCCACCACCTCCGAGGAGCACTCCGATGACCGACATCCCCGACCCCCGCCCCGTCTCCGACCCCGTACCGGACGCCCCGGACACGATCGTGCTGATCCACGGCTTCTGGGTGACCCCGCGCAGCTGGGAGGAGTGGAAGGCGCGCTACGAGGCCCGCGGCTTCCGCGTCCTGACCCCCGCCTATCCCGGTTTCGAGGCCGAGGTCGAAGCGCTCAACGCCGACCCGACGCCGATCGTGGAGCTGACCGTCCCGGCGATCGTCGAGCGGCTCCGCTCGGTGATCGAGCCCCTCGAGAAGCCGCCGATCCTCATCGGGCACTCGGCCGGCGGCGTCTTCGTCCAGCTGCTGCTCGACCGGGGCTTCGGGGCGGCCGGGGTGGCGATCAACTCCGCGCCCACGGAGGGCGTGAAGGTCCTGCCCCTGTCGCAGCTGCGGTCGACCTTCCCGGCCTTCAAGAGCCCGGCCAACCGGCACAAGGCGATCGGCTTCACCCACGAGCAGTGGCACTACGCCTTCACGAACACGTTCTCCGAGGAGGAGTCCCGGGCGCTGTACGAGCGGTACCACGTGCCCGCCTCCGGCGGCGTCCTGTGGAGCACCGTGCTGGCCAACCTCATGCCCGGTCCGCAGGACGCGGCCGTCGACTACCACAACGACGCCCGCGCGCCGCTGCTCTTCATCGCCGGCGGCGAGGACCACCTGATGCCGCCGAAGGTGCAGTACTCCAACGCCAAGCACTACAAGGCGCCGAACACCGTCACCGAGGTCGTGGAGTACCCCGGCAAGGCGCACCTGCTGCCGGCCCAGGAGGGCTGGGAGGAGATCGCTGACGCCGCGCTGGACTGGGCGCTCGCGCACGCTCGTCCCGCGCGGTCGGAGGTGGCCGGCGCACAGTGAACGGCGTCCGCCTCACCCACGTCGGCGGGCCGACGGTGCTGGTCGAAGCGGCCGGGTGGCGCCTCCTGGTGGACCCGACCTTCGACCCGCCCGGCCGCCGGTACGCCTTCGGCTGGGGCACCGGCTCGCGGAAGACGACCGGGCCGGCGGTCGCGGCCGAAGACGTCCTGCCGGTGGACGCCGTCCTGCTCAGCCACGACCACCACGCCGACAACCTCGACGACGCCGGCCGCGCGCTGCTGCCCGCGGCCGGCGTCGTGGTCACCACGCTCCCCGGGGCGCGGCGGCTGGGCGGGTCGGTGCGCGGACTCGCGCCCTGGGCGACCACGGAGCTGACCGCGCCCGGCCGGCCCACGGTCGTGGTCACCGCGACGCCGGCCCGGCACGGTCCGCGGTTCAGCCGCCCGGTGGCCGGCGCCGTCATCGGGTTCGCGCTGCGCTGGGACGGCCAGGAGCACGGGCAGCTGTGGATCTCCGGCGACACGGTGCTCTTCGGCGGGGTGCGCCAGGTGGCCGAGCGGTTGACCGTGGACGCCGCGCTGCTGCACCTGGGTGGCGTCCGGTTCCCCGTCACCGGGCCCGTCCGGTACTCCATGCGCGGCCGGGACGCCGTCGAGCTCTGCCGGCTGCTGCGCCCCCGGACCGTCGTCCCGGTCCACTACGAGGGCTGGTCGCACTTCCGGGAGGGCCGCGGCCCGGTCGAGCAGGCCTTCGCGGCGGCGCCTCCCGCGCTGCGCCGCGCCGTGCGCTGGCTGCCGGCCGGCGTGCCGGTGGACCTGGACTGAGAGGTCCTTGCGCGCGGGCGCCGGTGGGGACGACGCTGCGGGGGCGGAGAGGGGACGGCGCTGCGGGGGCGGAGAGGGGGACGGCGTTGGGACGCACCGTGGACACCGCGCTGCTCGCCCCGCGGGACCGCGCCGAGGCCGCCCGCACCTTCCTCGACGAGGTGTGGCACCTCCAGGTCGACTTCCAGCACCCCCCGAGCGAGGTCGCCTTCCGGCTGGACATGGACGTCCTCGGCCCGCTCGCCGTCACCCGCACCACCTCCTCCGGCCTGCAGGTGCGCCCGGCCCGGGGACAGGCGCGGCGCGAGCGGCCGCCGGGCATCGCGCTGCTCGTGCACGAGCGCGGGCTGGGCGGCGTCGTCCAGGGCGACCGGGACCAGCTGGTGCGGCCGGGGTCGGTGACCCTGCTCGACCTCGGCGCCCCCTACGCGTTCGGCTGGCGTGACCGCGGACGCTCGCACGCCGTCGTCGTCGACGCCGAGGACCTCGCCCTGCCTGCCGACGTCGTCCGCCGGGCCGTGACCACCGGCCTCCCCCGCAGCCCGCTGACCGATCTCGTGGTCGCGCACGTGGGGCGGCTGCTGCGCGACGTCGAGGCGGTCGCCGCCCTCGACAGCGCCCGGTCGGTCGGCACCGGCACGGTGGACCTGCTCCGCGCCCTGGTCGCCGAGGCCGGCGGCGGCAGCCGGCTGCGGACGGCGACCGCGCAGGACGCGCTGCTGGCGCAGGTGCTGGCCCACGCCCGCCAGCACCTCGGCGATCCCCGACTGGACGCCGCGCGCATCGCCGCGGCCCACCACGTCTCGGTGCGCCGGCTCTACCAGCTGTGCGCCGACTCCGGCATCGGCCTGGCGGAGTGGATCATGGCCGAGCGGCTCGAGCGCGCCCGGCGGGACCTGACCGACCCGGCGAAGGCCGCCTGGACGATCGCCGCGATCGGCCGCCGCTGGGGCTTCCTCGACGCCGGCCACTTCAGCCGCCGGTTCCGGGCCGCCTTCGGCCTGTCCCCGCGCGAGTGGCGCCGGCGCCGACGCGAGGAGTAGCTGCGCCCTGCACGGTCAGCCCACTCCCGTGCACGCTCAGCCGACTCCCGCCTGCGGACCCGGCCTAGCGTCGGGACCAGCAGAACCGGCCGGCGAGCACCGTCGGGAGGCCCGCGTGACCACCGCAACGCCGCCCCGGCTCCGGGTCGCCGAGTGCCCCGTGCCCCGGGAGCCGCGGCTGCTGGGCCGGGAGCCGGAGCTCGCCGTGCTCGACGCCCTGCTCGCCGCGGCCGCCACGGGCAGCGGTGCCACGCTGCTGGTACGTGGCGACGCGGGCATCGGCAAGTCGGCGCTGCTCGAGGAGGCGGGGGTCCGCGCGAGCGCGGCCGGGTTCCGGGTGCTGCGCACCGCAGGGGTGCCCTCGGAGGCGCACCTCCCCTTCGCCGCCCTGCACCACCTGCTCGCCCCGGTGCTCGCGCGGCTCCCGGCGGACGCCCATCCCGAGGTGCGGGCCGCGCTGGGCACCGGCGAGCCGGGGCCACCGATGTTCCGCACCGCGCTGGGCACGCTGGACCTGCTGGCCGACCTGGCCCAGGTGGCTCCCGTGCTGCTGCTCGTCGAGGACGCGCCGTGGCTGGACCGGTCGACCAGCGAGGTGCTCGCCTTCGTCGGCCGCCGGGTGGCCGGCGAACCGATCGCACTGCTGGCCGGCGGCCGGCACGACGTCGGCGCGACCCCGCTGTGCACCGCCGGGCTCGACCAGCTGTCCCTGGCGCCGCTGGAGGACGCCGACGCCCGCGCCCTGCTCGACAGCCGTGCCCCCGGCCTGGCCGGGGACCTGCGGGAGCGGCTGCTCGGCGAGGCGGCGGGCAACCCGCTCGCGCTGGTCGAGCTGCCGCTCGGCCCGGGCCTGGGCGCCCGGCACGCCGTCCCCTCGGCCTGGCTGCCCCTGACCGCCCGGCTCGAGCAGGCCTTCGCCTCGCGCGTGCCCGGGCTGCCGGCCGCCACCCGGGCGCTGCTGCTGGTGGCGGCCCTGGACGACGGCGACCGCCTCGCCGAGGTGCTCGCGGCCGGCACCGCGCTGCTCGGCCACCCGGCCACCCTGGCCGACCTCGAGCCGGCCGCGGGCGCCGGGCTGCTGCGGGTGGACGACGACGCGCGGGTGCGCTTCCGTCACCCCCTCGTCCGGTCCGCCGTCCGGCAGGGCGCGCGGCTGGCCGCCCGGCACGCCGCGCACTCCGCGCTGGCCGACGTCCTCGCCGGGGCGCCACACCGGCAGGTCTGGCACCGCGCGGCAGCCTGCGTCGGACCCGACGAGGACATCGCGGCCGCGCTGGTGACCGCTGCCGGGCGGGCGCACGCGCGCGGCGACGTGCCCGCCGCCGAAGCCGCGCTCGAGCGCGCCGCGCAGCTGACCCCCGATCCTGCGACCCGTGGTGAGCGGCTGCTGGGCGCGGCCCGCCTGGCCGCCGACGCCGGCCGCTCCGCGCGCGTCGCCGAGCTGCTCCGGGACGCCGAGCCCCTCGACCTGCGCCCGGCCGACCGGCTGCAGCTGCTGTGGCTGCGCGAGATCCTGGTCGAGGCCAGCTGGTCGGGCGCCGACAACCTGTCGGCCTTCGTCGACCTGGCCGACCGGATGCAGGCAGCGGGCGACCCCGACCGCGCCCTGGACTCCCTGCTGCTCGTCGCGCTGCGCAGCCACTGGTCCAACCCGCCGCAGGCCGTGCGGGACCGGCTGGTGGGCAGCGCCCGGCGCGCGACGGCCTCCCCGCGCGACCCGCGGCTGCTCGCCGCCCTCGCGCTGGCCGATCCCGTCGGCTGCGGCGACGCCGTCCTCGACGCCCTGGCGGCCGGGTCGCGGGACCCGACCGGGGACGCCGACACCCTCCGTCTGCTCGGCGCGGCCGCCAGCGCGGTCGGCGCCCTCGACACCGCCGTCCGGCTGCACGAGCAGGCCGAGACGCTGCTGCGGGCACAGGGCCGGCTGGGCCTCCTCGCGCAGGAGCTGGTGCACCGGGCGTGGGGCGGTGCCCTGCTCGGCGTCGCGACCACCGCGGCGCCGGCGGCCGACGAGGGGACCCGGCTGGCGGAGGAGACGGGGCAGCCCCGCTGGGCCGCCGTCGCCCGCCTCGCCTCGGGAGCCGTGGCGGCCATCCGCGGGGACGCCGCGCTCGCCGAACACCTCGCGGCCCGCGCCGAGCGGGTGCTGCTGCCCTCGGCCGCGACACCGATGCTGTCCCTGGTCGCCCTCGTCCGAGGACGGGCCGCGCTGTCGGCCGGCCGGCACGCCGAGGCCTACGAGCAGCTGCACACCATCGCCGACCCCGCCTCGCCGACGGCCCACCCGTTCGTGCGCTGGTGGGTGGTCGACGACCTGGTCGACGCCGCGGTGCACAGCGGCCGGGCCAGCGAGGTGGGCCCGCTGCTCGAGGAGCTGGGCGGCCTCGCCGCCACGGTCGGCTCCCCGCTCCTGCGGGCGTCGCTGACCTGCGCCCGGGCGCTGGCGCGCGACGACGGCGACGGGTTCGCCGAGGCGCTGGCGGTGGACCTCTCGGCCTGGCCCTTCCACCGGGCGCGGCTCCTGCTGGCCCACGGCGCCTGGCTGCGCCGCCAGCGGCGGGCGGTCGACTCCCGGGTGCCGCTGCAGGCCGCGCGGGACGCGTTCGAGGCGCTGGGTCTCCCGCCGTGGGCCGACCGCGCCCGCGCGGAGCTCCGCGCGTCCGGTGCCGCGGGCGGACGCCGCCGCCCCGACGCCGCCGACCAGCTGACCCCCCAGGAGCTGCAGATCGCCCAGCTCGCGGCCACGGGCCTGACCAACCGTGAGATCGGCGAGCGGCTGTACCTCTCGCACCGGACCGTCGGCGCGCACCTGTACCGGATCTTCCCCAAGCTCGGGGTGAGTTCCCGGGCGGCGCTACCCGCACAGCTCGGAGCGACGCCCTCGCCGTGAGCGACGACGTGTCCCCCGTCGGAGTGGGGTCCCTGGCCAGCTGTGCCGGGACATCACTACCGTCCGTCATCGCACCGCGGTCGGGGGACCGGCGGGCAGCCAGCAGGGGGAACGCGTGGAGCGAGCGATGTGGGCCGGCCCGGCGACGGTCGTGCTGGTCGTCGGGGGGATGGCCGTCCTGCTGTTCGCGCTGGTGCTGCCCGAGACGCGGCCCTCCGGGCTGGTCTTCGGCACGGGCCTGGTGCTGGTCGGCGCCGTGCTCGACCTGTGCGCCCGCGTCGGTCGGCGACGCGGCGCTCTCCTGGGCTCGGTTGGCCTCTCCCGCTGAACCCCGTCCGTCCGTCCCGCCGAGCCCGCCGGGGCAGCTCCCACCGCCCGGTGCGCTCATGACGACAGCGCCTGGAACCGCCGCACGCTGAGCGTCGCGAACACCACGGTGAGCACGACCGGCCAGCCGACGGCGAGCAACGTCGCGTGCTCGGTCGCCCAGCCGCCACCGGTCCCCACCGGGGCACCGAAGAGGTCACGGACGGCGGTCACCGTGCCGGCCAGCGGGTTCCACTCGGCGACGGTCGCGAGCCAGCCCGGCATCGAGGACGCGGCGACGAACGCGTTGGACAGGAAGGCGAAGGGCCACACCAGGATCTGCACCGCCGTCACCGCGGCCGGATCGCGGGTGAGCAGCCCCAGGTGGATCCCGATCCAGAGGAACGCCAGGCGCAGCAGGAGCAACAACCCGACCGCGGCCAGGGCGGACCCGATGCCGGCCGGTCGCCAGCCGATCGCCAGACCCGCGGCGAGGAGGACCACGAGTCCCACCACCGAGGACGCGAGGTCGGCCAGGCAGCGACCGGCGACCACCGCCGACGGCGCCATGGGCAGGGAGCGGAACCGGTCGGTGATG
This sequence comes from Geodermatophilus sabuli, assembly GCF_010686765.1. Taxonomy (GTDB): domain Bacteria; phylum Actinomycetota; class Actinomycetes; order Mycobacteriales; family Geodermatophilaceae; genus Geodermatophilus; species Geodermatophilus sabuli_A. Next base: position 297,351 of record NZ_JAAGWF010000008.1, on the reverse strand, counting down.
CCACGCGCCGTGTCGGTGACGACGGCGGTCATCGTGGCCTCCACCCCGAACACCATGGCCAGCGCGAGCATCCCGGGGACCAGGAAGTCGCGGTAGTCACCGCCGCCGGGCACCGCCATGGACCCGCCCAGCAGGTAGACGAACATCAACAGCAGCAGGACGGGGAACAGGGCGTTCACCAGCAGGGCGGCCGGCTGCCGGCGCCAGTGCGCGGCATCCCGGCCGGCGACGGTCAGCGCGTCGGTGACCGCCCAGCGCAGGCGCGCGCCGACGGTGGTCTCCCCGGCCGGGTGCGTCGCCGCGGTCACGCCGGCACCTCCGTCCGGGTGCGGTCGGCACCGGTGATCCGCAGATAGGCCTCGTCGAGGGTGGTGGGCCGCAGCACGACGTCGTCCACCTCGATGCCGGCCTCGTCCAGCGCACGCACGACGGCACCCACGACCCCGGGGCGCCGCGACACCGGCACCGTGACACGCACCCCGTCGGCCGCCGGCGCACCCGGCGGACCACCCGCCGCCCGCTCGGCCAGCCGCGCGGCCTCGGCCGCCCGGGCCGGATCGCCCACCACGAGTTCCAGCCGGTCCCCGCCGATCGCGGCGGTCAGCTCGCGCGGCGTGCCGCGGGCGACGACCCGGCCACCGTCGAGCACGCAGACGTCGTCGGCCAGCTGCTCGGCCTCCTCCAGGTACTGGGTGGTGAGGAGGACCGTCGTCCCGCCCGCGACCAGCGCGCGGACGGTGTCCCAGACGTCGCGGCGACCGGCCGGGTCCAGCCCCGTCGTCGGCTCGTCCAGGAAGAGCACCTCGGGAGCCAGGACCAGGCCCGCGGCGACGTCCAGCCGCCGGCGCATGCCGCCGGAGAACTGCCGGACCGGCTTGGCCCCGGTGCCGGCCAGCCCGACCTGCTCGAGCAGCTCGTCGGCCCGGGCCCGGGCGGTCCGGCGGTCCAGGTGGTGCAGCCGGGCGAACAGCACGAGGTTCTGCCGGGCGCCGAGGAGGTCGTCGACCGCGGGTTGCTGCCCGACGAGACCGAACCGTCGCCGCGCGGCCCGGGGGTGGCGGAGGACGTCCACGCCGGCGACGTGCACCCGGCCCGCGTCCGGCCGGGTCAGCGTCGTCAGGACGCGGACCGCCGTCGTCTTGCCCGCCCCGTTCGGGCCCAGCAGGGCGCAGACCGATCCGCGCGCCACCTGCAGGTCCACGCCGTCCAGCACCACCGTCGTCCCGTAGGTCTTGGTGAGCCCCGCCACCTCGATCGCCATCGTCACGCCGTCCTCCGTACGCTGTACGTCATCACCGAGGGGCAACAACGTACGCCGTACGGAGATGGTTCCGCCAGTGTGCGACCCGGCATGCTGGAGAGTGAGGACATGGCCACGGAGTTCACCGGCACCGGCGATCCGGCGCGCAGCATGGCGCTGCTCTGGCGCACGCCGCCGGGCGCCGACTCCCGGCCGGGCCCGAAGACGACCCTGGACGTCGACCGGATCGTGGCGGCCGCCGTCGCGCTGGCCGACGCCGACGGGCTGTCCGCGCTGTCGATGCGCCGGGTGGCCGCGGAGCTGGGGGTGGCCGCGATGACCCTGTACACGCACGTCCCGGGCAAGGGAGAGCTGCTCGACCTCATGCTCGACGCCGTGCTCGGCGAACTCCACCCCGACGAGCGGCTGCTCACCGCGGGTCCCTGGCGGGCCCGCCTGGAGGCCCTCGCCCGGGCCAACTGGGACTTCTTCCTCCGGCACCCCTGGGCGCTGCACGTGTCCACCGGCCGTCCCCCGCTCGGGCCGGGGCTGATGCGCAAGTACGAGCTGGAACTGCGGGCCGTCGACGGGCTGGGCCTGCCCGAGGTCCAGATGGACCTGCTGGTCACGCTGGTCAACGGCTTCGTGCGCGGCACGGTCGGCGGGGTGCACGAGAAGGCCGCCGCGGAGCGGGTGACCGGCATCAGCGAGGACCAGTGGTGGGCCGCGACCGAGCCCTACGTCGCCCAGGTGTTCGACGCCGAGCGGTTCCCGACCGCGGCCCGGGTCGGCCCGGTCGCCGGCGAGGAACTCGGCGCCTACGACCCGCGGAGGTCGTTCGAGTTCGGGCTGGCGCGACTGCTCGACGGGATCGGGGTCCTCGTCGACACGGGACCTGCAGGACTGTCCGCAGGCGGGACGCCGACCTAGCCTTCCCGGGTGGCCGACAACGACCTGCAGCGACTCGTCCAGCGGCGGCTGCTCGAACTGGACGCGACCGCGGACGAGGCGTCGCGGCGGTCGCGGTGGGCGATCGCGCCCGAGACCATCACCCGGATCGCGTCCGGCGGACACTCGGGCCTGATCAGCGAACGGCTGGCCGGCGCCCTCGCGCATGCGCTCGACGTCCCGGAGAACCGGGTCCGGCGGGCGGCCGGGTTGCCGCTCGTGGAGGACGCGCGCGCCGACGTCCGCACCGGCCCGCACCTGCGCGTGGTCCGCGACGACGGCCGGATGTGAGCGGGTCCGGCGACTGACGGCCCCGTCCGAAAACCGCCAGTCCAGGCCCCTCGGGGGTGTCATGCTCGGTGCGTGAGCCGGCTCCTGGACCCCGAACGCTGCTACCGCGCGGTGACCAGCCGCGACGCCCGGTTCGACGGCTGGTTCTTCACCGCCGTGGCCACCACCGGCATCTACTGCCGCCCCTCCTGCCCGGCGCGCACACCGCTGGCGCGCAACGTCAGCTTCTTCTCGACCGCCGCGGCCGCCCAGGGCGCCGGGTACCGCGCCTGCCGCCGCTGCCGGCCCGACGCCGTCCCCGGCTCTCCGGAGTGGGACGTCCGGGCCGACGTCGTCGCCCGCGCCATGCGGCTGATCGGCGACGGCGAGGTGGAGCGTGGCGGCGTTCCGGGCCTGGCCGCGCGGCTCGGGTACTCCGAGCGTCAGCTGCACCGGCTGCTGGTCGACGAGCTCGGTGTCGGCCCGCTCGCCCTCGCCCGCGCCCAGCGCGCCCAGACCGCCCGGCTGCTGATCGAGACCACCGACCTGCCGATGGCCGACGTCGCCTTCGCCGCCGGGTTCGCCAGCATCCGGCAGTTCAACGACACGGTGCGCGAGGTCTTCGCGCTCACTCCCACCGAGCTGCGCCGTGCCGCGCCCGGTGCCACCCGCGGCGGGCCACCCGGCGAGCTCACCCTCCGGCTGGCCGCGCGCGCTCCCTACGACGGGGCGGAGGTGCTGCTCTTCCTGGGGGCGCACGCCGTCCCCGGCCTCGAGGAATGGGACGGGACGACGTTCGCCCGCGTGCTGGACCTGCCGCACGGGCCGGCGGTGGTGCGCCTGTCCCCCAGCCCCGACGGGGGTGCCGCGGTCACCGCCCGGCTGCGGCTGACCGCCCTGCGCGACCTGGGCGTCGCGGTGGCCCGCTGCCGCCGGATGCTCGACCTCGACGCCGACCCGGCGGCGGTGGACGACGTCCTCGGCGCCGACCCGGCCCTGGCCGCTCTCGTCGCCGCCGCCCCCGGCTGCCGGGTGCCCGCCTCCCCGGACGCCGACGAGCTCGCGGTGCGCGCGGTGCTCGGCCAGCAGGTCTCGGTGGCCGGCGCCCGCACGCTCACCGGGCGGCTGCTCCGCGCCGTCGGCACCCCGCTGGCCGAGCCGGTGGGCACGCTGACCCACGCCTTCCCCCGCCCCGCCGCGCTCGCCGACGCCGACCTCTCGGCCGTCGGGCTGACCGGCGCCCGCAGCCGCACGGTGACCGCACTGGCCGCCGCGCTCGACGCCGGCCGGGTCAGCCTCGACGCCGGGGCGGACCGGGAGACGGCGGTCGCGTCGCTGCGCGCGGTGCCGGGCATCGGGCCCTGGACGGCGTCGCTCGTGGCGCTGCGCGGGCTGGCCGACCCCGACGTCTGGCTGCCCGGCGACCTCGCCCTGCGCCGGTCCCTGGCCACGCTCGGCAGCTCGGACACCGACGCCGCGACCCGGTGGCGGCCGTGGCGGTCCTACGCCGTCCTGCACCTGTGGGCGCTCGCCGTCCCCAGCCTCTTCACCCGGCACCCCCTCCCCGATCGGAGCGCCTCATGACCGCCTCGCCCGCCCGCTTCGCCACCGTCGACACACCGCCGGGCCCGTTCACCGTCGTCGTCGGGCCCGACGACGTCGTCCTCGCGTCCGGCTGGACCGCCGACGTCAGCGAGCTGCTGCCGGTCGTGCACCGCGCGCTGCGGCCCACCTGGGTCGAGGCGGCCGAGCACCTCCCCGCGCTGGACAAGGTGGCGGAGTTCGTCGCCGGCGACGTCACCGCCATCGACGGCGTGCCGGTCCGGCAGCGGTCCGGGCCCTTCCTCGAGGACGCCTGGGAGGTGCTGCGCACGGTGCCGGCCGGCGAGCCGGACACCTACGCCGCGTTCGCCGCCCGCTGCGGCCGGCCGGCGGCGGTGCGGGCGGCGGCCAACGCCTGTGCCCGGAACGCCGCGGCCCTCTTCGTCCCCTGCCACCGGGTGCTCGGCTCGGACGGCGGCCTGGGCGGCTTCCGCTGGGGGACGCCGGTGAAGCGGTGGCTGCTCGACCACGAGGCCGCGCACGCCCCCGTCCCCGCCTGACGCAGGAGCCCTCGCCTCGGCCGGCGGCCCGGCCTGCGTGGCCGCGTCGGCCGTCCGCGGTCCGGCCGTCGTGGCCACTCTGGCCGGGTTGCCGGGAAGTGTCGGTGACCTGAGGCAGGCTCGCCGACCATGGATGCCGCTTCCCTGCTCACCGGTCTCCTCCTGGGCGCCCTGCTGGCCACGGCCGTCACCCTCGGCGTCGTCGCGCTGCTGGCCCGCCGCCGGCCCGCCGACGAGGGGCTGGAACCGGTGCACGAGTCGCTGGACCACCTGCACCGCCTGCTGGCCACGATCGAGCGGGCCCGGGCGACCGCCCACGGTGAGCTGCGGGAGCAGATGGGGAGCGTGGGGCAGGCCTCCTCCATGCTGCGGCAGGAGACCGCCGCCCTGGTGACGGCGCTGCGCACCCCGCACGTACGCGGCCGCTGGGGGGAGGTGCAGCTGCGCCGGGTGGTCGAGGTGGCCGGCCTGCTCGAGCACTGCGACTTCGTCGAGCAGCCCAGCGGGACCAACGACGCCGGCGCCGGCGTCCGCCCCGACCTGGTGGTGACGCTCGCCGACGGGCGGCAGGTGGTGGTCGACGCGAAGGTGCCCTTCGCCGGCTACATCGAGGCGGTGCAGGCGGACGACGTCGGCGTGCGCGCGGAGCGCATCGCCGTGCACGCCCGGCAGTTGCGCACCCACGTCGACCAGCTCGCCGCCCGCCGCTACCCGACGGCGTTCCGTCCCGCCGCGCCGTTCACCGTGCTGTTCGTCCCCTCCGACGGGTTCCTCACCACCGCCCTGGAGGCCGAGCCCGGGCTGCTGGAGTACGGCTTCGCCCGCGACGTCGTGCTGGCCACGCCCAGCACGCTGCTGGCCCTGTTGCGCACCGTCGCCTACTCGTGGCGGCAGGAGCGGCTGGCCCGCGACGCCGACCAGGTGCTGGAGGTCGGACGGCGGCTGCACGCCCGACTCACCACGCTGTCGGGTCACCTCACCCGCCTCGGCTCGGCGCTGTCCTCGGCGATGGGCCGCTACAACGAGACGGTGGGTTCCTACGAGAGCTCGGTGCTGGTGGCCGCCCGCCGCTTCGACGACCTGGGCGTCGCCGAGACGCCGGTGCCGACCCCACAGCCGCTGGAGGCGACGATCCGCACGCTGCGTCCGGCGGAGCTGCCGCTGCCCGGCGACCGGGACCGCGACGTCGCCGGGGACCGCGACGGCACCACCGGCTGAGTCGCCCGGTCCACCACACCCTGCCGTCGCGCACGTACCGCTCCGTCACAGCCGCCCCGGCCGTACCACCGGATGACCGACGACCGCTGACGGTTTGGCACTTCTGCACAGCGCGCGTCGGCATCGTCCTCCCGGCGCGGCACAGCTCCCGTCGCTACCGTGATCTGCGAGAGGATGCCCCTCCCGGGGGCGGATCCGACGGGACGGGAGGTACGCCATGGCCACGGCCCGCACAGCCGACACCTGGCGCGAATCCGGTGGACGCGGCGAGCGACGCGCCGCCCCGCGGATGCCCCACCCCGACGCGGAGGACCACGTGGCCCGGGTGCCCCGCCCGCCGCTGCCGCCGCGCCCGGCCGCGCGGATGGCGTCCACCGACCTGCCGCCCCTGCCCGAGCACCTGGCCCGGCTGGCCCGCAGCCGCGGCGTGGACCCCACCCCGTCGCCGGCCTCCCGGAACGAGGACCGCCGTCCGCCGCGGCCCGGTCGTCCGGCACAGCCGAGCCGTCCGGTGCAGTCGGCCCGCCCCCTCGAGCACAGCCGCCCCGTCGAGCGTCCCCGCGCCGACCGGGAGGACCTCCCGCCGCGCGGTCGCCGCCCGGCGGAGCCCCGCGCGACCCGCCGGCCGGTCCCGGTCCCCGAGCGCGGCGGCCGCCTGCGCGGCGCCGTCGCCGTGGTGGTCGTCTTCCTCGCCTGCCTCGCCGGCGCGGCCGTCGACTCCTTCTTCGGCTCCGGCCCGGGCCTGGTCACCCTGGTCGCCCTGACCGCCGCCACGGCCCTGGCCACGCTGGCGGTCCGTCGCCGCGACCTGGTCACGATGGTCGTCGCGCCGCCTCTGGTCTACATCGCTGCCGCGGCCGTGAGCACCGCGGTCTTCTCGACGGCAAGCCTCGCCGCGATGGCCACCCTGCTGGTCCGCGGCTTCCCGACCATGGCGATCGCCACCGCCGTCGCCCTCGTCCTCGCGCTGATCCGCTGGGCCGCCCGCCGCTGAGCCGCGGGTGCGGTCCGCCGGCCGGCGGGTCTCCTGCCCGGGTGGCCGCGATGTGCTCGGCCGTGTGGACGTGGTGCCGGAAGCGGGTCACCCACCCGGCGTCGTCGAAGGTCCAGAGGCGAGGACCCGGCCACCCCGGCGGGACCGGTGCACGGCGCGAGGTGCACGCCTCGTGGAGGCGGTGTGGTCGGTCGCGCTGGGCGCCGGGTCGGCCCTGGCAGCCGGGCTGGTCATGGCGTCCCCTCCGGGTCGTCGGACGACACGGAACCGCATCGTCGCGCGACCCAGGGGGGCGGCGAGGGTCCTGGGACCCGCCGGAGACCGTCGTCAGGCGGGCCCGGCCGCCGGCTCGGCACGGCGCACCCGGAGCTCGTGCGGCAGCGCGAAGACCAGCCGCTCCTCCGCGGCCTTGACCGTCTCGACGTCGGCGTAGCCGCGCTCCGCCAGCAGGTCGAGCACCTCGCTGACCAGGATCTCCGGCACCGAGGCGCCGCTGGTCACACCGACGGTGGACACGCCGTCCAGCCAGGCGGGGTCGATCTCCGACGCGAAGTCCACCAGGTGCGCCGCGCGGGCGCCGGCCTCCAGGGCCACCTCGACCAGCCGGACCGAGTTCGACGAGTTGGTCGAGCCGACGACGACCACCAGGTCGCACTCCCCGGCCATCTGCTTGACCGCCTGCTGGCGGTTCTGGGTGGCATAGCAGATGTCGTCGCTGGGCGGGGACTGCAGACCGGGGAAGCGCTCGGTGAGCCGGTCGACGGTCGAGAGCGTCTCGTCGACGGACAGCGTGGTCTGCGACAGCCAGACGACCTTCTCCGGGTCCCGGACCTGGACGTTCGCGATGTCGTCGGCGCCGTCGACGAGCTGGATGTGGGCGGGGGCCTCTCCGGCGGTGCCCTCGACCTCCTCGTGCCCGCGGTGGCCGATGAGCAGGATGTCGTAGTCGTCCTTGGCGAACCGCTTGGCCTCCTGGTGCACCTTGCTCACCAGCGGGCAGGTGGCGTCGATGGTCCGCAACTGCCGGTCGGCGGCCTCCTGGTGCACCGCCGGGGAGACGCCGTGGGCGCTGAAGACGACGACCGACCCCTCCGGCACCTCGGACGTCTCGTCGACGAACACCGCGCCCCGCCGCTCCAGCGTGGCCACCACGTGCTTGTTGTGGACGATCTGCTTGCGGACGTACACCGGGGCACCGTGGATCTCCAGGGCCCGCTCGACCGCGACCACCGCCCGGTCCACGCCGGCGCAGTAGCCCCGGGGATCGGCCAGCAGGACGCGTCCGCGCTGATCAGCCATACCCGCCATGGTAGGTGGGCGACGCCGCCCGGCCCGCTGCACGACGGTGTGATCGCCCACCACGCTCCCGTGTGGCCCGCGGGGGTGGAACTGCACACATCGCGTGTCGGGCCGCGGGTTGTGGGGCACGCTGTGGCGCATGGCCCGAGAGATCCCTGAAGTCGTCCGCGCCGCCGCCGGGCTGGCCGCCACCGTCCTCGACGAGGCCCGCCGCCTCCCCGAGACGCTGCCGGGCCTGCCCGTCCGCGTGATCGGTCTGGCCATGCAGGCCACGATGAAGCTCCAGCAGCAGTACTCCGGCCTGGTCGCCCGCGGCGACGAGCTCTTCACCGGGCTGCGGGGTGCGGACGAACCCGGCATGGCGACGTTCGACGAGGACCTCCCGGCCGCCCCGACCGGCAACGGCGTGCACACCTCCGCCTTCGACCGGGCCGCCGAGGCCGTGCCGGACGAGGGCCCCACCGACGCGGAGATCGACGCCGAGGTCGCCCTGCTCGTCGACGACGAGGTCTCCGGCCTGCCGCCCGAGCCGGCGCCGGAGGAGGTCGTCGAGGCACTCCAGGACATCAACGACCAGGTGGCCGCCGCCGACCTCGACGCGGCACCGGTCGCCGGTCTCACCACCGAGGACGCGCTGGAGACCGCCCTGCTCGAGGCGGACGGCGCTCCGGACGCCGCACTCGTCGACGGCGGCGCAGCCGACGGCGGCCTGGTCGACCCCGAGCTGATCGCCGAGAGCCCGACCACCCCGCCGGACGCCGTCACCGGGGACGCCGCCCCCACGACCGAGGCACCCGCGCCGAGTGACCCGGGCGGCTCGCCCGTGGGCGAGGAGGCGGGCAGCCCCGACGTCGGCACCACCGGGGACGCCCCGACCGTGCCGGAGCCGGCCGCGGACCTGACCGCGGACGTGGCCACCGAGGTCGACGTCCTCACCGCCGACGGCCAGATCGAGACGGTCGAGGCCACGGTCACCGACGAGGGCGTCGCCGCGCCGGAGTCCGCCGACGAGCCCCAGCCGCCGACGGCGGACGCGGCCGCCGATCAGGTGCTGGCCACCGACGAGGGGGGCACCCCGGTCGCCGCGGCCACCGGCGGCGGCGAGTCGGGCGGCGTCGACGTCCCCACCACCGACGGCGGCATCTCGACCGTGGAGGCCACGGTCACCGACGAGGGCGTCGCGGCTCCCGAGTCCGGCGCCGGGGGCGAGTCGCCGACGGCAGACGCGAGCCCCGCGGCGGAGGGCGCCGGGAGCCCGGACGAGTCCGCCGCCGGCGGTGGCGACGCCGGGGCCGCCCCGGTCGACGGCTACGACGGCTTCACCGTCGCCCAGCTGCGCGGCCGGCTGCGGGGCTACCAGCACGCGACGGTGCGGGACCTGCTGGACTACGAGCAGGCCACCCGTGCCCGCGCCCCGTACCTCACGATGCTGCGCAACCGGCTCGAGAAGCTGGACCAGCAGGCAGCCGACGCCAGCCCGCTGGCCCCCCGCGGCGCCTGAGAGAGGGCCCCCCTGCCCGCGCCCTCGGCGCGGGCTGGGGGGTCGCGCCGTCCGGGACGGGCCACGAGGGGTGTCCGCGCCGTCTGACACCCTCGGGGTCATGACCGCGCCGTCCACGCCCGAAGCGCCGTGGCCGGTGCGCACCGTGGCGCGCAAGGTCGCCGAGTGGATCGGCCGGCTGGGTGAGGTGTGGGTCGAGGGGCAGGTCGCCCAGCTGTCCCGGCGCGGCGCGGCCACGGTCTTCCTGACCCTCCGCGACCCGGCCGCCGACCTCTCCGTCCCGGTGACCTGCTCCCGGGACGTCGCCGACCGGCCCGGCCTGGAGCTGACCGAGGGCGCCCGGGTGATCGTGCGGGCCCGGCCGGACTACTACATCGCCCGCGGGTCCTTCTCGCTGCGCGCGACCGAGATCCGTGCCGTGGGACTGGGCGAGCTCCTGGCCCGCATCGAGCGGATCCGCCGGCTGCTGGCCGCCGAGGGCCTGTTCGACGCCGCCCGCAAGCGCCCGCTGCCGTTCGCCCCCGCCGTCGTCGGGGTGGTCACCGGCCGGGACAGCGCCGCCGAGCGGGACGTGCTGGTCACCGCGCGCCGCCGCTGGCCCGCGGTGCGCTTCGCCGTCCACCACAGCCTGGTCCAGGGGACGTCGGCGGCCGCCTCGGTCATCGACGGCCTGCGCCGCCTGGACGCCGACCCCACCGTCGAGGTGATCGTCGTGGCCCGCGGCGGCGGCTCGGTGGAGGACCTGCTGCCGTTCTCCGACGAGGGGCTGGTGCGGGCCATCGCCGCCTGCCGGACGCCGGTGGTCACCGCCGTCGGGCACGAGACCGACACCACGCTGGTCGACCACGTGGCCGACGTCCGCGCGGCGACCCCGACCGACGCCGCGCACCGCGTGGTCCCCGAGATCGGCGAGCAACGGGCGCTGGTCGACGGCCTGCGCGCCCGTGCCCGGCACCTGGTGACCGCCCGGCTCGAGCAGCAGGTGCGCTGGCTGGAGAGCGTGCGCACCCGGCCGGTGCTGGCCTCCCCGGACCGGCTGCTGCACGGTCGCGTGGAGGACGTCGAGCAGCTGCGCACCCGGGCCCGCCGCACCCTCACCCACCGGGTGGAGGGTGCCGAGCGGGACCTCGAGCACGCCCGCGCGCGGGTCGCCGCCCTCTCCCCCGCCGCGACGCTGGAGCGGGGCTACGCGGTCGTGCAGCGGGCGGACGGCGCCCTCGTCCGCGACCCGGCCGAGGTCGGGGACGACGAGCAGCTGTCGGTGCGGGTCGCGGGCGGCCGGCTGCCCGTGCGGGTCGACCGGCAGGATGGGACACCGTGACCACCGCGGAGCCCACCGAGCCGACGACCACCTACGAGCAGGCCCGCGAGGAGCTGGCCGACGTGGTCCGGCGGCTGGAGGCCGGCGGGCTGACCCTCGAGGAGTCGCTCACCCTGTGGGAGCGGGGCGAGGCGCTGGCCGAGCTGTGCCAGCACTGGCTCGACCGCGCCCGCGAGCGGCTGGCCGCCGCCGCCCCGGCCGAGGGTCCCGGCCGGGGCTGACGAGGTTCAGGCCGACAGCCGCAGCTCGCTCCCGGTACTGAGGACCAGGCCGGCCGTGGTGAGGGCGGCCAGCAGCCGGTCGGCCCGCTGGCTGAGCAGCCCGGAGGCCACCGCGTCCAGGCCGTCGGACCCCTCGTCCAGGCACCGCGCGAGCAGGGCCAGCACCTCGGCCGGCGGCTGGGCTGCGGCCCGCCGGGCAGCGGGGATCCGGGTGACCATGCCGCACGCGCAAGACCCGCCGGTCTTGGGGGCACGGTGGTCGCCGCCGGGGCACGTACCGCGTTCGAACATCGTGAGCTCCTCGATGAGCCTGGCCCCTACGACGTCCGTGATGGGCCGGGACACAAGAGTCACTCCAGTCACACGAGTCACACGCCACGACCCGCCGCAGCTACATCGAGTCGTGATCTGTGACACACAGTCTCAACATCCTGCCGACGTCCCCGTCAGGGCACCGGGGGCACGGCGGCGGCCACGGTCTCCAGTTCGGCGTCCGCGGCCGAGCCCGTGACCAGCACGGTCACCCCGTCGACGGCCCGCCACAGGACGGTCTCGCCGCGTGCGGTGGTGGCGCGACTCCAGCTCTGCCCGCCCAGGTCGCGCGTGTCCTCCTCCTGGACGCCGCCGAGGACGCCGGTGACCGCGTCGGCGCGGTCGTCGTCGCTGACCACGAAGCCGGCGAACTCCTGCTCCGGTGTGAGGTAGCCCAGCTCGAGCGTCACCGGGTCCCCGGTGTCGGCCTCCCCGGCGTCGGTGCGCGCGCTGGTCACCCGGTAGTCCGCCGGCAGTCCCGCGGGGACCACCAGGGGGTAGGCGGCGCGTGCCGCGGCCAGGTCGACGGTCGTGGACGGATCGACCTCGCGGACCGGCTCCACGGCCGACTGCCGGAAGGCGACCCAGGCGACGAGGAGCAGGCAGATGACCACCAGCGGCACCAGCGAGCGGATCATGTTCGCCGCGCTCATCCGGTTGGCCCGCTCCACCGCCGGTGAGGGCGGCGTGGTCTGCGCGTCCTGGGGAGGCCGCTGGCTCGTCGGGCCGACTCCGGTCATCCCCCTAGGATGACAGGACCGCGCTCCCGCCTCGCCGCCCATGGCCCCGTCCCGGGCCCCGCCCTGAGCTCGCGAAGGGTGGGGAGGACGGGGCCTGTCCCCAGGAGGTCCCGTGTCCCTGCCGCTGCCCGAAGGCCCGACCCGCAGCGGGAGCACCTTCCGCGCCGACCGCCCCGCTCCCGACCGCAACCTGGCCATGGAGCTGGTGCGGGTCACCGAGGCGGCGGCCATGGCCGCCGGTCGATGGGTCGGCCGAGGGGACAAGAACGGTGGGGACGGCGCCGCGGTCGACGCGATGCGGGCGCTGATCGGCACGGTGAGCATGAAGGGCGTCGTCGTCATCGGCGAGGGCGAGAAGGACGAGGCGCCGATGCTCTACAACGGCGAGGAGGTCGGTGACGGGCACGGTCCGGAGTGCGACGTCGCGGTCGACCCGATCGACGGCACCACGCTCATGGCCAAGGGGATGCCCAACGCGATCGCGGTGATGGCCGTCGCCGACCGCGGCGCCATGTACGACCCCTCGGCCGTGTTCTACATGGAGAAGCTGGCCACCGGTCCGGCCGCGGCCGACGTCGTCGACATCACCGTCCCGGTCGCGGAGAACATCCGCCGGGTGGCGAAGGCCAAGCACTGCTCCGTGGAGGACGTCACCGTCTGCATCCTCGACCGACCCCGGCACGAGCAGCTGGTGGACGAGGTCCGCGAGGCGGGAGCCCGCATCCGGTTCATCACCGACGGCGACGTCGCCGGCGCGATCGCGGCCGCCCGCGAGGGCACCGGCGTGGACCTGCTGCTGGGCATCGGCGGGACCCCGGAGGGGATCATCGCGGCGTGCGCGCTCAAGTGCATGGGCGGAGCGCTGCAGGGCCGGCTGTGGCCCAAGGACGACGAGGAGCGGCAGAAGGCCCTCGACGCCGGGCACGACCTCGACCGGGTGCTGCACATCGACGACCTGGTCCGTGGCGACGTCTTCTTCGTGGCCACCGGGATCACCGACGGCGAACTGCTGCGCGGTGTGCAGTACCGCGCCGGCGGCTGCACCACCCAGTCGCTGGTCATGCGCTCGCGATCGGGCACGATCCGGTCGATCGACAGCCTGCACTCCCTGCAGAAGCTGCGCGCCTACTCCGCGGTGGCCTTCGACCGCTCCGACGAGCTCAGCTGAGCGACGGCGGCGGGGCGGGCGGCGGGACCGGGGGCACCGGCGGGGCGGGCGGGGGCAGCGGCCGCTGGGCCAGGCGGTCCATGATCGCCCGCCACCGGCTGGCCGACTCGCCAGGCGCGAGGCTGCGCAGCCGGAGGTCGCCGAACACCGTCCGCGCCCGCACGACGACCAGGGGCGTGCCGGCCACCCGCGGCACGGGCGCCAGCTTGGTCTTCTTGTCGCCGAACACCGTCCAGCCCGACAGCTCGGCGTCGACCCCCTCGGCGACGATCACGTCGATGTCGCCGAACACCGCACCCAGCTCCAGCTCGATCCGGTCGGCGTCGGTGCGCAGCGCACGCAGGTCCAGCCGGACGTCGCCGAAGACCGTCGACACCCGGCGGGGCACGGCTGCCGTGCCCTCGATGCGGACGTCGCCGAACACCGAGTTCAGCGCCTCCGGCATCCGCTGACCGACGATCTCCACCGGCGGCGGAGCGTCGGCGGGCAGGTCGGCCACGAGCGCGTCGAGCTCGGCGCGGGTGACCGCCGCGTAGGCCGCCTCCACCCGCTCACCGAACTCGTTCAGGTCGATCCGACCCTCGGCGAGCGCCTTCTGCAGGCGGGTCACGAGGACCTCGCGGTCGGCGTCGGAGGCGCGCACGGCGGGTGGCAGGTCGGCGTCCACGGGCCCGACCGTAGCCGAGCCGCCGGCCGCCGGAGCCGGGCCGGCGACGGCGCCGCCGTCCCGGCCGGGGCCGTCGCCCCTCAGTCGTCGTAGCGCTGCGTGCAGGAGTCGATCGGCTCGTTGCGGCCGCCGCAGGTGGCGCCGTACTCGGCGAACTCCTCCAGCGCCGGGTCGGCGAGCGCGGCCAGCTGGAGCAGGTCGCAGAAGGCCACCACCCCCCGCTCGCACTCGCCGGCCACGGCCCGCACGTCCGGCTCGCCTCCCCCGGGCGCCGGCTGCCCCGGCGGCAGGTCGGCGGGCACCCCACCGGCGTCGCCGCCGCTCCCGCCGCCGGTGTAGCGGTCCGCGCAGGTGCCGAAGACCGGCTCGTTGCGGCCGCCGCACGTCTCGCCGTAGGCCTCGTACTCCGATCCGACGTCGCTGTCGAAGTAGAGGGAGTCGCAGGCGGCCCAGTCCGCGGCGAAGCAACCCTCGACCAGGGCGTCGAGCTCCGGGTCGTCGCCCAGAGTGCCCGGAGGCCGGCCCGCCGGCACGTCCTGCGGCCCGCCCGGCGGCGAGGACGAGGACGAGGTGGACGACGAGGGAGCAGACGAGGACGTCGAGGAGGAGGAGGAGGAGGACGAGGCCGACGACGAGGAGGTGGCGGTGTCCGTCGTGGTCGACGCCGGGTCGGGGTCGCCATCGCCCCGGAGCAGGAAGAACGAGCCGGCGGCGATGGCGGCCACGACCACGACCGCCGCCACCACGATGGCGATCACGCGGTTGCGACCACCGCTGCCGCCGGGGCCGCCGCGCCCCTGACCGCCCGGCCCGCCAGGCGGTCCGTACCCGGCCTGCCCGTACCCGGGAGGTCCGTACCCGGCCTGCCCGTACCCGGGAGGTCCGTACCCGGGAGGTCCGTACCCGGGAGGTCCGTACCCGGGCTGCCCCCACGGCGGCTGCCCCTGCTGCGGGGCCTGCCCGTACTGCGGCGTCGCCCCGTACTGCGGGGACGCCCCGTACTGCGGCGCCCCGTACTGGGACGGCTGACCGTGAGGAGGCGGCGCCCCGTACTGCGGCGGCGGACCCTGGGGTGGCTGCGGGCCGGAGGGGGGCTGACCGTAGGGGGGCTGCTGACCGAACTGCGGCTGGTCGAACTGCGCGGTCTCCTGCCGGTCCTGCCCTGCGGGAGGTGGCAGGGACCCGCCGGGTCGGATCTCCCGCGTCGTGCCGCCGGGCTGCCCCAGCACCTGCGTCTCGTCGTCCGGCCGCGCGAGCTGCTGGGTCGGCTCGTCGCCGTCCGGATCGCGCTTGCTCAGCCAGGCCGGCAGACGCGGCTGGTCGCCCGTGGGGTCCGG
This sequence comes from Geodermatophilus sabuli, assembly GCF_010686765.1. Taxonomy (GTDB): domain Bacteria; phylum Actinomycetota; class Actinomycetes; order Mycobacteriales; family Geodermatophilaceae; genus Geodermatophilus; species Geodermatophilus sabuli_A. The sequence goes on along the minus strand of NZ_JAAGWF010000008.1, from coordinate 282,013 downwards.
GCCACCCTGCGGCGGGTCGGGCGGCTGCGACATCGGTCCGGGCTCCTCGGGTGCGGGTGGCGGCGGTCGGGATGCTAGAGGCCCCCTGCTGCGCGGGACAGGACGGCGGCCGCCCTCCGGCGCGGTCCCGGGCGCGTCCTGCCGGGGATCTAGGGTCGGCCCCGGAGAACTGTGACCACACACCACACACGGGAGCTGCAGCATGCCCGCCGACAACACGGCCCCTCAGGACGGCGCAGCGCAGGACGGCGCTGAGTACCGCGTCGAGCACGACTCCATGGGCGAGGTGCGGGTCCCCGCCTGGGCGAAGTGGCGGGCGCAGACGCAGCGCGCCGTCGAGAACTTCCCGATCTCGGGGACCCCCATCGAACGGGAGCTGATCGGCGCGCTGGCCGCCATCAAGGGGGCGGCCGCCGCGGTCAACGCCTCCCTGGGTGTGCTCCCGCAGGAGGTCGCCGACGCCATCGTCACCACCGCGGCTGCCGTCGCCCGTGGCGAGTGGGACGACCACTTCCCCATCGACGTCTTCCAGACCGGCTCGGGGACGTCGAGCAACATGAACACCAACGAGGTCATCGCCACCCTCGCCACCGAGGCGCTGGGCAGCCCGGTCCACCCCAACGACCACGTCAACGCCTCGCAGTCGTCCAACGACGTCTTCCCCTCGGCGATCCACGTGGCCGCGACCGGCGCCATCGTCCGCGACCTGATCCCGGCGCTGCAGCACCTGGAGCTGTCGCTCTCGCGCAAGGCGGACGAGTTCGCCGAGGTGGTCAAGAGCGGGCGCACGCACCTGATGGACGCCACCCCGGTCACCCTCGGCCAGGAGTTCGGCGGCTACGCGGCCGCCATCCGGTACGGCGTCGAGCGGCTGCGCGCCTCGCTGCCCCGGATCGGCGAGCTGCCCCTGGGCGGCACCGCTGTCGGCACCGGCATCAACACCCCGCCCGGGTTCGCCGCCGCCATCATCGAGCGGCTGGCCGGCGAGCTGGACCTCCCGCTCACCGAGGCCCGCGACCACTTCGAGGCGCAGAGCTCCCGCGACTCGCTCGTCGAGGCCTCCGGGCAGCTGCGCACCATCGCCGTCGGCCTGGTGAAGATCGCCAACGACCTGCGCTGGATGGGCTCGGGCCCGCGGACCGGACTCGGCGAGATCTTCCTGCCCGACCTGCAGCCGGGCAGCTCGATCATGCCGGGCAAGGTGAACCCGGTGATCCCCGAGGCGACGATCCAGGTGGCCGCCCAGGTCATCGGCAACGACGCCGCGGTCGCCTTCGCCGGCACGACCGGCAACTTCGAGCTCAACGTGACCCTGCCGCTGATGGCCCGCAACGTGCTCGAGTCGATCCGGCTGCTGTCCAACGTCAGCCGGATCCTGGCCGACCGGACCGTCGACGGCATCACCGCCAACGTCGAGCGCTGCCGAGAGCTGGCCGAGTCCTCGCCGTCCATCGTGACGCCGCTGAACAAGTACATCGGCTACGAGGAGGCGGCCAAGGTGGCCAAGCAGTCGCTGGCCGAGCAGAAGACGATCCGTCAGGTCGTGGTGGAGCGCGGCTACGTCGAGCAGGGCAAGCTCACCGAGGCCCAGCTCGACGAGGCGCTCGACGTCCTCTCCATGACCCACCCCTGAGGACGGGCCCCGTCCTCCGACGCTGAGGGCGGGGCCCCCGACGGGGTCGGACGCCGGGGCCCTGTGCGGCGTCCCGACGTCGTGAGTAGCGTCCGTACCGATGAGCGAGACAGCGAGCGCACCCGCGGCCGGCAACCCCGACGTCGCCCTGCGCTACCCCGGTGGAGAACTGCCCCTGCGCGTCGTACCGGCCACGGAGGGGTCCGACGGCCTGGACACGGGCAAGTTGTTGTCGACGACCGGTCAGGTCGCGCTCGACATCGGCTTCGTGAACACCGCGTCGTGCACCTCGGAGATCACCTACATCGACGGTGACGCCGGGATCCTGCGCTACCGCGGCTACCCGATCGACCAGCTCGCCGGCAAGGCCAGCTTCGTCGAGGTCAGCTACCTGCTGATCTACGGCGAGCTGCCGACGGCCGACCAGCTGGCCGAGTTCGACCAGCGGATCCGCCGGCACACGCTGCTGCACGAGGACCTCAAGCAGTTCTTCAAGGGGTTCCCGCGCGACGCGCACCCGATGCCGGTCCTGTCCTCGGCGGTCAGCGCCCTGTCGACCTTCTACCAGGACTCGCTGGACCCCTTCGACCAGGAGCAGGTGGAGATCTCGACGCTGCGCCTGCTGGCCAAGCTGCCGACGATCGCGGCCTACGCCTACAAGAAGTCGGTCGGCCAGCCGTTCCTCTACCCGGACAACTCCCTCGGGCTGGTCGAGAACTTCCTCCGGATGACCTTCGGGCTGCCGGCCGAGCCGTACGAGGTCGACCCCGAGCTCGCCGCGGCGCTGGACATGCTGTTCGTCCTGCACGCCGACCACGAGCAGAACTGCTCGACCTCCACCGTGCGGCTGGTCGGCTCCTCGCACGCGAACCTCTTCGCCTCGGTCTCGGCCGGGATCAACGCGCTGTTCGGCCCGCTGCACGGCGGCGCCAACCAGTCCGTCCTGGAGATGCTCGAGGCGATCCAGCGCGACGGCGGCGACATCGACCGCTTCGTGGCCCGCGTCAAGGACAAGGAGCCGGGGGTGAAGCTCATGGGCTTCGGCCACCGGGTCTACAAGAACTACGACCCGCGTGCGGCGATCGTGAAGTCCACCGCCGACACCGTGCTCGACAAGCTGGGCGGCAACAACCAGCTCCTCGACCTGGCCCGCCAGCTCGAGGAGGTCGCGCTCTCCGACGACTACTTCGTCCAGCGCAAGCTCTACCCGAACGTCGACTTCTACACCGGGCTGATCTACCGGGCGATGGGCTTCCCGACCCGGATGTTCACGGTGCTCTTCGCCCTCGGCCGCCTGCCGGGCTGGATCGCGCAGTGGCGCGAGATGATCGCCGACCCGTCCACCAAGATCGGCCGGCCGCGGCAGGTCTACACCGGCGCCACCGAGCGGGCGTTCGTGCCGATCGCCGACCGCTGAGAGAGGACCCCGCTGCCCCCATCGCTCGCCAGCTCGCGGCGGGACCTGCAGCGGGGACACGGCGATGCTCCCCGCGGCGTCCGACGCGGACGACGGGACCTGGGCGTTTCCGGCAGCATGCACGCCGGGACCGCCGACGCCACCGCCCGGGAAGGAGCCGCATGGCCGAGTCCTCCACCGCCGGGGATGCCCTCGTCCTCCCGCCGCTGCCGCTGGCGACCGGCCGGGTGGTGCGGGTCGCGGGCGCCGACCGTCGCGTGGCGCGGGTCGAGCTGGTCGTCTCCACCGAGGACGGCGGTGAGCTCCGCATCCCGCTCGAGCACCGTCACGGTGCGTGGTGGCCGCCGGCGGCCGACACGTACGCCGATCGGGTGCCACCTGTGGATCACCCTCCCCCGGAGGGGTGACCCCGCCCCCGGAACCCCTCCGCTGGCCTCCCGGGCCCGTCGATACGACGGCACGAGCTCCGCTGCACCTGCGGAGCCGGCCGCGTAGGACGAGACCGCCGGGGGACCGCAGTGCCTGCACCACGCACGCCCGGTCCCCGGCCGGGCCGGCCCCGCCCCGCGGACGCGCGCGGCGCCACGCCCGATGCCGCCCTGCTCGCCTCGGCCCGCGAAGCCGCCGCCCGCCGCACCGGCGCCCGCCCGTCCTCGGCGGGCCGACCGTCCACCCGGACCTCCCCCGCCGGGACGGCGCGGTCCCGCCCCCCGCTCACCCCCGCGCAGGCGAAGGCGCTCGAGGCCGCCCTCGCCGCCCGGACCGCCGGCTCCACGACCGGCCGCCCCGCCCGCCGCCCGGCCCCGGGCCGGCGCGGTCGCCCCACGGCGGGCAAGCCCGCCCGGACGTCGCGCAGGAAGCCCGGCTCCCGCCGCACCGAGCCCGGCACCGGGACCCGGCGCTGGCGGCTGCGGCTGTCGCTGGCGGCGCTCGGTCTCGCCCTGCCCGTGCTGGCCGGCCTGGTGTTCCCGGGCACGCAGGCGACCGGCACCGCCGCCGAGCCGACCGGCACACCGGACCTCGCCCTCACCGCCCACAGCAGGATGACCGACGGCGCCGCCCGCTACCGCTCCCTCGAGCAGGACCTCGCTGCCCGGCGGGCCGAGCTGGCCAGCGCCCAGGAGGCCGAGCGGGCCGCCCGGGCGCGGGTCGCCGCCGAGCGGGCCGCCGTGGGCGCCCGGGCGGCCGCCCTCTACCGCTCCACACCCGAGAGCCGCCATCCGCTGCTCACGCTGGACCTGGACGACCCGGCAGCGGCCCCCGACGTGCTGCACGAGTCGTCGGTGGCCGAGCGGGCCGACCGCGACCTGGAGCGCACCGTCGTCCGGGCCGGGCGGGCCGGGACCGATCTCGAGCTCGCCGTCCACCGGGTCGCCACCGCGCAGGCCGCCGTCGCCGCGATCGAGGCGCAGGCCGCCGGCGTCCTCGCGGACCTCCGCGCGGAGGCCGGCGGGCTGCCCGCGGACGTCGCCGCCCGGCTCACCACGGTCGGCGCCGTCCCGGTCCCCGCCCAGGAGGGCGCCCAGCAGGCGCTGCGCCGCTGGCAGGACCTCCTCGGCACACTGGCCGCGGCCGGCATCCGGCCGCCGTCGGCGGCGTCCCTCGCCGATCCGGCGGCCCTGCCCCCGGGCTTCTCCCCCGCGCTGGACGGCGAAGGCCAGCCGGTCCCCGGCGTGGCATGGTCCGTCGCCGGCAACCGGCCGGTCACCGTGCTGCCCGCGGAGACCGTGGCCGCGGTGAGCAGCGCGCTGGCCCAGGTCGGCAAGCCCTACGTCCCCGGCGGCGTCGGGCCCGACGCCTACGACTGCGGCGGGCTGGCGGCCGGCGCCTGGCTGCTGGCCGGCCACGCGGTGCCGACCTCGGCCGCCGACCAGTGGCGGACGGGGTCCGCCGTCCCCCTGAGCCAGCTGCAGATCGGCGACCTGGTGTTCGCCGACGGCGGGTCGGACGTGGGCATCTACCTCGGCGAGGGGCAGGTCGTCGGCGCGTCGGCGGCCACCTACCAGGTCGGCGTCCGCCCCCTGTCGGACGTCACCGGGGCGGTGCGGGTCACCCTGGCGGCCGCGGCGCAGCCCAACGCCGCACTCCCGGCCGGCACCTCGGGCCGCAGCGCCTGCGGTGCCGTGCCGCCGCCACCGGGTCCGGTGAGCCCGGCCTGGGGCGGCTGGACCAACGGGGGCATCCCGGCGCCCGCGCTGTGCTCGATCGCCCGCGGGCACGCCCTGCGGTGCGATGCCGCGGCCGGCTACGCGGCGCTGGCCGAGGCGTTCACGGCCGCCTTCGAGCGCCCGCTGTGCATCACCGACTCCTACCGCTCGCTGGCCGCCCAGGTGACCGCGTTCCGGACCAAGCCGGCCCTGGCCGCCGTCCCCGGCACCTCGAACCACGGCTGGGCGCTGGCGATCGACCTGTGCGGCGGCGTCAACGTGGCGGGGACGCCGCAGTCGGCGTGGATGGCGGCCAACGCGGGCCGGTTCGGGTTCGTCCAGCCGGACTGGGCGCGACCCGGCGGCGAGAAGCCGGAGCCGTGGCACTGGGAGTTCGGCCACCTAGCCTGAGAGAGGCCCCCCGGAAGGACCCCACCCCCCTCACCTCTCGCAGGCCCGCGGCGAGCCTGGGCCACGGCAGGGCGTGGAGCCCGGGACGGGGTCTTCAGGTCCAGCGCAGCTGGGACAGCTGACGCCAGGGCAGCCGGAGGCACGCCTCGCCGGTCTCCCCGGCCAGCCGCGCGGCGACGCCCGCGTCGGCGCAGGCGACCGCCGAGCGGGGGGTCACCACGACGTGCGGGTCGGCCATCCGCAGGCCGGCCGCGGCGATCCGGGCGAGCAGCCGCTCGGGGCTGGCGAGCACCGCGGAGGCGAGCAGTGGCAGCTCCGGATGCGACCAGAGCGCCACCGGCCCCTCGACGCGCAGCTCACCGGCGACGCTCTCGGCGCGGCCGAGCGCCGCCGTCCGGACGGCGTGCACGGCGCGCCCGTCCGCAGCGGCCGACGGGCGCCACGGCAGCGCGGCCGGACCCCGGCGGACGACGATCCGCCAGCCGACCGCTGACTGGCTGCGATCGGTCCAGTCGAGGACCGCGATGCCGGTCGCCGCCGCCGCCGCATCGGGGACGGGGCGGGCCTGGACCCAGGCGGTCAGCGCCGCGGCCAGCGCCTCGGGCGTCGCGCCGACCCGGGCGTCGGTCATGTCCTCGGCGAGGTCGCGCAGCGGCGTCCGGGCCCGCCGCTCGCCCTCCTCGACGACGAGGACCGGGCCATCCGCCCGGTCGTCGGTCACGCCGAGGACCAGTCCCTCCGTGGCCAGCGCGGGGAGCACCCGGTCGGCCACCCGGCGCAGGTCGGCCGCGGTGACGGGCACGGGTCGCAGCCGCTGCAGGAGCCCGGCGCCACCGAACCGCCCCGCGGTCACGGCCGCCCTCCGACCAGCCGCCCGCGCAGCGGGTCCGGCGTCGTCGGCAGGGCGAGCACGCTCGCGAGCTCGCGGGCGGACAGCCGCACGGGCAGGACGTCGGCACTCCACCCGGTGACCCGCCGGACGCGGGCCGCCGACGCCGGCCACACCGCGTCGCGGGCGGCCGCGACGTGCAGTTCGGTGAGCACGTCGGCCAGGTGGACGGCGGCGACGGGATGCAGGTCGGGGTCCTCCAGCGCGGCACGGACGACGTGGGCCAGCAGCGCACGGTCGGTCTCGGCCAGCCAGTGCGGCACCAGGACGTCGGGCATCGGCTCCCCCGCGGCGAGCGCGCTCACCGGGCGGTATCCCGGGGCGGCGCCGCCGGCACGGGCCCGCTGTCGCGGTGGGCCCCCGTGCAGTCGGTCACGCTGGAGATATCGGCAGGCCGGGGCCCCGATGGACCCGGATCGGCGGCATTTCGGCGCGGAACCCGGTCAGTCCGCGAGCTCCTCCAGCCGCTGCTTGAGCACCTTCTCGACCCGGTCGGCGTGCACGTTCATGTTGCGCACCGAGGTCCCCAGGTCGGCGGAGAGCTGGGTCTTGGTCCGGCCACCCCACGTGGTCAGGTACCACGTCGCCCAGCCCAGCACGTTGGGCTGCCCGGCCCGCTGGTCCGGCCGTGCCGACGGATCGGGCGCGCACGCCGCGGTCAGGGCGTGCGAGAGGAGGGTCTGCTCCGCCTCGCCCATGATCTCGTCGGGGGCCTCGCTGGTGTCGGGCAGCATGATCTCGGTGGCGTCGGGGCCGCCGTCCAGCGACTGCAGGTTGCGCAGCCCGTTCAGCGTCGCGACCGTCTGCGAGTTGCGCCGCAGCGTCGCCACGGTCTGGCCCATGTAGGCGGCCAGCTCCTTCTCGCTGGGGCGACGCTGGTGCTCGGTCAGGAACGCCGCGATCGCCTTCTGCTGCTTGTTCTCCGTGTCGGCCGCGGTGCGCCCGTGCGCGTTGCGCCCCAGGTCGTGGACCCACTTGGACAACTGGGTGGCCAGGAACGCGCCGAAGGGGACGCCCTTGGTCTCGTCGTACTGGCCGACCGCCTTGAGGATCCACTCGCTCACCTGCTGGGTGAGGTCGTCCGGGTCGGGCAGGTGCAGCCGGATCGTGCTCATGTTGCGCTGCAGCCGCTTCAGGCTGACCGGCAGGTAGTGGCGGCACAGCGCGTCCAGGTAGGCCGGCGGCAGGTCTCGCGGCGCGCGGCGCCGGACGTCGGCCTCGGCCCGCAGGCCCACGGTGCTGCACCCACGCCCTGCGCACCAGGCACGCACCCAGTCGGCCAGCACCTGACCCGAGCCACTGGCGCCGTCCACCCGGTAGAGGCCCTCGCCCTGGTCGTAGCTCACCGTGACGCCGTCGGGCAGGTCGCGACGGAACTCGTCGAGCGGGAGCTCGCGGTCCACCCGGAAGTGGACCCGGTCCCGGGCGGTGATGGGGGCGAGGACCCAGCCCTCGGTCTCGGGGAGGCCGCCGAACACCAGGGGTGCGCGGTCGCGGAGCTGGGCGGCGCGGTCGGCGGGGACGGTTGCGGACATACGGGTGTTCACCGGGACTCCTGAGCGACTGTGGGGAAGACAGCGGCGCCGTGCACGCCCCCGCCCGCGGACCTGCGGGCGGTGGGGCAGGGACTCGCGACAGGCAGCAGGTCCCCTGCAGGGGCCCGCCGTGCGCCTACGAGTGGTGGGGGGCAGGGGGTCCTTGCTCAGGCCAGGACGTGCTCGGCCGGGGAGGGCTGCCGGGGAGCCGGGACGACGTCGCCCGCGGAGCCGGGGACCAGTCGGGTCATCAGGTCGGCCGCGGCGGTGCGCTCGGCACCGCTGGGCTCCACCGCGTAGACCGGCATGTGGTCGTAGAGCGACGTGAACACGGCGCTCACGAACGCGTAGGCGGCCTGGGCCTGGGGCGAGAACCGGGCGACCGCATCGCGGGGGCCGAGCTCCACGCCGACGGTCACCCGGACCACGCGGTCGTCCTTGCTCAGTCCCGTGACGGCGAAGGACACCTCGGGGTGCTCGCCGGCCAGATCGGCCAGCGCGGCCAGGCACCGCCGGGTCGAGCCGCGCCGGGGCCGCAACTGCACGTGGACGACGACGGTGTCGGACTCGGTGCCGAGACCCGCGGTCGATGCGGCATCGATGCCGGACCCAGTGACTGCGTTCTGTTGCATGTTGATCGCCCCCTGTAATGCGCTTGGGGCAACTCTGGCGCATGAGGGGCGCGACATGGGCACAACACTCGATGTGCGATCCGCAGTTGTGCGGGCATCTCTTCGGCAGTTCTTGCCCGTGTCGATGGCCCGGTCGACCCCTCCCGTGCGGTCATCAGCAGATGTAGCCAACCGGGAGGGGTTCAGACCGGGCGTGTCCTGTCAGGTCGTCGCGTCCTCCGTGGCCGGGTCCTGGGCTGCGCCGGCGGAGGGCATCGAGGGCGGGGCGAAGGCAGCGAGCGCGCTCAGGGTGTCGGCGGTGACCTGGGCCGCCAGGAGGTTGGCCTCGGCGATCTGCCGGTAGACCTCCTCGCGGTGGATGGTCACCTCCCGGGGGGCCTTGAAGCCGAGACGGACGGTGCCGCCCCGGACCTCGACGACGTGCACCTCGATGTCGTCGCCGATGCGGATCGTCTCGCCGACGCTACGGGTGAGTGTGAGCATGGGTACCCCTCCATGGGTGTGGGTGGCCGTCCGTGGCGGTGCCCGCGGCGCGGGCGGAGGAGCGGCGGTGCCGCCCAGGTGTGTTATCGGCGCAGGGGACGCCGGATCTGATGCGAACTGTCGGTGAGGACCACCTGGACGGCACGCCAGTTCGCCGGGTTGACCACGATCGGGGCGCGCAGGTTGGCCGTCGCGGCGGACGGTCCCTCCGGTGGCACCGTCAGGAGGCAGTACAGCCGCATCTCCGTCGATTGCTCGAGTCCGAGCTCGCCGCACACGGTCGGCGGCAGCGTCGGCGCGTACTCCGGGAAGTACATGGCCGGGTCGATCGCGAGGAAGCGCGGGCCGTCGGCGTCCATCGACTGCAGCCAGAACAGCCGCCCGTCGCCATCGGCGGTGACCAGCACGTAGTCCCGGTGCCCGGGGAAGCCGGGCAGCGGCTCGGTCAGCGACAGCAACGGCAGGGTGGCAACGGCCGAGAGGGTCATCGCAGGAAGTCCACGAGCGTCGGCTGGAGCGCCTTGGCGGTCGCGGCGAGGGCAGCTTCGTAGCCGACCTTCTGCATCTCCAGGTCCATGATCGTCTTGGGCAGGTCGATGTTCTCGGTCTCGGCCAGCAGGCTGCTCAAGGACAGCGACAGGTCCGTGTTGATCTGCTGCGCGCCCTCGATCCGCTTCGACCGGGTACCGATGTCCGCCAGTGCGCCGAGCATCGTGTTCATCACCGCGTCCAGGGAGTTCAGGTGGTCGCTGAGCTTGTCCGGGTCGGTGACCACGTCACCCGCGATGGCACCGACGACGGCGAACAAGTCCTCGCCGTCAGCACTCACGAAGGCCTCAGGTCCGGTGATGTCGATGCGGATCTGCTCGACGTCCGACACCCGGCGGGTGATCGGGGGACCCGCCTGCCCGACGTATGTCCCGTCCGCGGCGTAGGCAGCCGTTCCCGGGGTCACCCCGCCGAAGATCGGCCGCCCCTGCACGTTGCGGTTGGCCAGCCCGACCAGCGCCTCCCGCAGCGAGGCTACCTCGGTGGCGATGGCCGACCGGCTGCTCTCCGACGACGACCCGGTGCTGGCGCCCTGGACGGTGAGGTCGCGGACCTTGCGGACCATGTCGAGCATGCCCTGGATCGTCGAGTCGCTGCTCTCCAACCACGACTTGGCATCGCTGATGTTGCGAGCCTGCTGCGCGGTGGCGGCCTGCTCGCTGCGGGTCTGCATGGCCCGGTTGGCACCCGTCGGGGAGTCCGACGGGTTGCTGATCAGCCGGCCGGAAGTCAGCTGCTGCTGCAGCCGGCCGACGGCGTCGAGATTGCGGTTGAGCCCCTGCAGACTGGTGAGCGCGACGGCGCGCTGGGTGATCCGCATCAGGTCAGCGCCCCACGACGCCGGTGCGGTTGATCAGCACGTCGAGCGCCTCGTCGATGGCGGTCACCATCCGCGCCGCGGCGCTGTAGGCGTGCTGGAACTGCAGCATGTTCGACATCTCCTCGTCGAGGTTGACCCCGGACACCGACTCCCGCGCCGCGTCGACCTGGGTGAGCACGACCGACTGGATGTCGAGGTTCCGCTTGCTGACCGCGCCTTGCACACCGAGGTCGACGATCATCCGCCGGTAGTCGGCGTCCGGCCCGGAAGGCCGGAGCCGCAGCTCGGAGAGGGCGTCGGCGTTGCCGCTGTCCAGGGCCGGCACGCCTGCCGTCGGCCCGACCGACGAGGCGGCGACCTTCAGCGGGTCGGTGATCTCGAGCCGGAGGTTGGCGGCGGTGATGGTCGTCGCGCCTCCCTTGGCGCCGAGCAGGTCCGTGCCCGGGTCTCCGTTGCGGTCGAAGCCCTTGCGGTGGGCGGTGTTCAGGGCGGACGCCAGGTCCTGCGCCAGCTGATCCAGCCGCGCCCGGTACTCCGGGACGACGGAGTTCAGCGCGGTGAGCTGACCGCCGGCCTGCCCCCCGGCGGGGATGGTGACGCCACCCGGTGTGGTGACGATGCGGGGCCGATCGGCGAAACCGGGGTTGCGCAGGTCGTCGGCGGCGAGCGTCCCCTGCACCTCCAGCGCGGTCGCCGTCGAGCCGGACACCAGGCTGATCCCGCCGACGACGACGTCCACGGCACCGTCGGCCCCCGGACGGGCAGTGGCGCCGACCTGTCCGGCGAGCTTCATCACCAGCACGTCGCGCCGGTCGGTCAGCTCGTTGACCGGCATCCCGGTCAGGCTGGCGCGCGCGATCGCGTGGTTGAGCTCGGCGATGGAGCGGCTCGAGCTGTTCACGTCCGAGACGAGGACCTCGATGTTGTCCCGGTTCTGGCCCCACTGGGCGACCAACGCCGCGTCCGCCGTGTTGATCCCCGCCACCAGGGTGGACGTGCGCTGCAGCACCTGGCTGCGCGCCGCCTCGTCCTTGGGGGCGTTGGCCACGTCACCCCAGCCGGACCACATGTCCGACAGCAGGCTCTGGATGCCGGTGTCGCCGGGCTCCCGGAAGGCCTGCTCGACCAGTCCCAGCGCCTCCGTCTCGGCCGTCAGACGGGCGTGGTTGCCGAGCTCCAGGTGCCCCCGCCCCTCGAGGAAGGAGTCACGGATGCGGATGACGTCCTCGACCTTCACCCCGCCACTGGTGGCCGGGCTCACTGAGTAGAACGCCGCGACGCCGGTGCCGCCCATGGCCCGCAGCTCGGCGCGCTGGCGGGAGTAGCCCTCGGTGTTGACGTTGGCGATGTTCTGCCCGGTCACGTCGAGCCCGCGACGCTGCGCCCAGAGCGCGGTGGTCGCCGTGTTGAGCGACCCGAAGGTGCTCACAGGGCACCGTCCAGCGTCACGGCGCGGGCGGACCGCTCGGTCGTCCGGCCGGTGGCGCCGTACGTGCCGGCGGTGGGTGCCTTGACCGACAGCAGGGCGTCGCCGATGGCGGCGAGGCCACCCTCGATCAGCTCGCGGTTGGCGTCGGAGAGGCTGCGGAGGTCGGTCACCAGGACCAGCAGCGCCTCGTGGTGCTTCGCGAAGAGGTCGTCCCATGGCGCCGGAGCGGCCTCGGCCAGCTTCCGCAGTGACGGATTGACACCCACACCCAGACCGGCGGCCAGCGCCTCGGTGGCCGCCGCCCGCTCCACCTCGAGGGTGCGCAGCTGGTCGAGGACGACCTCGATCTCGTGAGCGATGCGGGCCAGCCAGCGGGTCTTGCCCGTGACGATCAGGTACTGCTTCTCCTCCGCCTTGAACAGCAGCAGGTCCAGCAACTCCTGCTCCCGCCACAGCAACGTCGACAGGTGCTGGTAGTCGGTGCTGATGACCATGGCCCCCACCGTCCTTCCGTCGTCTCCCCACGGCCGGCATGGGTGCCGTCGGCGGGTTCTCAGGAGGTGGCTTCGGCACCTCGGCCAGGTCCCTCAAGCCGAGGGCCGGAGTTCGGCGAGATCATCCCGGCCGGGCGGTGCCGACCGGGGTCAGGTCCGCCGAGAAGGAGGACGTGAGAGCATCTGCCGCCTCGGCTCCTCCGTGGATCCCCGCCCCGCGGCCGCCGTCCCCTCCGCGGGACGTGGTGACCAGGGACGTCGACGCCCTCGTGACCGCGCACCTCCCGCTCGCCGCGTTCGCGGTCAACGCGGTGGCCTCTCGCATCGCGCTGCCCAGCCACGTCAGCCGCGACGACCTGCTCTCCTGCGCGCGGGTCGCGCTGGTCGAGGTGGCCCGGCGGTTCGACCCGTCGGCCGGCGCCTCCTTCGCCACGTATGCGCTCGCCCGGCTGCAGGGCGCCGTCCTCGACGAGCTGCGCTCCGGGGACTGGGCCAGCCGCAGCGTGCGGGCGGCCGCCCGGCGCACGGACGCCGCTGCGGACGCGCTCGCGATGTCGCTGGGCCGGCCGCCGACCCGCGAGGAGCTCGCCGCCAGCCTCGGGATCGCGCGCAGCGACCTGGAGAGCCTGCAGGTCGACGTGCACCGCGCCGTGATGGTGAGCATCGACGCCGAGTCCGGGCCCGACGGCGGCTCTCTCGACCTGCCCGACACCGGCGAGTCCCCCGAGCGCGCCGTGCTGCGCAACGAGCGGTCCCGGTACCTGCACGACGCCATCCGCGCGCTGCCCGACCGGCTGGACGAGGTCGTGGAGCGCAACTTCTTCGGCGGGGAGTCCCTCACCGACATCGCCGCCGACCTCGGCGTCACCCTCTCCCGCGTGTCCCAGATGCGGGCCCGCGCGCTGACCCTCCTGCACGCGGCGATGAGCGAGCTGTGGGAGGGGCAGGCGGTCCCCGCCGACGGCGGGGTGCGCGCCCGCAACCAGCAGCGTTCCTACGTCGACCGCGTGGCCGGGCGGAACGCCCCTCCCCTCCCCGCACAGCGCAGCGCGTGGGCCGGCGGTGCTCGGAGCGCCGCGCGACCCGCCTGAGTGAGACGGGACGGAGAAAATCCGGAACTCGCCTCAAGTCCCGGTTCACCCCAGCCGTAACAAGGGGTGCACGGCCCGCAGCACGGATGCAGCGGGAATCAGGAGAAAGACCCCATTCCAAGGAGGAACACCATGGGTCTGCGCATCAACCAGAACATCGCGGCGATGAACTCGTACCGCAACCTCTCGGCCACGGACACCCAGATGTCCAAGAGCCTGGAGAAGCTGTCGAGTGGTTTCCGCATCAACCGTGCCGCCGACGACGCGGCCGGTCTGGCGATCTCCGAGGGCCTGCGCTCGCAGGTCGGCGGGCTCAAGGTCGCTGTGCGCAACGCCCAGGACGGCATCTCCGTCGTCCAGACGGCGGAAGGCGCGCTGACCGAGGTGCACTCCATCCTCCAGCGCGTCCGTGACCTGGCCGTCCAGGCCGGTAACGACAGCAACAACACCGAGTCCCGGACCAACATCGCCACCGAGGCCACCAGCCTCGTCGCGGAGCTGGACCGCATCGGCAAGTCGACCAACTTCAACGGCATCAAGCTGCTGGACGGCACGGCCGGCACCCTGAAGTTCCAGGTCGGCGCGGACGGCAACGCGAACAGCAAGATCGACGTGGGTCTCACCACGTCGAACGTCGTTGCCATTGCCTCCTCGCTGTCGGTCGGTTCGGCTGGTGCCGAGATCGCGGTGGCGACCCCCACCGCGGTGACCGGCGCCCAGTCGTTCTCCGTCACCAACAGCGCCGGCAACACCAGCACGGTCAACGTCACCCTCGGCGCGGCTGGTGACTACGACACCGTTCAGGACGTCGCTGACGCCCTGAACAAGGACGCCGGCTTCAGCCAGTCGCTGAGCGCCACGGTGAACTCGGACAACGAGCTCGTCGTCCGCTCGCTGAGCGGTGGCACGGTCGTCGGTGGCGCCACCGCGGGCACGCACGGCGCGGCCGGTACCGGTCTCGCCGCTAGCACCGCCGGTGCCGCCGGGGCGCTGGACTTCAGCAGCCACGCCGGCGCTCAGGCGGCCGTGACGCTGCTCTCGACCAAGATCGAGGCCGTGTCGACCGCCCGCGCCAACCTGGGTGCGCTGCAGAACCGGTTCGAGCACACGATCAACAACCTGAACGTGTCGGTCGAGAACCTGTCCGCGTCGGAGTCGCGCATCCGCGACGCCGACATGGCCCAGGAGATGATGCAGTTCACCCGCAACCAGATCCTGTCGCAGGCCGGCACCGCGATGCTGGCCCAGGCCAACCAGGGTTCGCAGGGCGTCCTGCAGCTGCTCCGCTGATCCCCGCCAGGGACCAGCTGACGCAGTAGCACCACCGCACCACCCGGTGAGGGGGGAGGTCCTCGGACCTCCCCCCTCACTGGTACCTGCCCCATCCGCACCAGCAGCACCGAGCACCAGGAGGCCCCACCGTGGCAGGCATGACCGTCGACGGGATGATCTCCGGGCTCGACACCACCAGTCTGATCAACTCCCTGGTCCAGGCCGAGGGCGCGCCCCAGGCGCAGCTGAAGACCCGTCTGTCGACGACGACGGCCAGCGCGAACGCCTACCGCTCGATCAACACCCGCTTCGACGCAGTGCGTGCCGCTGCCGAGACGCTGACGAAGCCCGAGACCTGGGCGATGTCCAGAGCCAGCAGCTCGACGAACACCGTGACCGCCTCCCTCGGCTCAGCTCCGCAGACCGGTTCGCTGGCCTTCTCCGTCGAGAAGCTCGCCTCCTCCCACGCCGTCATCACCAACGGCACCCCGTTCGGGAGCACCGCCGACAACGCCGGCTTCGGCAGCTCGATCCAGGTGCTGAACAAGGACGGCTCCTCCCGGGGCACTCCGATCGCCATCGGCGGCACCGGCTCGCTCGCCGACGTCGTCACCGCGATCAACGGCAGCACCGACGCGAAACTGAGCGCCACCGCCGTCCAGGTGTCCCCCGGCAAGTACCAGCTCCAGGTCACCTCCAAGGAGACCGGGGCGGCCGCCGAGTTCTCCCTCGCCGGCCAGACGATGGGCATCGTCACCCCCGCAGGAGACGCCCAACTCAAGGTCGGCACCGGGCCTGGCGCCTACGACGTCTTCTCGGCCACCAACTCCTTCGTCGAGTTGATGCCGGGGGCGACGATCGCAGTCAGCAAGGCCGACCCCGGCGTCCAGGTCACCGTCGGTGTGACCGCCGATCCCGAAGGCGTCGCCGCCAAGGTGAAGTCGCTCGTCGACGCCATCAACAGCGCCCTGGGTGGCATCAAGACCTTCACCGCGGCAGAAGGCGGCCCGGCCGCGGTGCTCAAGGGCGACTCCGCCCTGATGAACCTGTCCGGCCGTGTACTGACGGCGGTGTCGGACGCCGTCGGCAGCAGCGGCTCCCCCGCCGCCGCAGGCCTCCAGCTGCAGAAGGACGGCACGGTCCTGTTCGACGCGGGCAAGTTCGCCGAGAAGCTCAAGGCCGATCCGGCGCTGGTGCAGAAGCTGTTCACCGGCACCCCCGCCGATGGCGGGGCGGCCGCGGTCAAGGGCGTCGTCCAGCGGGTGCACGAGCTGGCCAAGAGCAGCACCGACGTGACCACCGGCACTCTCACCCTCCTGGCGCAGGGCCGGGACGCCCTCGCCAAGAACATCCAGACCCGCATCGAGGCCTGGGACCTGCGGCTGGCCCAGCGCAGGGACACCCTGACCCGCCAGTTCACCGCCATGGAGACGGCGCTGAGCTCGATGAAGAACCAGTCGAGCTGGCTGGCGGGCCAGATCTCCTCCCTGCCCAGCTACAGCTGACCGCCGTCCCGGCCGATCCTCCTTCCAACGCCCCGCCTTCCCAGGAGCTTCGATGAGTGCCGCCTCTCTCCGCGCCCGCTACATCGGTGACACCGTCACCACCGCCTCGCCCCAGCGGCTGCTGGTCATGCTCTACGACCGGCTCGCCCTGGACCTCGAGCGCGCCCAGGCAGCGCTGGCTGAGGGCGACCGGGCCGGCGCTCGGGAGCAGCTCCAGCACGCGCAGGAGATCGTGCTGGAGCTCCGCAGCAGCCTGCAGGTCGACGCGTGGGAGGGGGGCCCCCGCCTCGCCGCGCTCTACACGTGGCTGATCGGCGAGCTCGTGCAGGCCAACATCAAGGGCGATCGCAACCGGGTGTCCTCCTGCCTGCAGGTGGTCGAGCCGCTGCGTGATGCCTGGCGGCAGGCGGCGGCCGCCCTGGCCGCCACCCCCGCATGACCGCCGCCGGCGACGGGGTGCCGGCCGACTGGGCGACCGTCCTCGACGACCTCGAGGGCGAGGTGCTCGCCGCCGAGGCGAGCATGGACCGCGCCCGCACCGAGGAGATCGCCGAGTGGGGCCGCCGGGCCCAGGAGTGGGTGCCACCCACCGGGCTCGGCCCCGTCCCGCCGGACCTCCGCGAGCGCGCGGCCCGCCTGCTGCAGCACCAGCTCGCTGTCGCCGAGGCCCTCGTCGAGGCGATCATCCAGTCCCAGCGCCAGCGCGACGTCGCGGCCCGGATGTCCTACGCGCCACCGCGTCCGGTGGCCTCCTTCATCGACCGGGCTCTGTAGACCCGCACTCCCCCGCCCCCCGCGGCCGCCGGATCCCCGGCGTCCCGGGGGGCTCTCGCGTTCCGGGCGACGATCGCTCCCCGTTCGCCACACGAGCCACCGGCACACCATCTGCCAACGGCAGTCACTCCCGTGGGCGACACGTGGTCATCCCTGGGGCCGGGGATGCCGATGGAACAGGAGCACGGACAGCACAGCCCTCGCCACGGATCGGCGGACCCCTCACTCGCTCGCGAGTGTCTTCCGCCTACCCGGAGGCCGATCGTGTCCTGCCGTCCTGCCCGCTCGACGAGCGTCGCCCGATGATCGGCGACGTCACCTCGTCGGCCCTGCACGCCGCCCTCAGCGGGCTCTCCCAGCGGCAGCGCGTCACCGCCGACAACATCGCCAACATCCAGACGCCGGGGTTCCTCGCCGGCCGGGTCGACTTCGAGTCCGGCCTGCGCGGCGCCCTCGCCAGTGGGCAGTCGCCGACCGCCTCCGGTGGCAGCATCGCGCGCTCGCTGGAACCGACGAACACCAACGGCAACAACGTCAACCTGGACGCCGAGACGGTCATCGCGACCGAGACCGGGCTGCGATACCAGCTCGCTCTCAACGCGCTCGACGGCAAGTACAACGTCATGCGCACCGCCCTCAGGACGCAGTGAGATGGCCGTCTTCGACACCCTCGGCATCTCCGGTTCGGGACTGCTGGTCCACCGCAAGTGGATGGACGCCGTCTCGGACAACATGGCCAACGTCAACACGGTGAACCCCTTCGACGAGGAGCCCTTCCGCGAGCGGCTGATCGTCGCCCAGTCCGTGGACTACGGATCCGGCGAGGGTGGCGTCCGCGCGGCTCGCGCCGAGTTCGGCGGCGACCCCCAGGGCCGCATCGTCTACGAGCCCGACCACCCCCTCGCCAACGAGGAGGGCTACGTGCGCTACCCCGACGTCGACATGGGCGACCAGATGGTCCAGCTGCTCATGGCGCAGCGCGGTTACCAGGCCAACCTCGCCGTCGTCGAACGCGCCACCAACGCCTACCAGGCCGCACTCAACCTCGGGAGGGGCTGACCATGACCTCACCCATCGGCGGCATCTCGTTCCCCGTGATGCCCACGCCCGCCATCGGCAGCGTGGCCGGCCCGGAGGCCACCACCGGGACGGCGGCCGCCCAGGGCGGCGACTTCGCCTCGGTGCTGGCTGCGTCGCTGGACCAGCTGCAGGCCACCCAGTCCGCGTCCGACAGCCTGGCCACCCAGGCCGCCACCGGCGACCTGCGCGACGTGCACGACTACATGATCGCCGCGAACGAGGCGAAGCTCGCGACCGAGATGGTCGTGACCATCAAGAACAAGGCGGTTGACGCCTTCACCGAGATCATGAGGATGCCGGTCTGATGCCCGCCGCCCTCGCCGGGCCGCTGGAGCGCATCCGCTCCACGCTGTCCACGATCAGCCTCGGCCAGAAGGTGGTCATCGGCCTCCTGGCCGTCGGCCTCCTCCTGGGCGGGTTCTTCTTCGTCCGCTGGAGCACCGCGCCGACGATGGCGCCGCTGTTCTCCAACCTCGCCTCGAGCGACGCCTCGGCGATCGTCGACGAGCTGAACGCGGCCGGTGTCGCCTACGAGCTGGCCGACGGCGGCGGCACGATCATGGTCGCCAACGACGCGGTCTACGACCTGCGCCTGTCGATGAGCGGCAAGGGCCTGCCGGCCGGCTCCGACACCGGGTACGCCCTGCTCGAGGAGCAGGGCATCACCACCAGCGAGTTCCAGCAGCAGGTGTCCTACCAGCGCGCGCTGGAGGGCGAGCTGTCGAAGACCCTGGAGGCGCTGGACGGCGTCCGGTCCGCCGTGGTGCACCTCGCGCTGCCCGAGGAGGAGGTGTTCGTCAGCGACCAGGCCGAGCCCACCGCGTCGGTGCTGCTGGACCTCGCGCCGGGCACGACCCTCGCGGGCGAGCAGATCCAGGCGGTCACCAACCTGGTGTCCTCGAGCATCCAGGACATGGCGGCCGACCAGGTCACCGTGGCCGACTCCACCGGCCAGGTGCTCTCGGCTCCCGGCCAGGGGGTCACCGCGGCCGCCGGCGACGCCCGGTCGCAGCTGGAGCAGGAGTACGAGGGCCGGCTCGCCGCCAACGCGCAGATCATCCTCGACCGCGTGCTCGGCCCCGGCCGCGCGCAGGTCTCGGTGCGGGCCGACCTCGACCTCAACCGGCGTGACACCACCTCCAAGACCTACAACTACGAGGCGGGCACCCCTCCGGTCTCGGAGAGCACCTCGACCGAGGACTACACCGGGACCGGGGCCGCCGTCGGCGGTGTGCTGGGCCCGGAGAACGCCCCGGACGCGGCGGGGGGCGGCGACTCCACCTACAACAAGGAGTCGACGACCGCGAACAACGCCGTCGGGGAGACCGTCGAGACGGTGCAGGGCGCACCCGGCGCGATCAACCGGCTCACGGTGTCCGTGGTCATGGACCAGGCCGTCGCCGGCAACCTGAACCAGGGCCAGGTCGAGGACCTGATCGGCAACGCGGTCGGCCTGGACGTGGCGCGTGGCGACGACATCACGGTGGCCGCGATGGCCTTCGACACGACCGCCGCCGACCAGGCCGCCGCCGAGCTGGAGGCCGCCCGCGAGGCCGAGCAGCAGGAGCAGCTCTGGTCGATGGTGAAGACCGGTGGCATCGCCCTCGGCATCGGGCTGCTGGTGCTCATCGTCTGGCTGCGCTCGCGCCGCCGGCAGGACGACGAGGAGGACTACGAGGCGCTCGACCTGCCCGACGACGTCATGGCCGAGCTCGACCGCATCCGGATCGCCAGCACCCGCGACGAGGCGATCGACAGCGAGCAGATGGAGCTCGAGGCCGCCGAGCGGGCCCGCGTGCGGGGGGAGATCTCGTCGATGGTGAGCGAGAAGCCCGACGAGGTCGCGGCGATGCTGCGCGGCTGGCTGTCGGAGTCGAAGTCATGACGATCGCGAGCGTCGAGCAGATGGTCGGGCTGACGCCCAACCTGCCCGCCACCACCGCCGTCCTGCCGGTCGCCCGGCGTGCCGAGATGCCCGGCCTGCGCAAGGCCGCTGTGTTCATCGCCCAGCTGTCGAAGGAGGAGGCCGGCGCGCTGCTGGCCAAGATGCGCCCGCGGGAGGTGGAGCTGGTCACCCGCGAGCTGATGAAGCTCGGCACGGTGGAGGCCGACGACGTCGACGGCGTGCTCGAGGAGTTCCACCACCTCATGAGCGCGCAGCGGTTCGTGGGGCGCGGCGGCGTCGACTTCGCCCGCGAGATCCTCGCGGCGGGTCTGGGCGAGGACAAGGCCGACGGCATCCTGTCCCGGCTCAACGTCGTCTACACCGAGGTGCCCTTCGCCTCGCTGCGCAACGCCGACGTCCGGCAGCTGGTCACCTTCCTCAAGGACGAGCACGCGCAGATCATCGCCCTGGTCCTGGCGCACCTGACGCCGGCGCAGTCGGCCGAGGTGCTGTCCGGGTTCGCCCCCGAGCAGCAGGCCGCCGTCGCGCACCGCATCGCGACGATGGACCGCACCTCGCCGGAGATGGTCCGCCTCGTCGAGGAGGAGCTCGGCCGGCGGATGGGGTCGCTGCTGGCCCACCAGGACATGAGCACGGTGGGCGGTGTCGAGACGCTGGTCGAGATCATCAACCGCTCGCCGCGGCCGACCGAGCGGTCGATCCTCGAGTGGCTGGAGAACACCGACCCCGACCTCGCCGACCAGGTGCGGGCGCAGATGTTCGTCTTCGAGGACATCGTCACCATCGACGACCGCTCGCTGCAGCTCGTGCTGCGCGAGGTCGAGGCCAACGACCTGGCCACCGCGCTCAAGGGCGTACGTCCCGACGTCCGGGACAAGGTGGTCCGCAACCTCTCCGAGCGGGCAGCCGAGAACCTCGCCGAGGAGATCGAGCTGCTCGGCCCGGTCCGCACCCGGACGGTCGAGGAGTCGCAGGCCAAGGTCGTCGGGGTCATCCGCACCATGGAGGAGCAGGGCGTGCTGACCATCTCCCGGGGAGTCGACGATGAGTTCGTCGCCTGAGAGAGGACCCCGTCCCCCCCACCCCTCGCACGCTCGGGGCGGGACCCTGG
Source organism: Geodermatophilus sabuli (assembly GCF_010686765.1). GTDB lineage: Bacteria > Actinomycetota > Actinomycetes > Mycobacteriales > Geodermatophilaceae > Geodermatophilus > Geodermatophilus sabuli_A. The sequence goes on along the minus strand of NZ_JAAGWF010000008.1, from coordinate 260,835 downwards.
ACGGGGCCGGGGGACGCCCGGGGACACCGCGGGAGTCCCTGCTGCTGCGGGGCGACACCACGGCACAGGCGGCGCCCTACACCCGGGTCGCGGTCCCCGAGCCGCAGACCGCGGAGCGGCGGACGACGATCCGGCGGGCGGCGGACATGCCGGTACCGGCCAACCGGACCTCCTTCCGGCTCGGCGACGTCTACGCCGAGGAGCTGGCCCGGCTGCGCGAGCACGCCCACCGGGAGGGCTTCGCCGCCGGCCACGCCGAGGGCAGCCTGGCGGCCGAGTCCGTCGTCGCCGAGGCCGAGCGGTCCGCCGAGGCCCGGCTGGCCGAGGTGCAGGCGCGCTGGGAGCGGCGGCTGGTCTCGGCCACCGCCGCCCTCGGCGCGGCGGTCACCCAGCTGGAGGAGGCCGCCCTGCCCGTCGCCGAGGACGTCCGCGACTCGATCGTCTCGATCGTCGTGACCCTCGTCGAGGACCTCCTCTGCCGGGAGCTGGCGCTCGCCGACTCCCCGGTGATGGACGCCGTCCGCCGGGCGCTGACGCTGTGCCCGGTCGACGCGCCCTCGGTGGTCCGGCTGCACCCGGACGACCTGCGCGAGATCCCCGCCGAGGCGCTCGCCGAGCTGCCCGCCACCGTGCGGGTCGTCGCCGATCCGGCCGTGGAGCGGGCCGGCGCGGTCGCCGAGACCGGCTCCTCCCGCATCGACGCCCAGCTGGGCACCGCCCTCGAGCGGGTGCGGGCGGTGCTGGTGCCGTGAGCACCGGTCTGCTCGACCGCGCCCGTGCCGCGGCGCGCCCCCAGCTCACCGGGCAGGTGGTGGGCGCGATGGGCCTCACGCTGACCGTCGAGGGCATCGTCGCCTCGGTCGGCGACCTCGTGGAGGTCAACCCCACCCCGCACGGCGGCCTGCTGGCCGAGGTCGTGGCGGTCGGCCGCGAGCGACTCACCTGCATGCCGCTCGGCGAGCTCTCCGGCGTCCACTCCGGTGCGCCGGTGCGCGCCACCGGGATGCCGCTGCAGGTGCCGGTCGGCGAGGCGCTGCTGGGCCGGGTGCTCGACGGACTCGGCCGGCCGCTGGACGGCGGACCGCCGCTGGACGCCGGCATCGAGTTCGTGGACCTGGCCAGCGAGACCCCCCACGCGCTGTCCCGCAGCCGGGTGGACCGGCCGCTGACCTTCGGCGTCCGGGCCCTGGACACCCTCGTGCCCTGCGGGAAGGGCCAGCGCCTGGGCATCTTCGCCGGCTCCGGCGTGGGCAAGTCGACGCTGCTGTCCCAGATCACCCGCGGCACCGACGCCGACGTCCGGGTCATCGGCCTGATCGGGGAGCGTGGCCGCGAGGTCAAGGAGTTCCTCGAGGAGAACCTCGGTGCCGAGGGCCTGGCCCGCACCGTCGTCGTGGTCGCCACGTCCGACGAGCCCCCGCTGGTGCGGCTCAAGGCGGCCTTCGTCGCCACCCGCATCGCCGAGGGCTTCCGCGACCAGGGCCGCGACGTCCTGCTGCTGATGGACTCCATCACCCGCACCGCGATGGCCCAGCGCGAGGTCGGCCTGTCGGCCGGCGAGCCGCCCGCGACCCGCGGCTACCCGCCGAGCGTCTTCGCGATGATGCCGCGGCTGCTGGAGAAGGCCGGCACCGCGGAGATCGGGTCCATCACCGGGCTCTACACGGTGCTGGTCGAGGGCGACGACCACAACGAGCCGATCGCGGACACCGCCCGTTCCATCCTCGACGGGCACATCGTGCTGACCCGGAAGCTCGCGACCACCGGCCACTTCCCCGCCATCGACGTGCTCGAGTCGATCTCCCGGGTCGCCGGCGCGGTCGTGCCCGCCCCGCAGATGGCCGACGCCCGCGAGGTGCGCCGGCTGCTCGGCGCGCTGCGTGACGTGAAGGAGCTCATCGAGATCGGCGCGTACCAGGCCGGCAGCGACCCGCTGGTCGACCGCGCCCGCCAGCTGGCGCCGGCGATCGAGGCCTTCCTGCAGCAGCCGACCGGCGAGCTGACCGACGCGCCCGAGGCGTGGGAGTGGCTCAACCGGATCATCCGGTCGGCGTGACGGGCCTCGCGGGCCGCCGGGGCGGGACGGCGTGAAGCGGGCCGCGTTCCGGCTGCAGCCGGTGCTCGAGCTGCGCCGCACGCAGGAGCGGACCGCCGGCCTCGCAGCGGCGGAGGCAGCTCGCGCCGCCGCCGACGCCGACCGGCGGGCCACCGAGGCCGAGACCGCCCTCACCTCCGCCGTCCCGGCCGGTCCGATGGGCCCGGGGGTGTTCCGCGCGGCGATGGTGCTCGCGCGGGTGGCCGCCGAGGACGCGGCGGCCGCCCGCGCCCTGGCCACCGCCTCGGCGGAGCAGGCCGAGCTGGTGCGCGTGTCCTGGACCGCGGCCGCCCAGCGGACCAAGGGCCTGGAACGGCTGCGGGAACGGCACCTGGAGGCGGTGCGACTGGCCGACCAGGCTGCCGAGGAGAGAGGTGTGGACGATCTCGTGACCGGCCGCTCCGGCCGCCGGTCCGCCGCCGGGGAGGTCCCGTGGACGGACTGACCCAGGTGCAGACGCGGATCAGCCAGATCCAGGCCCGCTTCCTCCCGCCCGTGCGCACGTCGGTGGCCGGGGACTGGGCGAGCGCTGCCACGGCCGCCGGCCTCACCGGCACGGCCACGACGTCGGCCGCCCTGGCCTCTCCCGCGGGCTCGGCCTCGGAGCGGTCGGTCGTGACCCAGGCGCAGAAGTACCTCGGGGTGCCCTACCTGTGGGGCGGCACCGACCCGGCGAAGGGGCTGGACTGCTCCGGCTTCACCCAGCGCGTCTTCGACGACCTGGGCATCGACCTCCCGCGCACCTCCTCGCAGCAGGCCACCGCGGGCCGCCCGGTCGCCTCGCTGTCCGAGGCCCGGCCGGGCGACCTGGTCTTCTTCGACCACTCCTCCCGCCCGGGCATCGACCACGTCGGCATCTACGTCGGCGACGGAAAGATGATCGCCGCCCCGCAGGAGGGCGAGACGGTCAAGGTGCAGCCGGTCGGCGACCCGGCGGTCATCCGGCGCGTCCTGCCCGCCCAGGCGGCCGCCGCACCGGCGGCGGCGGCCGGCTCGCTCTCCGGTGTCCCCTACGCCGACCTCTTCACCCGCGCCGGCAACCGGCACGGGGTCGATCCCGCGCTGCTCGCGGCGGTCGCCTCGCAGGAGTCGGGCTTCGACTCCCGTGCGGTCTCCCCCGCCGGCGCCCAGGGGCTCATGCAGTTCATGCCGGCCACCGCCCGTGGTCTCGGGGTGGACCCGCTCGACCCGGCTTCTGCCGTGGACGGCGCCGCCCGGTACCTCAGCCAGCTGACCGGCCAGTTCGGGTCGACCGAGCTCGGCCTGGCCGCCTACAACGCCGGCCCGGGCACGGTCAGCCGCTACGGCGGCATCCCGCCCTACGCCGAGACCCAGAACTACGTCCGTGCCGTGACCAGCAAGGCGGAGACCTACCGATGACAGCGCCCGTCCTGCCCGCCGCACCGCCGGTCGCCCCCGCGTCGGCGTCCCGCGCGCCCGCGACCGACCCGGCCGCCGGCGAGCGATTCGCCTCGGCGCTCGACGACGCGGTCTCCGGTGGACGCGGCCGCCCCACCGGCGAGGCCGCGGGTCCCGGCGACGAGCCCACCGCCGAGCCCACCGCCCAGGCCCCGGCCGAGGACGCGCCGGCCGAGGCCACGCCCGTTCCGGCCGTCCCGGTGGTCCCGCCGGCCGGCATGCCGCCGGCGCTCTGGGCCCTCGTGGCCGGCGCCGGACCGGTCGCGACCGCCCCGGCCACGGAGACCCCGGCCGTCGCGGCCGCAGTGGTCGACGCCGTCGCCCTGCCCGGGGCTGCGCCCCTCCCGCTGGCCAGCGCCGCTGCTGCCGGCGTCGACCTGCCCGCGACACGGCTGACCGCGGCGGCCGCGACGGCACTGCCCGCCGCGCAGGCTCCTGCCCTCCCGGCGACTCCCGCGCCAGCTGTTCCGCCGGTGCCCGCCGCTCCGGCCACTCCCGACGGCGTGGCCCCGTTGCCCGGCTTGACCGTGGTCGTCGCGGCGCCGGCCGAGACCGCCGCTCCCGCCGTCGGCACCCCGGTCCCCGCGACTCAGGCGGTTGCGCTCGCGGCCGCCCCGGCCACCACTCCGGCGTCCGACCCCTCCACGGCGGACGCCGCGACCCCGACGCCTGGCGCCGTCGTCCCGGCAGCTGCAGCTTCGGGGACGCCGGCGGACGGTGCCTCGGCCGACGCCCCGAGCTCCCCGCACCAGGAGTCCTCGGCGCCGGGCCCCGCGATCACGCCAGTGACTGGGCTCGCAGCGTCCCCCCCGGTGTCTCCCACCGCCTCGGCGACGACCGCGGCCACCACCGGGACGTCAGCACCGGCCGGTGCGCAGGTCGCCTCGCACGTCGCCGTCCTGCGCTCCGCCCCGGACGGGACGCACACGATGACCGTCGTCCTGACCCCCGAGATCCTCGGGCCGGTCGAGGTCCGGGTGACCCTCACGCATGGCTCGGTGGACCTGAGCATGCGCGGCTCGACCGAGGCCGCCCGGGCCGCCCTGCTCGAGTCGCTGCCGGACCTTCGACGCGACCTGGAGACCGCCGGGCTGACCTGCTCGCGCGCCTCCGTCGACAGGGACACCGGCGGCGCCTGGTCGTCGGGTCAGCAGCAGGCCCCCGGCGACCGCGCCGGTGGGCACCACGACGACGGCCGGCCTCGCGGCTGGCTGGGCGCCGACGAGGCTCCCACCCCGGCTCCCCGCTCCTCTTCCACGTCCACCGGCGTGGACGTCCTCGCCTGAGAACGGAGAACCATGACCGCCCCGGTCAGCGGCACGACCGCGACGTCCCACACCATGCCGACCTCTTCGGTGGACCGCCCGGACCAGATGGGCAAGGACACCTTCCTCAAGCTCCTCGTGGCGCAGATGCGCTATCAAGACCCGTCGAAACCGGTCGACAGCAGCCAGATGATGTCGCAGACGGCGGTCTTCAGCCAGGTCGAGAAGCTGGAGCAGATCGCCACCCAGAACGCCTCGATGCTCGCCCTGCAGCGGGCCAACAGCGCCGGCAGCTTCGTCGGCCGGTCGATCACCTACACCGACAGCACGGGAAGCCGCACGTCCGGTGTGGTGACCTCGGTGCGCCTGGGCAGCGGCACGGACGAGGCGGTCGCCATGATCGGCAAGATCGCCGTCCCCCTGGGCCGGATCACCGAGGTCGCCGCCGTGACACCGGGTCCGGCCACCACGACCGCGACCGCCCCCACGACGACGCCGTCCACCGTGACGACGTCCACGGGGACGCCGGATGCCGCGACACCGGCTGGAGGCGCCTCGACCGCAGGTCCCGTGACCGCTGGCCCCGCACCGACGCCCGATTCCGACTGACCGTTCCGCGGTCCCCCAGGACCACCGCATCCCCACCGGTTTCCCCGGAAGCCGTCCGACCACGCCGTCCGACCACGAGGAGACCCTCCCCATGCTCCGCTCCATGTTCTCTGCCATCTCCGGCCTCAAGGCCCACCAGACCAAGATGGACGTCACCGGCAACAACATCGCCAACGTCAACACCGTCGGCTACAAGAGCCAGTCGACCGTCTTCGAGGCCGCGCTGTCCCAGATGATGCGCGCCGGCGGAGCACCGGCCGAGGGCACCGCCGGGAGCAACCCGGCTCAGGTCGGACTCGGCGTCAAGGTCGCCGGCATCTCCACGAACTGGGCCCAGGGCGCCACGCAGACCACCGGCCGCGCCACCGACTTCATGATCGAGGGCGACGGCTTCTTCGTCGTCCAGTCCGGCACCCAGCAACTGTTCACCCGGTCTGGGTCGTTCGGCTTCGACTCGGCGGGCAACATGATCACCGACAGTGGCGCGATCCTGCAGGGCTGGTCCGCCGACGCCAACGGGGTGGTGGATGCCAACGGCCGTATCGGGAACCTGTCGATCCCCTTCGGCCAGGGCACCGCGCCGAAGGCGACCGGCACGGGCGCGATCGACGGCAACCTCTCCGCGGGCACGGAGGTCGGCAAGAAGGCCGAGTCCTCCATCACCATGTACGACAACCTGGGCAACGAGGTCCCGGTCACCTTCGTCTTCGAGAAGACGGCGACCGGCTGGAACGTGAAGGCGTCGAAGCCGGACCCGGCCGACCCGACTGCCACGCTCCCCCTGAACGGCGCGACGGGCCAGGACATCACGTTCGACGCAGCCGGCGCGCTGGCGACGCCGGCCAGCGGTGAGCTGACGCTGACGGGTGTCTCGACCACGGCGGTGACGATCGACATCAGTACCGTGACCCAGTACGGCAGCCCCACCACGGCCGCCGCCGCGAAGCAGGACGGCTACTCCGCCGGCGTCCTGGAGTCCTTCAGCCTCGGCAACGACGGCATGATCACCGGAGTCTTCTCCAACGACCAGACAAAGGTCCTCGGTCAGCTGGCACTCGCCACCTTCGCCAACCCAGGCGGTCTGGAGAAGGCCGGCAGCAGCACCTACCGGCCCGCGACCAACTCCGGGCTCGCGCTGATCGGACAGGCGGCGACGGGCGGCCGCGGCGCCCTCAACGCCGGCGCGCTGGAGATGTCCAACGTCGACCTGGCGGAGGAGTTCACCGGCCTCATCGTCGCCCAGCGCGGGTTCCAGGCCAACAGCCGCGTGATCACCAGCTCCGACGAGATCCTCCAGGACCTGGTCAACCTGAAGCGCTGATGAAGGGCTTCTCTCCACCCCACCACTCACACGCTCGTGGCGGGCCCCTGGAGGGACGCCCGCGGCCCGGTTCCTCCACCGAGGGGCCGGGCCGCGGCCGTTGCACACCGGCGCGACCCACTCCGGGGAAGTCAGCCCCGGGACGCCGTCCGCGAAGCCGCTTTCGGGGAACTCGGCGCCGCGAGCAGGCGGTCGACGCACCCCACCCGTCGGGGTGAGACCACCCGTTCGGCTCAAGCCGTGTCGCCGCCACGCCGATGACAAAAGCAGCCGGCGCCGCCGTCGCGGTCGCCTCCCCCCTGCCCGACCGAGCAAGAGGACCTCCCGTGATCCGTGTGACCCGCCTGAACGGTGAGCGGTTCGCGCTCAACCCGGACCTCGTCGAGCGGGTGGAGGGCCACCCCGACACCGTGGTGTTCCTCGTCGACGGCACCAAGTACCTCGTCACCGAGACCGTCGACGACGTGCTGGTCGAGATCCGCGAGTACCGCGCCAGCATCCTCGCCACCGCCTACGAGATGGACCGCGGCACCTACCGCACGCCCACCCGGACCACCGAGGACGACGGCCGCTCGTCGGTCGTCCCCTTCCCGGCCCGCGAGGAGCGCTGACCCGTGGACCCCGCCACCCTGATCGGGTTCGTCGTCTCGATGGTCGCCCTCCTGATCTTCATGATCATGGAGGGCGCCGATCCCATGTCGCTGCTCTTCCTGCCGGCGATCATCCTCGTCGTCGTCGCCACCTTCGGCGCGGCGATGTCCAGCCAGACGATGGACGACCTCAAGAAGATGCCGGCCTGGTTCAAGATGGCCGTCATGCCGGCCAAGGTGCCGCCGGCGACCGACCAGATCCAGACCCTGGTCAGCCTCGCCGAGAAGGCCCGCAAGGAGGGCCTGCTGGCGCTCGAGGCGCAGGTCAAGCAGATCGAGGACCCGTTCCTCAAGCGCGGCCTGCAGATGGGCATCGACGGCACCGACCCCGAGGAGCTGCGCACCGTCCTGGAGAGCGAGATCTCGGCCAAGAAGGCAGAGGACAAGGTCGCCGCCAAGTTCATGAACGCCATGGGCGGATACGCCCCCACGATCGGCATCGTCGGCTGCATCGTCGGCCTGATGAACGTGATGGGGAACCTCAGCAACCCGGAGGCGCTCGGCCCGATGATCGCCGCGGCCTTCGTCGCCACGCTGTGGGGCGTCATGGCCGCGAACTTCTGGTTCCTGCCCATGGGCGCCAAGATCCTGCGGGTCAGCGAGCTGCAGGCCGCCCAGATGGAGCTGCTCGTCGAGGGCATCACCGAGATCCAGGCCGGCACCAGCCCGCGGGCGGTGCGACTCAAGCTCAGCGCCCTCATCCCGCCCAGTGAGGCCGCCAGGGACGCGGCGTGAGCACCGGTCACGGGCGGCGACGCGGGAAGAAGCACGAGGAGGAGGAGCACGAGAACCACGAGCGGTGGCTGGTGTCCTACGCGGACATGATGACGCTGCTCCTCGTGCTCTTCGTCGTCCTCTACGCGATGAGCCAGGTCGACAAGCAGAAGTTCGCCCAGCTCGCCAGCGGCCTGTCCGAGGCCTTCGGGACGCCGGTGTCGGCGATCCCGGCGGCCACGACGGAGGGGTCGGTGCTCGACGGGCTCCCCGGCGCCATCGACATCGCCTCGGCCATCCCGCCGGAGGAGACCGTCGAGCAGGCTGCGGTGGACCGCGCCGCCGCCCAGGCGGCCCTCGCCGAGGCCCGGCAGGTCGCGGCCGAGGCGCAGGCCCAGTACGACGAGCTGGCCGCCGCCCGCGAGCGGATCGAGGCCGCGCTCGAGGCCGCCGGCCACGCGGGCGCCGCCCGGTTCGAGATCGACGAGCGCGGCCTGGTGGTGCACATCGTGGCCGACCAGGTCCTGTTCGACGCCGAGCGCGCCGAGCTGCGCCCGGAGGGACGGCAGATCCTGGACGCCATCGCGCCCACGCTCCGCACCCTGCCCAACGGCCTCGGGGTCGAGGGCCACGCCAACCACCTGCCGGTCACCGCCGGCGGGCCGTGGCCCTCGAACTGGGAGCTGTCGGCCTATCGCGCCACGACCGTCGTCCGGCAGCTGGCCGTCGGCGGCGTGCCGCAGGTCCGCATGGTCGCCAACGGCTACTCCGACACCCGCCCGCTGGTACCCCCGACGGACCCCGCCGCCATCTCGGTCAACCGGCGCGTCGACGTCGTCGTGCTCTCCACCGCCTCGGCCGAGGCCAACGACCTGCTGCCCGGCCTGGATGCCGGCACCACCCAGGGAGGGACCCCATGAGCAAGAAGAAGGACGCCGACAAGCCCACGCCCGAGGACGGCGAGGAGGGCGGCGGCGGGAAGAAGAAGATCCTCGTCCTCGGCCTGGCGGTGCTGCTCGTCGCCGCCGGAGCCGCCTACTTCTTCCTGTTCGCCGGCAGCGGTGAGGCCGCTGCCGAGGAGCCGGTGGCCGGGGAGGTCCTCCCCCTCGAGTCGATCGCGGTGAACCTCTCCGGCGGCGGCTACCTCAAGGTGGGCATCGCGCTGCAGCTGACCGAGGCGGCGGCGGCCGGCGGGCACGGGGGCGCGTCCCTCGACGGCTCCAAGGCCCTCGACCTGGTCATCTCCACGTACTCGCAGGCTCAGCCGGCCGACGTGACCGCCGCCCGCGACGCACTCAAGGAAGCCCTCGAACACAAGATCGTCGAGGCCTACACGGAGGACGGCCACGAGATGGTCATGGACGTGTACCTCACGGAGTACGTCACCCAGTAGGCCCGCAGCACCGCCCGCGTCGGCGAGCACCGGAGCTCGCGCACCACCCGTCACACCCGTCGCCCTGACCGACAGCGCTCGTCGCCGCCGGTCAGGGCGACGTCGTCCCCCGCCGATGAGGGGAGGGTGACCCGCCCTGACAACGGACCCGCGCCGGGTTCGCCGGCCGCGTCATCGAGGCCGGCCGGCCACCGCCGACGCGGGGAGCCGCGCACCTACGACTTCCGGCGGCCGACCAAGCTCTCCCGCGAGCACGTCCGGGTGCTGCAGATCGCCCAGGAGGCCTTCGCCCGCCAGGCGACGACCGTCCTGACCACCATGCTCCGGGCCGGCGCCCGCCTGGAACTGGTCGGCATCGAGCAGCACTCCTACGACGACTACGTGGCCACGCTGCCCAACCCGTGCTTCATCGCCACGTTCACGCTCGAGCCGCTGGCCGGCAAGGGGCTGCTGGCCTATCCCCTCGACATCGCCATGTCGAGCGTGGACCACATGCTCGGCGGGTCCGGGGCGGCCGACCAGCCCGACCGGCCGATGACGGTGATGGAGACGACCATCACCAACCACCTGCTGACCAGGTTGCTGCAGGAGCTGACCGCCTCCTTCAGCCACATCGTGCAGCTGCAGCCCGAGCTCAGCGACGTCGAGTACAACCCGCAGCTGGCCCAGGCCGCCGCCGGGTCGGACACGGTGATGGTGGCGTCCTTCACGATGGCGATCGGCAGCCGCGCCGGCGAGGCCACCCTCGTGCTGCCCTTCTCGTCGTTCGCCGCCGCCCTGAACAACGCGGCGTCCCCGCAGCTCTCGGAGTCGGCCCAGGCCAAGCGACGGCGTGCCGCCGAGGCACTCGAGCAGCGGCTCAACCTGGTGCCGGTCGACGTCAGCGTGCGGTTCACCCCGCTGGAGGTCTCCTCCGACGACCTGCTCTCCCTGGCCGTCGGCGACGTCCTGCTGCTGCGCCACCCGCAGGACGCCCCGCTCGAGGTCACCACCAACGACGTGACGTTCGCCTTCGCGATCGCCAGCAACCACCGGCGCCGGCTCGCCGCCGCCATCGTGCCCACCCCGTCCGCCGCTCAGAAGGACACCGCATGACCGCCTCCCTGGAGCACACGCCCGCCTCCGAGACCGTGATCGCCGTCGTGGCCTCGGCCGCCCGCGCCGCGGCCGCGCTGGTGCCGGCGACAGCCGGTTTGGTGCCCGGCCCTCCGGTCAGCGACGCCGACGCCGTCCTGCTGCCGACCGAGGCGGCTGCCGCCGTCATGGCGCGGCTCTCCGGCGAGGTGAGCGGGGACGTCGTCCTCGTCGTGTCCGCCGAGATCGTCGACGCCCTGGCCAACTCGCCCGTCGGCCCCATGGACGTCGCCGCCGCGCTGCGGCCGGCCCTCGAGGCCGCGGCCGCGACGCTGGGGCGCGTGCGGGTGGACTCCGAGCGCACCGAGGACCCCGACACCGCGATGGACGGGCTGCGGGACAAGGGCATGTTCGTCGCCGTCCCGCTGCTGGCGGGTGGCGGCACCGTGGAGGCGACCTTCGCCCTGCAGGTGACCCTCCCCCAGGCCCGCGCCCCGCGCGGGAGCATCGACCTGCTTCGGCACGTGGCCATGGAGGTCACCGTCGAGATCGGCCGCACCCGGATGACGGTCAGCGAGCTGCTGTCGCTGCACCCGGGCGAGGTCGTGGAACTCGACCGGGCCGCCAGCGCCCCCGCCGACCTGCTGGTCAACGGCACGCTGATCGCCCGCGGTGAGGTCGTGGTCGTCGACGAGGACTTCGGGCTGCGGATCAGCGAGATCGTCTCCGAGCTCGGGCAGGGCCCGTCATGACGTGGATGGTCATCCGGCTGGTCCTGTCCCTCGCCTTCGTCGGCGCCGTGCTGTGGTTCGCCGCGCGGGTGGCCAAGAAGCGCGGGCTCGGCCAGGGCAACGGGCTGATCGAGGTCGTCGCCCGGCAGCGCATGGGCCGGGCCAGCACCGTGAACGTCGTCCGCATCGCCGGGCGGGTGCTGGTCGTCGGAGCCACCGAGGAGCAGGTGACCCTGCTGGCCGAGGTGGACGGAGACGCGGTCGAGGCCGCCCTCGAGGAGCGCCATGCCGCCGTCCGGACGACGACCGAGGGCGCCGACGGGGTCCGCGCGCCCGTCGCCCGCCCCTCGACCGGCGCCCTCGCCGGCTCGGTGTTCGACCGCGCCGGCTGGACCACCATCGTGGCGCAGCTGCGCGAGCGGACGGTCCGCCGCTGATGACCTCCTCCCCCGCACCCGTCGCCGCGCGGGGCGCGCCCTTCGCTCGGCGGGCGGGTCTGGTCCTGCTGCTCGTCGCGCTCGCCGGCGTCGTCCTGGCGCTGCTCGCCGACCCGGCGTCCGCGGCGCCCACCGTCCCGACCGCGCCGACGGCTCCCACCGCCCCGGTGGTCCCGGCCGTGGACGGCGGCGTGGACATCTCCATCGGTGACGGCAGCCCGAACAGCTCGGTGACGCTGATCCTGGCCATCACCGTGCTGTCGGTGGCTCCGGCGGTGCTGCTGCTGACCACGTCGTTCACCAAGATCATCGTCGTCCTGTCGCTGACCCGCAACGCGCTGGGCATGCAGCAGTCCCCGCCGAACTCCGTCCTCACCGGACTGGCCCTGTTCCTGACCCTCTTCGTCATGGGGCCGGTTCTCGCCGACGTCAACGAGGTGGCGGTGCAGCCCTACCTCGACGGGACGATCACCGTGTCGCAGGCCTACGAGACCGGGGTCGTGCCGCTCAAGGAGTTCCTGCTCGACAACACCCGGGACGACGAGCTGTCGTTGATGGTCGGGCTGTCCGGGGAGGAGGCGCCGGCCGACCGCGAGGCGGTCAGCATGACCACGCTGGTGCCGGCGTTCGTGCTCTCGGAGCTCAAGAGCGCGTTCATCATCGGCCTGGTCGTCTTCATCCCGTTCCTGGTGCTGGACATGCTGGTCAGCGCCGCCCTCATGGCGATGGGCATGATGATGGTGCCGCCGGTGATCGTGTCCCTGCCGTTCAAGCTGCTGCTGTTCGTCGTGGTCGACGGGTGGGCGCTGATCACCACGGCGCTCGTCGGGAGCTACGGGTGACGCGCGATGTCTGACGCCGACGTCACCGAGATCGCGGTGCAGACGATGCTGGTCGCCGCGAAGGTCGCCGCCCCGATCCTGCTCACCGCGCTGCTGGTCGGGTTCCTCATCTCGCTGTTCCAGGCGGCGACCCAGATCCAGGAGCCGACCCTGTCCTTCGTGCCCAAGATGATCGCGGTCGCGATCGCGCTGCTGGTCACGGGCAACTGGGTGCTCGCCGAGATGGTCAGCTTCACCGAGGGCCTGTTCGACGCGCTGCCCCGGCTGCTCGACCGGACCTGAGGCGGCCATGGACCTCGAGGTCCCGGCGGTCACCCTGGCGGCGCTGCTGCTGGGCACCGCACGGGCGGCCGGCTTCATCCTGCTGTCCCCGCCGTTCAACTCCCGGAGCATCCCGGCCCCGGTGAAGGGCGCGTTCGCCCTCGCCCTGTCGGTGGCCCTGATGACCCGGATCGCACCGGACCTGCCCGACCCGACCGCCGGCTTCCTCGTCGTCGGGGCGGTCACCGAGGTGGTCATCGGTGCGGCACTGGGCTTCGTCGTGCAGGTGCTGTTCGCCGCCGTGCAGTACGCCGGTGACCTGATCGACCTCACCGGCGGCTTCTCGCTGCAGCCGGCCTACGACCCGCTGTCGATGACGACGAGTTCCTCGGTCGGCCGCCTCTACTACCTGTTGGCGACCACGCTGCTGTTCACCAGCGGCGGGCACCTGCTCATCGTGCGCGGGTTCGCCACCTCGTACGAGGGGCTGCCCGTGGGTGGCGGCTTCCCGGTGGATGACGTGGCCCAGGTGCTGCTCACCGCGTTCACGATGATGTTCCTGGCCGCGCTGCAGATCGCCGGACCCATGGTGGCGGTGCTGCTGCTGGCCGACGTCGCCCTGGCCCTGCTCAGTCGCGCGGCGCCGGCGCTCAACATCTTCGCGTTCGGCTTCCCGGTCAAGATCATGCTGACCCTGACCCTGCTCGGGCTCACCTTCCCACTGCTGCCGTCGGCTCTGGACGCCCTCCTCGAGAACGCCGCGCGCGCGATGGTCTCGCTGCGGAGCGGGTGAGCGATGGCCAAGGACGGACCCGGTGGGGAGAAGACCGAGAAGCCGACTCCCCAGCGCCTCAAGAAGGCGCGCAAGGAGGGGCAGATCCCCCGCACCCAGGAGCTCGGGACCTGGCTGGGGGCGGCGGCGGCCAGCGTGCTGCTGCCGATGCTCGTGGGCAACGCGTTCGACGGCATCGGCGAGCTGTTCGTGCGGGTGGGGACGGTGACCGCGCACCCGGACCCCGCCGCGCTGTCGGCGATGTTCGGTGCCGCGCTGAGCACCTTCCTCACCGCACTGCTGCCGATGGCGCTGACGCTGATGGTGGTCGGCACCGCCGCGTCGGCCGCGCAGGGCGGGGTGTCGGTGTCGGGCAAGCCGCTCAAGCCGACGCTGAAGAAGCTCAACCCGTTCCCCGGCATCAAGAAGATGTTCGGCACCCAGGGCCTGTGGGAGGCGGCCAAGGCGGTCATCAAGACCGCGGCCCTGCTGACGGTGGTCATCCTGACCAGCAGCCGGGCCCAGGAACTGGTGTCGGCGTCGGGGGCGCTGCCGCTCTCGGCGGTCGCCGCGACGTTCTCCGAGTCCGCCGTCCTCATGTTCCGGGTCGTGGCCGTGACCGGGTTGGTCATCGCGGTCGCCGACTACGTCGTCGTACGCACCAAGATGATGAAGCAGCTCAAGATGAGCCTGTACGAGATCAAGCAGGAGCACAAGCAGTCCGAGGGCGATCCGCACGTCAAGGCCCAGCGCCGGGCCACCCAGATGGCGATGTCGCGCAACCGGATGATGAGCGAGGTCGCCAACGCCGACGTCCTGCTGGTCAACCCGACGCACGTGGCGGTGGCGCTGAAGTACGAGGCCGACCGCGGCGCGCCCCGGGTGGTCGCGAAGGGCTCCGACGAGATCGCCACCAAGCTGCGCGAGAAGGCGGCCGAGGCGGGGGTGCCCCTGGTCCAGGACATCCCGCTCGCCCGCGCCCTGCACGCCTCCTGCGAGCTCGGGCAGGAGGTGCCGGCCCAGTTGTTCACAGCCGTCGCCCGGGTGCTGGCGTTCGTCATGCAGCTGTCCTCCCGCGGGGTCCGCGGGGGGTTCCACCGTCCGGGGTTCGCCGCGCCGGACGTCGCGGACCTCGTCCCCGCCCGCCGCCGCCGCTGAGGGAGGCCCTCCTGCCCCACCACTCGCAGGCTCGCGGCGGGGCCCTGCAGAGGGCCGACGGTGCCGCTGGGGCGGGTGGGACGGACGGCGCCCCGTCGGTGCCCCGGTCAAGCCGAACTGCCGATGAGTTGACTCGTGCAGAAGCTGACGAAGGCCGCCGTCCCGATCGGCGTGGTGGCCATCGTCCTCATGCTGGTCGTGCCGCTGCCGGCCGCCGTCCTGGATCTGCTCCTGGGCCTGAACATCACCGCGTCGCTGCTGATCCTGCTGGTCGCGATGCAGATCAGGAAGCCGCTGGACTTCGCCGTCTTCCCGTCGCTGATCCTCATCGCGACGCTGTTCCGGCTGGCCCTGAACGTCTCCTCGACCCGCCTCGTCCTCACCGACGGCTACGCCGGGAAGGTCATCGAGGCCTTCGGGCACTTCGTGATCGGCGGCTCGCTGATCGTCGGCCTGGTGATCTTCGTGATCCTCACGATCATCCAGTTCGTCGTCATCACCAACGGTGCCGGCCGCGTCGCCGAGGTCGGCGCCCGCTTCACCCTCGACGCGATGCCCGGCAAGCAGATGGCTATCGACGCCGACCTCAACGCCGGACTGATCAACGAGAAGCAGGCCCGCAAGCGGCGGCACGAGGTCACGGCCGAGGCCGACTTCTACGGCTCGATGGACGGCGCCTCGAAGTTCGTCAAGGGCGACGCCATCGCTGCCATCATCATCACGCTGATCAACCTCATCGGTGGCATGGCCATCGGCGTGATGCAGCGCGGCATGGCCCCGGCCGAGGCGGTCTCCACCTACTCGCTGCTGACCGTCGGCGACGGGCTGGTCTCCCAGATCCCCGCGCTGCTGCTGTCCACCGCGACCGGCATCATCGTCACCCGCTCGGCCTCCGACGGGGACATGGGCAGCGACCTGCTCGCCCAGCTGGGCCGGTTCCAGCAGCCGGTGCGCATCGCCGGTGGCGCGGCCATCGCCATGTGCCTCATCCCCGGGTTGCCGAAGCTGCCGTTCCTGGTCATCGGCGGGCTGTTCCTCTTCATGGCCGCCCGGATGAAGGACGTCGCGGAGGTCGACGAGGAGGCGGAGACCCAGGCGACCGGGGACGAGGAGCCCAAGCCCGACTCCCCCGAGGCGATCGCCGAGAAGATGCGGGTCGACCCGCTCGAGCTCGAGGTGGCCTTCGACCTCGTCGACCTGGTCGACACCGCCCGTGGCGGGGACCTGCTGGACCGGGTCAAGGCGCTGCGCCGCAAGGTCGCCATGGACACCGGCCTGGTCATCCCGCTCGTCCGCACCCGCGACAACCTGGACCTGCCGGCGTCGCAGTACGTCATCTGGCTCAACGGCGTGCCCGCCGCCAAGGGGATGTCGCCGGCGGGCACCGTCCTCGCCATCGGCGACGCCCTCGACGGCCTGCCCGGCAAGGCCACCCGCGAGCCGGTGTTCGGCCTGCCGGCCAAGTGGGTGCCCGCCGAGCTGCAGCGCCAGGCGGAGATGGCCGGCGCGACCGTCGTCGACCGCTCCTCGGTCATCACCACCCACCTGGCCGAGGTCGTCCGGCAGCACGCCGCCGAACTGCTCGGCCGGGAGGACGTCCGGCTGCTCGTCGAGATGGTCCGCCGCACCCACCCGATCGTCGTCGAGGAGCTCACCCCGACCCTGCTCACCCTCGGGGAGATCCAGCGCGTGCTGCACGGGCTGCTCGAGGAGAACGTGTCGATCCGCGACCTGGTGCGCATCTTCGAGGCGCTGTCGGTCCGCGCGAAGGTCTCGACCGAGGTCGACGGGCTGATCGAGGCCGCCCGCTCGGCGCTGGGGGCGGCCATCAGCCACCCCTACGTCACACCCGACGAGCGGCTGTACGTGCTCACCCTGGACCCCGCCTTCGAGCAGCGGCTGCTCGAGTCGGTCCGGGTGGGCGAGGGCGGTCAGGTGCTCGCGCTGGACGCCGGCACGGTCGACGGACTCGTCAACGGCTGCACCGGCCTGCTGTCCGAGGCCGAGCGGCTGGGCCTCGCCCCCGTGCTGGTGTGTTCCCCGCAGGTCCGGGCCGCCCTGTCCCGCCTGATGCGTCAGATCCTCCCCCGCCTGCCGGTGATCTCCTACACGGAGGTCTCCCGGACGGCCCAGATCGAATCACTGGGAGTGGTGAACGGTGCAGTTGCCATCCGTTGAGGCAGCCTCGCGCGAGGCGGCCATCGCTGCCGCGCGCGAGCAGTACGGCTCGTCGGTCCGCATCGTGGGGATCCGGAAGATCCGCTCGGGCGGCGTGATGGGCTTCTTCACCACCGAGCGGTACGTGGCCGAGGTGGAGGAGGTCGCCCCGGCCGTGGAGCGCCGGCCGGCGTCTCGCGCCGAGTCCGCGGCCCGCATCGAGGCCGCGCTCCGGCGCGACCCGGTGCTGCCCGACCCGGTGGACGAGATGGCCGGGCTCTTCGCCCGGGACGCCGGTGAGCCCGACGTCGACCTGTACTCCCGGACGGCGATGCCCCGGGCGACCCGGCAGGCCCAGCCGCGGGCCGCCCGTCCCGCCGACGCTCCGGCGCGGTCCGCGGCTCCGGCGCGGTCCGCGGCCGCGGCGTGGCCGGCGGCATCCCCGCGGTCGGCAGCCCCCGCCCGCGCGGCCGGTGCGGTGCACACGGTCGCGCCGCACCACGACCTGCCGGCCGGACCGCTGCCGGACGACGCTCCGCTGGCCCCCTCCCCGTTCACCGCGGCGCTGGCGCAGATGGTCGCCGGCGACGTCGACGTCCGTGAGGCGGTCGACGAGGCCATCGCCGCGGTCACCGCCGCCTCGGCCGCGGCCACCGCGCCCGCTGCCCCCGCACCGGTCGCCCCTCCCACGCCCGTCGCCCCTCCCGCGCCCGTCGCCCCTCCCGCGCCCGTCGCCCCTCCCGCGCCCGTCGCCCCTCCCGCGCCCGTCGCCCCTCCCGCGCCCGTCGCCCCTCCCGCGCCCGTCGCCCCTCCCGCGCCGGTGGCCTCCGTGCCCGTGGTCCCGCCCGCACCGGTCCCTCCGCCGGCGCCGGTCACCTCCGTGCCCGTCACGCCGGTGACCGTCGAGACCGTGGCCCCTGCGCACGTGGCCCCTCCCGCACCCGTCGCGCCCCCCGTCGAGACGGTCCCGGTCGTCGAGGCCGTGGCCGCCCACGCTCCGGTCGCGGCCCCGCCCGTCGTCGAGCCGGTCACCGTGGCGCCCGTCGCCGAGGCCGCCGTGCCGACGGCACCCGTCACCGAACCGCAGCCGGTCGTCATCACCGTCCGGCCGCCCGTCCCGGCTCCTGCCGTTCCCCCGGCAGCGCCGGTGGAGCCCGTGCCGGTCCCCGAGTGGGTGGACGAGCCGGACTTCGCCACCGGGCCGATCACCTCCCGCGAGGAGGCCATCGCCGAGGTGCTCCGGGCCGCGCTCGCGCACGACACCTCCGACGCTGCCCTGACCCAGCTCCTGCGCGGCGTGCTGGCCGGCTCCTCGGCGGCCGCGGACGAACCGGCTGCGGGGTACCTCGACGACGGCTACGGGTTCCTGTCCGACGAGGAGTACGCACTCGCCGAGGCGCACACCGCCGAGATGCCGGTGTGGGTCGACGCCGACGCCGAGGCCGACGAGTGGGAGGTGGTCGCCGAGGTGCTCGCCCCGACCGCGAGCGACCCGGCGCCCATGCCGCTGGACGCCACCACCGTGCTCCCGCCGCTGTCGCTCCTGCCCCCGCGCGCGCCGGGGACCGCCGTGGCCGTCCCGCCGCTGCTGTCCCGCCCGCCGGTGCCGCCCTCGACCCGCCGTCCGGGGTCGGGTCAGCAGGTGGCCCGGGCCTCCGGCGGACGCGGCACCGTGGGGCTGGCGACGGTGACCCGGCTGCCCGTGGCCCAGCGCGCGGCCACCTGGCGCCGCAGCGCTCCGGTCGTCGTGACGTCGGTGCGCGAGCGCCCCCTGGGCGGCGCGCCCACGGCACCGGGCGCCGGCGCGGCCGAGGAGGAGATCGTGCAGCGGCTGGTGGCCCTCGGCGTGCCGCAGCGGCTGCTCGGCGACGGGTTCGCCGCGGAGGTGGCCCGCTCCGGCACGTATGCGGCGCTCACCCGGGCACTCGCCCAGGGCCTGCCCGCCGTCCCCTTTCTCCCCACCGGACCCGGCGAGGTGCTGCTCGTGGTGGGCCCGGGCGTCGAGACCCTCGCCGCGGCCCGCTCGATCGCCGCGTCCCTCCGGCTGGACGGCGAGCGCCTGCAGTGGGCCTCGCGTGGTGACCTGGCGGCCCTCGCCCCGCGCAGCAGCCGGATCGCCAGCATCGACGTCGCCCTGGAGCGCAAGCAGGAGGCCGACCGCTCCGGGACCCTCACCATCGTCGCGGTCGACGCTCCCCTGCGCACCGGCGGCGGCACGTGGCTCGAGCAGATGATCGCGGTCTTCGCCCCGGCCGGCGTGTGGGCCGTGATCGAGGCGACGCGCAAGCCCGAGGACGTCGGCCCCTGGCTCGACGGGCTGTCCCGCGTGGACGCCCTGATGGTCCAGGACACCGACCTCACCGCCGACCCGGCCGCCGTCCTGTCGCGGACCGCCCTGCCCGTGGCCCTCCTCGACGGCGCCCGCGCGACCGCGCACCGGTGGGCGTCCCTGCTGTGCGAGCGACTGGAGAGCTCGGGGACATGAGCCCGCTGCGGTGGGACGTGCTCGCGGTGGGCTTCCTGCTCGCCGTCCCGGTCCTCGCCCTGGGGCTGCGCGGTGACCTGACCGCCGACGAGGTCGTCGTCCGGCTGCCGTGGTGCCTGGCCGCCGCCTGGGCCGCCGTGGCCCTGCTGCGCTGGGCGAGCGCGCCACCGCGCCGGCCGGCGGCAGCACCCCCGGACCCGGCCCCGGAGCAGCCCCCGCCCGCCTGACGCGTGCACCGTTCGGCTCCCTTGCGGGAGTCGCTCGCAGCTGGCCCGCACGCCCGCCGCGGGCAGCTGACCCGACTCCGGCGCGGTGCCCACCTGTCGGACGGAGCCCCCAGCGGCGACTCGGCGCGGCACCAGCTGCTCGTGCACGCGACGATGGCGGCCCTCCGTCGACCCGCCGTGGTCAGTCACCAGTCGGCCGCCGTCCTGCACGGCCTCCCACTCCGGGGCGTGGGCCTCGCCCGGGTGCACGTGACCCGGCAGCCCCCGGCGTCCGGTGAGCTCGGGCGGTTCCTGCGCTGCCAGGTGGCCCGGCTCCCGGACGACGACGTGATGACGGTCGACGGGCTGGCCGTGACCTCACCCGCACGAACGACCGTCGACCTGGCCCGCGTCCTGCCTGGCGAGCCGGCGGTGGTCACCCTCGGCGCGGCTCTGCGGTCGGAGTTCGTGCCGCCTGGGCTTGCCTCCCTCGACGCTGCAGCTGCCGGTGTGGTCGGCGGACGGCGCCCTGCTCGGCCGTGCGGACTCCGGTTGGCAGGAGCAACGCGTCATCGGTGAGTTCGACGGCCGGGCGAAGTACGGCCGCCCGCTCCGGCCCGGGCAGCCGGGCGACGTGGTGTTCGCGGAGAAGCGGCGCGAGGACGCCTTCCGCGAACAGGGCTGGGGCGTCGTGCGCTGGACGTGGGGGGACCTCGCACCCCGGGACCGTGGTCGCGGACCGGGTCCGTCGAGCGCTCGACCGGAGCCGCCGCCGGCCGGCGTGACACCGGATTGAGGGCGTCCCTCGCGCATGGCGGGCACTGCAGCACCGGCACTGCGCGGGGAACGCCCGCAACGCGGGTGCCCCCAGGCTCAGATCGGGAGGTCCTCCAGCATCTCGGTGACCAGGGCGGCGATCGCCGAGCGCTCGGACCGGGTCAGCGTGACGTGCGCGAACAGCGGATGCCCCTTGAGCGCCTCGATCACCGCGGTGATGCCGTCGTGCCGGCCGACCCGCAGGTTGTCCCGCTGGGCGACGTCGTGGGTCAGCACCACCCGCGACCCCGAGCCCAGGCGCGAGAGCACGGTCAGCAGGACCCCGCGCTCGAGCGACTGCGCCTCGTCGACGATGACGAACGAGTCGTGCAGCGACCGCCCGCGGATGTGGGTCAGCGGCAGCACCTCGATGAGGTCGCGGGCGGCGATCTCCTCCAGCACCGCCGTGGAGACCAGCGCGCCGAGGGTGTCGTACACCGCCTGCGCCCAGGGCGACATCTTCTCGCCCTCGCTGCCGGGCAGGTAGCCGAGCTCCTGACCGCCGACGGCGTACAGCGGCCGGAAGATGACCACCTTCTTGTGCGCGCGCCGCTCCATCACCGACTCCAGCCCCGCACACAGCGCCAGCGCCGACTTGCCGGTGCCGGCACGGCCGCCCAGCGACACGATGCCGATGTCGGGGTCCAGCAGCAGGTCCAGGGCCACTCGCTGCTCCGCGGAGCGACCGTGCAGCCCGAACGCCTCGCGGTCGCCACGCACCAGCCGCACCTGCTTGTCCGGGGTCACCCGCCCCAGGGCGGAGCCCCGGGAGGACAGCAGCACCAACCCGGTGTGCGGGGGCAGCTCGGCCGCCGCCGGCACGTACACGGTGCCGTCGTCGTAGAGCGCCGACAGCTCGGTGTCGTCCAGGGACAGCTCCGCCATGCCGGTCCACCCGGCGTCGACGGCGTCCAGCGCGCGGTACTCGTCGGTCTCGAGGCCGACGGCTGCGGCCTTCACCCGCAGCGGGACGTCCTTGGTCACCAGGCAGACGTCGCGGCCCTCGGCCCGCAGGTTGAGCGCGACCACCATGATCCGGCTGTCGTTGCTGTCGTTCCGGAAGCCGGCCGGCAACACCGACGGGTCGCTGTGGTTGAGCTCGACGTGCAGCGTGCCGCCCTCGTCACCGACCGGCACGGGCGCGTCCAGCCGACCGTGCTCGACCCGCAGGTCGTCGAGCAGCCGCAGCGCCTGCCGGGCGAACCACCCCAGCTCCGGGTGGTTGCGCTTGTCCTCGAGCTCCCCGATGACGACCAGCGGGAGGACGACGTCGTGGGCGCCGAGGCGGAGCAGCGCGGCAGGGTCGGAGAGCAGGACGGAGGTGTCGAGGACGAACGTGCGGCGAGTGGTCACGAGTCGACTCCCGTGGGGCGCCACCACGCGGACGTGGCGCGCCCCGGCTCGAGGGTGGCCGGGACCCGGCTGAGGAGCCGGGTGCCGGCCCCTCTGCTCGACGTGGACGTCAGCACCGGGCCTCCCGTGGAGAGCGAGGTGAGCTCGTCCTCCACTGCGGACGGTAGGCCCGGCAGGTGACAGGAACGTGTCGAGCAGCAGGCGTGTCCCTCCTTCGGGTCACCACGGGCCACAGCCGTCTCAGCGGCTCCCGCGAGGTCGCCGCGGCCGCATGGCGACCAGCACCCAGACCAGCGGGACGACGAGCACCGGCCACTGCAGGCTCAGGTCGCCGATCCACCAGATGCCGCCGACCAGGAGCACCGCCAGCCAGCCCGCCGTCCACAGCCCGAGGTCCCGGGCCTCCTCGGGAGTGTGCCGCCGCGCCATCTGCTCAGGCGGCCCGCAGCTCGCCGGCGATCCCGGCCGGCGTCAGTGGCTCGTCGAGCAGCCGCACGAACCGGTCGGCGACCGGCTGCCCGACCGGACGCCCGTCGAGCCACGCCGACAGCAGGTCGAACCCCTCGACGTAGGTGGTGATGTAGGCGCGCCACAGCGGGTGGGTGAGGAAGCGCAGCTGCTGGCGGGCCCGGTCGGCGCTCACCAGGGACCAGCGCTGGATGTACCCGGCCACCTCGTCGGCGTCGGCCCCGCGGTCGTGCAGGAGGACGGCGGCGTCCTGGCGGACCCGGTTCAGCGGCGCCGCCGCGGCCGCGATCTGCTCGGCCAGGTGCCCGTCGAAGCGCAGGCCCAGGTCACCCAGCACGTCGGCCGCCCACGGTCCCCAGCCCGCGCCGATGGAGGCCTGGACGCCGAGGTCGGCCAGGCCCTCGGCCATCAGGCACTCGGGGGTGTTGACCAGGAACACGGTGTGCTCCAGCCGGGCAGCGCGCTCGACCAGGCCGAGCTCCTTGCGGCAGTGCTCGGTGTGGTGCCCGGGATAGGCCTCGTGCGCGACCAGGTGCGGCAGCTGCCCGAGCCGGTGCGGCAGGTCGGCGTTGATCGCCACCCGCGAGCGGTAGTCGCCCTCGTAGTAGTTGAACCCCGACCACGGCTGGTCGGTCACCACCTCGTACCGGACGGTCTCGCTCTCCGGCAGCCCGTACTCGCCCCGGACCCGGTCGCGCAGCGCGCTGGACAGGGCGTGCACCGCGTCGGCCAGCCGGTCGGGCGGGCACTCCTCGCGGCGGCGGTGCGCGGCGTACCGCTCGGCCAGCGGGGCGCTGCCCGGCAGCAGCCGGTCGAGCTCGGCGTGGGCGGCGGCGTAGGCGCCCGGGTCCCCGAGGGTGAGGTCGACCTGGAAGTAGCTCGACACCTCGTCGAGGAAGGGCACCGGCTCGCCGCTCATCTTCCGGGCGCTGCACTCCAGGCCGGTGAGCTGGCCGCGCAGGAACTCGGTGCGGTCGGCCGGCAGGTCCGCGGCGGGCAGCTCGCGCAGCAGCGCCCGCGCCTGGTCGCGCAGCCCCTGCGGCGTGGGCGCCGGCTCGTCCGCCACCTCCGCGCGGATCCGGCGGTGACCGGTGTACGCGTCGACGAAGCCCGACTCCAGGCGGTCGAACCGCAGACCCAGCCGCACGTACTCCAGGGGGACGTCGAGCGCGTCGGCTGCCATGGACCGCAGTTTCTCAGCCGCCGAAGCGGCGGTGCCGGGCGGCATAGGCGCGCAGCGCGCGGAGGAAGTCGACCCGCCGGAAGTCGGGCCAGTAGACGTCGGTGAAGTGGAACTCCGAGTGCGCGGTCTGCCACAGCAGGAAGCCCGAGAGCCGCTGCTCCCCGCTGGTGCGGATGACCAGGTCGGGATCGGGCTGACCGCGGGTGTAGAGGTGCTCGGCGATGTGCTCGGCGTCCAGCACGCCGACCAGCTCGTCGAGCGTCGTCCCCCGCTCGGCGTGCTCGGCCAGCAGCGACCGGACGGCGTCGGCGATCTCCCGCCGTCCCCCGTAGCCGACCGCGAGGTTGACCGACGCCCCGGGCCGGTCCCGCGTCTCCTCCTCGGCCTGCTTGAGGACGGCGACGGTCTCGGCCGGCAGCAGCTCCAGCGCACCCACCGGGCGCAGCTGCCAGCGCCGGTCCGGGGCGGCGAGGTCCTCGGCGACGCCCTCGATGATCCGCAGCAGCGGGAGCAGCTCGGGCTCGGGCCGGGAGAGGTTGTCGGTCGAGAGCAGGAAGAGGGTGACCACCTCCACGCCGGCCTCGTCGCACCAGCCGAGGAACGCCGCGATCTTGTCGGCCCCGCGGCGGTGCCCCGCGTTGGGGTCCTCGAGCCCGATGGCCCGCGCCCAGCGGCGGTTCCCGTCGACGATCACGCCGACGTGACGCGGGATGTCGGCGCCCACCAGGGCACGGGCCAGCCGCCGCTCGTAGACCTGCGTCAGGAGGTCACGGCCCCACTGGCGCACCCCCACGGGAGGTCACCCTAGGCCCCTCCTCGACCCCGCTGCGTACCCGTTCCCCGACCAGCACCGGAGCTGCCGGCGACTGACAGCGAGCTCACACGTCGGTCGCGCTGCGACGCAACCTACGGCTACGTAACCTCGGTCCATGAGTGCTCTGCCCGACGACCGTGAACCCGTGCGGATCGAGGCGGACAGCGCGGAGATCGAGGCGCCTCGCGGGCCGGCGGTCGCCACCGTCCTCGCCGAGGGCGAGCGGGTCGAGCACGCGTGGACCGCCGAGGACTTCGCCGACGACGACTGGGAGCATCCCGACACCCGTCCCCGGATGCGGGGCTGGCTGCACCTGTTCGCCTTCTTCGGCTCGATCGTCGCCGGCGCAGTGCTCATCCCGCTGGCCGCCGTGCAGGGCGCCCGTGCCGGGTTCTCCGTGGCGCTCTACTGCCTGACCATCCTCGGGTTGTTCGGCATCAGCGCCCTCTACCACCGGCGCCGCTGGTCACCGCGCGGCTGGAAGATCATGAAGCGGCTCGACCACTCGATGATCTTCCTGTTCATCGCCGGCACCTACACGCCGTTCGCCCTGCTCGCCGTCGACCAGCCGACCGGGTACTGGATCCTCGCCGGGGTCTGGGCCGGCGCGCTGGCCGGCGTCTCGCTCAAGCTCAGCTGGCCGACCGCGCCGCGCTGGCTGGGCGTGCCGCTCTACATCGGCCTGGGCTGGGTCGCCGTCTTCATCCTGACCGACATCCTGCACATCGCCGGCGTGACCTCGCTCGTGCTGCTGGCCGCAGGGGGCCTGCTCTACACCGCCGGCGGCATCGCCTATGCGATCAAGAAGCCCAACCCCTGGCCGGGCACCTTCGGCTACCACGAGGTCTTCCACGCGCTGACCATCGTCGCGGCCATCTGCCACTACATCGCCGTCTACTTCGCCGTCTACAACTCGCCCTTCCTCTGACGGAGGACCCTGCTCTCCCCGCCGCGGCGGGTCCTCGCGGGAGGGCCGGGGGCCCGGGCGGGTCGGTCAGGCCGTGAACGGGGGGCGGTCGTCGAGGCGGACGGAGGCGCGGCCGGCGAGTCGCCAGGCGCGCGCGACCACGTCGCGGTCCTCCTTGGTCACCAGGTTGCCCATCACCCGCAGTGCCACGGTCATCAGCGCCTCCGAGCGCATGCCCACCGGCCCGGCGGCGGGGAGGAACCGGGGGACCGTCAGCAGCCCCGCCAGCCGGCGGGCGATGGAGAAGGCCTCGCCGTAGTGCCGCCGCAGCGTGGCCGGCCAGGCCGCTGACCAGTCGTCGTCGGACAGCAGGCCCGCGATGCTGCGCCCGGTCTCCATCCCGTAGTCGATGCCCTCGCCGTTGAGCGGGTTGACGCAGCCGGCGGCGTCGCCGATCAGCGCCCAGTTGCGGCCGGCCACGTTCGACACCGCGCCGCCCATCGGCAGCAGGGCGGAGGCCGGCGCCTCGACCGGCCCCTCGAGCTGCCAGTCCGCGCGGCGGGCCGCGGCGTAGACCTCCAGCAGCGCCTTGAGCGCCACCCCGGCCGGACGCCGGGCGGTGGCCAGCGTGCCGACGCCGATGTTCACCTGTCCGGACGCCGCGCCGAGCGGGAACACCCAGCCGTACCCGGACAGCAGCTCCCCCTCGGCGCCGCGCAGCTCCAGGTGCGAGGAGATCCACTCGTCGTCCGCCCGGCCCGACCGGACGTAGCCGCGGGCGGCGACCCCGTAGGCGGTGCCGCGGTGCCACTCGCGGCCGAGCACCCGCCCCAGCGGGGACCGGGCGCCGTCGGCGACCACCAGCCGCCGGCAGCCCACGGTGACGGTCTCGTCGTCGGCGAGCTCGAACACCACGCCCGTGACGCGGTCGCCGTCCCGCTCGACGTCCACCGCCCGGGCGCCGTCGAGCGGGACGGCGCCGTCGGCGAGCGCCACCGCCCGGATCCGGGCGTCCAGCTCGGTCCGCGGCACCGCGCTGCCGTGGTCGGGGAAGGCGCCGCCCGGCCAGGGCAGCTGCCACTCCCGGCCGAACCCGGCCGCGCGGAGGCCGCGGTTGCGGGCGTGCCCCCGGGCCCAGTCGCCCAGCCCGAGGGAGTCGAGCTCGGCCATCGCCCGGGGGGTGAGGCCGTCGCCGCAGGTCTTGTCCCGCGGGAACGTCGCGGCGTCGGCGAGCACCGCGTCCCGCCCGGCGCGGGCGGCCCAGGCGGCGGCCGCCGAGCCGGCCGGGCCGGCACCGACCACGAGGACGTCGGTCGACGAGGGGAACCCGGTGCCGGCAGTCACCACCCCAGTGTCCCTGGTCGCCGGATCCCCTCCGGCGCCCTCACCCGAACAGCGGGAACCGCTCCACCGCCGGACCCAGCAGGGCACGGTCGGAGTCGTCGAGGGGCGAGCGTCCCGTGCCCCGGCGGGCGGCGGTGACGTCGTCCCAGCCCGCCGGGAGGGGCCCGCCGAGCAACCCCTCGAGCACCCGGCGGACCTCGGCCAGCGGCGCCGCGGCCGGCCCCGGCCGGTCCAGGTGGGCGACCAGGTCGAGGTGGTGGACGGCGGCCTCCACCGCCAGCGTGGAGAGCAGGTCGGCCACCGTCATGACCCTGCCCTGGGTGCGGACGAGGTCCGAGGCGTCGACCCGTCCGGCGGCGACGAGCACCGCGGCGGACGTCTCGGCGTAGCGCCGACCGACCGGCCCGAGGCCGCCCTGCACGCTGGCCACCACCCGCGTGCTCCACAGCTCGTCCTCGTCGCCGGGAGCCGGCGGACGCCACGCCAGCCAGTAGTCGACGGCGGTGGTGTCCGCCGGCCCGTCGGCGGGGGTGTTGAGCGCGACCAGGGCCCGGCGGGCGTCGCCGAGCAGGTGGACGCCGAGGTCCACCGGCGTCCAGCCGGCGCAGCCGGTGGGCTGCCAGCCCTCCTCGGCGGTCAGGGCGGACAGGGCCGCGGCCAGGTCGGCGTAGGCGGTGCGCAGCAGGTGCAGCGGCTCGGACACGGCCCGAGCCTGGCAGGTCTCAGCCCACCGAGGGTCCCCGCCCGCGCACCTCCTCGACCGAGGCCATGGCCTCGCGCAGCTCGGTCAGCCAGTCCTCGGCGTGCTGCCCGACCAGCCGGACCGCCCAGACCAGCGCCTCGGACCGGGAGCGCGCGACGCCGGCGTCGACGAGCGTGTCCAGGACCAGCCGCTCGGGCTGCCGCAGCCGGGTCATCACCGGCACCGACAACGTGGTGAACAGCTCCCGGACCTCGCCGCAGCTCGCCCCCCACGCGACCGACCGGCCGTACCGGGCCTGGGCGGCGTCCGCGATCGCCATGCGCTGCTCGCGGGTCTCCTCGCGGAAGCGCGCGATCCGGCCGGCCCGCGCGGCCGCCGCGTCACCGTCGACGGGCGACGGCTCGGCCAGCGGGCCGACGACGGTGATCTCGTCGCGGTCGATCAGCAGCTCCACCGGCCCGGTGAACCAGCCGTCGGGCAGGCGGCCGGCGAACCAGCCGGCGACCTCGGCACGCTCGACGGGGGGTGGCGCCTCGGGTCCGCGGCCGCGGCCGCCCGGGCCGCGGCCCCCGCGGAACGCTCCGCGCATGCCGGCGAACGGGGTGTCGGAGAAGCGGTGGTGGTGTCCGTGCACGACGGCCTCCTCAGGAGTTGATTACACGATTACACGGTAATCGTCCGGTGCCCCGTTCAGGAAGGGCCCAGCACTCCGCCGAGAGGGGACAGCTCGGTGACCGGCGCCGAGCAGACGAAGCCCCGGCACACGTAGACGGCCGGCCGCCCCTGCGCCAGCGGCCGGCCCGCCAGGAGGGGCACCCCGGGTGTGTCGGGGTCACCGACGACGACCACGGCTCCCGGGCTCACCGACGCCCGGGCCGCCGCGGCGAGCGCGTCGCGCTCCGCGCCCGCCGGCCCGCTGACCGCGATCTCCAGCGGACCGGCCAGCAGCGCCTCCCCCACCGCCGCCGCCCATCCGGCCGCGCGTGGGGCCTGCGCGACCAGCCGGGCCAGCGACCCGACCGCCGCCTCGCCCAGCTCGCGGTGTCGCGGCGCCCCGGCCAGAGCCGCGTAGGTGACCAGCGCCCCGCCCGCAGCGGCCACGCCGGCCGGCGTCGGGCCGTCGGCCGGGTCGAACGGCCGGTGCACGAGCGCCTCGGCGTCCGCGGCGGTGTCGTGCCAGCCGTCGGCGTCGATGAACTGCTCGGCCACGACGTCGAGCAGGTCGCCGGCGAGCTCGAGCCAGCGCCCCTCCCCGGTCGCCTGGTGCAGGGCGAGCAGGCCCTCGGCGAGGTCGCCGTAGTCCTCCAGGACGCCGGCCGGAGCACCGGCGACCCCGTCGCGCGAGGCCCGTCGCAGCCGGCCGTCGACCCAGTGCACGTCGGCGACGAGGACGGCGGCCCGGCGCGCGGCGGCCACCGACGCCTCGTTCCCCGTCAGCACCCCGTGCTCGGCGAGCGCGGCGATGGCCAGGCCGTTCCAGGCGGTCACCACCTTGTCGTCACGGGCCGGCTGCGGACGCCCGGCACGGGCCGCGACGAGCCGCTCGCGCACCGACGCCAGCCGGGCCGGCTCGTCCGGGTCGCGGAGCAGTCGGAGCGTCGAGGCGCCGTGCTCGAAGGTGCCGGCCGGCGTCACCGCGAACACCTCCGCGGCCCACCGGCCGTCGTCCTCCCCGAGGGCCTCGACCAGCTGGTCCGGTGTCCACACGTAGGTCAGCCCCTCGACGCCGTCGGTGTCGGCGTCGAGTGCGGAGGCCAGACCCCCCTCGGGCGTGCCGAGGTCGCGGATCAGGAAGGCCGCGGTCTCGTCGGCCACCCGGCGGGCCCACGACTCGCCCGTCGCCCGCCACAGGTGGACGTACACCCGGAGCAGCAGGGCGTTGTCGTAGAGCATCTTCTCGAAGTGCGGGACGACCCACTCCGCGTCGACGGCGTAGCGCGCGAACCCGCCGGCGAGCTGGTCGTAGATGCCACCGCGGGCCATCGCCTCACCCGTGCCCGCGGCCATCCGCAGCGCCTCGGGGTCGCCGGTGCGCGCCCAGTGACGGAGCAGGAACTCGAGCAGCATGGACGGCGGGAACTTCGGCGCTCCCCCGAACCCGGCGAACTCCTCGTCGTAACCGCCGGCCAGCGCGGCGACCGCGGTGTCGAGCACCTCGGCCGTCAGCGGCATGGGGGCACCCAGGTCCAGCCGGGCGGAGATGCCCTCCACGATCCGGGTGCCCGCCGACTCCAGCTCCTCCCGGCGGGTCGTCCACGCCTGCGTGACCGCACCGAGCACCTGCCGGAAGGCGGGCATGCCGTGCGCCGGCCTCGGCGGGAAGTAGGTGCCGCAGTAGAACGGCCGGCCGTCGGGCGTGGTGAACACCGTCATCGGCCACCCGCCGTGCCCGGTCAGTGCCTGGGTGGCGCTCATGTAGACGCTGTCGACGTCGGGCCGCTCTTCCCGGTCGACCTTGACGCAGACGAAGTCGGCGTTCAGCTGTGCCGCGGTGGCCTCGTCCTCGAAGGACTCGTGGGCCATGACGTGGCACCAGTGGCAGGCGGCGTACCCGACCGACACCAGCACCGGGACGTCGCGGGTCCGGGCCTCGGCGAACGCCTCCTCGCCCCACTCCCGCCAGTCGACGGGGTTCTCCGCGTGCTGCAGCAGGTAGGGGCTGGTGGCGGCGGCGAGGCGGTTCGGCACGACGAGGGCCTACCCGACGGGCTCGCCGGCACGCGCCGGGCGGCGGTCCGCACCGGACTCCGTCACGGACAGCACATGTGCTCGGACGGCGCGATCGGACGCGCCGGAGAGTTGTCGAACTGTGCCCGAGCCTGGGCACCAGCTTCGGCGTTCCTGGACGAGCACAGGTCTTTCCCAGGCGCGGCGCGTCGGCGGATTCTCACCACACCGCACCCCATGCGGCACATCAACCACAGGAGGCCCGCCATGACCCGCAATCGCTTCCGGATCCTCGTCCTGATCCTCTCCGCCCTCGCCCTGCTCGGCGTCGTCAGTCCCGCCGCCGCGGCGACCAACGCCTGCGCGACCCCGTGGGGCTCGCTGGCGAAGTCGGTCCACCCCAACGACCCTGGCCGCAACTTCGTGCACGACATCCGTGCCGGGAAGCACGCGTGCTACGACCGGGTGGTCATCGACATCGCCGAGGTCGAGGGCTTCGAGTCCTACTCCGTCCGCTACGTGCCCCAGGTGCGCATGGACGGCAGCGGGGCCGTGGTCCCGCTCCGGGGTGGGGCGAAGCTGCAGGTGACCATCGGCGCCACCGGCTACGACGACGACGGCGACCCGACCTACACGCCGGCCGTCCCGCGTGAGGCGGTCGGCGTCGCCGGGTTCAGCACCCTGCGCCAGGTGGCCTGGCTCGGGTCCTACGAGGGTCGGTCGGACGTCGGCATCGGCACGCGGGCGCGGCTGCCGTTCCGCGTGTTCGTGCTCGAGGGTGGCTCCAGCCACGTCGACCGGCTCGTGATCGACGTGGCGCACCGCTGGTAGTCCGGTGCGCCGGATGACGGCCGGTCGGTCAGCCCCGCGAACGCGGGGCGTCCGGCCGGCCGTCGTCGTCCCGCGGTGGCTCGATGGCCAGCGGCGCGCGCCGGAGCGTGTCGAGCAGCTCCTGCCCAGGCCCGGGCGGCGGCTCGAGCAGCTCGGCCGGGGTGTCCGGGACGACGACCTGCGGCTCGTCGTCCTCGGGGTCGAAGCTGCGCGGCAGCCGCTTGAGGTGCCGCGACATCGACTTGACCAGGAGTGCGGTGGCGATGAGCAGCACCACGATCAGCAGGAGCCCGAGGGGTCCGGACTTGCCCACGTCCTCGGGGAGCTGGTCGCCCGCCGCGGCGAGGACGACGGCCGCACTCATCGGACGGTCACCTCGCTGCGCACACCGGCGAACAGGTCGTCCTCCGGCACGGGGGAGTCGACCACCGACCGGGCGAGCTCGTAGTCCTCGGTCGGCCACACCCGCTGCTGGACCTCCAGCGGGCAGGCGAACCAGCGGCCGGTCGGGTCGATCTGCGTCGCGTGGGCGATCAGCGCGGCATCACGGACCGCGAAGTACTCGGCGCAGTGCACGCGGGTGGTGACCCGGTGGGACAGGTCCCGGTCGGGGTCCCAGTTCTCCAGCCACTCCGCGTAGGGCGACTCGTGGCCCGACGCGAGGATCGCCTCGTGCAGCGCCCGCGTCCGGGGCAGGGTGAAGCCCATGTGGTAGTAGAGCTTGCTCGGCTGCCAGGGCTCGCCCAGCCCCGGATAGCGGTCGGGGTCGCCCGCCGCCTCGAAGGCGTGCACCGAGATCTCATGGGTCTTGATGTGGTCGGGGTGCGGATAGCCGCCTCGCTCGTCGTAGGTCGTGATGACCTGCGGGCGGAACCGGCGGATCAGCTCGACCAGCGGCGCCGCGGCCTCCTCGAGCGGCACCAGCGCGAAGCACCCCTCCGGCAGCGGCGGCAGCGGGTCCCCCTCGGGCAGGCCGGAGTCGACGAACCCCAGGAACTCCTGCTCCACGCCGAGGATCTCCCGCGCCCGGGCCATCTCCTCGACCCGGATCTGCGGCAGCCGCTCCCACACGTCGGGCCGGTCCAGCGCCGGGTTGAGCACCGAGCCGCGCTCACCCCCGGTGCAGGTCGCCACCATCACGCGGACGCCCTCCGCGACGTACTTCGCCATCGTCGCGGCGCCCTTGCTCGACTCGTCGTCGGGATGGGCGTGCACGGCGAGCAGGCGCAACGGGTCTGCTTCGGTCACCCGGTCATTGTCCCCCGCCGGTACGACCGTCCGCCGCAAAGGGGCCCCTCGTTCGGGTGGAGGTGGTGCTCGTCACCTCGTGTTCCACTACCGTTCCGGAACTCCGGCACCGTGCTGGAGCCCCGCACACCCTCGTGCGCCGGTGTTAGGTTGGCCGGATACAAGCGGCCGTTCCCCGGACGGGGGGCGGCCACCGACTTTTTCCAGGAGCAATGCCGTGTCCACCCCCACTGACGAGCAGAACCAGGGCGTCTGGCTGACCCAGGAGGCGCACGACCGGCTGAAGGCCGAGCTCGACCAGCTGGTGGCGGGCCGTCCGGCGATGGCCGCCGAGATCAACGCCCGCCGCGAGGAGGGCGACCTCAAGGAGAACGGCGGATACCACGCGGCGAAGGACGAGCAGGGCAAGCAGGAGGCCCGCATCCGGCAGCTGACCGACCTGCTGCGCAAGGCACGGGTCGGCGACGCCCCGAAGACCGCGACCAACGCCGCCCTCGGCACCGTCATCAGCATCCGGTTCGCCGGCGACGACGACGTCGAGAAGTTCCTGCTCGGCTCGCGGGAGATCGCCGGGACGACGGACCTCACGGTCTACTCCCCCGAATCGGCGATGGGCGCGGCGATCATGGGCGCGGCCCCGGGCACGACGGTGACCTACCAGGC
The DNA here is from genome assembly GCF_010686765.1 of Geodermatophilus sabuli. Classification (GTDB taxonomy): domain Bacteria; phylum Actinomycetota; class Actinomycetes; order Mycobacteriales; family Geodermatophilaceae; genus Geodermatophilus; species Geodermatophilus sabuli_A. The sequence continues at coordinate 228,249 of NZ_JAAGWF010000008.1, read as the reverse complement.
GCCCAACGGTCGCGACATCAGCGTCGAGGTCGTCGCCGTCGAGCCGTTCGTCCCCTGACCCGGGCGATGGGGGCCCGCTCCCGTCAGGCGGAGAACACCGGCTTCGAGTGCGTGCACTGCACCGCGCCGGTGCCGGCCAACACCGACGGGCACTACCGCAACCACTGCCCGTACTGCCTGTGGTCCCTGCACGTCGACGAACTGCCCGGTGACCGCGCGAGCGGATGCCGGCAGCCCATGGAGCCGATCGGGCTGGTGGAGAAGTCCGGCAAGGGCTGGCAGGTGGTGCACCGCTGCACGGCGTGCGGTCACCGCCAGCCCAACCGGCTGGTGCGCGACGGCGAGAGCCCCGACGACCTGGACCTGGTGCTCAGCCTGCCCTGGCTCTGACCTCGGCGGCCTCGGCCGCCGACCACGCCTGGACCCGCATCCCGGCTGCTGCCGGACCGTCGACACCGGGACCGCGCCCGCGACGGGTGCCGGCCGCGGCGGTGCTCAGGCGGCCGGGACCAGCCCTCGGCGGCGCAGGAGCGGCTGGGGATCGGCGTCGCGACCGCGGACGGCCCGGAACGCCTCGAGCGGGTCCACCGAGCCGCCGACCGAGAGCAGCCGCTCGCGGAAGACCTCGCCGTTCTCCCGCCGCAGGCCACCGTTCTCGGTGAACCACTCCACGGTGTCGGCGTCGAGGACCTCCGACCAGATGTAGGAGTAGTAGCCGGCCGCGTAGCCACCGGCGAACACGTGCTGGAAGTACGTGGTCCGGTAGCGCGGCGGGACGAGGTCGTACGCCACACCGGCGGCCGCCAGCGCGTCCCGCTCGAAGTCCTGCGGATCGCCGATCTCGGTCTCCGGGGTGATCCGGTGCCACGCCTGGTCGAGCAGGGTCGCCGCCAGGTACTCCAGCGTCGCGAACCCCTCGCCCCAGAGCCGGGCGGCGTCGATGGCCGCGACCACGACCGCCGGCAGCGGTTCGCCGGTGTCGACGTGGCGGGCGTAGTGACCGAGCACCTCGGGCCACAGCGCCCACATCTCGTTGACCTGGCTGGGGAACTCGACGAAGTCCCGCGGGACGGCGGTGCCGGCGAACCGGGGGTAGGTGACGGCCGAGCTCAGGCCGTGCAGCGTGTGGCCGAACTCGTGGAAGAGCGTGTTGACCTCGTCGAGGGTGAGCAGCGTCGGCTGCCCGTCGCCGGCCCGGCTGACGTTGAGGTTGTTGACCACGACGGGGTGCGTGCCGAGCAGCCGCGACTGGGTGACGAACGAGCTCATCCACGCTCCGCCCCGCTTGCCCTCGCGGGCGAAGAAGTCACCCAGGTAGAGGCCCACCGTGTCCCCGTCGGACCCGGTGACCTCCCAGACGCGGACGTCGGGGTGGTAGCCGGCCAGGTCGGGCCGGGGGGTGAAGCGGTAGCCGTAGAGCAGCTCGGCGGCGTGGAAGACGCCGTCGACCAGCACCCGGTCGAGCTCGAACCAGGGCCGCAGCGCCGCGGTGTCGACCGCGTAGCGCTCGGCGCGCACCCGCTCGCTGTAGAAGGCCCAGTCCCAGGGGGCGAGCTCCGCCACGCCATCGCGTGCCGCCACCTCGGCCAGTTCCGCCGCCTCGGCCCGGGCGTTGGCCAGGGACGGTCCGACCATCGAGCCGAGCATCGCGTCGACCGCGGCCGTGCTCCCGGCGGTCTGGTCGGCCAGGACCAGGTCGGCGTGGGTGGCGAAGCCCAGCAGCCGGGCCCGCTCGGCACGGACCCGGGCGATGCGGACGGCGACCGGCCCGTTGTCGTGCGCACCCGAGGACGCCCGGCCGATCGACGCCTCGAAGACCCGGCGGCGCAGCTCGCGGCTGCGCAGCTTGGTCAGGACGGGCTGGCCGGTCGGCAGCAGGAGGGGCAGCACGAAGCCCTCGACCCCGCGGTCGGCCGCGGCCCGGGCCGCCGCGGCGACCTCCTCGCCGCTGAGCCCGTCCAGCTCCGCGACGTCGCCGACGACGACCGCCGCCGCCTCGGTGGCGAGCTGCAGGTTCTGCCCGAAGGTGGTCGACAGCTCCGACAGCTCCCGGTTGAGCCCGGTGAGCCGCGACCTGCCGGCGTCGTCCAGCCGGGCACCGGAGAGCACGAAGTCGAGGTGGTAGCGCTCGACCAGCCGCAGCGCCTCGGCGTCCAGCCCGGCCTCGTGCCGCTGCGCGTGGACGGCGTCGATCCGGGCGAACAGCGCCGGGTCCAGCCGGAGCGCGTCGGCGTGCGCGGACTCCAGCGGGGCCAGCTCCCGCTCGATCTCGCGCAGCCGGTCCGACGCCACCGACGAGGCGAGGTTGTGGAAGACAGCCGCTGCCCGGCGGAGCAGCCGGCCGGAGCGCTCCAGCGCCACGACCGTGTTCTCGAACGTGGGCGGTCCGGGCGACCGCAGGATCTCGGCCACCTCCGCCCGCTGCCCGGCCATCCCGGCCAGCATCGCCTCGCGGCAGTGCTCCAACGTGATCGCCGCGAACGGCGGGAGCTGCAGCGGCAGCGACGACGGCTCGGACAGCGGGTTGTCGGTGGCAGGGACGGGGGCGGACTCGACGGCGCTCATCACGCCCATCCTGTCGTTCCGTGCCCGGCCCCGCTGCAGGGCCCCACACCGGCGCGCGGCGTGGGTGCAGCGGAGGGCGATCGGGGCGCCGAAGCGCTCGACGAGGCCCTCGACGCGTGTCGCGTCCGGCGCAGCGCGAGGTGGGTGCTCGGTCACCCGGCGGTCACGGAGTACCCCGCCCGGCCCAGCGCGGCGACGACCTCCTCGGCGTGCTCCGGCCCGCGGGTCTCCAGGACGACGAAGACCTCCACCTCGCCGAGGTCCAGGCGGGTCGCCGTCCGCTCGTGCTCCACTTCCAGCACGTTCGCGCCGGCGTCGGCGAGCTCGGTGAGGACCCCCGCCAGGGACCCGGGCCGGTCGGGCACCCGCAGCCGCAGCCGCAGGTAGCGGCCGGCCGCGGCCATGCCGTGCTGGACCACCTTGAGCAGCAGCACCGGGTCGATGTTCCCGCCGGACACGACGGCCACCACCGGTGGTGGGAAGGCGGCCGGGTCGGCGAGGACCGCGGCGACCGCGGCGGCGCCGGCCGGCTCGACGACCAGCTTCGCCCGCTCCAGGCAGAACAGCAGCGCGCGGGAGAGGTCCTCCTCGCTCACCGTCCGGACCTCGTCGACCAGTGCCTGCACGTGCGCCAGGGTGAGCTCCCCCGGAGCCCCGACCGCGATGCCGTCGGCCATGGTCGCCATCGCGGGGAGGGCGACGGGGTGGCCGGCGGCGAGCGACCCGGGGAAGGCCGCCGCCGCCTCGGCCTGGACACCGACGACCCGTACCCCGGGCCGGCGGGACTTGATCGCCGCGGCGATCCCGGACACCAGCCCGCCCCCGCCGGTGCAGACGAGGACGGTGGCCACGTCGGGGCACTGCTCGAGGATCTCCAGGCCGACGGTGCCCTGGCCGGCGATCACGTCGGGGTGGTCGAAGGGGTGGATGAGCACCGCCCCGGTGCGCTCGGCGTGCTCGGCGGCCGAGACCAGCGCGTCGGTGAGCGAGTGCCCGCCCAGCCGGGCGTCGGCGCCGTACCCGCGGGTGGCGGCGACCTTGGGCAGCGGGGCGCTCTCCGGCATGAAGACGGTCGCCCGGATGCCGAGCATCGACGCCGCGAGCGCCACACCCTGGGCGTGGTTGCCCGCGCTGGCCGCGACGACGCCGCGGGCGCGCTCCTCGGCGGTCAGCCGGGACAACCGGGTGTACGCCCCGCGGATCTTGAACGAGCCGGCCCGCTGGAGGTTCTCGCACTTGAGCCACACGGGCCCGCCGGCCCGCTCGGCCAGCGTGCGGGAGTGCTCCAGCGGCGTGTGCCGGACGACGCCGGAGAGCAGCGCGGCGGCCGCCTCGACGTCCGCCCCGCTGACCAGCGGCACCTCGGCCGCGCCCGCCCCGTTCCCGGTCATCCGGTGATCATCGCAGCCGACGACACCGCCGTCCCCCGGACGACGGCTCGGTCGACGGCGGTCCCCGGCCCGGTCGGACGGCGGCGCGTGTCCACACCGGGGAGCTCCCGGGTCCCCGACGGGCCCCCGAACGGTGATCCGCGTCGTACCGTGTCGGGGGTGACGGACCCCGGCACCCCTGCCTCCGCTCCCCCCGCTCCCACCACCCTCGGCGAGCTCCGCTCGACCGGTGCCACCGCCCGGCCGGTCAAGGCCGAGATCCGCGCCAACCTGCTCGCCCGCCTGGGTGCGGGTGAGCCCACGCTCCCCGGCATGGTCGGCTTCGAGGACACCGTCGTCCCCGAGGTGGAACGCGCCCTCATCGCCGGCCACGACCTCGTGCTGCTGGGCGAGCGCGGTCAGGGCAAGACCCGCTTGATCCGCACCCTCGTCGGCCTGCTGGACGAGTGGACGCCCGTCCTGGTCGGCAGCGAGCTCAACGAGCACCCGCTGCAGCCGATCAGCGTGTGGGCGCACCGGCAGATCGCCGAGCACGGCGACGCCACCCCCGTCGGCTGGCTGCACCGCAGCGACCGGTTCGGGGAGAAGCTGGCCACCCCGGACACCAGCGTCGGTGACCTCATCGGCGACGTCGACCCGATCAAGGTGGCCGAGGGCCGCACCCTGGGCGACCCCGAGACCGTGCACTACGGGCTGGTGCCCCGCACCAACCGCGGCATCTTCAGCGTCAACGAGCTGCCCGACCTCGCCGAGCGGATCCAGGTCGCGCTGCTGAACGTGCTGGAGGAGCGCGACATCCAGATCCGCGGCTACCGGGTGCGGCTGCCCCTGGACCTGCTGTTGGTCGCCAGCGCCAACCCCGAGGACTACACCAACCGGGGCCGGATCATCACCCCGCTCAAGGACCGCTTCGGCGCGGAGGTGCGGACCCACTACCCGATCGAGCTCGCCGACGAGATCCGGCTGCTGCACCAGGAGGCGCACACCAGCTGGCTGGCCGGGGGCCGGCCGGGTGACGGGCAGCTGGACACCCCGCTGGTGCCCGAGCACCTGGCCGAGATCGTCGCCCGGTTCGCCCGGCTGGTGCGCGAGTCCAGCCACGTCGACCAGCGCTCCGGGGTCAGCGCCCGGTTCGCCATCGCGGGGCTGGAGACCGTCGCCGCCTCCGCCGTCCGCCGCGCCGCCGTCGCCGGCGAGACCCGGCCGGTGGCCCGCGTCGTCGACCTGCCCTCGATCGTCCCGGCCAGCCGGGGCAAGGTGGAGTTCGCCGACGCCGGCAGCGACCCCGACGACGAGCGGGAGCTGGAGGTCCTCGAGCACCTGCTCCGGCAGGCCACCGCGCAGACCTTCCGGGCCCGGTGCGCGGGGCTGGACCTCACCGGCCTGCAGGAGCACTTCACCGGCGGGGAGACCGTCGAGTCCGGCGAGCTGGTGCCCGCGGCCGCGCTGATGGGCCAGCTCGGCACCATCCCGAGGCTCGCCGAGCTGCTGGGCCGGGTCGGCGTGCCGGAGGGCGAGCAGTCGGCCGAGCAGGCCGCCGCCGCGGTGGAGTTCGCCCTGGAGGGGCTCTACCTCACCCGCCGGCTGGCCAAGGACACCGACGGCATCCGCACGGTGTACGGGGCCTGACGTGGTGAGGCGGCCCGGGAAGGGCTACCGGTACGGGCGCTGGCGGGGCGGGCCGGATCCGCTGGCCCCGCCCTACGACGTGGCCGCCGCCGTCGACGAGCTCGGCGACTCCGTGCTCGGGGGCAGCGGGGTGCGCGAGGCCCTGCGCGAGCTGCTGCGTCGCGGCATGGACGGCCGCCGGGGTCTCGACGAGCTGCGCCGGTCGGTGCGCGACCGGCTGCGGCGGGCGCGCCAGGCCGGCCGCATGGACGGCACCCTGGAGCAGGTCCGCGAGCTGCTGGACCGGGCGCTGGGAGCCGAGCGACGGGAGCTGTTCCCCGATCCGGACGACGCCGCCCGGCTGGCCGAGGCCGAGCTCGACGCGCTGCCCGAGGACACCGCCGGCGCCGTCCGGGAGCTCAAGGACCACGCCTGGCGCAGCGACGAGGCCCGCGGGTACTACGAGCAGATCCAGGACCTGCTCCGGCGGGAGGTGCTCGACAGCTCCTTCGCCTCCATGAAGCAGGCGCTGGAGAACGCCGGCGAGCAGGACATGCAGGCGGTCAAGGACATGGTCGCCGACCTGTCGCAGCTCATCGACGCGCACAACCGCGGGGAGGACACCGACGAGCAGTTCGCCGACTTCATGGACCGGCACGGCCAGTTCTTCCCCGACGACCCGCAGTCGGTCGAGGAGCTCATCGACTCCCTCGCCCGCCGGGCCGCCGCGCAGGAACGGATGATGGCCGGCCTCTCCCCCGACCAGCGGGCCGAGCTCGCCGACCTCATGGCCCAGGCCATGTCCGACATGGGCCTGGCCAGCGAGATGGCCCACCTGCAGGACGCGCTGCGCCAGGCCCGGCCCGACCTGCCGTGGGGGCAGCGCGGGCAGGTGCCCGACGGCGAGCAGGCCCTCGGCCTCGGCGACGCGACCAGCGCGGTCGCCGAGCTCGCCGACCTCGAGTCGCTGTCCAACCAGCTGTCCCAGGGCTACGCCGGGGCCTCCCTCGCCGACGTCGACGAGGAGCTGCTCGAGCGCGCCCTGGGCCGGCCGGCCGTCGACGACCTCGGCGCGCTGCGCCAGCTGGAGCGCGAGCTGGAACGGCAGGGCTACCTCAACCGGTCCGACGGCAAGCTCGAGCTCTCCCCCAAGGCCGTGCGCCGGCTCGGCGCCACGGCGCTGCGGCGGGTCTTCGCCCAGCTCGACGCCACCGGCCGCGGCGAGCACGACGTCGCCGACGCCGGGGCCGCCGGCGAGCTGACCGGCAGTTCGCGGGAGTGGCGGTTCGGCGACGAGCAGCCGCTGGACGTCGTCCGAACCGTGAAGAACGCCGTGCTGCGCACGGCCGGGGAACCACGGCGGGACGCCGACCGCGCCGTGCACATCGCCGTCGAGGACTTCGAGGTCGTGGAGACCGAGCGGCGCACCGGTGCCGCGGTGGCGCTGCTGGTCGACCTCTCCTACTCGATGGCGCTGCGCGGCACGTGGGGAGCGGCCAAGTCGACGGCGATGGCGCTGCACTCGCTGGTGACGACCCGCTTCCCGCAGGACGCCATCCAGATCATCGGCTTCTCCTCCACCGCCCAGGTGCTGCGACCGGAGACCCTCGCGGAGCTGTCGGTGGACACGCTGCAGGGCACCAACCTGCAGCACGGCCTCATCCTGGCGCGGCGGTTCCTCGCCCGTCACCGGGACGCCGAGCCGGTGGTGCTGGTGGTCACCGACGGTGAGCCGACCGCGCACCTGGAGGACGACGGGACGCCGTTCTTCTGCTGGCCACCGATGCCCGAGACCATCGCCCGCACCGTCGCCGAGGTGGAGCGGGTGGCGCGGTCGGGGGCGACGATGAACGTGTTCGCCCTCGACCCCGAGCCAGGCCTGGTCCACTTCGTCCACGACATCACCCAGCGGGCCGGCGGCCGGGTGTTCACCCCGGACAGCGAGCGGCTGGGCGAGTACGTGGTGGCCGACTACCTGCGGGCGCGGCGGGGCCGCCGGGCACGCTGACGGGCACACTGGCCCGGTGAGCAGCCGGCTGACCGTGGAGCAGGTGCCCGTCGACGTCGTGCTGCCGCTGCGCAGCGCCGTCCTCCGGAACGGCGGCCCGGCCGGCACGCCGGGGGACGACGACCCCGCGACGCTGCACCTCGCGGCCCGCAGGCACGACGGCGCGGTCGTCGGCGTCGTCCGCCTGGCCGCCGCGCCGTGCCCCTGGCGGCCGGACGCCCGCGCCCCGTGGCAGCTGCGCGGCATGGCGACCGACCCGGCGGTACGCGGGACCGGCGCCGGCCGGGCGCTGGTCGAGGCGGGGCTGGCGCTGGTCGCCGACCGCGGCGCGGACCTGGTGTGGTGCAACGCCCGCGAGACCGCCGTCGGGTTCTACGAGCGGATGGGGTTCACCGTCCTCACCGGGCCGTTTGACGTCGAGCCCATCGGGCCGCACCTGGGCATGCTGAAGGACCTCGGGGCTAGGACGGGGCCAGTGGGTGGGCGCCGCTCGAGCTGATCCCCGGGATCGCGCCGGCGCGGAAGGCGTCGACGAACAGCCGGTGGTCCTCCTGGGTACGCCGCGCGTACTCGTGCGCGAAGTCGACCAGGTCGGCGACGAACTCCTCCCGGCGGTCGCCGATCATCGCGGTGATCGCCTCCTCGGTCTGGAACGGCACCAGCGTGTGGTCGCTGTCGGCGTCCCCGACGCAGTGCATCTTCGCCGTCGCCCGGCCCAGCTGGACCAGCACCGGGGTCATCTCCTCGGGCTCGGTGAGGTCCTCCCAGTCCAGGTCGACCTCGTAGGGCGAGAGCTCGGCGACGACGAAGCCCACGCCGTCGATCTCGGTGTGCCCGAGGAACTGCGAGACGTTGGCCTGGAGGGCGCGCTGGGAGACCGCCGTCCGGTGGCCCTCGTGCTCGAAGGCGGCCCGGATCCCCGGATCGCCGACGATCCGGCTGGGCGCGGGCACGTTGCCCTGCTTGATCGACAGGACGACGTCGTTCTCGAGGGCCTGGTCGTACCCCTCCAGCAGCACGTTGTAGGCCGGCAGGCCGGCGCTGCCGATCCCGAACCCACCGGTGCCGATCACGTCCTTGACGTCGTAGGCGACGTCGCGCCGCCGCCGCGGCGGGAACACCGTCTCCCGGTAGTGCTCGACGGCGGCGAGCACCCGGTCGCGCTCGTCGTCGTCCAGCCGCCGGTTGCGCGGGCCGTCGGCGAAGCGCCGCGTGTAGTCCTCGACCACGGTCAGCCGGCCCAGCAGCGCCAGCCGGCTGCGCGCGCTCGTCTCCAGGATGACGTCGTGCACCGCGCCCTCGGTGTTCTCCCGCACCAGCGCGAAGCCGCGGTCGTCGTCGAGCCGGGTGAAGGCCTCGACCTGGTCGAGGTAGGCGTGCAGGAAGGTGCGCAGCAGGTCGGCGATGACGTCGTCGCCGAGCGCCTTGCGCCACGCCAGCAGCGCGAAGCTCGCCGCGAACCGGCGGAGGTCCCAGCTGACGTGCCCGACGTAGGCCTCGTCGAAGTCGTTGACGTCGAACACGATCCGCCCGGCGCCGTCCATGTACGTGCCGAAGTTCTCCGCGTGCAGGTCTCCCTGGATCCACACCCGGCTGGTGCGCTCGTCGCTCCACCGGTCCTCGAGCTGGGCCATGTCCGCGTAGAACAGGCACGCGCTGCCGCGGTAGAAGGCGAACGGGTCCGCCGCCATCTTGCGGAACTTGGTGCGGAACGCGTCGGCGTCGGCGGTCATGAGCTCGGAGAAGGCGTCGACGAGCACGTCCACGATCAGCTGAGAGCGTTCACCGGGAGTCGATCCGGAGGACACCCCTCCGAGGGAATGTGGCACGGACGAACCGTAGGCCGGGGCTAACCTGCGGGACAGACGGTGGTCGACGGAGTCGGGGGCGGCGGTGACTCGAACGGGCACGGCACGGCGGCTGGCCACGGGCGCCGTCTACGGCAGCGGTGGGCTCGGCCTGGCCGGCGCCGGGATCGTCGCCCTGCTCCGGGCCCAGGCGCGGTCGGCGCGACGACGGGTCGAGGCCCGGACGTTGCAGGGCGACCCGCCGTCGGGGAACGGCATCTACGGCCGGGGCCGCGGCAAGCCGATCGTGCTGACCGTGCTCGGCGACTCCAGCGCGGTGGGTCTCGGCGTGGAGCGGGCGGAGGAGACCCCCGGCGTCCTGGTGGCCGCGGCTCTGGCCGAGCTGGCCGAACGGCCGGTGCGCCTGGTCCGGCTGGCGGTCTCCGGCTCGGAGTCGTGGGAGCTCCAGGAGCAGGTCGACAAGGCCCTGGTCGAGCACCCGGACGTCGTACTGATCATGATCGGCGCGAACGACGTGACGAGCCGGACCCGCCCGGTGGACGCGGTGCGGCACCTGCGCGACGCCGTCTCCCGGCTGATCGCGGCCGGCGCGGAGGTCGTCGTCGGCACCTGCCCCGACCTGGGCACCATCCGCCCGATCGGTCAGCCGCTGCGGCTGCTGGCCCGGCGCTGGAGCCGGCAGCTGGCCGCGGCGCAGACGATCGCCGTGGTGGAGGCCGGGGGGCGGACGGTCTCGCTCGGCTCGGTCCTCGGGCCGTCGTTCGCCCAGGACCGCGGGCTGTTCAGTGTCGACGAGTTCCACCCGAGCGGTGCGGGCTACGCCGCGGCGGCCGCCGTCCTGCTGCCCTCGGTCGCCGACGCGCTCGGCGTCTGGCCCGCCGCGGCCGACCGCGGGCTGCGCAACCTGCGCCGCGACACCGTCCGCCCGGTCGCCCGGGCGGCGGCGCGGGCCGCCGGCCGGACCGGCACCGAGGTCCAGCCCACCGCGGTCCGTGGCTCCGACACCGGGCCGCAGGGACCGTGGGCGCGGCTGCGCCGGCGCCGCCCGCCGGACCTGCCCACCCCCGACCAGGCCGAGCCCGCCGAGACCGCCGCCTCCTCCTGACGGCCGCTCGACGGCCGGGACGGCGGGCCCGCGAGGCCATTACCGGGGAGTAGGTTCGGGGACGCCCCGACGTCCGGCGCCCCGCCGTCGGATCCCCTCATCGTGGAGGACCCATGCCCGAAGCCGTCATCGTCGCGACCGCGCGCTCGCCCATCGGCCGCGCGTTCAAGGGCTCGCTCAAGGACCTGCGCCCCGACGACCTCACCGCCACCATCGTGCGCGCCGCTCTGGACAAGGTGCCCGCCCTGGACGCCACCGACATCGACGACCTGATCCTGGGCTGCGGCCTGCCCGGGGGCGAGCAGGGCTACAACATGGGCCGGGTGGTGAGCGTCCTGCTCGGCATGGACCACCTGCCCGGCACCACGGTCACCCGCTACTGCTCGTCGTCGCTGCAGACCACCCGCATGGCCATGCACGCGATCAAGGCCGGCGAGGGCGACGTGTTCGTCTCCGCGGGGGTGGAGATGGTGTCCCGGTTCGCCAAGGGCAGCAGCGACTCCCTCCCCGACACCCAGAACCCGGTGTTCGCCGACGCCCAGGCTCGGGTGGCCAAGACCGCCGAGAGCGGCGCCGACTCGTGGGCCGATCCCCGGGACAACGGTGAGCTGCCCGACGTCTACGTCGCCATGGGACAGACCGCCGAGAACCTGGCGCTGTTCAAGGACGTCTCCCGGGAGGACATGGACGAGTTCGCCGTCCGCAGTCAGAACCTGGCCGAGCAGTCGCTCGCCGACGGCTTCTGGGCACGGGAGATCACCCCGGTCACCACGCCGGACGGCACCGTCGTCACCGCCGACGACAGCCCGCGTGCGGGGACGACGCTGGAGGGCATCGCGGGCCTCAAGCCGGTGTTCCGCCCGGACGGCCGGGTCACCGCGGGCAACGCCTGCCCGCTCAACGACGGCGCCGCCGCGGTCGTCGTCATGAGCGACACCAAGGCCCGCGACCTGGGGCTGACGCCGCTGGCCCGGATCGTCTCGACCGCGGTCACCGGGCTCTCCCCGGAGATCATGGGCTACGGCCCCGTCGACGCCACCAAGCTGGCGCTGCACCGCGCAGGCATGAGCATCGGCGACATCGACCTGGTCGAGATCAACGAGGCCTTCGCCGCGCAGGTGATCCCGAGCTACCGGGACCTGGACATCGACCTCGATCGGCTCAACGTGCACGGCGGGGCGATCGCCGTCGGCCACCCGTTCGGGATGACCGGCGCCCGCATCACCGGGACGCTGATCAACGGCCTGCAGACCCGGGACGCGACGTTCGGCCTGGAGACCATGTGCGTCGGCGGCGGCATGGGCATGGCGATGGTCCTCGAACGCCTCTCCTGACCCGCGGAGGGCTTTCGTGGCCACGACGGCCGCTCGCGCGGCGGCCATCGTGGCCACAGAGGCCACCCGCCTGCAGGCCCTGACAGGCCAGTGGCCCGGCCCCCTCGCGGGGGCCGGGCCACTGTCGTGTGCAGGCCCCGTCGCCGGGGCCCGTGCTCAGTTGTCCTGGAAGTAGGACAGCAGGCGCAGGATCTCCAGGTACAGCCAGATCACGGTCACGAGCAGACCGAAGGCGATGTACCAGGCGAACTTCGCCGGGGCGCCGCGGCGGATGGCCTCGTCGGCCATGTCGAAGTCCAGCAGCAGCGAGAAGGCGGCCACGCCGATCACGACGACGCTGAACACGATGGCCAGCGGGCCACCGTCACGCAGGCCGAGGCCGCCAGGGGTGAAGAAGCCGGCGACGAGGTTGACCAGGACCAGCGCCAGGACGCCGAACATGGCGCCGACGATCCAGCGGGTCAGCTTGGGGGTGACCCGGATGGCGCCGGTCTTGTAGACCACCAGCATCCCGAAGAAGACACCGAAGGTGCCGATCAGCGCCTGGACGACGATGCCGTCGTAGACGCTGTTGAACGCCTCGCTGATGGCGCCGAGGGCGACACCGTAGAGCGCGCCGTAGGCCAGCGTGGCGACGGGGCTGGCGATCTGCTTGAAGGCGATCACCAGGCCGAGGACGAAGGCCACCAGCACGGCCGGCAGCGCCAGCCCCCAGGCGGCGTTGCCGGGCAGGGCCCAGACGGCGGCGGCGGCCAGGACGGTGACCAGGAAGGACAGGCCCGTCTTCTGGACGACGTCGTCCATCGTCATGTAGCGGGTGGCCGGCGGGCTGTACGGAGCGCGGGCGTAGGGGGCCGGCGCGCCGTACGGGTCCTGCGTCGGGGCGCCGTACTGCGGGGCGCCGTACTGGGGAGCGCCGTACTGGGGAGCGCCGTACTGGGGAGCGCCGTACTGCGGGGCGCCGCCCCACTGGGCGGACTGCTGGCCGTTCCCGGCGCCCGCGTTCGCGAAGCCCCGGCCGAAGACCGGGTTGTGGCTGGGCATCGTCATCTCCTCGAGGTGACTGGGTGGTCCTCTGTCGAGCGGTCGTGGGATCACGGTCCTGCACCCCACTCGTCCAGGTCAACGCCCGAATCGGCCTGCGCGTTCCTCGGCGGCGCGTGACCACCCTTACGGGGTGCGCCGCACGCGCCCACCGCCTCGTCGCACCGGGACCAACGTCCCTGTCCGGCTGTCCCGGGACACAGCAACCTGACGTGGTCACGCCGATCCCCAGGAGGCGCGGTGCACCGCATCGGGAGTCGCGCCGTCGTACTCGGGGCGAGCATGGCCGGGCTGCTGGCCGCACGGGTCCTGACGGAGGCCGTCGACGAGGTGGTGCTGGTCGAACGCGACACCCTGTCGGCCGACCCGGTGGCGCGCCGCGGCGTCCCCCAGTCCCGGCACGTGCACGCCTTCCTGGGCCGGGGGCGGGACGTCGTCGACGCCCTGCTCCCGGGGCTGTCCGAGGAACTGGTGGCCGACGGCGCCCTGCTCTGGGACCTGCACGGCGAGGGCCGCTTCGAGATCGGGGTCGGCGCCCTGGCCCGCCGGCCGAGCGACATGGTCGGCGTGATGGCCAGCCGCCCCCTGATCGAACGAGGCGTCCGCCGTCGCGTGCTGACACTGCCGACGGTCCGCCTGCTCTCCCCCGTGGCGGCCGAACCGGTGCTGGCGGCCGACCGGGTGACCGGCGTCCGGCTGCACCCGGGGACGCCCGGATCCGAGGACCTGGGCGCCGACGTCCTCGTCGACGCCACGGGGCGCGGGTCGCACACCCCGGCCTGGCTGGCGGCGCACGGCCGTCCTCCACCACCCGAGTCCAGCGTCGAGATCGGCCTGTCCTACACGACGGCCTCGTGGCCCCGACTGCCCGGCGACCTCGGCGGAGCCAAGGCCCTCGTCGTCGCAGCCCGGCCGGAGCGGCCGCGGTTCGCGGGGGCGCTGGCCGTCGAGGGCGATCGCTGGCTGATCAGCACCGGTGGGTACGGCGGCCTCGTCGCGCCCGCGGACCCGCCCGGCTTCCGGGCGTTCATCGCGTCCCTGGGCATCGCCGACCTCTCCGAGCTCGTCCACGCCCGCGAGCCGCTGGAGACAGTGGCGGCGGTGCACCGGATCCCGGCCAGCACGCGGCGTCACTACGAGCGGATCCGGTTGCCCGATCGCCTGGTCGTCACCGGTGACGCACTGGCCGCCTTCAATCCCGTCTACGGGCAGGGGATGACCGTGGCCGCGTTGCAGGCGCTGGCGCTGCGCGACGCGCTGCAGGACGGTCCGGACGACCTCACCACCCGCGCCACCCGGCGGTTGTCCCGGGTGGTGGACGACGCCTGGGAGCTGGCCCGCGCGGCAGACCTGGAACTGCCGGTCGTCCCAGGCGGCCGGCCGGCGGCCGTGCGCCTGGGGAACGCCTACCTGGACCTGCTGACCACCGCGGCGGTCACCGATGCCGACCTGACCGCCGCCTTCGTGCGCGTGGTCAACCTGCTGGACCGGCCGACCGCGCTGTTCCGGCCCCGGGTCGCCGCCCGGGTCGCGTGGGCGACGGTCCGCCGGCGGAGGACGGCGGCTGCCGGGACCGCCCCGGTTCCGGCCGAGCCCGGCGGGCCGCGGGTGCCCACGCCGCCGGGGTCCTGACCGGCCGGTGCCCCCGGTGGGATTCGAACCCACACTCGGACCCTTTTAAGGGGCCTGCCTCTGCCGGTTGGGCTACGGGGGCCGTCAGCGCACGCTAACCCGGCCGTGGAGCTCCGCGCCCGTCCCTCAGCCGGACGGCCGACGGCGCGGCAGCCCGCCGCCGAGGGCAGCGCGGCGGGCCGCCCCCACGTCGACAGCGCCCGCAGCGCCGCCTCCAGGCCCGTCCACGGGGGGTGACGGTTCAGCTGGCCTGGGCGCGGTCCTCCGGCTGTGGCGGTGGCAGCTGGCCCGCCGGAGCACCACCGGCCGCCGCGACGAACTCCCGCCGCGGGTCCTGCAGCTGGCCCAGCGCGATGACCTCGCGCCGGAACACCGAGGCCAGCGTCCAGTCGGCGACCACGCGGGCCTTGCGGTTGAACGTCGGCACGCGGCTCACGTGATAGGTCCGGTGCATGAACCAGGCCGGCCAGCCGCGGAGCTTGACCCCGTAGACCTGCGCGACGCCCTTGTGCAGCCCGAGGCTGGCCACCGACCCTGCATAGGCGTGCCGGTAGGGCACCGGCTGCTCGCCGCGCAGGGTCAGCACGACGTTGTCGGCCAGCCGCTTGGCCTGCCGGACGGCGTGCTGCGCGTTGGGCGCGGTGGTTGCGCCCGGGGTCTCCTTGGTGAGGTCCGGGACGGCGGCGAGGTCACCGGCCGACCAGGCATCGGGCAGCCCGTGCACCTGCAGGGTCGCCTCGCAGACCACCCTGCCGCGCTCGTCCGTCGGCAGGTCGGTCTGCGTGAGCATCGGGTTGGGCTTGGTGCCGGCGGTCCACACCAGCGTGTCGCTGGAGAACTCCTCGCCGTCGGAGAGCCGCACCACGCCCTGGTCGGTGACCGACTCGAGGCGGGTGTTGAGCCGCACGTCCATCCCCCGCGCGGTCAGCTGCTTGACCGTCCAGGCGGCCATGTCCAGGTCGACCTCGGGCAGGATCCGCCCGGTCGCCTCGACCAGCACCCACCGCATGTCCGCCGGGGACAGCCGCGGGTAGTAGTGCTCGACGGCGTAGCGGGCCATGTCCTCCAGCTCGGCGAAGGCCTCGATGCCCGCGTACCCGCCCCCCACGAAGGTGAAGGTCAGCGCCCGGGTGCGCACCGCCGGGTCGTCGGTGGAGCTGGCCGCGTCCAGCCGCGCGAGCACGTGGTTGCGCAGGTAGATGGCCTCACCGACGTTCTTGAACCCGATCCCGTGCTCGGCCAGCCCGGGGATGGGCAGGGTGCGCGCCACCGACCCGGCCGCCATCACCAGCACGTCGTAGGTCAGGTCGAAGGCCTCCCCCTCCAGCGGCGTGATGCGGGCCCGCTTCTCGGCGTGGCTGAGCCCGGTGACCGCGCCGGTGATCACGCGGCAGCGGGGCAGGGTCCGGCGCAGGGGCACCACGACGTGGCGGGGCTCGACGGAGCCGGCCGCGGCCTCGGGCAGGAACGGCTGGTAGGTCATGTGCGGCTGGGGGTCGACCACGACGATCTCGGCCCGCCCGCGGGAGAGCTTCTTCTGCAGCCGGAGGGCGGTGTAGAGGCCGACGTAGCCGCCGCCCACGATGAGGACCACGGGACGCTGCGCCATGGCCCGAGCCTAGGCCCGGCTCCGGGGCGGCGCGGCTCCGTCGTAGCCCGCCAGCTCGGTCGCCCGGGACAGCACCGCGTCGAGCATCGGCTCGGTGAGCTTGCCGGTGAAGGTGTTCTGCTGGCTGACGTGGTAGCTGCCGAGCAGGGTCAGCGGCCCGCGCGGCCCGGCCAGGGTCACCTCCACCCCGTGCCCGAACGCCGGGCGCGGCCGGGGCAGGGGGTGGCCCGCCGCCGCCAGCACCGGCCACAGCGCCGTCCAGCCGAACCCGCCGAGGACGACGACCACCCGCAGGTCCGGCAGCAGCGCCAGCTCGCGGGCCAGCCACGGCGAGCAGGTGTCGCGTTCCTCGGGCGTCGGGGCGTTGGCCGGCGGGGCGCAGCGGACGGCGGCGGCGACGCGTACGCCGGTGAGCTCCAGGCCGTCCCCGACGTGCGTGGACGTCGGCTGGCTGGCCAGCCCGGCCCGCCAGAGCGCGGCGAAGATCCAGTCGCCGCTGCGGTCGCCGGTGAAGACGCGGCCGGTGCGGTTGCCGCCGTGCGCGGCGGGGGCGAGGCCGACGACGGCGATGCGGGCGTCGGCCGGTCCCAGCCCGGGCACCGGCCGCCCCCAGTAGTCCTCGTCGCGGAAGCTGGCCCGCTTGACCTGGGCCACCTCCTCCCGCCACGCGACCAGGCGGGGGCAGGCACGGCAGCCGGAGACCCGGGCGTCGAGGACGGCGAGGTCCCGGGCACCCCGCGCCGAGCGGAGGACCCCGGCGGGGGTGCGGGTGACCGGGAACCCGGCGCCGTCCGTTGCCACGCCTCCCAGGAGACCATCCGCCCCGGGCGCGCGCGGACGCAGGTCGGCGCGGCATGATCACCGCGTGGCCGGGAAGAAGAAGCAGAAGCCCCCGATGACCTGGAAGCTGCTCGGCACCGGGTTCGCCGTCCCCGCGGGGATCGCGGTCCGGAAGCTGACCGACGCCGCCTGGTACGCCGCCCGCGGGACCAACCCGCCGAAGAACCCGGCCGCGCCGGGGGTCGGCTGGGGGGAGGCGCTGGCCTGGGCAGCCGTCTCCGGCGTCGCCGTGGCGGCCGGCCGCCTGGTGGCCGCCCGCGGCGCGGCGGCCACCTACCAGTCGCTGACCGGCAAGCTGCCGCCCGGCCTCAACGCCGGCAGCCCCTGACCGTCAGCCGCGGACCAGCGACAGGGCGATGCCGTCGAGGATGTCGTGCTCGCTGACGACGACGTCGTCGAGCGCGAACGCGTCCATGACGACCCGCAGCACCAGCGCCCCGGCGCCGATGACGTCCACCCGGCCCGGGTGCATGACCGGTTCCGCGGCCCGGCGCGACCGGGTGGCGGTCAGCAGCCCCGCCGTCACCGATCGGACGCCGGCGACCGGGATGCGGGAGCCGTGGATGGCGAGCGGGTCGTAGGCGGGCAGCCGCAGGGCGAGCGCCGCGACGGTGGTCACCGACCCGGCCAGCCCGACCAGCGTGGCTGCCTCCCTCACCGGCACCACCGCGACGACGTCGGCCAGCGCGGCGCGGATGTCGGACTCGGCCCGCTGGATCTGGTCGGCGGTCGGCGGGTCGCCGTGCAGGTGCCGCTCGGTCAGCCGCACGCAGCCGATGTCGACCGAGCAGGCCGCCCGCACACCCGTCGCGTCGCCGAGCACGAACTCGGTGGAACCCCCACCGATGTCGACCACCAGGTACGGCGGCTGCGGGGCCGGCTGGCCGTGCGCGGCCACCGCCGCGTCCAGTGACGCCGTGGCACCGAGGAAGGACAGCCGGGCCTCCTCGTCACCGGCGACGACGTCGGGCGGCTGACCCAGGGTCGCGACCACCATGTCCTCGAAGTCGGCCCGGTTGGCGGCGTCCCGGCTGGCACTGGTGGCGACCATGCGCACCGCCGTCGCGCCCAGCTCGCGGGCCTGCGCGGTGTACTCCGCCAGCACCGCCCGGGTGCGCTCGATCGCCCGCGGCGCCAGCCGGCCGGTGGCGTCGACGCCCTCCCCGAGGCGGACCACCTCCATGCGGCGCAGCAGGTCGCTGTGCGGCCCCTGGGTGGGGACGTCGGCCACCAGGAGGCGGATCGAGTTGGTGCCGCAGTCGATGGCGGCCACGCGGGTCATGCGGGCTCCTCGTCGTCCGGGCGGGCGGGCACGGCGCAGGGGCCGGCCGCCCACCACTGCCCCATCTCGGCCACGGCGCGGTCGCCGATCGGGTTGACGCCCGGCCCGGCGGCCAGGGCGTGGCCGGCCAGCGCGTGCAGGCACTTGACCCGGTCCGGCATCCCCCCGGCGGTGGCACGGGTGGGCAGCACGTCGTGGGCGTCCCGCTCCGCCAGGTATGCCTCGTGGGCGGCGCGGTAGGCCTCCGCCAGCTCCGGGTCGGTCGCCAGCTCGTCCTGCCACTCCCTCATCCGGCCGGCCGACTCCAGCCGGCTGGCGGCGGCCGACGCCCGCGGGCAGGTCAGGTAGTACAGCGTCGGGAACGGCGTGCCGTCCTCCAGCCGGGGGGCGGTCTGCACGACGTCGGGCTGCCCGCACGGGCAGCGGTGCGCCACCGCCACGAGGGCGCGTGGCGGGCGGCCGAGCTGCCGGGCGACGACCTCGCGCTCGTCCTCGGTGACGGGGGTGCTCACCGGATGAGTCTGCGGCAGGCCGTCAGCGGTCCCGTGCACGGCCCCCTGGTGGCCCCGTCCCGGGGCCCGCCCTGAACCTGCGAAGGGTGGGGAGGACGGGGTCCTCCTACCGCGCCGAGCTCGCCGGGGCGGTGACGTGCTGGAACGGCCCCCTCGCAGGGCCCCGCCGCGAGCGTGCGAGTGGTGGGGGGCGAGGGGGTCCTTCATCCGTCGGCGTCGGCCACCGACTCCAGCAGGGCGTCGTACCAGGGCAGTGTCGGGTCGGTCTCCTCCGGCAGCGTGCCGGCGTCCCCCTCCACCGCCTCGCCGTCGACGACCACGACCAGCCGGTCGCCGGGCAGCACGTAGGTCAGCCGCTCGCGGGCCTCCCGCATGGTGAACGCGGGATCGGCCTGGCGCTCGAGCTCCGCGTGCAGGTCCTCGATCCGCTGGTCCAGGGCGGTGCCCTCGGCGGCCAGCCGGGTCAGCTCGGCGCGGCCGGCGAGGAACTGTCGGATCGGCCCGGCCAGCGTGAGCGCCAGCAGCAGCACCAGCCCACCCAGCAGCACCGCCCGGCCGGTGAACAGCGGCCGGCGCGGGCTGCCCGACGACGTCGCGCGGGGCGCGCGGCGGCCCGGACGGCGCTGCTCGGGGCGGCTGCCGGCGCCCGACCGGGTACCTGCGGGGACCGGACGGGACGCCGCGTGGGTCAGCGGCCGTCCGGTGGCGCGGCGCCGGGCGGGGGACGCGGCGGCCGAGCCGCCCCGACGAGGACGCGGGCCGCTCATCGGCCGGCCGAGCCGGTCACGCGGTGGACGCCGCGCCCAGCCGCGGGAAGGCGGCGGCGCCGGCGTAGCGCGCGGCGTCGTCGAGCTCCTCCTCGATGCGCAGCAGCTGGTTGTACTTCGCCACCCGCTCGCTGCGTGCCGGGGCACCGGTCTTGATCTGACCGCAGTCGGTCGCGACGGCGAGGTCGGCGATGGTGGTGTCCTCGGTCTCGCCCGACCGGTGGCTCATCATGCAGCGGTAGCCGCTGCGGTGCGCCAGGCTCACCGCGTCGAGCGTCTCGGTGAGCGTGCCGATCTGGTTGACCTTCACCAGCAGCCCGTTGGCCGCCTTGCGGGCGATCCCGTCGGCCAGCCGGGTCGGGTTGGTGACGAACAGGTCGTCGCCGACGATCTGCACGCGGTCGCCCAGGGCGGCGGTCAGGGCGATCCAGCCGTCCCAGTCCTCCTCGGAGAGCGGGTCCTCGATGGAGACGATCGGATAGGCGTCGACCAGGCCGCGGTAGTAGTCGATGAGGTACTCCGCCGACCGGGACTGCCCCTCGAAGTCGTAGCCGCCCCCGGTGTGGAACTCCGTGGCCGCCACGTCGAGCGCGAGCGCGATCTCGTCGCCCAGGCGGTAGCCGGCCTTGTCCACGGCCTCGGCGATGAGGTCGAGCGCGTCGCGGTTGCTGGGCAGGCTGGGGGCGAAGCCGCCCTCGTCACCCAGGCCGGTGGCCAGCCCGCGACCCTTCAGCACGGCCTTGAGCGCGTGGTAGGTCTCGGTGCCCATCGCCAGCGCCTCGGCGAAGGTGACCGCGCCGATCGGCGCGATCATGAACTCCTGGACGTCGACGTTGCTGTCGGCGTGGGCGCCGCCGTTGAGGATGTTCATCATCGGCACCGGCAGCACGTGCGCCGACGGACCACCGACGTAGCGGAACAGCCGCAGCCCGGCCGAGTCGGCGGCGGCCTTGGCGACCGCGAGGCTGACGCCCAGGATCGCGTTCGCGCCGAGCCGGGACTTGTCCGGCGTCCCGTCGAGGTCGATGAGCCGCTGGTCGATCAGCCGCTGGTCCTCGGCGTCGTAGCCGACCAGTTCGGGGCCGATGACGTCGAGGACCCCGTCGACGGCCTTGGTCACGCCCTTGCCGCCGTACCGCTCGCCGCCGTCGCGCAGCTCCACGGCCTCGAAGGCGCCGGTGGAGGCACCGCTGGGCACCGCGGCCCGGCTGATCGTCCCGTCGTCGAGGGCGACCTCGACCTCCACGGTGGGGTTCCCGCGCGAGTCGAGGATCTCCCGCGCGCCTACGGCGTCGATGCTGGCCACGGGGGCAGCCTAGCCAGCCCGTCGACGCCGGGCGCCGAGCCCCGCGGGGCTCAGCCCGGCCGGCGTTCCTCCGCAGCCGCGTCCAGCTCACCGGCGTAGCGGCGGACCGCCTCCCGCAGGGCGTCCTCGACGTCCCAGCCGCGCTGCGCGGCGCCGCTGACCACGGCCAGCAGCCGCTCGCCCAGCTCCTCGGGACTCCGGGCCGACAGCTCCGCGGGCTCCGGCACCGGCAGCCCGGCCCGACCGGCGCGCCGCACGAGCGCCGCGCCCCACGACGCCGCCGGCTGCGACCGGGAGACCCCCTCGGTCGGCGACCGGCGCTGCTTCTCCGCCTGCTTGATCTCGTCCCACCCGGCCTCGACGGCGGCGACGTCCCGCGGTCCGGCGTCGCCGAACACGTGCGGGTGCCGGCGGACCAGCTTGTCGACCAGTTCGCCGGCGACGTCGTCGACGTCGAACCGGTGTCCGGGCCCGGCCTCGGCGGCGACCCGGGCGTGGAACACCACCTGCAGGAGGACGTCCCCGAGCTCCTCCCGCATGGCCACCGGGTCGTCGTCGACGATCGCGTCGTAGGCCTCGTGCGCCTCCTCCAGGAGGTAACCGCGCAGCGAGGCGTGGGTCTGCTCGGCGTCCCAGGGGCAGCCGCCCGGCGAGCGGAGCCGGTCCATGACGGCGACCACGTCGAGCAGCCGCGCGCCGGCCGGGAGCGGGACGCCGTCGACGAGCTCGGCGGCGTCCACCGTCTCGCCGGCGACGAGGGCCACGACCTGCTCGGGGCGGTCCTCCGCCGCGGCGGCATCGGGCACGCCCTCGACCACCCAGCCCGCGGCCCGCAACGCCGCGGCGGTGCCCGCGGCGCCGGGCAGGGCGACCACCGGCCGCTGCGCGGACAGCGCCTGCCAGCCGGCGGGGCCGAGCACCCCGGGCAGGACGGGGCTGACGGTGACGGCGACCGCGACGGGCACGGGCGTCAGTTCCCGGTGGCCGCCGCGCCGGTGCCCCCACCGGCAGCCGCGGCGGCGTCGTCCTCGGCGTCGAGCAGGTCGACGACCCCGCCGTCGGCCGGGACGATCTCGCCCTCCTCGATCACGCCGAAGCGCGGGTTGACGGTGATGTCGAGCTCGGCCCGCACGTCGGCCACGAGCGCCTGCGCGGCGTCGTCGGCCTCGGCCTCGGCGGCGCCCTCGAGGTCGGGGCGGGCCTCCTCGAACGTGGGGACGACCGGCTCGCCGACGAAGACGACGAGCACGCCCTGCACGTCGGGCACGGTGACCGTGAAGGCGGAGTTCGGCGCGGCCCCGGCGACCTGGTCGGCGATCACCGACGGCACCTGGTCGGCGCCGCGCGCCTCCACCGAGGCGAGGGTGGTGGGGCCGGCGTACTGCGCGGCCAGCGCGGCATAGCTGTTCGGGTCGGCCTGCAGGCTCGCCACCGCGGCGTCGGCGGCGGCCTGGTCCGGCACGGTGATGTAGCCCAGCCGCTGCTGGGACAGCGACGCCACCGTCTCCTCGTAGTCGGCCCGGAGCTGCTCCTCGGTCAGCCCGCCGGCCAGCCCCTCGGCGACGGCGATGCGCTGGCGCACCAGCTGCTGCCGGACGGTCTCGAACACGTCGGCCCGGCCGACGCCCTGTGCGGCCGCCTGGGCGTAGAGCGCCTCGGGGTCCTGGTCGCCGAGCAGCTCGTCCAGCAACGCCTGGACGTCGCCGTCGTCGGGCGTGACGTCGTAGCGCTGCGCGGCCTGGACGTAGATCTCGGCCTGCACGAGCCGGGTGAGCACCAGCCGGGTGAACTCGCCCTCACGTCCCTCGGTGGCCGCGGCGAGGTCGGGGTTGCTGAGGCGTTCGTCGACCGCCGTCTCGAGCTCGGCCACGGTGACCCGCTCGTCGCCCACGTACGCCGCGACGTTCGGCGAGGTCCGGCAGCCGGTCACCCCGGCCAGCGCGACGAGGCCGACGGCCAGCGATCCGATCAGGCGACGGGTGTGCACGATCCCGAGCGTGCCACACCCCGCGTGACCCACGGCGCAGGCCGCGATCCATGGGTGTCCCCGTTCGACGGCACTCCCTCGTCGGAGGGACGCGTGTCGATGCGGACTCTTGCGAGCATCGCGCCGTGCTCCTGGTCACCGCCACCCCAGTGCGCCCGGGACCGCTCGACGCGGACGTCGCCCTCTGGCTGGTCGATCTCGCAGCAGACGACGACGCGCTCACCGCCGCCGAGGCTCGGCTGACCCCGGTCGAGGTGGCGAGGGCGCACCGGGGGACTCCCGCCGTGCACCGGCGTCGCGTGCTGCTCCGCGCCGCCCTCCGTTCGGCCCTCGGCTCGGAGCTGGGGATCCCTCCGGGGCAGGTGCCGATCGGTACGTCACCCGCCGGGCGTCCGCATCTCGCCGTCCGCGGCAGCCTGCTCGACGTGAGCTGCTCGGCCAGCGGCGCCGTCGGGGTCGTCGCCGTCGGCCGCGGCCGACGGGTGGGCGTCGACGTGGAGCTCGTGGCGCCGTGGTCGTCCGACGTGCTCGACGAGGGCTGGCTGAGCCCCGGCGAGCGACGCGCCCTCACCGGTCTGCCGGTCACTGCCCGCCCCCTGGCGGTCACGCGGTGCTGGACGCAGAAGGAGGCCGTGCTGAAGGCGACCGGGACCGGCCTGCGCGCGGACCCGGCGACCGTGGTGACCCCCGTCGGGCGGGCGACCGGCGCCGTGGCCGGTTGGGAGATCAGAGACGTGCAGGTCCCGGATGGATGGGTGGCCAGCCTCGCGGTCACTCCGGAGGAGGAGACCCCCCGATGACGCTCGCCCCAGCACCCCCGGGTGCCGACCGGCGCAGGCCCCAGCTCGCCGACTTCCGCGCCCGGTGCGAGGACGTGGCCGGTGTTCGGCTGGACGAGCCCGGTGCCCTGCACGACTTCTCCGTGCAGCACCCGGAGCGGTTCTGGCGCACGTGCCTGGACTGGGCGCAGTTGCCCTGGTCCGGCTCGGCCGACGTCGTCCTGACGAGTGGGGACGTGCAGAGCGCCCGCTTCTTCCCCGACGTCCGGCTCAACTACGCCGAGGCACTGCTGCGCCCGCTCCCCGGCGCCGGCGACGGAGCCCCGGCCGTGACCGCCGTGCACGCCGACCGGCCCGCCGAGCGACTCACCCGCGGTCAGCTGCGGGAACAGGTGGCCTTGGCCGCGGCCGCACTGGCCGGGATCGGGCTCACCGACCGCGACCGGCTGGTGCTGATCGCGCCGCACGGCGTTCCGGCGATGGTTGTCGCGCTGGCCGCAGCGGCTCTCGGCGCCGCCGTCTCCACCGCCGCCCCGGACATGGGTGCCCTGGCACTGCTCGGCCGGTTCGAGCAGGTGGAGCCCGCCGTCCTCGTCCTCGACCGGACCGCCATGGGCGAGGCCACCGTCTCCGCGCTGCTCGACGGACTGCCGACGGTCCGCCGGCTGGTCGTCCTCGACGACCTGCCGCTGCCCGAGGGCGACCCGACCGTCGACCGGCTGGCCGACCTCACGGCCGGAGCTGGCCCCTCGCCGGCGTGGGACCGGCGCCCCTTCGACCACCCACTGTTCGTGATGTTCTCCTCGGGCACCACCGGACCACCCAAGGCGATGGTGCACGGTGCCGGCGGCACGCTGCTCGAGCACGTCAAGGAACACCGCCTGCACGGCGACCTCGGCCCCGCCGACACGCTGTACTTCCACACCACCACCGCCTGGATGATGTGGAACTGGCAGCTCTCCGCCCTCGCGGTGGGCGCGCACGTGATCACCTACGACGGCCCGGTCGACGGGCCGCAGACCCTGTGGGAGCTGGCCGCCGGGCACGGCGTCACCGTGTTCGGCACCAGCCCGGCCTATCTGCAGCTGTGCCAGGACGACGGGTACCACCCGGCCGCGCACCTCGACCTGTCCCGGCTGCGGGCGGTGCTGTCCACCGGCGCGGTGCTGCACGACTGGCAGTACGACTGGGTCGCCGAGCACGTCGGCCCGGTGCCCCTGCAGTCGATCTCCGGCGGCACGGACATCATCGGCTGCTTCGTGCTCGGCTCGCCCGAGCGGCCGGTGCGCCGCGGCCGTTGCTCGGCGCCCAGCCTCGGCCTCGACGTCGCCGCGGTGGAAGAGGACGGCACCGAGGTGGTGGGCGCGGTCGGCGAGCTGGTCTGCCGCAATCCCTTCCCCTCGCGTCCGGTCGGGTTCCTGCGCGACCCCGACGGCAGCCGGTTCCACGCCTCCTACTTCGCCGCCCACCCGGGCATGTGGACCCACGGCGACCTCGTGGAGTTCGACGCCGACGGCTCGGCGAGG
The DNA here is from genome assembly GCF_010686765.1 of Geodermatophilus sabuli. Classification (GTDB taxonomy): domain Bacteria; phylum Actinomycetota; class Actinomycetes; order Mycobacteriales; family Geodermatophilaceae; genus Geodermatophilus; species Geodermatophilus sabuli_A. Next base: position 203,146 of record NZ_JAAGWF010000008.1, on the reverse strand, counting down.
TTGCACGGCCGGTCTGACGGGGTCCTCAACGTGGACGGCGTCCGCATCGGACCCAGCGAGATCTACACCGCGCTGCGCGGCGTGCCGGGCATCGCCGACGCCATGGCCGTGGAGCAGCGCCATCCCGCCCGGCCCGGGGCGAGCCGGATCGTGCTGCTGGTCGTGCTCCGGGAGGGCGTGGTGCTCGATGCCGAACTGGCACGCACCATCCGTCGCACGCTTCGCGAGCAGGCTTCTCCGGCGCACGTGCCCGCGCTGGTGGCTGCCGTCCCCGAGCTGCCCCTCACCCACAACGGCAAGCGCTCCGAGCGGGCCGCCCGCGACGCGGTCAACGGCGACCCGGTGGCCAACGCCGCGGCCCTGCGCTCACCGGCCTGCCTGCAGGCGATCCGCGCGGCCGTGACGGCCGGTCCCGCGGCCACAGCGGACCAGGACGCCGACCCGCTGTTGCGGGCAGTCACCGGACTGTGGTCGGAGCTGCTCGGGACCGGCGAGGTCGGTCCGGACGACGACTTCGGCGACCTCGGCGGCTCCTCGCGACAGGTGCTGAGCCTGCTGCGCCGGGTCCGCCTGGACCTGGGCGCGGACGTGCCCGTGCAGGCCTTCGCCGCAGATCCCACTCCCCGCGGGCTGGCCCACGCCATCACGGCCGGGACTGCGGGCGATCCCGCCCCGCTGTTGCGCGCCGGCAGCGGCCGGCCCGTGTTCCTGCTGCCCGACGCCTGGGGTCAGCTCAACCTCTACGCGGGCATGGTCGAGCAGTTGGCCACCGACCGGCCGGTCCGCGGCCTGCGGTTGCGGCTGACCGGTCCCGACGGCGCGCACCTGCCGGTCGAGGAGGTCGCCGCCGAGGCGGCCGCCAGGCTGCGCGAGGTGCAGCCGGACGGGCCGTTCAGCCTGGCCGGCTACTCCTTCGGCGGCCTCGTCGCCCATGCCGCAGCACGGGCCCTCACCGCGGAGGGCCGAGAGGTCGCGTGGCTGGGGCTGCTCGACGTGCGACCACCCCGCGCCGCGCTCAGCGCCCGGGAGGTCGCCGCCCAGCGTCGCGCCGCTCGCCTCCGCACCCTGCTGTCCCGACGGGCGCTGGAGGCGGTGCGCCGCCGGCTGCGGCGCGGGAGCACCCTGGCGGGTCGTCCACCGGTGGGGCCGGTCGACCCGGAGCTGGCGTTCTTCACCGGGTCGGAGGCGGTCGGTGACTCCTACCGGCCGGGCCGGTTCGACGGACCGGTCACGTACTTCCTCGCGGAGGGCTCGCAGCGCCACGTGCGCGGCACTCTCGGCGCGTGGCGGCGGGTGACCCCGCGGCTGCGGGTGGTCGACGTCCCGGGTCATCACGGGGACCTGGACGACGAGCGGATCGGCATGCTCAGCGCACGGCACGTCGGCGTCCTGGCGGCACGCGTCTCGGCGACCCTCGCCTGAGCCCTCGGCGACCCTCGCCTGAGCCCGGGGGCAGGACGGCCGTTCCTGCCCCCGGGGCTCAGCTGGCGGCGGCGACGGGCTGCTCGAGCAGCGAGCTCAGCAGCGCGTGCAGGTTCTCCAGCAGGGCGACGTCGCGCAGCGGTGTCCGGCGGTCGGGCCCGACCGGGACCTTGAGCGACACGGTGCCTGCGGCGGCCTTGTAGCTCGCACCGTCGGCGAGCCGGGCCAGCCGCATCTGCTTGGACTCGGGCAGCACGACCGGGCTGATCCGGATCGCCCGGCCCTGCATCGACACCTCGGTGACCCCGAAGCGGCGCACCGCGGCCCGGAACCGCGCCACCGCCAGCAGGTTCAGCACCGGGGCCGGCGGGGCGCCGTAGCGGTCGGTCAGCTCGTCGAGGACTGCCTGCGCCTGCTCGTCGCTCTGCACCGAGGCCACCTTGCGGTAGGCCTCCATCCGCAGCCGCTCGCCGGGGACGTAGTCGTGCGGCAGGTGCGCGTCGACGGGCAGGTCGACCCGGACGTCGGCCGGCTCGGCCGGGACGTCCTCGCCGGACAGCTGCGCCCGGTAGTCGGTGACCGCCTCGCCGACCAGCCGGACGTAGAGGTCGAAGCCGACGCCGGCGATGTGGCCGGACTGCTCGCCGCCGAGCAGGTTGCCCGAGCCGCGGATCTCCAGGTCCTTCATCGCCACGGCCATGCCGGCACCGAGGTCGGTGTTGTGCGCGATCGTGGTCAGCCGGTCCACCGAGGTCTCGGTCAGCGGGCGGGACGGGTCGTAGGTGAAGTACGCGTACGCCCGCTCCCGGCCCCGGCCCACCCGGCCGCGGATCTGGTGCAGCTGCGAGAGGCCGAAGGTGTCGGCGCGGTCGACGATCAGGGTGTTGGCGTTGGGGATGTCCAGACCCGACTCGACGATCGTGGTCGCGACCAGGACGTCGTACTCCTTCTCCCAGAAGCCGACCATGATCCGCTCGAGCTCGTGCTCCTTCATCTGCCCGTGGCCGACCGCCACGCGGGCCTCGGGCACCAGGTTGCGGATCTTGGCCGCGGCCTTGTCGATCGACTGCACCCGGTTGTGGATGACGAACACCTGCCCGTCGCGCAGCAGCTCGCGGCGGATGGCGGCGGCCATCTGCTTGTCGTCCCAGGCGCCGACGTAGGTCAGCACCGGGTGCCGCTCCTCCGGCGGGGTCAGGATCGTCGACATCTCCCGGATGCCGGTGAGGCTCATCTCCAGGGTGCGCGGGATCGGGGTGGCCGACATCGACAGCACGTCGACCGCCGTCCGCATTGTCTTGAGGTACTCCTTGTGCTCGACGCCGAAGCGCTGCTCCTCGTCGACGATCACCAGGCCCAGTTCCTTGAACCGGGTCGTCGGCTGCAGCAGCCGGTGGGTGCCGACCAGGACGTCGATCTCACCGGCGGCCAGCCTGCGCAGCGTCTCGTCGGACTCCGCCTTCGACTGGAAGCGGGAGAGCACGGCGACGGTCACCGGGAACTGGGCGAACCGTTCCGAGAACGTCGTGAAGTGCTGGCTGGCCAGCAGCGTCGTCGGCACGAGGACGGCGACCTGCTTGCCGTCCTGCACCGCCTTGAACGCCGCCCGGACGGCGATCTCGGTCTTGCCGTAGCCGACGTCGCCGCAGATGATCCGGTCCATCGGCACCGGCTGCTGCATGTCGGTCTTGACCTCGTCGATGGCCGCGAGCTGGTCGGGCGTCTCCTGGAACGGGAAAGCGTCCTCGAGCTCGCGCTGCCAGACGGTGTCCGGGCCGAACGCGTGCCCCTGGGTGGCCATCCGCGCCGAGTAGAGCCGGATCAGCTCCGCGGCGATCTGCTTGACCGCCTTGCGGGCCTGGCCCTTGGTCTTCTGCCAGTCGGCACCGCCGAGCTTGGACAGCGCGGGGGCCTCGCCGCCGACGTAGCGGGTCAGCTGGTCGAGGGCGTCGGTGGGCATGAACAGCCGGTCCGGCGGCTGGTTCCGCTTCGAGGGCGCGTACTCGAGGATCAGGTAGTCGCGCTGGCCGCCGTTGACCGTGCGGCTGACCATCTCGACGTAGCGGCCGATGCCGTGGTGCTCGTGGACGACGAGGTCGCCGGGCTGCAACTGGACCAGGTCGACGGCGTTGCGCCGGCGGGCGGGCATCTTCACCGCATCGCGCATGGTCGTGCCGCGGGAGCCGGTCAGGTCGTGCTCGGTGAGCAGCGCCAGGCCCACGCCGGGGAAGGCGAACCCTGCCTCGAGGTTGCCCTGCGTGACGTGGGTCAGCCGCGGCTCGGGGGCGGTGCCGATGTCGGGCACCAGCCGGGCACCCAGGTCGGCCTCGGTGAACTGGTCGGCGGCGCGCTGGGCCGGCCCGGGGCCGGCGAAGGTGACCACGACCCGCCAGTCGTCCCGCTGCCAGTCCCGGATCGCCTCGATCGCGCGGGGGACGTCGCCGGAGAACCGGTCGACGGTGGTCGCGTCGAGGGTGACGTGCTCGTCGTCGTCCTCGGTCGCCAGCGTGAAGGCGCCGGTGGTCCACCACGGCAGGCCGCGGATCCGGGCCGCCGTCTCCACCTCGGCGAGGTCCCGGAAGGACGACGCCCCGAGGTCGATCGGCGCCTGACCGGCCTCGGCCGCCGTCGACCAGGAGGCCGCGAGGAACTCCTCGGCGGTGCGCACCAGGTCGGCCGAGCGCGTGCGGACCCGCTCGGGGTCGCAGACGAGGACGTGGGTGCCGCGGGCGACCAGGTCGGTCAGCAGCTGCATCTCGCCGGAGACGAGCGCCGGGATCAGCGACTCCATGCCCTCGACCGCGATGCCCTCCGCGAGCTTGCCGAGGACCTCCGTCAGCTCCGGGTGCTCGACGGCCAGGGCGGCGGCGCGCTCGCGCACCTCCGGCGAGAGCAGCAGCTCGCGGCAGGGCGGGGCCCACAGCCGCTCGGGCCGCTCGTCCAGGGAGCGCTGGTCGGCGGCGGAGAACCAGCGCAGCTCGTCGACCTCGTCGCCCCAGAACTCCACGCGGACCGGGTGCGGCTCGGTCGGCGGGAAGACGTCGAGCAGGCCACCGCGGACGGCGAACTCACCGCGCTTCTCGACCAGCTCGACCCGGGTGTAGGCGGCGTCGACCAGGGCGCGGGCGACGTCGTCCAGGTCGGCGGTGTCGCCCGGCGCCAGCTCGACGGGGGCCAGGTCGCCGAGGCCGGGGGCGAGCGGCTGGAGCACGCTGCGCACCGGGGCCACGAGCACGTCGATGGGGCCGTTCGGGCCCGGGTGGGTCAGGTCGCGCAGCACGGCGAGCCGGCGTCCGACGGTGTCCGCGCGGGGGGAGAGGCGCTCGTGCGGCAGCGTCTCCCAGGCGGGGAAGGTCTCCACCCGCCGTCCGGGGACGAAGCACCGCAGCTGGTCGGCGACCTGGTCGGCGTCCCGCTCGCCGGCGGTGACCACCAGGACGGGCACGCCGGCACCCGGCTGCTGCGCCGCGAGCGCCGCGGCGACCAGGGGTTGCACGGAGGGCGGGGCGGTGACCGCCAGCTGCGCGTTGCCGGCCGCGGCGACCACCCGGGCCATGCCTGGGTCGGTGAGGACGACGTCGAGCACGCCGCGCAGGGTCACGGAAGTACCACTCCTGAGGATCCACGGGGCCACGACGCGCCGCCGACTGCGGCGCGGGCCCGGGACCAGGCTAGTCGCCGCGGAGGACGACCGCCGCCGGTCTCAGGGCCGCCGGATGCGGACGTGGTGACGGACCAGCTTCGCCACCAGGTGCACCGCGGTGTCCCCCGGGGCGACGTAGCTGCGCGGGATCGTGAAGCGGTTACGCGGCGAGTAGTCGCCGGTGACGCATGCGTGGTCGTACCCGGCGGCCCGAGCGGCCTCCGCCGCCGCTGCGTCGAAGGCGCCCCACGGGTAGCAGAAGCCGGACACCTCGCGCTGGAGCACCTCCTCCAGGACGTGCTTGCTGTCGGCCACCTCGTGGCGGAGCACCCCGGGATCGGCGCCGGCCAGGCGCATGTGGGTCAGGCCGTGACTGCCGACCTCGTGACCGGCCGCGGCCACCGCGCGCACCTGGTCGGCGTCGACGAGGTCCAGCCGCGGCCCGGTGTCCCATGCGTTGTGCCCGCCGAGCCGGCCGGCGACGACGTAGAGGGTCCCGGTCATCCCGTGGCGGTCGAGCACGGGCGCGGCATACCGGAGGAAGTCGGCGTAGCCGTCGTCGAAGGTGAGGCCCACGAGCCCCGTGGCGGCCGCACCGTCCTGGGCGGCCACGAGCTCGGCCAGCGGGACCCCGCGCAGGCCCAACTGGCGGAGCAGCCGCAGGTGCCTGTCCAGGCGTTCCGGCGAGACCCGCACACGGTGCGGGTCGGGCTGCCGGGAGGGGCTGATCGAGTGGTACATGAGCACGGGCGGGATGCGCAGCCCCCGGTCGGCGACCTCGGCTTCTGCGGTCGCCCCGGCCGGGACGCTCACCGGCGGACCCCTCCGACGCACCGGTGTCCGCGTGCGTCGGCGGTCCGGCCCAGGTCGCGGCGGACGTGGCCGTGACCACCCGGTCGGTGGCCGGCGACTCGAGTCATGGGAGTTCTCCTGTGGCGGGGCGACTGACGATGCCGCAACCCAGTGCACCAGAAGGACTCCGGACAGTCATCACCCGACCGGGGCAACCCTCGTTGTGCCGTGGCCGCACCCTGCGGAGGTCTCGGAGCTCGGCTGAGCGGTTCCGGCCGGCGCGGCGGTCAGGAAGGCGAGCAGCGCCGCGACGTCGGCGTCGATCCGCGCCAGCACGCGGCCGAAGACCTCGTCAGAGCGCCGGTAGGGGTCTTCGACGTCATCGTCACGGGGGCCGGTGCGGAGGGCGCGCAGCCGGGGTGCCGCGGCGATGAGGGCGACCAGCCGGTCGACCGGCCGCACCTGGCCGGGCAGCTCTCCTGCCAGCGAGGCGAGCTCCGCGAACTCGTGCAGTGTGAAGGCCCGCCGGACGGCCGAGGGCGCTCGGGTCACCACTGCGGACCGCTGGGCCGTGGTCATGGTGAGCACCACCCCGGCCGAGCGCAGCACCGGCGGCTGCAGCTGCCGAGCGACGAAGCCGGCCGGCTGGACGCCACGCTCGGCGAGCAGCCGGGCCATCGGCGCGGCGACGGGCTCACCCGCCCGGGCGGCCAGTCCGGCGCTCGCCACGGCGATCCCCGCGTCCTCCCCCAGCCCGGCACGCAGGAGCAGCTCCGCGGCCGGCGACCGGCAGATGTTCCCGGTGCAGACGACCAGGAGGGGCACGGGCGGCTCCACCGGACCCACCGGCCCGCTCATCCGACCGGCTGGCGACCGGAGGGATCGGGGACGGCCGGCAGCTCGCCGGCCGCTGGTTCCGCGTCGGACCCGGCGTACGCATAGGAGTAGGGCTCCTCGTCACGGCGGACCTGGTTGAGGACCACCCCGAGGACACGCGCGGAGACCTGGGACAGGTCCCCCAGCCCCTGCGTCAGCTGGCGGCGGCGGACCCGGCGCGTGTTGGCCACCATGACCATGCCGTCGACGACCCCGGACAGCACGCTGGCGTCGGCCACCGGGAGCACGGGAGTCGTGTCGAGGACCACGTAGTCGTAGCGGCTCCGCAGATCGGCGACCACGGCGCGCATCACCGGAGAGTTCAGCAGCTCGGCCGGGTTGGGCGGCACTGCACCCGACGGCAGCACCCGCAGCCCGGCGGAGCCCCACTCCTGCACGACGTCGTCGATGTCGGCCTGCCCGACCAGCACGGTGGTCAGGCCGACGCCGCCCTCGACACCGAGGACGCCGGCGACCGTCGGGCGGCGCAGATCGGCGTCCACGAGCAGGACCCGGGCACCGGTCTCGGCCAGTGCCGTCGCCAGGTTGGCCGAGACGGTCGACTTGCCCTCGCCCGACAGCGAGGACGTCACGGCGAGGACGTGCGCACCGCGTGCCTCGGGGGCGGAGCGGTCGTCGGCGACGCGGAGGAACTCCAGGTTGGTCCGCAGCCGGCGGAAGCTCTCCGCTGCCGGGCTGTGCGGCGCGGTGGCCACCACGACACGGCCGTTGCCCGCCGGCCAGGCGGGCACGGTGCCGAGGACCGGGAGGTCGGTCAGCTCCGCCAGCACCTCCGCGTCGCGGACGCGGTTGTCGAGGGCTTCTCGCAGCCAGGCCAGGGCGAGCCCGGCGAGCAGACCCAGGACCAGTCCAGCGGCCACGACCAGGGGCACGTTCGGGAACGCGGGCCCGGCGGGCACCTCCGCTGGCGCGACGATGGTGGTCCGGACGGTCGGGTCGCCTGCCTCGTCCTCGGGGGCTATGCGCTCGACGACGTCGGACAGGGAGGCGGTCACCGCGTTGGCGAGTGCGGCGCTGCGCTCGGCGGAGCCGTCGGTCACCGTGACCTCGACGATCACCGTGCTCGTCGGCACGGTGGCGGACACCTGGCCGGCCAGCTGAGCCGGGCTCTCGGGCAGGCCCAGCTCGTCGATGACCGGCTGGAGGACCTCCGGGGTCGTCGCCAGCTGGGCGAAGGACTGGACCTGGTTCTGGGCGTAGGTCGAGCCCTGCACCAGGTCCGAGGCCGTGCTGCCCGACACCAGGGAGAAGAAGACGCCGGCAGTGGCCCGGTAGGTGACCGGTGCCGTCCAGGCGTACGCCAGGCCGCCGATCAGGCCGGCCAGGGTCAGGGCGAGGACTGCGGTCCACCGCCGGCGCAACACCTGCAACGGCCCTCGGGGGTTCACGACTGGCACTCCTCGTCTGTGCACGTGCGCGCACCAGGGACTGCCGCGCGCCGGCCACGTCGGCCCGTCCGGTCGGCTGCCGACCGGGCTCCTTGCCAGGAGTGTGCTGCTCGAGACGGGCCGGGGACGGCGCAACAGGGTGCGGTACCACCCCATGGGGTCACGTCCCGGCCCAGATCCGCGCCGAGCCGGCCGATCGGCCCGGTCGGTGGTCCACGATGGCCGCCGAACGCCGAGGGAGCTGACGTGGAACTGAGTGACTACGCACGGGCGATCGCCGGCCGATGGGTCTGGGTGGTCGTCGGTGGCGCCGTCGGCGTGCTCCTCGCGGCCGCGGTCGGCATGCACACCCCGGCCACCTACGGAGCACGGGTGGCGCTGTACGTGGACGCCGCGGTCATCAGCGACGAGCAGGACCCCTCCTCCGCCGCGCAGGTGCGGACGGCGGTCCTGCCGTCGGTGGCCGAGCTGGCCACGTCCTCGTCGGTGCTCGCCCGCGTGGCGAGCACGCTGGAGCTGGACGACTCCGCCGGCGCGCTCGCGGCCGGCCTCGACGTCGCCGTCGAGAGGGAGATGAGCGTCCTGCACGTCGCGGCCACCCGGCCCACACCGGCCGAGGCATCCGCCGTCGCCCGAGCCGTCGGCGCGGAGGTCCAGCGGCGGGCCGTCGAGCTGCTCCCCGGGACCGACGGCCCGCAGCTCCGCGTCACCCTCGTGCAGGACGCGGCCGAGCCCGTCCCGACGTCCCGCCCGGCCACCGTCCTCGCCGTGCTCGGTGGGGTGGCGGGGGCCGGCGGGGCCGCTCTCGCTGCCGGCCTGGCCGAGCTGGCCCGCCCGCGCGTCCGGGGGCGCGGCGACGTGGCTCGCCGCACGGCCGCACCCGTCCTCGGCCTGCTGCCCGCGGCCGGCCCCGCCCGGGGACGCCGTCCTCGCTGGTGGCGGCTCCGGTCCCGTGACCTGCCCTGCCGCGAGGAGGAACTCGCACGGCTGCGGTGGGCTCTGCGCTGCACCGCCGGGGACCGGGATGGACGACGCGTCGCGCTCGTCGGCGCGGCCTCCGACACCGCACCCCTGGCTGCCGAGCTCGCCGCCCCCGGGCTGGACGTCGTCCCGGTCGGCTCGCCACGTGCCCTGCCCGAGGACGGACGGTTCGACGGCGCGGTCGTCGTCGCCGACGGGCGGGTCACCACGGTCGCCGACCTGGAGGCCACGCTCGGGGACGTCCAGGCCCGCGGGATCCCGGTCACCGGCGTGGTGATCGACGGTCTGCTGTCGCAGGCCGGCGTCCGGGCCGGCATCCGGGCCGGCATGCGCGGGGACGCCCACTGGGCGCTCGACGGTCGACACGGGACCGTCGGGACCGCGGTCCCCGCTGCCGCCGTCCGCCGCACGTCCGTGCCCGCCGACGTCGCGACGACCCAGGTCGTCGCGGGGCTGGCCGTCGCCATGGTCGGCTTCACCCGCCCCCTGCCGATGGGCCTCTCGGCGGGGCTGCTCGCCGCGGCCGCGCTCCTGCCGGTGTGGCTGCCCACCGTCCGCCGGTACCGGGGCACGACGCCGCTGCTGGCCCTGGCCGTCGTCGGGCTGGTGTCGGGGGCCCTGCTGGCCGGGTGGTACTCCGCCGACCACGCGTTCGCGCCGTACGAGGCCGCCGCGCGCGCCTCGGCGGTCCTCGGCGCGGTGGGCGGGGTCGGCGTGCTGCTCTGGGCGCGCGGAGTGCTGCCGGTCCCCGTGCTGGGCACCGCCTTCGGCCTGGGCATGCTGTTCAGCGGGCTCGCGGAGGCGCCGACCAGCGACAACCTCTGGAAGTTCCAGCTGTCCGCACCGCTGATGGTGATCGCGCTGGCCCTCGCCGCCCGCGCGGGCCGGCCGGCCCTCACCCTCGCCGTCCTGGCCGTCCTCGGGCTGGTGAACGTCACCAACGACGCCCGCAGCGCCTTCGGCTTCTGCGCGGTGGCCGCCGTCCTCGTCCTCTGGCAGCAGCGACGCGTCACGGACCGTCCGGCGCACCGGGGAAGGCGGTGGCTCGCCCTGCCCGTGATCGGCGGGCTCGTCGCCGGGGGGTACTGGCTGCTCACCGACCTCATGCTCGCCGGGGCGCTGGGCGCCGAGATCCAGCAGCGGACGGTCACCCAGATCGCGCAGTCCGGGTCGTTGCTGCTCGGCGGCCGCCCGGAGTGGACGGCGACCTGGGCACTCGCGCACAGTCACCCGTTCGGCTTCGGGCTGGGGACCGTGCCCGACGACCAGGACCTGCTCATCGCCAAGGCCGGCATCGCGGTCACCAACATCCCCACCGCCGCGGGCTACGTCGAGACGTACATGCTCGCCGGCGGGGTGCACCTGCACTCGATCGCCGCTGACCTCTGGGCGTCCCTGGGCCCGGCAGGCGTGCTGCTCGGACTCACCGCGGGGGTGCTCGTGCTGCTCGGGATCGCCGACCAGCTCGGTCGCCGGCAGGCCTCCGGCCTCGCGTGCCTCCTGGTACCGACAGCGCTGTGGGGACTGCTCTTCGGGCCGATGGAGAGCAACGTGGACACCCTCACGCTGGCACTCGGTCTCCTCCTGCTGGCCCGTCCGCCCCGGGCACGCACCGCGCAGGTCGCCCCGACCGGTGCGGCGGCGTCCCCCGGCCCGGCCGGTGCGCCGCGGCGCCCGCTGGTGCCCACGTCGCCCGGCGCCGTCCCGGCGCCCGCAGGGTCAAGGTCTCGCCGCGGACGGTCGATGGAGCCGGGAGACCCACCAGGACCGGAGGAGTGCACGTGAGGGCGGACGACGTCGATCCCAGCACGGTCGTCGCCGTGCTCACCTACCGACGCACCGCGTGGCTGCCGGCGCTGCTCGACGAGCTCGAGGAGCAGGCCTCCGCCCTGTCGCCCCCTGCCGAGGTGCTGGTGATCGACAACGACCCGGCCGGGAGCGCCGCGGACGTGGTGTCCAGCCGCGCCGGCCACCACGTCCGCTACGTCCACGAACCGGTCCCGGGGATCTCCGCGGCGCGCAACCGGGCGCTCGGAGAAGCCGGCCGGGCAGATCTGCTGGTGTTCCTGGACGACGACGAACTGCCGTCCCCGGGCTGGCTGACCCACCTGGTCGGCACCTGGCAGGTGTCCGGGGCCGCAGCGGTGGCGGGGCCGGTCCCGGCCCGCCTGCTCGGGCCGGCGGACCCGTGGGTCGCTGCCTCGGGCACCTTCGACCGGGCGCGCCACCCCACGGGCACGGCCATGCCCGAGGCTGCCAGCGGCAACCTCCTGCTCGACCTGGCCCAGGTGCGCGCCCTGGGGCTGCGCTTCCACGAGGGGTTCGGCCTGACGGGGGGCGAGGACACCCTCTTCACCCGGGAACTGGTCGCGCGCGGCGGGGAGATCCGCTGGTGCGACGAGGCGGAGGCGGTGGAGTCCATCCCGGTGGAGCGGCTGACCCGCGACTGGGTCATCGCCCGCAACTACCGCTGCGGCAGCTCCTGGAGCAGGGTGGAGCTGCACCTCACCCGCGGCGCCGTGCGACGGGCCCGGTTGCGTGCCGTCCTCACGGCCCGGGCGGTCGCCAACACCGCGATCGCGTCGGTCCAGCTCCTCGGCGCGCTGGTGCGCGGCGACCTCGCCGGCCGGGCGCGGAGCGTCTGCACGCTGGTGAGCTACGCCGGCCTGCTCGTCGGCGCCTTCGGGGTCGCCCACGAGGAGTACGCCCGAACGCCGACCCGGCTCGACGCCACGCCGGCCCCGACGACCGGCGCTTCGACCGGACCCGGCCGTGTCGCGGCCGGCTGAGGGCGGCGGGCCGTTGCACACCGCGGAGCCGCTGCTCGGTCCCGGTGCACCCGCCCCGGAGCTCTCCGTCGACGTCCCGGTCCCCTCGAGCACCGGTGACGACGGGCTGAGCGGAGCCACGGCCCGAGGGGCCGGACTCACCCTGGCCGGTCAGGCGGCGCGCATCCTCGTGCAGTTCGCCTCGGTCGTCGTCCTGGCCCGGATGCTCAGCCCGCGGGACTACGGCCTGCTCGCCATCGGTCTGGTCGTGGTCGGCATCGGAGAGGTGTTCCGGGACCTCGGCCTCTCGACCGCCGCCCTCCGGGTCCCGGCGCTGTCCCGGCGGCAGCGGGACGGGCTCTTCTGGCTGAACACCGCGGCCGGCCTGGTCGTCGCCGCAGCCGCCGTGTGCACGGCCGCCCCGATCGCCACCGCCTTCTCCGAGCCCGAGCTCGAGCCCGTCATCCGTGCGCTGGCGGGCACCTTCGTGCTGAACGGGCTGGCGGCCCAGTACCGGGCGGGGCTCAGCCGGCAGCTGCGGTTCGGCGCCGTGGCCGCAGCCGACGTCGCCGCCCAGCTGGTCTCCTTCGCCGTGGCGGTGACCGCCGCCGGCATGGGCGCCGCGTACTGGGCGCTGGTCGTCCAGCAGCTGACACAGGCCGCGATCGGACTGGTCCTGGTGGTCGCGCTGGCGAGGTGGCTGCCGGGACGGCCACGGCGCGGAGCAGGCCTGCGCCCGCTCCTCCGCTTCGGTTCCGGGGTGACCGGCACGCAGGTCGTCTACTACCTGGGCAGCAACCTCGACAACCTCAGCCTCGGTCTGTGGGCCGGTCCGGCGGCGCTGGGCGTCTACAACCGCGGCTACCAGCTGCTCATGACCCCGCTGAACCAGCTGCGCTCGCCGGGCACCACGCTGGCCGTCCCGGTGCTGTCCCGCCTCGAGCGGGAGCCGCTCCGGTTCGACGAGTACCTGGTACGGGGCCAGCTGGCCCTGGGTTACACGCTGGTCACCGGCCTCGCCCTCGTTGCCGGCGCCGCGGGCCCGGTCGTGGACCTGGTCCTCGGTGACCGGTGGCACGCGGTGGCCCCCGTGCTGGCGTTGCTGGCCGTGGCCGGCAGCGCGCAGACACTCGCCTACGTGGGCCTGTGGGTCTACCTGACCCGGGGGCTGTCTGCCGCCCTGCTGCGCTACCACCTGGTGACCCTCGTGCTGTCGGCGGGCTGCATCGCCGCGGGCAGTCCCTTCGGCGTGCTGGGCGTGGCCGCCGGCTACGCGGCGGCTGCCCTGCTGGAGTGGCCGCTGTCGCTGTGGTGGCTGTCCCGGGTGACGGAGGTCCCGCTCCGGGCCCTGCAGCTGGGGGCGGCGCGGATCACCGCGTGCGCCGCGGCTGCCGGAGGGGCGTGCCACGCGGTCACCCAACTGGCCGGCGGATGGCCGTCGGTCGCCCGGATCGTCGCCGGCGGGCTGGCCGGGCTCGCGGTGTACGGCCTGGCCGCCGCACTGCCCGCGGTCCGGCACGACCTGTGCGGTGTGCTCGCCCTGGGCGGGCGGATGGTCGCCCGCGGTCGATGAGCCACGACCGGTCGGCGCGCGGCGCCCCGGTCGACCGCGGCGCGCGGTGTCGTCCGGGTACGTGCGGGAGGAAGCGGATCAGCCGGGGAACCAGGGCGCACGGACGAGTCGTCCACCGCCGTCGAGCGCCTGACCGAGCGACCGGGCGGTCAGGCCGCGGTCGGCGTACCCGGCCAGCACCGCGGTGACGAGGTGTCCGCGGTCGAGCACCGGCGGCGGCCCGTCACACGCTCCGTCCTCCGGTCCGGCGAATCCGTCGTGGGCCAGGACGATGGAGCCCTTCTGCACGCCGTCCTGCGACCGGGCGACGCGTTGGTCGTCCCGGGCGTCGGTCCAGTCGAGGAGGGTCGGCCCCCAGAGCACGGGGAGCAGATCGGCACGGGCGGCCGCTGCCCAGTTGCGCCCCGTCTGCCGACCATAGGGCGGACGGAACCAGCGCACGGGCCGCCCTACCGCGTCCTCGAGCTCGGCCTTGCCCGCGCGGATCATCCGGGCTGCCTCTGCCGGGGGCAGGGTGGGCAGGGCCCGGTGGTCGACCCCGTGCAGCGCCACCTCGTGGCCGGCCGCCACGACGTCGTCCACGAGGCTGCGGTACCTGCGGACGCGGGTGAGCAGGACGAAGAACGTGGCGCTCGCCCCCGCGGCCGCGAGGGCCGCCAGGATGCGGTCGGTCCCTCCCGGCTCCGGGCCGTCGTCGAAGGTCAGGACCACCTCGGGGCGCTCGGTGCGCAGCTCGACCGCGGAGCCCACCAGCATCCCGGCCGAACGGCGGGCGGCCTGCCCGGCGACCACGGCCGCCGTCCGAGCCGTCGTGCGCGCGGTCACCGGCGTCCTCCTCGTGCCAGCCGCCAGCGGCGGCCGGAGCGGCCGTACTCCTCGAAGACGAGACCGCAGGACCCGCCGATCATCCCGGCGCCGCGGAGCAGCGTCCGCACCCCCCGGGCCTGGTGCTGGTGCGACCGGACGAGCAGCCCCCAGCCGCCGCGCAGGGCGCCGCCGCCGATGCGCAGCAGTCCCCCGGCCAGGCCCGCGACCCGCACCCGCGCCCGCGCGGCCGTACCGGTCGTCATCCGCAGGTCCGTCAGCGCCGCTGCGTTGCCGGAACCCCAGGAGCGGATCAGCACCCACCTCCTGGTCATCCGCTCGGCCGGGACGTGCTCGATCGCGGCGGACTCCTCGCACCAGACCAGGCGCCCGCCCGCGCGGGCCAGGGAGCTGCTGAACAGGCTGTCCTCGCCACCGCCGAGTCCCAGGGCGGCGTCGAAGCGGACTCCGAGGCGGCGGACCTCGGCCAGGTCGACCAGCAGGTTGCCGGTTGCGGCGACATCGATGGCGGTACCGGTCGGCAGGCTCCGGGCGTCGAAGAACCCACCCGCACGGATCCACGGGTCGAGCTCCCCGGCGTGCTCGGCGTGGACGGGGCCGGCCACGGCCGTCGCCCCGGTCCGCGCCCACGTGCTCAGCAGGTGCGCCAACCATCCCGGCGCAGGCCGCTCGTCGTCGTCGATGAAGGCGAGCAGGCGTGCGTCGGCGGCCTCGTCCATGGCCCGGTTGCGCACTGCGGCGATGCCCGGCGTGGACTCGACGACGTAGCGGACGCCGGAGCCGGCGCTCGGCGTCACGACCTGCGCCGCGCCGCCCGGTGGGTCGTTGTCGACCACGAGGACCTCCACGACCCAGCGGCCACCGGACGCGGTGGCCACCTCCTGCGCCTGCTGGAGCAGCAGCGGCAGCAGTGCCTCGAGCCGGTCGTTGCGACGGAAGGTCGGAACGGCGATCGTGACCCGCACGGCGGATTTCCCAGCAGGGGGCGGGGGCACGCGGACACCGGTCGACCCGTTCACTGCGGTCATGCCGGCATCTCCTCGCTCCGGCCGAGGGCACGGGGCACGGTTCCGCCCGGCGTCCGGGAGACGGCGCGCCGGGGCCCCTCGACCACCTCCACCACGCGCGCCTGGTACCGGCGCGGGGAGTGCCGACGGGCCGCGTCGGAGGCATCGGCGACGGCGGCCGCGCGGTACACCGCCCAGTGGGCGATCACCCGCTCGACCGCATCCGCCCACAGCTCCGGGCGGCCCGGGGGGACGACCTGGACAGCGTCGTAGCCGGCAGTCGCCTCCTGCAGGCCGCCCAGGGCGCTGACCAGCGTCGGCCGGGCGGCCAGGACGGCCTCGACCGCGACGAGGCCGAAGGACTCGTCGACGACCGAGGGGACCAGCACCACGTCGGCCTCGGCCATCACGGGCGCGACGTCGGCCCGGAACCCGAGGAAGTCGACTCGATCGGACAGCTCGGACACGGTCGCGCGCAGCTCGGCCTCGAACCAACCGTAGCCCTCGTACACCGAACCCAGGAGTGACAGTCGCGCGTCCACCCCGCGGGCGAGCAGCTCCCGGAGCGTCCCGATGGCCACCTGGGGTCCCTTGCGCGGGGACAGCCGCCCCACGTACAGCAGGCGGACGGGGCCCTGGAGTCTCGCGCGCGGCGGCACCGGGACCACCGGGCCGTGCACCGGGTTGGGCACCACGGTCGTCCGTGCCGCGACCGCGGGGAGCAGGTCGGTGAGGACGTCGCGGGTGAAGCGGCTGTTGGCCAGCACCGCGTCGGCCGCCGTGAGCGATCGGAGCAGCGACCGGCGCAGGACTGCCGGTCCCGGCCACTCGGCCTCGTGCACGTGGCAGACCACGCGCCGGCCGGCGAGCCGTCCGACGACGAGCCAGAACGGCAGGACCGTGGTGTTGACGTAGACGGTCTCGCCACCGGCCTGGCGCAGGAGCCGGAACGCGGGGAGCAGGCCCAGGACGGCGTCGCGGACGAGCGTGGCCATCCCGCTCGGCCGCAGCGCCGCCTTCCGGAGCACGGGCATCCGGACGACGACGACCCGCGCGCCGCGACGCTCGAGCTCGGCGATCAGTGGACCCCGGGAGGGCAGCGCGACCACCACGTCGGACACCCGGCGCAGGGCCTCGACGGACTCGAGCAGCACCCGGTCGGAGCCGTACAACTCGGCTCCCGGGTGGACCACCAGGACCGACGACCGGGTTCCGGGGGGTCGGCGTCCTTCCAGCAGGGCCGGGAGCGCGAGGGCGATCCCGGCCAGCGATCCGGAGACCGCCGCCCACAGCGGCCGCGGTGACCGGAGCAGCTGACGCCGTCCTCCGCGCAGCAGGATCTCCCAGCTGACGACGGGCGTCGCCAGGAGCCAGCGCAGCAGCTGCCGGCGCCGCAGGTGACGTGCCCCGAAGGCCAGCCGGTTGCGGCAGTTGTAGCGGTAGTAGAGCGGGGACTTCGCCCGGCCACGATCGGCCTCGCCGTGCGTCCCGCCCTCGTCGTGCACCGCCACCAGGTCGTCGCGGAGGACCACCGTGCCACCGGCGCCGATCGCCCGGTAGCCGAGGTCGACGTCCTCCCAGTAGAGGAAGTAGCCCTCGTCGAAGCCACCGATCCGCTGCAGCAGGTCGTCGTGGACGACCAGACAGGCACCGCAGAGCCAGTCACCGGGGTGACGGGTGGCCCTTCCGCCGTCGTCCGGCCGGGTGTGGACACGGCCGTCGCGCAGGTCGGTGCGCGCCGCCCGGAAGACGACCTCGCCCGCCGAGTCGACCAGAAGCGGGCTGATCAGGGCCGTCGGCTCCCGCAGGCTGTGCTCCCGCAGCTCCGCCACTACCGAGGAGGTGATCAGCGCGTCCGGGTTGAGGAAGAGGAACGTCCGGCAGCCCAGGTTCCGGGCGGCGCGCACTCCGGCGTTGCAGGCGGCACCGAACCCCCGGTTGTCGGGCATCCCGACGACGTGCCAGCCGTGCGTGGTCCCCAGCTCCTCCACCGCACGCCGGTTCTCGGCGGTCGAGAAGTTGTCGACGACCACGACGCGCACGTCGGGTCCAGGGAGGTCGAGGGTCGCGAGAGTGCGGCGCAGGAGTCCTGCCGGGCCGAACGAGACGACGACGACCCCGATGGGGCCAGCCGGTTCCGCGTCGTCCACGGTCACGGTCGGACCGCCCGCACGCCGTCGAGCACCGGTGCGGTCGGCGCGGGCAGCAGCGCGGAGTCCGGCCACACCCGTGCCGGCCCGGCCGGGGAAGCCGCCACCGCGGCCGAGGTCGGCCGGCGGCGTCCCGAGGGACGACGCCGCGGGAAACGGCGGGCGGCCAGGCGGCCGGCGAGTTCCTCGTACCCGGCGGCGACCTGGTCCCAGTCGTAGCCACCGGCCAGCTCGCGCGCCCGCTGTCCGGCGCGGAGCACGCCCACGGGGTCGGCCTCGGCGGCCGCGAGTTGCCGGGCGACGTCCTGCGGCGTCCGGAAGTAGCGACCGGCGTCGGCGACGACCTCGCGGTTGAAGTCGACGTCGTAGGCCGTGACCGCCGCGCCCGCGCCGATGGCGCGCAGCAGCGAGGGGTTCGTGCCACCCACGGAGTGCCCGTGCAGGTAGGTGGAGCAGTTCGCGTAGAGCTGGTCGAGCAGCTGCTGGTCCCAGACGCCACCGAGGAAGCGCACCCGGTCGTCGGCCAGTGCGTGCACCCGGCGGGTGTACTCGTCGGCGTAGGGTGCCGAGCCGACGACGACCAGCGGCTGGGCCGCCGAGCTCGCCGCGTAGCCCTCGACGACGACGTCGACGTGGTTCTCCGGCTCGAAGCGGGCGACGACGAGGTGGTAGCCGCGCGGCTCGAGACCGAGCTCGCCCAGGCGGTCGGCCCCCGGCTCGATCAGTGGCGCGCCATAGGTGAGCAGCGAGGTGGGCGCGTCGAAGGCGTCGCGGTAGTAGTCGGCGATGCCCTGGGCGTCGGCGATCAGTGCGTCGGACCAGCGGACGGCCAGTGCCTCGGCGGCGCGGTAGTACCGGCGACCGGTGGGCCCCCACTTGGCCCGCTTCCACTCCAGGCCGTCGACGTGCGTGGCGACCGGGATGCGGGCGGCCCGCAGGACCGGCAGCAGCGGCGAGTTGGCGGCGTTGAAGACGAACGCGGCGTCCGTGCGGTGGGCCGTCAGGTGCGCGACCGACAGCGCGGTGTGGCTCAGCGTCTCCAGCGCGCGCGTGCGGGCGGCCGGCAGGTGCACCAGTTCCATGCCGAGGTGCTCGGCCGAGGGCAGCGCGTCGGCGCCCGGGACGGTGCGGCAGTAGACGACGACGCGGTGCCCGCGCTCGACCAGCCGCCGGCCGACCTCCTCGACCGCGGTCTCGAAGCCGCCGTACCGCGCGGGGACACCACGCGTGCCCACCATGGCGATGCGGAGCGCGTCCACCAGGTCCTCCGATCCCTACGGTCCGAACGGGACGGCCCGTGCGCGATGCGCATGGGTCCCGCCGCTCGCTGCGAGCATCGACGCCGAACGGTGCCGAGGGGAGTGCCACGGAGAGTGCTGTCACCCGCACGGAGGAGGGACCCTCCTGCCCCCTCGGCAGGAGGGCCGTCAGTAGGCGCCGGACCGGCTCAGGACGGCGCGCGCGGTCTTGGCCAGGATCAGCAGGTCCATGGCCAGGGACCAGTTCTCGACGTAGCGGAGGTCCAGGCGCACGGCCTCCTCCCAGGGCAGGTCGCTGCGCCCGGAGATCTGCCAGAGCCCGGTGAGGCCGGGCTTGACCAGCAACCGGCGGCTGACCGAGGTGTCGTATCGGGCGACCTCACCGGGCAGCGGTGGTCGCGGCCCGACCAGGGACATCGACCCGCCGAGCACGTTGAACAGCTGGGGCAGTTCGTCCAGCGACAGCCGCCGCAGCAGCCGGCCGACCGGCGTGACACGGGGGTCGACCCGCATCTTGAACAGCAGACCGTCGGAGATGTTGACGTCGCGCAGGGCGTCGACCTGGCGGTCGGCGCCCACGACCATGCTGCGGAACTTGAGCATCGTGAAGACCTGGCCGTTCACCCCCACGCGCTCCTGGCGGTAGAGCACCGGTCCGAGGCTGGTCAGCCGGATGGCCAGGGCGATGCCCAGGAACGCCGGCGCGAGGACGACGAGGGCGAGTGCGGCGACGAGGCGGTCCAGGCCACCCTTGACCACGCGACGCCAGCCCTCGAAGCGCGGCTGCTCGACCGAGAGCAGCGGCAGGCCCTCGAACGGGCGGATGTGCAGGCGGGGTCCGGCGACCTCGATCAGCCCCGGGGCCACGAGGAGCTCGATACCGGTCCCCTCCAGCTGCCACGACAGCTGGCGCAGGTACTGGGCGGCGGTCTCGCTGGCCGAGGTCACCGCGATCGTGTCGGCACCCAGCCGGGCGGCCAGGCTGACGACCTCGTCGAGGCCACCGACGGGGACCGCGGCCGTGCGGGCGACGCGCTCCCGGTCGTCGGGGGTGACGCAGGCGGCGACGACGTCCAGGCCCGCGTAGTGCTCACGCCGCACCCGGCCGACCAGTTCGAGGACGGCGGTGCCCCGGCCGACCACGACCACCCGCTTGGTGCAGTGCCCGCGGGTGCGCAGCGCACGGAGCACGCACCGGGCGGCGTACCGCCCCACCAGCGTGGTGACGGTGAGGGCGGGGACCGCGACGACGACCAGCGCCCGGCTGAGGTCCAGGCCGGTCGCGTAGGAGACGAAGCCGGCGACCGCCAGCAGCGAGAAGCCGGCCGCGCCCACGGCGCGGAACTCGTCGCTACCGGTGCCGAAGACCCGCTCGGAGTGGGCGCCGGTGGCCTGCAGCAGGACCGGCCACACGGCCACCAGCGACACCGCGGCCCAGAATAGGGGTGACGACGTGGAGAACCCGTCGGGGCGCGTGACGAGGACCGCCGCCCCCGCGATGGCTGCGGCGAGGGCCTCGAAGACGGTGAGCGCCAGGGAGTAGCGGCCGGCCCAGCGTGGCGTCCCGGCGCGCGCCCGAGCCCGGGCGGCGGCCTCGACCGTCGCCGTCGCCGGCGCATGCACCGCCGTACCGAGCCCTACCCTTGAGTGATCGAGCAGCACGGTTCCCCCCGGACACGCGTGACAACCTGTAGCGGGGCCCACACCAGCGGGGGACGAACAGCTCGATGACCAGCCATTCTCCCGAGCGCAGGCGCCCGACGTCGGGAGAACCATCACCCAGCGTCACATCGAGGTCAATGCGGAGAGTGATCGTTCACCCGAACGGGAGTCTCGGCGGGGGCGTGCGACCGGTCAGCTGCGCGGGTGGACGACGTTCTGCGCCGCCTCGAGGCCCGCGCTCAGCAGCTCCTCGAGGGCGTCGGCCGCCTCGGCGACGAGCAGGTCGAGTTCCTTGCGCTCGGTGGCCGAGAAGTCCTTGAGGACGAAGTCGGCGGGGTCCTGCCGCCCGGGCGGCCGGCCGATGCCGACCCGCACGCGGAGGTAGTCGCGCGTCCCGGTGGAGCGCGAGATGGACCTCAGGCCGTTGTGCCCGCCCTCCCCACCGCCGCGCTTGAGCCGCACGGCGGAGAAGGGGATGTCGAGCTCGTCGTGCAGCACGACGAGGTCGGTGACCGGGATGGAGTGGTAGTCGAGCAGTCCGCGCACAGGGCCGCCGGACTCGTTCATGTAGCTGGTGGGGCGGGCCAGCACGACCCGGCGTCCGGCCAGCCGGCCCTCACCGATGAGCGTGCGGGCCCGCTTGCCCTTCCCGGGCGAGAGCCGGATGCCGGCCCGGGCGGCGAGCTCGTCGAGGACCATCGCGCCGACGTTGTGCCGGTTCCCGGCGTACGAGGGGCCGGGGTTGCCCAGCCCGACCACGAGGAAGGGCCCCTCGGACACGGCCGCAGGGGCGCCGGCATCGCCGGCGCCCCTGCGGGTCGTGCTCTCGGTCAGCGGGATCAGCCCTTCTCGGCCGACTCCATCGACTCGCCGCTGCCCTGGTCCTGCGGCTCGCCCACGATGTCGCCCTCGCCGGTGCCCTCCTGGGCGGCGTCGGACTCCTCGCGCTCGATGCCGGCCTCGGCCTCGGCCTCGGCGAGCTCGGCCTCGAGGGCCTCGGCGGTGGGCGCACCCAGGAAGCCGATGACCAGCGCCTCGGGGTCGGTGACCAGCGTGGCGCCGCGCGGCAGCACCAGGTCGCCGGCGGTGATGCCCTGACCGGCGGTCCGGCCGGTCACGTCGACCTCGATGGTGTCGGGCAGGTTGGTGGCGTCGGCCTCGATGGCGACGGTGTTGAGCTGGTGGTTCGGGATGGCGTCCACCCCGGGCTCGCCCACGATGACGATCGGCACGTCGACGGTGGTCTTCTCGCCGCGGCGCACCAGCAGCAGGTCGACGTGCTCGTGGGTACGGGTCAGCGGGTCGCGCTGCACGGCCTTGGTCAGGGCGAGCTGCTCGGTGCCGTCGAGGACGACGGTCAGCAGCACGTTGCCGCCGCCGTTGCGCAGCGCCGCGGCGAACTCGCGGGCCGGCAGCGACAGGTGGACGACGTCCTGGCCGTGCCCGTAGAGGACGGCGGGGATGCGGCCGGCCCGGCGGGTGCGGCGGGCGCTGCCCTTGCCGAACTCGGTGCGGGACTCGGCGACGAGGCGGAAGTCAGCCACGGTGGTGTGCTCCTCGGGAGGTGGATCAGGGTCTGCAGCCGGCACACGGCGCGGCACACCTCGGAGGGCTCGACCCACTCAGGAGCGCGCACGTCGATCACGGAGTACGGGCGAACCGTCTCCCTCGCCGGGCAACCTGCTCAGGCTACCCGACGGGCGCTCCCCGACCGCCACGGCCCCGTCCGGAGGCTCGCCCCGAGCCCGCGGGCCGCGAGGAGGACGGGGTCCTTCGTCAGCTCGCGCCGTCGAAGAGGCTCGTGACCGAGCCGTCCTCGAAGACCTCCTTGATCGCCCGGCCGAGGAGGGGTGCGATGGAGAGGACGGTGAGCTTGTCGAAGTGCCGCTCGGGCAGGATGGGCAGCGTGTTGGTCACGATGACCTCGCTGACCTTGCTGTTCTTCAGCCGGTCGACGGCGGGGCCGGACAGCACGCCGTGGGTGGCGGTGACGATGACGTCCGCGGCGCCGGCGTCGAACAGGGTCTCGGCGGCCTTCACGATCGTGCCGCCGGTGTCGATCATGTCGTCGACCAGGATGCAGACCCGGCCCTCGACCTCACCGACGACGCGGTTGGCCTTGACCTCGTTGGGCCGCATCGGGTCGCGGGTCTTGTGGATGAAGGCCAGCGGGACGCCGCCGAGCTTGTCGGTCCACCGCTCGGCGACCCGGACCCGGCCGGAGTCCGGGGAGACCACGGTGATGTCGCGCTCGCCCCAGCGCGCGCAGACGTGCTTCACCAGCAGGTCGAGTGCGAACAGGTGGTCGACCGGGCCGTCGAAGAACCCCTGGATCTGGGCGGTGTGCAGGTCGACGGTCATCAGCCGGTCGGCGCCGGCGGTCTTGAACATGTCGGCGACCAGCCGGGCGGAGATCGGCTCCCGGCCGCGGTGCTTCTTGTCCTGGCGGGCGTAGGGGAAGAACGGCGCGACGACGGTGATCCGCTTGGCCGAGGCGCGCTTGAGCGCGTCGACCATGATCAGCTGCTCCATGAGCCAGGTGTTGATCGGTGCCGTGTGGCTCTGCACCACGAAGGCGTCGCAGCCGCGGACGGACTCCTCGAAGCGGACGAACAGCTCACCGTTGGCGAACTCGTAGGACGCGGTGGGCGTCGGCGTCACGCCGAGGTGCCCGGCGATCTCGTCGGTCAGCTCCGGGTAGGCCCGGCCGGAGAAGAGCATCAGGCTCTTGCTGGTGGTCTGCCGGATGGCGCTCATCGGCCCTCTGATCCCTGGTGTTCGGTCCTCGCCGGCCGCCGGTCTACTCGGACGCCGTCGTCCGAGTGTCGGCCCCTGCCTCGGCCCCTGCATGCCCGGCGGCCTCGGCGGCCCGTGCTGCGGCCGACCCGGGACGCCGCCGGAGCACCCAGCCTGCCACATTGCGCTGGCGTGCCCGCGCCACGCCCATCGCCCCCGGGGGGACGTCGGTGGTGATCACCGAGCCGGCGGCGGTGTAGGCGCCGTCTCCCACCGTGACCGGTGCCACGAGCATGGTGTCGGAGCCGATCCGCACGTGGTCGCCGATCGTGGTGTGGTGCTTGGCCACGCCGTCGTAGTTGACGAAGACGGTGGCCGCCCCGATGTTCGCGCTCTCCCCGATGGTCGCGTCGCCCACGTAGGACAGGTGGGGCAGCTTCGAGCCCTCACCCACCTGGACGTTCTTGGTCTCGACGAAGGCGCCGACCTTGGTGCCGCGGGCCAGCCTGGTGCCCGGCCGCAGGTAGCTGAACGGGCCGACCGTGGCCGCCGGGCCGACGCTCGCGCCGAGCACGTGCGACCGCACGACCGATGCCCCCTCTCCGACCTCGGTGTCGACGAGCGTGCTGTCGGGGCCCACGACGGCACCGGACGCGACCGTCGTCGCGCCCTTGAGCTGCGTCCCCGGCTCGAGCACCGCGTCGGCGGCGACGGTCACCGTGACGTCGACCCAGGTGGTGGCCGGGTCGACGACCGTGACACCGGCGCGCATGAGCTCGCCGAGGACCCGGTCGTTGAGCGTCCGACGGCGGGCCGCCAGCTCCGCGCGGTCGTTGCAGCCGAGCACGTCCTCCGGGTCGTCCGCCAGGACGGCGGCCGTGGGGGCGCCACCGGAGACCAGCGGCGCGAGCGCGTCGGTCAGGTACTGCTCGCCCTGTGCGTTGGACGTCCCGATGCCGGCCAGGACCCGGCGCAGGGTGGCGGCGTTCGCGACGTAGACGCCGGCGTTCACCTCGCGGATCGCGCGCTGCTCGTCCGTCGCGTCCCGTTCCTCCACGATCGCCTGCGGCGCACCGCGGTCGTCACGGACGATCCGGCCCAGGCCGGTCGGGTCGTCGACCTCCGCGGTCAGGACGGTGAAGACGCTGCCGGCGGCGGCGTGCGCGGCGACGAGGGTCTCGAGGGTCCGGCTGGTCAGCAGGGGGGAGTCGCCGTTGACCACGAGGACCGCGCCCTCGACGTCGGGCACCGCGGCGAGCGCGACCTCCGCCGCGTGCCCCGAGCCGAGCTGCTGCTCCTGCACGACCGCCAGCGCCCCGGGGGCGACGCTCGCGAGGTGCGCCTCGACCTGGTCCCGGCCGGAGCCGACGACGACGACGGTCGTGGCCGCGCCCAGCGGTTCCGTGGCGGCCAGGACGTGACCCAGCAGGCTGCGCCCGCCGAGCGTGTGCAGCACCTTGGGCGTCGCCGACCTCATGCGGGTGCCCTGCCCGGCGGCGAGGACGACGACGGCGGCGACCGCCGGGGACGGGGTGGCGGACGGCTCCTGCGCGGTCACAGATCTCCTCAGACGGGCGGCACTCATCGAGCTGGGGGACTCGGACTCGAACCGAGACTGCACGGCTCCAAAGGCCGGCGGGCTGCCGATTACCCCATCCCCCACCCGTGGCGCGGTTGCGGCCAGCCACGGGGGTGCCGCGGCGGGGCACCCGGGGCGAGCCTAGGGCCGCCGGCTGGGTGGGGCACCCACCGGGCGCGGAGCCCAGGTCGCCGGGGTCCCTACGCTGCCGTAGGTTACGGGCACGTAGCCACGGCGCCGGAGGGTCCTCGACCCCGCGCGAGGCCCCGACACCGCCCAGGAGTCCCGTTTGTCCGCTCCCGCTCTCACCCGGCCCACGGCTCCCCCTGTGGCGGACCCGCACGCCGGACTGCCCGCCAACGCCATCGGCCGGCACAAGAGCTCGCTCGAGATCATCACGCTGTCGGTGATCGTCGCGGTGCCGTTCCTGGCCCTGATCGCCGTCGTCCCTGCCGTGTGGGGCTGGGGCATGTCGTGGCTCGACGTCGGGCTGGCCGTGGGCTTCTACTACCTGGCCCTCCTCGGCGTGACGGTCGGCTTCCACCGGCACTTCACGCACGGCTCGTTCAAGGCGAACCGGCCGCTGCGGCTGGCGCTGGCGGCCGCGGGGTCGATGGCCATCCAGGGGCCGGTCATCCAGTGGGTGGCCGACCACCGCCGCCACCACGCCTTCTCCGACCGCGCGGGCGACCCGCACTCCCCGTGGCGCTACGGCACCGACCTGCGGTCGCTGCTCAAGGGCATGTTCCACGCCCATCTGGGCTGGCTGTTCGACCGACGCAAGACCAACCAGGAGCGCTACGCGCCGGACCTGCTCAAGGACGGCGCGCTCGTCACCACCAGCCGGCTCTTCGTGGTGTGGGCCTTCGTGAGCCTGGCCGCGCCCGCGCTGATCGGCGGCCTGGTGACCGGCTCCTGGGCCGGCGCGTGGTCGGCGTTCTTCTGGGCCGGGCTGGTCCGCGTCGCCCTGCTGCACCACGTGACGTGGTCGATCAACTCGGTCTGCCACGTCGTCGGCAACCGGCCGTTCGTCTCCCCCGGCCGCGACCGCGCGACGAACTTCTGGCCGCTGGCGATCCTCAGCGGCGGCGAGTCCTGGCACAACCTGCACCACGCCGACCCCACGTGCGCGCGCCACGGCGTCCTGCGCGGCCAGGTCGACATCAGCGCCCGGGTGATCTGGGCGTTCGAGCGGCTCGGGTGGGCCCACAGCGTCAAGTGGCCCGACCGCGTGCGGCTCGCCGCCAAGCGGCGCGCCCCGGCGACGGTCGCGAGCTGAGCAAGGACCCCCTCCTCCCCACCCCTCGCACGCTCGGGGCGGTGCCCGGGAGGGGACCACGGGGGATGGACGGCGCGACCGGCAGTGCGGCGCGGCCCCGGGTGCGGATGACCGGCGCCCAGCGCCGCGAGCAACTGCTCGACATCGGCCGCGAGCTGTTCGCCCAGCGCGGCTACGAGGCCACCTCGATCGAGGAGCTGGCCGCCCGCGCCGGCGTCAGCAAGCCGGTCGTCTACGAGCACTTCGGCGGCAAGGAGGGCCTCTACGCCGTCGTCGTCGACCGGGAGATGCAGCGACTGCTCGACCGGTTCACGTCGGCGCTGTCGGCCGGCGGCCGGCCCCGCGAGCTGCTCGAGCGGGCCGCGCTGGTGCTGCTCGACTACATCGAGGACGACACTGAGGGCTTCCGGGTGCTCTCCCGCGACTCCCCCGTCGCCAGCTCCTCCAGCACGTACTCCTCGCTGCTCGGCGAGGTGGCGCGCAAGGTCGAGCACATCCTGGCCTCCCAGTTCGACGAGCGCGGCTACGACCCGCAGCTGGCCGAGCTCTACAGCCAGGCCCTGGTGGGCATGGTGGCGCTGGTCGGTCAGCGGTGGCTGGAGACGCGCACCCCGGGCAAGCGGGAGGTGGCCGCGCACCTGGTCAACCTCGCCTACAACGGCCTGGCCCGGCTGGACCCGGCACCAGGGCTGGTCGCGGCCCCGCTCGCGCCGCCCGCCCCGTGATCCCGGCCCTCCTGCAGGGGCCCGCCGCGAGCTTGCGAGCTGTGGGGGGCAGGAGGGTCCTCTGTCAGCCGACGAGCCGCGCGCCCGGCACCGGTCCGTACACGGCCCGGACCGTGCGGTAGACGCCCTCACCCGCCAGCACCGCCGCCAGCCGGACGGCGTCCTCCTCGTCCTCCGCGAGCGCGGCGACGGTCGGGCCCGACCCGCTGACCAGCGACGCCTGCGCACCGGCGTCCGTGGCGGCGCGCAGCGCCCGGCGCAGGGCGGGGCGCAGCGACACCGCCGGCGCCTGCAGGTCGTTGGCCAGCGCGGCCGCGAGCGCCGGGACGGGCCCGCTGCGCAGGGCGGCGATGACCGGCTCCGGTGAGTCCAGGTCGCTGCCGTCGGGCAGCCGGCCGGCGGCCCGCAGCCGGTCCAGCTCGGCGTAGACGGCCGGCGTCGACAACCCCTCCCCGGCGATGCCGAGCACCCAGTCCCACCGCCGCCGGGCCAGCACCGGGGAGAGCTGCTCCCCCCGGCCGGAGCCGAGGGCGACCCCGCCCTGCAGGCTGAACGGGACGTCGCTGCCGAGCTGCGCGGCCAGCGCGGCCAGCTCACCGCGGGTGGCGTGAGTGCCCCACAGCGCGTCCAGCGCGACCAGCGCCGCGGCGGCGTCGGCGCTGCCACCCGCCAGCCCCGCGGCGGCGGGGATCGACTTGTCGACGGCGATCGTGGCGTCGGCGGGCACCCCGGCCCGCTCGGCGAGGAGCTCGGCCGCCCGCCACACCAGGTTCCGCCGGTCGGTGGGGACGGCGTCGGCCCCGGCGCCTGCGGCCCCCTCGCCGGTCAGGGTGAGGGCCAGGCCGTCGCCGGGCCGGACGGTCACCGTGTCGAACAGCGAGACGGCGAGGTAGACGGTGCGCAGCTCGTGGAAGCCGTCGGCGCGCAACGGGCCGACGGCCAGGTGCACGTTCACCTTGGCCGGCGCGCGGGCGACCACGGCGCCGTCCCCGGCCAGGCGGCCCGGCCCGCCGGGGGACGACCAGC
Organism: Geodermatophilus sabuli; assembly: GCF_010686765.1. Lineage (GTDB taxonomy): Bacteria > Actinomycetota > Actinomycetes > Mycobacteriales > Geodermatophilaceae > Geodermatophilus > Geodermatophilus sabuli_A. The sequence continues at coordinate 175,434 of NZ_JAAGWF010000008.1, read as the reverse complement.
TCATCCCCCGTCCCCGGTGGCGGCCAGGCGGGCGAAGTCGGTGACCGACAGCTGCTCGCCGCGGGTGGCCGGGTCGATGCCGGCGGCGCGCAGCCGGGCCTCGGCGTCCGCGGTGCTGCCGGCCCAGCGGGCCAGCGCGGCCCGCAGCCCCTTGCGGCGCGTGGCGAAGGCGGCGTCGACGACGGCGAAGGTGGCGGCGCGGTCACCGGGCGGTGGTGGCCGGCGGACCAGCGAGACGAGCCCGGAGTCGACGTTGGGCTCCGGCCAGAAGACGCGGCGCCCGACGCTGCCCGCGCGGCGCACCTCGCCGTACCAGGCGGCCTTCACCGACGGGATGCCGTAGGCCGCGGTCCCGGGCCCGGCGGCCAGCCGCTCGGCGACCTCGGCCTGGACGAGCACGAGGGCCCGGCGCAGCGTCGGGACCAGCTCCAGCAGGTGCAGCAGGACGGGCACGGCGACGTTGTACGGCAGGTTGGCGACCAGGGCCGTCGGCGGCGGCCCCGGCAGCTCGGTGAGGCGCAGGGCGTCGGCCTCGACCACGGTCAGCCGGCCGGCCAGCGCCGGAGCCCGCTCCTCCACCGTGCGCGGCAGGAGCGCGGCCAGGCGCGGGTCGATCTCGACGGCGGTCACGTGCGCGGCCGCCGGGAGGAGCCCCAGGGTCAGCGACCCGAGACCGGGCCCGACCTCGAGGACGACGTCGTCCGGGGTGGTCCCGGCGGTCCGCACGATCCGCCGGATGGTGTTCGCGTCGTGCAGGAAGTTCTGCCCGAGGGACTTCGTCGGACGCAGATCGAGCTGCTGGGCCAGGTCGCGGATCGCGGCCGGGCCCAGCAGCCCGTCGGTCTGCTGGTCTGCGTTCAGGGAGCGCTCGGGTCAGAAGTGCGCACGGCAGCCCCACTGCCCGGGACCAGACCGCGCGTACAGCATCTGCGCCCGCATGAGCTGCTCCTCGGGAGAGGCGTCGATCGGGTTGCCGGAGCCGCCGACCGACCGCCAGGTGGGCAGGGAGAACTGGTAGAGACCGTAGTAACCGGCCGGGTTCACCGCACGCGGGTTGCCGCCGGACTCGCACTTCGCGACGGCCGCCCAGTTCAGCCCGTCGTTGCTGGTGGGGGCTGCGGTGCTGCTCCCACCGCCACCGCCGCTCGCTGCGGGGGCCGGCGCCGGGGCCGGGCGCGCCTTGGTGCCGACGCTGACCAGCTCGTCGACCGGCGCACGGGTGACGGTGGTGCCCAGCTGCTCGCGGGCGGTCTCCACGCCGTCGACGACGGTGACCCGGAAGGTGGTGGCCTGCTCGCCGTCCACACCGGGCTGGGTGACGGTCTCCTGGCCGGTGAACGCGGCCGGGTCGTCGGTCTCGACCGTGCCGTGCGCGATGGCGGCGGTCTCGACGACCTCGCCGACCTGCACGCGGAAGACCTGCAGCTGCATGCGGTCCAGGAGCGCCTGACCCGGCAGGAGGCTGGTGCGGTCGGTCTCGCTGAGCGTGATGCCCTGCTCGGCCAGGAGGTCCTGGGCGGTCGCGGCGGTCGTGGTGACCACGCGCTGCTGCCCGTCGACGACCAGCGTGACGTCCTTGGGGGTGTTGATCGACAGCTGCATGCCGTCCAGGGGCAACCGGTCGCTGCGGCTGGCGGAGACGACCAGGTCCTCGGCGCGGTAACCGAGCTGCTCGAGGGCCTCGTCGACCGACAGGGCGGTCACGTAGACCTCGCTCTGCACGCCGTCGACGGTCAGCTGCAGGGGCCGGGCCCGGTTGACGACGACGGTGTCGCCGTCGGCCACCGAGGCGTCGGTGTCGGGGAGGACGACGTCGTGCGCCTGGGTCTCCAGCCCCTCCTCCGCCAGCACCTCACCGACGGTGCCGGCGTAGGTGGTGACCTCCTGCGCCTGCCCGTCGATGGTCAGCGTCAGGGACTTCTGGGCGACGTGGTAGGCGACGGAGCCGCCGACCAGTCCCAGGAGGACGAGGGCGAACAGGGCGAGCTTCAGCGATCGGGACACGGCACTTCCACGGGGTCACGGAACCCGGGCAGAGGAGTGCGCGCGGGAGCACGCCGGCAGGCGGGCCCCGAGCGCATCCCGGCTCGGACGGCAGTCGACCGGGAGCGCGTGCTCCCGGTCGAGTCCGCCCGGGTCGGTCCCCACCCCGGCTGGTCACGACACGATAACGAACGGAGTGCATCGAGCAACGGTGCGGAGCGAGTGAAACAGAGAGACGACGTGTCGACATGCGGCCACGCCGATACGCTCCGTGACGGACGTGCCGGGTGGGGACGCTGGGACGCGTGCGCAGCGTGAGGTCGATGAGGTGACCAAGGCCACAGTGTGGCCGGGCCCTCAGACGGGCACGGCCGGCGGCCTCAGCGGGTGAGCGCCCGCTCGTCGACCTGCACCGGCCGCAGCCAGGTGACCAGGAAGACCGCGACCGCGAGGCCCGCGGCGAGGCTGGCGAACCCGCCGGCGACGAGCGCCACCGGCAGCAGGTCGAAGCCGTCGGTCACCCGGTCCCCGAGATCGATGCCGGCGGCGAGCAGCAGGGCACCCAGCGGCAGCAGCGCCAGCACGCTGGTCGCCGCGGCGACGAGGTGGGCGCCCCAGGTCCGCAGCGCCTCGTCGACCGGGACGTCGGCCCCCTCGGCCGGCAGTGGCCGGGTCAGGGCCCGCAGCAGGGCGACCTCGGCCAGGACCCAGGTCAGCAGGGGGATGGCGAGGGCCACCCAGCCGACGGAGTCGGGCAGCTCGTCGCGCTGCCACATCCAGACGGCCGCGACGAGCTCGGCGAGGACGACCCCGCGCGTCGCCCACAGCAGCACCGGTGAGATCTGCTCGCTGCGCCGGGGCCGCCGGGCCGGGGTCCCCGTCCGCCAGCGGGGGCGCGGCCGGGTCGCCTCGGCCAGCACCACACCGAGCAGCAGGCCGATCACGAGCGCGGGCGCCCACAGGAAGACCGACGCCTCGCCGAACAGCACGATGCTGGCCACGATGCCGACGACGCCCAGGAGCAGCCCCAGCCGGCGGACGCGCCGGCCGTGCAGCGCCTGACGCCGCACGGTGGCCGCGCCCTCGGGGGTGGGGGTGGCGAAGCCGACCGCGGCCGAGGCCACGGCCCGGCGACCGGCCGCCAGTGCCCAGGCACGGGCGAGCAGCACAGCGGGGACCAGCACGGCGATGAACAGCACGACGGCGATGAGGCGGCCCACGCCCACAGTGTCCACCGGAACCGGCCCGGGCGGGGCCGGGTGGTCACGCGTCGGTAACGGGCCGGCCCCCTGCAGGGTCCCGCGGCGAGCGCCGGCGAGGCGTGGGGGGCAGCGGGGTCCTCCTCCTACCAGGGACCGAACACCCGCTCCGCGGTCGCGGTCAGGGCGGCGCACAGCTCGGGCAGGTCCACGCCGGTGACCTCGGCCAGCGTCCGCACGGTCAGCGGCACCAGCCGTGAGGCGTTGGGGCGGCCCCTGAAGGGCATCGGCGTGAGGAACGGCGAGTCGGTCTCCACCAGCAGCTGGTCGACGGGCGCGAGCGCCGCGGCCTCCCGCAGGTAGCCGGCGTTCCCGAACGTCAGGGTGCCGGCGAAGGAGAGCACGTGGCCCCGCTCGACGCAGGCCCGGGCGAAGGTGGCGTCGCCGGAGAAGCAGTGGAGGACGGTGTGCTCGGGGGCGCCTTCGTCGTCCAGCACGCGGAGGATCTCCTCGTGCGCGTCCCGGTCGTGGATGACCAGCGCGACGCCGCGCTCCTTGGCGATCTGGACGTGCGCCCGGAACGAGGCCTCCTGCGCGGCCCAGCCGTCGGGTCCGGTGCGGAACCGGTCGAGCCCGGTCTCCCCCACCGCCCGCACCCGCGGCAGGGCGGCGAGCCGGTCGATCTCGGCCAGGGCGGCGTCGTCGGCCGCACCGGCGCCGGCCTCGTTGGGGTGGACGGCGACGGCGGCCAGGACGTTCGGGTGCCGGGCGGCCAGCTCCGCGGACCACCGCGACGAGGGCACGTCGACGCCCACCTGCACCAGCCGCGGCACACCGACCGCGACCGCGGCCGCGATCTCGGCGTCCACCGCGGCGTCGTCGGGTCGCCGATCGCTGTCGAGGGCGATGTCGAGGTGCGTGTGGCTGTCGACCGCCGGGGACGGCAGCGGCTCCGGGGAGGGTGGTGGCTCGCCCCGCCGGTTGGCGCGGGCGCTCGCCGACCGGCTCACGCCCCGCCCTCCTCCAGGCGGGCGAGCTCCTCCTCCACGATCGACTCGTCCAGCTTCTTGAAGACGGGGGTGGGGGGTGACAGCGGTGTGCCGGGCGGCAAGGGGCGGGACGCCCAGATCGCCGTCCCCTCGTCGTAGTCGCCGGTGATGACCGGGTACGGGGAGCCGTCGTCGAGGTCGGTCACCTCGTCGATCCGCGGGGCCGGCGACCAGACGCCGGTGCCGCCGAGCAGCTCGTGCACCTTCTGCGCCGAGTGCGGGAGGAACGGGGTGAGCAGGCCGTTGCAGTCGCTGACCGCCTGCAGCGCGGTGTGCAGGACGGTGTCGCGACGGGCCGGGTCCTCCTTGAGCTTCCACGGTGCCTGTTCGGACAGGTACTTGTTGGCCTCGCCGACCACCCGCATCGCCTCGGTGGCGGCGGCCTTCTGCCGGTTGCGGGCCAGCAGGTCGCCGACGGCGGAGAACGCGCCCGACGTGGTCGCCAGCAGCGCGCGGTCGGCGTCGGTCAGCTCACCCGGCGTCGGGACGGCGCCGACGTTCTTCGCGGCCATCGACACGCTGCGGTTGACCAGGTTGCCCCACCCGGCGACCAGCTCGTCGTTGTTCCGGCGGCGGAACTCGGCCCAGGTGAAGTCGGTGTCCTGGGACTCCGGACCCGCGGCGGCGATGAAGTAGCGCAACGCGTCGGCGTCGTAGCGGGCGAGGAAGTCGCGGACGTAGATGACCACCTGGCGCGAGGAGGAGAACTTGCGCCCCTCCATGGTCAGGAACTCGCTGGAGACCACCTCCGTGGGCAGGTTCAGCCGCCCCAGGTCGCCGGGGGTCCCGCCCTTGTCGCCCTCGCCGTTGTACCCGAGCAGCTGGGCGGGCCAGATCTCGGAGTGGAAGACGATGTTGTCCTTGCCCATGAAGTAGTAGGCGTCGGCGTCGGGCGCCTGCCACCACTGCCGCCACGCCTCGGGGTCACCCGAGCGGCGGGCCCACTCGATGGACGCCGACAGGTAGCCCACGACGGCGTCGAACCACACGTAGATGCGCTTGTCGGGGCGGTCGCGCCAGCCCTCCAGCGGGACGGGGACGCCCCAGTCGATGTCGCGGGTGTAGCTGCGCGGCTTGAGGTCGTCGAGCAGGTTGACGCTGAAGTTGAGGACGTTGGGGCGCCAGCTCTTCCGGGTGCCCAGCCAGTCGCCGAGCGCACGGGTGAAGGCCGGCAGGTCGAGGAAGTAGTGCTCCTCCTCGACGAACTTCGGTGTCTCGCCGTTGATCCGGCTCACCGGGTTGATCAGGTCGATCGGGTCCAGCTGGTTGCCGCAGTTGTCGCACTGGTCGCCCCGGGCGCCGTCGTAACCGCAGATCGGGCAGGTGCCCTCGATGTACCGGTCGGGCAGGGTGCGCCCGGTCGACGGGCTGATCGCACCCAGCGTCGTCTTGGGGAAGACGTAGCCGTTCCTCAGCAGGCCCAGGAAGATCTCCTGGCTGATCCGGGCGTGGTTGACCGTCGTCGTCCGGGTGAACAGGTCGTAGCTGAGACCGAGCGACTGCAGGTCACCGACGATGATCCGGTTGTTCCGGTCGGCGATCTCCCGCGGGGTGATGCCCTCGGCGTCGGCGGCGACCGTGATCGGGGTGCCGTGCTCGTCGGTGCCGCTCACCATGAGCACCCGGTCACCGGCCATCCGGTGGTAGCGGCTGAAGACGTCCGACGGGACGCCGAAGCCCGAGACGTGGCCGATGTGCCGGGGGCCGTTGGCGTAGGGCCACGCCACCGCGGTCAGGATGTGCCGATCTGTCACGGTCCGAGACTAGTGAGCGTCGTCCACCGGGCCCGGAGGCCGGTCAGGGCGCGGTGGTGCCCGCCGTCGCCGGGCGGTCGGGCGCCGTGCCGGGAACCGGGGTGGTCAGCGCGACGGTGGTCAGCGCGAGACCGATGACCACCAGGGTGGCGACCCGCACCGCCGGGGAGACCGGTGCCGGCTCGGGCCGTCGGACCGGGCCGCGGCGCGCCTCGGCCAGCCAGGCAGTCGCCGACGGTGCGCCGGCCAGCAGCAGCTTCCCGGCCGGGACGCCCAGCGCCAGCAGCGCGAGCGCCGGGAGCGGCAGGGACGTCGCCGGCGCGCCGATCTGCGTCGTCGCGCTGACCACGAGCAGCGCGCCGACACCGACCAGCTCCGCGCAGGCGACCCCGGCGAGCATCCGCCGGCCGGAACCGTCGACGAGGAGGGCACCCCCGCCGGCGCACAGCACGACCCAGCCGGCGAGCAGCAGCAGCACCGCCGCGACCACGGCACCGGCAGGACGCAGCGGGGACAGCAGCAGGTGGTCCAGCCCGGTGAGGGCGCCGGCGACCAGCGCGACGGACTGGACTCCGGAGACCGCGGCGGCGCCCAGCACCGGAGCCGGCGGGCGGCGCCGGGCGACCGCCGGAGCCGTCGGGCGCCCCCGGGCGACGACCGAGGCCGCACGGGTCGGTGGGACCTCGAGGACGGTGCTCGCCACGCTGCTGCTCTCCCGGGCCGGGGACGGGTGTCACCGGTCGGGTCGGCGTGGGCGGCGGGGCGCTGTACGGCCGCGGGAGGGCTCCTCACCCCTGCGGGGGATCAGGCGCGCGAGACGTCCTTCTCCTCCCCCGCCGGGCGCCGTTCCCCCGTCGCCATGCGGCTGTGACGCCGTCCGTAGCCGAAGTAGACGGCGATCCCGAGGGCCATCCAGACCAGGAAGCGCAGCCAGGTGTCGGCCGGGAGGTTGAGCATCAGCCAGAGGCAGGCCAGGGCGGACACGATCGGCAGGGCGGGGACCAGCGGCACGCGGAAGGAGCGCTCCAGGTCCGGCCGGGTGCGGCGCAGCCGCCACACGCCGATGGACACGAGCAGGAAGGCGAACAGCGTCCCGATGTTGACCAGCTCGGCAAGGGCGGAGAGGGGCACCACGCCGGCCAGGATCGCCACGACCACGCCGGTCGCGAGGGTGATCCGGTACGGCGTCCCGTAGCGGGGGTGCACCTTCGCCAGGGTCGGGGGCAGCAGGTGGTCGCGGCTCATCGCGAACAGCACCCGGGACTGCCCCAGCATCAGGATCATCACGACCGAGGTCAGCCCGGCCAGCGCACCGAGCGAGATGACGCTCGAGAAGAACGTGAGGCCGACGCTGGAGAAGGCACCGGCCAGCGGCGCGGTGGCGCTCAGCTCGGTGTAGTTCTGCATGCCGACCACCACCAGCGACACCGCGACGTAGAGCCCCGTGCAGATCACCAGCGAGCCGATGATGCCGCGCGGCAGGTCCCGCCTCGGGTTCCGGGTCTCCTCCGCGGCCGTGGCCACGATGTCGAACCCGATGAAGGCGAAGAAGACGATCGCGGCTCCGGCCAGCACGCCGCTCCAGCCGAAGTTGCTCTGCGCGAACCCGAGCAGCTGGATCAGCGGGGTGTGCAGCCCGCCCTCGCCCTCGGCGGGCGGCTCGGCCGGCGGGACGAACGGCGAGTAGTTGTCGGCGTTCAGGTAGAAGAGCCCGACGATGATCACGAGTGCGACGACGGCCAGCTTGATCGCCACGATCACGGCGGTGACCCGGGAGGACAGCTTGATGCCCAGGATGAGCACGCCGGTCATCGCCAGCGCGATCAGGATGGCCGGGATGTTGAACACCGCCTCCTCCCCGGCGATCGACGTCGGCAGCGCCAGGCCGATGTCGTCGAGCAGCTGGTTGAGGTAGCCGGACCAGCCGACCGACACGGTCGCCGCGCCCAGCGCCAGCTCGAGCACGAGGTCCCAGCCGATGATCCAGGCGACGAACTCGCCGAACGTGGCGTAGGAGAACGTGTACGCGGACCCCGCGACCGGGACCGTGGAGGCGAACTCGGCGTAGCAGAGCGCGGCCAGCCCGCACACCACACCGGCGATCACGAAGGAGATCGCGACGGCCGGGCCGGCCTGGTCGCGGGCGACCAGCCCCGTGAGCACGAAGATGCCGGTGCCGATGATGACCCCGACACCGAAGACGGTGAGGTCCAGACCCGACAGGTTCTTCTTGAGCCGGTGTTCGGGCTCGTCGGTGTCACGGATGGAGTCCTCGACGGACTTGACCCGACGCGTGTTGGTGGCCACGGCGCCCCTCCCGGCGGGCCGGCCGGTCGCCGGCGCTGATCGACCCGGGCAGCGTCGCACGGGTCCGGGCGCGCCGCATGCCTACGCTGGCAGGTCGGAACCACGGGAGGGGACAGCGGATGACCGACACGGAGATCCCGCGCGCGGCGACGGGCGGGTCGTCGGCCGATCGGCCCGCGCCGCTGCGCCCTCGGCCGGCGGGCCCGCCGCGGACCACGCCGTCCCGCCCGGACGGCGTGGGGCCGGTGGTCGACTGCGGCATCTACGTCGACGGCCACCGGCGGGAGGCGGCCGATCCCCGGGACGCGCTGGCGGAGGCCGTCGCCCAGGGTGGCTTCGTGTGGCTGGGTCTCTACGCGCCCACGGAGGAGGAGCTCGGCACGATCGCCGAGCAGTACGGGTTGCACCCGCTGGCCGTGGAGGACGCCGTCTACGCCCACCAGCGACCCAAGCTGGAGCGCTACGACGACGGCCTGTTCATGGTGTTCACGACCGCCACCTACGTCGAGCACGACCGGCTGACCGCGACCAGCGAGGTCGTCGACACCGGCGAGGTCATGGTCTTCCTCGGCCCGCACTACGCGATCACCGTGCGGCACGGCGAGCACGGCGGGCTGGGCGACCTGCGCCGCAGCCTGGAGCAGCAGCCGGACCTGATGTGCCAGGGGCCGGCGTCGGTGCTCTACGCCGTCGCCGACCTGGTCGTGGACTCCTTCGTCGACGTCGCCGGAGCCGTCGAGGAGGACGTCGACGAGCTGGAGGCGTCGGTCTTCAGCGACCGCCGAACCGACGACATCGGCCGGCTGTACCAGCTCAAGCGGGAGCTGATGTCGCTGCGCCGGGCGGTCTCCCCGCTGGAGGTCCCGCTGCAGAAGCTGGCCGAGCGGCAGATCGACGTCGTCCCGGAGGCGATGCGCTCGTACTTCCGGGACGTCGAGGACCACGCCATCCGCGTCCGCGACCAGGTCGCCGGGCTCGACGAGCTGCTCACCTCGATCCTGCAGGCGTCCCTGGCCCGCACCTCCCAGGCCGACAACGAGGACATGCGCAAGATCTCGGCGTGGGCCGGCATCATCGCCGTCCCGACCGCGATCGCCGGGATCTACGGGATGAACTTCGAGTTCATGCCCGAGCTCCAGTGGCGCTACGGCTACTTCCTGGTGCTGTTGGTGATCCTCGGCTCCTGCGTGCTCCTCTACCGCGGCTTCAAGCGCAACGGCTGGCTCTGACCGGCCCTCCGTCCTGGGCCGATCGCGCCACGAACCACCTCATCGGGACGCCGGTGAGGTGGTTCGTGGCGCAGTCGGCCCGGGCTGTGGACGACGCGAGCGGGCCCGAGCGGTCCTGGGTCAGCGTGTGCCGGTGGCCCGCCCCGCCCGCATCCCCGAGCACCTGTCCGCCGTCCCCTTCCGCGGCTCTCGCGCCGTGCGGTCCGGAGCGCTGAGCCGGCGGCAGCTCGAGGGGACGGCGTGGCGGCGGCTGTTCCACGACGTGTACGTCCACCGGGCCGTCCCCGTGACCCACGAGCTGCGCGCCCGCGCCGCCACCCTGCTGTACCCGGCAGCCGTGGTGACCGGGTGCAGTGCCGCCGTCCTGTGGGGTGTGGACCTGGCCGGCCCGGACGAGCCGGTCGAGGTGACCGCGAGCCCCGGCAGCCACCAGGCCGGCGTCCTCGGAGTCGTGGTCCGGCGGGCGGCCCTGCCCCCGGGCCAGGTCGTCCGGCGGGACGGTGTCCCGGTGACCACGCCCGCGGCCACCGCGGTCCGGGTGGCGGCTGCGCTCCCCGGGGACGCGGGGGTGGTGGCCGTCGACCGGCTCGTCCGCACCGGCGTCGTCGGCCTCGACCCGGTCAGGGAGCTGGCCGCTCGATGGCGCGGGCCCGGGTCGGCGCGGGCCCGCGAGGTCGTCGGACGTGCCGACGGGCTGGCGGAGTCACCGCAGGAGACCCGTGTGCGGCTGATCATCGGGCGCAGCGGCCTGCCGCAGCCCGTCGCGCAGTTCCGGGTGTCCGACCCCGAGGGGTTCGTCGCCCGGGTGGACTTCGCGTGGCCCGACCGGCGGGTGGCGGTGGAGTACGACGGGCTCTGGCACGCCGAACCCGGTCAGTTCGCCCGCGACCGGGAACGGCTCAACCGACTGCAGGCGGCCGGCTGGCGGGTCGTGTTCGTCACCGCCGCCGACCTGCGCGATCCGGGCCGGCTGATCGCCCGCATCGCGGCAGCCCTCGCCTCCTGACGGCCAATCGCGCCACGAACCACCTCTCGCGGGGGCCCGTGCGGTGGTTCAGGGCGCAATCGGCCCGGTCTTGGCGGCGAGGACGGCGTCGTACACGGTGCGCCGGGGCAACCCGGTCCGGACGACGACGGCGCGGATCGCGTCCTTGCGGGTGGCACCGGCGCCCTCCTCGGCGGCGACCGCGGCCGCCAGCTCCCCCGCGTCCAGCGCCACCGGTGCCCCGCTCGCACCGGCGACGACGAGCGTGATCTCACCCCGCACGCCCTCGGCGGCCCACCCCGCGAGCTCCGCCAGCGGGCCCCGCCGGACCTCCTCGTAGGTCTTCGTCAGCTCGCGGCACACCGCCGCCTCGCGGTCGGCGCCGAACGCCTCCGCGGCGTCGCGCAGCGCGTCGGCCAGCCGGTGCGGCGACTCGAAGAACACCATCGTGCGGCGCTCGGCGGCCAGCGCCGCCAACGAGGACCGGCGCTCGCCGCCCTTGCGCGGGAGGAACCCCTCGAAGCAGAACCGGTCCACCGGCAGCCCCGACACCGCCAGCGCCGTCGTCACCGCCGAGGGGCCCGGCACCGACGTGACCGGCACGCCGGCGTCGATGGCGGCGCGCACCAGCGTGTAGCCGGGGTCGGACACCGAGGGCATCCCGGCGTCGGTGAGCAGGAGCACGGTCGCCCCGGAGGTCAGCGCGTCGACCAGGCCCGGCAGCCGGGCCCGCTCCACCGACTCGTGGAAGGTCACCACCCGCCCCGAGAACGTGACGCCGAGGTCGGTGGCCAGGCGGTGCAGGCGGCGGGTGTCCTCCACGGCGAGGACGTCGGCCGACGCCATCACCTCGCGCAGCCGCGGACCGACGTCGCCCGGCTGGCCGAGGGGGGCGCCACCGAGCACGAGCCGACCGACCATGCGGGCGAGCCTGTCACGCCGGTTGCCGCCGGCCTGCCCGCAGGGGCCCGCCGCCGGTTCGCGAGTGCCGGGGGCGGGCGGGTCCGCTCACTACCCTGGCCCCATGGCGGTGCTGGCTCCCGAGCGCGCGCGCCGGGAACCGGGGCAGCACCGCCCGGTCCCGGTCCGACGGTGGCCGCTGCCCCGCCCCCGCCGGGAGGGGACGCCCGCGCTGCCGGATGACCGGCTGCTCTCCTGGGTGCTGACGGCGGTGCTCGGCGCCGTCGCGTTCGCCGTCCGGATCTGGGACGTCGGGTACCCGTCGAACCTGCTCTTCGACGAGGCCTACTACCCGCCCGAGGCCCGCGAGCTGCTGGAGTGGGGACACGAGTACAACCGCGGCTACACGTTCATCGTCCACCCGCCGCTGGGCAAGTGGCTCATCGCGGGCGGCATCCACCTGTTCGGCTACGACTCCTTCGGCTGGCGCTTCCCCTCGGTGGTCGCGGGCACCGTCACCGTCGTCGTCCTCACCCGGCTGACCCGCCGGCTGACCGGGTCGACGCTGCTCGGGCTGATCGGGGGCCTGCTGCTGACCCTCGACGGGTTCGCCTTCACGCTCTCCCGGATCGGCCTGCTCGACGTCTTCCTGCAGGTGTTCGTGGTCTCGGCGATCGCCTGCCTGGTCGTCGACCGCGACCGGGTACGGGCGCGCATCCGCGCGGCCGGGGCGACGGCCGGCTCCCGCCTGGGGCCTCGGGGCTGGCGGCTCTCGGCCGGGGTGCTGTTCGGGTGCGCCTGCGCGGTGAAGTGGAGCGGCGTCTGGTTCCTCGCCGTCTTCGCCGTCCTCTCGCTGTTCTGGGAGCGCGCCGCCTGGCGGGACGCCGGCGTGGCCCGTCCGACCCTCGCGGTCGCGCGGTGGGGCCTGCCCGGGGCGCTGTGGGCGCTGGCCGTCGTGCCGGTGCTGACCTACCTCGCCTCCTTCACCGGGTGGTTCCTCGGCGAGACGTCGCAGGGCCGGCACTGGGCGCAGCAGAACCCCGAGACGGCGTTCCCGTGGATCCCCGGTGCGCTGCGCTCGCTGTGGCACCAGCACGCGGAGTGGCTGACCTTCCACAGCGGCCTGTCCACGCCGCACCCCTGGGAGTCCGGTCCGTGGTCGTGGCTGGTCAACGGCCGGCCCATCCTGCTGTGGAACCCGCAGGGGCTCACCGACGCCGCCGGTGACCAGGTGGTGCGCTACATCCTGATGCTCGGGACGCCGACCCTCTGGTTCGCCTTCGCCCCGGCGCTGGTGTGGCTGGCCTGGCGGCTGGTCGCCCGGCGCGACCCGGCCGCCCTGGTCGTGGCGACGGCGGTGGTCGCCGGCTGGGGGACGTGGTTCCTCAACCCCGAGCGCACGATGTTCGTCTTCTACACGGCCCCGGTGGCGCCGTTCTTCGTCCTCGCGGTGGTGCTCGTCCTGCAGGACGTCCTCGGCCGCCCCGGCGCGGAGCGCTGGCGCCGTCAGGTGGGCCTGGGCGTCGTGGCCCTCGGCGTCGGCGTCGTCGCCGCGACGTTCGTCTACTTCCTCCCGGTCCTCACCGGGCACCCGCTGTCGCACGCGGAGTGGCTGGACCGGATGTGGTTCCCCTCCTGGTTCTGAGCCGGGGGCGTCAGGGCGCGGCCGCGAGCGCCGCCGGGTCGGCGGTCGCCGCGTAGGTCGCGCTCAGCGTCAGGTCGGCGTCGGGCATGACCAGTTCCCGCTCGCGGGGCATGCCGTCGGCCCATCCGGCGAAGGCAGCCCGTCCGTCACTGGCCACGGCGGGGGCGATGACCGACACCCGCGCCCCGACGACCAGCTCCGCGCCGGCCCGCGCGACCCCGTTCACGGTGATCGGACTGGGCACGTCGGTCGTGACCGTGAGCGTGCGCAGTCGCGGCTGTGCGACGAAGGTGGCCTCGCGACGCACGCCTGCGCCGTCCACCGCGCTGGCCGTCACCTCGAGGTGGGTGGCGTCGCCGTGGTCCTCGAACGGCCGCTCGAAGAGCGGTCCGGTCGAGCTCTCCCCCGGGTGCTCGTGGCAGTACCCCCCGCTGCAGTGCACCAGGACCTGGCTCCAGGTGACCTCCAGGTCGCCGTCCTCCGGATCGGTCGCCGTGGCGCTCGCGCGGACCGGGTCACCGACGGCGAACCGCTGCTCGGCCGGGGGGGCGGTCAGCTGGAGGACGGGTGCCTGGTCGGCCGGCACGACGGTGACCTCGGCCGTGGCCTGCGCCCCCGCCGGGTCGGAGACGGTGAGGCGGGCGGTCACCGGGGCGGTGCCGGGCTCCGCGTACTGGTGGGTGACCAGCGTCCCCGCGGCGGTGGCGCCGTCGCCGAGGTCCCACGTGTGGGTCAGCGGGTCGCCGTCCGGGTCGGTGGAGCCGCCGGCGTCGAGGGTGACGGTGCGCGTCGCGGGGTCGGTCGTGACCGCCGCCTCGGCCGTCGGGGGGCGGTTGCCCGGCGCGTAGACCAGCCGCACGAGCCGGTTGCCCGTCAGGTCGCCGTACACCACGTCACCGTTCGGGGCGGCCGTGAACCGGACCGGGGTGCCGGCCTCGGTGGCGAAGCCCCCGGCCTCCGGCTCGCGCACCAGCCCGCCCTGGTCGTCGTAGCGCAGGGTGTACACCCGCTGGGACGTGAAGTCGCCGAAGAAGTACGCGCCCTGGTACTCGGCCGGGTACTGGGTCCCTGTGTAGACGACGCCGCCCGTGACGGCGGTGCCCAGCGACCCGTGCGGATAGGCCCACAGCGGAGCCGTGTTCGGCACCCCGGCGCACCCGGCCAGGTCCGCGTAGCCCGGAGTGGGGCTACCGCCCTCCCAGCAGGGCCAGCCGTAGCCGGCGCCGGGCCGGACGAGGTCGACCTCCTCCCAGCCGTTCCACCCGACGTCGCCGACGACCGGGGTGCCGGTCGTCGGGTCCAGGCCGACCCGGAAGGGGCTGCGGAAGCCGCTGGCGTACACCCGGCTGCGCCACGAGTACGGGTCGCCGGCGTCGTAGAAGGGGTTGGTCGGGAGGCCGGCGCCGTCCGCCGCGACGTGCAGCAGCTTGCCGTGACCCTGGTCGACGTCGAGGGCCCGCAGCGCCAAGGGGTCGACGACGCGGAAGTCGGCGGCGTCGCCGATCGTCACCCACAGGGTCCCGTCGGGAGCGGCGACGAGACCGGTCGTGGCATGGACGTCGGCGTCCGCGCGGAGGTCCCAGAGGACGCGCTCGGCCTCGAGGCGGACCGGTTCGGGCTCCCCCACCACCGTCCAGGCGCTCACTCGCATCGTCCAGGCGCCGTCGACGTCGAGGGTGCGGGCGGTGTAGACGGTCCGCGAGGTGGCGTGGTCGGCGGCGACCGCGAGCCCGGTGAGGCCGAGGTCCTGGACGCTCACCACGGGCAGCTCGGCGAGGGTCGTCGTCCGCCCGTCGGCCGACACCCACGCCACCCGCCCGTTCTTCCCGGTCGTGAACCAGCTGCCGTCCGGGGCGGGGGCGACGTCGGTGAGCAGCTCGGCCTGGCCGGTGGGCAGCTCCTGGACGACGAACCCGGGCGGGAGCACCGGCGCGGCCTGCGCCGGGGCCGGGGACACGGCGCCGAGGCCCACCGCCAGCGCGGCGAGGAGGCAGACGGTCAGCGGGCGGCCCCGGAGACGCCACCGGACCGTACGGAGACCACTGCCCAGCCGTCGCATGGCTGCCCACCGTCACGGGGCGGCAGCGCTCTGGCAAGGGGCGGGACCGGATCGGCCCCCGGAGCGGGGCGTCGGCTGCCAGCTCCAGCGCGCCCGTCGCGCAGCGTCGCCCCCCACGTCGGTCTGCGTGGCTGCCGCCGGCTCCGGCACCCCGCGCCGGCGGACGACGGTGCCCCTACGGTGACTGCACCGGCACGGAGGGGACGACGATGACCAGCGCACAGGACCGACCGCGGGTGCTGACCGAGCTCGACGGCGACGTCTGGCGGATCACCCTCGACCGGCCCGAGGCCGGCAACGCCCTCGACCCGGCGATGGCCGAGCAGCTGACCGCGGCGCTGCACGCCCGTCCCGGACAGACGCGCGCGGTGCTGCTGCTGGGCAACGGTGAGCGCTTCTGCGTGGGCGGGGACGTGCAGGGCTTCGCCGGCGTCGACGACCCGGGCGCCTACGTCGGGCAGCTGGCGCACGACTGGCACGAGGTCGTCCGGCTGCTGCTGTACTGCCCCGTCCCCGTGGTGGCCGGGGTGCAGGGTGCGGTCGCCGGCGCGGGGGTCGGGCTGATGGGCGCCTGCGACGTCGTCGTCTGTGCCCGGTCGACCAAGATCCGGCCGGCCTACGGCGCGATCGGCTTCTCCCCGGACGGGGGCACGTCGTGGGCGCTCACCCGGGCACTCGGTGCGCCGCGGACCCTCGAGCTCATGCTGACCAACGGCGCGCTGACCGCCGCCGAGGCGCACATGTTCGGTCTGGTCGCCCGCCTCGTGGAGGACGAGGAGGTGCACCGGGCGGCCATCGCGCTGGCGCACACCATGGCCGCCGGGCCGGTGCGGGCGATGGTGCGCACCCGCGCGCTGGTCCGGAAGGCGGCCATCCGCACGCTGGACCAGCAGCTGGACGACGAGGCCCGGCTGATCGCCGAGTCCGCGGCCGACCCGGAGGGCCGGGAGGGCGTGCGGGCGTTCGTGGAGCGCCGCCAGCCGGACTTCCGCGGCGCCGTCTGAGGGCCGGCGCCGGACCGCTACCGGGCCGCGAGCGTCGCCTGCAGCGCCTCGGCGAAGCGGTCGACGTCCTCGGTGGTGTTGTAGAAGTGCGGGGAGACCCGGACCTGGCCCTTCTTCTCCACGACGTGCACCCCGCGCCGTCGCAGCTCCTCGACCACCGCGGCCGGGTCGTCGGCGCGGAAGCTGACGATGCCGGCCCGCGCGCCCGGCGTGGTCACGGGGACACCGAGCCCGCGGACCTCGTCGACGACCCGCTGGGCCAGGGAGTCCACCCGCGCGAAGACCCGCGGCCAGCCGACGCCCTCCAGGTACGCCATGGTCGCGTCGAGCACGTAGAGCCCGGGGTAGTTCGGGTCCGAGTACTCGAAGGCCGTGCTCGGCGGGGCGTTACGGTAGGCGCGGAAGGCCGGGGTCAGCAGGGCGCGGGCGCGGTCCCGGAAGACGCCGATGCCGGTGCCGAAGCCCGAGAGCAGCCACTTGAACACCGCGGAGGCGTACACGTCGACGTGCGAGAGGTCGACCGCGACGGCGCCGAGTGCCTGGATGCCGTCGACCACCAGCAGGCAGTCCACCTCTCGGCAGGCGATACCCAGCCGGGTGAGGTCGAGCCGGGTACCGGTCACCGTGTGCACGTGGGACATGGCCAGCACCCGCGTCCGCGGCGTGAGCGCCTCCAGCAGCCGCTGCTCCCGCTGGTCCTCGGTCCCCGGGTCGACGCGCACCACCCGTCCCCCGGCGCCCTCCGCCTGCACCCACGGCTGCACCACCGACGGGAAGTCGTCGGCCGCGACGACGACCTCGTCCCCCGGACGCCAGGTGACACTGGCGGCGGCGATGTTGAGGACCTCGCTGGTGTTCCGGAAGAAGCCCACGTCGCCGACCGGCACGCCGAGCAGCCGCGCGACCCGCTCCCGGGTCCGCACGCCCTGTTGCATCCAGGTCTGCTGCCCGTCGGCGCCGCGGCTCGCCACGTCGTCGTAGTAGGTCCCGGCCGCGGCCGTCTGCCCCCGCCAGGCCAACCCGGCGCCACCCGAGTTCAGGTACGCCCTGCCCTCCAGGTAGGGGAAGTCGGACCGGACCCGCGCCAGCCAGTCCGGCACCGGGTCGCCGGTCAGCGGCCCGAGGGGACGCCGGCGACCGCTTGGACCTCCACCTTGGCGCCGGGCACCACCAGGTCGGCGACCACGACGGTGGCGCTCGCCGTCCGGGTCCCGCCGAAGAAGTCCCGCTTCGCGCCGTCCACGGCCGCCGCGTCGGCGGGGTCGGTGAGGTAGGTGGTCACCGACAGGACGTCCTCGGGACCGGCGCCGGCCGCCGCGAGCACGGTGCCGAGGTTGGCGTACACCTGCCGCGCCTGGGCACCGGCGTCCGCACCGCCGACGACCTCGAGCCGCTCGTCCGTGGGCCCGCAGCCGGACAGGAACAGCAGGTCCCCGAAGCGCACCGCATCGGTGTAGTGCCCGATCGGCGGGTGCAGCGCCTCGGCCCGGATCTCCTGTCGCACGGATGACCTCCCTGGGATCGCCCACCCCGGCGGGGACGAGGTGTCCAGGTTGTGTGACGCGGCGCACGCGGGGACAGCCGTCTTCCGCGAGGTGGGAGCGGAGGTCCCCGACGCGGCGCGGGCCGGGAACGTGTCCGCCGGACCGCCGGCGCAGCGACGAGGAGTGGCGATGGACGAGCAGCTCGCACGGGCCCGGGCCGACTTCCCCTACCGGGACGGGCGGGTGTACCTGCAGTCCGCCGGCGTCGGGCTTCCCGTGCCGGGTGCCGTGGCCGCCGCGGGGCAGTACTACGTCGACGTGGCCGGGCTCGGGGTGGACGCGCAGCAGCTGTGGCACCGGCCCGCCACGCGCGCCAGGGAGCGGATGGCCCGGCTGCTCGAGGTCCCCGTCGGGGACGTCGGCTTCTTCCGCAACACCAGCGAGGTCCTGAACCTCGCCGCGCACAGCGTGGCGTGGCACGCGGGAGACGAGGTCGTCGTCGCGGCCGACGACTACCCGGGCGTCGTGCTGCCCTGGGGCCCGGCCGAGGCCGGTGGCGGCCGGGTCGTCCGGGTGGACCCGGGCCAGCCGCACCAGCGGGAGCAGCGCCTGCTGGAGGCGCTCAGCCCGCGGACCCGGGTGCTGGCCGTGTCGCACGTGCACCCCTGGACCGGGACGAAGCTGGACCTCACCCGCCTGGGACGGGCCTGCCGCGAGGTGGACTGCCTGCTGGTGGTCGACGGCATCCAGGCACTCGGCGCCACGCCGGTCGACCTGTCATGGGTGGACGTCTACGGAGCCGGCGTCTTCAAGTGGCTGCTGTCCGGGTTCGGGACCAGCGTCGGCGTCTTCCGCGAGCGGGCTCGCGAGCTGCTCACGCCGGCCTACCGCAGCTACGCCAACCCGCCGCCGAGCACGTCGTTCGAGTACTCCGCCGCCAACCTCCCCGGGCTGTACGTCCTGGACGCGTCGACGGCCTACCTCGAGGAGCTGGGCTGGGCGCGGGTCTTCGCGCAGGTCGACTCGCTCGCCGGGGAGGTCGCGGACGCGTTGAGCCGGCTGGGGATCGCGCCGGTCACACCGGCGGCGCGGGCGGGGATCGTCACCTTCGACGTCGAGGACTCGACCGCGTTCGTCGCGGCGCTCACCGCCCGGGGCGTCGACGTCTCGGACAAGGTCGGCCAGGTCATCGTCTCCCCGCACTTCTACAACACGGCCGAGGACGTCGACCGCTTCGCCGCGGCCGTGGGCGAGGTCCTCGGCTGAGCGCAGCGCCCTCGCCGCCGGCGGTGCGGCCCGAGCACGGGAGCTCATCGGGGGCCGCCGTCCCCCCGAGGCCGGTTGCGCTTCCGGTGCCCGGCCCGCATCGGGACCGCGCTCCCCGGGTAGGTGCCCGGTTCGACAGCGACCCGAGACACCTGGGGGACCACGTGGCACTGCCTGAACGAGACGCAGCCAGGGACTGGGTGGACATGACCGTCGTCGACCGCGACGGCACCGAGATCGGCGCCTGCGCCGCCGTGTTCGCCGACGAGGCGACCGGGCGCCCGGAGTGGGTGCGTGTCCAGCACCCCGACCGGACCGTCATCATCCCGCTGCTCGACGCGGTGGAGATCGAGGGTCGCGTCCGCGTGGTGGTGAGTCGTGCCGACGTCCTGACCGCGCCATCGGCGAGCGGCGACCGGCTGACCGAGACGGAGGAGGTCGCGCTCTACGAGCACTACGGCATCACCGCCTCGCGGGCGGCCTCCGACAGCCTGCTGCCCGCGGCCGAGGCCACCGGCGACGCGCCCGCCACCGGGGTGGCCCCGCCGGCCACCGACGTGCCGGCTCCGGCCTCCGGTACGGGGGGCGCGACAGGGACCGGACCGGGCGTCGGGACGGACGAGGGCCGGGCCGACCAGACCCCGTCGGCGGGGCGCAGCCGTGGGCCGGTCGTCGTGGCAGCCGCCGGCGCGGCACTCGGTGCGGTCGCCATCGCGGCGGTGCGAGCACGCGGCGCCCGGCCGGTGCTGCGTCCCCCGACGGCTCCCGAGCGGGCGCGCGCCGCCTCGGCCGCGGCGAGGGCCCGGGCGGCACACGTCGCCGCGTCGGCCCTCCCCCTGTTCGCGGCCGCCTCGGACGCGGCCCGATCCGGCGCGGCACAGGTCGCCGCGTCGGCCGGTCCGCTGCTCGCCGGCGCCTCGGACGCGACGCGGTCGGGCGCGGCACAGGTCGCCGCGTCGGCCGGGCCCCTCCTCGCCGACGCGTCCGACGCGGTGCGGCTGGGAGCCCGGTCCGCGGGCGCCTCGGCCCTCCGTGCCGCTGTCGCGGCCGGTGGGCTGGCGACGACCGCCGTCTCCCGCGCGGGCGCGGGGTTGACCGCGGCCGGTCTGGGCGGACTGCGGCTCGGCGGTGCGGTGGTGTCGGTCCCCGAGGCCGTGGTGGAGGGCGGCCACCGGGTGCAGAAGGGCTGGCGGAAGACCAAGCGCACGTCCGCCCTGACCCTCGGCCTGGGCACCGGCTACGTGCTCGGCGCGCGAGCCGGCCAGGAGCGCTTCCAGCAGCTCAAGGAGACGGCGGACACCGTCACCCACCGGCCCGAGGTCCAGCGGGTCCTGGCCCGGGTCGGAGCCGCTCGCGGGGCGCAGGGCACCGACACCGAGCCCGCACCGGCCGCCGGCGGGACCGGCGGGACACCGGCGCCGTCGACGGCCGCGACTCCGGTGGTCCCGGCGACGGACGCCGGGATCCCCCCGGGCGCCGTCGACCTGCCGCCGGGCAGCTCGCCCCTCGGGACGGACGACGACCTCGGCCCCGCCCTCCCCTAGACCGGGAGGACCGGCGGGTGCCGGGAACGGCAGCGGGGCGTCTCCCTGGTGGGAGACGCCCCGCTGTCGGTGGTGGAGCTGAGGGGATTTGAACCCCTGACCCCCTCGATGCGAACGAGGTGCGCTACCGGTCTGCGCCACAGCCCCCTACGGACGGAGAGCTTACCGTCCGCGCGCTCCGGCGCCGCCGCGGGGTGGCTCTCCTGCCGCCCGCGAGCCCGCGAGCGGCAGAAGGGCCCTCTCAGCCGTTGGCGACCTTGCGCGGCTGGTAGACGTCGATGTCGGCGAAGCCGATGTCGTCGTCGTCCAGGCCCACCACGGCACTGTTCTGCCAGCCGGCCGGCGCGGCGGCGCGGGCGGCCACGACCCGGCCCGGGCGCAGCGGGTGCACCGGGGCGAGCGGCAGGCTCGGGTGCGGCAGGCCGACGGTGTGGTGGACCTCCTCGACCGGCGCGACGGTCTCCGAGCGGGGTGCGGGCACCGGACGAGGCGCGGGCTGACGGACCGTGCGGGCGGCGGCGCGGGCGGCCCGGCGGGCGGCCAGCCGCTCCCGGCGCGCGGCGGCCCGCAGCACCATCAGGTAGCCGACGACCGCGAGGTCGAGCACGCCCTGGGCGATCCACAGCCAGGGGCTGTAGAACAGCGCGCCGACCAGGACCAGGAGGGTCAGCGCCACCAGCCCGGCCAGGGTGCGCCGGCGCACGGCGTGCACGTCCACCCGCAGCTCGCCCGAGGTCAGGAGGGCGGCGCGGTCGATCGACACCCGCTCGGTCTGCGCGTGGACCGCGGGGTCCACGGCCCGACGCCGCTGCAACGTCCGGCCGGAGTCGGCCACACCGGCCCGGGCCGCGTGGGAGTCCCCGCGGGTCACCACCATGGGCACCAGCACGACGAACCACAGCACGACCAGAGCGGCCAAGAGCACGCCCGAACCCATCCAGAACACCACCCGTCACATGAGTCACTCGCTCGGCGAAGTTAAGCGCTGGACCACCCCGGACGAGGGAGGCGCGCGGGCGTGTCACTGATGTGTTGTGGGACGGGTGTGACGGCGCGGGCGGCGTGTCGACAAAGAGGCACCCGGCGACCGGTGGTCAGCGTGGTATGCGGGCACGCCAGAGATCGAGGACCCCGTTGGGGTGGTCCTCGGCGAGCAGGGCGTAGGACCGGTGGTCCCGCCAGTCACCATCGATGTCCAGATACCGGCGGAGCAAACCCTCGTAGCGGAAACCGAGCCGGTCCACCAGCCGCTGGCTGGGCCCGTTCTCCGGCCGGATGTCGGCCTGCAGCCGGTGCAACCGCGCGGCCCCGAACACGTGGTCGCACACCAGGGCCACCGCCAGGGAGGCCATCCCCCGCCCGGCCACCGACCGGTCGATCCAGTAGCCCAGGTTGCCCGAGCGCAGTGCGCCGCGGACGACGTTGTCGACCGTCACCTGCCCGACCAGCCGGCCCTCCACACGGACGACGAAGGGCAGCGTGGTGCCCAGCGACGCGCGACGCAGCACCGACCGGCGCATCGCGCGGTAGGCCTGGGGCGTGTGCCGGGCCGCCCACGGCGATCCGGCGGTCGGCTCCCACGGGGCCAGCCAGCTCTCGTTGGCCCGCCGCACCCGGCTCCACTCGTCGGCGTCCCCCCGGCGGGGCGGATGGAGCTCCACCGGGCCCCACGACAACCGCGCGGGCCAGCCGGGGTGCAGCGCGGGATCGACCACGGGGACCGGTCAGCCGCCCAGCAGCAGGGGCATGACGGTGACCAGCCCCCCTGAGGCGATCTCGGTGACGTCCTCGTCGATGACGATCAGGCAGTTCGCGCGGGCCATGCGGGCCAGCATGGCCTCGTCGCCGCCGCCGAGGGGTTCGACGACGTAGCCGCCGTCGGGGTGGCGCATGACCTGCCCGTGCAGGTACTGCCGGTAGCCCAGCGGTGAGAGCAGCGGTTCGGCGGCGATCGCCTGCACGGTGCGGCGGAACAGCTGGCGCTTGCCCAGCATGAGCCGGATCGCGGGGCGCACGAAGACCTCGAAGGCCACCAGCGCGGCCACCGGCTCCCCCGGCACGCAGATCACCGGGACGGCGTCACGACCGAGCCGGCCGAACGCCTGCACCGGACCCGGGTGCATCGTCACCTGCGAGAAGCGCATCTCCCCGAGGCCGGCGAGCACCTCCTGGACCATGTCGCCCTCGCTGGCGAAGGTGCCCGCGATGAGCACCAGGTCGCTGCGCAGCAGCTGGCTCTCCAGCACCTCGCCGAGCCGGCGCCGCTCGGAGGGCACGATGCCCGAGCGGTAGGCCTCCGCGCCGGCGTCGCGAGCGGCCGCGGCGAGCGCGTAACTGTTGACGTCGACGACCTGGCCCGGGCCGGGCGGGGTGCTGATGTCGACCAGCTCGGTGCCGGCGGAGAGGACGGCGACCCGCGGGCGGGGCCGAACCTGCACCCGGTCGCGCCCGACCGCCGACAGCAGGCTGATCTGCGCCGGCCCGATCGGCGTGCCGACCTGGACGGCGGTGGTCCCCGGCGCCACGTCGTCCCCCGTGTGGCGCAGGTAGCTGCCGGGCTGCGGCCCCGCGTGCACCGCGACGGTGACCACGCCCCGGTCGGTCCAGACCCCCGGGACGACGACGTCGGCGCCGATCGGCAGCATCGCGCCGGCGGCCACCTTCACCGCCAGCCCGGGCCCGATGGACATCGGGCCGCTGGGGCCGGCCACGGTCTCACCGATCACGGACAGCAGCGCCGGCTCCTCGAGGGTGGCCCCCTCGACGTCCATGGCGCGGGCGGCGTACCCGTCCAGCGCCGCCTGGTCGAACGCCGGCAGCGCGCGCTGGCTGACCACCTCCTCGGCGCAGAGCAGCCCCTGCGCGTCGAGGACGGCCAGCTCGATCGGGTCGGGCTGCGGCACCGCGGTGAGGATCTCGTCCAGGTGCTGCTCGACGCTGCGGAGCTCCGCCGGCTCCTCGGCCGCGGGCGGCGGGGGCACCTGGTCGCGGTCGATCGCGGTCGTCTCGTGCGGCGGGAGGGGCGCCGGCGCGTCCCGGACGACGGTGCCCTGGCGCAGGTCCAGCGCCGTGGTGTCCCGCTGCCGCGGGAGCGCCCCGCCCGTGCCGTCCTCGGTCATCTCCACCACGGAGGTCGATGGTGCCCTCGCGGGCCGCCACTCAGGCCTCCGACGCGCCCGTCTGGGGCAGGTCGGCCACGAACTCGGTCAGCCAGGCGCGCAGCG
The DNA here is from genome assembly GCF_010686765.1 of Geodermatophilus sabuli. GTDB lineage: Bacteria > Actinomycetota > Actinomycetes > Mycobacteriales > Geodermatophilaceae > Geodermatophilus > Geodermatophilus sabuli_A. The sequence goes on along the minus strand of NZ_JAAGWF010000008.1, from coordinate 151,802 downwards.
GCGGCCCCAGGTCGTCGCGCTCGCTGGCCAGCTGGATGACGGCCTTGAGGTAGTCCAGCCGGTCGCCGGTGTCGTAGCGGCGGCCGCGGAAGACCACCCCGTGCACCGGCTGCCCGCGCTCCACGAGCGTGGCGAGGGCGTCGGTCAGCTGGATCTCCCCGCCCCGGCCCGGCGCGGTCTGGCGGAGCACGTCGAAGACCTCCGGCGCGAGGACGTAGCGGCCGATGATCGCCAGGCTGGAGGGCGCCTCGTCGACCGGCGGCTTCTCGACCAGGCCGGTGATGGTGACCACGTCGCCGTCGGCACCGGGCTCGACGGCGACCGCGCCGTACTTGTCGATGTTCTCCCGGCCGACGTCGAGCAGCGCGACCACCGAGCCGCCGTGCTGGTCCTGCACCGCGAGCATCTGCTCGAGGAGGTGGTCGCGGGCGTCGATGAGGTCGTCGCCGAGCAGCACGGCGAAGGGCTCCTGGCCCACGAATGCCGCCGCCTGGAGCACGGCATGGCCCAGGCCCCGGGCCTCGCCCTGCCGGACGAAGTGCACCTGCGCCACCTCGGTGGCGGCGTGCACGGACGCCAGCCGCTGCGCGTCCCCCTTCTTCTCCAGCGCCGTCTCGAGCTCGGGGGTCCGGTCGAAGAAGTCCTCGATGGCCGCCTTGTTGCGGCCGGTGACCATGAGCACCTCGTCCAGCCCGGCGCGGGCGGCCTCCTCGACGATGTACTGCAGGGCCGGCCGGTCGACCACCGGCAGCAGCTCCTTGGGCACCGCCTTGGTGGCCGGCAGGAACCGGGTGCCCATCCCGGCGACGGGGATGACGGCCTTCCGGGTCGGGCGGGAGCTCGAGGTCGGCATGGGCGGCAGCCTAACCAGCGGACCGGCGCACCCCGGCCGGAGTGGCTACCCTCCGGCCCGTGGACGACCTGACAGCGCTGGCCGCCGAGAAGACGGCGGTCCGGCGGAGCGTGCTGGCCCGCCGGGCGGCTCGGACCGACGCCGAGCGCGCCGCGGCGGCCGACGCGATCACCGACGCGCTGCTGCCGGAACTGGCGCGGTTCGGCACGGTCGCCGCCTTCTGCCCCGAACCCAGCGAGCCGGGGGCGGGCCGGCTGCCGTCGGCCTACGCGGCCCTGGACGCCCGGGTGCTGCTCCCGGTGGTCCCCAGCACCGGCCGGGAGATGGAGTGGGCGGTGCGCACCGACCGGCTCGTGGCGGGCCGGTACGGGTTGCTCGAACCGATCGGGGTGCGGCTGCCGCCCACCGAGCTCGGCAGCGCCGACGCGATCGTGCTGCCCGCGGTGGCCATCTCCCGGGCGGGCGTCCGGCTGGGTCGCGGCGGCGGCTACTACGACACGTCACTGGTGCACGCCCGCCCCGACGCCGTCCTCGTGGCTCTGGCCTTCGACGACGAACTGGTCGACGAGCTGCCCGCGGAGCCCCACGACCGGCTGGTCACCGCGGTCGTCACTCCGTCCGGTGGCTGGCAGGCGCTACCCGCGAGTCACTGACACGCTGGGCGGCGTCCTCGTCACCGTCGACGGGAGAGTGCCCGTGTCACCCGAGATCGTCACCATCCTGGCGCTGGTCGTCATCTTCGCCATCGCCACGTTCCTGCCGATCAACATGGGGGCGCTGGCGTTCGTCGCGGCCTTCCTCGTCGGCACGCTGTCGGTCGGGCTGAGCACCGACGACATCCTGGGCGGCTTCCCCGCGGAGCTGGTGCTGACGCTGATCGGCGTCACGTACCTGTTCGCCATCGCGCAGAACAACGGCACCGTGGACCTGCTCGTCCGCGGGGCGGTGCGACTGGTCGGGGGCCACGTCGCGGCCATCCCCTGGATCATGTTCCTCGTCACCGCGCTGCTCACGGCCATCGGCGCGCTCTCCCCGGCGGCGGTCGCGATCATCGCGCCGATCGCGCTCACCTTCGCCGCCCGGCACGGGATCAGCCCCCTGCTGATGGGGATGATGGTCATCCACGGCGCGCAGGGCGGCGGCTTCTCCCCCATCAGCGTCTACGGCGTCACGGTCAACACGATCGTCGAGGACGAGGGGCTGCCCGGCAGCCCGCTGGCCGTCTTCCTGGGGGCCCTGTGCTTCAACCTGGCCATCGCGCTCGTGCTGTTCTTCGTGTTCGGCGGCCGGAAGCTGATCGGCCGCAAGGTGGCGGCCGAGCCGCTGCCGCACACCGAGCACGCGCACGGCACGGTCGTCCGCGGCCACGGCGCGGCCCCCGGTCCCGCGGTCGGCGGGGACGACGACGAGCACGTGCACCCCGACGTCCCGCAGCCGGTGCGCTTCGAGCAGGTCCTGACGCTGGTCGGGCTGGTCGTCGTCGCCGTCCTGGCGCTGGTCTTCGACCTGGACATCGGCTTCGTCTCCATCACCGTCGCCGTCGTGCTGGCGCTGTTCTCGGCGCAGCAGCACAAGGGCGCGGTCACCCAGATCAGCTGGTCGACCATCCTGCTGATCGCCGGTGTGCTGACCTTCGTCTTCGTCCTGCAGGAGGCCGGCACGATCGACTACGTCGGCGACGCGGTGATCGGGCTCGGTGTGCCCCTGCTGATCGCGCTCCTGCTCGCCTACATCGGCGGGGTGGTGTCGGCCTTCGCGTCGTCGACGGCGATCATCGGCGTCGCCATCCTGCTCGCGGTGCCCTTCCTGGAGTCCGGGGAGATCAGCGCCGTGGGCGTGGTGGTCGCCCTGTCGGTGGCCTCGACCATCGTCGACGTGAGCCCGTTCTCCACCAACGGCGCGCTGGTGCTGGCCAACGCGCAGGACGTCGACAGGGACCGCTTCTACAAGCAGATCCTCGGCTACTCCGCGATCGTCGTCGCCGTCGGGCCGTTGCTGGCCTGGCTGGTGTTCGTCGTCCCCGGGTGGCTGTGACACAGATCGGAGACCCCGTGTCCGGACCGCTCGACGGCGTGCTCGTCGTCGACCTCACCCGCGCCCTCGCCGGCCCGCACGCCGGGATGATGCTGGGCGACCTCGGCGCCCGCGTCATCAAGGTCGAGAACCCCGGTTCCGGTGACGACACCCGCGGCTGGGGGCCGCCGTTCGTGGACCCCGCCTCCGGCGAGGCAGCCCGGGAGTCGACCTACTTCCTGTCGACCAACCGCAACAAGGAGTCGGTCACGCTGGACCTCAAGCAGGCGTCCGACAAGGACCTCCTCCGGGAGCTGATCCGCCGCGCCGACGTGCTGCTGGAGAACTTCCGGCCCGGCACGCTGGCCCGCCTCGGGTTCGGCACCGACGTGCTCGAGTCGCTCAACCCGCGCCTGGTGACGCTGTCGATCAGCGGCTTCGGCCACGACGGTCCCGAGGGCGGCCGGGCCGGGTACGACCAGATCGCGCAGGGTGAGGCCGGGCTGATGTCGCTGACCGGCTCGGGCCCGGAGGACCCGCAGCGCGTCGGCGTCCCGATCGGAGACCTGCTGGCCGGCATGTACGGCGCCTACGGGGTCCTGGCCGCGCTGCTGGAGCGCGAGCGGACCGGCCGCGGCCAGGTGGTGCGCACCTCGCTGCTGGCGGCGGTCGTCGGCGTGCACGCGTTCCAGGGGACGGCGTGGACGGTGGCCGGCCAGGTCGGCCGCGCCCAGGGCAACCACCACCCCTCGATCGCGCCTTACGGCCTGTTCTCCTGCGCCGGCGGCAGCGTCCAGCTCTCCTGCGGGTCGGAGTCGCTGTGGCGCAAGCTGTGTGCGGAGTTCGGCCTGGACGCCGACGCCCCCGGCCTGGCGACCAACGGCGAGCGGGTCGGCAACCGCCGGCAGGTCATCGAACTGCTGGAGCGGGCCTTCGCCGACATCGCACCGGAGGAGCTGCTCGTGCGGCTGGCCGCGGCCGGGATCCCCGCGGGGAAGGTCCGCACCATCGACGAGGTCTACACGTGGGACCAGGCCCTGTCCCAGGGGCTCCTCGTCGACGTCGAGCACCAGACGCTGGGCCCGCTGCAGCTCCCCGGCCCCCCGTTGCGCTTCTTCGCCCCCGGCCGGGACGGCGAGACCGAGACCACCCGGCGCGAGCACTCCGCCCCGCCGGTGCTCGGCTCGTCGAACGAGGCGGTCCGCGCCTGGCTGGCGCAGTCCCCGTGACCCGTGGTCCCGACGCCCGCACGCTGCGGGACCGCGTGCTCGACCCCGGGTCGTGGCAGACCTGGGACACCCCGGTCGTGGTCGGGGACGTGCCGGCCGACTACGCCGCGGAGCTGGCGCACGCGGCGGAGCGCACCCGGCAGGACGAGTCGATCATCACCGGGGAGGGACGGCTGCGCGGCCGCCGGGTGGCCGTCGTCGCCGGCGAGTTCGGCTTCCTCGCCGGCTCCATCGGGGTGGCCGCGGCCGAGCGGCTGATCGCGGCGGTCGAGCGGGCCACCGAGGAGGGCCTGCCGCTGCTGGCGGCCCCCGTGTCGGGCGGCACCCGCATGCAGGAGGGCACCGTCGCGTTCCTGCAGATGATCGGCATCACCGCGGCGATCGCCCGGCACAAGGCGGCCGGGCTGCCCTACCTGGTGTACCTGCGGAACCCGACGTTCGGCGGGGTGCTGGCCTCCTGGGGCTCCACGGGGCACGTGACGATCGCCGAGCCCGGCGCCGCGATCGGCTTCCTGGGCCCGCGGGTGTACGAGGCCCTCTACGGCGAGCCGTTCCCGGAGGGTGTGCAGACCGCCGAGCACCTCGCCGACCGGGGCCTGATCGACGCCGTCGTCCCCCACGAGGAGATCGCCGAGGTCGCCGACCGGGCGCTGCGGGTGCTGGCCGCCCGGCAGACCTGGCACCGGGACGTCGCCGGCGCCGAACCACCCCGCCCGGAGGACGGCACCGACGCCGGGCTGGGCGACACGGACGGTGCCGACCACCGCAGCGCGTGGGACGTCGTCACCGCGTCCCGCCGCGAGGACCGGCCGGGCGTGCGACGGCTGCTGCGGACGGCGGCCACCGACGTCGTGGGGCTCTCGGGCACCGGCGCGGGCGAGAAGGACCCCGGGCTGCTGCTGGCCCTGGCCCGCTTCGGCGGCGCACCCTGCGTGGTGCTCGGGCAGGACCGGCGCGGGCAGTCGCTGTCGGCACCGCTGGGGCCGGCCGCGCTGCGGGAGGCCCGTCGCGGCATGCGGCTGGCCGCGGAGCTGCGGCTGCCCCTGGTCACGCTCATCGACACCCCGGGCGCGGCGCTGTCCAAGGAGGCCGAGGAGGGTGGGCTGGCCGGTGAGATCGCCCGCTGCCTGCAGGACCTGGTGATGCTCGAGGCGCCGACGCTCGCGGTGCTGCTCGGACAGGGCACCGGTGGGGGCGCGCTGGCACTGGTGCCGGCCGACCGGGTGCTCGCCGCGGCCAACGGGTGGCTCGGCCCCCTGCCGCCGGAGGGCGCGTCGGCGATCGTGCACCGCACCGTCGACCGTGCGGACGAGATGGCCGCCGCGCAGGGGGTGCGGGCCACCGACCTGTGGCGGGCCGGGATCGTGGACCGGGTCGTGCCCGAACGCCCCGACGCCGCCGACGAGCCGGTCGAGTTCTGCCGGCGACTGGGCCGGGTGCTGGGTGAGGAGCTGGCCAACCTGCTCGGCCGGGACGACGGCGCCCGCTTCCGCAGCCGGCTGCACCGCTACCGCCACCTCGGCCGCCAGGTCCCGCCGCCGTCGGCGTCGCCGGGCCGATGACCAGGTGACCTGATCATCCGGTGCCACCCTCGCGACCAGTGGTGAGGGTGGAGCCGGAACGGTGGTGGGGACGGCGCCGAGCGAGGGACGACGCAGGATGCGCCAGGATCGCCGCCGTGGACCGACGACCCGTCCGACGGCTGCGCCCCGACCCCGACGCGCCGCGGCTGCCGGACGACGTCTGGCCGGCCTCCGTTCCCGCCGTCGCCCAGGTGCTCCGCGCGGGGCTGGAGCTGGGGGCCGGCGCCACGGTGTTGGTCGGCGAGAACGGGTCGGGCAAGTCGACGGTGCTCGAGGTGCTGGCCGCGGCACTCGGGGTGAACGCCGAGGGCGGGTCGCGGAACACCCGGCACACGACGCGGCGCAGCGAGCCCGGCAGCTTGGACCTCATCGTCGAGCGCAGTCCCGGCGCCGACCGCTGGGCCTACTTCCTGCGCGACGAGACGCTGCACGGTCTCTACAGCTACCTGGAGGACAACCCGCCGGCCAGGGGTGTGGAACCGCTCTTCCACGAGCTCTCCCACGGCGAGGCGTTCCTGGCGCTGCTGGGCGCTCGGGCCTCACCCCGCGGCCTGTACCTCCTCGACGAGCCCGACGCCGCGCTGTCCTTCACCGGCACCCTGTCGCTCGTCGTCCGGCTGGCCGAGCTCGTGGCGGGCGGCGCGCAGGTCGTCGTCGCGACGCACTCCCCCGTCCTCGCCGCGCTGCCGGGCGCGACCCTGCTGGAGGTCGGCCCCTGGGGACTGCGGCCAGCGGAGTGGGACGAGCTCGAGCTGACCGCCAACTGGCGGCAGTTCCTGGGGGACCCGTCGTCCTTCCTCCGCCACCTCAGCTGAGGATCACGCCGCCGGACGGCCCTGTCCCGCCAGCCCCCACGCCTCCGCGACCAGCTCGAGGCTGCGCAACCGCTCCTCCACCCCGTGGGTGGACGCCGACAGCATGAGCTCGTCGGCCCCGGTGTCCGCGGCCAGCTGGTGCAGCCGGGCCACCGCCGACCCGACGTCCCCCACGATCGCGTTGCTGGGCATGGCCTCGGCCGCCGCCCGCTCGGGGTCGGCCTGCGCCTCCTCGACGCCGGGCACCGGGCGCGGCCGGTTCAGCCGCAGCGCCAGCCGCATCAGCTGCCCGGGCAACGCCAGCCGGCGGGCCTCCTCGTCGGTCTCGGCGGCGAGCACGTTCGCCGTGACGATCGTGTACGGCTCCTGCAGCGCCGGCGACGGGCGGAAGGTGTCGCGGTAGAGCTGGACGGCGGTCAGCGTGTTCGGGCCGCCGAAGTGGTGGGCGAAGGCGAACGGCAGCCCGAGGTGCCCGGCCAGCTGCGCGGAGAAGCCGCTGGATCCCAGCAGCACCACCTGGGGCGACGACCCGGCCGCGGGGGTGGCGCGGAACCGCTCGGCGAGGCCGCCCTCCACGCGGGGGTCGCCGAAGAGGCCGAGCAGGTCGATGAGGTGCTGCGGGAAGTCGTCGGCCGACAGCGCCGCCGGATCGCGGCGCAGCGCGATCGCTGTCTGCTGGTCGGTGCCGGGCGCCCGTCCGATGCCCAGGTCGATCCGGCCGGGGTGCAGGGCCTCCAGGATGGCGAACTGCTCCGCGACGACCAGCGGCGCGTGGTTGGGCAGCATGACCCCACCCGAGCCGAGCCGGATCCGCTCGGTGACGGCGGCCAGGTGGGCGATGAGCACCGGCGGGCTGGTGCTGGCCACGGCCGGCATGTTGTGGTGCTCGGCGACCCACAGGCGGGTGTACCCGAGCCGGTCGGCGGCCTGCGCCACGCGGGTGGTCGCCGCCAGGGCGTCGGCGGAGGACTGCCCCGAGCCGACGGTGGCCAGCTCGAGGACGGACAGCGGCAGCGACTCGGACATCACGCGGCGACAACGCCGGACGGCGGCGGGCGCTTCCCCCGGGAGGTCAGCGGGCGGCGTCCGCGCCGTGCTCGACGCGCAGGCTGTGGTCGGGGTCGAGCCGCTCCACCACCACCTCGAGCGCCTCCCCCAGCGCGCGGGACTGCTCCTCGGTCAGGGGGTCGAACAGCGCCGCCCGGACGGCGTCGACGTGGCCGGGCGCGACCGCGCGGACGACGTCCCACCCGTCGTCGGTGAGGACGGCGAGGTTGCCGCGACCGTCCTCGGCGGAGCGCTCCCGGCGGACCAGCCCGCGGTCCTCGAGCCGGGCGACCGTGTGCGAGAGCCGGCTCTGCGACTGGTTGGCCCGCCGCGCCAGGTCGCTCATCCGCCGGCTGCGCCCCGGTGCCTCCGAGAGCATGGCGAGGACGACGTAGGCGGCGTGGCTGATGCCGGCGTCCCGTTGCAGCTGCGCGTCGAGGACCCGCGGGACGAGCTCGGCGACGGTGAGCCAGGCCCGCCACGTCCGCTGCTGCTGCTCGTCGAGCCACTGCTGTGCCACGGCCCGACCGTACTGGCGGACCGCCCGGCCGAGGACGCCGGACGGCGCAGCGACGCCGTCGACCGTCGTCCCGCAGCCCTCCCTCAGGATGTTGAAGTCTCAAGCAATTGGGTCTACGGTTGCCTCGTTGAGACTTCAAGCAACCCGGAGACGACCATGAGCCCGACCGCGACCGCCGACGCCCGCATCCCCGCGCAGCACCCGTTCGCCGCACACCTGCGCCGCGTCGCCGCCGCCGGCCCGCAGCGGGAGTGGACGCCGGAGGACGGGCCGCTGCCCAGCCTCTACCTCAGCCACGGTGGCGGTCCGCTGCCCTTCGAGAGCCCGGAGTGGCTCGACCCGCTGCACGACTGGGCGCGGACACTGCCCAAGCCCCGGGCCGTCCTCGTCGTGAGCGCGCACTGGGAGTCCGCGCCGCTGTCGGTCAGCGCCCCCCGGCCGAGCGAGCTGGTCTACGACTTCGGCGGCTTCGACGGGCTGTACTACTCGTTCCGCTACGACACCCCCGACGCCACCGAACTGGCCCGCCAGGTCGTGGGGCTCGTGCCGGACACCGACCGGGTGCACGAGCACACCCGCCGCGGCCTGGACCACGGCGCGTGGGTGCCGCTCAAGATCATGTACCCGGACGCCGACGTCCCGGTGCTGCAGCTGAGCCTGCCCACCGACGACCCCGACCGGCTGCTGGCCCTCGGCGAGCGGCTCCGCCCGCTGCGCGAGCAGGGCGTGCTGGTCGTCGGCTCCGGCCACATGACCCACGGCCTGCCCTTCCTCACCCGGGAGATGTGGCTGGAGAACCGGGTGCCGGGCTGGTCGGCGGACTTCGACGCCTGGGCCGCCGACGCACTGGCCCGCGGCGACGTCGCCGAGCTCGCCCGCTTCCGCACCGCCGCCCCGGGCATGCCCTACGCGCACCCGACGGTGGAGCACTTCACGCCGCTGTTCGTCACCCTCGGCGCGGCCACGGATCCCACCGCACCGGTCACCACGACGCTCGACGGCTACGGCGTCGGCCTCTCCCGGCGCTCGTTCCAGGCCGCGTGAGCAGCGGGACCCGCGCGCCGGTCGCCGGCGACCGGCCGCGCTGGCTGGACCGGACGGAGATGGCTGCCTGGTTGCCGCTGGTCCGCCTGGTGACGCTGCTGCCGCAGCGGCTGGACCGGCAGTTGCGCGAGGACGCCGGCATCGGCCACGTCTACTACCAGGTCCTCGCGATGCTCTCCGAGGCGCCGGACGAGCAGCTGCGGATGAGCGAGCTGGCGGGACTCACGGCCACCTCGCCGAGCCGCATGTCGCACGCCGTCAGCGCCCTGGAGGAGCGGGGCTGGGTGGTCCGCTGCCCAGTCGAGCAGGACGGCCGGGGCCAGCTCACCCGCCTCACGGCGGCCGGCCGCACCGCGATCGAGCAGCTCGCGCCCGGGCACGTCGCGGAGGTCCGCCGGCTGGTCTTCGACCCGCTCACCGACGACGAGGTCGACCAGCTCGCCCGCCTCACCACCAAGCTCCTCGGCAGCGCGTCGAGGTGAACCGTCCGCCAGGAGGACAGCCATGAGGATCGGCGCCGTCGACGTCGGCGGCGCCGTCGCCCGCGGCGCCACCGAGGCCGGTCACAGCGTCACCGTGACCGCGACCGACCCCACCCACGCGCAGGCCCTCGCCGACCAGGTCGGCGGCACCCCCGCCGCGAACGCGGCCGCCGCCGCCGGCGAGGCCGACGCGATCGTGCTCGCCGTCACCGACCACTCCGGCGCCGAGGAGCTGCAGGCCCGGCTGCCGGGCGCACACGTGATGAAGGCGTTCGACACCGTCTTCGCCTCGAAGCAGGCCGACCCGGTCGCCGACGGCACCGTGCTCGACGGCTTCTACGCCGGTGACGACCAGCAGGCCGAGTCCACCGTCGCAGAGCTGCTCGCCGGCATCGGGTTCCGCGCCGTCGACGCCGGACCGCTGGCCCAGGCCCGGGCGCTGGAGCACATGGCCTTCCTCGACATCCGCCTCAACGCCTCCAACGGCTGGCCCTGGCAGTCCGGCTGGGAGCTCGTCGGTCCCACCGGCTGACCTCGTCGGCCGCGCGACGCCACCCCGGCGCCGCGCGGCCGGTGCAGTCCGCCCCCGCGGGGCAGCCGCCCGCCTGGTCCGGCGTCGTCCGCTCGGGAGAATGTCTCCGGGCGCGCGGAGGATGCCGCCCATGTCCACCTCTCCTGCGCAGCGACACCACGCCATCGACTACGTGGAACTCACGGTCACCGATCTCGACGTCGCCAAGCGGTTCTACGCCGAGGCGTTCGAATGGCAGTTCACCGACTACGGGCCCGGCTACGCCGGCTTCCGGGACCAGCCGGGTGCCACCGCCCCCGAGAGGGGTGGCCTGCGCCTGGATGCCGCGGCGCCGGCGGGCGGTGGTCCGCTCGTGCTGCTGTACTCCGCCGACCTGGACGCGTCGGTGGCGGCCGTGACGCGCGCCGGTGGTCGCGTCGTGCAGGGGCCGTACGAGTTCCCCGGTGGACGCCGGTTCCACTTCGCCGACCCGGCCGGGAACCAACTGGGCGTCTGGGCCGAGGCGTGAGGGCCGGCGTCGTCCGGAGTGACGCTCGCCGACGCACGAGGCAGCGAGCCTGACCGTCGCGCCGCGCGATCGTGCGACCGCGGGAGCAGCGTGCGTCACTGCGTGCGGCGGGTGTGGATCGCGGTGTGGCTCCGGGACCTGCGCCCCGGGCGGAGCGCGCACGTCAGCCGTCCGTGGATCGACGTCGCGAGCTCGGTGCGCGGCCGCGGAACGGAGCAGGTGGACCGCCGGGACGGCGGCTGCAGGTGGTCCGACAGGATCGCGACCCGGGCGGTCCACTGCGCTACCGTCGCGCCCTTACCGGGAGTGCGCCCGCTGCTCTGCGGCGGCCGGCGACGCCGCGACATCGAGGCTCAGGCCTCCCCGCCGTCGACCTGCTGCTCGGGCGGCTCCGCGAGGCGGGCCTGCAGCCGGACCCACCGGAGCGGATCGGCCCCGCCGGAGCTGCGCTCCGCGCGGTGACCGCCGTCCCGCTGAGGACGTCGGTCACCCGGGGCCGGTCGGTGCAGCCCGCGGCTGGAGAGACGACTGCAGCCACGCGCGCGGCGCGTTCGCGATGCACGCTCGCGCCCCCGGTCCAGCGCACGCGGAGTTCGCGGTCGCGCTCGTGGAGCGCGTGGACGTGACACTCGCCGACACCCGTGGACGGACGCCGCTCGGACGCGCATCATTGGCAGTCGCCGGGTTCGAGTGCCAGCCCGGTCCGCCTCACGAGGAGTCCACCCGCTGTGCCCACGTACCAGTACGCCTGCACCAACGTCGACGCCAAGCACGAGTTCGAGGTCGTGCAGTCGTTCACCGACGCGCCCGTGAGCGAGTGCCCGGAGTGCGGCAGCCCGGTGCGCAAGGTCTACGGGTCGGTCGGCGTCGTCTTCAAGGGCTCGGGTTTCTACCGCACCGACAGCCGGTCGACGTCCTCGGCGGGTGAGTCCGCCTCCTCCCCCGGCGGGAAGAAGGAGTCCTCCCCTGCCCCGGCCGCCGCGGGCAGCAGCTCCTCCACCGGGTCGTCCGGCAGCTCCACGGCCAGCAGCACGTCCGGGAGCAAGGCCGCCGCCAGCTGACGTCCCGGCGGCCGGTCCACAGCCCGGCCGCCCGTCCACACATCGCCGCGCGGGACGCCGTTCGGTGCGGGGCGGCGGCACCGTGGCGGCATGGTCCGCTTCCGCCGTCCCCGTTCGCTGCTGCACACCGGGCGACAGGTCCTCGCCGCGCTGCTCGCCGTGACCGCGCTGGTCCTCGCGCTGCGCCCCTCCCCCGTGCCGTCCGCGTCCCCGGCGCCGGAGACGGTCCCGGTCGTCGTCGCGGCCGCCGACCTGCCGCCGGGCGTCCTGGCCGACGGCGACCTCCGGGTCGCCCGGTACCCGCCGGGGCTGCGACCCGGCGGGGCCGTCGCCGACACCGCGTCGCTGGTCGGCCAGTCCCTCGCGGCCGCCACCCGGGCCGGAGAGCCGGTCACCGACGTCCGGCTGGTCGGCACCGGCCTGACCGCCCAGCTCGCCGCGGGTCAGGTCGCGGCCCCGGTGCGGCCGGCGGACCTGGCGGTGAGCGCCCTGGTGCGCCCGGGCGACCGCGTCGACGTGCTGGCCACGACGCCCGGGGCCGACCGGGCCGAGGTGGTGGCCGCCGGCGCCCTGGTGCTGGCCGCGCCGGGGCCGGACGACGCCGGAGACGGGCTGCTGCTGCTCGCCGTCGACGCACCGACGGCCGCGCTGCTGGCCGCCGCCGCCTCCGCCGCCACCCTCACGCTCAGCCTGCCGCGCCCGGGGTAGACGCGCTGTGGACGGACGACCACTGCGTGTGCGTGGATGACGCCATGCTCACGGGCTTCAAGGACTTCCTGCTGCGCGGCAACATCGTCGACCTCGCGGTCGCCGTGGTCATCGGCACCGCGTTCACCGCCCTGGTGAACGCGTTCGCCGAGTCTTTCCTCACCCCCCTGATCGGCCTGGTCGGCGGGGGCGGCGAGCTCGGCGGCACCTTCTCCGTGAACGGCCAGACGTTCGGCTGGGGCGCGTTCACCAGCCAGGTCATCACCTTCGTGCTAACCGCGGCGGTCGTCTACTTCGCCGTCGTGCTGCCGATGAAGGCGATCATCGAGCGGCGCAAGCGCGGGGAGGAGGCCGGCCCCGCCGAGCCGACGCAGGTGGAGCTGCTGGCGGAGATCCGCGATCTGCTCCGCGCCCAGCAGGGCGCCGGCGGTGGCCCCCTGCAGGACTCCGCCGCGAACCCGTGACGGGCAGGGGGTCCTCCTTCAGTCGCTGCCCCAGTGCGGCGGGCGGTCCTCGAGGTAGCGCCGGTCGTCGGCGGAGCGGTCCTCCGGGCGCTCCCCCCAGCCGACGTCGCGGTCGTCCGGTGCCCGCCCGCCGGCCGCAGCAGCGGCCGGCGCGGGTGGGTCGACCGGAGGCCGGCCCAGCCCCTCCAGCACCTGCGCGGCGGGCAGCGCCGCCACCGCGGCGCCCGGCACCGCCAGCTTGCTCCCGCGGATGCCGGAGCCCACCACCACCAGCTCGGTGGCGGCCACCGCCGGGTCGACCAGCACCGGCCAGGACGCCGGCAGCCCGAGGGGGGTGATGCCGCCGTAGGCCATGCCGCTCTCGGCGACGGCGACGTCCTGCGGCGCGAAGGACGCCTTGCGCGCCCCCAGGTGCCGCCGCACCACGCCGTTGACGTCCGCCCGGGTGGTGGCGGGCACGAGGCAGGCGGCGAGCACCGTCTGCCCGGCCCGGCGGGCGGCGACCACCACACAGTTGGCAGAGACCTCCAGCGGCACCCCGTAGGCCTCGGTGAACGCCGCGGTGTCGGCCAGCTCGTCGTCGATCTCGGCCACCCAGGCCGCACCGGTCAGGGAACCGAGCGCCTCGGCGACCGGCGGGGCCAGCAGCTCGGGCCGGTCGGCAGCCGGGATCCAGGTCAGGGAGCCGAGCCGGGGAGCGCCGGCGGGAGACGGGACCACGGGGACGATCCTGCCCCGGTGGCCGGAACGCTGCGGCAACCGGCCCGGATCTCGCTGGTGGGCCGCGGGGTGAGCACGCAGGATGACCCCATGATCGGCCAGCTGCACTCCGTCGTCATCGACGCCCCAGACGCCCACGCGCTCGCCACCTTCTACGCCGAGCTGCTCGGCATGGAGGTCAGCCGCGGCGAGCCGGGCGACGAGTGGGTCGTCGTCACCGGCCAGGGGTACCGGCTGGCCTTCCAACAGGCACCCGACCTGAAGCCCCCGGACTGGCCCGACCCCGACCGCCCCCAGCAGTTCCACCTCGACATCCGGGTGGCCGACGTCGAGGAGGCCGAGCCCAAGGCGCTGGCCCTCGGCGCCCGCCGGCTGCCCGGTGAGGGCGGGGACTTCCGCGTGTACGCCGACCCCGTGGGTCACCCGTTCTGCCTGGTGTGGGACGCGTGACCGGATCGCTGCCCGACGTCGACCTCGCGGCGGCCAGCCGCTTCGTCGCCGCGTCGGGCTTCGTGGTCGTCGAGATCAGCGGCTCCCGGGTCACCGGGCACGTCGACCTCGGACCGGACCAGCACACCCCCTGGGGCGTCGTCCACGGCGGGGTCTACTGCACCGTCGTGGAGTCCGCCGCCAGCATCGGGGCGAGCGCGGCGGTCGCGGAACGAGGTCAGTTCGCGGTGGGGGTGAACAACAACACCGACTTCCTCCGGCCGATGAGCACGGGGCGGATCGACGTCCTCGCCGAGCCGATCCAGCAGGGCCGCACCCTGCAGCTGTGGCTGGTGACCCTCAGCCGCACCGACGACGGCAAGGCGGTCGCCCGGGGGCAGGTCCGGTTGCAGAACGTCCCGCTGCCCGGAGCGTGACGGGCGGGGACCGCCGGACGCGCGCGGTCGCCGCTGCCCGGGCGGTCGCCGCCGCGCACGGGGTCCGGACCGAGGAGGCGCGGGTGCTGCAGGACGGGATCAACGTCGTCGTCCACCTGGCGCCGGCGCCGGTCGTCGCCCGGGTGGCCACGCTGACCACGCTGCTGCGGCCGGACGTGGCCCGCCACCTCGGCCGCGAGGTCGCGGTCGCCGGCGCCCTGGCCGGAGCCGGTGCGCCGGTGGTGCCACCCAGCGACCTCCTGCCGCCCGGCCCGCACGAGCACGAGGGCGCCGCGCTGTCCTTCTGGACGCACGTGACCGTGCTCCCGCAGGCGCCGACCCCGCGGGACGTCGCCGCCGCGCTGGCCGACCTCCAGGGCTGGCTGGCCGGCGTCCCTCCTGTCGGCGACCCGCTGGACACCCCGCTGGACGACCTGGCCCACTTCGTCCGGCACGGGGTCCGGTGGGGCGCCGACCCCGTCCAGCTCGACCGCCTCGGCGCCCAGGTGGACCGGTTGCGTCCCCGGCTGGCCGGAGCGGTCACCCAGCTGCACGGCGACGCCCACCCCGGCAACCTGCTGGCCACCCCGCGCGGCTGGCTGTGGACCGACCTCGAGGACGCCTGCCCCGGCCCCATCGCCTGGGACCTCGCCTGCCTGCGGTCGACCTCCCGGCTGGACGGGCGGGCCGCGCTCGACGCCCTGCCCGGCGCGCCCTCGGACGCGGAGCTGGCGCCCTGGTGGGAGCTGCGCCGGCTGCACGCGGCGGCCTGGTCGATGGTCGCGGCCAGCGGACACCCGCGGCTGCGTCCCGCGGCGGTCGAGCGCCTGGCCGCCGCGCTCGCGCCGGTCAGGCCCCGGGGTCGAGGATGACGGAGAACAACGCCCGGGGGTCCTGCAGAGTCGCCGGCGGACGGGCGGCCGCGCGGGGCACGACCCGGTCGAAGTGGGCCCGGCGCCGGTGCGGCAGCAGCTCGCGGCCCGCGAAGGCGTAGTCCCCGGTCACCGCGCCCAGCAGCAGGCCGGCCCCGTGCTCGATGGGCAGCCCGACCCGGTCGCCGGGGCGCACCTCGTCCAGGAAGGTCGACAGCTGGCGCAGGTCCTTGGCCGGCCGCCGCCCCGAGATCTCCTTCGCCAGCGCACGCAGCTCGGCCGGTTCCAGCCCGGTCGCGTCGACGTCGATGCCCGACTGCGTGCCGAGACCGACGATGCCCGCGGCGAGGCAGGCACCCAGCTCCGTGTGCGCGCGGGGCCGCACCACCCACACCCGCTGCCCCTCGGCCGGCGGCGCGGGCGGGACGTCGTCGGGCTCGGGCCAGACGTAGGGCAGGTCCTCGGGCTCGGCGCCGAAGACGGGAGTGAGCCGCGGCCGGTAGAAGTCCGGCTCCTTGGCCAGGAGGTTCGACCGGTGCGAGAGGTGCAGCGCCTCGTCCCCCACCCACGAGGGCAGCAGCCCGGCGCGGGCCAGCTCCTCCTGCTCGACACCCACCACGTCGGGCGCGAACTCGGCGATGAGCGCGTGCGTGCTGTCGGCAAAGCCGCGCGCCCGCCAGACCCGGACCATCGCCAGCCCGTAGGCGACCAGCGCCGGGGTCCTGCCCCGCCACATCCGGACCACCGGGTGCGAGGCCCAGCCGTAGTCGGGCAGCTCCAGGGCCCGCAGGACCTGCAGCGTCTCCACCCGCTGCTTGCCCAGGCGGGGGGAGTCCAGGAGCCGGGCGCTCTCCTCGAAGTCGGGGACGGGCAGGAAGGTCTGCATCGCCGGCTCTCCTGCCCGTGCCGGTCGTGGATCAACCGCTGGACGGACCCGCCTCCGTGCAGAGCCCGTGGCGCGCTCGCGGAGCGGTGGGCTCCTCCCTCAGCCACCGAGCTCGGCGAGCGCCGCTTCCCAGCGGGCCCGTCGGACCGCGGCGTCCTGGTCCCACCAGGCCGGGCCGCGCTCTCCCAGGCCGGTCTTGGCGAGCTGCACGCGGGCGCGGGCGGCGGCGACCGCGGCGTCGTCCCCGGCCCGGCCGGCGGTGCGGACGCCGGATCGGGCCACGCCGAGGTGGTGCAGCAGCCGCGCGCGCACCTCGTCGGGGAGGGACGGGTCGGCCGCCCGCCACCGGCGGCCGTCCACGACCAGCCATCGTCCGTCCTCGGTGCGGGTGACCTCGTGACTCATCCGGCCAGGCGCCGCGCCAGCGCGGGCAGCACCGACCCCAGCGGCGCGTCGACCCGGACGTCGACCCTCGCGTCACCCCGGGTCGGCCCGAGGTTGACCAGCGCGACCGGGATGCCCAGCTTCTCTGCTCGCAGCACGAACCGGTACCCGCTCATCACGGCCAGGGACGAGCCCAGCACCAGCAGCGCACCGGCGCTCTCCACCAGCTCGAAGCAGGTGCCCACCCGGTCGCGCGGCACGGTCTCGCCGAAGAAGACGACGTCGGGCTTGAGCGGGCCCCGGCCGCAGGCGAGGCAGTCGACCATGACGAACCCGTCGAGGACCTCGTCGGGCAGTTCGGCGTCGCCGTCGGGGTTGAGCTCGTCGGCGTGCGGACCGAAGTCCGGGTTGGCCACCCGCAGCCGCTCGTCGAGCCCGGCCCGGTCGGCCACGTCCCCGCAGGCCAGGCAGACCGTGCGATCGAGACCGCCGTGCAGCTCGACGACGTCGCGCGCCCCGGCAGCCTGGTGCAGCCCGTCGACGTTCTGCGTGACCACCCCGGTCACCAGGCCGGCCTGCTGCAGCTCGGCCACGGCCCGGTGACCGGCGTTCGGTCGCGCCGCGCGGATCTGCCGCCAGCCGACGAAGCTGCGCGCCCAGTACCGGTGCCGCCCCCGGGGGTCGCGCAGGAAGGTCTGGTAGGTCATGGGAGTGTGCCGGCGCAGGCTGCCGGTCGCACCCCGGTAGTCGGGGATGCCGGAGTCGGTGGACAGTCCGGCTCCGGAGAGGACGACGACGTCGCCGTCCCCCACCAGGTCCGTGAGGGCGTCGAGGCCGGGCGCCACGGAGGACGGTGCGGCGGCGGTGGGCACGGCGGTCACGCGAGCCATCGTCCCTCGCGATCGCCGCACGCGCCGCCGGCTCAGGAGGCGGAGAGCTCCCGCTCCAGCCGGCCCAGCAGGTCCTCGTACACCCGGCGCAGGCCCGAGGGGGCGAAGGTGCGCTCGAAGAACCCGCCGATGCCGCCGGCGCCGTCCCAGGCGGTGCGCACCCGCACGGTGCTGGTCCCGGCGTCGGACGGGTGCACCGACCAGGTCGTCACCATGGAAGAGCGCGTGTCGGTCTCCACCAGGGCACCGTCGGCGCCGTCGGACACCTCGACCAGTTGGTCGCGCACCCGCTTGGCGGTCGCCGCGAACCGCCAGGCCACACGGGTGCCCGCGCCCCGGCCGCCGGACTCGACGCGGTAGTCGCTGAACTGCTCGGGCAGCACCCGGTGCCGGGTCCCGGTGTAGTCGGCGAGCGCGGACCGCACCTGGTCCGCCGGTGCCCGGACGACGCGTTCGGCGGTGGCCACGACCTGTCCCATGACCCCATCCTGCCGTCCCTCACCACCGCTCCCGCCGCCAGGGCTGCCAGTCGGTGCACGGCTGCGGACGACCGCCACCACTGACCGCCCTGGCCGCCCCGTCCCAGGCACGCCCGCCGTCCACGGTTCCAGCGCGACGGTGGCGGGGTGGGCGGGCTCACGGTCTCGGCCACGCCGCCCAGGGGTACCGACGTCTGGTGACCGCACTGCTCTCCCTCACCCGCACCGGCTCCGGCGAGCCGCTCCTCCTGCTGCACGGCTTCGGCAGCTCCCGGCGTGACTACACCGCCGTCCGTGAGCTCCTCGCCGAGCGCTACGACGTGCTCGACGTGGACCTGCCCGGCGTCGGGCGCTCGTCGGCCCTCACGGAGCGGCCCACCATCGCGGCGATCACCGACGCCGTCGAACTGACCCTGGACGCCCAGGGTGTGGCGGGCGTGCACGTGCTCGGCAACTCCCTCGGCGCGCGGGTCGCTCTCGAGCTGGCCGTCCGCGGCCGCGCCCGTTCCGTGGTGGCCATCGCGCCGTCCGGGCTCAACGTGCCGCAGGAGCGGGCCGTCCAGGGCATCGGCATGGCGCTCGCGCGCCTGGGGATGCGCACCGTGGCGCCGCTGATCGACCCGCTGTCCCGCTCGGCGGTGGGTCGGGCTGCACTGCTGGGCCCGCTGAAGGCCCGGCCGTGGGCCACCTCGGAGGAGGAGGCCGTGGGCGCCCGCGAGGGGTTCGCCGACTCCCGCGACTACTGGCGCACCCTGCTGTGGGGGCTGATGCTCGACGTCCCCCGCGGCCTGGACCGCATCGACTGCCCGGTCACCCTCGCGCAGGGCGTGGCGGACTGGGTCTCCTCGGGTCAGACGGTGCGCTACCTGCCGATGGTGCCCGGCTCGCGGTTCAGGCCGCTGCTCTGGGCCGGCCACGCCCCGCAGTCCGACCGGCCGCGCACGATCGTCGGCCTCGTCGAGAAGACGGCACGCCGGGCGGCCGCGCCCTCACTCCTCAGCGTTGAGGTACCCGCAGCGGAAGCGAGCGCCTGACATCGCCTCGGTGAACCGCACCTCCCACGCCGGGTCGTCGGCCGGGAAGGTGTCGAAGACCCGTTCCTCGAGGACCGTCGGCAGCCCGTCCAGCCCGGTGTAGCAACGCCGCAGCAGCACCCGGGTGACGCCGTCCACCTCGTCGTGGGCCGGAGCCCAGCGGGCCTGGGCCACCGCCGCGGCCAGCTCGGCGCGCCGCCGGGCGGGCAACCGCGGTGACCCGGCGCCGGTGCCCGTCACCGGACGGGCCGTCCAGACGCCGAGGGCGTACAGGAGCAGGCCGGTCAGCAGCACCAGGACGGCGAGCTCGGCCAGCAGCACGACCATGCCCCGACGGTAGTCAGCTCGGGGCACTTCGGCGGGCCGGACGCCACCGCCCGGTAATCTCCTCCGGTACGCCCCGGTCGGCGATCCGCCGACGAGCCCCCGTAGCTCAGGGGATAGAGCATCGGTTTCCTAAACCGTGTGTCGCAGGTTCGAATCCTGCCGGGGGCACTGGCAGGTCAGGAGGTCGGCGTCGGCGTCCCGGCCGAGGCGCCGGGCGCGTCGACCGCACGACGGCCCCGTCAGCCGATCCGCTCGGCCAGGGACACGATGATCCCCTCCGGTCCGCGCACGTAGGCCATGCGCCAGACGTGCTCGTACTGTCCGATGCCGCCGACCAGGCCGTAGCCGTCCGCGGCCAGCCGGTCGACGGCCGCCTGGAGGTCCTCGACCTCGAAGGCCACGTTGCGGAGCCCCAGTTCGTTGGCCATCGCGGCGGGCGATCCCGGCTCGGGGTCGGGCCGGACGAAGCTCGACAGCTCCAGCCGGGTACCTCCGTCGGGCGGCCGCAGCATCACGATCTCCGTGCGCGAGCCGGGGATGCCGATGACGGTGTCCAGGAACTCACCCTCGACCGACATGCGCGTGCCCTCGACCTCGAGACCCAGCCCGACGAAGAACGCCGTCACCGTGTCGAGGTCGGCGACCGTGATGCCGACGTGGTCGAAGCGTCGGACGTGTGCCATGGGTTCGATCCTCTCGTGCTGGTCCCGCCGGTCAGCCGTCCGACGTGCCGACCCCGGTCACCGGCCGGCGATCCACCCCCCTCACGTCTCGCAGGCGATGAGGTCGCCGTCGGCGTCCAGGCGAGCGACGTCGCCGTAGTAGGGGAGGTGGTAGGTGAAGTAGGCCTGGGCTGCGGCCTGGTTGGCGAAGTCGCCGCAATCGAGCTCGTCGCCGGGGTCGATCGGCCGGCGCACGCCCATGGTGTCGACCCCGTTGCCGTCCCAGTCCCCGACGAAGGCGGTGTCGGACGGGTTGCCGTACTGGAACACGTTGTCGGCGACACCGGAGGTCAGGGAGTTGCGCACGTAGTAGGTGTTGCCGCGGCGCACCATGAGGCTGTCTGCCCCGAGGCTGATCGCCCAGTGCCCCACCAGGACGACGTCGCCCGGGTCGCCGTAGACGAAGACGGCGTCGGCGACGCCGGTGCTGATCGAGTTCTTGACGAAGTAGCTGTTCCCCCGGCGCACCGCGAGGGTGTCCGTGTCGTCGCCGTCCCAGTCACCGACCAGGACCGCGTCCCCGGGGTCCCCGTACGCGATGACCGCGTCGGCGACGCCGGTGCTGATGCTGTTCTTCACGTGGTAGGTGTTGCCGCGTCGCACGGCGAGGGTGTCGTCACCGTCGCCGTCCCAGTCGCCGGCCAGCACCACGTCGCCCGGGTCGCCGTAGAGGAAGACGGTGTCCGCCACACCGCTGCCGAGGTCGTTCTTGACGAAGAAGCTGTTGCCGCGACGCACCGTCGGGGTGTCGACGCCGTCGCCGTCCCAATCCGCCCAGTAGACCTCGTCCTCCGGGTCGCCGTAGACCAGCACCCGCGTGGCGTCGCCGGTGAAGGCGTCGTTGAGGAGGTACTGCGACCCGGTACCGCCGATCGTGCCGCCCTTGGCGGCGGCCACGCCACCGGTCACCAGCACGACCATCGCAGCTGCCACCACGGCGACAGCCATCCGTCCTGCTCGCTCCATCGCGTCCCCTCCCGTTCCGAGACCCTTGCGTTCGGGTGTCAGCGGGAGGCACTGTGGCACACCACGTGATCCGCGTCACCAGTCGTCGTGATGGCAGTCAGCGCAGTGCTGAGACCGACCCGGTCGCCTCCCTGTGGGACGACGGCCGGGCGATGGCTGGGGACGAGGAGCCACGTGAGGCCGTCCCGCCTCCCTCGTTCCCTCGCTTTGGGGACTGGTCGCCTCCCGTGGTGTTGCGCACCATGGACGACGATCGCACCCGGACACCTGGCCCCACGGAGGGTTGATCGTGCTGGAGCAGGAACCGGCGGTGCGGGGCATGCCCCGGCGCAGGCTCGCGCTGGTGGGTCCGGCGTTCGTCGCCGCGATCGCCTACGTCGACCCGGGCAACTTCGCCACGAACTTCAGCGCGGGTGCCGACTACGGCTACCTGCTGCTCTGGGTGATCGTCCTGGCCAACGTCATGGCGATGTTCGTGCAGGGCCTGTCGGCCAAGCTGGGGCTGGCCACCGGGCTGTCCCTGCCGCAGAACTGCCGCAGGGAGTACCCGCGCCGGGTCGTGCTGGGGCTCTGGGGGCAGGCCGAGCTGGTGGCGATGGCGACCGACCTGGCCGAGATCGTCGGCGGCGCGATCGCGCTGCACCTGCTCTTCGGGGTGGACCTGTTCGTCGGCGGGCTGATCACCGGCGCGTGGGCCTTCGTGCTGCTCGCCCTGCAGGCCCCTGGTGACCGGCGCTTCATCCGCGCGGTGACCACGTACCTCGGCTTGATCGTCTTCGCGTTCCTGCTGCTCCTGCTCAGCGCGGAGATCGACGGGTCGGACGCCGCCGGCGGGCTGGTCCCCCGCCTGGACGACACCGGCAGCCTCGTGCTGGCGGCCGGGATCCTCGGCGCCACGGTCATGCCACACGCCATCTACCTGCACTCGGCGCTGGTGACCGAGACCACCGACGCCCGGACGCTGCCGGAGAAGCGGAAGGCGCTGCGGGCCCAGCGGATCGACGTCACGACGGCGATGAGCCTGGCCGGGCTGGTGAACGTCGCGATGCTGCTGGTCGCGGCCGCCCTGTTCGCCGGCACGTCACTCGGCGACAACTCGCTCGAGGGTGCGTTCGAGGGGTTCGGTGCCTTCAGCACCGCCTCGCTGCTGTTCGCGCTCGCCCTGCTCCTGTCGGGCTTCGCCTCGTCCAGCGTCGGCACCTACGCCGGCCAGGTGATCATGCACGGCTTCCTGCGGCGACGGATCCCGCTGTTCCTCCGCCGGGCACTCACCATGGCGCCCGCGCTGGTGGTCCTGGCGCTCGGGGTCGACCCGACCCAGGCCCTGGTGATCTCGCAGGTGGTGCTCTCCTTCGGGATCCCCTTCGCGCTGGTGCCGCTGTTGCTGCTGACCCGGCGACGCGACGTCATGGGCGAGTTGGTCAACCGGCGCGGGACGACCGTGGTCGCCGTCCTGGTCACCGTCGTGATCCTGGCCCTCAACGCGGTGCTCCTCCTCCTGCTGCTCTTCTGAGCCGTTCCCCGCGGGTGGGGGCCCGTGCCGGGGTACGGGGTGGGCATGGCACTGCGCAACGCGGCGGTCGCGGCCGCGGACCGGTGGGTCGACCCCGACGACGGGATCCGCTACCCCGCCGGCGAGGTCCACGCCTGGGAACGCGGGCGCAACGAGACGGTCTGCGGGTTGGCGCTGAGCAAGTCCGGCCTGGGTCGCTTCCCGCACGTCAGCTGGGCCGACGTCCAGCCGGAGTCCGGCCGGCACGCGGAGGGCGTGCAGGCCGTCTGCCGGCGCTGCCGGGCCGCTCTCGGAGCCCGCCGGGACGAGCGCGGCTGGACGCGGACCAACCCTCGACCGTGACCGACCGACACGCTCGCTGACCTGCTGTCACCCGGCGAGGCGAAACACCCGGGGGCTTCAAGGCGTTACGGTTCCAGTACGCATGTCGAACTCCGGCAACGGCGCCGGGGCGAGCGGAGGTGGAGCGCCAGCATGGAGACGAGCGTGGTCGACGTCCCGGATCGGGGACGGTTCGAGGTCCGGCTCGACGACCGGGTGGTCGGCCTGGCCAGCTACCACATCGAGAACGGCACCATGACGCTGCCGCACACCGAGGTCGACCCCTCCGTCGGTGGCCGCGGGATCGGCAAGATCCTGGTCGCCGGCGTCCTCGCCGCCGCCCGCGAGCGGGGCCTCCACGTGCTGCCCTACTGCTCCTTCATCCGGCACTACATCCAGCAGCACCCCGAGACCGTCGACCTCGTGGCCGAGCAGGACCGGCCGCACTTCGGCCTGGAGACCGCCGACCGCTGACCTGCACGCCGGCCCCGCGCTGCCTACCCTGGCGCGGGTGCCCGTCGCGCTGCTGTGGTTCCGACGTGACCTGAGGCTCGCCGACCACCCGGCACTGCTGGCCGCGATCGACGCGGCCGGCGCCGACGGCGCCGTCCTCCCCGTGTTCGTGGTCGACCCGCGGCTGTGGGGTCCCGCCGGCGCCCCCCGCCGGCAGTTCCTGCTGGGCTGCCTGGCCGACCTGGGCGCCCAGGTCGACGGCGCGCTGGTGCTCCGGTCCGGGGACCCGGTCCGGGAGATCCCCGCGCTGGCCCGCGAGGTCGGCGCCGCCGGCGTGCACGTCTCCGCCGACGCCGGCCCCTACGGCCGGCAGCGCGACGCCGCGGTCGAGCGCGCGCTCGGCGACGTCCCGTTGGAGCGCACGGGGTCGCCGTACGCGGTCACGCCCGGCCGGGTCACCAAGGACGACGGGACGCCGTTCCGGGTGTTCTCCCCCTTCGCCCGCGCGTGGCGGGCGCACGGCTGGCGCGCCCCGGCACCGCGCCCGCGGGGCGTCCCGTGGCTGCCCGGCGTCCGCTCCGACCCCCCGCCGCCGGCTCCCGGGCTGGACGGCGTCCGGCTGCCCCCGGCCGGCGAGGACGCCGCCGGGGCGGCGTGGCGGCGTTTCCGCGACGAGCGACTGGCCGGCTACCGCGACACCCGGAACATCCCGGGCACCGACGGCACCAGCCGGCTGTCGGCCTACCTCAAGTACGGCTGTGTGCACCCGCGCACGCTGCTGGCCGACCTGGACGGGGTCGAGGGTGAGGCCGCTGCGACCTACGTCAACGAGCTGGCCTGGCGCGACTTCTACGCCGACGTCCTCTGGCACCGGCCGGAGACGCACAAGGAGTCGCTGGACCTGCGGATGCGGGCCATGACCTACGACGCCGGCCCGGACGCCGACGAGCGCTTCACCGCCTGGGCGACCGGCCGGACCGGGTACCCGATCGTCGACGCCGGGATGCGCCAGCTGCTCGGCGAGGCCTGGGTGCACAACCGCGTCCGGATGATCGTCGCCTCCTTCCTGGTGAAGGACCTGCACGTGGACTGGTGGCGCGGCGCCCGGCACTTCCTCGCCCACCTCGTCGACGGCGACCTGGCCAGCAACAACCACGGCTGGCAGTGGGTCGCCGGCACCGGCACCGACGCCTCGCCCTACCACCGGGTCTTCAACCCGACCCGGCAGGGCAAGGAGTTCGACCCCGACGGCGAGTACGTGCGCCGCTGGGTGCCCGAGCTGCGCGACGTCCCCACCCGGTTCGTGCACGAGCCGTGGCTGGCCCCGGGCGGGACGCCCGAGGGGTATCCCCTGCCGATCGTCGACCACGCCGAGGAACGGAGGGTCGCCCTCGACCGCTACGAGGCGGTGCGCCGTGCCTGAGGGGCACACCCTGTTCCGGCTGGCCCGCGACCAGTCGTCGGCCTTCGCCGGCCGCCCGGTGCACGTGACCAGCCCGCAGGGCCGGTTCGCCGCGGGTGCAGCGCTGCTCGACGGCCGGGTGCTCGACGAGGTGACCTCCTACGGCAAGCACCTGTTCGCCTGCTTCGGCGCCGACACCCTGCACGTGCACCTGGGCCTGTACGGCAGCTACACGTCGGGCGCCGGCACCCCGCCGCCGCCGCGGGGGGCGTTGCGGATGCGCTGGGAGGGCGACGGACCCGACGGCGGCGGCGTCTGGACCGACCTGCGCGGCGCGACGGCGTGCGAGGTGCTCACCACGCCGGAGGTCGACCGGATCCTCGACCGGCTGGGCCCCGACCCGCTGCGTCCGCGGACCGACGGCACCGCCGCCCACCGGCGCATCGCCGCCAGCCGTACCGCCGTCGGCGCGCTGCTCATGGACCAGTCGGTGCTCGCCGGCGTCGGCAACGTCTACCGGGCCGAACTGCTGTTCCGTCACCGCGTCTCGCCGTTCCGTCCGGGCCGCCAGGTCGACGCCGACCTGTGGGCGCGGATGTGGGCGGACCTGGTCGTGCTCATGCGGGCCGGCGTCCGGATGGGGCGGATCGTGACCACCCGGCCGGAGGACCGCCACCGCCGCCGCGGCGCCGTGCTCCGCGACGACGCGCACTACGTGTACCGCCGCACCGGGCTGCCCTGCCGGATCTGCGGCACCGAGGTGCGCACGGAGGTGATGGTCGGCCGCAACCTGCACTGGTGCCCGGTGTGCCAGGCGGTCTGACCCGAACAGCGGAAGCGCCGCGCGGGTGGGTGACCTGCCTCGGCGGCGTGGCTATCGTGACTGGATGTCGAGTCCGCTGCGCACCCTGGTGGTCGCAGCGCTCGCCTGCGCCGCCCTGGTCCTGGGCCTGCCAGCCGCCGCGGCCGCGGAGGAGGACGGCGACGGGATCGGCTACGACGTCTCCCACCCCCAGTGCGACACCGACCTGCCCGAGGGGCACGCGTTCGGCATCGTCGGCGTCAACGGCGGGCTGGCCACCCGGCCCAACCCCTGCCTGGCCGAGCAGCTCGTGTGGGCAGCTGGGGCGACCGGCGCCGTCCCGGGGCAGCCGCGGCTGCAGCTCTACGTCAACACCGCCAACCCGGGCGAGCTCATCGAGCTGGTGCGCACCTGGCCGCTGTCCGGTGACACCCCGTACGGCGCCTGCGAGGGCGACAACAGCCTGGCCTGCTCATGGCAGTACGGGAGGCTGCGGGCCTACGTGACCGTGGAGGCGTTCTTCGCCCTCGCCGCGGAGGACGCCGACGTGGACCCCGACCCGGCGGCGCACGTCTGGTGGCTCGACGTCGAGACGATGAACACCTGGCAGACCGGGTCCGACGCCGGCCGCGCCCGCAACCGGGCGACCCTCGAGGGCATGGCCGACTACCTGACCGATCGCGGTGCCGTGGTCGGGCTCTACTCGACCGGCTACCAGTGGGGCCGCATCGTCGGGGACGTCCCGGCCGGGAGCCCGCTGTACGACCTGGACAGCTGGCTGGCCGGCTCGCTCACCCGCAGCGGAGCGGAGGCCGCCTGCGACCGGCCGCCGCTGGTCGAGGGCGGGGAGGTGGTCCTCACCCAGTACGTGGAGGACGGGCTGGACCACGACCACGCCTGCCGCTGATCAAGCCACGCCCGCACCGTCAGAGGGCGCCCTTGGCGTCGTCCCCGGCGGGGACGGCGTCGAGCACCATCAGGTCCGGGGCGCCGGCCAGCTTGCCCTCCAGCCGCTGGCCGAGCGTGGTCAGCGCCTCGGCCTTGCCGTGCACGGCCAGCGCCTCCGGGCTCTCCCACTGCTCGATCATGACCAGGCTGCCGTCCCGCGTGGCGTGCAGCGCATAGCGCTCGCAACCCGGCTCGGCATGCACCTGCGGGATCGCCGCCAGCACCGCCTCACGGACGGCGTCGGCGTGCTCGGGCTGCGGGGTGATGGTGGCGACGACGACGACCGACACGGGATCTCCTCCTGGAGGGGTTCCGCGGCTCGCCGCGGCGGAGCCTGGTGCATCCGCACCCGGCCGGGTCAGGATGCCTGTCGTGTCGGCCGACGTTGACCCGGGCCCCCCGTCCACCGCGCCACCCCTGCGGGTGGCCGTCGTCGGTGCGGGCCCGGCCGGCATCTACGCGGCGGAGGCGCTGACCCGCCAGGGCGACGTCCCGGTCGCCGTCGACCTCATCGACCGGCTGCCCACGCCCTTCGGGCTGGTGCGGCACGGCATCGCCCCCGACCACCCGAAGATGCGGGCCATCCGCGACACCCTGCACCGGGCGCTGGACCACCCCGACGTCCGCTTCGTCGGCAACGTCGAGATCGGCACCGACATCTCCTGCGCCGAGCTGCAGGCGACCGTCGACGCCGTCGTCTACACCTACGGCGCCGCCCTGGACCGGCACCTGGCCATCCCCGGTGAGGAGCTGCCCGGGAGCCTGGCGGCGACCGACCTGGTCGCCTGGTACACCGGCCACCCCGACGCCGACCGCACCGTGGTGGAGGCGGCCCTCGCCCGGGCGCGGTCGGTGGTCGTGATCGGTGTCGGCAACGTGGCCCTCGACGTCGCGCGGGTGCTCGCCCGCACCCCGGCCGAGCTCGAGCCGACCGACATGCCGCAGCACGTGCTCGACGCGCTGGCCGCCGCGCCGGTCGAGGAGGTCACCGTGCTGGGCCGCCGGGGCCCGGCCCAGGCGACGTTCACCACCCAGGAACTGCGCGAGCTCGGCGAGCTGGCCGCGGCGACCGTGCTGGTCGACCCGGCCGACCTGGAGCTCGACGCGGCGGCCGAGGAGCGGGCCGCCGCCGACCGGGTGGTGAGCCGCAACCTGACCGTGCTGCGCGAGTGGGCACAGCACTCGCCCGAGCCGGGGCGGACGCCGGTGCGGCTGCGGTTCTTCGCCCGGCCGGTCCGGCTGCTCGGGAGCGACCGGGTGAGCGGGGTCGAGGTGGAGCGCACCGTCGTCGACGAGGACGGCCGCGCCTCGGGCACCGGTGAGACCACCGTGCTGCCGGCGGACCTCGTGGTGCGCTCGGTCGGCTACCGCGGCCGCGGGCTGCCCGACCTCCCGCTCGACGAGCAGCGGGGCACGGTGCCGCACGAAGCCGGCCGGATCTTGCGCGAGGGACGGGCGGTGCCCGGCGAGTACGTGGCGGGCTGGATCAAGCGAGGGCCCACCGGCGTCGTCGGCACCAACAAGCACGACGCCCGCGAGACCGTCGCCACGTTGCTCGCCGACGTCGCCGCCGGGCTCGTGCGGCCCGGTGGGGGCGGGGTGGACGACCTGGTGGCCGAGCTCCGGGCCCGCGGCACCGACCCGGTGCTCCTGGAGGACTGGCGGGCCATCGACGCGGCCGAGGTGGCCCTCGGCGCCACCCGCGGGCGGGCGCGGACGACGCTGCACGAGTGGGACACGCTGCTGGCGGCGGTCAAGGCCGCCGTCCGGGCGGAGTGAGGCCGGCTCAGCCGCAGCGCGAGCCCTCCGTGTCGTGACCTGCGTCGGACACCTCGTCGGCCGGATCGGCTGGCTGGTGACCCGCAGGTACCGGCCACCGGCCTGATCACCCGCTGTTGCGCAGGGCGGTGGCGATGCCGTTGATGGTCAGCTGGATGTTGCGGCGGACCAGCTCGTCGTCGTCCCCGCTGCGACGCCGCCGCAGCATCTCCACCTGGAGGTGGTGCAGCGGTTCGAGGTAGGGGAACCGGTTGCGGATGGAGCGGGCCAGCGAGGGGTTGTCGGCCAGCAGGTGGTCGTCGCCGGTCACCGCCAGCAGCATCCGGCAGGACCGCTCGTGCTCGGCGGCAATCTGGTCGAACACCCGGTGCCGGAGCTCCTCGTCGGGCACGAGCCCGGCGTAGCGGGCGGCCAGGCCGAGGTCGGTCTTGGCCAGCACCATGCCCATGTTGGACAGCATCGTGCGGAAGAACGGCCAGCGGCGGTGCAGCTCCTGCAGCCGGGCCAGCCGGCTCTCGTCGTCGCCCACCCAGGACTCCAGCGCGGTGCCGGTGCCGTACCAGCCGGGCAGCATGATCCGGGCCTGCGACCAGCTGAACACCCAGGGGATGGCCCGCAGGTCGGCGATCGACGTCCCGGCCTTGCGCGAGGGTGGCCGGCTGCCGATGTTGAGCTCGGCCAGTTCGCTGATCGGCGTCGCGGCCCGGAACCACTCGACGAAGCCGGGCGTCTCGTGCACCAGCGCGCGGTAGGCGTCCTGCGCGCGTCCGGCGAGGTCGTCGAGCAGCGTGTACGCCTCGTCGGCGTCCTCGCCCAACCCCTCGATGTCGAGCAGGCTGGCCTCGAGGGTGGCGGCGACCAGCGCCTCGAGGTTGCGCCGGGCCAGGTCGGGGTCGGCGTACTTGGCGGCGATCACCTCGCCCTGCTCGGTGATCCGCAGGGCACCGGCGACCGCGCCGGGCGGCTGGGCCCGGATGGCGTCGTAGCTCGGGCCGCCGCCGCGGCCGACGGTGCCGCCGCGCCCGTGGAACAGCCGCAGCCGGATCCCCTCGCGCCGGGCGACGTCGACCAGCGCCAGCTCGGCCCGGTAGAGCGCCCAGTTGGCGGCCAGGTAGCCGCCGTCCTTGTTGCTGTCCGAGTAGCCGAGCATGACCTCCTGCACGTCACCCCGGTCGGCCAGCAGCGCCCGGTAGACCGGCTGCTCGAGGACGGCGGACAGCGTGTCGGCGGCGGCCTGCAGGTCAGCGATCGTCTCGAACAGCGGCGAGATGCCGACCGGGCAGGTGGGGCCGTCCTCGCCGTCGGGGTCGAGCAGGCCCACCTCCTTGAGCAGGACGGCGACCTCCAGGACGTCGCTGACCGACTCACACATGCTGATCACGTAGTTGGGGATGGCGCGCGGCCCCAGCAGGCCGACCTGACCGGCCGCGGCGGTGAGCAGGTCCAGCTCCCCGCGGGCGGTCTCGGACAGCTCCGCGTCGGGACGGACCAGCGGCCGACGCATCGCCAGCTCGCCGACCAGCAGGGCGACCCGCTGGTCCTCGTCGAGGGCTGCGTAGTCGGGGCAGACACCGCCCCACGCGAGCAGCTCCCCGAGCACCTCCTCGTGCACCGCGGAGTTCTGCCGCATGTCCAGCCCGCACAGGTGGAAGCCGAACACCTCGACGGCCTCGCGCAGCCGGGCCAGCCGGTCGTCGGCCAGCGCCCCGGCGCCGTGCCGGCGCAGGGACGCGTCGACCGTGGCCAGGTCGGCGAGCAGCTCGTCGGGGGTGTCGTAGGGCTCCAGCACGGTGTGCGGCGGCGGTCCGGGCACCGAGCCGAGCACCCGCTGGGCGGTGGCGGCCAGCCGGGCGTGGATGCCGTAGAGGGCCCGGCGGTAGGGCTCGTCGGCGCGGAACCGCGAGTCGTCGCGGGAGACCTCGGCCAGGTGGGCCAGCTCGGGCGTGGGGGTGATCAGCCGGTCGGACATCGACAGCTCGTCGTGCAGGACGAGCAGCTCGGCGAGGTGGTGACCCAGCGCCGTCTCGGCCTGCCGGGTGCTGGCCCGGCGGACGGCGTCGGCGGTGACGAACGGGTTGCCGTCCCGGTCGCCGCCGATCCAGGAGCCGGGCAGCAGCATCGGGCGGCGCAGCAGACCCGCGTCGGGCCAGAGCCCCCGGAGCGACCGCCGCAGCTCGGCGTTGATCGCCGGGATCACCTCGAACAGCGACAGCTCGTAGTAGCGCAGCGCCTCGTCGATCTCGTCGGCCAGGCGCAGCCGGGAGAGCCGGAGCAGCGCCGTCTGCCACAGGGTGAGCACCGCCCGGTGCAGCTGTGCCGACCACTCGGCGTCCTCGGCCTCCCCGGGTGAGGAGCGGTCGCGCCGCCGGATCAGCTCGCTGACCTGCCGCTGCACGCGGGAGATCGTCCGGCGTCGCACCTCGGTGGGGTGGGCGGTGACCACCGGGCAGACCAGCGCGCCGGTGAGCTCGCGGGCCACCACGTCGGGGTCGAGCCGTTCGGCCTCCAGGAGCGCGATGGTGGCGGCCAGGCTGCCCTTCTGCGGCGGCGAGCCCTCCCGCCGGTGGAAGCGCCGCCGTCGCTCGTGGTGGATGTCCTCGGCCAGGTTGGCCAGCACGGAGAAGTGGCTGAACGCGCGGATGACGTGGTTGGCCGACCGGACGTCGAGGTTCCCCAGGCGGCCGGCGAGCTCGGCGCGGTCGACCTCGGAGCGGCGGACCCGGAAGGCCTCCACCCGGGTCGACTCGACGAGGTCGAGGACGTCGTCCCCGGACTGCTCGCCGATCACCTCGCCGAGGACGCGGCCGAGCAGCCGGATGTCCTCGCGGAGCGGCGCGTCGGCACCGTCACCGTCGGTCCCTCCGTGGTGGCGCAGGTCGGCGACGTCGACGGTGGCTTCAGACACCACGCGAGTATCGACCGTCGGTGTGACGGACGGGTGTCCTGCGAGGATGCCCCGGTGGAGCGACTGATCGCGGTGCCCGCTGCCCTCTCCCCGGCGTCCCACGGTGAGGGACCGACCTGGGACGCCGACCGCGGCGAGCTGCTCTGGGTCGACATCGCCGCCGGCCTGGTCCGGCGGGCGAGCGTGGACGACGACGGGGAGTTCGCGGAGACGGCGTCGCACCGCGGCGGCGACACCGTCGGCGCCGTCGTCCCGGCGGCGGACGGCGGCTGGCTGCTGGCCGCCGGCGGGGGCTTCACCCACCTGGCCGAGGACGGCACCGCGCGGGTGCTGGCCGTCCTCTCCGGGGAGGGCGGTACCGAGGCCAGCGGTGGCACCCGGATGAACGACGCCGCCTGCGACCGGGCGGGGCGGTACTTCGCCGGCACGATGGCCTTCGACCAGCGGCCCGGCGGTGGCGCCCTCTACCGGCTGGACGTCGACGGCACCGTCACCACCGTGCTCGACCGGCTCACCGTCTCCAACGGCATCGGCTGGGCCCCCGACGACCGCACCGTCTACCTGGCCGACTCCGGCCCCGGGCTGCTGCACGCCTTCGACTACGACCTGGAGGCCGGCACCTTCTCCCGGGGCCGCGTGCTGCTGGAGTTCGACGGCGACGACGGGGTCGCCGACGGGCTCACCGTGGACGACGAGGGCTGCATCTGGACGGCGATGTGGGGCGGTGGCCAGGTCCGCCGCTGGTCACCGGAGGGCGAGCTGCTGGCCGTCGTGCGCGTGCCCGTCGCGCAGACCACCAGCTGCGCGTTCGCCGGACCGCGGCGCGACCTGCTGGTCATCAGCACCTCGGCCGAGGGGATGGACGAGGCGGCCCGCGCGGCACAGCCCGACGCCGGCCGCCTGTTCACCACCCGCCCCGGGGTGACCGGGCCGCCGGCGTTCCCCTACCGCGGCCCCCTCGGCGCCCTCCGCCAGTGAGAGGAGCCCCGGGCGGCCCCGGGGCGGTGCCTCCGAGGGGTGGTCAGCCCTCCAGCTCGCGCAGCGCCTCGGCGGCGAGGTCGTCGCCGTCGGCGGCGCCGAGCCGGAAGTGCTCGACGGCACCGTCGAGGTCGCCCCGCTCGGCGAGCAGGACGGCCAGGTTGTGGTGGCAGTAGGTGTCACCGGAGGCGATGCCGGCCCGGTAGGCCTCCTCGGCCGCCTCGACGTCGTGCAGCTCCTCGACGTAGAAGTTGCCCAGCGGCAACCAGGACTGCACCTCGCCGAGCTTCGCACCGCGCTCGAGGACGAACCGGCTCTCCTCCGGGCGGCCGGTCACCCGCAGGAGGGTGGCCAGCGCGGTGCGGGCGCCGGGGAAGCGGTCCGCCCCGGCCCGCAGCTCCGGCTCCAGCGCGGGGTCGCCTGTCTCGTTCCAGCGCCAGGAGGCGAGGACCGCCGCGGCGCCCTCGTCTCCCCGCGCGGCCAGGTCGGCGGCCACCTGGGCCGCCTGCTCGTGCTCGCCCTGCTCGCGCAGCAGGAAGGCCAGCTGCAGCCCGCCCTGGGCGTCCCCCGCCGCCCCGGCGCCGCGGTAGGCCGTCATCGCCCCCGCGAGGTCGCCGAGGTCCTCGAGCACCAGCCCGAGGTTGAGCCACGCGTCGCTCTCCCCGCCGGCCAGCGCCCGCTCGTAGGCGTCGACCGCCTCCTCGACCCGTCCGCGGGCGGCGAGGGTGTTGCCCAGGTTGAACCAGCCGAGGGCCGCGCCCAGCTCGGCGGCCCGGCGGAAGCAGCGCTCGGCGTCGTCGTCGCGACCGGCGTCGGCCAGGTCGCAGCCCAGCTCGATGATCGCGTCGGTGTCCCGGCACGCGTGCAGCCGCTGGAGGCGGCCGTCCAGGTCCTCAGCCATGCGGTGATCATCACCACGGACCGCCGGGGCCGTCGTCCCCCGACGGTGGCGTCTCACCCCACCGGGGAGGTGCGCCGGCTCACCCGCCGAACGCCTCCCGCCACGCGGGCAGGAGGGCCTGCTCGGTCCACTTCAGGTAGGGCGCCTGGTGGTCGCCGCCGATCTGCACCAGCGCGAGGTGGGTGAACCCGGCGTCGGCGTAGGCCCGCGCGGCCTCGATGACCGCCTCGACGTCGTCCCCGCACGGGATCGACTCCGCGACGTCCTCCTCGCGGACGAACTGGCTGGCCGCGTCGAAGCCGGCGGTGCCGGGCAGGTCGGCGTTGACCTTCCAGCCCAGGCCGAACCAGCGGAAGAGGCTGTGCGCGCGGGTGATCGCGGCCGCCCGGTCGGTGTCGTGGCAGATCGGCATCTGCCCCACCCGAGGCTTGCCGGCGCCCCCGGCGGCGTCGAACATCTCGCCGAGCTCGGCCTTGGGCTCGGTGGCGATGAGGACGTCGGCGAACTCGCCGGCCAGCTCGCAGGACTGCCGTCCCGACGCCGCGATGCCGATCGGGACGCCACCCTCGGGGAGGTCCCAGATCCGGCCGCCGTCGACGTCGAAGTACTCGCCGTGGAAGGTCGTGTAGCCGTCGCCGGCGAGCAGCTCCCGGATGACCTGCACGGCCTCGCTGAACATCTCGTGCCGGACCGCGACCGGCGGCCACCCCTCCCCGATCACGTGCTCGTTGAGGTTCTCCCCGGCACCCAGGCCGAGGGTGAAACGGCCGTCGGAGAGCAGCTGGAGGGTGGCCGCCTGCTGGGCCACGACGGCCGGCCGGTACCGCATGATCGGGCAGGTCACGTAGGTCATCAGGTCGATGCGGCTGGTGGCCTGCGCGGCGGCACCGAGGGTCACCCACGCGTTCGGCGAGTGGCCCATCTCGTCCAGCCAGGGGAAGAAGTGATCGCTGGAGACGGCGAAGTCGAAGCCCACGGCCTCGGCGCCGACCACGTGACCGACCAGCTCCTTGGGCCCGGCCTGCTCGGTCATCATCGTGTAGCCCAGCTGCATCCCCATGCGGTCGCGCTACCCGGCGGCCGGACGGGTGAACCCGCCGGCCGCCGGTCGAAGGCCATCCTCGCGGGGGGAGGGTGGTCCTCTCCTACGCGCGCTCGGCGCGCAGCGCCTCGCGCAGCTTGGTCTTGCCGCTGGTGCGCAGCAGGGCCCCCGCGTAGACCCGCCCGCCGAGCCGGACGATCAGCGCGATCGCGACCAGCATGAGCACGACGGCGAGCCCGACCTCCCAGACCGCCACCTCACCGGCGGCCTGGCGGACCGGCATCACCAGCGGCGAGAGCCCGGGCACGTAGGAGGTGACCACCGCCAGCGTCCCGTCGGGGTTGGCGGCGGCCTGGATGCCGACGATGAAGGCGACCACGAGCACCAGCGTCGTCGGCATGACCACCGTGCCGAGGTCCTCCTGGCGGCTGACCAGCGACGCGGCCACGGCGAAGACCGCGGCGTAGAAGGCGTAGCCGAGGACGAACCAGCCGACCACCGCGACGGCGGTGCTGACGACGTCACCGGGGATGTCGACGATGTCGAAGGCCAGCGCGCCGGCGACGCCGACGACGGCGATCAGCAGGATCTGGGCGAACCCGAGCACCCCGAGGCCGAGGATCTTGCCGGCCAGCAGCTGCCACGGCCTCATCGTGGCCAGCAGCAGCTCCACGACCCGGCTGGCCTTCTCCTCCACCACCCCCTGGGCC
Source organism: Geodermatophilus sabuli (assembly GCF_010686765.1). GTDB lineage: Bacteria > Actinomycetota > Actinomycetes > Mycobacteriales > Geodermatophilaceae > Geodermatophilus > Geodermatophilus sabuli_A. Next base: position 117,043 of record NZ_JAAGWF010000008.1, on the reverse strand, counting down.
ACGAACTGGCCGAACAGGATCAGCAGGCTGTAGAGCACCGCGATGCCGATGATCGCGACCACCACCCGCTGGCCGTCGGTGTCGGCGTCCGGGTCCAAGGCCGTGACGGCGACCTCCGGGACGTCGAGGCTGGTGATCCCCGCCTCGGCCAGCTGGTCGGCGAGGGCCAGCTGGCCGACCGCGCCCTGCACGACGGCCTGCAGGGAGCCGTCGGCGGACTCGCGGACCAGCAGCTCGGGTGCGGCGCCGGTCAGCAGCGCGCCGTCGACCTCCTCGTCGTCCACTGCCGCGCGGGCCTCCGCCTCGTCGGCCAGCTCGACGACGGTGACGTCGATCCCGAGCGCCTCGCCCTGGGCCTCCAGCGCCTGTGGGAGACCGGCGGAGTCCCCGGCGACACCGACGCGGGTCTGCTCGCTGCCGGAGTTGACGGCGACCTGGAACCCGAGGAGGCCGACCAGCACGAGGATGATCACCACCGAGCTGATGATGAAGTTCTTGTCGCGGACGCGGGCGGAGATCTCCCGACCGGCGACCAGCCGGACCATCGCCGCGCTGCCGACGTCGCGGGGCTCGGTCATGCCGCCACCTCCTGGAGGGCCGGGGCGGCCACGGCCTCGCGGAAGAGCTCGACGAGGGTCGGTTGCTGCCAGGCGAAGTGGGTGACCCGGCCGGTGCGCAGGGCCGCGGCCAGCACCGTCTGGTCGTCGGTGCCCGCGGCCAGCTCGAGCAGGGTGTCGCCGGCCTGCTCGGAGACGACCCGGACGCCGGGCAGGCCGCCGGCCCACTGCGGCGCGGCGTCCGGGACCACGACCCGCAGCAGCCGGCCGGCTTCCCGCCGGCGCAGGTCGTCGACGCTCCCGGTGGCGACCATCCGGCCGCGGGCCAGGATGCCGACGGAGTCGCAGAGCCGCTCGACGAGGTCCAGCTGGTGGCTGGAGAAGACGACGGGAACCCCCTCGCGGACCTGCCCGAGCAGCGCCTCGGCCAGGGAGTCCACGCCGATCGGGTCCAGGCCGGAGAACGGCTCGTCGAGGATGAGCACCTCCGGGCGGCTGACCAGCGCCGCGGCCAGCTGGACGCGCTGCTGGTTGCCCAGCGACAGCTTCTCCACCTGGTCCCCGCGGCGCTCGCCGAGGCCGAGCCGCTCGACCCACTCCCCCGCGGCACGGGTGGCCGCGGCGCGGTCGAGGCCGTGCAGCCGGGCGAAGTAGGCGACCTGCTCGCCGACCTTCATCTTCGGGTAGAGCCCGCGCTCCTCCGGCATGTAGCCGATGCGGCGCCGGGTCGCCTGGTCCAGCGACCTGCCCTGCCAGCGGACCTCGCCCGCCTCGGCGCGCAGGAGCCCCATGGCGATGCGCATCGTCGTCGTCTTGCCGGCCCCGTTGGACCCGCAGAAGCCGAACATCGAGCCCGGCGCCACGGTGAACGAGACGCCCTCGAGGACCCGGTTGGTCCCGTAGGTCTTGTAGAGCCCGTCGAACTCCAGCACGGTGCTGCCTCCTTCGTCGGCTCGACGTTATCGGGCGGGCCGACGCGGTCTCGGTTCCGGCGCGGGGTCACCGCACCGCGTCGCCGTCCCGGAGGCCGGTCACCGCGATCGCCGTCCCGCTCCGCTCCGCCCGCCACGCGGTGCCCCGCCCGGCCACCCGGCCGACGCCGTCCCGCACGTGCACGGCGGTGTCCTCGTCGAGCGCGAGGCCCAGCCCCGACGGGCCGCCGGCCAGCGCGGTGAGCAGCCGCGGCAGCGTCCCCCACTGCGCGCAGTGCACGTCGACGGTCCACGGCACCAGAGCCAGCCCGTCGGTGACGGTCACCTCGTCGAGGTCCTCGCCGGCGTCCTCGGGGCAGACCGGCACGCCCGCGGACCGCCAGCCGCCGACCACTGCCCGGTCCGCGGCGACGGCCGCGCCGGCGGAGAACCCGGCGTAGGGCCGGTCCCCGGCCCTCAGCCAGGTCGCCAGCGCGCCCGCGACCGGGGCCAGGGCGTCGGCGTAGGCCGGGGTCAGGCCGCCGCAGACGAGCAGGGCGTCGGCGTCCCCGAGGTCGGCCACGTCCAGCCGCCCACCGAGGGGCACGAGCAGCGGGACCGGCTCGCAGGGCGCCGTCCGGCGGAGGACGTCGGCCCAGCGGCCGAACTGCGTCGTCCCGTCCCCCTCGTCGAGCACCAGCGTGGCCACCACGGGCGACGTGCCCGCCGACTCGAGGAACGGGCCGTAGAGGGCCGGGGCTGCGGCCGGGTCCCAGCCGCCGCCGAGCAGGTGGACGGTGGGCACGGGCGGTCTCCTCGAGGTCGTCGGCAGCGGCCGGGCCAGTCTGCCCTGCGGGGTCGGCGTCGCTGCGGTCTGATCAGGCCATGAGCCAGGAGAACGAGCCGGCGCGACCACCCACCGGCGTGGGCCTGGAGGGCCTGCGGACGGCCGCGGCCGGGTGCCGCGCCTGCGAGCTGTGGGAGCCGGCCACCCAGACGGTGTTCGGTGAGGGGCCCGAGACCGCGCGGATCGTGTTCGTCGGCGAGCAGCCCGGCGACCAGGAGGACCGCAGGGGCGAGCCGTTCGTCGGTCCGGCCGGCCGGCTGCTGGACCGGGCGCTGGGCGATGCGGGCATCGACCGCCGGGACGCCTACATCACCAACGCGGTCAAGCACTTCCGGTTCACGCCCAAGGGCAAGCGGCGCATCCACCAGACGCCCGGCCCGGAGCACCTGCGGGCCTGCCGGCCGTGGCTGGAGTCGGAGTTCGCCGTCCTGCAGCCCGAGGTCGTCGTCTGCCTCGGCGCGACGGCGGCCAAGGCGCTCATCTCCCCCTCGTTCCGCATCACCAAGGACCGCGGACAGCTGCTGCCGTGGACGCCACCCGGCGTCGCCGCCGCGGCCGTGGAGCCGGCCGACGACGACGAGGACGCCCCGCACCAGACCTGGATGCTGGCCACCACCCATCCCTCGGCGATCCTGCGCACGCCCGACGAGGCCCGGGACGCGGCCTACGACGCGCTGGTCGCCGACCTGACGGTGGTCGCGCACGCCCTCGCCTGAGAGAACGGCCCCCCTGCCCCCCTGGACGGGGCCACGGGGGGGTCAGTCGGTGACGGGGTCGGTGGCGTAGGAGGAGCGCGAGGCGCGGAAGAGCCAGAACGAGGGCACCACCAGCGCCACCACCACCATCGCCACCACGACGACCACGCCGCCGGACACCATGGCCACGCCGACCCCCGCCGCGCTGGCGATCGCCCCGGCGCGCAGGTCGCCCAGCCGGGGTCCGCCGGCGACGACGACGAGGAAGACACCCTGCATCCGGCCCCGCATCTCCTCCGGGGCGGCCAGCTGCAGCATCGAGGAGCGGAGCACCGCGCTGACCATGTCGCCGGCGCCGGCGACGGCCAGGCACAGCACCGCCAGCCACAGCGACGGGGCGAGCCCGAAGCCGATGATGGCCACGCCCCAGACCACGATCGCGCCGATGACGACGGCGCCCTGCCGGTCCACGCGGGACACCCAGCCCGAGGTGAGGCCCATGAGCAGCGCGCCGATGGAGACGCCGGCGAACAGCCAGCCCAGGCTGTTGGGCGAGTCGGCGAAGCGGCCCTCCGACAGCTCGGGGAAGACCGCCTGCGGCCAGGCGAAGAGCATCGCGATGACGTCGACGACGAAGGTCATGAGCAGCACCGGCTGGGTGCGCAGGAAGGAGAAGCCCTCCCCCACACCCCGGATCGCCGCGCCCAGGCGCAACGGCCCGGCCGCGCGGCCCGGCGGCAGCTTCGGCAGCCCGCGCAGGAGCAGGACCGCGACGACGAACCCCAGGGCGTCGACGGTGTAGGCGACGAACAGGTCCCCGACGGCGATGAGCACGCCGGCCAGCAGCGGCCCGACGATGACGCCGACCTGTCGGACGGTCATCGCCAGCGCGTTGGCCGCCGGGACCCCCTGGGCGCCGACCAGCGCCGGGATGACCGCGCTGCGGGTGGGCTGGTTGACCGCGGTGAAGCCGGAGACGCACGCGGTGAGCACCCACAGCACCACCAGGTTGCCGCCGCCGGGGAGCAGCGCCTGGCCGGCCAGCAGCGCGCTGGTCACCGCCGACCCCATGCCGGTCACCAGCATCAGCCGACGGCGGTCCATGGAGTCGGCGATCGCACCGCCCAGCAGGCCGAAGACGATCAGCGGCACCAGCGCCACCATCGACGTGACGCCGACCAGCAGCGAGGAGCCGGTGAGCGCGAAGACCTGGTACGGGACGGCGACCAGCGTCATCTGCTGGCCGAGCATCGTCGCCGCGACGCCCCAGAACAGCCGCCGGTAGTGCGGGTTGCGCAGCGGCGTGGTGTCGATCGCCCACGCCCGGCGCGGTCGCTCGAGGCCCTGCTGCAGGGACCCGGGCCGAGCGTGCGAGGTCTGGGGGGCAGCGGGGTCCTCCATCGGCTCCTCGACGGGACCGGCGCCCTCGACCGGGTCGACCGGCGAGGTCACGACGTCCCCGGCCGGCGGCCCGACGGACAGGACCCGGCAGTGCTCGCGCGGGGCGCTCCGCTGCTCGCTCGCCGGCGCTCGCCGCGATGCTCACCCCCCTGCTCGCTCACGGCGCGAGCCGCTGCACGATCCAGCCGCCGCCCTCCTGGTCGTCGCGGAGGAACCGGATGCGGTCGTGCAGCCGGTCGGTGCCGCCCTGCCAGAACTCCACCCGCTCGGGGACGACCCGGTACCCGCCCCACACCGGCGGCCGGGGCAGCCGGCCCTCGGGGGTCTCGGCGTCCAGCCGGCGCAGCCGGTCCTCCAGCTCCTCCCGGGAGTCGACGACGGTCGACTGCACCGAGGCCGCGGCGGCCAGCTGCGCGCCGCGGGGGCGGGGGTCCCACAGCCCGTCGGAGGCGGTGGCGCCGACGCGCTCGACCGTCCCCGCCACCCGCACCTGACGCTGGATGGCCTGCCAGGGGAACACCAGCGCCGCCCGCGGGTTGACCGCGAGCTGCGCGCCCTTCGCCGAGGCGTAGCTGGTGCCGAAGACGAACCCGTACTCGTCGTACCCCTTCACCAGGACGAGGCGGGCGTCCGGAGCGCCGTCGGCGTCGGCGGTGGCCACCACGGCGGCGTTGGGCTCGGGCAGCTCGGCTGCGACGGCGTCCCCGAACCAGCGGTCGAACTGCTCGACCCAGGTGGGCGCCAGGTCGGACTCGCGGAGCCCCGGACGGTCGTAGTCCCTGCGCATGCGGGAGAGGTCGGGCACGGCCTCCATGCTGTCACCGGCGGACGGCGACGGCGCGCGGCCCTCGTGCTCGGCGCCCCGCGCCCCGCCTGTGCTGGCCCGGTACGCACCGCCTAGGGTCGAGCCGCAGTCGTGCGCCGTCTCGGTGACGCACGAGTCCCGCGCGCAGAGGAGCATGCGAGATGGCCGACGACTTCGTACCCGGCCTGGAGGGCGTGATCGCCTTCGAGACGGAGATCGCCGAACCGGACAAGGACGGCGGGGCGCTGCGGTACCGGGGCGTCGACATCGAGGACCTGGTCGGCAAGGTCACCTTCGGCAACGTCTGGGCCCTGCTGGTCGACGGCAAGTTCGGCCCGGGTCTGCCGCCCGCCGAGCCGTTCCCCATCCCGGTGCACACCGGTGACGTCCGGGTCGACGTCCAGGCGGCGCTGGCGATGCTGACCCCGATCTGGGGCTACCGCCCGCTGCTGGACATCGACGCCGAGGAGGCGCGCGAGGAGCTCGCCCGCGCCGCCGTGATGGCGCTGTCCTACGTGGCCCAGTCCGCCCGCGGCATCGGCATCCCCGCGGTGCCGCAGCGGCGGATCGACGAGGCGTCCACGATCGTCGAGCGGTTCATGGTCCGCTGGCGGGGCGAGCCCGACCCCCGCCACGTCGCCGCCGTCGACGCGTACTGGACGTCGGCCGCCGAGCACGGCATGAACGCCTCCACCTTCACCGCCCGCGTCATCGCCTCCACCGGCGCGGACGTCGCGGCCTCCCTCTCCGGCGCCATCGGCGCGATGTCCGGCCCGCTGCACGGTGGCGCGCCCTCCCGCGTGCTGCACATGCTCGACGGCGTCGAGGAGACCGGGGACGCGGAGAAGTACGTCAAGGACCTGCTGGACCGCAAGGAACGGCTGATGGGCTTCGGCCACCGCGTCTACCGGGCGGAGGACCCCCGCGCCCGCGTGCTGCGACGGGCCGCCGAGGAGCTGGGCGCCCCCCGCTTCGAGGCCGCGCTGGCGCTGGAGAACGCCGCACTCGCCGAGCTGCGCGAGCGGCGGCCCGACCGGCCGATCGAGACCAACGTGGAGTTCTGGGCGGCGATCGTCCTCGACTTCGCCGAGGTGCCGAGCCACATGTTCACCTCGATGTTCACCTGTGCGCGCACCGCAGGCTGGTGCGCGCACGTCCTCGAGCAGAAGAACACCGGCCGGCTGGTGCGCCCCTCGGCGCGCTACATCGGCCCGGCGCCCCGCAAGCCGGAAGAGGTCGACGGCTTCGACACGATCACCGTCACGTCGATCACCGACTCGGCGCCGGCTCCGGCCTGAAAGAGGACCCCGTCCTCCCCACCCCTCTGAGAGGCAACGACCCCCGGATGAGCATCACCATCCCCGCCGACCTCCTGCCCGCCGACGGACGCTTCGGCTGCGGCCCGTCGAAGGTCCGCCCCGAGGCGCTCGAGGCGCTGGCCGGCAGCGGCGCCTCCCTCATGGGCACCTCGCACCGCCAGGCCCCCGTCAAGGGACTGGTCCGGCAGGTGCGGGAGGGGCTGACCCAGCTGTTCGACCTGCCCGACGGGTACGAGGTGGTGCTGGGCAACGGGGGGACGACGGCCTTCTGGGACGCCGCGATCCTCGGGCTGATCCGCGATCGCAGCGCCCACGGCACCTACGGCGAGTTCTCCGCGAAGTTCGCCTCCGGGGTGGCCGAGGCACCGTTCCTGGCCGACCCCGTGGTCACCACGGCGGAGCCCGGTGGCCTCGCCCTGCCCAAGGCCCAGGACGGCGTCGACGTCTACGCGTGGGCGCACAACGAGACCTCGACCGGCGTGATGGCGCCGGTGGCGCGACCGGCGGGCACCGACGACGCACTGGTGCTCATCGACGCGACCAGTGGCGCGGGCGGGCTGCCGGTGGACGTCTCGCAGACCGACGTCTACTACTTCGCGCCGCAGAAGTCCTTCGCCGCCGACGGCGGACTGTGGGTGGCGCTCATGTCGGCCGACGCGCTGCAGCGGGTGGCCGAGATCAAGGCCTCGGACCGCTGGATCCCCGGCTTCCTGGACCTGTCGATCGCCGTCGACAACTCCGCGAAGGACCAGACGTACAACACCCCGGCCGTCGCGACGCTGTTCCTGCTGGCCGACCAGATCCGCTGGCTGCTCTCCCTCGGTGGGCTCTCCGGCGCGGTCCAGCGGACCGAGACCTCATCCACCCGGCTGTACTCGTGGGCGGAGGAGTCGCCGTTCGCGACGCCGTTCGTCGCCGACCCGGACCAGCGCTCCTACGTCGTCGGCACCGTCGACTTCGACCCGTCGGTGGACGCCGCCGAGGTGGCCACGGTGCTGCGGGCGAACGGGGTGGTCGACGTGGAGCCCTACCGCAAGCTGGGGCGCAACCAGTTGCGCGTGGGCATGTTCCCGGCCGTCGACCCGGACGACGTGAGCGCCCTGACCGCCTGCATCGACTTCGTCGTCGAGAAGCTCTAGAAGGACCCCCGTGCCCCCCACCGCTCGCACGCTCGCGGCGGGACCCCGACGAGGGCCACCCACGTTCGCAGACTGCGGCGGGACCCTCTCGGGTAGGGCCCAGGCCGGGCGCGCCACGCCGGGCGTGCCTGCCACCCCGCTCCCGGCGACGCGGATAACCTCGGGCACCGGCTGTCTCTCCCGAGCCGGCCGTGCAGCACGGACGCGTGCAGTTCACAGGAGGTCGCCCATGCGCACTCTGCGCCTCGTGGCGCTCTCCGACGACGGGAGCAGCCTCATCCTCGCCCTCGACGGCGCCGAGCCGGGCGAGGAGGGCGAGCGCTTCGAGCTGCCCGTCGACGACCGCCTCCGCGCCGCCGCCCGCGGGGACACCCGCCGGCTGGGTCAGATCGACGTCGAGATCGGCACGACGCTGCCACCCCGGGTCATCCAGGCGCGCATCCGGGCCGGGGAGACCCCCGAGCAGGTGGCCTCCTCCTCCGGCATCCCGGTCGAGCGGATCCTGCGGTTCGCCCACCCGGTGCTGCAGGAACGGGAACGGGTCGCCGAGCAGGCCCGCGAGGCCCGGGTCCGACTCTCCGAGGGCCCGCCCGCCGTCCCGCTGCAGCAGTTCATGTCCGAGCGGCTGCGGCTGCTCGGGGCCGACCTCGACGCCGTCCGCTGGGACGCCCACCGTTCCGCCGACGGCACCTGGCAGGTCACGGCCGCGTGGCAGGCCGGCGCCAAGTCCGGTGTCACGCGCTGGGTCTACGACATCCCGGCCCGCACCGTGAGCCCGGTGGACGCCGCCACCACCGACTTCGCGGAGGGCACCCGGCTGGTCCGGGTGGTCCCCCACGTGCCCAGCGGCCTGCCCGCGCCGCCGCTGCACCGCGGCCGGCCGGTCGCCGTGGTCCCCGACGACGACGGGGTCGCGGCCCCGGCCTCCTCCCGGCTGGCGGCCGACGAGGACGGCGCCGCGGGAAGCGAACTGGACGGCCGCTCCGGCGCCCCGTCCGCCGGGTCGACCGGTGAGCGCCGGACCGACCCGGACTTCGACGACGACATCGCCGAGCACGACACCGTCGTGCTCGGCCGCCCCGGCGGCGACGGGGACGGCGACGACGAGGACCCCCGCGCCCGCATCCCGGCCTGGGAGGACATCGTCTTCGGGGTCCGCCGGCACCGCTGAGCTGCCCCTGTGACGGGGGCGACGTGTCCGGCAGGATGGTCCGGGTAGGGGGTGCTCATGTCAGCGTCGGTGTCCATGCCGCTCGGCGGCGTGCAGGTCGGGTCCTACGACAGCTACGCGCAGGCCCAGGCCGCCGTCGACTACCTGTCGGACGAGCGGTTCCCGGTCGAGAACGTCACGATCATCGGCTCGGACCTCAAGCAGGTGGAGCGGGTGACCGGGCGGCTCAGCTGGGGCCGGGCGATCGCCGCAGGTGCGGCCGGCGGCGCCTGGTGGGGCCTGTTCGTGGGGCTGCTGCTGGGCATCTTCGCCGGCGACGGCGGCAGCTGGCTCGGCTCGGTGCTCACCGGCCTGCTCGTCGGACTGCTCTTCGGTGCCCTGTTCGGCGCCATGGGGTACGCGGCCACCCGCGGCAAGCGGGACTTCACCAGCACCAGCGCGATCATCGCCGGTCGCTACGACGTCATGTGCAACCCGGCACGCGCCGAGGACGCCCGCACCCTGCTCGCCCGCTTCTCGCTGCGCGGCTGACTCCGGCGTCCCCCAAACGGTGGGGGAAGACCGGATCGCGCGGCACTGACCCTGTTGTGGGTACGGCGCGTACCGATATCTTCCCGTCCCACCTTTCTGGGAGGCGAGATGGACGACGTCGAGTCCGAGCACCGTGCGACCGCGGCCCCGACGCGCCCGCGCCCCCGGTGGTCGGCGCCCGGGCCGGGGTCGTGGGTGCTCGACTCCAGTCACGTCCCCCGGCCGCTGTGCCACTTCACCGCCGCTGTGTACCCCGACGCGTTCATGCGTGGCCTCCGCGAGAGCCACGAGCGGTACGGCAGCCTGATCGAGAGCAACGACGTCGCCCTCGTCGGCGGCTTCCTCTACCAGCGGCTCCGGACCGTCGGTCAGGGCCCCGAGGACGGCGGCCCGCCGCCGGAGCAGGAGTTCCGCCGGCTGCTCGCCGAGGACCCGGCCCTGCGGGAGCGGATGGCCACCGCCGAGACCGCCCTCGCCGAGCGCCGCTGGCGGGCCGACCTGGCGGAGTGGGACACCGTCGTCGCCCCGGCACTGCGGGCGCTGCACCGCGCGCTCGCCGAGGTGAACGTGCGGACGGTCGACGACCCGGGGCTCGCCGCCCACCTGGACCGGTGCGCGCAGGCGCTGACCGAGGGCTTCTTCCAGCACCACCGCTACGACGCCGCCGCGTTGCTGCCGGTCGGTGACCTCGTCGTGCACGCGGTGCGCTGGACGGGCCTGTCCCCGGCCGAGGTGCTCGCCTGCCTGGCCGGGAGCAGCCCGGTGACCGAGGGCGCCCCCGACGAGCTGGCCGACCTGGTCGCCGCCCTCCAGGACGACGCCGACTCGCTGGCGCCCGTCCTCGACGAGTGGCTGCCGCCCGAGGAGACGCTGAGCCGCCTGCTCGGCTCGCCGGAGCCGGTGGGGACCCACGCCGGCCGCTACCTGACGGCCCTGGCGGCCCTGCCCGTGGACGGGCAGGACGTCGTCGCCGAGCCCGGCTCGCTCGAGGCACCCGGGCTGGTGCTGGCGCGGCTGCGTGCGGCGCTGCGATCCGGGGACGCAGGCGCCACCGACGCCGCCGACGCCGCGGCGGCGGCGACCGCGCGGGTCCGGGCGGCCGTGCCCCCGGGGGCGCGAGCCGAGTTCGACGACCTGCTGGCCGAGGCCCGGCTGGTCTACCGGCTGCGGGAGGAGCGCAGCGTCCACGCCGACCGGCTGCTGGGCAGCGTCACGCGGACGGCGGTCCTGGAGGCCGGCCACCGGCTGCACCAGCACGGCGTGCTCGAGGACCCGGAGGACGCGGTCGACCTCGCGCCGGACGAACTGCGGCTGCTGCTCCTGGACGCCGAGGGCCCCACGCGGGACGAAGTCGCCCGGCGGGCCCACTGGCGGCGGACGGCGACCTACCGGGACATGCCGGCCGCGTTCGGGGCGCCGTCCCACCACACGCCCGCCAGCTGGCTCCCGCCCGCGGCGGCGCGGGTCCACGAGGCCATGGGGTTCGCGATCACCGCGATGCTGCGGGACGCCGGCCGGCCCCCGGGAGACCGGACCCTGCACGGCCTGGGTGTCAGCGCGGGCAGCTACGAGGGGACCGCCCGCGTGCTGGCCGGCAGCTCGGAGCTCGGCCGCGTCCAGCCCGGCGACGTCCTGGTCACCACGGTCACCGGCCCGGCGTTCAACCTGGTGCTCCCCCGCCTCGGCGCGATCGTGACCGACCGCGGGGGGCTGCTCTCCCACGCCGCCATCGTGGCCCGGGAGTTCGGCGTCCCCGCGGTCGTCGGGTGCCAGGACGCGACCCTGCTCGTCCCCGACGGCGCGTGGGTGCGCGTCGACGGGGCCACCGGCGCCGTCACGCTGCTGTGAGCCGGGGCCCGTGCCCCCTCGCCGACGTGCACGACGCGGAGGAGTACGGCGGCAAGGCGGTGGCACTCGGCATCGCGGCCCGCCACTCCCTCCCCGTGCCCGCCGGGATGGCGCTGCCGGCCGAGCTGGTGGCCGGCACCATGCGGGACGGTGACGCCCCGGCCGCCGTGGAGGCGGTCCGCGCCCTCGCCCGCGCGCTGCCCGCGCCGCTGGCGGTGCGCTCGTCGGTGGTCGGCGAGGACGGCGCCCGCACGAGCTTCGCCGGGCAGCACCTCACCGTCCTCAACGTCACCGAGCCCGACGCCGTGGCGCAGGCGGTCGCCCGGGTCGGTGCCTCGGCGCACTCGCCGTCGGCGCTGGCCTACCGCCGGTCCTGGGGCGTCTCCCGCCCACCGAGGTGCGGCGTGGTGCTGCAGCACCTGGTGGACCCCGTCGCGGCCGGCGTGCTGTTCTCGCGGCACCCGGTCAGCGGCGCCGACGAGCTGGTGGTCGAGGCCGCCTGGGGCCTGGGCACGGTCGTCGGCGAGGGGCTCGTCGTCCCGGACCGGTTCCGGCTGGACCCCGACGGCCGGCTGCTGGACCGGGTGGTCGGACGCAAGGACCGCGCCGTCGTGGCGCGGCCCGGGGGCGGCACCCTGGTGGTCGAGGTCGCGGCGGAGCGGGCCGGCCGCCCCTGCCTGGGGACGGCGGAGCTGACCGCCCTGGCCGACCTCGCGCGCCGGTGCGACGAGGTCTTCGGCGGCCCGTCGGACGTGGAGTGGGCCTGGACCCCGGACGGGCTGTCCCTCCTGCAGCGCCGGCCGGTCCGGCTGCCGGCCCGTTGAGGCCGGGGCCGGGTCAGCGCAGGGTCGCGAAGGCCACTGCAGCTGCGGCCGCGACGCCGAGGGAGTCCACCCCGTCGCGCATGGGGATCCGGGCCCGCACCCGGGCCGCCTGCTGCGCCTCCCGGGTGAGTCCCGGCCCCTCCGCGCCGAGCAGCACCGCGGTGCGCGGGTGGCTCCGGGCGTCGACGTCGGCCAGGTCGACCGCGTCCGGCGCGGGGGTGAGGGCGACGGTCAGGTAGCCGGCCTGGCGCAGTCGCTCGAGCCCCGCCGGCCAGTCGGGGAGGACGGCGAACGGCAGGGACAGCACGTGCCCCATCGAGACCCGCACCGAGCGCCGGTAGAGCGGATCGGCGCACCGGGGGTCCAGGAGCAGCCCGTCGACCCCGAGGGCGACCGCGGACCGGGCGATCGACCCGAGGTTCTCCGCGTCGTTGAGCCCCTCGAGCACCGCCAGCCGCCGGGGCGCGGCCCGGTCCGGTCCGGCCAGCAGGGCGTCGACGTCCTCGGGGGGACGGCGGTCGGCCGACGCCAGCACCCCGCGGGTCAGGCGGAAGCCGATGACCTCCGAGAGCACCCACTTGTCCGCCTCGTAGGCCGGGACCCCGTCGGGCAGGTCCAGGGCCGCCACCCGGCCCGGCACCCCGAACACCGCCCGCACCCGGTATCCGGAGGCCAGCAGCCGCTCGACCGCCGGCGCCCCCTCGACGATCACCGGGCCGGTCCCCCGCTCGGTCCCCGGGCGGCGGTCGCCGGCCTTGAGGTCGCGGAAGTCGGCCACCCGCTCGTCGTCCGGGTCGGTGATCGTCGCAGACGGCACGCCGGAGATCCTCCCAGCGGCCGCGGTCCCGGTCCCGGGCCGCCCACCGCGTGACCCGCCGCCCGGGGTCGGCGTTGACGGCGGGTGGCGGACTGATCCAGCATCGGGTGCACCCGGCGCGGACCTCCCCGGGACGGGGGTCGCCGCCGCGCCGCTCGTCCTCGCCCCGGCGGTGGCGACCCCTGCCGAGGAGGACCAGCTGATCGAACCCCGCCGCCCGCCCGGCCGTCGACCCGGGAACCCGGGCACCCGGGACGCCGTCCTCGCCGCGGCGCGGGCCGCGTTCGCCGAGCGGGGCTTCGACGGCGCCTCCGTCCGCGGCATCGCCGCTGCGGCCGGCGTCGACCCGGCGTTGGTGCACCACTACTTCGGCACCAAGGACAAGCTGTTCCTGGCAGCCGTCGAGGCGCCGGTCGACCCTGCCGACCTGCTGCCCGAGGTGCTCACCGCGGCACCCGAGGACCGGGGCGCGGCCGTCGTGCGCGTGGTGCTCCGGCTGTGGGACGGCCCGGCCCGTCCCGGCATCCTCGCGCTGGTCCGGTCGGCGGTGAACCACGAGTGGTCGGCCAGGCTGCTGCGGGAGTTCGTCCTCACGAAGGTCATCCGCCGGGTCGTCGGCTCGATCGACATGCCGGTCGAGGAGCGCCAGGCCCGCGGCGCGCTCCTGGCCTCCCAGGTGGTCGGCCTGGTCGTGACCCGCTACGTCATCCAGCTGGAGCCGATCGCCTCGGCGTCGCGGGAGGACCTGGCCGCGGCCATCGGGCCGACGCTGCAGCGGTACCTGACCGGCGAGGTCGACCTGCCCGGTGCCCGCTGAGCACCGGGCGGGGCGACGTCAGCGCTGCAGCCGCGGGTCGAAGAAGTCGCGCAGCGCGTCCCCGAGCAGGTTGAAGGCGAAGACCGCGACGGACAGGATGAGCCCCGGCGCGATGATCATCCACGGCGCGAGCTCCACGTAGCGGGCGCCGCTGGAGAGCATGCCGCCCCACGAGGGGGTCGGCGGCGGCGTCCCGATGCCCAGGAAGCTCAGCGCCGACTCCGCGATGATCACGCCGGCGAACAGCAGCGAGGCCATCGTCATCATCGGTGCGGCCATGTTGGGCAGCACGTGCTTGACCATGGTCCGCAGCGAGGAGGAGCCGGTGGCACGGGCGGCCTCGATGTAGGTCTCCTCGCGGATCCGCATCGTCTCGGCGCGGGCCACCCGGTTGAACGACGGGGTGATCACGATCGTGAGGGCGATGATCGTGCTGGACATCGACGGGGTGAGCACCACCGCGAGGAAGAGCAGCAGCACCAGCGGCGGCACGGACTGGATGGCGTCCATGAGCCGCTGGATGACCATGTCCTTGCGCTTGCCGAGGAAACCCGACGTGACGCCGATGAGGGTGCCGAGCACGAGGCTGACGACCGTGGTGACGACGCTGACGATCATCGACGACCGTGCGCCGTAGATGAGCCGGCTCAGCACGTCGCGGCCGAGGTCGTCGGTGCCCAGCCAGAAGGTGCCCGAGGGCGCCTCGGTCAGGTTGCGCCGGAACTGCTGCAGCGGGTCGTAGGGCGCCAGCAGCGGCGCGAACACCGCCATGACCACGAAGACCGTGATGAGCGCCAGGCTGACCGCGCCGAGCTTCTCGGTGCGGATGAACCGCTTGAGGCCGGCCCAGGCGGCGGCCGCCCCGCGCCGGCGCGGAGGCGCCTCCGAGCTGCTCGGGGTCGGCGGGGTGCGGTCGCCGGACCGCGGCTGGTCCGGGACGACCGGTGCGAGCGGGCTGCCCGCCACGTCGCTGCTCATCTGCCGGCCTCCCTGGCCGCTCGGATCCGGGGATCGATGAAGGCGTACAGCAGGTCGATGATGATCATCGTGACGATGAACAGGCCCGCGTAGAAGATCGTGCAGGCGATCACGACCGGGTAGTCGCGGTCGAGCACGGCCTGGTAGACGAGCTGGCCGGTGCCCGGCAGCGAGAACATCTGCTCGAGGATCACGGTCCCGCCGAGGACGGTGGCCAGGTCCACCCCGATCAGGGTCAGCACGGCGATCACCGAGTTGCGCATCGCGTGCTTGAACAGCACCAGCCGTTCGCCGGCGCCCTTGGCGCGGACGGTCCGGATGTACTGGGAGCCGAGGTTCTCCAGCAGCGAGGACCGGGTCATCCGGGTGATGCCGGCCATGGACGCCGTCCCCAGGGCGATCGCGGGGATCGCCATGTGCTGCGCCCAGGACACGAAGTCCTCGGTCGGCCCCCGGTAGACGAACGGCGGGGACCAGGCGAACCAGAGCCCGAGCGCGGTGAGGATGAGCAGTCCGAGGACGAAGTTCGGTACCGACAGGAACGTCACCGCGGTGACCCGGACGGCGCCGTCGGTCGCCGTCCCCCGCCGGACGGCGGCGATGATGCCCAGCACCAGCCCGAGGACGGTGCCGATGACCAGCGCCAGGCCACCCAGCTGCAAGGTGATCGGTATCCGGTCGAGGAACAGGTCGACGACCGGCTCGTCGGTGTAGAACGAGCGGCCGAAGTCCCCCTGCACGGCGTTGCCGAGGAAGCTGCCGAGCTGCTCCCATACCGGGCGGTCCAGACCGAGCTCCGACCGCATGGCCGCGGCCTGCTCCTCGGTGGCGCCGGTGTCGGCGAGCATGACGTCGACGGCGTCACTGGGGATGAAGGTGATCGCGACGAACACGAAGACGGTGACGAGGGCGAGGACCACCAGGCCGTAGACGAGGCGGCCGAGGACGTAGCGGATCATGCGCGCTGCACCTGCCGGGGTTCGTCGAGGAGGTGACACGCCGCCACCCGGCCGGGCTGGCCCGCGTCGTAGAGCGGCGGGTGCTCGGTGGGGCACCGGTCGAAGACGGCCGGGCACCGGGTGTGGAAGCGGCAACCGCTGGGCGGGGCGCTGGCGCTGGGCACCTCGCCGGTGGCCACGCCGCGTTCCTGGGCGCGGGCGGTGACCGGGTCGTGGCCGGGGATCGCCGCGAGCAGCATCTGGGTGTACGGGTGCTGGGGATCGGCGAAGACCGCGTCACCGTCGCCGCGCTCGACGATCTCGCCCATGTACATGACGCACAGCTCGTCGGCCATGTACCGCACCACGTTGAGGTCGTGCGCGATGAACAGGTAGGACAGGCCCAGCTCGCGCTGCAGGCGCTTGAGCAGGTTGAGCACCTGCGCCTGCACGGACACGTCGAGGGCCGACACGGCCTCGTCGCAGATGATCAGGTCGGGGTTGGTCGCCAGTGCCCGCGCGATGCCGATCCGCTGCGCCTGACCGCCGGAGAACTGGTGCGGGAACTTGTGCAGGTCCCGGCCGGACAGGCCGACGGTCTCCAGCACCTCCACCACCCGATCGGTCCGCGCCCGCCCCGAGGCGACGCGGTGCACCTCCAGCGGCTCCCCGACGATGTCGCCCACGGTGAGCCGCGGGTTCAGCGACCCGAACGGGTCCTGGAACACCATCTGCATGCGGCGGCGCAGCGCCTTGACCTCCTTGCCGCGCATGGCCAGCACGTCCTGGCCGTCGAAGCGGACCTCGCCCGACGTCGGCTCGATCAGCCGGGAGACCAGCCGGGCCGCGGTCGACTTCCCCGAGCCGGACTCCCCGACCAGGCCCACGGTCTTCCCCCGCGGGATGGCGAAGGAGATGCCGTCGACGGCGTGCACCGTGCCCACCGGTCGGCCGAGCACGCCCTTGCGGATCTGGTAGTGCTTCACCAGGTCCCGCGCCTCGAGCAGCGGCGTCCCAGCGTCCGCCACGCGGTCGGGGTCTCGGACCGCCGGGTCAGCCTGCACGTCCGACCCCCAGTGCGCTCGCGCCCTCACCGGAGGGGCCGGCGGCCCTGCCCCGGACGGCCCCGGCAGGCGTCCGGTCGTGCAGCCAGCAGCGGCTGTCCCGGCCGGCTGCGATGTCGAACAGGGGTGGCTCCTCGGTCGGGCACCGGTCGAAGGCCTCGGGGCACCGCGGGTGGAAGCGGCAGCCCGACGGCGTCTCGAGCAGGCTCGGCACCGCACCGCGGATCGCCGGCATGAGCGCGTCGCGGCTGATCGTCGGGCTGGGGATGGAGGCGAGCAGTGCCCGTGTGTAGGGGTTCTGCGGGTCGTTCAGCACGTCCTCGACCCGGCCCTGCTCGACCACCTTGCCCGCGTACATGACCACCACCCGGTCGGCCATCTCCGCCACCACGCCCATGTCGTGGGTGATGAAGAGCATCGCGGTGCCGTGGTCACGCTGCAGCGTGCGCATCAGCCGCAGGATCTGGGCCTCGACCGTGACGTCGAGGGCGGTGGTGGGCTCGTCCGCGATGAGCAGCGAGGGGTTGCAGGCCAGCGCGATCGCGATCATCACCCGCTGCTGCTGCCCGCCGGAGAGCTCGTGCGGGTAGGAGCGGGCCCGCCGCTCCGGGTCGGGCAGGCCGACCTCCCGCAGCAGGTCCACCGCCCGTTGCTGCGCCTCCTTGCGGCCGGTCTCCCGGTGCAGCCGGATCGCCTCGACGATCTGGTTGCCGACGGTGTAGAGCGGGTCCAGGGCCGTCATCGGGTTCTGGAAGACCATGGCGATCTCCTCGCCCCGGATCTCCCGCATCCGCTTGGTCCCCACCGAGGCGAGGTCCTCGTCGCGGTAGCGGATCGAGCCGCCCTCGACCCGGCCGGAGTCCAGCAGGCCCATCACCGCCAGCGCGGTCACGCTCTTCCCCGACCCCGACTCCCCCACGACCGCCACGGTCTCGCCGGGGTGGACGTCGAAGGACACGTCGCTCACCGCCTCCACCGGCCCCTGCCGGGTGGGGAAGCGGACGCGGAGGTTGGTCACCTCGAGCAGGGGAACGGTCCCGGTCACCGCGCCGACCCCATCGAGCGGGTCGTCGTCGACCCGCCGTCGACGGCCAGCACCTGGCCGGTGACCATGCGGGCCTCGTCGGAGGCCAGGAACAACGCGGCGTTGGCGATGTCGGACGGCTGCCCGATCACGGGGATGCCCGGCCCGCCGGTGGGCAGCTCGCGGCCGGTCCGGGCGAACGCGTCCTTGATCCGGTCGGTCGCCGTCCCGCCGGGGGCGATCGCGTTCACCCGGATGCCGTGCTTGGCGTAGGAGGCGGCCATCGCGCGGGTGAGGGCGATGACCCCGCCCTTGGCGGCCGAGTAGGCCGAGCGACCCGGGTCCACGCCCATCAGGCCGGCCGCCGACGAGGTGTTGATGACGCTGCCGCCGCGGTCGAGCAGGTGCGGGATGGCGAACCGGGACACCAGGAAGGTGCCGTACAGGTCGACGTTGAGCGCCCGCCACCACTCGTCGATGGGCACCTCGTGCACGGCGCCGTCGTTGGCGGTCGAGCCCCCGGCGTTGTTGTAGACGACGTCGAGCTGCCCGAACCGCTCGACGCCGGTGGCCACCGTGGCGGCCACCGAATCGGGGTCGGTCACGTCGCAGGGCACGAAGAGGGCGGCACCGCCCTCGCCCGTCACCTGCTCCTCGGTCGCCTTGCCGAGGTCCTCGGCGCGGTCGGCGACGATCACCGAGGCACCCGCACGGGCGAACCGCACCGACGCCTCCCGGCCGATGCCCGACCCGGCGCCGGTGATGACGGCGACCTTCCCAGCCAGTCGCAGGCCCGGCGCGGTCACTCGCAGACCCACATGTCGGCGTAGAGGCTGCCCTGGTAGATCGGCGACTGCTGGTAGTTCGCCACCCGGCTGCTCGCCACCCAGAACTGGTAGTACTGCACCGGCAGGAACGACGCGGCGACCTCGGTCTCCATGTAGCGCTGGAACTCTCGGTACATCTCGTTGCGTGCCTCCTCGTCGAGCTCGGCCCGCGACTCGGCGATCATCCGGTCGACCTCGGGGTCGCTGATCGCGGCGTAGTTCTCCCGCGAGCCGGTCCGGTAGTCCTGGATCGTCTGGTCGGGGAAGATCACCGACCGCGCGGCCTTGCTCAGGTCGTACTGCTGCTCGCGCCGCCGGCCGACCGCCGTCGCGGGGTCCTGGATCTGGATCTCCACCTCGATGCCGACCTCGGCCAGGTCGGCGACGATCCACTCGCCCTCCCGCACGTCGGACTCGCTGAGCTGCTGCACCAGCAGGGTGGTGGAGAACCCGTCCGGGTAGCCGGCCTCGGCGAGCAGCTCGCGGGCCTGCTCCGGGTCGTACGGACGCACCTCCGCGAGCTCCTCCTCGGTCAGCGCCGCCGGCGAGATGTCGGGCCGCAGCAGCGAGGTCGCGTTGTACCGGCCGCGGATGCTCTCGCCCATGCCCTCCCAGTCGATGGCCATCGCGATGGCGCGCCGCACGCGGACGTCGGTGAACGGCTCGGCCGTCGTGTTGATGTCGAAGCTGACCAGGTTCGAGGGCTGCTCGATGAGCTGGAAGTCGGGGGTGTCGGCGAAGGTGTTCTCGGCGACGTCGAAGGGGACCGTGGCGATGTCCAGCCGGCCGCTGCGCAGCGCCGCGGTGACCGCCGCGGTGTCGCTGATGACGGGCAGCCGGATCTCGTCGAGGAAGGCCTCGCCGAAGTAGTCGGGGTTGCGCTCGAGCACCCACTCCACGTCCGGGGTGTGCTCGGCGACCATGTAGGGCCCGGTGCCGATCGCCGTCGTCCCCATGTCGAACTGACCCTCCACGCCCTCGCGCGGCAGGATGACGTTGAAGTGGTGCGCCATGTAGTCCAGGAACGGCGCGTAGGGCTGGCTGAGCTGGAAGACGACGGTGGAGTCACCCTCGGCGGTCACGCTGGCGATCGGCTCGGCCATCCACTTGTGCGGCGACTGGCTGGCCTTGAGGCCCTCGAAGGTGGCGACCACGTCGTCGGCGGTGAAGGGGCGGCCGCTGACGGGGGCGATGTCCTGCCAGACGACGTCGTCCCGGAGCTGGAAGGTGTAGGTCAGGCCGTCCTCGGAGACCTCCCACTCGGTGGCCAGGTCGCCGGTGAGCGCGTACTCCTCGGACTCCGGGTCGACCTCCAGCAGCTTGCTGTAGACGGTCCCGGACATGATCTGCATGAGCGAGGGGTCGTCGGTCACCAGGAAGTTGAGCCCGCGGCCCGGCTCGAACGGCTGCTGCACCGTCAGCGTGCCGCCCTGCTGGGCCTCGCAGCCGGCGCCCCCGGCCGCCGCCGCGTCGTCCCCCGAGTCACTGCCACTCCCGCACCCGGCCACCAGCAGTGCGGCGCACGCCAGGGTGGTCAGCCGCGGCAACGTCCTCTTCGACATGGGCTCGCTTCCTCGTCGTGGGTTCTCGCTCGTCGGGCCGCCCCTCCGACCCGGCGGCTCCGGGTGGGGTGAGCCACGGCACAGCCGGAGGAACTCATTCCTACGGCAGCCCCGGGCGGGGCCAAGCCCCTTTCCCGCGGCACGGAACAACCCGCCGTCGCCCGTCGCGGCGGCGGGCGACGGCCGGTTCAGGGACGGCTCGGACGCCGCCCTCGGGACGGCGTCAGAGCCACGGCTGGACCGACACCGCGACGGCCCGCTCCCCCGGGACCTCGCCGGCCAGCGTCTCGAGGGCGAGCGCCGCGTCGTCGAGTCCGAACGCGTGGGTGTGCAGCCTCTCCAGCGGGTGGCGGCCGGACTCGATGATCCGGATGGCGTCCTCGTAGCCCTGCGAGTCGACCCCGTAGGCGCCGACGACGGTGGCCGCCCGCTGGATGACCAGGTCGCTCACGAACGGGATCTCACGCCCGCCCTTGAGCCCGGCGAGCACCACCCGGCCCCCGTGCCGCACGCTCCTGAGCGCGTCGGTCACCGGCCCGGCGGCCATCGGGGTCAGCTCGAGGACGACGTCGGCCATCTCGCCGTCGGTGATCTCGGTGACCCGGGCGACGGTGTCCTCCTCGTCGACCACGATCGTGTGGTCGGCGCCGAGCTCCCGGGCGAGGGCCAGCTTGTGCGCGTCCGCGGCCAGGCCCGTGACGATCACCGTCTCCGCGCCGACCGCCTTCGCCGCGATGACCGAGGCCAGGCCGCGCTGGCCGGCACCGAGCACGAGCACGGTGTCGCCGAGCTGCGTCCCGCCCAGCCGGTAGCACCAGCGGATGCCGGCGGCCAGGGGGTTGAAGGTGGCCGCGAGATCGATCGGCACGTCGTTGCGCATCCGGTGCACCATCGAGCCCGGCGACAGGTACAGGTACTCGGCCAGCCCACCCCACAGGCTGGGCGCGTGGCTGACCGGGGAGACCCCGTGCGTGCCGTAGCGGTTCTGGCAGGACTGGGCCTTGCCCGACAGGCAGCGCCGGCAGGACCGGCAGGCGGCGATGATCTCCACGACGACCCGGTCGCCGACCTGCACGCCCAGCCGCTCGGCGGCCCGCTCGCCGATCTCCTCGACCACGCCGATCGGCTCGTGCCCGGGGATCGTCGGGTACTCGCGGTTGCCGAGCGCGCCCTTGTACTGCTCGACGTCGCTGCCGCACACGCCGTTGGCCTCGATCCGCACCAGACCCTCGTCCGGTCCGATCACCGGCCTCGGGAACTCCTGGACCTCGATCCGCCGCGGGCCGAGCTGGACCGCGGCCCGCACCGTGTCAGCCACGGCGTGACCCCTCCGTCGCCGGCGCGGTCACTCGCAGACCCACATGTCCGCGTAGAGGCTGCCCTGGTAGATCGGCGACTGCTGGTAGTTCTGCACCCGGCTGCCGGCCACCCAGAACTGGTAGTACTGCACCGGCAGCACGGCCCCCGCCACCTCGGTCTCCATGTACTCCTGGAACTCGCGGTAGGCGGCGTTGCGCTCGTCCTCGTCGAGGATGGTCCGGCTCTCGGCGATCATCTGGTCGACCTGCGGGTCGTTGATGGCGGCGTAGTTGTCGATCGACTGCGAGTGGAAGTCCTGGATCGTCTGGTCCGGGAAGATGACCGACCGCACCGCCTTGGTGATGTCGAACTCGTGGGCCCGCCGGCGGGTGATGCCGGTGGCCGGGTCGACGACGGCGATCTCCGCGGTGATGCCGACGTCGGCGAGGTCGGCGGCCATCCACTCCGCCTCGCGGACGTCGGCCTCGCTGAGCTGCTGGACCAGCAGCTCGAGCGTGAAGCCCTCCGGGACGCCGGCCTCGTCGAGCAGCTCGCGGGCCTGCTCCTGGTCGAAGGGACGCACCTCGGCGAGCTCGTCCTCGGTCAGGGCGGCCGCGGAGATGTCGGGGCGCACCAGGGACGTCGGGTTGTACCGGCCCCGCACGCTCTCGCCCATGCCCTGCCAGTCGATGGCCATCATGATGGCCCGGCGCACCCGGACGTCGTCGAACGGCGCCTTGGTCGTGTTGATGTAGAAGCTGACCTGGTTGGACGGCTGCTCGACGACCTGGAAGTCGGCGTTGTCGGCGAAGGAGCTCTCGGCGATGTCGAAGGGCACGGTGCCGATGTCGAGCCGGCCGCTGCGCAGGGCCGCCTGGACCGCCGCGGTGTCGCTGATGATCGGCAGCCGGATCTCGTCGACGTAGGCGTCCCCGAAGTAGTCCGGGTTGCGCTCGAGGACCCACTCCACGTCGGGGTCGTGCTCGGCGACCGTGTACGGCCCGGTGCCGATGTAGGTCTCGGCCATGTCGTACGTGCCCTCGACGCCCTCGCGGGGCAGGACGACGTTGAAGTGGTGGGCCAGGTACTCGAGGAAGGGCGCGTAGGGCCGCGACAGCGTGAAGACCACGGTGGTGTCGCCCTCGGCGGTCACGTTCTCCACCGGCTCGACCATCCACTTGTGCGCCGCGTTGCTGGCCTTGAGCCCCATGAACGTGGCCACGACGTCGTCGGCGGTGAACGCCCGCCCGTTGACCGGCGCGATGTCCTGCCAGACGACGTCGTCGCGCAGCTGGAAGGTGTAGGTCAGGCCGTCCTCGGAGACCTCCCACTCGGTGGCCAGGTCACCCTTCAGCGCGAATCCCTCGGCCTCGGGGTCCACCTCGAGCAGCTTGCTGTAGACGGTGCCCGACATGATCTGCATGAGCGACGGGTCGATGCTCTCGAAGAAGTTCGCGGTCGTCGCGAGCTCGAAGGGCTGCTGCACCGTGAGCGTGCCGCCCTGGCGCGGGTCGCAGCCGGCCGCCGTCCCGCTCCCGGCGGTGTCCCCACCACCCCCTCCACACCCGGAGAGGACGAGCGCGGCCGCACAGGTGGCGGCCGCCGCGCGGGGCAGGGTCTTCCTCGACATCAGCTGACTCCTTGCCGGCGGCCGCAGACGGCCGCGCAGACGACGTGGTCCCGCGAACGTGGCACACACCACACGGCGGGGGAACGCGACTCCCACGACGCGGAACCGCACCGGCGCCGCACCGGTGCGCCGGTCAGGCGCGGGGGGTGCGGGCCAGCTGACGGCTCTGGGCGACCAGGCGCCCGGTGGCGTCCCAGATGCGGTAGTCCTCGTCCAGCCACCCTCCGGCGACCTCGCCGGCCCGGGCCTCCACGAGGCACCAGCCCGGCGCCGGGACCGCCCGGACCAGCGCCTGCAGCTGCACCGTCGGCGCCCAGCCGAACCGGCCGGTGGCCCAGCCGGTCGGCGGCAGGACGTCGGCGAAGAGCAGCAACGCCAGCGGGTCGGGCTCGCGGCCGTCGGCGAGCCGCACCCACGCCCGCACCACCGGGTCGCTCGACGGCTCCCCCCGCACCCAGCCGGCGGTCTCGGGATCCAGCCGCGTGTGCACCCGGGTGCGCAGGCCCACCTCGGGCATCGGGTGCGCGTGCGTCCCGTCGTCGGTCGCGGGGAGGCAGTGCTCCACCGGCGTGGCCGCGGGGGGTGGGCACGCGGAGTACAGCGGCCGCTCGTCGGTCAGCGCCGCGGTCGTGACCTGCGCGGTCAGCGTCGGACCGGCCGCCCCGGCGAGGACGACGGAGGAGTGCGCCACCGTGCGCCCGGCCGTCCCCGGCAGCACGGTCAGCGTGACCGGACCGGGTGCGGTGGCCCGCAGGAAGCTCGCCGAGACCGCGACCGGATGGGGGTGCGGGCTGCCGGCCAGGGCCGCGCGGGCGGTGACCGCGAGCAGGTACCCGCCGTTGAGGATGCCCGGGCCGACGTCCCAGCCCGGGTCCAGGTCGGCGGTCAGTCCGCCGTCGGCCGCCGGGCGGACCGCCGTCGCGGCGTCGAACACGGACGCTCGGGGATCGATCTGCGGCACGGACCCGAGACTGCCAGGGTGGCTGTCCATGGAGTACACGCACCTGGGGCGCAGCGGCCTCTCGGTCTCGCGCCTCTGCCTGGGCACGATGAACTTCGGCTGGAAGACGCCGGAGGACGACGCCCACGCGATCCTGGACCGCGCGCAGGCCGAAGGGGTCAACTTCGTCGACACCGCCAACACCTACGGCTTCGACGCCGGCAAGGGGCGGACCGAGGAGGTGCTCGGCACCTGGTTCGCCCAGGGTGGGCAGCGCCGGGAGAAGACCGTGCTGGCCACCAAGGTGTACGGCTCCATGACCGAGTGGCCCAACGACACCTTCCTGTCCGCGCGCAACCTGGTCCGCTCCTGCGAGGCCTCGCTGTGCCGGCTGCAGACCGACTGGATCGACCTCTACCAGTTCCACCACGTCGACCCGGCCACGCCGTGGGACGAGATCTGGCAGGCCTGCGAGACGCTGGTCGCCCAGGGCAAGGTGCTCTACGTCGGGTCGTCCAACCACGCCGCCTGGCAGCTCGCCGCCGCCAACGAGGCGGCCGCCCGCCGGCACTTCCTCGGCCTGGTCAGCGAGCAGTCCCACTACAACCTGCTCACCCGGCACGTGGAGCTGGAGGTGCTCCCGGCGGCCCGGCACTACGGCGTCGGCATCGTGCCGTGGAGCCCGCTGGCCGGCGGACTGCTGGCCGGCGTCCTCGGTGAGGGCTCGGGCGAGCGGCGGCGGGCCGCCGGGGAGCGGGTGGAGCGGCACCGCCCGGCCCTGCAGGCCTACGAGGACGCCTGCCGGGAGTGGGGACTCCCGCCCGCAGACGTCGGCGTCGCCTGGCTGCTGCACCAGCCGGTGGTGACCGCACCGATCGTCGGCCCGCGCACGATGGAGCAGCTGGAGGGAGCCCTCGGCGCCCTGGCCGTCAGCCTGGACGACGACCAGCTGGCCCGGCTGGACGAGATCTGGCCCGGCTATCGAGAGGCGCCGATGGAGTACGCCTGGTAGCCGAGCCGCTCCCTCACGGGGCCGTCAGCCGACGGGCCAGGCCGCCACCCGTTCGTAGCGGACGGGGGTGCCGAGGTGGCTCTCCAGCAGTTCCACCTCGGTCACCGGCCAGCTCGGCCCGCGATAGCCGACCAGCCGGTCGGGCAGGGCGCCGTCGGCGGGCCGGCCGGGCCGCCAGCGACCCAGCGTGAGGTGCGCGCGGAAGGGCCGGTCCTCGACGGGCAGGCGGAGCTCGCGGGCGACGCCGGCCAGCCGGCCGGCCAGGCCGCCGAGCACGTCCGCGTCGCCGGTCACCCCGGCCCAGCACACCTGCGGGCGGCGCCGGGAGCCGAACCGCCCGCCGCCGGCCAGCCGCAGCGACAACGGCGGGGTGGCCGCCACCGCCGGCCCGGCGCCCGCGACGAGGGCGGGCACGTCCCCGGCCGGGACCCCACCGAGGAACAGCAGGGTGAGGTGCCAGCGCTCCGGCGGGGTCCACCCGGGCGCACCCGGAGCCACGCGCAGCGGGGCCAGTGCCCGGTCCAGGTCGGCCCGGGCGCCCGGTGGTGGGGTCACCGCGAAGAACAGCCGCCGTCTCCGCGGGCCGGTGGGCGGCGCGCTCAGCCGTGCACCGTCAGGCCCGCGTCGGCCAGCGCGGTCTGGACCCGCAGCCGCTCGACCTCGCGGGCCATGCCCTCCGGCGTCCCGGGCAGGGTGTGCGGCACCTCCAGCAGCAGCGCCGCCTCGACCAGCACGTCGTCGTAGGCGGCCTGCAGTCCGCGGCGGCGGGCCATGGGTGCGCCGGCGGGTACGTGCGCCAACTGCCGGGCGAGGCGGCGGAGGTCGGCCGCGACGGCCTCGAGCGGACGGCGAGGTGCGGGCGCGACCGGCTCCGGGTCGCGACGACGACGCGGCAGCTGCACGCGGAACGACCCGCAGAACCACCGGGCGAGCAGCCCCAGCAGGGCCACCGCCCCGATGAAGCCCACCGTGATGGCCAGGTACTGCAGCAGTGGGACGGCCATGTCGCCTCCGCGGAGCACTGGACGGGAGTCCCTCGCAACGGTACGTCGATCGGCGGCCGGGTGGACCCCCGTCAGCGGCGGGTGACCTGCTGGTCCGGCGCGGGTCCGGCCGTGGCGACCTCCGCCGTCCGGATCGGGACCGACGGCACCGCCCGCGCGCCGACGTGCAGGTGCAGCGAGGGCGGCGCCACGTGCGCCTCCAGACGGACCCGGCGGCCGCGGGCCAGCCAGGCCGCCGCACCGCAGCCGGCCAGCACGGCGACCGCCCCACCCAGGATCAGTCCCCAGGGCGCGCCCAGGTGCTCGGCCACCCAGCCGATGACCGGCGCACCGACCGGGGTGCCGCCCATGAAGCACATGAAGTACAGCGCCATGACCCGGCCGCGCATCTGCGGCTCGACACCCAGTTGGACGAAGCTGTTGTTGGCCACGCTGAACACCAGGCCGGCCGCTCCGGCGGGCACCAGGAGCACCGCGAAGGAGACGTAGCCCGGCATGAGCCCGCAGGCGATGGTGAGCAGCCCGAAGGCGATCGCCGCCAGCACCAGGAACCGCTGCCGCGGCCGCGCGCTGCGCCGGGTGGACAGCAGCGCACCGGACAGCGAGCCCACCGCGAAGCAGGTGGAGAGCAGCCCGAACGCCTCCGCGCCGAGGTCGAACGTCTCGCGGGCCATCAGCGCGATGGTGACCTGGTAGTTGAAGGCGAAGCTGCCCAGCACGAAGGCCAGCGCCATCGCCAGCACGAGGTCCGGATGGGCCCAGGTGTAGGCCAGCCCCTCCCGCAGTTGTCCCTTGGCCCGCGCGACCGGTGGGCTCGGGCGCAACTCCCCCGGCCGCATGCTCAGCAGGGCGCCGATGGTGAACGCGAAGCTGGCGGCGTTGACGAAGAACGCGGGTGCGGTGTCGCCGGACGCCGCCCCGATCAGGAGTCCGGCCATCGAGGGACCGACCAGCCGGGCCCCGTTGAAGACGGTGGAGTTCAGGCTGACCGCGTTGGTCAGCAACTCCGGACCGACCATCTCGGAGACGAAGGCCTGCCGCACCGGCGCGTCGATCGCGGACACCGCGCCGAGCAGGCCCGCGAGCACGAACACGTGCCACAGCGCGATGCCGTCCAGGGCGACGAGCACGCCCAGGACCAGCGCCAGCAGACCGAGCAGGGTCTGGGTCACGACCAGCATCCGGCGCTTGGCGTAGCGGTCGGCGAGCACCCCGCCGTACATGCTGAAGACCAGCGTGGGCCCGAACTGCAGCGCGGTGACCGCCCCGAGGGCCACGCCGCTGTCACCGGAGATCTGCAGCACCAGCCAGTCCTGGCCGATCCGCTGCATCCAGGTGCCGGTGAGACTGACCAGGTTGGCCGAGGCGTAGATGCGGTAGTTGCGCACCCGCAACGCCCGGAAGGAGCCGGCGCTACCGGTCACCCACTCGCCAGCTTGTCCATGATGGCCGCCGCCTCGCGGAGCACGGCCCGTTCCTCCGCGGTGAGCTCCTGCAACCGGCCGGAGAGCCACGCCTCGCGGGCGCGGGCCTCGGCGTTCAGCAGGTCCTCAGCGGCCCCGGTCAGGTCGATGACCACCTGCCGCCCGTCGGTGGGGTGCGGGCTCCGGGTGACCAGCCCCATGCCCTCCAGCGCGACGACCACGCGGGTCATCGACGGCGGCTGCACCCGCTCGTGCGAGGCCAGCTCCCCCGGGCTCATCGACCCGTGCCGCTTGAGCGTGGACAGCGCGGCCAGGTGGGTGAGGGTCACCGACTGGTCGACCCGCTGGTTGCGCAGCCGCCGGGAGAACCGCATGACCGCCAGCCGCAGGTCGTGGGCCAGCGCCGCGGTGTCCAGCGTCGTCCGGCTCACGATCGTTAGCCTAGCTGACAAGTGTGCCGGTCGCCCTCAGAAGAGCTGCTGCAGGGGCTCCAGCGCGAAGTACACGACGAACAACACCGCGATGACCCACATGAGCGGGTGCACGTCGCGCCGCCGGCCGACCGCCGTGCGCAGGAGCACGTAGCTGACGACACCGGCGCCGATGCCGTTGGTGATCGAGTACGTGAACGGCATCAGCGCGATCGTGAGGAAGGCGGGGATGACCAGGGACATGTCGTCCCAGACGAGGTCCTTGATCTGGCTGATCAGCAGCGCGCCGACGATGACCAGCACGGGCGCCGCCGCCTCGGAGGGCACGACCTGCACGAGCGGGCTGAACAGGGTCGCCACCAGGAAGAGCACCCCGGTCACCACGCTGGCCAGCCCGGTGCGGGCACCGTCGGCCACACCCGACGCGCTCTCGATGTAGGTCGTGTTGGAGGACACGCTGCCCGCGCCGCCGGCCGCGGCGGCCAGCGAGTCGATCAGCAGCACCGGCTGCGACTTCGGCAGGTTGCGGTCCTGGTCCAGGAGGCCGCCCTCGGCACCGACGGCGGTCACCGTCCCGACGGTGTCGAAGAAGTCCGCGATCATGATCGAGAAGACGATGAGCACGGCGGCGATGACGCCGATCCGCTCGAAGCCGCCGACGAGCGAGAAGTTCCCGATCAGCGAGAGGTCCGGGGCGCTGACGACGTCCTCGGGGAGCGTCGGCACCTGCAGCGCCCACCCGCGCGGGTTCTCGGCGCCGTCGGCGCCGAACCGGGGCCCGATCTCGGCGATCGCCTCGACGATGATCGCGATCACCGTCGTGACGACGATGCCGATGAGGAGCGCACCCTTGACCCGGCGGACGACGAGCACGCTGGTCAGCAGCAGCCCGATGACGAAGACCAGCAGCGGCCAGCCGGCCAGCTGACCCTCGACGCCGAAGCTGATCAGCGGGTTGCCCGGACGGATGAAGCCGGCGTCGGCCAGGCCGATGATGGTGAGGAAGAAGCCGATGCCCACGGCGATCGCCGTCTTGAGCTGCGGCGGGATCGCCTCGAAGACGGCCCTCCGGAAGCCGGTGAGCACCAGCACGGTGATCAGCAGGCCCTCGAGGACGACCAGCCCCATGACCTCGGGCCAGGACAGCTGGGTGGCGGCGTAGACCGCGACGATCGCGTTGATGCCCAGGCCCGTGGCCAGCGCGAAGGGGTACCGCCCGACGACGCCCATGAGGATGGTCATGACGCCGGCGATCAGCGCGGTGACGGCGGCGACGGAGGCGAAGGGCAGCGTCGCGCCGGTGATGTCGGCGCCCGACAGGATGATCGGGTTGAGCACCACGATGTAGGCCATCGTGAAGAAGGTGGTCAGGCCACCGCGCAGCTCGCGACCGACCGTCGAGCGGCGGCCGCTGATGTCGAAGTACCGGTCCAGGCCGTTCTTGGGTCGGACCCGCGGGCCGTCACTGCGGCGGGGACCCGTGACCGCCGCCGCGACGTCGGCCGGCGTGTCGCCGGCCCCGCCGACGGGGCTGCTGCCGGTGGACGGGCGGGACTTCTCGGGCATGGCGTCTCCCCGGGCGGATGGCCGGTGCGGGCGGGCGGCGGGGGAGCGCGCGCCGGCCGACCGGTGCGGACGGCAACGAGCGGCGACAGAGTGCCACACGGGTGTTGCGGCTGGATGGAGGGCTCGGGACCCCGAGGACCTAGGCTCGGTACGTGCCCGGTCCGACGAAGCAGGCCCCTCCCCCGCTGCGGGTGGACACCGCCCGGGTGGTGCTGGCCGGGACGGCGCTCTGGGTGGTCGCCCTGGTCGTCCTGCTGCTGCTCGGGGACAGGGTGGACCGGGTCTGGACCTGGACGTGCGTCGCGGCGATCACCCTCGCCGCCCTCGGCCTGGCCCTCATGCGCTGGCAGGGGCAGCTCGGCCGCAAGGACTGACGCGGGACCTCCTCGCCGCTCGCCGCCCGCTCGCGACGGGACCCGGCGAGCGGGCCACCGTCCTCAGTCGGTCAGCACGTCGTAGGTGCCGGTGTCGTAGCGCGCCGACGTCACGACCTCGGTCGCGTCGTCGGCGACCAGGGTGGCCTGGCTGTGCGCACCGCAGCCGTAGTCGACGGTGACGACGTGGCCGTCGGCCGGGGAGTAGGCGTTCCCGCAGGCCCCGAGGGCGTGCCGCAGGGAGCCGGCCAACGGCAGGAAGAACCCGCAGGTCACGCACGGTCCGGGCGCGTGCCGGGCCATGGACGAGCGCGGGCCGAAGTCGCCGGCGCCCCAGCGGGCCACCGCGTCGCCGCGGCCCTGCTGCGACATCACCCGTTCCCGGCCCAGCCCGAGCTCGGCGGCGACCGCCGCGGCCTCCGGGTCGTCGGCGGCGTCGTCGTCCACGGTGTAGGTCGGGACCAGCCGCGGGTCGTCCTCGGTCGAGGGCAGCACGTCGCCGACCGACAGGTCACCCGGCCGCAGTCGCTCGTGCCACGGCACCCAGGCCGGGGCCAGCAGCGCCTGGTCGCCGGGCAGCAGCACCACCTCGTCGACGGTCACCTGCTCGTCCCCGGCGACGCGGGCCAGGGTGACCGCCCAGTGCCAGCCGACGTAGCCGGGCAGCCGGCTGGCGAAGGAGTGCGTGACCACCTCACCCAGCAGCGCCGTGGCGTCGGGGCCCACGGCCCCCTCGGGCTGCTCGGCGGTGACGCCGAGGTGGTCGCCGACCAGGTCGGCCGACCCGGCGGTCTCCACCGCCGCGGCCCGGGCCAGGTCGACAGCAGCGGACAGCACGTCGCTCCCCGCCGCGGCGGGGTCGGAGGAGTCGGCCACGACGTCATTGTCCCTGACGCCGGACTCGCCCGGTCGGCGCGGGGGCACGGTGCCCGGCGGGCGCACCTCCCGGACCCGGAGCGGTTGCCAGCACCCGGTCAGGACGGTGCGGCACGATGGGCCGGTGTCCAGCTCCCGCCCGCCCGGCGCCCGCCGGGGTGCCCTGCGCCGGCGGACGTCGTCGTCCCCGGCGGTGGACGGGATGGACACCACACCGCTCGGCGTCCCACGGCCGGCGACCCGCCCGCAGCCGGCCGTGCCACCGCCGGCCGCCGGTGGTGGCGCCCCGCCGGGCGAGCCGCCGCCCGGCGGACCGGCACCGGGGTGGTCACCCCCCGGCGGACCCCCGCCGGGGTGGCCGCCCGGCGGGTCTCCGCCGACCGGTCCACTGCCCCCCGGCACCCCGCTGCCCCGGCCGCAGAAGCTGACCGTCACCCGGGTGGCTGCCGCGCGGTCCCGGGAGCTGACCGGCGCTGCCGTCCGCCGGGTGCGGACCGCCAGCCGGGCCGACGGAGCCGCCGAGAGCGGGCTGACCCAGCTGCTGTGGGTCAACGCCCTGCACATGGCCGGGGACGCGATGATCGCCGTGTCACTGGCCGGCACGCTGTTCTTCGCCGCGGCCAGCGACGCGCAGCGCAGCAACGTGGCCCTCTACCTGCTGGTGACCATGGCGCCCTTCGCCGTCGTCGCCCCCGTCATCGGGCCGCTGCTGGACAAGCTGCAACGCGGTCGGCGCTGGGCCATGGGCGCGAGCCTGCTCGGGCGTGCGGTGCTCGCCGTCGTCATGGCCTCCCACTACGACGACCTCGCGCTCTATCCGGCGGCGCTGGGCGTGCTGGTGCTGTCGAAGGCGCACAACGTGCTGCGGGCCGCGGTGATCCCGCGGGTGCTGCCCGGGGCGATGTCCCTCACGTCGGCGAACGCCCGCACGTCGGTGTTCGGGCTGCTCACCGCGGCCGTGTTCGGCGGCATCGGCGCCGGCCTGGCGTGGGGTCTCGGCTTCCCCTGGCTGCTGGGCGCGACCGCCGCGGTGTTCGTCTGCGGCGCCGTCCTCGCCGTGCGGCTGCCCCGCCACGTCGACGTCCCGACCGGGGAGCTGCCCGCCGACGTCCTCACCACCGCACCGCAGCCGGCGACCACCGGCCGCCGGCGCCGGACGGTCAGCCCGCACGTGGTCGTGGCCCTGCGGGCCAACGCGGCGCTGCGCGGGCTGGGTGGCTTCCTCACCATCTTCTCGGCCTTCCTCGTCGAGGCCACGATCGAGGGCGGCTGGCAGGGCACGCTGGCACTGGGGGCGATCGCCGGCGCGGCCGGCGTCGGCAGCGTGCTGGGCACCGCCGTCGGTTCCCGGCTGCACCGGGTGAGCCCCGATCCGATCGTGCTGTGGTCGGCCGGCAGCGCCGCGGCGATCACCGTCCTGGCGGCGGTGTTCTACAGCTTCGCGATGGCCGCGGTGGTCGCCGGTGTGTCGGCGGTGGCCAACGCCCTGGGCAAGGTCGCCCTCGACGCCATCATCCAGCGGGAGGTGCCCGAGAGCCTGCGCGCCTCGGCGTTCGCCCGCTCGGAGACGATGCTGCAGCTCGCCTGGGTCGTCGGCGGCGCGATCGGCATCGCGCTGCCGCCCACCGGCTGGCTCGGTTTCACCGTCGCCGCCGGCCTGCTGGTGCTCGCGGTGGGCCTGGTGCTGGGGGGTCCCCGCCGCCGCGTCGCGGCTGCGCCGACGGACCCGCTCGACGGCGCGTGGCCGTGAGGCGGGTCGCGGCGCTGGGTGCGGTGGTGGTGCTGGCCGGCTGCGGCTCCGGCGAACCGTCCGGTCCGCAGGAGGTCACGGTCGAGGCCGGTCCGCAGGAGGTGGCCGTGTCGCCCACCCAGTACTGCGTGGACGGCGAGGGACAGCGCTACGACGCCCGGCCGCCGGTCATCGAGGTCTCCCCCGACACCACCATCCGGCTGTCCGTGCCCGACCCGGTGGCCGAGCGCGGGTGGAGCGTCCAGGTGTTCGACGAGCAGTTGCAGGAGCAGCTCGGCGAGGTCGACGTGGACGCGGGGGTCGCCGTGTTCGACGAGATCAACACGTCCGACGTCGTCCCCCCGACCTTCTACCTGGTGGTGGTGGAGGACAAGGGCGGCGAGTGCGGGGAGTTCAGCGCGGCGTGGCCGATCGGCTTCGTCCGTGCGGGCGGCGCCGGGGGCGGGACCGCCACGGCACCGCCCCCCGGCTGAGTCGCCCCTGCTGCAGGGTCCCGCCGTGAGCGTGCCAGCGGTGGGGGGCAGGTGGCCCTCCTGCAGGGTCCCGCCGTGAGCGTGCCAGCGGTGGGGGGCAGGTGGCCCTCCTGCAGGGTCCCGCCGTGAGCGTGCCAGCGGTGGGGGCAGGTGGCCCTCCTGCAGGGTCCCGCCGCGAGCGTGCGAGCGGTGGGGGGCAGGCGGCCCTCCTGCAGGGTCCCGCCGCGAGCGTGCGAGCGGTGGGGGGCAGGAGGGTCCTTCTAGTGCTCGAGGTCGGTGGCCACCGCCCGCAGCACCGAGCCGACCTTGCGGGCCATCGCGCGGTCGGGGTGCCGGCCGTGCCGCAGCCCCTCGGAGACGTCGTCGAGCAGCTTGATGAGGTCCTCGATGATCGGGACCAGCTCGTCGGGCTTCTTGCGGGACCGCTCGGCGTGCGCGGCCGTGACCGACGGCAGCGGGTCGAGCACCCGCACCTGCAGCGCCTGGTCGCCGCGGCGGCCGGCGACGATGCCGAACTCGACCCGCTGGCCGGGCTTGAGTTCGTTGGTGCCGGCCGGCAGGGCGTCCTTGTGCACGAAGACGTCGGGCCCGTCCTCGCGGGAGAGGAAGCCGAAGCCCTTCTCCGGGTTGAACCACTTGACTCTGCCGGTGGGCACGTTGATCCCTCAGTCGGTCGGGGGCGGTCCGGCACCGTGGCCGGGAGGACGGCGACACGGCACGGTGGCCGCTCCCCGCCAGGTTAGTCGCCGTGCCCACCGCCCCCGACGACGTCCTCGGCGCTCGCTCCGCCCCAGCCTGGCCGGGTGCCTCCCTCGGGGCTCGCTCCGCCCTAGCCTGGCCGGGTGCCTCCCGCGCCGGAACTCCCCGGACATCCCGACTACCGGTTCACCCTGGCCAACGAGCGCACCCTGCTGGCGTGGTTGCGGACGGGCCTGGCGCTGGTCGCCGGCGGGGTCGGCGTCGCCCAGTTCGCCCCCGACCTCGGCGTCCGCTGGGGTAGCGCGGCGGTGGCCGTGGCGCTGGTCCTCACGGGGGTGGGGACGTCCCTGGGCGGCTACCGGCGGTGGCGGCGCAACGAGCAGGCGATCGGCCAGGACGAACCGCTGCCCGCGAGCCGGCTCGCACCGACGGTGGTGGCCGCGGTGGGCGCCGTCCTGGTCGTGGTGGCGGTGCTCGTCGGCGTCCAGGTACTGAGCCGGTGAGCCGACCCCGCGACACGTGGCGGGAGCGCACCGACCTCGCCTGGCAGCGCACCGGCCTCGGGGTGTTGGCGCTGGCCGCCCTGACGGCCGCCCACGCGGTGCGAGGGCGCATCCCGGTGCTTCTCGCGGTGGCGGGCGTGGTCGCGCTGCTGGGCCTGGGCGTGCTCGGCGTGTTGGCCCCGCTTCGGGCGCGGCAGGTGCAGCGCGCCGTCGAACGGGACGAGGGGGTGACCGCGCCACGGCTGGTCCTCGTCGCCACCGGCGTCGTGGTGCTGGCCGGCTGCGCCGCACTCCTGGGCGTGCTCAGCCCGCGCTGACCGCTCCCTCGACGACGCCGAGCCGGTCGAGCAGGACGAGGAAGACCACCGCGAAGTCGTTGTCGTCGACCTCCACCCGGACCCGGCCCCAGTCGACCTGCTCGCGCAGCGCCCGGGCCACGGGCAGCAGCCGGGAGAAGTCGCAGTAGTGCTCGTCGAGGGCCATGAGCTTGGTGACGAGGATGTCGGTCGCCTGGAGCACCGGCATCTGCACCGACAGCACCGGGAGCACCTCGGCGCGGTCGATGAGGTCCTGCTCCACCGGGTGCCCGCAGGTCCGCCACAGGACGTCGACGAACGAGTTGCCCTGGACCACCTTGGTCAGCCAGTCCTCCGCCGGGGGCACGACCTCGAGCCCCGCGTCGGCCAGCACCTTGGCCGCGCGCTCGGACTCCGCCTCGGGGACCAGGAAGTCCGCGTCGTGGTCGGGCTCCGGCGCACCCCGCATCCAGGCGGCGTAGCCACCGCAGAGGGCGAAGGGCACGTCCCCCTGCTTGAGGGCGACGGCGGTGCGCTTGAGCAGGTCGCGGATCTCGTCGCGGTCGGATGGCAGCACGCGCGTGCAGCTACCCGGACGCGGGCACTGCACTCCTCGTGCGCATCGCGACCTTCAACATCCTGCACGGCCGCTCCCCCGACGACGACCGGGTGGACGTCGACCGGCTGGCCGCCGCCGTGAAGACCCTCGATGCCGACGTGCTCGGGCTGCAGGAGGTGGACCGCGACCAGCCGCGCTCGCTGGGCGCGGACCTGACCGCGGTGGCCGCTGAGGCGATGGGCGCGGTCGACTCCCAGTTCGTGGCGGCGCTGGCCGGCACCCCCGGTGGCACCTGGATGGCCGCCACCGGTGACGAGCAGCCGGGGTCGGCGAGCTACGGGATCGCGCTGCTGTCGCGCTACCCGGTGGTGTCGTGGCGGGTGGTGCGGCTGCCGGCGCTGCGCAAGCGGGTGCCGGTCTGGTTCCGCGGTGCGGCGCGGCCGAAGCTGGTCGGCGACGAGCCACGGGTGGCCGTCGCCGCCGTCATCGACGGTCCGCACGGCCAGTTCACCGTGGCCAACACCCACCTCTCGTTCATCGCCGGCTGGAACAGCCTGCAGCTGAGCCGCCTGGTGCGCTCGCTGACCGGCACCCGCGAGCCCCTGGTGGTCATGGGCGACCTGAACATGGCCGGTCGCCAGGCCGTCCGGGTGAGCGGTCTGACGCCCCTGGCCACGGCGGACACCTTCCCGCTCGACGAGCCGACCCGGCAGCTGGACCACGTGCTGGCCCGCGGTCCCCTGACGGCGACCGGTCCGGCCGAGGCGGTGCGGCTGCCGTTGTCGGACCACCGCGCCCTGGTCGTCCCCTGCGGCGCCGCCTGAGCGAGCGACGGGCCGGGGGCGGTGACCCCGGTCGCCGCCCGCGGCGGACCATGCGACGTCGTGGTCGTCAGCGGCCGATCGCCACGAGTGCGCAGGGTCCGGCGCCCGCCGAGGGGGTCGAGCGGCCCGGCGGTGCCCCGGCCCGACGCACGGTCCTCTGTCAGGCGTTGCGGACGGCGGCCGCCGACTGCAGGCCGAGCTCCTCGACCGAGACCTCCCGCATCTCCACCTTGCGCACCTTCCCGGTCACCGTCATCGGGAAGGAGTCGACGATCTTCACGTACCGCGGGATCTTGTAGTGGGCGAGCTTCCCGGTGCAGAACGCGCGCAGGGACTCGGCGGTCATCGGCTCGGCCCCCTCCCGGAGCCGGACCCAGGCCATGAGCTCCTCACCGAAACGCTCGTCCGGGACGCCGATGACCTGCGCGTCGATGACGTCGGGATGGGTGTAGAGGAACTCCTCGATCTCCCGCGGGTACACGTTCTCGCCGCCGCGGATGACCATGTCCTTGATCCGGCCGACGATGTTGAGGTAGCCCTCGGCGTCCATCACCGCGAGGTCGCCGGTGTGCATCCAGCGGGCGCGGTCGATGACCTCCGCGGTCTTCTCCGGCTCCTCCCAGTAGCCGAGCATCACCGAGTAACCCCGGGTGCAGAACTCCCCCGGCGTCCCTCGCGGCACGGTCAGCCCGGTCTCCGGGTCGACCACCTTGACCTCCAGGTGCGGGTGCACCCGGCCGACGGTCGACGTCCGCCGGTCGAGGTCGTCGTCGGCGCCGGTCTGCGTGGACACCGGGGAGGTCTCGGTCATGCCGTAGCAGATGGTCACCTCCTCCATGTGCATCTCGGCGACCACCCGCTTCATCACCTCCACCGGGCACGGGGAGCCGGCCATGATCCCGGTCCGCAGGGTGGACAGGTCGTAGGAGGCGAAGTCGGGCAGCGCGAGCTCGGCGATGAACATCGTCGGGACGCCGTACAGCGAGGTGCAGCGCTCGTCCTGGACCGCGCGGAGGGTCAGCGCGGGGTCGAAGCCGGGCGCCGGGATGACCATCGTCGCGCCGTGCGAGGTGCAGGCCAGGTTGCCCATGCCCATGCCGAAGCAGTGGTAGTAGGGCACCGGGATGCAGACGCGGTCGGCCTCGGTGTAGCCGCAGCCCTCGCCGACCGAGAACCCGTTGTTGAGCAGGTTGTGGTGGGTGAGCGTGGCGCCCTTCGGGAACCCGGTCGTCCCGGAGGTGTACTGGATGTTGATCGGGTCGTCGGCCGACAGCTGCGTCTCCCGCTCGGCCAGCAGCCCGCGGTCCCCGGCCCGGCCGTCGGCGACGAGCTGCTCCCACTCCGGGGAGCCGAGGAAGACGACCTCCCGCAGGTCGGCGCAGTCGCCGCGCACCTCCTCGACCATCGCCCGGTAGTCGCTGGTCTTGAACTCCGGGGCGCTGACCAGCACCGAGATGCCGGCCTGCTGCAGCACGTACCGCAGCTCGTGGGTCCGGTAGGCCGGGTTGATGTTGACCAGGATCGCGCCCAGCTTGGCGGTCGCGTACTGGACGAAGGCCCACTCCGCACAGTTGGGCGCCCAGATGCCCACCCGGTCGCCCTGGGCGACGCCGCGGGCGTCGAGGCCGAGGGCGACCGCGTCCACCTCGGCGACGAACTGCGGATAGCTGAACCGGCGTCCCGTGGCGCACTCGACCAGCGCCTCGTGGTCGCCCACCCGCGCCGCCGTCCGGTCCAGGTTGGCCCCGATGGTGTCTCCCAGCAGGGGGACCGTCGAGGTCCCGCTGCTGTAGGACGGCAGCGCGGGAGTGGTCACCGGCCGTCCACCGCCTGCACGCCGGCCCGGTTGGGCTTGTCGGTGGGGTGGGCGTAGCGGATGCGGCTGGCGGGCAGCGGGAAGTCGTGGTCCTCGCCGAAGGGGTTGAGCGGACCGGCCGGCTCCGCGAGGAGTTCGGTCAGGGGCGGGCCGCCGCTGTCGGACTGCCCCCAGGTGGGCTCGACCAGGTGGGCGTTCTTGGTCTTCCGCTTCGCCATGTCGCTGTCGCCTCCGTGTCGCTCGTGCCGTCGGGGTGCATCTTCGCCGACGGCATACCCCGAACGCACGCAGTACGCCCCCGCGCCGGTCATCGGCGTCCGGTGACACGGGCGCCGTAGACGGTCGGCACGCCGTCGGCGGCGAGGACCCACTCCCGCCCGCCGACCGGCGCGGCCCGCACCGTCGCGTCGTGCAGGTGCTGGACCGCGCGGGTCCGCCAGACCGAGGTGCTGGCCAGCCGCAGCCGGACCGGCTCGGCCAGCGGGTCGGTCTCGTCGTACCCCTCGGGCTCGAAGGCCAGCACCGCCGGCCCGGCGACGCGCAGGACGCCGATCTGCCAGGGGACGGTGCGCAGCGCCCTCCGCCAGCGCCGGTGCCGCAGCAGCGCACCGCCGCCGGCGACGGTGGCCGCGACCCCACCGACGACCAGCACGACGACGAACAGCCCGGCACCGGGCAGCCGACGGCCGGAGCTCTCGGCGATGACCACGGCGGCCGCGCCGAGCAGCACGCCGAGGACGACGGCCATCAGCCCGCCGGCCAGCCAGCGCACCGCCCCCGCGTGGTAGCCGGTGAGCGCGCTGCTGGTCTGCGGATCGTCGGCGGCCGGGTGCACCCGGCCATGCTGGCGCACCCGCCGGACACGCGCGGGTGGCGGGTGGCGCGGGTGACGCCCGGCGGGACCGCTCGGGACGACCCCGGCAGGACTCGGCGGGAACGACGTAGCGTGGACCGGATGTCTGCCGACCGTCCCGCCACGCTGGCCGCGTGGCTGCGCACCCGCAGCGACGCCCAGCTCGGCGCGCTTCTGGCAGCCCGGCCCGACGTCGCCCGGCCGGCCCCCTCCGACGTCGTCGCCCTGGCCAGCCGGCTGGCGGTGCCGGTGTCGGTGGACCGGGCCCTGGACGAGCTGGACGCCGCCACGCTGCAGGTGCTCGACGTGGTGCTGCTCGCCGGGACCGACGGGGTGGACGCCGCCGACCTGCCCGCCGCGCTGCCCGAGGTGCCCGACGAGGTGCTCGCCGGCGCCGTCGAACGGCTGACCACTCGGGCGCTGCTGTGGGGCGACGAGGTGCTGCACGCCCCGGACCCGGTGCGTCGCTCGGTGCGCCACCCGGCGGGTCTG
Organism: Geodermatophilus sabuli; assembly: GCF_010686765.1. GTDB lineage: Bacteria > Actinomycetota > Actinomycetes > Mycobacteriales > Geodermatophilaceae > Geodermatophilus > Geodermatophilus sabuli_A. The sequence goes on along the minus strand of NZ_JAAGWF010000008.1, from coordinate 78,147 downwards.
GGCCGGCGGGCAGCCGAGCTGCGGGTGCCCCTGCCGGCCGACCTCCCGGCGGCACTGGCCGAGCTGGGCGCCGAGGAGCGGGACGTGCTCGAGCGGCTGGCCGGCGACCGGCCGGTCGGGCACCTGCCCGACACCGGGAGCGAGGCGGCCTCACCCGCCCGCCGGCTGCTGCAGCGGGGACTGCTGGCCCGCATCGACGCGCTCAACGTCGAGCTGCCGCGCGAGATCGCGCTGCTCCTGCGGGGCGCACAGCCCTACGGTCCGCCGCGGTCGCGCCCGGAGCCCGACGTCGTCCGGCGCGACCCCGCGGTCGTCGACCGGCAGGCGGCGGGGGCGGCGATGGAGTCGGTCGGCCGGATCGGCGAGCTGCTGTCGCTCCTCGAGGAGGAACCGGCCGGCCTGCTGCGCAGCGGCGGGGTCGGGGTGCGCGACCAGAAGCGGCTCGCCCGCGCCCTGCACGTGACCGAGCCCGAGGCCGCGTGGCTGCTGGAACTGGCGTTCGCCGCCGGCCTGCTCGACGTCGGCGGGCCGCACCGCGACGAGTGGCTCCCCACCCGTGCGTTCGACCTGTGGCGCGAGCAGGACCTGCCCGACCGGTGGGCCACGCTGGCCGGCGGCTGGCTGGCCACCGTCCGACTGCCCGCGCTCGCCGGGCAGCGCGACGTCGCCGGGAAGGCGGTCAACGCGTTGTCCCCCGACCTGGTCCGGCACACCGCTCCGGCCATCCGGCGGTCGGCTCTGGCCGCCCTCGCGGAGTACCCCGCCGGGTCAGGGGTCGGCGCCGAGGACCTGGTGGCGGTGCTGCGCTGGCGCACGCCGCGGCGGGCCGACCGGCTGGCCCCGGTGCCCGATCTGCTCGCCGAGGGCGCCCGGCTCGGGGTGCTGGTCGGCGGGGTCCTGTCCACCGGCGGCCGTGGGTTGCTCACCGCCGGGGAGGACGGCGCCGCCGACGCCATGCGCGGCCTGTTGCCCGAGCCGGTCGACCACGTGCTCGCCCAGCCCGACCTCTCGCTGATCGCCCCCGGCCCGCTGGTCGCCGAGCTCGCCGACACCCTCACCGTCGTGGCCGACGTCGAGTCCTCGGGCGGGGCCACGGTGTTCCGGGTGTCGGAGGCCAGCGTCCGCCGCGCCCTGGACTCCGGCTGGTCGGCCACCGACCTGCACGACTTCTTCGCCCGCGCCTCCCGCACGCCGGTGCCGCAGGCACTGGACTTCCTGGTGGACGACGTCGCCCGCCAGCACGGCCGGCTCCGGGTCGGGGCGATCGAGAGCTACGTGCGCTCCGACGACCACGGGTTGCTGTCCCAGGTCCTCAACGACCGGCGGACCGCCGGCGCGGAGCTGCGCCGGCTGGCACCGGGGGTGCTGGTCAGCGGGCTGGGCGCCGACGAGGTGCTCGACGTGCTCCGCGAGGCGGGCTACGCCCCCGCGGGCGAGTCCTCGGGTGGCGCCGTCCTCACCCGGCCCCCGGCCCGCCCGCGCGCCGCCGGACGCCGGCCGGGCGGGACCGGCCCGCAGGCCCCCCGCCCGCTGACCGAGGCGGAGCTGGCCGCCACCGTGCGGGAGGTCCGTGCCGGGGACGCCGCGCTGGCCGCCCGCCGGGGCGAGGCGGTGCGCCAGGTGCCCGGGGTGACCACCGCAGGCACCCTCGAGCTGCTGTCCCGCGCCGTCCGCGAGGGCGTCCCGGTGTGGCTGGGGTACGTCGACGCCCAGGGCAGTGGCAGCCAGCGCATCGTCGCGCCGGTGTCACTGGCCGGTGGGTTCCTCCAGGGGTACGACGAGCGACGCGGGGAGAGCCGGACGTTCGCCGTGCACCGGATCACCTCCGTGGCGCTGGTCGAGGAGGGGGACGCGGCCCCGCCGCTCTGACGCCGCACCCGTCCGCACGCCGATCGTGAGCCCCCCGTCAGGCGGAACGACCTTGCGCGCAGCGGTTGGGCCGTGCAACAACTGTTCCGTCGTGTCGGACGTGAGGACGCACATCCGACGGCGGGAGGCGGGAGATGGCTGGGAGACGGACGGTCGCTGACCGGTTGGCCGCGGCGTTGGGTGCAGTCCTGGGCACCCCCCGGCTGCCGGTCCGGCTACGCGGGTGGGACGGCTCCCTGAGCGGGCCCGACGGCGCGCCCGTGGTCGCGGTGCACTCGCGGCGGGCGCTGCGCCGGATGCTCTGGTCGCCTGGCCAGCTGGGACTCGGCCGCGCCTACGTCGCCGGCGAGATCGACATGGAGGACGACGTCTTCGCGACCGTCGCCGCACTGCGCACGGCCGGCCGGCTGACGCAGGACGAGCCGGCGTCCGGGGTCACCTGGCGGGAGCGGCTGGCGCTCCTGGGCACGGCGCTGCGGCTGGGCGCGATCGGTCCCGAGCCCGCGCCCCCGCCCGAGGAGGCCCGGCCCGAGCGGGCCGGCCGCCGGCACTCCCGGACCCGGGACGCCGCCGCGATCGCCCACCACTACGACGTCGGCAACGACTTCTACGAGCTGGTCCTCGGGCCCTCGATGGTCTACTCCTGCGCCGTCTGGGCCACGCCCGAGACCGGGCTCGACGCCGCCCAGGAGGCCAAGCTGGACCTGGCGTGCCGGAAGCTGGGGCTCGGCCCGGGCTCGCACCTGCTGGACGTCGGCTGCGGCTGGGGCAGCCTGGCGATCCACGCGGCGCGGCGCCACGGCGCGACCGTCGTGGGCATCACCCTGTCCGAGGAGCAGGCGCGGATGGCCCGCAAGCGGGTCGCCGAGGCCGGCCTGACCGACCGGATCGACATCCGGGTCCAGGACTACCGGGCGGTGGACGACGGCCCGTTCGACGCGATCAGCTCCATCGGCATGGCCGAGCACGTCGGCCGCGCCCAGATGCCCGGGTACGCCGCACACCTGTCGGCGCTGCTGCGCCCGGGCGGGCGGCTGCTCAACCACGCGATCTCCTGGAACGCCGGCACCTCCACCTGGGACCCGGACAGCTTCATCGCCCGCTACGTCTTCCCCGACGGCGAGCTGCTGGGGCTCGGCGAGCTGGTCGCCGTCCTCGAGTCCGGTGATCTCGAGGTCCTCGACGTCGAGGCCCTGCGTCGGCACTACGCGCTGACCCTGCGGGCGTGGGTGCGGCGCCTCGAGCAGGACTGGGACGCCGCCGTCGCCGCGAGCAGTGAGGGGCGGGCCCGGGTGTGGCGGCTCTACATGGCCGCCAGCGCGCTGACGTTCGAGGCCGGCGACATGGGCGTGAACCAGGTACTGCTGCAGAAGGCCGGCGGTGCGCCGCCCCCGCTGCGCCGCACCGCCTGGCTGTAGGTCCCGCGACCCACCGCACACCTGCGAGCCGGAAGGGCGTGTCCGTCCCCGGCGTTACCGTGGAGGATCCGGCGCGCTCTCTGCGCCGACACCCCCGAGCAGAGGATGCGAACGCGTGAGCGACGGCCCCCTGATCGTCCAGTCGGACAAGACCCTCCTGCTGGAGGTCGACCACCCGCTGGCCCGCGACTGCCGCGCGGCGATCGCGCCGTTCGCGGAACTGGAGCGCTCCCCCGAGCACGTGCACACCTACCGGGTCACCCCGCTCGCACTGTGGAACGCCCGCGCCGCGGGGCACGACGCCGAGCAGGTGGTCGACGCCCTGGTCCGCTACTCGCGCTACCCGGTGCCGCACGCGCTGCTGGTCGACGTCGCCGACACGATGGACCGCTTCGGCCGGCTGACCCTGGCCAACGACCCGGTGCACGGGCTGGTGCTCACCACCTCCGACCGCGCGGTGCTCGAGGAGGTCATCCGGAGCAAGCGGGTCGCGCCCATGGTCGGCGCCCGGATCGACGCCGACACCGTCGTCGTCCACCCCTCGGAGCGCGGCCGGCTCAAGCAGGCGCTGCTCAAGGTCGGCTGGCCGGCCGAGGACCTCGCCGGTTACGTCGACGGCCAGGCCCACCCCATCGCGCTCGACCAGTCCAGCTGGCACCTGCGCGACTACCAGCAGGAGGCCGTCGAGGGCTTCTGGGCCGGCGGCTCGGGCGTCGTCGTCCTGCCCTGCGGCGCCGGCAAGACGCTGGTCGGCGCGGCCGCCATGGCCGAGGCGAAGGCGACCACGCTGATCCTGGTGACCAACACCGTCGCCGGCCGGCAGTGGAAGCGCGAGCTGATCGCCCGCACCTCCCTCACCGAGGAGGAGATCGGCGAGTACTCCGGCGAGCGCAAGGAGATCCGGCCGGTCACCATCGCCACCTACCAGGTGATCACCACCCGCCGGAAGGGCGAGTACCGGCACCTGGACCTCTTCGACGCCCAGGACTGGGGCCTGATCGTCTACGACGAGGTGCACCTGCTGCCGGCGCCGATCTTCCGGCTCACCGCCGACCTGCAGTCCCGCCGCCGGCTGGGCCTCACCGCCACGCTGGTCCGCGAGGACGGCCGCGAGGACGACGTCTTCTCCCTCATCGGTCCCAAGCGCTACGACGCCCCCTGGCGGGACATCGAGGCGCAGGGCTACATCGCGCCGGCGGAGTGCATCGAGGTGCGGGTGGCGCTCGACGACGAGGAGCGGATGACCTACGCGGTCGCCGAGCCCGAGGAGCGGTACCGCATCGCGGCGACCGCCCAGTCGAAGCTGCCGGTCATCCGCCGGGTGCTCGAGCGGCACCCGGACGAGCCGTCGCTGGTCATCGGGGCCTACCTGGACCAGCTCGAGGAACTGGGGACGGCGCTCGACGCCCCGGTGATCCAGGGGTCGACGACCAACAAGGAGCGGGAGCGGCTGTTCGACGCCTTCCGCACCGGGGAGATCAAGACCCTCGTCGTCTCCAAGGTCGCCAACTTCTCCATCGACCTGCCCGAGGCCGCGGTCGCCGTCCAGGTGTCGGGGACGTTCGGGTCACGGCAGGAGGAGGCCCAGCGACTGGGCCGGGTGCTGCGTCCCAAGGCCGACGGCCGGCAGGCGCACTTCTACACGGTGGTCAGCCGCGACACCCTCGACAGCGAGTACGCCGCCCACCGGCAGCGGTTCCTCGCCGAGCAGGGCTACGCGTACACGATCGTCGACGCCGCGGACCTCGCCGGACCGGGCGAGGTCAACGGCCCCGACTGGGTCGACGAGCCCGCCGACTGACGAAGGACCCCTCTGCCCCCTCCCCTCGCACGCTCGGGACGGGACCCTGCAGAGGGGCCGCTCGCCCTCCCCAGCCCTCGCTCCGCTCGGGCCCCTGCAGAGGGGGCTACGTCGGTCGGGGTTCGGCCACGCCGCCGGGTCCTCCGCTCACGCGCGCAGGGCGCGGCCGAGCCGGGCCATGCCCTCGACGATCCGCTCCGGGGGGTGCGTGGTGAACGACAACCGCAGCGTGGCCCGGTCCGGGATCCCCGCGAAGAACGGGGCTCCCGGGACGAACGCCACGTCGTGGCGCAACGCCCCGGCCAGGAGACCGGCAGCGTCGACGTCCCCGGGCAGGCGGGCCCACACGAACATGCCGCCGTCCGGTTCGGTCCACGTACTGCCCGGCGGCAGCGCGGACGGGAGCGCCTCGACCATGGCGTCGCGCCGCTCCCGGTAGGCCGAGCAGAGCCGCAGGACGTGCGACTCGACGTCGGTCGCGGCGAACCAGGCGGCGGCCGCCGCCTGGTCGACCGTGGAGGTGTGCAGGTCGGCGGCCTGCTTGGCCACGGTCAGGGCCGGCAGCAGCCTGGACGGCGCCCGCAGCCATCCCAGTCGCAGCCCCGGTGCCGCGACCTTGGAGAAGCTGCCCAGGTGGACGACGTGTTCGTCGGCGCCGGGCTGGGCGGCCAGCGGCGTCACCGGGGCCCCGCGGTAGCGCAGCTCCCCGTAGGGGTCGTCCTCGACCACCCACACGCCGTGCCGCGCGGTGAGCTCGGCGACCTCGGCCCGTCGGTGCTCCGGCATCGTCCGCCCGGTCGGGTTGGCGAAGGTCGGGACCAGGTAGAGCAGGGCCGGTCGCTCGCTCCGGATCGCCTCGCCGAGCGCCACCGGGTCGATGCCGTCCTCGTCGGTGCGGACCGGCACGACGCGGGCCCCGGCGAGCTGGAAGCACTGCAGCGCCGCCAGGTACGTCGGGTCCTCGACCAGCACGACCGCGCCCGGGTCGAGCAGGGCCGTGGCGAGGAGGCTGAGCGCCTGCTGCGAACCCGACGTGACCAGGAGGTCGTCCACGCAGGTGGACAGTCCGCGCCCGGTCATCCGGGCGGCGACCCGCGCACGCAGCGCACGATCGCCCTCGGTGGGGGCGTACTGGAGCGCGCGCCGTGCGTGCGGGCCCCACAGCACCTGGTCGAAGGCGGCACGCACGCCGTCGAGGTCGAACAGCTCGGGGGCGGGCAGGCCACCGGCGAAGGAGATGACCTCCGGACGGTCGAGCAGGGCGAGCAGCTCGCGCACCGGCGAGCTGGCCACGCCGGCGAGGCGGGAGGCGAGGGCGGGGACGGGACCGGAGAGGACGGCAGAGGACACGGGTGCTCCAGGACGGACTGCACGGAGGGAGGTGGACGGCGCTGGAGTGCGGGTGGTGTGCCGCTGCGATCCGCGCCGGTCGGGCCGCCTGGTCGAGGTGCCACGCCCAGCGTACGGCCGGACAGCCGCCGCGGCGCCCCGCACGGACCTGTGGCGCCCGGCGACCGGTGGTGTGAGCGGGTCCGGCGGTACGTGACGTGCTGGTCCGCCACGGGCATGACGTGGACCACAGCTGCGCCCGCCCGGCGCGTCCCCGCAGGTCAGCGGCGAGCCGCGGCGCGCCATACGTCGTCGGCGCGGGGGCGCGCCGGAGGTGGCCGGTTGGGCGTGTTGCCCCCCGCCGGGCGAGGATGGACCCCGACATGGGGAGTGCAGCACGAGCGGAGGCCCTGGGCCCGCAGACGACCAGCCGACCGCTCCGGGCGTGGCAGCAGGAGGCCCTCGGCAGGTACGAGGAGTCCTCGCCCAAGGACTTCCTCGTCACCGCGACCCCCGGCGCCGGGAAGACCACCTTCGCGCTGACCCTCGCCGCGCGGTTGCTCACCCGGCGGGAGGTGGCGCGGGTCATCGTCGTCTGCCCGACCGACCACCTGCGGCTGCAGTGGGCCGACGCCGCGGACGCGATGGGGATCGTGCTCGACCCGGGGCTGACCAACGCCGTCGGCCCGGTGCGGGCCGGCACGCAGGGCTACGTCACCACCTACGCCCAGGTGGCCGGCAAGCCGATGCTGCACGCCGCCCGTGCGACCACCGTGAAGACGCTGGTCATCCTGGACGAGGTGCACCACGCCGGTGACGGCCTGTCCTGGGGCGAGGCGGTCGAGGAGGCCTACGGCCGCGCGGCCCGCCGGGTGTGCCTGACCGGGACGCCGTTCCGCACCAAGCCCGACGAGCGCATCCCCTTCGTCCGCTACGAGGAGGACGGCTTCGAGGGGCAGGGTGGCCTGGTCAGCCGCGCCGACTACACCTACGGGTACAAGGAGGCGCTGGCCGACAACGTCGTCCGGCCGGTCGTGTTCGCCGCCTACACCGGGACGTCGCGCTGGCGGAACTCCGCCGGCGAGGTGGTCGCCGCCTCGCTGTCGGAGGCCGGCACCCGATCGGTGGAGATGCAGGCCTGGCGAACCGCCCTGGACCCCAAGGGCCAGTGGGTGCCGCACGTCATCGCCGCGATGGACGACCGGATCACCCACCTGCGCGAGCGCGGCATGCCCGACGCCGCGGGCCTGGTGCTGGCCAGCGACCAGGACGACGCCCGCGCGTACGCCAAGATCGTCCGCCGGGTGACCGGCAAGGCCCCCGAGCTGATCCTCTCCGACGACCCCAAGGCGTCGAAGAAGATCGAGCGGTTCGCCGGGGGCTCGGCGCGGATCGCGGTCTGCGTCCGGATGGTCTCCGAGGGCGTCGACGTCCCCCGGGCCGCCGTCCTGGCCTGGATGACCTCCTACCGGACGCCGCTGTTCTTCGCCCAGGCCGTCGGCCGCGTCGTCCGTGCGCGCGGCGCGCACGAGTCGGCCACCGTTTTCCTCCCCGCCGTCCGGCCGCTGCTGACCCTGGCCGCGTCGATGGAGGAGCAGCGCAACCACGTCATGCCCCCACCCAAGACCGAGCAGGGCGACGAACTCGACCTCGAGCCGCTGCCGCCCAAGGAGAAGGACCCCGACGGCCCGAAGCAGTGGGAGGCCCTGGAGGCCGACGCCCGCTTCGCCCACGTGCTGCACGGCGGGACGGCGCACACCGGCTCGGGCTCGGGAGTCGTCGTCGCCCCCGAGGACGAGGAGTTCCTCGGGATCCCGGGCCTGCTGACCGCCGAGCAGACCGCCGAACTGCTGTCCAAGCGGGACGACGAGCTGCGGGTGCGGATCGCCGCGCGCCCGCACGTCGACGACGAGGACGGGCTGTTCCCGGTCGAGGACCACCCCGAGGAGCACGAGGCCGGCCGGTCGTGGCGGGATGCCGCGGAGCTGCGCCGGGAGATCAACCGGCTGGTCAGCCGGGTGTCGGCCAAGACCTCCACGCCGCACGCGGTGGTGCACACCCAGCTGCGGCAGACGGTGCCCGGGCCGCCCTCGGCCTCGGCGTCGGTGGACGTGCTGCGCGCCCGGCGGGAGCGCCTGCGCACGATGCTGTGACCTGGTGGTCCTCCGGGCCCGCTCCTCCCGGGCGGCCCGGGCTGACTCAGGCGGAGAAGCGGGCGCCCTGACCACCGTTCGTGCGCCGCGGCGCCGGCGCCCCGAGCGCCCGGGAGATGCCGCGGGCCGAGGCCATGAGGACCGGCACGAGCGTCCGGACGTTGACGTCCTCGACGTTGACCACGGCCCCCAGTGCGGCGACCACGTTGCCGTCGCCGTCGCGCACGGGCGCGGCGCAGGACGCCGAGGTCAGGCTCATGGCGCCGTCGCTCACCGAGTGCCCGCACCGGCGGATCTCCGCGAGCACCGACCGGAGAGCGTGCGGATCGGTCACGGTCTTGGCGGTGAACCGGGGCAGCGGCCCGCTGAGGACCTCCTCCTGGACCTCCGTCGGGCTGTGCGCGAGCAGCACCAGGCCGGCGCTCGTGGTGGTCAGGTTGCGGCGGCGGCCGAGGTAGCAGAACACCGGCATCGACTCGCGGCCGGACAGCCGGGCCAGGAACACGGTGTCCAGCCCGTCGCGCACCGCCAGCAGCACCGTCTCGCGGGTGGCCTCGAACACGTCCTCGAGGAACGGCCAGGCGATCTCCCGCAGACCGGCAGCCGACGGCGAGGAGGCGGCGACCTCGCAGAGGCGGACGCCGACGTGGTACCGCCCGTTCTGGCCCCGTACCAGCGCCTCCCACTGCACCAGCTCGCCGACCACCCGGTGGGTGGTCGACATCGGCAGGCCGGTCCCGCGGCTCAGCTCGGTCAGGGTCAGCTCGGGCCGTGCGGTCGAGAAGCAGCCCAGCACCCGCAGCGCCCGCTGGGTCGGGGACAGCCGCCGCACGTGGCCCGGCCCGGCGGGCGCCTGCGCTGCGAGGCCGGGTACGCGCACGTCGTCGTCGATCGTCACCGCTGCCTCCCGCTGGAGATGCCGATTCCCCCTGCCGGCCGCCGCCGTCGGCTCAGGGGCGGCCCTCGTGCACACCGACGGTAGGAAGTCCTCGGCGAGGTCTCCACCACGGTTCCGTGACGTGGAACACAGCGCGACAGGTCGGCCGCCGCCTCATCCGGCGGCGGGGAGCAGGCCGCGGGAGGCCGCGAGCGCCACGGCCTCCGTGCGGCCGCCGGCGCCGAGCTTGGCCAGGATGTTGCTGACGTGCACGCTCGCCGTCTTCTCGCTGATGTAGAGCTCCGCGCCGATCTGCCGGTTGGTCCGGCCCTTCGCCAGCAGGCGCAGGACCTCGGTCTCCCGGGGGGTGAACACCGTCGCGGGGTCGGCCACCCGCCCGGCACCGGGGAGGTCCAGTGGCAGCCGGGCCCGTCGGGCGAGCGCGACCAGCGCGGCGCGCAGCGGCGCGGCGCCCAGGCGCTCGGCGACCTCGGCGGCAGCGCGCAGCTCCGTGGCCGCACCCTCGCGGTCGTCGACCGCCAGCAGCGCCTCGGCCAGCCTCCACCGGGACCGCGCCTGCTCGTAGACGTGGCCGTAGCCGAAGCCGTCGACCGCCTCCCGCCACAGGTCCGGCGCCGGCCGCCCGTCCAGCCGCGCGGCCTCCGCCTCCAGCCGCGCCACCCAGGCAGCCGCCTCGGCGCCGTAGCCGCCGACTCCGGCGAGGTGGTCCGCCACCGCCGACCGAGCCAGGGCCGCGAGGTCCTCCCCGGCCGCCGTCCACCGCGCCAGGGACGCGTCGTCCCGCTGCAGCCGCGCCGTCGCGGCCGCGTCGGCGACCGGCGCGAGCGCCGTCGCCGCCAGCCGCACCACCGCCAGCCGGTCGACGCCCCAGTGCCTGTGCACCTGGCGCACCGCCTCCTGCGCCAGGTGCGCGGCCGTCCCGGGGTCCCCCGCCCACGCGGCCAGGTCGATCTCGGCAGCGGAGGTGGCCAGCAGCAAGAGGACGTGCGCCCCCAGCCGGCCGGCCAGACCCCGAGCCCAGACCACGCGCTCGGCCGCCGCCGGGTCGCCGCGCCCGACCTGCACGAGCAGGCCGTCGGCCCGCACGTGCCCGGCCATCTCCGGGACCCTCGACAGCCCCTCGGCCAGCGCCAGGCTGCCGTCCCAGTCGCCGGCGACGTAGCGGGCGACCACCCCGAGATGGCGCAGCTCGGCTCCGTAGAACGACCACTGGGTGCCACACTCGCGCGCCCGGTCCAGCGCGATCCCGATCCAGTGCAGCGCCGCCGGCAGCTGCCCGGCCTCGTAGGGCACCACGGCGAGGTTGAACAGCACCCGCAGCTCGACGTCGGTGTCCCCGGAGCGGCGGGCGCGGACCAGCGCCTCCTCCAGCCGGGCGGTCACCTCGGCCGGGGTGGTCGCGCCGGGCTCCCGGGCGCTGGAGCGGGCGAGCGACACCGCTGTGTCGGCCCAGGCGCTGTCCAGGCCCAGCACGTCGGCGGCGGCGAGTGCCTCCCGGGCGGCCGCGTCGCCCTCCTCCCAGCGGCTGAGCGCGTAGCAGGTGCGGGCGTGCGTGGCCGCCGCCCAGGTGCGCACCGACGACGGCGGCTGCGCGGGCACCAGTGCCATCGCGGCGCTGCTCTCCCGATGGGCGGCCGACTCGTCCTCGATGCGGGCCAGCGCCTGCGCGAGCCGGTAGTGCACCTGGGCGCGCGCCCCCGGGTCGCCGCCGTCACCCAGGAGCTCGAGCGCCGTCCGCATGAGGCCCACCGCCCGGTGCAGCTCGCCCGCCGTCCGGGCGGCCGCGGCACTGTCGAGCAGCAGCCGCGCCTGGTCCCGCCCGGCCCGCTCGGCCGCGTCGGGGACCGCCGGCCACAGGGCGAGTGCGGACTCCAGGTGCTGCAGCTGCTCGGCCGGGGCGCCGGCGCGGCCCGCCTCCTCCGCGGCCTCCACGGAGGCGGCGAGTGCGGCCGGCAGGTCGTTGCTGCCCCGCGCGTGGTGCGCCCGCTCGGCGGCCGTGCCGGCCCCCGGCGTCGCGGCCAGGTGCGCGGCGATCGAGGCGTGCAGCCGGACCCGTTCCCCGGGCAGCAGGTCGGCCAGCACCGCCTCGCGCAGCAGCGCGTGGCGGAACCGGTAGCGACCGTCGTCGGAGACGACGAGCAGGTGGTGGTGCACCGCCTCGGTCAGCGCCGCCTCCAGCTCCACCGGGGCCAGGCCCGCGACGGCGGCCACGAGGTCGTGCCGCACCCGCCGTCCGGCGACCGCGGCGACACGCAGCACCCGCTGCGCCGCCTCCCCCAGCTGCTCCACCCGGGCCAGCAGGACGTCGGTCAGCGCGAGCGGGAGCGTCTCGCCGGCCAGCCCGGCGGCCAGCAGCTCCTCGGCGTAGAACGCGTTCCCCTCCGCCCGGGCGACGACGTCCTCGACGGTGGACTCCGGCGCTCCGGCGGCCAGCCCGCGCACCAGCTCACCGACGGCGGCGTCGGGCAGCGGACCGAGCTCCAGTCGCTCCACGCCGGGCAGCCGCACCAGCTCGGCCAGCAGCGGCCGCAGCGGGTGCCGGCGGTGCAGGTCGTCGGCACGGTAGGAGACGACCAGCACCACCGGCTCCTCGGCCAGCCGCGACAGCAGGTAGCGCAGCAGGTCGCGGCTGGAGCTGTCGGCCCAGTGCACGTCCTCCAGGACGACCAGCAGCGGGGTTCCCGAGCCCAGCTCGGCGAGCACCGTCGCCACCGCCTCGAACAGCTGCAGCCGCCCGTCGTCGAGCAGCGGGCGGGAACCCAGGTGTCGCAGCGGCCGGCCGAGGTCGGCCGCGTCACCGGCCGGCAGCTCCGGGGACACCAGAGCCGACCGCCCCTCGAGCATCGCGGCCAACGCCGGCTGGCCCACCGGGGACACCCCGGCGGGCTCGGCGGTCACCGGCCGCAGCAGGTCGACGAAGGGCAGGTAGGGCAGCCCGACGTCACCGAGGTCGACGCAGTGCCCGGTGAGCACGCGGATCCCGCGGCCGGCCGCCCGTGCGCTCAGCTCGTCCAGCAGCCGGGTCTTGCCCACCCCGGCATCACCCGCGAGCAGCACGCCGCCGGCGCGACCCTCCAGCGCGCGGTCGACGGCGGCGAGCAGGCGGGTCAGCTCCTCGGCCCGGCCCACGAGCGGTCGGTCGTCCCACTGCGGCACGCCCTCGATCGTGGCAGAGGGCCCCGCCCGCCCTCGACCACGCCCAGGCGGGCCCTCCGTCAGCGGGCCTGCCGGCTGCGGCGGGGAAACCACCGGCGGGTCCTGGTCCCCTGCCCGAGCTGCTGCAGCACCTCGCGCCGGTAGGCCAGCTCGGCCTCGAGTCCGGGGTTGGGATAGTGCGCCATGACCGTCTCCCTGCTCGTCATCGGATGCGATGACGCCGACGGTCGTGCTGAGGGGGGTGGCCCGGCATCGGCCGGTCGGGTGGTCCTGGACGGGCCGGGCCCGTCTGAGGCCCCTCAGACGGGTCTCAGCGCAGCTCGGTGCCCTTGGTCTCGCGCAGCGTCAGGATGACCGCGAACGCGACCGCGGCCGCGATGGCGACGTACCAGAAGAACCACAGCGGGTGGCCGGCGTCCGAGAGCGCCGTGATGACCAGCGGCGCCGTCCCGCCGAAGAGGGCGACGGTCAGGTTGTACCAGGCACCGATGCCCGTGGCGCGCAGCTCCGTGGGGAACAGCTCGCTCATGATCGCCGGCGCGATCGAGGCCATGAGGGCGTACAGCCCCAGCCCGACGCAGAAGACCACGATCAGCGAGAACAGGTTGTCCCGCACCAGGAAGGACAGCGGCACGATCAGCACCGCCATCGCGCCGGACCAGAACAGGAGCTGCGGTTTGCGCCCGATGCGGTCCGACAGCTTCCCGAACGGGTAGCAGAGTGCGACGAACAGCGCGGTGCCGATGGAGAGGGCGATGAAGACGTCGGTCTCGTCGGCGTCGCGGAAGCTGATCGCGAACGGCGTCAGGGCGCTGAAGAACGTGTAGTACGACAGCGTCGACAGCAGCGTGAAGGCGCACAGCTGGACGACGGCCCTGGGGTGGTGCTTGATCGTCTGCAGCAGCGGGTTCCTGGTCGCCCGGGCCTTCTCCGCGTTCTCCTCGAACTGCTCGGTCTCCACCAGGGAGCGGCGCAGCCACATGCCGATGAAGCCGAGCAGGCCACCGATGAAGAACGCGATCCGCCAGCCGTAGGACTCCAGCTGCGCGTCGCTCAGGACGCTGGTGAGCAGCACGCCCATGAGCGACGCCGCCAGCAGGGCCGAGCCGGTCGAGATGTAGAAGAAGGCCGAGTACCGCCCGCGGTGGGCCGGGGGCGCGATCTCGCCGAGGTAGGCCGAGGCGTTGGAGACCTCGCCGCCCAGCGACATGCCCTGCGCGATGCGGGCCAGCAGCAGGAGGATCGGGGCCAGCCAGCCGACCTGGTCGTAGGTCGGCAGGACAGCGATCACCATCGACCCGCCGGCCATCAGCAGGATGGTGAGCAGCATCCCGGCCTTGCGGCCGCGCAGATCGGCGAAGCGGCCGAGCAGCAGGCCGCCGAGCGGGCGGAAGAAGAACGCCAGGGCGTACGTCGACGTCGCCCCGATGAGGGCCAGCGCCTCGTTCTCCGAGGGGAAGAACTGACCGGCGAAGAAGACGACGAACGTCGCGTAGACCGTCCAGTCGAACCACTCGACGGCGTTGCCGATGCTCGCCGAGACGAGGGTCTTCACGGGGAGCTTGTGCGACTCCCCGCCGGTCGTCGTCCGCCCCTGCACCGTGCCGGCCATGGTGTCTCCTCGGCGTCCGGTCCGTGTCCCACGTCACGGTAAGCGGGCTGCCGGACGGAGGCACCTCGGGGACACAGCAGCACCCGCCGGCGGGGCGGGGGGCTGCGAGTGGGGTCCGGACCGGGCTCTGGTCGCCTCGCGGCGAGTTGCACGACGCGGCTCCAGGCCCCCGACCGAGATCGGGGCGGTGGTCCGCGAAGGCGGTATCCAAATGGCACCCGGGGACACAGATCGCCCGGTCCGGACACCTCCGAGGCTACCCCCGGTCGTCGTCGGTCACACCGGCCAGGACCGATCAGTTGAAGCCGCGGTCGTCCTGCTTGAGGGCGGTGTCCACGGTCAGTGCCGAGGCGATGACCATGCTGGCCAGCGGCTCGGGCAACCGGGAGTGGACGAGGACGACGTACCGGTCGGAGGTGGTGAACAGCGTCCGCGCGAGGCCCTCCCACTCCTTGGTGATCCGGGCCACCTCCGTGCCCGCCGCATCGGTGATCGCGAAGTCCCAGGCCCGCCAGTTCTCGGCCTGGATCGCGCCGACGACGTGACCGCCCACCACCAGGTCGAACCGGATCTTGCCGAACACGGTGGCCTGCACGATCTCGCCCAGCGGCTGCCCGTTGGGCCGCTCGACCACCACCCGGGACTTGACCAGCTTCGCCGGCCGGGTCAGCACCAGGACGGGGCCGGAGGCGTCCCGGACCTCCAACCGGTGGGTGAGGAACTGGTCCAGGTTCGACACGAACCGGACGGCCTTCTTCAGCCCGCTCTGCCCGACCTGGACGACGGCACCGATCTGCTGGCCCTGCCCGTCGGACACGGCGTACTCGTTGGTCAGCTCGATCAGCTTGGTCTTCTGGCTCACCACGAGCACGGGCTGGTCGTAGAGCGAGGGGCCCGGACGCCCGGCGACCGCCGGCGCCGGCGACGGGGCGGCCTGCTGGACGTGCTGCGTCCAGCCCTGGCCGTCCCACCAGCGGGTACCGCCGCCGCTCCCGGCCGGATCGGGGTACCAGCCGGGCGGTGGAGGCGGTGCGGTCACGGCGCCGGAGCCAACCACACCGGGACGGCCGCCGGGCCCGGGCTCGCCGCGGGGGCCGATCGTGGCCTGCGTGCCAGACTCCGCGGGTGCCCGACCTCACCGATGCCGAGGCCCGTGTCCTCGCCGCCGTGGACGAGCAGTGGTCGGTCGACCGGTTGCGCGAGCTGGTCGCCGTCCCGTCGGTCGGCGGGACGGCGGCCGAGAGCGAGGTCCAGCACCTGGTCGCCGACTGGCTGGAGGAGCTCGGCTGCGACGTCGACCGCTGGCCGGTCGACCTCACCGCCGCCGCCACCGATGCCGGCGCGCCGGGTCAGGAGGTCCGCCGCACCGAGGCGTGGGGCGTGGTGGGCACCCTCCCCGCCGCCGAGGAAGGCCGGCCGGCGCTCGTGCTCTCCGGCCACACCGACGTCGTCCCGGCCGGGGACCGGTCGCTGTGGCGCGGTGACCCGTTCGACCCGCGCATCGCCGACGGCGCGGTGCACGGCCGCGGGGCGTGCGACATGAAGGCCGGGGTCGTCGCCTCGCTCGCCGCCCTGGCCGCGGTCCGGACGGCGGGGGTACGGCTGGTCCGGCCGGTCGCGGTGCACGCCGTCGTCGGCGAGGAGGACGGCGGTCTGGGCGCCTGGGCGACGCTGCAGCGGGGGCACCGCGGCGACCTGTGCGTCATCCCCGAGCCGACGGCGGGTGCCGTGGTCACGGCCAACGCCGGTGCGCTCACCTTCCGGCTGGAGGTGACCGGGCACGCGGCCCACGCCGCCCACCGCGACCAGGGCGTGAGCGCGGTCGAGCTGTTCCAGGTGGTGCACGACGCGCTGCGGGAGTTCGAGGCGCAGCGCCAGCTCGACGCAGATCCCCGGTTCGGCGGAGCCCGGTACCCGTACGGCATCAGCATCGGCCGGGTGCAGGCCGGCGACTGGGCCAGCTCGGTGCCCGACCGGCTGGTCGCCGACGGGCGCTACGGCGTCCGGCTGGGCGAGCCCGTCGCGCAGGCTCGGGCGGCGTTCGAGGAGCGGCTGGCCGCGGTCTGCACCGGCCATCCCTGGCTGGCCGCGCACCCGGTGCGGCTCACCTGGACCGGGGGGAGCTTCGCCAGCGGCTCGCTGCCGACCGGCCACCCCCTGCTTCCCGCGGTGCAGCGGGCGGTCGCCGACACCGGCGCGACGTCCCCGCCCGAGCGGGCCATCGCCGCCGGCAGCGACCTGCGGCAGTACGCCGCCGCGGGGGTGCCGACGCTGCACTACGGGCCCGGCGACCTGCAGCTCGCGCACGGTCCCCTCGAACGGGTGCCGATCGCCGAGCTGGTCACCGCCGCGCGCGCCCTCGCGCTGCTGACCCTGCGCTCCTGCGGTGTCCGATGAGCGGGCCGGTGGACTTCGAGGCCTGGGCGGAGCTGGCCGGGGACTCCCCCACCTCGCGCACCGAGTGGGCGGCGGTGGTGGCGGCGTGGAGCGAGCCGCACCGCCGCTACCACGACCTCGCGCACCTGGCCGCGGTGCTCGGGCTGGTCGGTGAACTCGCCTCCGCCGCGACCGACCCGTCCGCCGTCCTGCTGGCCGCGTGGTACCACGACGTGGTCTACGACCCGCGCCGCGCGGACAACGAGCAGGTCAGCGCCGAGCGGGCGCGGGCCGGGCTGCGCGGGCTGGTCCCCGACGCGCGGCTCGACGAGGTGGTCCGCCTCGTGCTGCTGACCGCCGGTCACGACCCGGCGGAGGACGACGCGGACGGCGCGGTGCTCTGCGACGCCGACCTCGCCGTGCTGGCCGGCCCGCCGGACGCCTACGCCGGCTACGCCTCCGCCATCAGGGAGGAGTACGCGCACCTGTCCGACGAGGAGTTCACCGCGGGCCGGATCGCCGTCCTGGAGCACCTGCTCGGCCTGCCGGCCTTGTACCGGACCGCGGCGGCCCAGCCGTGGACGGAGACCGCGCGCGCCAACCTGGCGGCCGAGCTGGTGCTGCTCAGGCGCCGCGCCGCGCCTTCTTGAGCCGCAGCCCGGCGGCCGTCAGCCGGCCGAGCAGCTCCCGGGCCCCGACCGGGACCGCCCCGGCGGCGACCGCGACGTCGTAGAGGTCCTCCGGGACGTCGTAGTGGTCGCCCTGGAACGCCCGGCGCGGGATGCCGAGCTCCGCGGCGACGAAGGCGTGCAGCTCGTCGTAGGAGACGTCGCTGACCAGGTGCGACCACCGTCGCCCGCGCCAGGGCCAGACGGGGGTGTCGATCAGCACGGCCACGGCGCCTCCTCGCTGCGGTCCGCCGGTCCCGCGGCCGGCGGCACTGCCTCCATCGGTGACCCCGCACGCGCGGTCACGTGGGAGTGTGCCCGCCATGACCCACTAGCACCCGGAGGTGCGGGCGTCCCCGGTCCTCCCGGTGACCGACCTGGTCCGCGCCCTGCGGTACTGCGCGGAACTCGGGTTCCTCGTCTCGGCGCACGACGAGAGCCACGGCTTCGCCGCCTGGGAGGGGCTCGAGCTGCACGTGGCCGTCGTGCCGGGGCACGACCCGCTGCGCACCGCGTCCACCGTCCACCTGCACGTGCCCGACGCGGACGCCGTCTCCGCCGCCTGGGCCGACGTCGCGCACACCACGGCCGCCGAGGAGAAGCCGTGGGGAGTGCGCGAGGGGGCGCACGTCGACCCGGACGGCGACCTGCTGCGTCTCGGGTCCCCGCTAGCGTCGGACGGGTGACTGCAGAGATCCGCTGGGGCGTCGTCGGGCCGGGCCGCATCGCGGAGAGCGTGATGGGCGACTTCGCGCACGTGCCGGGCGCCCGGCCGGTGGCGGTCGCGTCCCGCTCCGCCGAGCGCGCCCACGCGTTCGCGCAGCGGCACGGGCTGGAGCGGGCGCACGGCTCCTACGCGGAGGTCATCGCCGATCCCGACGTCGACGTGCTCTACGTGGCGACGCCGCATCCCCAGCACGCGGCGATCGCGCTGGCCGCGATCGAGGCGGGCAAGGCGCTCCTGGTGGAGAAGGCGTTCACCGCGACCACGGCCGGGGCGGCGGAGGTGATCGACCGTGCGCGGGACCGCGGGGTCTTCGTCATGGAGGCGATGTGGACCCGCTTCCAGCCGGTCGTCGGAGCGCTGCGTCACCTGGTGGCCGACGGCGCCATCGGCGAGGTGCGCTCGGTGCAGGCCGACCTGGGCGTGGCCCGCGACTACGACCCCGACGACCGGTTGTTCGCCCTTGAGCTCGGCGGTGGTGCGCTGCTGGACCTCGGCGTGTACGTCGTGTCGTTCGCGCAGATGCTGCTCGGTCCGCCGGACACCGTCACCGTGGCCGGGTCGCTGTTCCCGACCGGCGCAGACGCCGAGGCCGGCCTGCTGCTGGGGTACGGGGACGGGCGGTCGGCCACCCTCACGACCTCGCTGCGCTACGCGCTCCCCGGCCAGGCGCGCGTCTTCGGGACGACGGGCTGGATCGACGTCCTCCCCCGGTTCCACCACCCGCAGACGATCGTCCTGCACCGGTCCGGGGCGGAGCCGGAGACGATCACCCGCCCTCAGGCGGGCACCGGATACGCGCACGAGCTCGCCGAGGTGACCGAGTGCCTGCGGGCGGGACGCACGGAGAGCACGGTCATGCCGCTGGCCGACACCCTCGCCGTGCAGGCGGTGCTGGGCCAGGCGGCCGACCAGCTGGGCATCCGGCACGCCGAGGACACCGCCGTCCTCGACTGACCCGGGCGGTGCACATCCACCGTCGGGCTGCCGATGAGTGGAGTGACACCACCCATCCGGTCGCCGGGAGTTCCCGTGTTGCTGCTCCAGGGCCTCGCCGCCCTCGCCGCCAAGGTCACCGCAGCGTCCACCGTCACCCTGGCCGCTGCCGGCCTGGGTGCCGCCGTCGTCGGGGTGACCGGGGCGGGCGCGGCCGGGGTCCTCCCCGGCGGCGTCCAGGACGGCGTGGCCGTGGCCATCGAGGCCGTCACCCCCTTCGACGCGCCGGACTCGACCGACGGCCGGCTCCCCGTCCCGGTCGCGGTCCAGCACTCCGCCGTGGCCGGCCCGGACGACGGTCCCGGTGCCGACCCCTCCGCCGTCCCGGAGACGATCGCCCCGCCGTCGGTCACGACGACGGCCGTGCCGACCGGCATCATCGACCCCCGGGACGACGCGGGCGTCCACCAGCACCGCGGCGGTCGCCTCTCGACGGCCCCGGAGACGGCTTCGGAGACGACCCCGGCCACGCCGACCGGCTCCCCGGCCGGCACCACCGGCGAGCCGGACGACTCGGCCGGGCGTGACGACTCCAGCGGCCGGGACCACCCCGAGGACGACGGCCCGGTCGCCTCCCCGACGCCGTCCGCGGCGACGCCCAGCACCTCCGGCCACACGTCCGGCCGGCACGGCGGGGACGACCGGTCGGGTCCCGGCCGGGGCGGCGACGACCACGCCGCCGATGACCGGTCCGGCAGCCACTCCGCCGACGACCGCCCGGACGACGACTCCGCCGACGGCTGACCGCGCTGACCGGGGCCGCCGCGGACCCACGGCTCCCACCTACCGCGGCACGGTGAGGACTTCGGCTCCGTCGTCGGTGATGGCGATCGTGTGCTCGCTGTGTGCGGTCCGGCAGCCCGTCGCGCTCCGGAGGGTCCAGCCGTCGGCATCGGTGACGAGCTCGTCGGTGTCCGCCATGACCCACGGCTCCAGAGCCAGCAGGAGTCCCGGGCGCAGTCGGTAGCCACGACCGGGTCGCCCCGAGTTCGGGACGTGCGGGTCCTGGTGCATCGTCGAGCCGACGCCGTGACCGCCGAACTCGGTGTTGACCCGGTACCCCGCCTCGCCGAGGACCGCCCCGATGGCATGGGAGAGGTCCCCGATCCGGGCTCCGGGGCGGGCCGCGGCGATCCCCGCGTCCAGTGCGCGCTCGGTCGCACTGATCAACGCCACGCTCTCCGCGGACGCCGAGCGGCCCACGACGAAGCTGATGGCGGAGTCCGCGACGACGCCACCCGTGGAGACGGCGAGGTCGAGCGTCAGCAGGTCGCCGTCGGACAGCGCGCGGTCGTGGGGCAGCCCGTGGAGCACGGCGTCGTTGACCGACGTGCAGATGTAGTGGCCGAACGGCCCGCGCCCGAAGGACGGCTCGTAGTCGACGTAGCAGGACTGCGCGCCGGCCTCGGTGATCATGTCCCGCGTCCACCGGTCGACGTCCAGCAGGTTCGTGCCCACCGCGCACCGGCTCTTCAGCGTCTGCAGGATGCCGGCGACCAGCGCACCCGCCTCCCGGGCTCGTGGGAGCTCCGTCGGGTCCAGGAGCTCGATCATCCGACACCTCTCCGCGCACCGATGAGAATCCCGGTAAGAGTATCCCGGTATTAGAATGGGTGTCATGGTCAGGTTGCCGCTCACGCCGGCAGAGGTCGCCCGCGGACAGCGCCTCGGTGCCCTCCTGCGACGTGCCAGGGGGCAGGGCTCGATGCTCGGCACCGCACTGGCTGCCGGGGTCTCACCGGAGACCCTCCGCAAGATCGAGTCCGGCCGGGTGGCCACCCCCGCCTTCCCGACCATCGCTGCGATCGCCGACGTCCTCGGCCTCTCCCTCGACGCACTGTGGGCGGAGGTCAACCGGTCCGACGGCGCAGCCGGTCCGGCGGACGTGGAGCGCAACGCGGGCGGGCTCCTGGTCTCGTAGGTCGCCGTGACGTCGGTGCAGGTGCCGGCGACCGAGGGATGCGGCCTCCGGTCGACGTCCCCGCTCAGTGCGCCGGGGCCGCGTCCCAGGCGAGCCCGCTGGCCTGCTCGGCGGTCGGCACGCGGGTGTGCGCGCGCCCGGTGCGGCGCACCGCCTCGGCGAAGACGACCGCGTCGATCACCGCGGCTCCGCCGGGGTCGTTGTTGAAGTAGACGACGACGTCCGAGGACGGCTCCCAGGTCGCCGCCAGCCGGTCGGCCCACACCTGCAGGGTCTCCGGCCGGTAGCGCGGCCACGGCTCCGCGGCGCCGGTGTGCAGCCGCAGGTAACCCCAGTCGGTGGTGCGCCAGAGCGGAGCGATCGGCTGCTCGTCGCGGTCGGCCCAGCACAGCGCGGCGCCGTAGCGCTCCAGCAGCGCGCGGACCTCGTCGGTCCACCAGCTCTCGTGCCGCGGCTCGACGGCGACGCGCGTGCCGGCCGGGAACTGCGCCAGGCAGACGCGCAGCAGCTCGGCGTCGGCCCGCAGCGTGGGTGGCAACTGCAGCAGGACGACGTCGAGCCGCTCCTCCAGGCCGGCGGCGCGGGACATCAGCCTGGCCACAGGCTCCTCGGGGTCCCGCAACCGCTTGACGTGCGTCAGGAACCGGCTGGCCTTGACCGCCCACCGGAAGTCCGGCGGCGTCCTGGTCCGCCACGCCTGGAAGGTCGTGAGCTCGGGGAGCCGGTAGAAGGCGTTGTTGCTCTCGACGGTGGCGAAGTGCTGGGCGTAGTGCTCCAGCCACGCGCGCTGGGGCATCCGCTGCGGGTAGAAGCGCCCGCGCCAGTCGCGGTACTGCCAGCCCGACGTCCCGATGAGCACCGCCACGCGGTGCGCCTACCCGGCGGGACCGTCCCTAGACGCGCGGGGCGGCCGATCGAGGCCCCTCCTCCCCGATCGAGGGACGACGGCCACGCGGCCCGTCCGCCCCGGGCCGGTGTGCTGAGGCCGGCGCGGGACCGCAGCCGCCCGCTCCGGGGACCTGTGCCTCGACGCCCGCGACCACCAGGCGATGGCCGACCGATGGTGTGCCGCCCTCGGCTACCGCGACTCTCCGCGGAAGGGCCCCGGGGCTCTTCCGCGGGAGAGCCCGGAGCCGAGGCCCGAGACGCCGACAGGGGCGGCCCCGCGATGCGGGACCGCCCCTGTCGGGCTGTGCGGGTGCTACCGATCGGCAGCGGCAGGGCTCAGAAGTCCATGCCGCCCATGCCGCCGTCGCCACCGGGCATGGCCGGAGCGGCCTTCTCCGGCTTGTCGGCGATGACGGCCTCGGTGGTGAGGAAGAGCGCCGCGATGGAGGCGGCGTTCTGCAGCGCGGAGCGGGTCACCTTGGCGGGGTCGATGATCCCGCTGGCGACCAGGTCCACGTACTCGCCGGTGGCGGCGTTGAGGCCCCAGCCGGTGTCGGAGTTGCGGACCTTCTCCGCGACGACGCCACCCTCGAGGCCGGCGTTGATCGCGATCTGCTTCAGCGGCGCCTCGAGCGCGACGCGCACGATGTTGGCGCCGGTGGCCTCGTCACCGGTGAGGTCCAGCTTGTCGAACGCGACGGCCGTGGCCTGCGCGAGAGCGACGCCACCACCGGCGACGATGCCCTCCTCGACGGCGGCCTTGGCGTTGCGCACCGCGTCCTCGATGCGGTGCTTGCGCTCCTTGAGCTCGACCTCGGTCGCGGCGCCGGCCTTGATGACGGCGACGCCACCGGCCAGCTTGGCCAGGCGCTCCTGCAGCTTCTCGCGGTCGTAGTCGGAGTCCGACTTCTCGATCTCGGCGCGGATCTGGTTGACCCGGCCGGCGATCTGGTCGCTGTCGCCGGCACCCTCGACGATCGTCGTCTCGTCCTTGGTGACGACGACCTTGCGGGCGCGACCCAGGAGCTCGACGCCGGCGGAGTCCAGCTTGAGGCCGACCTCCTCGCTGATGACCTGGCCACCGGTGAGGATGGCGATGTCGGTCAGCATGGCCTTGCGGCGGTCGCCGAAGCCCGGGGCCTTGACGGCGACGGACTTGAACGTGCCGCGGATCTTGTTGACCACCAGGGTCGCCAGGGCCTCGCCCTCGACGTCCTCGGAGATGATCATCAGGGCCTTGCCCGACTGCATGACCTTCTCGAGCAGCGGGAGCAGGTCCTTGACCGAGCTGATCTTGCTGTTGACGACGAGCACGTACGGGTCGTCGAGGACGGCCTCCATGCGCTCGGCGTCGGTGACGAAGTAGGGCGAGATGTAACCCTTGTCGAAGCGCATGCCCTCGGTGAGCTCGAGCTCGAGGCCGAAGGTGTTGCTCTCCTCGACGGTGATGACGCCTTCCTTGCCGACCTTGTCCATCGCCTCGGCGATGAGCTCGCCGATGGCCGGGTCAGCGGCGGAGATCGACGCGGTGGCGGCGATCTGCTCCTTGGTCTCGACGTCCTTGGCGGTCGAGAGGAGGTACTCGGTGACCGACTCGACGGCCTTCTCGATGCCCTTCTTGAGGGCCATCGGGTTGGCGCCGGCGGCGACGTTGCGCAGACCCTCGCGGACGAGTGCCTGGGCGAGCACGGTGGCGGTGGTGGTGCCGTCACCCGCGACGTCGTCGGTCTTCTTGGCGACCTCCTTGACCAGCTCGGCGCCGATCTTCTCCCACGGGTCCTCGAGCTCGATCTCCTTGGCGATGCTCACACCATCGTTGGTGATGGTGGGGGCACCCCACTTCTTCTCGAGGACGACGTTGCGGCCCTTCGGACCGAGGGTCACCTTGACGGCGTCGGCGAGGGTGTTCATGCCCCGCTCGAGACCGCGGCGCGCCTCTTCTTCGAAGGCGATCATCTTGGCCATGTGGTGATGTCCTCCATGCATGGATCGCTGCACGGCCGGGACCGGCGCCCGCGACGGACGACACCGGTGACGCGGGCACTCCGTCGGCCCGCGCTCCAGTGCCTCACCGTTCCGACCTGATTGGCACTCGGCACTGTCGAGTGCCAGGAACGAGTCTGGCACTCGACCCTGGCGAGTGCAAGAACGGGGGGTCGGGAGCGGCTGTTCCCGCCTGCCGCGACGACCGAGGCCCGGCCCCCTGACGGGGACCGGGCCTCGGCCGGGAAGCGCTGGGCTCAGGCGGAGCGGACGCCGTCGGCCTGCGGACCCTTCTCGCCCTGGACGACCTCGAAGGTGACCCGCTGGCCCTCCTCGAGGCTCTTGTAGCCGTCCATCTGGATGGCCGAGTAGTGGACGAAGACGTCCTGACCGCCGTCGACGGCGATGAAGCCGAAGCCCTTCTCGGCGTTGAACCACTTCACGGTGCCCTGTGCCACGTGTGCTCCCACGTTGGTGCGTGCGGACGGCCCCCGAGGACCTGGCGGCCGGGTTCTGCTCTTCCGCCCGCGAACACGAACGTGGAACCGAAACCGGCGAGACAGTAGCTCAGCAGAACGTGTCCAGCACCACATCCACGCACGTCAGACACCCGGTCGGGGGAGGACGCGGCCCCTAGGCGATGAGGCCCGACGCGCGCACCGACTTGAGCGACGGTTCCACCCGGTGCGTCGGGCCCACGACCGGCTCGAGCGGGTCGAGGGTCTTCAGCCCCTCGCCGGTGTTGAGGACGACGGTCTCCTTCGTCGGGTCCAGGCGGCCGTCCTCGACCAGCTGGCGGAGCACCGCGACGGTGACCCCGCCGGCGGTCTCGGCGAAGACACCGGTCGTGCGGGCCAGGTCGCGGATGCCCTGCACGATCTGCTCGTCGCCGACCCGGCCGACCGCGCCGCCGGTGCGCCGGATGGCGTCCAGCGCGTAGGGGCCGTCGGCGGGGTTGCCGATGTTCAGGGACTTCGCGATCCCGGTGGGCTTCACCGGCTTGACGACGTCCCAGCCGTTGTCGAAGGCCGTGGCGATCGGGTCGCAACCGGCGGACTGGGCGCCGAAGACGGTCCACTCGGTCGCCTCGACGATGCCCGCGGCCGTCAGCTCGCGGAACGCCTTGTCCACCTTGGTCAGCAGCGACCCCGACGCCATGGGGATGACGACCTGGGCCGGGATGCGCCAGCCGAGCTGCTCGGCGATCTCGTAGCCCATCGTCTTCGAGCCCTCGGCGTAGTACGGGCGCACGTTCTGGTTGACGAACGCGGTGTCCTCGAACTCGTCGGTCTCGGCGAGCTCGCTGGTCAGCCGGTTGACGTCGTCGTAGGAGCCGTCGACGGCGACCAGCGTCTGGCCGTAGACCGCCGACTGCACGACCTTGCCCGGCTCGAGGTCGCTCGGGATGAAGACGAACGACGGGATGCCCACGCGCGCGGCGTGCGCGGCGACCGAGTTGGCCAGGTTGCCGGTGGAGGCCGCGGCGATCTTGGTGTAGCCCAGACGCTTGGCGGCGGTGGCGGCCAGGCTGACCACGCGGTCCTTGAAGGAGTGGGTCGGGTTGGCCGAGTCGTCCTTCACCCACAGGCCGCCGGTCAGCCCGAGCTCCGCGGCCAGCCGGTCGGCGCGCACGAGCGGCGTGAGGCCGGGGTCGAGGCTCACCCGGTCGGCCGGGTCCTGGCCCACCGGAAGGAGCGCGACGTAGCGCCAGATGTTCTGCGGGCCGGCCTCGATCTGCTCGCGGGTGACCGCCCGCATGGCCTCGGGGTCGTAGTCCACCTCGAGCGGGCCGAAGCACTCGGCGCAGGCGTGCTCGGCGACGAGACCGAAGGTGGCGCCGCAGTTGCGGCAGACCAGCCCACGGGCCGGGCACGGGGGCACCGGGCCGCCCGCGCTGGAGTCGGCCTGGACGGAGCCGGGTGCGGTCATGGTCATGCGACGACTACCTCCTCATCTTCCCCGCACCGGGCCGTCGAGCCGCGCGGGACGGAATTGGCACCTCTCGCTGCGCGGATGCGCAGGCGGCGGTTGCCGGGGCTTCGTCGGGCCGTGTCCCTCTGCCCCTCTGGATGAGTGGAACGCCACCGACTGTACCCAGGTGACGCGCACCGCACGGGGCCGACCTGGCGGGGCGGCCCTTGACCGGCCCGGAGCGGCCGACGACGATCCCGTCGTCCCGACCCGCCGGACGAGGAGCTGGCCGTGCCCGCGACGTCCGGCGCCGCCCCGGCCCGTCGCCGACTCGCCCTGGTGGCCGCCCTCGCGATCGGCGCGGCGGCGTGCTCGGCCGGCCCGCCCGGGTCGGCGGAGACCGTCGCAGACCGCTCGGCACCCACCGGCTCCCCGGCAGGGGGCACGGGTACCGGCTCGCCCGCCCCCGGCCTGGCCGCCGTCGCGGCGGATCCGCAGGCTGGGATCGACGGCGTGCTCCGCCAGTACCGCCGCGACGTGCCGGCCCGGCGCCTCCAGGTGCGGCTGACCGCCGGCAACGCCGGGCTGGTCGTGGAAGCGGTCGAGGTGCTCGCGCCCGGGGTGCCCACCTCTCCTGCGGCGGTGCGGGACGCCGAGCTCCGTCCCGGCGCGCCGCTGGAGCTGCCGGTGGTCGCCGGGCCGGGCGACTGCGACGTGACCCCCGCCGCGCCTCGGGCCGTCGTCCGGCTGCGGGACGCCGCCGGGACGCGGCGGGAGGTCACCGTCCCGCTGGCCGACGACGGCCTGGTCCGGCGGCTGCACGAGAGCGACTGCGCCGAACAGGAACTGCGCCGCCAGGCGGCCGTGGAGGTGGCCGGCGTCCGGCCCGTGACCACCGCGGAGGGCCCCGCCCTCGACGTGGTCGTCCGCCTGCGCAGGACCGGCGGGGACGACGACGTCAGGGTGGTGGGGATCGGGTCGAACACCGTCTACGCCATCACCGCCCTGGGCCCGCTGCCCACGCTGGGGAGCGCGGCGGCGGTGGACCTGGACCTGCGTCTGGTGCCGGCGCGGTGCGACGTGCACGCCCTGGGCGAGAGCTACCGCACCGGCCTGATCGGGCTCGTGCTGGCCGTCGGGGCCGGGGATCCGCGGCCGTTCGTGCTGACCCCGGACGACGCCGTCCGTCAGCGGCTGGAGGCCTTCGCCGTCGAGACCTGCCGCGCCGCCGCCGACTGATGCCGGCAGGGGGCGGCCGGTGCCGCCGGACGCCGATGCGACCGGGGCGCCAGGATGGGCGGGTGGCTGCGCGCATCGTCTACACCGACCTCGACGGCACGATGGTCGGGCCGCGGGGCTCCTTCTGGCACACGGCGGGCCGCGCGCTCACCGCGGACCCGGCGACCGCGCTGCTCGAGCTGCACCGCGCCGGTGTCGCACTCGTCCTGGTGAGCGGTCGGACCTTCGAGCAGGTGGTCGAGGCCGGCCGCATCTTCGCCGCCGACGGCGCGATCGCCGAGCTCGGCGCGGTGGTCAGCTGGGCCGGCGGGCGGCAGACCCACCGGCTCGCCGGCGCCCTCCCGGCCGAGTACGCCGGCCGGACGCCGATGGACGTCATGACCGAGCTGGGAGTGGTCGAGCAGCTGATCGCCGAGCACCCGGGCCGGCTCGAGTGGCATGACCCCTGGCACGTCACGCACGTCACCGACGCGCTGCTCCGGGGCCGGGTCGACCCGCTCGCCGTCGACGCGGAGCTGGCCGCGCGGGGCCTGGACTGGCTGACGCTCAACGACAACGGCGCCCTCCCGCCGTCGTCCCGCATGACGCTGGACGACGACCCGCTGCCGCCGCGGGTCTACCACCTCATGCCGCGCGGCATCTCGAAGGGCACGGCGATCGCCTGGGACCTCGAGCGGCGCGGGTTGACCCCCGCCGACGCGGTGGCGGTCGGCGACAGCGTCAGCGACCTGGACATGGCGCCGGCGGTCGACCGGCTGTGGATCACCGCGAACGGGGCCACCGTCGACGGGATGGGGGACCTGCTGGCCGCCATCCCGAACGCCGCGGTGACCCGGCGGGCGATGGGCGAGGGTTGGGCCGAGGCGGTCCTCGCCAGCCTGTGACCGGACACGGCCGATGACTTCCGCCGCCCGGCGGGGTCTCCCCGCCATGGCCTCGCCCCACCCGTCGGACCACCTGGCGCCGCTCGCCCCCGTCATCGGCCGCTGGCGCAGCTCCGGCACGGTCCACGACGGGACGGGCGCGGTCACCGGCCGGCTCGCAGGCAGCGACACCTACCGCTGGCTGCCGGGCGGGGCGTGGATCGCCCACGAGGTGGACGTGGTCGTCGGCGACGAGCACGTGGTGGTGCACGAGGTGATCGGCGGGCGGGACGCCGCGACCGGTGGGTGGCAGATGCACGCCTTCGACGCCTCGGACTCCCCCGGCGTCATGAGCCTGGTCCCGCAGGAGGACGGGCTCCTCCTCCTGCGGGGCGAGGGCGTGCGCTCGTGGTTCGACGTCCGGGCGGGCGACGGGCTGATGACCACGCGCTGGGAGCGGGAGCTGTCGCCGGGCCGGTGGGTGACGTGGATGGACATGCGCTTCGAGCGGGTCCCGGACGCCGGGGACCCGTCCCTCAGCTCGTGACGTCGCGGCGGGCGAAGTGGCGGAAGCCCAGGGCGGTGAACACGGCGATGTAGACCAGCGACTGGACGACACCGCGGAACAGGTCGTCGGAGTCGACCGGCGTCTGCAGGAGGTCGGTCCACGCGAACTCCTCCGCGGTCGGGAACCAGTCCCGGATCGCGCCGAGCTGCTCGACCTGGTCGAGGATCGCGAAGACGAACATGGTGAACACCGCGCCGCCGACCGCGGCCAGGGGCGCGTCGGTGACCGTGGACAGCCAGAACGCCAGCGAGCCGACGACCAGCAGGTGGACGGCGAGGTAGCCGACCATCCCGGTCAGTCGCACCAGCCCCTCGCCCTGCGGGAGCGTCACCCCGATCGGCGTCTGGATCGCGTCGAAACCGAAGGCGATGCCGCCCGCCACGATCGCGGTGAGCACGAGGACGACCAGCGCGCCGACCGACAGGACGAGCGCCGCGAGCCACTTCTGGCGGAGCAGCCGCATGCGCGGTACGGGCGTGGCCAGCGTGTAGCGCAGCGATCCCCACTGCGCCTCGGCGGCGACCGTGTCCCCGAAGAAGAGCGCGTAGACCACGACGAGGAAGAAGCCGGTGGTCGCGAACAGCACGAACAGCGTGAAGTTCAGCCCGCTGGAGGTGGCGACGTCGACCAGGTTGAGCCGGTCGTTCTCCGCGGCCTCCTCGCTCCCCCCGAGCTGCAGCGCCCCGATGAGGATGAGCGGCAGGGCCACCATCAGCGTGAACACCCCGAGCGTGCGCCGGCGCTTGAACTGGCGGCGCAGCTCGACCGACAGCCGCAGCGTCCGCTCAGGCCGGTACCCGGCGACCGCCCCGGTCGGCTGGACGTGCTCGTCGAGTGAGCTCATGCCCGCTCCTCCCCCACCAGTGACAGGAACGCGTCCTCCAGGCGGCGGCGCGGCGTGAAGGCGTCGACCTCGAGGCCGGCCTCGATCAGCGCCTGCAGCGCCCGTGCGCGGCTGGTGCCGTCCAGTTCGGCGACCAGGCCCTCGTCGGTGCGCTCGGCCGACACCCCCGGCAGGCCCTCGAGGACGGCGATGGCGCGCTCGGTCTCCGCGTCGTCGGCCAGGCCGACCAGCACCGCACCACCGGTGCCGACGATCTCGTCCACCGTCCCCTGGGCGATCTTCTGCCCCTTCGCCATGACGACGACGTGGCTGCAGGTCTGCTCGATCTCGCTGAGCAGGTGGCTGGACACGATCACCGTGCGGCCGGTCGCGGCGTAGGAGCGCAGCACCTCCCGCATGGCGTGGATCTGCGGCGGGTCCAGCCCGTTGGTCGGCTCGTCGAGCACCAGCAGGTCGGGCAGGCCGAGCATCGCCTGGGCGATGGCCACGCGCTGCCGCATGCCCTGGCTGTAGCGGCGCACCGGCCGGTCGATCGCGGCACCGAGGCCGGCGACGGCGATCGCCTCGTCCATGTGCGCGTCGGCGGCCGGCCGGCCGGTGGCGGCCCAGTACAACCGCAGGTTGTCCCGGCCGGACAGGTGCGGCTGCAGGCCGGTGCCCTCGACGAACGAGCCCAGCCGCGACAGCACCGGCGCCCCTGCGGCCGCGGCGTGACCGAAGATGCTGATCCGCCCCTCGGTGGGCCGGATCAGGCCCATGAGCATCCGCAGGGACGTCGTCTTGCCGGCGCCGTTGGGGCCGAGCAGCCCGAGCACCTGCCCCCGGCGCACCTCGAAGGAGAGGTCGCGGACGGCGACGAAGCCGTCCTTGTAGGCCTTGGTGACACCGGTGAAGCGCAGCGGCACCTCCTCGCCGTCGGGCTCGACCACCGAGATCCGGCGGCGCTGACGCCGTCCCCAGAGGACCGCAGCCGCCCACCCGAGCAGGCCCAGCGCGACGACCGCGCCGAGCAGCAGCCACCACCGGGAGGTGCCGCCACCGGTCTCGGTCCGGCCGTCCACCTCGGGGACGGCGAGGGTCGCGCCGTCGCCGTCGGCGAGGGCCACCGAGTAGACCGCCGCCTCGGCCGGCAGGGCGAAGGCCTGGTCGGTCGAGGAGACCACCACCCGCATGGTGTGGCCGGCCTCGAAGCGGTGCACCACCGCCGGCAGGGTCACCGCCACCTCGGTCGGGGCGGTGGGGTCCGCCGGCAGACCGGTCAGCGCCAGCGGTGCCACCAGGCCGGAGGGCAGGGTCTGCTGGCCGTCCGGGCCGACGTCGTAGAGCTTGGCGAACAGCGTCGCCGAGCCGCTGGGCGAGGCGACGGCGAGGTCGACCGTCGTCGCGCCCACGACCTCGACCGCCTCCTCGAGGGGCTCGCTGTCGAAGGCGGCGAACTGGCCGGGGATCTCGAACGTGCTGCCCGACAGCGCGGCCCCGAGCGAGCCCAGGCCGGGGACGACGGTGATCGCCGCAGGTGTGCCACCGGCCGGGGTGACCACCGGCTGCACCGGACCGGCGACGGCGATCTCGGCGCGCTGGGCGGCGTCGTCCCCCGTCAGACCGGGGTACTCGGTGGCGAGGACGGTCTGGTTGCCGCCCTGGACGCTGCCGATGCCGGCGGCCAGGCCGGTGGGCGCCGGAAACTGGAAACCGGTGCCCGGGTCGGTGCCGCGGCCGGGGTCGCCGACATCGCGCAGGTACCAGTCGAACCAGCCGGCGACCTCCGTCCGCAGCGACTCGGTGGTCCGCTCCGAGGCCTGCGAGTCGTGCCCCCCGGCGTACCAGACCATCTTGACCGGGGTGCCGTTCGCGGCGATCCCGCGGGCGTTGGCGTCGGCCTGGCCCAGGCCGAACAGCGAGTCCTGGGTGCCCTGGACCAGCAGGGTCGGCGCCTGGATGCGGTCGAGCACGGTGGCCGGGCTGCTGCGGTCCAGGACGGCGGCGACCTCGGGCGTGAGCGTTCCGGTGGCGGCGGCGTCCTGGTAGGCGGCGCAGATGTCGGCGCGGAACCGGCCGCAGGTGAGCAGCTGCTCCACGAGCGCGGGGTCGACGTCGGCGGCGTCCCGCTGCGGCAGCGCCGTCACCCCTGCACCGGCTCCGCCGAGCGCGTCGAGCAGCCCGCCGGTGGGCACCGACCCGACGCCGAAGAACAACCCCGACCACAGCCGCTTGTAGACGCCGGAGTCCGCGTCCTGCGGGGTCGATGCCACGGTGTCCGCGGCGGCGTCGCCCACCTGCGACGGGAACAGCGCCGCGGTCAGCGAGTTCCAGGTGATCTGCGGGGCGATGGCGTCCACCCGGTCGTCGTAGCCCGCGCCCAGGAGCGACAGGGCACCGCCGTAGGAGGCGCCGGCGACGCCGACCCGCGGGTCACCGTCACCGTCCAGGAGGACGTCGTCCCGCTCGGCGAGGCGGTCGAGCAGCGTGGAGAGGTCGGCGACCTCGAACCGGGGGTCGTTGAGCCCGATCTGGCCGGTGCTGGCGCCGAACCCGCGGGCGGAGTACGTGAGCACGACGTAGCCGCGCTCGGCGAGGAACCGGGCGTCGTCGGCCACGGAGTCCTTGCTGCCGCCGAAGCCGTGCGCGAGGACGACCGCGGGAGCGGGTTCGCCGGCGGCCGAGCCGGGCACGTAGACGGTGGTGTCCAGCTCGGCGGCGTCGGCGCCCGTGCCCGAGGTGACCACGGCCTCCTCGGTGGCGACGTCCTCCGCAGCCGCCGCCGGGGCGGCCGGAGCGAGGACGAGGAGGGCACCGGCGAGCGGGAGGGCGAGCAGGGCGGCGAGCGTCGCACGGGCGCCGGGGCGCGGGCGGGGACGCGCGGGCCCGCGGAGGGGACGCACGGAGCGGCCAACGGACGATCGCCGTCCGGTGTTCCGGGCCCCGCCGTGTCGAGGGTCGGTCAGGGCCGCCACTCGCCGGTGGTGACCAGGACCAGTCCGGGCGCGGCCACGTCGGGGACCTCGAAGAAGCGCTCCGCCGGTCCCGAGATCTGCGGGTACTGCTCGATCAGCGCGAGAGCGGCCTGGCGCTGGGCCTCGTCGCCGGCGGTGAAGTAGACGGTGGTGAGCGCGACGTCGCCGCCCTGGTACTGCCCGACCCCGGGCGACTCCCAGCCGCCGGTACCGATCGCCGCGGCGACGTCGGCGGCGAGACCGGAGATGCCCGTGGCGTTGAGGACGGTGACCGGAGCACGCGCCGGCGCTCCGGCCGGCGCCGGCTCCTCCACGCCGGGCAGGGGGGCGACGTCCAGCGGCGGCAGGGCCGAACTGGGGGCGGCCGGCGAGGTCGCCGTCGAGGAGGTGGGCGCGGACTGCTGTGACCGGCCCGCCTCCTGCGCGTCGGAGGCGGTGAAGCCGTAGACCCCGAGGACCAGCAGCGCGACCACGGCCACGGCCAGCAGACCGGTGGCGGCCCGCCGCACGCCGGAGGCGCCCCGGCGCTGCCCGTCGTCGTCCGGGACCGCGGAGGTCGCCGCTCCGCTGCGGCGGGCCTCCTTGCGGCGCTCGGCCTCGGCGGCCTGCCGCTCGGCGCGGAACGCCGCCCGCCCGCCGACGACACCGGTGGAGGGGCCGGTCTCCGGGCCGGAGAGCGCCGGACGTCCGCGGTCCGCGGCGTCGTCCCGGTCCCCCTCGTCCTCGACCGGGTCGTCCCAGTCGTCGTCCCAGCCGTCGGCCTGCGCGGAGGAGCCCCGGTCGGGGATCAGCTCGGTCGACGGCGCGAGCGCGCGGTGGGGGGTCCCCGACCCGCTGCCGCGCGGGATCTCCCGGTCCGGGATCGCCTCGGTCGCCGGAGGAGCGACCAGCGGGGCCTCCTTGCTGCGCGACGGGCTGGTCCAGTCGCGGTAGCCGGGAGCGGCCTCGGCCGGGCGCGTCGACAGCGGCCTCCCCGGCCGGCCGGCGGGCTCGACCGGCACCGCCTCGGCCGGTGCGCCGCCAACCCGTGCGGCGTCGGTCGACCGGCGGCCCTGCGCTGCGCCGAGGTCGGGGGCGGGCCCGGACGCGGGCCGGCCGGTGGAGGGGGCGGGCTCCTCGCCGGGCTCCGGGGTCGGTACCGCTTGGAACGGCGCCACGGTCGTCCGCGGCCCGGCGGGAGAGGCGGCAGGAGCGGCGGGCGCGGCAGCGGCGGCCGCCGGTGGAACGGGCAGGCGCGGCCGCGTCTGCGCCGCCGGCTGCACCGCCCGGGAGCGGGCGGCGGCCGGCGGAGCGGGCCGGGACGGCAGGGCCGTCACCGGGGCGGCCGGAACGAGCGCGGGCGGGGCCGCGACGGCCGCCGTGGGGATGGCCGGGCGGGCCGGCGGCTGGGCGACCCAGGGCGGGGCGGCCGGGCGCGCCGGAGCCGCCGGGGCGGCCACACGAGCCGGGACGGGGTCCCCCGGGCGAGGCGGCGCCGTGCGGCGGCGACCCGGGTCGTCGCCCGCGTCCAGCAACCCGTCGCGGCGACGGTCCGCGCGACTGCGGCCCGGCGTCGTCGGGTGGTCGCTCAGGTCGGTGTCGCTCAGGACAGGGGTTCCCGGACCGGTCGGCCGGGCGGGTTCGGCACCGTCCGTGCGGCGACGACCATGGGGAACGGGAGTCGATCCCCGTTCCGATACGTCACTGCCTGACGCGAGGTGCCTGCCCACGGTGACCAAATCTAACCGTCGCGGCCCCCCTTGCCCAGGACCGCCGAGGATCGGCGCTGCCCGCGCGCGGCGCGGACGCGCCGCAACCGCCGGACCAGCAACGGATCTGCCTCGAGTGCCGCGGGCCGGTCGACGAGGGCGTTGAGGACCTGGTAGTAGCGCGTCGGGGCCAGCCCGAACCGGTCCCGGATCGCCGTCTCCTTGGCACCGGGACGGCGCCACCACTGCCGTTCGAACACGAGCATCTCGTGCTCTCGTCGGGTGAGACCCCCGGGCGGGGGCTGGGTGTCGGTCTCGTGGGTGTGCGCGGGCGGGGAGGTCACCTCGCCCCCCGGCGGGGAGACCGCGGGAGCTGGTTCGGCAGACATCGGAGGTCCTTCTCTGTGGTGCGGGGACCCGACCGTAGCGCCGCCCACCGACGATCGGGGCGGACTCGGCTGCGCTCCGGTCAGACCGGCGCCGGCGCCACCTCCGCCGTCCGCCGGCGGCCCTCGGCACGGGCCTGCCGCAGCGTGTCGGCGGTGAACACGGCCAGGGCGATCCACACGATGACGAAGCCGGCCAGCCGCGCCGGCGGCATCGGCTCCTGGTACACGAAGACCCCGATGGCCAGCTGCATGAGGGGCGTCACGTACTGCAGGAGGCCCACCGTGGACAACGGGATGCGGCGGGTGGCGGCGGCGAAGAGCAGCAGCGGGACGGCGGTGCCGACGCCCGAGCCCACGAGCAGCAGCAGGTGCCCGGCCCCCTCGCTGACCGCGGTGCCGCTCCCGCGGGTCTCCAGGACGGCCAGCACGGCGACGGCGGGGAGGAGGACGAGGGCGGTCTCCACGAACAGTCCCGGCGCCGCCTCGACCCGGACCAGCTTCTTCATCAGCCCGTAGAGGCCGAAGCTGACCGCCAGCGCCAGCGCGATCCACGGCGGGCGGCCGTAGTCGATGGTCAGCACGGCCACCGCCACGGCGGCGATCCCGACGGCCACCCACTGCAGCCTGCGGAGCCGCTCGGAGAAGACCACGACGCCGAGCAGCACGCTGACGAGGGGGTTGATGAAGTAGCCGAGCGAGGTCTCCACGACGTGCCCGGAGTTGACGCCGTAGACGAAGACCAGCCAGTTCACCGCGATCAGCACCGCGGCGCCGAGGAGCACCAGCAGGGTCCGGCGGTCGGCGACGGCCGCGCGCACGTGCGACCAGCGACGGAGGACGGTCAGCAGCAGCGCGACGAACAGCAGGGACCAGACCACGCGGTGGGCCACGATCTCGACCCCGCCGGCGGGCTCGAGCAGGGGGAAGTACAGGGGGAACAGCCCCCACATGCCGTAGGCGGCCAGCCCGGAGGCGACACCCGCACGCCGCTCGTCCACGGCCGCACCTTACGTGCGGCTGCCTCCGGGGCACCGACCCGAGCCCGGGGAGGGGCGGGCAGGGAGCCCGTCGTCAGACCGTCTGGATGTAGTCCACCAGCTGGGCGCGCTCGTTCTCCAGCTCGTCGAGCCGCGCCTTGACGACGTCGCCGATGGACACGATGCCCACGAGCACACCGCCGTCCACGACCGGGACGTGCCGGACCCGGTGGTCGGTCATCGTGCGGGCCAGCTCCTCGACGCCCGCACCGGGCTGGCAGGTGTGCACCTCGGCCGTCATCAGGTTCGAGACCGGCTCGGTCAGCAGGCCCGCGCCCCGCTCGTGCAGCGCACGGACGACGTCGCGCTCGGACACGATCCCGTCCACCGTCCGCCCGTCGGCGGACACGACGAGCGCGCCGACGCCGTGCTCGGCCAGCATCGCGAGGGCGGTCCGGACGGTCGCGGACGCCTCGACGGTGGCGACCGCGGAACCCTTGCGGCGCAGCAGCTGGCTGATGTGCACGGGGCCTCCTCGCAGGTGGGCGCGGCATGCAGTGTGCCCTGCGCCACAGCTCCCCGGCAATGGCCGGGCCGGGACGCCCCGGCGGGCGCCGGACCGGCCTACCGTCGAGGGGTGCGCACCCGGTCCGCCGTCCACCGGCCCACGCCGTGGCAGTGGCTGCGCTACGCCCTCGGCGGCGGGCTGCCCGCGGAACTGTCCCCGTGGGTGCTCGCGGACACGACCGGGCCGGGCTGGGCCCGCCGCCACCTGACCCGCGCCGTCGTCCAGCTGCTGCCGGTGCTGGTGCTGTGCCTGGTGGTCGTCCCGGTGCCGGTCGCCTATCGCCTGGCCGCTGCGTTCGGCGGACTGCTGATGGGGCTGACCTTCTCGATCGCGTTCATGACCGAGACGATCGAGCACCGGGTGGCCAAGGCCGGGTACCCGGCCGGCACCGCCGCCCGGCTGCGCGAGGAGCGCGCCGAGCGGGCCCGCGTGGAACGCCGCGCTCCCTACCGCCGCGACGGGGCGGGCAGCTTCGACTGAGGGAGGACCCCGTCCTGCTCACCCCTTCGCGAGCTCGGGGTGAGCCTCTGGACGGGGCCGGTGCGAGGCGTGGGGGGAGGCGGCCGCTCAGTCCTCGACCCGGAAGCCGATCGCCAGCCGTACCTGGAAGTAGGCGACGGCCCCGTCCACCACCTGGCCGCGGATCTCCTTGGTCTCGAACCACTCGATGTGCCGCACCGTCTCGGCGGCCTTGGCGATCGCCGTGCGGATCGCCTCGTCGACGCTGGTCTGGCTGCTGCCCACGATCTCGCTGAGCCGGTACACGTGGTCACCCACGGCTGCCTCCCTGGTCTGGCGTTGGCTGGCACGCGGGCCGGCGGACACCGACCGGGCGCGCGGGAACGCTATCGGGAGGAGCGGGGGTGCGGCAGGTCGAGCGCGCCCCGGGACGGGGACCCCTGAGCCGGCGGGGGGACTCGAACCCCCAACCGCCCGATTACAAGTCGGGTGCGCTGCCAGTTGCGCCACGCCGGCGGGACACGGGAACGAGTCCCGGGACGAGTCTAGGGACCACGCACCGGACGACTCGGCGGGCCCGTGCCGCGGGCCTGGGCGGCCGGCAACCGAGCCGTGCCTCGTGACGGTCGGCCCGCACCGGATCCCACCGTCACCTGCTCAGGGCGGCGCCGAGGTGGGTCACCGCGGCCACCTCGGCGTCGTGGATCCCGGCCAGCTGCCCGCTCATGCCGGCCAGGACCGCCGCGAGGCGTTCCTCGTCCAACGGAGGCGCGTCGGCGTGCTCGGCCCGCAGCCGCCACAGCTCCTCGGCGGCCGCCGCCCGCTCCGCCGCACCCGCGTCGCCCTCGGCGACCGCTCCGGTGACGGTGGCGGTGAGGGTCCGCAGCCGGGCGATCTCCGGGACGTCGTCCGGCAGCGCCGTCTCGGCGAGGGCGTGCCAACGGTCGGCGACCTCCCGCCACCGCGGCGCCTCGGCGGCCAGCGCCGGCTGGTCGAGCACGACGGCGGCCTCCTCGAGCCCGTCGGCGAACAGCCCGCGGAGGTGCCCGCCGTCCATCCCGGCGGACTCGACGCCCTCCCAGACGCTGGCCAGCGCGCGCAGCAACCCGCGCCGGTCGGCGAACACCGCCGGCCACCCCTTCGCGGCCCGCGGGTCGGTGAGCAGCCGGGACCACTTCCGCCAGGCGGGCAGCGCGAAGGAGGTCGACGACCCGCCGAGGTGGTCCACGCCGGCCTCCAGCCCGGCGCGCACCGCGGCGCGCAGCCGGTCGCCCGGCACGGCGGCGGCCGCGCTCCGGACGACCAGCATCGTGTTGCGGTAGCTGCCCACCCGGGCCCGCGCCCGGTCCAGGTCGGGGGCCGGGACGGTCAGCGGCGCGAGCGTGCGGTCGTCGACGTGCACCCGGGTCCCGGTGGCGGCGTAGACGACGACCGGATGGCCACCCATCCCGTCGAGGAACGGCGGCAGGTTCCAGTAGCCGAGGTGGTAGCGGTCCGGCCAGACGATCGCCGGATCGCCGGCAGCCACGGTCGAGACCAGCTCCTGGGCCGCACGCGCGGCGCCGGCGGTGCGTGACCAGGCGACGTCCAGGCCCAGCCGCTCGACGGTCGTGGCCAGCCGCCGGTCGAAGTACTGCCAGGAGTGGGTGAACCCGAGGGTGACCACGCGGCTGTCGTCGTGGGCGAACTCCCAGAGGATGTAGCCGGCGCCGAGCCCGCCGCCGACGAGGAACAGCAGGGGCTCGGTCAGCGGACCGTCGGGGCCGGTGACCCCGCGGTGGGCGAGCACGTTGGCCAGCGCCGCGGTGTCCGGGTCGGTGCCACCGCGCAGCGCCCACCCGAGGTCGACGACGGGACCGGTGTCCCTGGCGCCGACGACGTGGGCGCGGGCGACGGCGTAGCGCTCGCCGGTCCGGGCCATCCGCGCGCGCACGCGGACCTTGAGCTGCTTGGCCGTGGTCATGGTCGGACTCTCCCGGCTGCGCCCGCGGCGACGGCTCCACGCGGCCGTGCGCCGCCGCAGCCGTGGCATCCGAGCGAACAGGACGTCCGGGCCGTGCAGCGCCTCGAGGCTCTCGCAGTCCCCTTTGCCCCGCGTCGCCGGCCCGCGTGGAGGACCGGTCTGGGGTTGGGCGTGAGGCTCGCCGGGGCCACCATAGACCCTGGGGCGCCCAGGGCGGGTCTGACGGACCTCCGGCTCCGGCGACGCCGCTCAGGCGGCGGGGTCCCCGTGGCGCAGGTGGCCGGCCGGGTCACTGCCGGGTGACGGGGTGGCGGCGAGCCACCGCGCGAAGCCGGCCGGGTCGCGGCGCTCGAGCTCGTCGAGGGTCTCCTGGCGCCGGACCACGAGCGCCTGGCGGGTGCCGAGGTCCAGCCGCGTGGCCAGCGCCTCCGTCGTCCGGACCCACTCCCGGCCCAGGTCACCGGTCGACAGCGCCGACACCGGGAGCACCGGGACCGGCCGCCGCACCGTGGCGGGCGGCACCTGCGGGACGCCGGCCGCGATGCCCCGGTCCGTGCGGACCACCCACACCGCCAGCGCGGCGGTCGCCCCGGCCCCGGCCAGCAGCAGGGTCAGCAGCGCCCCGCCGAGCACCGCCGCACCGGACAGCACGAGCAGCACCGCGACCGCCGCCGCGGCCGCCCGCCAGGCCGCGTCCATCGTCGCGCGCCGGTCGGGCCGGTCGGACTCCCGCGCGATGCCGGCGGCCAGGCAACCGGACACGACCGCGGCCAGGCTCACGGCGACCAGGCCGTCGGGGGGGAGGGCCAGGCCGCCGACCACGGCCAGGGCGCCACCGGCGAGCAGGCCGATCCCCAGCAGGGGCAGAGCGAGAGGTCCGCGGTTGGGCACTGGGCAGCCTCCAGGACGCGCCGGGCACGGGATCGGACGCCGGCGGAGCGGCGACCAGGGCCCGTTCCTACCCAGGTCGCAGCCACTCTGCACGCACCGTGGTGGCGGAGGGGTCTTCCCCGCGGCCGCTCGGACGGGGACGCTCGGAGCCGCACGGGGGACGACCACTTCCCGGAGGTGTCCGTGTCCACGACGACCCCGACTCCCGCTCCGGCCACCGCTCGACCGGCGGACGACACCCCGCCCGCCGGTGCGGTCGTGGTCGGCACCGACGGCAGCGAGTGCGCGCTGCAGGCGGTCCGGTGGGCCACCGAGGAGGCCGCCCGCCGGGGAGCCCCGTTGCGCATCGTGCACGCGACCCGGCACCTCCCCCGCTCGGGGGTGGCCGGGGCCTCCCCGCCGGAGCTCCCCCGCGCCCGTGGCATCACCGCGCACGCCTACACCGTGGCCCGGCACACCGACGCCTCGGTGCCCACCTCGACCCAGGGCGTGCCCGGCGATCCCGTCACCGCACTCGTCCGCGCAGCACAGGACGCCGACCTGCTCGTCCTGGGCATCGCCACGACGGGGGCGGCCGACGAGATGGTGCTGGCCTCCGTCGCCCAGCGGGTGGCCGCCCGCTCGCCCCGCCCGGTCGTCGTCGTCCCCCGGCGCCGCCCCGGCCCGGGAGGGAGCCGCCCGCACGTGGTGGTCCTCGGCCTCGGCGACCGCGGCGACGACGAGCCGGTGGCCCGCTTCGCCGCCGAGCAGGCCAGACGTGCGGGCCGCCCGCTGCTCGTCGTGCACAGCCGGCCCGACGCCGGGTCGGACTGGACCGCGGACGCCGGCGCCTGGCGCGAGCGCCATCCCGACCTCCAGCTGTCCCACCAGACGCTGCCCGGGGTCACGGGCGGCCGCGTGCTGGCTGCGGCCTGCCCCACACCGCTGCTGACCCTGAGCGCGGGGCACGGCGGCCTGCTGTACCGGCCCCTGGACGGGTTGCACCGGTGGCTGCTGCGGCACTGCACGTCGCCGATGGCGTTCGTGCCCCCGGTGTTCCGCCGGACCGGCCTCGAGCCCCGCTCGGAGATCTACGCCGTCGGCTGACCTGCCCGCCGGACCCGGGGATGCTCGGCGCCCGGGGATGATCGGCGCCCGTGGCTTCCTCCGTCGTCGACCTGGGCCCCCGGCTGGCCGCGGTGCTGGTCGTCCTCGCGGTCCTGGCCGCGGTCGTCGGCCGGCTCTCCGGCCTGGCTCAGGACCGGCCGGTCGTCGTCGCCGTGGTGCGGGCGACCGTGCAGCTCGCCGTCGTCTCGGCGGTCCTGCTGGCCGTGGTCGGCTCGCTGTGGCTGTCGGCGGCGTTCGTGCTCCTGATGGTCGTCGTCGCCGCGGCCACCGCGGCAGGCCGGGCCACCGGCCTGCCCCTGCGGGCACCCGGCGCCCCGGGACGCGTGGCCACGGCGGCCCTGCCCGTCCTCGCCGGCGCCGCACCGGTGGTGGCCCTGGTGCTGGTCAGCGGTGCGGTGCCGCTGCGCGGGGAGGCGGTGATCCCGATCGCCGGCATCCTGATCGGCGGCGCGATGACGGCCACCTCCCTGGCCGGACGGCGGCTGCGCGAGGAGCTGACCGGCCGGCGCGGCGAGGTCGAGGCAGCCCTCGCGCTCGGCCTGCTCCGCCGGGACGCCGTCCTCGAGGTGGTGCGGCCGGCCGCGGCGGGTGCGCTCCTCCCGGCGTTGGACCAGACCCGCACCGTCGGACTGGTCACCCTGCCCGGCGCGTTCGTCGGCGTGCTGCTCGGCGGCGGCAGCCCGCTCGAGGCCGGCGCGGCCCAGCTGCTCGTGCTCGTCGGCCTGCTCGCCGCCCAGGGAACGGCCGTCTGGGCGGTCACCGAGTTGGTCGCGGGCGGCCACGTCCTGCCCGACGTGCCCCGGTGACGACGGCGTCCAGCGACCTCACAGGCGACCACCAGCGTCGCGGCAGCCCCTCGACCGACAGTGGTCTCGGGGCGGCGGACAGCCGCCCGTGAGGAGGACTGGGACAGTGAGCGACCACGGCATCCCCACCCAGGCACCCGGCTCGTGGGTGCCGCCGGCCTGGCAGCAGCCGGGCTACGGACACCCGCACCCCGGCGTCCCGGGACAGCCGGCGACCGGTCAGATGGGGCCGGGCCAGCCGGGTCCCGGCTCGACCGCGCTGTTGCAGCCGCCGCCGGTGACGTCCGCCCGCTCCGGTCGGCTGCGCATCGGCCTCGCCGGGCTGCTGGCCGGCGCGCTCATCGGTGGCGGTGCGGGAGCCGGCGTGGCCGTGCTCGCCGACGGATCCACCACCGGCGGCAGCGGCACCCTCCCAGCGCAGAACGTCACCATCACCGACCCCCAGAACGCCACCGCCGTCACCGCAGCGGCCGCCAAGGCCGCGCCCAGCGTGGTGACGGTCTACGTCAGCGGCTCCTCGGGCTCGGGCAGCGGCTCGGGCGTCGTCCTCAGCGAGGACGGCTACGTCCTCACCAACAACCACGTGGTCAGCCCGGACGGGGCGGGCTCGACGACCGTGTCGGTGCGCACGTCCGACGGCGCGCTCCACGACGCCACCGTCGTCGGCACCGACCCGGTCTACGACCTGGCGGTGCTGCGGCTCGACGGCGTCACCGGGCTCACCCCGGCCACCTTCGCCGACTCCGACGAGGTGCAGGTCGGCGATCTGGCGGTGGCGATCGGGGCACCGCTGGGCCTGTCCGACACGGTGACCGACGGCATCATCAGCGCCACCGACCGGGCCGTCGCCACCGGCTCCACCGAGGGCGACGCCACCGTCATCGACGCGCTGCAGACCGACGCCGCGATCAACCCGGGCAACTCCGGCGGCGCCCTGGTCGACGCCGCCGGTGAGGTGGTGGGCATCAACACCGCCATCGCCACGGTGGCCTCCGGCGGGCCCGGCGCGCAGGCCGAGAGCGGCAACATCGGCGTCGGCTTCGCCATCCCGGGCAACACCGCGCAGCGGATCGCGCAGGAGATCATCGACACCGGCTCGGCCCAGACCACCTACCTGGGCGTCAGCGCCCAGACGGCCGCCGCCGACG
The DNA here is from genome assembly GCF_010686765.1 of Geodermatophilus sabuli. Classification (GTDB taxonomy): domain Bacteria; phylum Actinomycetota; class Actinomycetes; order Mycobacteriales; family Geodermatophilaceae; genus Geodermatophilus; species Geodermatophilus sabuli_A. Next base: position 35,980 of record NZ_JAAGWF010000008.1, on the reverse strand, counting down.
GCAACCAGGGGGTGGGCACCGGGGCGCAGGTCGTCCAGGTCCAGCCCGGCACCCCGGCCGCCGACGCGGGGCTGCGGTCCGGCGACGTCATCACCGCCGTCGGCGACCGGCTGGTGACCACCTCCACGGAGCTCACCGCCGCCGTGCGCAGCGCGACCCCCGGTGACGAGGTGGCCCTGACGGTGCGACGGGTGGACGGGACGACGCAGGTCGACGTGACCCTGGGCGCCACGACCGGCTGACCGGCGGGGTGCCTAGGCTCGGGCGGGTGCCGGCTCCCCGCCCGACCGCCCCCCTGGCCACGTCGCTCGACGACCCGGAGCGGGCGCGCGACCTCGCCCGCATGAAGCGGCTGGCCACCGGGCTCTTCCTGGCCGCCGCCGTCGTCTTCCTCGCCTGCGTGCTGGTCGGGGAGGACGCCGGGGCGTGGGTCGGCTACGTCCGGGCAGCCGCCGAGGCGTCCATGGTCGGTGCCCTGGCCGACTGGTTCGCCGTCACCGCGCTGTTCCGGCACCCGCTGCGCCTGCCGATCCCGCACACCGCGATCATCCCGCGGAAGAAGGACCAGATCGGCGCCAGCCTGGGCACGTTCGTGCAGGAGAACTTCCTGACCCGCGCGGTGGTCGAGGAGAAGCTGACCACCGTCGACGTCCCCGGCCGGCTGGGCGCCTTCCTCGCCGCCCCGGGGCGGGCCCAGCGACTGGCCGGCGACACGTCGGCGGTGCTCGTCGCCGTCGCCGGCCTGCTCCGGGACGACGACCTGCGGCCCGCCGTCGCGGCGCTGGTCGACCGGAAGCTGCACGCCACACCCGCCGCGCCGGTGGTGGCCCGCGCGCTGGAGCTGGTCGTCGACGGCGACCGGCACCAGGAGGTGCTGTCGGCGGCCCTGCGAGGGCTGGCCCGCTTCCTCGAGGACAACCGGGTGGTCTTCCGCGCCCAGCTCGGTGACGCCTCCCCCGCGTGGGTGCCCGACTGGGTCGACGACCGTGTCTTCGACCGCGTCTTCGCGGGACTGCAGACGTTCCTCAGCGAGGTCGGCGAGGACCCCCGCCACGAGCTGCGCCGGGTCTACGACGACCGGCTGCGTGGCTACGTGCACGCGCTGCGCAGCGACCCGGACACCGCCGGCCGGGTCGAGGAGCTGAAGAAGGAGCTGCTGGAGCACCCCGCCGTCCGGACGTGGTCGGGTTCGCTGTGGACCAACGCCAAGAACGCCGTCCTGTCCGCGGCCGCCGACCCGGACTCGGTGCTGCGGGCCCGGGTGGCCGGGCTGATCGCCGAGGGCGCCCAGCTGCTGCAGCACGACCCGACCGTGCGGGAGCTGGTCCAGCGGCACGCGCACACCGCCGCCGGGTACCTCGTCGAGCGGTTCTCCGGTGACCTCGCCGACCTGGTGGGCAGCACGGTCGAGCGCTGGGACACCGAGGAGACCAGCCGGCGGATCGAACTGCAGGTCGGCCGCGACCTGCAGTGGATCCGGGTGAACGGCACGGTCGTCGGCGGGCTGGCCGGCCTGCTCATCTACACCGTCGCCCAGCTGCTCGGCTGAGAGAGGACTCCCTGCCCCCCGTCCCCTGCAGGGGGCCTAACGGCGGACGACGGCGCAGCCGGGCGTCTTCGGTGGGAAGCCCAGCGTCTGGGCCACCGTCGACACACCCGCGTTGGCCGCCCCGGCCACCACCACGACGACGTCGTCCGGCGACTGGATGAGCGTCACGATCTGGTCGTCGGGGACCGCGTCGTCGTCGTTCTCCTCGACGGCGAGGATCGTCCCGGCCTGCGGGCGGGCGGCCGCCGAGCGGGCCGTCGCGCTGCCCCGCCCGGCGCGGCGCAGGTCGCCGGCCGTGCGCCCGCTGTGCTCGACCAGGAACTCCTTCACGTCCTGCTTGGAGAAGCCCTGGGCGGCCATCTGCTGGGCGTGCTCGGGGCCGATGACGACGCCGACCCGCCGGTAGCGCCGGGCCGTCATGGCACCGATGCGCGCGCAGGTGTCCGCGATGTCGGTGAGCACCTCGCGGGCGTCCCCGGTGTTGCGGTTGTCGACGTACTCGGTGCTGCGGGTGTGCAGCGCGGACACGGTGCTGACGTCGGGGGCGTGCCCCAGCTCGACGTGCAGCGGCTCCCAGGGGCTGTCCTCCTCGTTCTCCGCGATGCACAGGCTGTACTTGCCCGGCGTGCCCTGGGTCGCCTGGTCGAGCTCGTGGGGGCGGATGCCGTACGCGTTCATGATGATCAGCCGGATCGCCCGGCCGATGGTGGCGTTCGGGCGGAACCCCGGGCCGAGCACGTTGCCCTTGGCGTTGACCCCGAGCTCCTGACGCACCGGGCCGTTGACCACCAGCAGCGGGCCGCCACCGGTGGTGCTCTGCCAGCCGCCGTTGCCCGGCCAGCCCTCGTCGACCGTCGCCTCCAGCGCGGCGAGCACCACCGGGAAGTACTCGGGGCGGCAGCCGGCCATGACGGCGTTGATCGCGGCCGCCTCGACGGTGCAGCCCCGCTTCACCTGGCTCATGGACCAGACGACGTCCGACGGCGCCCGGTCGGTGTGCTCGAGGAAGCGCCGCACGAGCGAGGGCACCGGCGGGACGACGGGCAGCCCGTCTGTCCACCCGCGCTCGAAGCACTCCTCGATCGCGGCGAGCAGGTCGTCGGCGGTCAGCGCCTGTTGGAGGTCGGTCACGAGCGCTGCTCGCTGGCGCTCGTCGGCTCGTGCCCGAGCTGTGCTGTGTCCTTGCCTGACCTCGCGAGCTCGGTCACGCGCTGCCCCTTGAGGATCTCGAGGACCTGCGGAGCGGCGAGCTCAGCGTGCCGCTGCACCCCGTCGGGGGCGAGGCTGCTCACCGGGTGCGGGACGACGGCGTACCGGTAGCCCGGAGCGCCCTGGATGCGGGCCATCGCGTCGGCGGCCGGCTTGAGTGCGTCGGTGCAGATCGCCGCGGACGGGACGCCGCGCAGCTCCATGAGGATGGTGTCGGCCACACTGGCCGCGCTGCAGGAGCCCTAATCACCGACCGCTTGGATGACCAGATCGCAGTCCGCGGCGATCTCGTCGAGCAGCTCCTCCGACGCCGGCAGGGTGGTCGGGACCTTCCGCCAGACGACCTCGGACGGCGCGAGCTGCGGCTCGAGGAGGGTGAAGACCTCCTCCAGCAGCCGCCGGGCGTTGTTCTTGCCGTTGTCCATGAGCACCAGACGCCGGCCGCGCAGGTCGGCCGGCCGTGGGGCCAGCCCGACCGCGGCGACCGCCGGCTGGACGGTCGGGTCCATCATCGTGAACGCGGACACTGCGCCTCCCGGGGATCGGCGTGGACTCCCCCGACCGTACGGCGGACCGGGAGCCGCGCCAGTCGGGGTTCCACGGCACGGGAGGACCGCGGTGCGTCGGTCAGCGGCGGGCGGCGGCGGCCGCGTACAGCGCGATGCCGGCGGCGACGCTGACGTTGAGGGACTCGGTGTCGCGGGTGATCGGGATGCGGACCACGACGTCGCACCGCTCCCGGACCAGCCGCGACAGTCCCGTCCCCTCGGCACCGACGACCAGGGCCACCGGGTCGGCGAAGCCGTCGTACTCGTGCACGTCGACGTCCCCGTCGCCGGCCAGCCCGACGGTCTGCAGGCCGGCGTCCTGGTAGGAGCCCAGCGCGCGGGCCAGGTTGACCGCACGGGCGACCGGCAGCCGGGCCGCGGCCCCGGCGCTGGTCCGCCAGGCCGAGGCGGTCATGCCCACGGCGCGGCGCTGCGGGACGACGACGCCGTGCGCGTCGAAGGCCGCGGCGGACCGGACGACGGCACCGAGGTTGCGCGGGTCGGTGACCCCGTCCATGGCCACGATCAGCGGCGGCCGACCCGAGTTCCCGGCCAGGTCGAGCAGGTCGTCCGGGTGGGCGTACTGGTAGGGCGGCACCTGCAGGCCGATGCCCTGGTGCAGGGCACCGTTGGACATCCGGTCGAACTCGCCCTTGCCCACCTCGAGCAGCGGCAGACCGCGGTCGGCGGCCAGCGTGATCGCCTCGGTGATGCGCTCGTCGGTACCGCCGCGGCTGACGTCTCCGGTGACCACGTACAGCGCCGTCGCCGGGATCTGCGCGCGCAGTGCCTCGACGACCGGGTTCCGGCCGAGCAGCAGCTCCGGAGCCTCCTCGGCCCGCTGCCGACTGCGGTCCCGCTCGGTCCGGCGACGCACCTCCGCCTGGGCGCGGCGCTGGGCCGGGTGGCCGGGCCGCGCCTCGGCCGGTGGCGTGGCCCCGCGTCCGGCGAGCGCCCGGCGGCCCTTCCCACCGGTCCCGGCGGTCGCGGTCTTCTTGCCGTCGCCGCTGCGGCGGCCGCGGCGCTGGCTGTTGCCGGCCATCAGCGGCTCAGCTCCCATCGGGGTCCGTGCGGGGTGTCCTCGACCGAGACGCCGAGGGAAGTGAGCTGGTCGCGGATGGCGTCCGCCGCCGCGTAGTCCTTGCGGGCACGGGCGGCCTGGCGCTGCTCCAGGGCGAGCCCGACGAGGCCGTCGGTGACCTCGGTCAGCCGGTCGGAGCCGCCGCCGGTGGCCCACTGCGGGTCCAGCGGGTCCAGGCCGAGGACGGCGAGCATGGCCCGGACCGAGCCCAGCGCGGCGGCCACGGCGTCGTCGTCCTCCGCGGCCAGGGCGGTGTTGCCCTGCCGCACGGCCTCGTGCACGGCGGCGACCGCGGCCGGGGTGCCGAGGTCGTCGTCCAGGGCGGCGGTGAACTCCGGCGGGAGCTCGGCCTTGCCGGTGTCGGCACCGACCCGCTCCGCCGCGCGGCGGACGAAGGACTCGATCCGCCGGTAGGCCGCGCCGGCCTCGGCCAGCGCCGCGTCGGTGAACTCGATGGTCGACCGGTAGTGCGGGGCCACGAGGTAGTAGCGCAGCTCGACCGGTCGCACCCGCCGGACGACCTCGTCGACCAGGGCCGTGTTGCCCAGCGACTTGCTCATCTTCTCGCCGCCGAGGGTGACCCAGCCGTTGTGCAGCCAGTAGCGGGCGAAGGCGTCACCGGCGGCCTGGGACTGGGCGCGCTCGTTCTCGTGGTGCGGGAAACGCAGGTCCAGCCCGCCCCCGTGGACGTCGAACTCCGCGCCCAGGTAGCGCTCGGCCATCGCCGAGCACTCCAGGTGCCACCCGGGCCGGCCGCGGCCCCACGGGGTGGGCCACGCGGCGGTGTCGGGCTCGCCGGGCTTGTGCGCCTTCCACAGCGCGAAGTCCCGGGGGTCGCGCTTGCGCTCGTCGCTGTCGGTGTCGGCGGCCGGCTGCAGGTCGTCGGCCTTCTGCCCGGTGAGCTCCCCGTACCCGGGGAAGGACCGGACGTCGAAGTACACGTCCCCGTCGGCGGCGTAGGCGTGGCCGCGCTCGATCAGCCGCTCGATGAGCGCGACCATGTCGGGCACGTGACCGGTGGCGCGCGGCTCGTAGGTGGGGGGCAGCACACCGAGGACGTCGTAGGCGCGGGTGCAGGCCAGCTCGTTCTCGTAGGCCCAGGCCCACCACGGGACACCGTGGGCAGCGGCCTTGACCAGGATCTTGTCGTCGATGTCGGTCACGTTGCGGACGTAGCTGACCTCGAGCCCGCCCGCCGTCATCCAGCGACGGAGGACGTCGAAGGCGAGGGCGGCGCGCACGTGCCCGACGTGCGGCGGGCCCTGGACGGTGAGCCCGCAGACGTAGACGGAGGCCTGTCCCGCACGCAGGGGCGTGAAGTCGCGGACCGCACGGGCGGCCGTGTCGTACAGGCGGAGGCTCACCGCTCGGAGTCTACGGACGGCCCCGTGGCCGCCCGGACCACCAGCGCCGTCGCCATCGCCGCCCGGCCCTCGCCCCGCCCCGTGAGGCCGAGCCCGTCGGTCGTGGTGGCGGTGACGCTGACCGGTGCGCCCAGGGCCGCGGTGAGCACGGCCTCGGCCTCCGTCCGGCGCGGGCCGATCCTCGGGGTGTTGCCGATCAGCTGCACCGCGGCGTTGCCCACCTGCCATCCGGCGCCGCGCAGGACCTCGCGGACGTGCTCGAGCACCGCCGCACCGCGCGCCCCGGCCCACCGCGGGTCGTCGGTGCCCAGCAGGGTCCCGATGTCGCCCAGCCCCGCGGCCGACAGCACGGCGTCGGTCAGCGCGTGGGCGACGACGTCGCCGTCCGAGTGCCCGGCGCAGCCGTCCACCCCCGGCCACTCCAGGCCGGCCAGCCAGCAGTCCCGTCCGGCCTCGACCGGGTGGACGTCGATCCCCGTGCCGACGCGGGGCAGCTCGCTCACCCCGAGCCGCCCAGCTGCAGCTCGGCGACCGCGAGGTCGTGGGCGACGGTGACCTTGGCCGCGCGCTCGTCCCCGGCGACGGTCACCACCGGCACACCGGCGGCGCGGACGACGGCGGCGTCGTCGGTCAGTTCCACGCCGGCCGGCAGGAGGTCGTAGGCGTCGAGCAGCGTGGCGAGCGCGAAACCCTGGGGGGTCTGCACCCGGCGCAGGGCGGCGCGCTCCAGCGTGGCGGTCACGAGGCCGTCGTCGTCCACGGTGACGGTGGTGTCGACCACGGGCAGCACCGGTACCGCCGCCCGCGCGCCGGCGGCGAGGGCTGCGAGCACCCGGGTCACCACGTCGGACGGGGTCAGCGGGCGGGCGGCGTCGTGCACGAGGACGGTGTCCGCGGTGCCCACGACGGCCAAGGCGGCCAAGGCGGCGCGGACCGACGCGGTGCGGGTGTCCCCGCCGACGACGATCCGCACGTCCGCCGGGAGCACCGTGGCGAAGGCACGGAGCTCGGACGCCGGGACGGTCACGACCACGTCGGCGACGCCGGCGTCCCGGAGCGTGTCCACCGCCCAGCAGACCAACGGCCGCCCGCCGAGCGGGACGAGCGCCTTGGGCCGGTCCGCCCCCAGACGCAGACCACTCCCGGCCGCTGCGACGATGCCGACAGCGTGCACGGGAGTGGTCTGGGACGTTCGGTGGTGCGGTGGGTCAGCCGACCGCGGTCAGCTGGCGAGGACCTCGTCCAGGAGGATCTCCGCCTTGTCCTCGTTCGTCCCCTCGGCGAGCGCGAGCTCGCTGACCAGGATCTGACGGGCCTTGGAGAGCATCCGCTTCTCGCCGGCCGACAGCCCGCGGTCCTTGTCCCGGCGCCACAGGTCGCGCACGACCTCGGCGACCTTGTTGACGTCGCCCGAGGCGAGCTTCTCGAGGTTCGCCTTGTAGCGCCGCGACCAGTTGGTCGGCTCCTCGGTGTGCGGTGCGCGGAGCACCTCGAAGACCTTGTCCAGGCCCTCCTGACCGACGACGTCGCGGACGCCGACGATCTCTGCGTTGTCCGCCGGGACGCGCACGGTCAGATCGCCCTGGGCGACCTTGAGCACGAGGTAGGCCCTCTCGACACCCTTGATGGTCCGCTTCTCGATCGCCTCGATGAGCGCGGCACCGTGGTGCGGGTAGACAACGGTCTCGCCGACAGTGAAGCCCATGTGTGTGTGACCCCTTTCGCTGTCCCCAGGTTACCACGGCAGACTGACGAACGGGGCCGTCGGAATTCGTGAACCCGCAGGTCAGAGGCCTGGTGAAGTACTCGGGAGGGGTTGACAGCAGCGTGGTCGGTGTGCCTGCGAGACCCGTCGGACCCCGGGCGACGGTGCGCGCGGTCGCGCTCGCCACCCACCTCGGGCCGACCGTCGCGGTGACCGTCGTGGCCGCCCTGCTCGCTGTCGTCGCCGACGTCCCGGCCGGGCGGGTGACCCTCGTGACGGTGGCCGTCCTCGCAGGTCAGATCTCCATCGGGTGGAGCAACGACTGGCTCGACGCCGACCGGGACCGCGCGGTCGGCCGGGCCGACAAGCCCGTCGTCCAGGGCGCCGTCGCACCGTCGCTGCTGCGCGTCCTGGCGCTTGGGTCGGCCGCCGCGGCCGTCGTCCTGTCGCTGCTGCTCGGCTGGGTCCCGGGACTGCTGCTGCTGGTCCTGGTGGCCAGCGGGTGGGCCTACAACGCCGGCCTCAAGCGGACCGCGGCCTCCCCGCTGCCCTACGTCACCGGCTTCGGGGCGCTGCCCGCGGGCGTCGTCGCCGCGGCGCCCGGCACCCCGGCCGCGCCGTGGTGGCTGGTGGCCGCCGGTGCGGCCCTCGGGGCGGCCGCGCACCTGGCCAACGTCGCCCCCGACCTGGAGGACGACCTGGCCACCGGCGTCCGGGGCCTGCCGCACCGGCTCGGGCCGCGGGTCTCGGCCGTCACCGGTGCCGTGGTGCTGGGTGGGGCGTCCCTGGTCCTGGTGCTGGGACCGGCCGGCCCACCGACGGCGACGGCCTGGGGGTGCCTGGTGGTGGCCGTGCCCGCCGTCGTGGTGGCCGCCCTCGCCGGCACCGCCCGCTTCCGCCGGCTGGCCTTCCCGGCGGTCCTGCTCCTGGCGGTCCTCGACGTGGCGCTCCTGGTGGCCGGCGGGGCTGCGGTCACCTGACCCGTGCCCCGCCGGCCGGTGGATCACTTCCCGCGGGTGTTGCCCCCGCCGTTGCCGTTGCCGTTGCCGTTGCCGTTCCCGTTGCCGCCGCCGGCCGGCGCGGTCGCCGTCGTGGCGGGCGGCTGCTCGACCGGGGCCACCACGACCGGCTCGGGGGCCGGGGCCGGGGCCGGAGCCGGCTCGGGAGCCGGGACCGGGGCGGGAGCGGGGACCGGGGCGGGAGCCGGGGCCGGAGCGGGGTTGCGCCGCTGCGCGTTCCGCTCGTGCGCCTTCTGGCTGACCGTCCCGCCGTCGACGAAGCCCCGGCGGGCGCCCTCGCTCACCCACGAGCCGAAGGACTGGCCCGCGGCGGGACCCTCCTGCCAGGTCTCCCGGGTGGGCGCGGGCGGGGTGCCCTCCTCCCCGGTGACCGGGTCGGTGCCCGGCTCCTGGACGGGCTCGCCGGTGACCGGGTCGACCGTCGGCTCCCCGGTCACGGGCTCGCCGGTGACCGGGTCGACGACGGGAGCCGGGTCGACCGGTGCCCCGTCCTGGTCCCCGCCGTCCGGGTCGGCCCCGTCGGCGGCCGGGTCGTCCGAGGTCGCGCCGGACGGCGTGCTGCCGTCCGGAGCGGTGTCGGTGGGCGCCGTCCCCTCGTCGGAGACGACGACCGTGGCGGGATCGTCCTGGGCGGCGACGACCCCGGCGGTGGCGCCGGTGAGGCCGACGAGCACGACGGCGGTGCCGGTCACGGCCTTGGCGGCGATGCCGGCCGAGGCGAACTTGGCGACGAGAGCGGGGAGCAGCAGCATGCGGGGCCTCTTCCGTGAGGTCCGGGCGGGTCGCCCGGCCGTCCCTGGGGACGGTTCCTGGTGGGTGGTGAGCAGACCGGTCGCCAGCAGCTCGGCCAGGGCCGCGTTCGGGCGGCCCGGCATGGTGGCACCGGCCCGGACCGCGTCGGTGAACGCGACGAGGCCGGCGGCACCATCGGGCACCGGACGGCCGGCGAGGCAGGCCTCGAAGGCCTCCTCGACGGCGGTGTCGTCAGCTGGAGTGGTCATCTCGTCCCTGTCATCGCCGGGGTGCCACAAAAGGGTGCGCACCGGCGCCCACCCCTTCGGGTGGAACCGCCTCGAGCGCTGTTCGCAGGCTGCGCAGACCCCTGCGCTGCAGCGCCTTGACCGAGCCGACCGACCGGCCCATCACCTGCGCGACCTGCTCGACGGTGAGGTCGGCGAGGATGCGCAGCAGCACGACCGCCCTCTGGTCGGCAGGCAGGCCGCCGCACAGCCGGTGGACGTCGGCGGCGCCCACGCGGGCCAGCGCGTCGTCCTCGGCGTCCCCGCCCCGGCGCTCCTCGAGCAGGCCGTCGTCGTCGGAGACCTGGGGCCGGCGACCGCGCCGCCGCCAGTCGTCGACCAGCCGCCGGTGCGCGATGGTGAACACCCAGGCGCGCAGGGCGTCCTCGTCCCCGTGGAAGCCGGACAGCCCGGTGAGGACGCCGATGAAGGTCTCGCTGGCCAGGTCGTCGGGCTCCGCGGCCCCGTGCAGGCGGAGGTACCCGGTGACGGCGGGCGAGAGGTCCCGGTAGAGGGTCTCGAACGCCCAGCCGGCGCCGGCCTGCGCCGCGGCCAGCACGTCGTCGAACGGCAGTCCCGTCCGCATCCGCACTCCCGTCGTCGACCGATCCCGTCCCTGCCGTATCGGCAGGGCACGGGCGCGGCTGGACGGGGGTCACCCGGTCGGGTGCCGGCTAGGGCGGGTCGGTCCCCCGGCGGACCTCCTGGTCGACGACCGCGGGCAGGTCCTCGAGCCGGTCGAGCCCCTGCAGGGGACGGCGCATCCGCTGGTTGCCGGCCAGCTGCTCACGGGTGCGGTCGAGGAAGGCCCAGTAGCCGGCGGTGTACGGGCAGGCGTCCTCGCCCAGCCGCTTCCGCGGGTCGTAGCGGCAGCCGCCGCAGTAGTCGCTCATCCGGTCGATGTAGGCACCGCCCGCGGCGTAGGGCTTCGTGGCCAGCAACCCGCCGTCGGCGTGCTGGCTCATGCCCACCACGTTGGCGACCATCACCCAGTCGTAGCCGTCGACGAAGCTGCGGTGGAACCAGTCGGTCATGGCCGCGGGGTCGATGCCGCGCTGCAGCGCGTAGTTGCCGAGCACCATCAGCCGCGGGATGTGGTGCACCCAGCCGTCCCGGCGGAGGTCGCCCAGGACGTCGGCCAGGCAGGCGGCGTCGACCGCCGTGTCGTCGAGGTCGGCCAACCAGTCGGGCACCGGCTCGTGTGCGGCCAGGGCGTTGGCGTCCCGGAAGTCGCGCCCGAGCCACCAGTACGTGTGCCAGATGTAGTCGCGCCAGCCCATCACCTGCCGGACGAAGCCCTCCACGCTGTTGAGGGGCAGCGGGTGCGCGTCGGCGACGGAGTCCCGGTAGCGCCCTTCCGCCTGGTGCACCACCTCGAGCGGGTGGAGCAGACCCAGGTTCAGCACCGGGGAGAGCAGCGAGTGGGCCATCCACCGGTCGCCGGCGAGCATGGCGTCCTCGTGCGGGCCGAAGGCACCGAGCCGGGTGTCCAGGAAGTCCCGCAGCCGCCGCAGCGCCTCCTGCCGGGTCACCGGGAACAGCCGCGGTCCGTCGTCCCCCACGAAGGACACCTCGCCGTCGGCCTCCCAGCGGTCGAGGTCGGCGCGGACCTGCTCGTCGATCTCGTCCTCCTCCGGCCACCACGGCTCGGGGACCGGCAGCCGGCCGTCCGACGGCGGGGGCTCGCGGTTGTCCTCGTCGAGGTTCCACCTGCCGCCGACCGGCTCCGCGCCGTCCATGAGCACGTCCTGCCGGCGGCGGGCGTCCCGGTAGAAGTCCTCCATGAGCAGCCGGCGCCGCCCCCGGCCCTCGGCCCATCCGGCGAACTCCTCCTGCGTCGTGACGAACCCACGGGCGGCGAGCACCTCCACGCCGGGACGGGCGAGGACGAGGTCGCGGCTGCCCCAGGTGGTCGGCGCGCAGACCGACACCGGCTCGCGCACACGGTCCAGCGCCTCGCCGTAGGTGCCGACCTGCCAGAACGACGCCTGGTCGCCGAGCTCGGCGGCCCGGTGCCGCAGGGCGGAGAGCACCAGGTGGGCCTTCTGCCGGTGGAACCTCCGGCGGGCGAGGACCGACCGCGCCTCGATGAGCAGGACCGGCTGGTCGGGGGCGTCGAGGAAGTGCGACCCGAGCTGGTCGGCGAAGCACCAGCGCACCGTCGCCGGCGCCCGGGCCGGGAACGCGGCCAGAGCCGGGTCCGGACGCCCGGGGGACCGATCGCCGCGCAGCACCGCCTCACCTCCCGGCGGACATCCTGGGGTGGGCGTTAGGCTCGCCGCGACTCGGGCCATCGACCTGCGGTGGCCGGTACGTCCCTGGAGGTCGACGGCTGTGAACCGCGCACTGCGCGCCGCCACGATGGGTGTCCTGGTCCTGAGCCCGATCGCGTTGACCGCGTGCAGCGCCGGACAGGTCACCCAGACGGCCACCCAGAACCGCGACAAGGTGGGTGCGCTGGCCGAGGTCGGGGACATCACCCTGCGACAGGTCCTCCTGGAGTATCCGGACGAGGGTGCCTACGCCAGCGGTGACGACGCCCCGCTGATCATGGCCGTCATCAACAGCGGCGACGAGGAGGACACCCTCGTCGGCATCGAGGGCGAGGCCTTCGACGGCGTCGTCGTCACCGGGGGCACCACCCCGTCCCCGGCCGTGCCCGGCTCGCCCTCCGCCGCTCCGGGCACGGCGACCCCGGGCACGGCGACCCCGGGCACCGCGACCCCGGGCACGCCGACGACGCCGACCACCCCCACGACGCCGACCGCCGGCACGCGGGTGGACATCCCGGTCCCGCCGGGGGCGACGGTGTTCATCGGGGGCGAGGACGGCGTGTCGGTCGAGCTGGCCGACCTGAGCGAGGAACTGACGTCGGGCCAGAGCGTCGAGCTGACGCTCACCTTCCGGGAGGCCGGCGAGGTCACCGTCCGGGCCCTGGTCGCCACCCCCGACCGGGTCCTCCCCCGCGACGACGCCTTCGACTTCCACGAGGAGGAGGCCGGCTCCGAGGAGGGCTCCGAGGGCACCGCACGCGAGCAGGAGAGCGAGGCCGGGGGCGGCGACGCCGGCAACTGACCCGGCGCCCCACACCGGCTCCCCGGAACTGTCGCCCCTCCCGGTTAGCGTCGCCGGGTGCCCCCCGCAGGAGTGAAGTCCCGGCCCGCCCACCGCTGCACCGAGTGCGGCTACGCCTCGGCGAAGTGGGTCGGCCGCTGCCCCGAGTGCCAGGCGTGGGGCTCCCTGCAGGAGGTGGGCGCCCCTGCGTCTCCGCTGCGGGCGGTCGCGGCCGGGCCCGTCACCGCCCCCGCCGTCCCGATCGCCCAGGTCGAGCTCGGTGGCGCCCGCGCCGTACCGACCGGGATCGAGGAGTTCGACCGCGTCCTCGGCGGCGGGCTGGTGCCCGGCGCCGTCCTGCTGGTGGCCGGTGAGCCCGGCGTGGGCAAGTCGACACTGCTGCTCGAGGTGGCGCACCGCGTCGCCGCCGCCAACGGGCCGGCCCTGGTCGTCTCGGGCGAGGAGTCGGCGGCGCAGGTGCGCTTGCGGGCCGAGCGCATCGGCGCGCTGCACGAGCGTCTCTACCTGGCTGCGGAGACCGAGCTGTCGGCCGTGCTCGCCCACGTCGAGCAGGTCGCTCCCACGCTGCTGGTCCTCGACAGCGTCCAGACCGTCCGCTCGCCCGCCGTCGACGGCACGGACGGCGGAGCCACCCAGGTGCGCGCGGTGGCCAGCGCGCTGACCGGCATCGCGAAGAGCCGGGGCATGACGACGATCCTGGTCGGGCACGTCACCAAGGACGGCGCCATCGCCGGGCCGCGGGCGCTCGAGCACCTGGTCGACGTGGTCGTCTCCTTCGACGGCGAGCGGCACTCCACGCTGCGGCTGGTCCGGGCCACCAAGAACCGCTTCGGGCCGGCCGACGAGATCGGCTGCTTCGAGATCGGCGACCGCGGGGTCATCGGCGTCCCGGACCCCTCCCACCTGTTCGTCTCGCGGCGCACCGCTCCCGTCGCGGGCAGCTCCGTCACCGTCACCATGGAGGGCAGCCGGCCCCTGCTGGCCGAGGTGCAGGCACTGGTCGCCGGCACCGGCGGCGGGGGGTCGCCCCGGCGCGCGGTGAGCGGGCTGGACTCCCAGCGCGTGGCGATGGTCAACGCGGTCGTCGAGCGGCGCGGCGGGGTGAAGCTCGCCGACGCCGACGTCTTCGCCGCCTCGGTGGGCGGCGTGAAGATCACCGAGCCGGCGGCCGACCTGGCCCTCGCCCTCGCGATCGCCTCCGCGGCCAAGGATGTCCCCCTGCCGCAGGGCCTGGTCGCCCTCGGGGAGGTCGGACTCTCGGGGGAGATCCGTCGGGTCGGCGGCACCGGTCGCCGCCTCGCCGAGGCCGCCCGCCAGGGCTACCGGGTGGCACTCGTGCCCGAGGACCCGGGGAACGCGCCCCGCGGGATGCGACTGATCGAGGTACCCGATCTGGGGGCGGCCTTCACCCGGATCTTCTGACCCCGGAGGGGGTCACCGCCGTCCCCGGTCACCCGAGCGCGGCCACCGGCTCCGCGGGCCACGTAGACTCAGCCCCCAGTACACCGGACGTCAGGAGCGCTCGTGCCCCACGCTGTGGATCCCGAGATCGCGCTCCGCGAACTGCTCGGCCGCATCGCCCCGGGGACCGCGCTGCGCGACGGTCTCGAGCGCATCCTCGCCGGACGCACCGGGGCGCTGATCGTGCTCGGCTACGACCGCGTCGTCGAGTCGATCTGCACCGGCGGGTTCGCGCTCGACGTCGCTCTCTCGGCCACCCGGCTGCGGGAGCTGGCCAAGATGGACGGCGCGGTCATCGTGTCCTACGACGGCACCCGCATCGTCCGCGCCGGCGTGCACCTGATGCCCGACCCGACCGTCCCCACCGAGGAGTCGGGCACCCGGCACCGCACCGCCGAGCGGGTCGCCATCCAGTCCGGCTTCCCGGTGATCTCGGTCAGCCAGTCGATGCACATCATCAGCGTCTACGTGGCCGGCCGGCGCTACACCCTCGAGCACCCGACGACGATCCTGGCGCGCGCGAACCAGGCGCTGGCCGCCCTCGAGCGGTACAAGCTGCGGCTCGACGAGGTGGCCAGCACCCTCTCGGCGCTCGAGATCGAGGACCTCGTGACCGTCCGCGACGCGATGAGCGTCAGCCAGCGGCTGGAGATGGTCCGCCGGATCGCCGACGAGATCGAGGGGTTCGTCGTCGAGCTGGGCACCGACGGCCGGCTCCTCGCCCTGCAGCTCGACGAGATGCTCGCCGGCGTCGAGGAGGACCGCGGCCTCCTGGTCCGCGACTACCTGCCCGGCGGCGCCCGGCGGCCGCGCACCATCGAGCAGGTCCTCACCGACCTGCGGGCCCTCTCGGCCACCGAGCTGCTGGACCTGTCCGCGGTGGCCCGCTGCTACGGGCTGCCGACGTCGGCCGACGCGCTGGACTCGCCCGTCAGCCCGCGCGGCTACCGCCTGCTGGCCCGCGTCCCGCGACTGCCCGCCGGGATCATCGACCGCCTGGTCGACCACTTCGGCGGCCTGCAGAAGCTGCTGGCCGCCACGATCGAGGACCTGCTCGCCGTCGAGGGGGTCGGCGAGGCGCGCGCCCGCGGCATCCGCGAGGGTCTGTCCCGGCTGGCCGAGACCTCGATCCTCGACCGCTACAGCTGAGAGAGGACCCCTGGAGGACCCGCTGCCTCAGGCCCCCTTGCAGGGGCCCGCCGCGAGCGTGCGAGGGGTGGGGGGCGAGGGGGTCCTGTCTCAGGAGATGCTGAACGGGGCGTCCGGGCTGGTCTTGGTGTCCAGCCGGCCGCGCAGCACGTACTGACCGGGTGCCAGCGGGTTCCGCTCCGCCGTGCAGCCGGGCTGGCTGGTGAGCCCGCCCCAGACCAGGGGGAAGGCGACCGACTCGCCGGGGGCGAGCGTCCGGACGTCGCTGCTGGCCTCGGGGAAGCAGTCGTTGCTCCCCCAGAGGCGGTTGCCGCCCGCGTCGGAGAGCACGATCTCCTGCAGCCCCTTGTCCAGCGGGCGGACGCAGGGCACGGCCGACACGTTGCTGACCACGAGCTCGAAGGTCGGCTTCCCACCCACCGGCGCGCTTCCCGGCGACCGGACCTCCAACCCGATCATGTCGTCGGTGCACGGCCCCCCGGGCTCCGGCGCCGCCGCCTCCGGTGCGGGAGGCGGCGCCTCCGTCACGGTCGGTACCGGGGTCGGCGTCTGCACGCTGGCCAGTGAGGGGACCACCAGCTCGAGGGCCGGCGGCCGCGAGGACTCGCCGGTCGGCTCGTCGGTCGCGGCGGCGGCGGCGGCGGAACTCCCGCTCCCGCCGCTGATCGCCGCGACCGCCAGCCACCCACCGCCACCCAGCACGGCCAGGAGGAGCGTCAGGACGAGCAGGCGCCGACGCCAGTAGACCGCCGGGGACAGCGGGCCGACCGGGTGCAACACGCCGAGAACCGTAGTGCGCCCACGCCGGGGCACCCGCGGCGGCACGCCGACCAGCGCACGCGGCACACTGGGACCCCGTGGACGGCACCGCGCACCGGCTCCCCGCGGCGGACGACGACCCCGGGGAGGTCCTCGTCGACTGGTACGCCACCGCGGCCCGCGATCTGCCCTGGCGCCGGCCGGGCGTCGACCCCTGGGGGGTCCTGGTCAGCGAGGTCATGCTGCAGCAGACCCCCGTCGTCCGCGTCGAGCCCGTCTGGCGGCAGTGGATGGCGCGCTGGCCCACCCCTGCCGCGCTTGCCGCGGTCTCCCCCGCCGAGCTCATCCGCGCGTGGGGGAAGCTGGGCTACCCGCGGCGGGCACTGCGGCTCCGTGAGGCGGCGGTGGCCCTCGTCGAGCGCCACGGGGGCGTCGTGCCGCCCGACGTGACCGCCCTGGAGGCCCTGCCCGGCGTCGGCACGTACACCGCCCGCGCGGTCGCCTGCTTCGGCCACGGACAGCCGCAGCCGGTGGTCGACACCAACGTCCGCCGCGTGGTGGCGCGGCTGGTGCACGGACGGGCCGAGGCCGCGCCGGCCAGGTCGGCCGACCTGGCCGACGTCGCCGCCCTCGCGCCGACCGATCCGGCCCGCGCCGTGCGGTTCGCCATCGCCGTCATGGAGCTGGGTGCACTGGTCTGTGTCGCCCGGACGCCGCGGTGCGGGGCGTGCCCGGTGCGGAACGCCTGCGCGTGGCGGCAGGCGGGCTGCCCGGCGGCCGACGGTCCGCCGCGCAGGGTGCAGAAGTTCGCCGGAACCGACCGCCAGGTGCGGGGACGGCTGCTCGACGTCCTGCGGGCCGCTGAGGGCCCTGTGGCGGCGGTGCAGCTCGACCAGGCCTGGCCGGATGCGGTGCAGCGCTCCCGGTGCCTGGACTCGCTGCTGGTCGACGGCCTGGTCGAGCAGACCGGGGACCGGCGGTTCCGCCTGCCGGCCTGAGCGGGCCCCGCCGTCGCTGGAACACGACAGAGGGCCGCCCCTCACTCGCGATGAGTGGAGACGGCCCTCTGTAGCCCCCCTCCCCGGTCCCGCCCCGAGCCTGCGAGGGGTGGGGAGGAGGGGGGTCCTTGCTCAGTCGGCGGCCTGAGCGGTCGGCGGCTCCTCGTCGCCCACCGACAGCGCGACCGGCGGGGTGTCGGGGAGGTCGATCGGCTTGGCCTCGCCGCGGAAGGTGAACTTCTGCGCGGCACCCTCGGCGTCGTCGACGTCCACCACGATGATCTGACCCGCGGTCAGCTCGCCGTAGAGGATCTTCTCGCTCAGCGCGTCCTCGATCTCGCGCTGGATCGTCCGGCGCAGCGGCCGGGCACCCAGCACCGGGTCGAAGCCCCGGGCGGCCAGCAGCCTCTTGGCCGCCGGCGTCACCTCGAGCGACATGTCCTTGTTCGCCAGCTGGCCCTCCACGCGGGCGAGCATGAGGTCGACGATCTCGACGATCTCGTCCTCGGTCAGCTGGTGGAACACGACGATGTCGTCGATCCGGTTGAGGAACTCCGGCCGGAAGTGCTGCTTGAGCTCCTCGTTGACCTTGAGCTTCATGCGCTCGTAGTTGCTGCCGGAGTCGTTCCCGGCCTGGAAGCCGAGGCCGACGGCCTTGGAGATGTCCCGCGTCCCGAGGTTCGTGGTCAGGATCAGGATCGTGTTCTTGAAGTCCACGATCCGGCCCTGGCCGTCGGTCAGCCGGCCGTCCTCCAGCACCTGCAGCAGCGTGTTGAAGACATCGGCGTGCGCCTTCTCGATCTCGTCGAAGAGGACCACCGAGAACGGCTTGCGCCGCACCTTCTCGGTCAGCTGGCCACCCTCGTCGTAGCCGACGTAACCGGGAGGGGCACCGACGAGCCGCGACACGGTGAACCGGTCGTGGAACTCACCCATGTCGATCTGGATGAGCGCGTCGTCCTCGCCGAAGAGGAACTGCGCGAGCGCCTTGGCCAGCTCGGTCTTACCGACACCCGAGGGGCCGGCGAAGATGAACGAGCCGCCGGGACGGCGCGGGTCCTTGAGGCCCGCCCGCGTCCGCCGGATGGCCTGGCTGACGCTCTTGATGGCCTCTTCCTGGCCGATGATCCGCTTGTGGAGCTCGTCCTCCATGCGCAGGAGGCGGGTGGTCTCCTCCTCGGTCAGCTTGAAGACCGGGATGCCCGTCCAGTTGGCCAGGACCTCGGCGATCTGCTCGTCGTCGACCTCGGCGACGACGTCCATGTCGCCGGCCTTCCACTGCTTCTCGCGCTCGGCCTTCTCCGACAGGAGGGTCTTCTCCTTGTCGCGCAACGACGCGGCCTTCTCGAAGTCCTGCGCGTCGATCGCCGACTCCTTCTCGCGGCGGATGCCGGCGATCCGGTCGTCGAACTCGCGCAGGTCCGGCGGGGCGGTCATCCGCTTGATCCGCATCCGGGCACCGGCCTCGTCGATCAGGTCGATCGCCTTGTCGGGCAGGAAACGGTCGGAGATGTACCGGTCGGCCAGCGTCGCGGCGGCGACCAGGGCGCCGTCGGTGATGCTGATCCGGTGGTGCGCCTCGTAGCGGTCACGCAGGCCCTTGAGGATCTCGATCGTGTGGGTGAGCGTCGGCTCGCCCACCTGGATCGGCTGGAACCGCCGCTCGAGGGCGGCGTCCTTCTCCAGGTGCTTGCGGTACTCGTCGAGCGTCGTGGCGCCGATGGTCTGCAGCTCACCGCGGGCGAGCATCGGCTTGAGGATGCTCGCGGCGTCGATCGCGCCCTCGGCCGCACCCGCCCCGACGAGGGTGTGGATCTCGTCGATGAACAGGATGATGTCGCCGCGGGTGCGGATCTCCTTGAGGACCTTCTTGAGCCGCTCCTCGAAGTCACCGCGGTAGCGGGAACCGGCGACGAGCGCGCCGAGGTCGAGGGTGTAGAGCTGCTTGTCCTTGAGCGTCTCGGGCACCTCGCCCTTGACGATCGCCTGCGCGAGGCCCTCGACGACGGCGGTCTTGCCGACGCCGGGCTCCCCGATGAGGACGGGGTTGTTCTTGGTCCGCCGCGACAGGACCTGCATGACGCGCTCGATCTCCTTGGCCCGCCCGATGACCGGGTCGAGCTTGGAGTCGCGCGCGGCCTGGGTCAGGTTGCGGCCGAACTGGTCGAGGACCAGCGAGGTCGACGGGGTCCCCTCGGCGGGGCCGCCGGCCGCGGCCGGCTCCTTGCCCTGGTAGCCCGAGAGCAGCTGGATGACCTGCTGGCGGACGCGGTTGAGGTCGGCGCCGAGCTTCACCAGGACCTGGGCGGCGACGCCCTCACCCTCGCGGATCAGGCCGAGCAGGATGTGCTCGGTGCCGATGTAGTTGTGGCCGAGCTGCAGCGCCTCGCGCAGCGACAGCTCCAGCACCTTCTTGGCCCGCGGGGTGAAGGGGATGTGGCCGGACGGGGCCTGCTGGCCCTGGCCGATGATCTCCTCCACCTGCTGGCGGACACCCTCCAGCGAGATGCTGAGGGACTCGAGCGCCTTGGCGGCGACACCTTCGCCCTCGTGGATCAGGCCCAGGAGGATGTGCTCGGTGCCGATGTAGTTGTGGTTGAGCATCCGGGCCTCTTCCTGGGCCAGGACGACCACGCGGCGGGCTCGGTCGGTGAACCGTTCGAACATCTGCTGCTTCTCCTCTGACCGGCTGGTCCGGCACTGCCCTCCCCGTGCTGGGGAGGAGCACCCGACATCCGTCGGCGCGCGGGGCACCGGTCTTTCCACTGTAGTCGCGGACCCCGACCCTCCGGCGGCACGCGGCCGGTGACGGAGGATCGGTCTGTCCGGTCCAACTGATGCTGACCAACCGGTGTTCCGGGCCGGTTACGCCGTCAGCGGACGCCTCGGCGCAGCCGGTGCGGGGGTCAGCGCGACGCGTCCACGGCGTCGTCCGCGGCCTCTGCCTCGGCTTCTGCGTCGGCCGGCTGCCGCCCCTCGGCGAGGAATCGGGAGTAGAGGAGCGCGGCCAGGCCACCACCGATCAGGGGGCCGACCACGTAGGCCCACAGGGCGTCGAACCGGCCGGCCACGATCATCGGCCCCAGCGCCCGCGCCGGGTTGACCGCGCCGCCGGACAGCGGCCCGGCCACGAGGACGCAGACCGCGAGGGCGGTCCCGACCGCCAGCCCGGCCGAGGCCTTGGGCACCCGCGGGTCCGTGGCGACCGAGACGATGACCAGGACGAGGAAGAAGGTCACCACCGCCTCGGCGATCAGGACGACCCCGCTGCCGACCCCGTCGGCCGGCAGGGAGGCGCCGAGGACGGCCTGGTCCCGCGCCGCGTCGCCGTGCAGGACCCACACGGTGAGAGCGGCCAGCACCGCCCCGGCCAGTTGTGCGACGACGTACGCCGGCACGTACCGCCAGGGGAAGCGGCCCGTGGCGGCCAGCGCGAGGGTCACCGCCGGGTTGAGGTGGCATCCCGAGACGTGCCCCAGCGCGTTGACCAGGGCGACCAGGCCGAGCCCGAAGGCGAGGGCGACCGCCAGTGAGTCGACGCCGCCGCCCGCGATCGACCGCTCGAGGACGGCAGCGACCGCCACGGCGGTCCCGGCGAGGACCAGCAGGTAGGTGCCGACCAGCTCGGCCAGGCCGACGCGGAGGACGTTCTGCCCCGTCCGGCTCCCGTAGAGACCCTCGGTCATGACGTGTTGCTCCCCCGTGTGGCGCGGCGCTCGAGTGCCCACGCGGACGCGCCGACGGTTGCGGATGCCACCCGGGGGGCGTCGCCAAACCACGGCAGGTGCGCCGTCGGCCACACCCGTGGCCGGGACGGCGACGGCCCGGCCCCCGGGACGGGGACCGGGCCGCAGTGACCCTGCATGGGGCCCTGTCTCAGTGCGCGGCCTCGTAGGCCTCGACGACGCTGGCCGGGATCCGGCCGCGGTCGCTGACCGCGTGACCGTTCTTGCGGGCCCAGTCGCGGATGGCGCCGGCCTGCTCGCGGTCCATCCGGCCGCCACCGGTCGGGCGGGAGCGCCCGTTACCAGAGGCGCGGCCACTTCCGCGACCGACCTTCCGGGCCGCCTGCACGTAGCGGGAGAATGCGTTCCGCATCTCTTCTGCGTTCTTGTCCGACAGGTCGATCTCGTAGTTCGTACCGTCGAGCGAGAAACTCACCGTCTCATCGGCCGACACATCCTCGTCGAGGTCGTCACTGAGGATCACCTGGACCTTGCGAGCCATTTCGTCTCCTGGTTCCCACTGCGCCCCGAGAATCGGGGCGGTCCGTCGCCCGCCATCGCAGGCCGTCCCATTGCCGGCTCGACCATAGAGCATTCAGTCGACTATTCGGTACACGCCACCACCACGAAAGGATGACGGAACCCGGCGGT
Organism: Geodermatophilus sabuli; assembly: GCF_010686765.1. GTDB lineage: Bacteria > Actinomycetota > Actinomycetes > Mycobacteriales > Geodermatophilaceae > Geodermatophilus > Geodermatophilus sabuli_A. The sequence goes on along the minus strand of NZ_JAAGWF010000008.1, from coordinate 14,668 downwards.
TCAGGACGAAAGCGGACGCACCAGCGGGAAGAGGATGGTCTCGCGGATTCCCAGTCCGGTCAGCGTCATCATGAGCCGGTCCATGCCCATGCCCATGCCGCCGGTCGGGGGCATGCCGTACTCGAGGGCCTCCAGGAAGTCCTCGTCGAAGGCCATCGCCTCGGGGTCACCGGCCGCGGCCAGGGCCGCCTGGGCCGTGAACCGCTCGCGCTGCGCGACGGGGTCCACCAGCTCGGAGTACGCGGTGGCCCGCTCGACGCCGGCGATGTAGAGATCCCACTTCTCGGCCAGCCCCGGCTGCGACCGGTGCGCACGGGTCAGCGGAGAGGTGTCCAGCGGGTAGTCGATGACGAACGTTGGAGACTGCAGGGTGGGCTGGACCAGCGCCTCGAACACCTCTTCGACGACCTTGCCGGCGATCCAGGTGGGATCCACGCCGATGTCGTGCCGCTCCGCGATCGCCCGCAATTGCGCCAGTGGCGTCGCGGGCGTCACCTCCTCGCCGACGGCCTCGGACACCGCCGAGTAGAGCGGCACCTGCGGCCACTCCCCGGAGAGGTCTATCTCGGTGCCGTCGTTGTGCCGGGCGACGTGGTCGCCGAACAACGCCGCACAGCATTCCTGGGTCAGTTCCCGGGTCATCGTCGCCATCACCTGGTAGTCGGCGTAGGCCTGATACGTCTCCAGCATCGCGAACTCCGGCGAGTGCGTGCTGTCCGCGCCCTCGTTGCGGAAGTTGCGGTTGATCTCGAACACCCGGTCCAGACCGCCGACGATGCACCTCTTGAGGAACAGCTCCGGCGCGATGCGCAGGTACAGGTCGAGGTCGAAGGCGTTCATGTGGGTGCGGAACGGCCGGGCCGCGGCACCGCCGTGCACCGTCTGCAGCATCGGCGTCTCGACCTCGAGGTAGCCGCGGGAGGCCAGCCCCGCGCGCAGCGTGGACATCACCGTCGAGCGCTGGCGCACCGTGCGCCGGGCCTCGTCGCGGACGATCAGGTCGACGTAGCGCCGGCGGACCCGCAGCTCCTCGCTCATCGGCTTGTGCGCCACCGGGAGCGGCCGCAGCGCCTTCGCCGTCAGCTGCCACGAGTCGGCGAACACCGACAGCTCGCCGCGCCGCGACGTCCCGACCTCGCCGGTGAGCAGGACGTGGTCACCCAGGTCGATGTCGGACTTCCACGCGGCGAGGAACTCCTCGCCCACCCGGTCGCGGGACAGCATCACCTGCAGCTCGGCGTCGCCTTCGCGCAGCGTCGCGAAGCAGAGCTTGCCGGTGTTGCGGGAGAAGATGACCCGGCCCGTGACGCCGACCTGGTCACCGGTCATGGTGTCCGGCGGCAGGTCGGGGTGGGCGGCGCGGACGTCGGCGAGCGTCCTGGTCCGCGCGACCGTCACCGGGTAGGGGTCGACGCCGGACTCCCGCAGCCGGTCCAGCTTGGCCCGGCGGACCCGCAGCTGCTCGGGGAGCTCGTCGCCCCCGGTGTCGTCGCCGTTGCCGGGGTCGTTCGGTCCCTCTGTCACGGGCACCGAGCCTACGGGGACCCCGGACGCGGGCTCGGCGGGGAGCGGTGAGTGCCCTGCTGGCGTTCGAAGGCCAGCCGCAGGCCGTGCACGGTCAGGTCCGGCTCCCGCTCGGCGATCGACCCGCAGCTGTCGGCCACGAGCGGCGCCAGTCCGCCGGTGGCGACGACGACGGGCGCGGACCCGAACGAGGCGACCAGCTCCCCGGCGATCCTGGCCACCAGACCGTCGACCAGCCCGGCGAAGCCGAGCACCAGGCCCGACTGCAGCGCGGCGACGGTGTTCTTCCCGATCGCGTGCGGCGGCACGGTCAGCTCGACCGACCGCAGCTGGGCCGCGCGGGTGGCCAGCGCCTCGAGGCTGACCTCGACCCCGGGGGCCAGCGCACCGCCGAGGAACTGCCCGTCGGGACCGACGGCGTCGACGTTCGTGGAGGTGCCGAAGTCGACGACGACGACCGGCCGCCCCGTCCCGTCCGGCCCGCGGCCGTAGAGCTCGTGTGCCGCCAGCGCGGTGACCACGCGATCGGCGCCCACCTCGCGCGGGTTGTCCACGTGCAGCGGGACGCCGGTCCGGACGCCGGGGCCGATGAGCACGACCGGCACGTCGAGGGAGTCCAGCAGCGAGCGCAGCGCCGGCAGCAGCGCGGGCACCGTGGAGCAGGCACACACCCCGGTGACGACGGTGTCGCGCAACAGGCCGCGCCAGAGCAGCCGCAGCTCGTCGGAGGTGGCCCGCGGCGCGGTGGTGACCCGCCAGCACCCCACCAGGCGGTCGCCGTCGAAGGTGGCGAGCACGGTCTGGCTGTTGCCGACGTCGACGGTGAGCAGCACCCCTCAGCCCGCCCGCAGGTCGAGGGCCAGGTCGAGGATCGGCGCCGAGTGGGTCAGCGCGCCCACCGACAGGTAGTCCACGCCGGTCTCCGCCACGGCGCGGGCGACGTGCAGGCTCAGCCCGCCGGTCGCCTCGAGCTCGGCGCGACCGGCGACGAGCGCGACCACCTCGCGCAGCACGGCGGGAGGCATGTTGTCGCACAGCAGGAAGTCGGCACCGGCCTCGACCGCCTCCACCGCCTGCGCGGGCACGTCCACCTCGACCTGCACCGGCACCCGGGGCGCCCGCTCGCGCACGGCGGCGACGGCGGCGGCCACCGACCCGGCGGCGGCGACGTGGTTGTCCTTGACCATCGCCACGTCGTAGAGGCCCATGCGCTTGTTCGACCCACCGCCGCACCGGACGGCGTACTTCTCCAGCGGCCGCAGCCCCGGGGTGGTCTTGCGGGTGTCCAGCACGACGGCGCCGGTGCCCTCGACCGCGTCGACCCAGCGGCGGGTCAGCGTGGCGATGCCACTGGCCCGGCTGGCGATGTTGAGCGCGCTCCGCTCCGCGGCCAGCAGGGCCCGCACCGGCCCGCGGACGGTGAGCAGCACGTCGCCCCGGGCCACGCGGTCCCCGTCGGTCGCGCCCGCGGTGAGAGTCGCACCGGGGGCCAGGCGGGTGAACACCCGCGCCGCGACGGGGAGGCCGGCGACCACGCCGTCGGCCCGCGCGACGAGGTCGGCGGTGCCCAGCTGCCCGGCGGGCACGGTGGCGGCGCTGGTCACGTCGTAGGTGACGGCCAGGTCGGGCGCGCCGGGCAGCGGCGGGCCGCCGGTGAGGTCCTCGGTCAGGGTCCGCTCGACCAGCTCCGCCACCCACGCCTCGGTCAGGCCGGTGCCGGTGAGGTCCCGCGGGTCGGCCGGCGAGCTCACCACGGTGCGACCACCGGGGTGCCGACGGGCCGCCGGGTCACGCGCAGGCTCCCGTCGTCGTCCAGTCGCACGTCCAGGTGCACCCGCCAGTCCTCCTCCGTGTCGGGGTGGTCCTCCCGCCAGTGGCACCCGCGGGTCTCCTCCCTGGCCGTCGCGGCCGCGGTCAGCGCGCTGGCGACGGTGAGCAGGTCGGTGGCCTCCCAGCTCGCCACCTCCGGGGCGACCCCGTCGCCCAGCCCGGCGGCCAGGTCCGCCAGCCGGCCGCCGGCCTCCGCCAGGCCGGTGCCGGTGCGCAGCGCGGCCACGCGGGCGGACATCGTGTCGGTGACCTGGCGACGTCCCGCCGGGTCCAGCAGTCCGGACGGCGCCGCGTCGCGGCCCCGGACCGGAGCCGGCCGCGGCAGCCGCTCGGCGAGCTCGGCACCGATGCGGGCGGCGAACACCAGGCCCTCCAGCAGCGAGTTCGACGCCAGCCGGTTCGCCCCGTGCACACCGGTGCAGGCCACCTCGCCGCAGGCGTAGAGGCCGGGCACCGTCGTCCGTCCGGCGAGGTCGGTGACCAGCCCGCCGGACGCGTAGTGCGCCGCCGGGGTCACCGGGATCAGGTCGGTGCCCGGGTCCACGCCGGCGGACCGGCAGCTCGCGGTGATCGTCGGGAACCGCTCGGCGACGCCGGGGACGTCGCGGGCGTCGAGCCACACGTGGGGGACGCCGTCGCGCAGCTGCACCCGGGTGATCGCCTTGGCGACGACGTCCCGCGGGGCCAGCTCGGCCAGCGGGTGGACGCCGACCATGAACCGCTCCCCCGCCGCGTCGCGGAGCACCGCGCCCTCGCCGCGCAGCGCCTCGCTGACCAGCGGCTGCTGCCCCCGCACGCCCTCGCCGAGGTACAGCGAGGTGGGGTGGAACTGGACGAACTCCAGGTCGGTGGCGACCGCGCCGGCGCGCAGGCCCAGGGCCACGCCGTCCCCGGTGGACACCGACGGGTTCGTCGTGGCGGCGTAGACCTGCCCCATGCCGCCGGTGGCGAGCACGACCGCGCGCGCACGGACCGCACCCACGCCGTCGGCACTGCCCTCGCCCAGCACGTGCAGGGTGACGCCGGCGGCCCGGCCGTCGGCGTCGGTCAGCAGGTCGAGCACCATCGCGTGCTCGACCAACGTGACCCCCGGGTCGGCCCGGACGGCCGCCTGCAGGGCCCGCTGCACCTCGAAGCCGGTGGCGTCCCCGCCGGCGTGCACGATCCGGTCGGCCGAGTGGCCGCCCTCGCGGGTGAGCAGCAGCCGGCCCGACGGGTCCCGGTCGAAGGCCGCGCCCCAGCCGATCAGCTGACGCAGCCGGTCCGGCCCCTCGGAGACCAGCGCCGAGACGGCCTCGGGCTCGCACAGCCCCACCCCGGCGACCTCGGTGTCGCGGGCGTGCGCCTCCGGGGTGTCGGCGGGGTCGAGGACGGCGGCGATGCCGCCCTGCGCCCAGCGGGTCGACCCGGCGTCGGCGCGCACCTTGGTGACGACGGCGACCGACAGCCCGGCGGCGCGCGCGTGCAGCGCGACGCACAGCCCGGCGACGCCGGAGCCGACGACGCAGACGTCGGCGGTGAGGTCCCAGCCCGGGGCCGGCGCCGACAGGCGCAGCGGCAGGCCGGTGACCCGGTCGGCGAGGAGGCTCACCGAGCGATCGTGTCGCCGCGGACCTGCCCCTGTACACCCGGGGCGGGCGCGGCGGGGTCGCCCCCGAGCTCGACGATGCGGTTGGCGCCGTCGACGTGCACGACCCGCGGGATGTGGCTCTTGGCCTCGGTCTCGTCCATGAGGCCGTAGCTGATCATGATGACCAGGTCGCCGGGGTGCACCAGGTGCGCGGCGGCGCCGTTGATCCCGATCACCCCGCTGCCGCGCTCGCCCGGGATGACGTAGGTCTCCAGGCGGGCGCCGTTGGTGACGTCGACGATCGCCACCTGCTCGCCGGGCAGCAGGTCGGCGGCGTCGAGGAGGTCCTCGTCGATGGTCACCGAGCCCACGTAGTGCAGGTCGGCCTGGGTGACCGTCGCCCGGTGGATCTTGGACTTGAGCATCGTGCGCATCATCGGGCTGCTCCCAGCGAGACGGGGACGTTGTCGAGGAGTCGGGTGCTGCCGGCGCGGGCGGCCACCAGCAGGCGGGCCGGGCCGGCCGTGGGCGGCGGGCCGAGGTCGGGGTCGGTCAGCTCCAGGTAGTCGGGCACCAGGTCGGGCGCGGCGGCGAGCACTTGCCGGGCGGCGGCGAGGACCGCGTCGGCGCCCTGGGGGCCGGCGTCGGCGCCGGACCGGAGCGCCTGGGACAACGCCGCGGCGCCCGCCCGCTGTGCCGGGTCGAGGTAGCGGTTGCGGGAGGACAGCGCCAGCCCGTCGTCCTCCCGGACGGTGGGGACGCCGACCACCTCGGTGCCGAGGGCCAGTTCGCGGGCCATCGCGCGGATGAGCACCAGCTGCTGGTAGTCCTTCTCGCCGAAGAGGGCCACGTCGGGCCGGACCAGGCCGAACAGCTTGGCGACGACGGTGAGCACGCCGGCGAAGTGCCCGGGCCGGACCGCGCCCTCCAGCACGCTGCCCAGCGGGCCCGGGTCGACGGTCACGCCCAGCGCGCCGGGCGGGTAGACCTCGTCGACGCCCGGGTGGAAGACGGCGTCGGCCCCCTCCTCGGCCAGCGCGGCGAGGTCGGCGTCCCAGGTACGGGGGTAGCGGTCGTAGTCCTCGCCCGGACCGAACTGCGTCGGGTTGACGAACACCGAGACCACGACGCTGCCGGCCCGCTCCCGGGCGGCGCGGACCAGCGTGCGGTGCCCCTCGTGGAGGGCGCCCATGGTCGGCACGAGGGCGACCGGCCCGGCGAGGCCCGCGCGCAGGCGCAGCAGGTCGCCGGCGGACTCGGCGACGCGCGGGCCGACGACGGGGCGGGGCGACACCCGGCTCACCGGGAGCCGGCCGGGACGAGGGCCACGGTCAGCCCTCCGCCCGCTCGCTGGCGAGGGAACCCGGACCGGAGCCGGCCTGCAGCAGTTCGAGCAGCGGCGCGCCCTCGTGCTGCCGGAGCCGGCCCGACGCGAGCGCGCGCTCGGTCGTGCGCTGGGCCATGGCGACGTAGGCGGCCACCGTGGCCGGTGCCCGCTCGGCGAGGGTCTCGAGGTGGTCGCGGACGGTGCCGACGTCCCCCCGGCTGACCGGGCCGGTGAGGCCGCGGTCGCCGCGGCGCAGGCCGTTGTCCAGGGCCGCGGTCAGCAGCGGGGCCAGCACCCGCGCCGGCTCGACGACCCCCGCCGTCCGCAACAGGTCGGCGGCCTCGGCGACCAGCGTGACCAGGTGGTTCGCGCCGGTGACGAGCGCCGCGTGGTACAGCTTCCGGTCGGCCTCGGCGACGAAGAACGGCTCGCCGCCCATCTCCAGCACCAGCGTCTCGGCCACCGGGCGGTGCTCCGGGGAGCTGGTCACGCCGAAGGGCGCGCCGACCAGCCGCTCGGCGTCCTCCGGGGCGCCGGAGAAGGTCATCGCGGGGTGCAGTGCCAGGGGCAGCACCCCGGCCTCCGCGGCCGGGGCGAGGACGGCCAGGCCGTGCGCGCCGGACGTGTGGAAGGCCAGCTGCCCCGCGCGCCAGCCGCCGGTCCCGGCCAGGCCGGCGACGAGGCCGGGCAGGGTGTCGTCGGGGACGGCGAGGACGACGAGGTCGGCCGCGGCGACCACCTGGTCGGTGTGCAGCAGCGGCACCCCGGGCAGGAGCCGCGCGGCGCGCTCGGCGGAGGCGGCGGAGAGGCCGGCGGCGGCGACCACGTCGTGGCCGGCGGCGGCGAGGGCGGCGCCGAGGACGGCGCCGACACGTCCGGCACCGACGATGCCGACGCGGAGACGGGCGGGGGCGGCGCCGGCTGGGGGCAGGCCGGCGGCACGCCTGCGGGCTGCAGGCATCGGGGCACCTCTCGTTCCAGTCCCGTTCGGGTACCGGACTCGCAGGTCGCGGTCTCCGCCGTCGGAGACCGTCGGTGTGGTGCTGGGTGGTGCGTGGTGCTGGCCGGCGCCGTCCCCGCTGCGACCGGATGTGTCACGCGGCTGGGCGCCGAAGGCGAGTGTGGAACCGCCCGGGCGCCGGTGCAACGGCTGCGCCCTGTGGGGTGACTCACGCCGGCCGGCTCACCGGTCCTCGACGGCGACGCGCTCCGGGGACGCTCAGCGGCCGAGCACACGCGAGAGGACGTCGTCGCTGTCGTCCTCGTCGCGATAGCGGCGCCGGCGACGCCCACCCGACGGTGGAGCGCTCTCGGCGAGGATCTCGGCCAGCCGGGCCGACCCCTGAGGCGCCGGGGGGTCGTCGTGGCTCGGCACCGGCGGGCGGTCGCGCTGGGCGACGGGTCGCTCGACGGTGAACTGCTCGGGCGAGGGCACGGCGGGCCGGAGCAGGTCGTCGGTGCGCCGGCGGCGCGTGTCCGGGTCGGCGGCCGGGGCGGGCTCCGGGGCTGGCTCCGGCGCGTCGATCAGTGACCGCTCGGCCAGCCAGTCCCACGGCTGCGGCGGTGGCACAGGGGTGGCGAACGCCGCGGTGCGCTCCTGCTCCGCCGGCCGCTGCACGCGGACCTCGTCCCACTGTCGGGTCTCGCCGCCGGACCCGGTGTCGGAGTGGGGCGACCGGTGACCGGTCAGGTCGTGCGCCGGTGCGGCCCAGCCGGAGGCGTCGATCGTCCTGGTCGCGGGCGTCTCGACCGTCGGCGACCCGGACCGGATCGACTGCGTCCTGAGCATGATCCGCTCGATGAGCATCTCGCCGGAGAGCTGTTCGGTCAGCTCCGTCCGCAACCGGCCCATGTCGGCACGCAGCTCGGTCAGCTGGGTGAGGTCCGCACGCAGCTCGGTCAGCTGGGCGAGGTCACCGCGCAGCTCGGTCAGCCGGGCCATCTCACGGCGCAGCTCCCCCACCTCGGCGAGGTCCCCGCGCAGGCCGGCGATCTCGGCCACCTCGTGCCGCAGCTCGGCGACGCGGGCCAGTTCTCCCCGGAGGGCTGTCAGCTCGGTCCGCATCGACTGCTCGGCCTCGCGCCGCAGGTCGTTCTCCAGGCGCAGCCCGTCCGCCCGCCGCTCGGCGGCCTCGCGCTCCAGCTCCAGCTCGTAGGCCAGCCGCAGCTCCGCCTCCCGATCGGCTGCCGCCCGCTCGACGGCCTGCACGTCGGGACGACCCTCCGCGGGCTCGGGGCCACGACGGGTGCCGGCCAGCGCGGCGAGGACGAACGCCCACGCCGCCCCGACCACCGCCAGGCGCAGCAGCTGGGGGTTCTCGGTGACGAAGACGACCACCGTCGCGCCGACCGCGAGCAGGAAGCCGACGAGCAGACCGGCCGTGCGCAGGACCGACGAGGAACCCGCGGGCTGCGCACCCGGGCGCGACCGACCGGTGGTCGGGTCGTCCCGGTCCATCCGCATGACGCTCAGGGTAACGGTGCGAGAGCCCGCGATCACGTCTCGACAGAGGGTGGTGGCCGGTTCCGCCGCGGGCCCCGACGACCCGCGGCGGACGGCGACCGTCAGCCCTGGGCCAGGGCCCCGTCGGAGCTGAAGACCAGGCCGATCGAGATCTCGCCCTGCTGCAGCGCCGCCTTGGTCAGCGGCCCGCCGGCGTCCAGTTCGCGGAACTCGCCGAAGGTCAGCCCGTAGGTGTCCTCGAGGCCCGGCTGGCAGAACGGCCGGTCCGGGCACTCGGCGGGCCCGCCGAGGACCAGCGACCCGTCGCCGCACGCGTCGGCGAGCTCGGACAGGGTGCTGACCCCCAGCCCGTCGGCGAACTCCTGGGTGACCGCGAAGGCGTTCTGGTCGGCCGCCTCCGACGGCTCGCCGAACAGCAGGCCGTTCTGCTCCGCGAGCGGCTGCAGGGCGGTGGCCGTCGCCTGGGCGTCGCCGCTGGCCACCGGCTCGGCATCGGCGCCGTTGACCTGGCGGTTGAGGAACTCGGTCGCCGTCGACAGGTACTCGGGGAAGACCTGGATCTCCGAGCCGGAGATCAGCGCCGGCAGGTAGAGCTCCCGGTTGCCGACCTCGCGCACCGAGGCGTCGAACCCCGCCGCGGTGAGCACGTTCGCGTAGATGTTGGCGAGCACGGTGGACTCGGTGAAGTTCGCGCCGCCGACGGCGATGGCGCCGCTGCCCTGCTCGAGCCCGTCGGTCACCCCGCTCTCCTCGACCCAGGCAGTGGCGACCTCCTCGGCGCTCTGCCGGTCCACGTCCACCGCGGCGTTGAGCTCGATGAGGTCCTCGGTGGTCAGCGCCGCCGACACCGCGTCGAGGGCCGGCAGCAGCGCCGGGCTGGCCTGCGCCGTCGCCGCGTTCACCGCCGGGACGATGTTGTCGGCGTTCTGCAGCTGCTGGTCGTCCTCGAGCACCACCAGCTGGTCGCCGGCAACCGGGACGCACGCCTCGCCGGACGCGCTGCCGCCACCCCCGGACCCGCCGCCGGTCCCGGAGGAGCCGGACTCACCGCACGCCGTGGCCGTGAGCAGCACCCCGGCGAGGGCCAGGGGAACGAGGATGCGTGGACGCCTGTGCATGAGGCCCGCCTTCTGTGTCCCGTGCGGCCGACCGGCCGCGACGCGTGTCTGGCGGGAGGTGTCCCGCGGCGCCCATGGAACTCCGCGCCTCCCCCTTCGGCCAGCCCCCCGGGGAGCCGTTGCCGGGTTGTTACGGACGGCCCCTGTGCAGGGTCATGGCGCGAGCTCACGAGTGGTGAGGCCAGAGGGGTCCTCCGTCAGAGGGGTACCCCGGACGACGTCGGCTCCGGTTCCCCCACCCGGGACGGGTGGGCGGCGCGGAAGGGCAGCCGGCGCGGGCCGGGCGTGACCGCCCACGAGACGAGCACCAGGACCAGCTCGGTGAGCAGCGCGAGCGTGGCGACGACGAGCGCGCCGGCGAGGATCTGGCCCAGGTCCTGCTGGCCGAAGCCCAGGTTGATGATCCGGCCGAGCCCGCCCCCGCCGACGAGCGCGGCCAGGGTCGCGGTGGCGACCACCTGCACCGCCGCCGTCCGGATGCCGGTCATGACCAGCGGCAGGGCCAGGGGGAACTCGACCCGGGTGACCATCTGGCCGCGGCTCATCCCCATCGCCCGGGCCGCCTCGCGGACGTCCCGGTCGACCTCCCGGAAGCCGACGTAGGTGTTGGTGAGCATCGGCGGGAACGCGAACACCGCCAGCGCGACGACGGTCGCGGTGTCGCTGAAGCCGATCGGGGTCACCGCGAAGACGGTGAGCAGGGCCAGGGTCGGCACCGCCCGGCTGACGTTGGAGAGCACGACGATGCCCCCGCGCCCGCGGCCACTGCGCCCGAGCAGCACGCCCAGCGGGACGGCCAGCACGGCGGCGGCCAGGACGGCCGCCCCGGACACCGTGAGGTGCTGGACCAGCAGGTCGAGGATGCCGCCGGACCGGTTCCAGTTGAGCGGGTCGTTGAGATAGCGCAGCGCGTCGGCCAAGGCGCTCATGCCAGGGCCGCCCTGGTCCACGGGGTCAGCAGCCGCTCGACACCGGCGAGCAGCACGTCCGCGACCAGGGCCAGCAGCACGCAGCCCAGCGCCCCGGTGACGATCTCGGCCCGGTAGAAGTTCGCGTTGAAGCCGCCGACGATCAGCTGGCCGAGCCCGCCGTTGCCGGTGATCACCCCGACGGTGACGAGGGCGACGGTCGAGACGGTGGCGATCCGCAGGCCGGCCATGACCGCCGGCAGTGCCAACGGCAGGTCGACCTGGAGGAACAGCCGCCCCGGGCCGTAGCCCATGCCGCGGGCGGCCTCCCGGACGTCGGCGGGCACGGCCTGGAAGCCGGCCAGGAAGTTCCGCACGAGGATGACCAGCGTGTACAGCGTCAGGCCGATGAGCACGGTCGTCGCCGACAGCGGCCCGGTGAAGGGCGCCAGGAACGAGAACATGGCCAGCGACGGGATCGTGTAGACCACCGACGACAGGCCCAGCACCGGCCCGGACAGCACCCGGGTGCGCCGGGCCAGCAGCGCCAGGGGCAGGGCGATCAGCGCCCCGAGCAGGACCGCCCCGACCGTGAGCCTGACGTGCTGCCCGAGGTACCCCACAATGGTGTCCCAGTTGTCGGTCACGTACGACGGGTCGAACCACGGGTTCGGCGCCTCGTCCGCCGCGAGCACCGGTGCGCCGTCGCTCGCCGCGCCCAGCACAGGGCGCGCACCCAGGGAGGCCACGTCGTGGACGCTACTGCGGACGCCCCGTCGCTGCGCACACCCGCGCGGGCGCCCGGGTCGGGCGCGGAGGGCGCGGAGGGCGCGGCCCAGGAGATCCGGCTGGACGGGGTCAGCAAGGTCTACGCCGACGGCACCGTGGGCGTGGCTGAGCTCGACCTCACGTTCGCCGCGGGTGAGCTGTCGGTGCTCGTCGGCCCGTCGGGCTGCGGGAAGACCACGACGATGAAGATGATCAACCGGATCATCGAGCCGACGACGGGCCGCATCCTGCTGGGCGGGGAGGACGTCACCCGCGTCGACGCCGACCAGCTGCGCCGCCGGATCGGGTACGTCATCCAGAGCGTGGGGCTCTTCCCGCACCAGACGGTGCGGGTCAACGTCGGGACCGTGCCGCGGCTGCTCGGGTGGGACCGTGCCCGCATCCGGGCGCGCGTGGACGAGCTGCTGGCCACGGTCGGCCTCGACCCCGCCGTCCACGGCGACCGCTATCCGGCGCAGCTCTCCGGGGGCCAGCGGCAGCGGGCCGGGGTGGCGCGGGCACTGGCCGCCGACCCCGCCGTCCTGCTCATGGACGAGCCGTTCTCCGCCGTCGACCCGGTGGTCCGGGAGCGGCTGCAGTCGGAGTTCCTGCGCCTCCAGGAGACGGTGCGCAAGACCATCGTGTTCGTCACCCACGACATCGAGGAGGCGGTCCGGCTCGGCGACCGCATCGCCGTGATGAGCACCGGTGGCCACGTCGAGCAGTTCGCGCCCCCGGCCGAGCTGCTGGGGCGGCCGGCCAACGACGTCGTGGCGGACTTCGTGGGTGCCGACCGGGCCCTCAAGCGCCTGGCGGTCACGGCCATCGACCCCGCCGACCTGGAGCAGCCGCCGGTCGTCCGCGCGACCGACGGGCTCGCCGACGCCGGCGCGGCCCTGGACCGGGCCGGCGCGGGCTGGGCGGTCGTGCTCGACGAGGCCGGCCGCCCGACGGGGTGGCTGCCGGCCGGCCGGGCCGCAGGCCCCGGGACCGTCGACTCGGCCACCGTCCGCGGCGCCGACACCGTGTCGGTGCGCAGCTCCCTGCGGGGGGCGCTGGCCACGATGCTGCAGGCCGACGCGGGTTGGGTGGCGGTCCTCGACGGGGACCGCCACCTCGGCGTCCTCACCCCGACGTCGCTGCACGCCGCGCTGCGCCGGTCGGTCGACGGCCGGCCACCCGCCTGACCGCACCGCCGCGTCCCCCGTCCGGTCGTTGACCCGCTGCCCTCGGCGCCGCAGAGTGGTCCGGTGAAGCGGGCACTCCTCGTCCTGACCTGCGGGGCGTTCCTCACGCTCGCCGCGGAGGCCACCGTCCTCCGGCAACCGCTGCCCCCGATCGCGGTCGCGCTGGTCTTCGCGCTGCTCGCGACGGTCGGCTTCGGCTGGGTCGACCGGCACGAGCCCCGCACCCGTCGCCGGCTCGCGGTCGGCTACGTGCTCGTGCAGCTCCCGCTCGGCTGGGTGGTCTTCGCGGCCGGCGGGGAGGGCGTCGGGTCCACGCTGCTGCTGCTGGTCCTGGTCAGCCAGTCGGTGCTGCTGCTGCCGCTGGCCGCCGCGGTGCTGGTCGCGGCCCTGGTCCCGCTCGTGCACCTGGGCATGCCGATGGCCGACGGGCTGCGCATCATGCTGGGGACCTACGTGGCCGTCGCGTTCACCGCGGCGGTCACCGAGCTGCTGCTGCGGGAGCAGCGGGCCCGCGCCGAGCTGGCCGACGCGCACGAACGGCTGCGGCACTCCGCGGCCCAGGCGGAGGAGCTGGCCACCACGCAGGAACGCAACCGGCTGGCCCGCGACATCCACGACGGCCTGGGTCACCACCTCACCGTGGTCCAGATGCAGGTCCAGGCCGCCCGGGCGGTCCTGCGCGCCGATCCCGCCAGGGCCGACGCCGTGCTCGCCCAGGCACAGCAGCAGTCCACCGAGGCGCTCGCCGAGGTGCGCCGGTCGGTGGCCGTGCTCCGGGAGGCACGGGTCGTCCCGCCGCTGGGCGACGCCCTCGAGCTGCTCGCCGCGGACACCTCCGCCGCCGGCGTGCCGACCGAGCTGGAGGTCACCGGCACGGTGCGCGAGCTGCCCGCCGACACCCGGGAGTCGCTGTTCCGCGCCGCCCAGGAGGGGCTGACCAACGTCCGCAAGCACGCCGCGGCCGGACGGGCCCGCCTGCTGCTGGCCTACGGCGACGACGGCACGGTGCGCCTGGAGGTGCGCGACGACGGCCGCGGGACGGCGGTGGTGACCGAGGGCGCCGGCTTCGGGCTGCTGGGGGTGCGGGAGCGGGCGTCCCGGCTCGGCGGCTCCGTCGACGTCGTGTCCGAGCCCGGCGTCGGGACGACGGTGCGCGTGGCGGTGCCCGGGTGAGCGCACTGGTGCGGGTGCTGCTGGTCGACGACCAGGCGCTGTTCCGGGAGGCGCTGGCCACCCTGCTCGAGGTGCGCCCGGAGATCGAGGTCGTGGGCGAGGCCGGGGACGGCGACGCCGCGCTGCGGCGGGCCGCCGAGCTCCGCCCCGACGTCGTCCTGATGGACCTCCACATGCCCGTGCTCGACGGCATCGCCGCCACCCGCCGGCTGCGCGTCGAGCAGCCGGCGGTGCAGGTGCTGGCCCTCACCACCTTCGACGACGACGAGGACGTGTTCGCGGCCCTGCGCGCGGGCGCGGTGGGCTACCTGCTCAAGGACGTCCCCTCCGACCGGCTGGTCGAGGCACTGCTCGCGGCCGCGCGCGGGGAATCGGTCCTGCAGCCGTCGGTGGCCGCCCGGGTGATCGCCCGCCTCGCCCAGCTGCCCGACGACGGCCCGCGGCGCCCCCAGCCGCTGGTCGTCCCGCTGTCCGAGCGCGAGCTCGAGGTGCTGCGGCTGCTCGCCGACGGAGGGAGCAACCGCGAGATCGCCGCGGCGCTGTTCCTCGCCGAGGGAACCGTCAAGAACCACGTCACGAACGTGCTGGCCAAGCTCGGCGCCCGCGACCGCACCCAGGCGGCCCTCCGCGCCCGGGCGCTGGACCTGATCTGACGACCGGGGTCATGCCCCGGTCATGACCCCGGTCGTGACGTCCGGCACGTGGCGACGGCGCCGAGCCCGTTTTTTCCGCCGACCGGCCCGCACCCGCCTCCGGCTCCCGGGCACGGCACTTCGTCCGGCACTACCTCGAGATGGTC
>NZ_JAAGWF010000069.1 GCF_010686765.1 Geodermatophilus sabuli | reverse complement strand
GAAGCTAAGCCTCTCAGCGCCGATGGTACTGCCCTGGAGACGGGGTGGGAGAGTAGGACACCGCCGGACAACCATTCACAGGACGGGGGTCAGAGCTGTTGCTCTGGCCCCCGTTCTCGTGCGTCCGGCACCGCATCTCCGGCACTCTCTGAGTGCTGAACCCAGTATCGAGGTACCCACACAGCCATGACTTCTCCGCGACGAGGCGCCGGCGGTTCCGGCGGGCAGGGCCCGCGACGCGACCGGGGTTCCGGACAGGGGCGCCCGCAGGGCGCGGGCGGCGGGCGCGGCAACTCCTCGTCCGCACGCGATGGTCAGGGCTCCTGGCAGGGACGCCGGCCGTCCGGTGAGCGCAGCGGTGGGGCTGCGCGAGGCGAATGGCAGGACCGTCGTCCCCAGGGTGACCGCCCGCAGGGGGAGCGTCCGCAGCGGTCGAGTGCTCCCCGGGGTGACTGGCAGGACCGTCGTCCCTCGGGCGAGCGTCCGCAGGGGGACCGTCCGCAGTGGCAGGACCGCCGTCCGTCCGGGGATCGTCCGCAGCGGTCGGGCGCTCCGCGGGGTGACTGGCAGGACCGCCGTCCCCAGGGTGACCGTCCGCCGGGTGACCGCCCGCAGTGGCAGGACCGGGGCCCGCAGGGTCAGCGTCCGCAGGGGGACCG
>NZ_JAAGWF010000068.1 GCF_010686765.1 Geodermatophilus sabuli | reverse complement strand
TACGTTTCTGAATGGACATAACCTGTGCAGGGTCTCCCCCAATATCGGAGTCCAGAAAAACGCACCAGGGAAGCCCCAGATCGTTGGCCAGATTCAATGTAACCCAGTGTTTGACGCTGCCACACCCTCCTATGAGGACTGGCACTATTTTCACGTCCTCCAGAGAGGCTGGCAGCACACCTGACTGTTTTAATGAACTGGCCGCATGCCTCAGGAAAGTGACATCCGACTTTCCCTCTACCAGAACAATCCCCTGCGCCCTTTCCATACCGGTCTCTGGTAGCACCCCCAGGCTTTCAGTGGCTTCCTTCAGCACAGCGTCATCCGGCATTTTTACTACGGGTTCACCCGCCTCATTTCGGGTGACATAACGTACACCTTCGACAGGGATCAATCCGGCCAGCGCCGGGACATGGGTGGTGACGATAATCTGACGGTGCGGCTGGCCTGCCAGTGCCAGCAACGCTTTCATCAGCATCATCTGATAGTTTGGATGCTGTGACGTTTCAGGCTCTTCGATGGCATAAATCATGTTTCTGGGCGTCCCCGCGACATTCTTTTCAGCCTCAGCCCGGAAAAAATTCAACAGGATAAGCCTCCTTATCCCGCTGCCGCGCTTATTGATGGGGATGCCATTTTCCCCGTCCAGGGTGAAATTGAAGGTCCAC
>NZ_JAAGWF010000067.1 GCF_010686765.1 Geodermatophilus sabuli | reverse complement strand
CAACACCGGTGACAAAGTTTCTACCGGCTCTCTGATCATGATCTTCGAAGTGGCAGGTGCTGCACCTGCTGCCGCGCCTGCTCAGGCTGCTGCGCCAGCGCCGGCCGCTGCACCTGCTGCTGGCGGTGCGAAAGATGTCAACGTACCTGACATCGGTGGTGACGAAGTTGAAGTCACCGAAGTGATGGTAAAAGTGGGCGACAAAGTTGCTGCTGAACAGTCACTGATCACCGTTGAAGGCGACAAAGCGTCTATGGAAGTACCCGCGCCATTCGCGGGTACCGTTAAAGAGATCAAAATCAGCACCGGCGACAAAGTGTCTACGGGCTCTCTGATCATGGTCTTCGAAGTGGAAGGCGCTGCGCCAGCTGCCGCTGCTGCACCAGCTCCTGCCGCTGCACCGGCTCAGGCGGCTAAACCTGCTGCTGCCCCTGCTGCAAAAGCAGAAGGTAAATCTGAGTTCGCTGAGAACGACGCTTACGTTCACGCTACGCCACTGATTCGTCGCCTGGCGCGCGAATTCGGTGTAAACCTGGCGAAAGTGAAAGGGACTGGCCGTAAAGGTCGTATCCTGCGCGAAGACGTTCAGGCCTATGTGAAAGACGCGGTGAAACGCGCTGAAGCTGCCCCTGCTGCTGCAGCTGGCGGCGGTATCCCGGGCATGCTGCCAT
>NZ_JAAGWF010000066.1 GCF_010686765.1 Geodermatophilus sabuli | reverse complement strand
AGCGGTATTACCGACGCGGTGTATGCCGAGGTGGTCGGCCACGGTGAAGTGTGGTCTGCGCGCCTGATGGCGGCCGTGCTGCAACACCTGGGCGTGGATGCGGCCTGGCTTGACGCGCGCGACTTCCTGCGTGCCGAACGCGCCGCTCAGCCACAGGTGGATGAAGGCTTGTCATATCCGCTGCTGCAACAGCTACTGGTTCAGCATCCGGGCAAACGTATTGTGGTGACCGGCTTTATCAGCCGCAGCAGTGCCGGTGAAACCGTGCTGCTGGGACGTAACGGCTCTGACTACTCAGCGACGCAAATTGGTGCGCTGGCAGGC
The DNA here is from genome assembly GCF_010686765.1 of Geodermatophilus sabuli. Taxonomy (GTDB): domain Bacteria; phylum Actinomycetota; class Actinomycetes; order Mycobacteriales; family Geodermatophilaceae; genus Geodermatophilus; species Geodermatophilus sabuli_A. Next base: position 78 of record NZ_JAAGWF010000066.1, on the reverse strand, counting down.
GTTTCCCGCGTCACCATCTGGAGCGACGTGGCCGGTGTCTACAGTGCTGACCCGCGTAAAGTGAAAGATGCCTGCCTG
>NZ_JAAGWF010000065.1 GCF_010686765.1 Geodermatophilus sabuli | reverse complement strand
CGTCTGGACGAGGCCAGCGAGCTGGCACGCCTGGCGGCACCGGTTCTGCATGCGCGTACGCTACAGCCGGTTTCCGGGAGCGACATCGACCTGCAGCTGCGCTGTAGTTACACCCCGGATCAAGGCTCTACCCGCATCGAACGCGTCCTGGCGTCCGGTACGGGGGCGCGAATTGTGACCAGCCATGACGACATCTGTCTGATTGAGTTCCAGGTCCCGGCGGGCCAGGATTTCAAACTGGCACACAAAGACATCGACCT
>NZ_JAAGWF010000064.1 GCF_010686765.1 Geodermatophilus sabuli | reverse complement strand
CGTCTAAATCAGCCATTTGCTCCCCCGTCAAAAATCGTATTTGTTGATGTTCTCTTTGGTAAACACCACCCGCTCTGGCAGCAGCACAATGCCGTTGCCCTTCGCTTCATACTGGTAGCCCTGCACGCTGTTCGGCTCGACCTTCAGCGTACCGATATCTTTCACGTCCACGCTGTCGCCAACGTTAAGATCGCCTTTTTTCAACAACCGATCGGCGACATTGACCGCAATTTTGCCCTGTTGCACCACATCCCACAGGCCGAAGGCTTTCACCGTGCCGCGCTCTACGTACGGACGCATCACGTTAGGCG
>NZ_JAAGWF010000063.1 GCF_010686765.1 Geodermatophilus sabuli | reverse complement strand
TCGCCACCCCTTCTCGCTTCAGGTTTTCCGCCGCCTGCGCCGCCGCCGGCAGGGCGTTGGCATCCGGGGCGATGATCGCATCCAGATCCGGATACGCTTTTAAGATCCCCTCGGCGGTTTGTAGCGATTTGGTGGCATCGTTATAGCCAAACTGCGTGGTCACGACCTGCCACTGCGGATGATCTTTCTCGATTTTGGCCTTCGCCTCTTTCACCCACTGGTTCTGGTCGGTAACGGTCGGGCTGGAGTAAAAGAACGCCACTTTGGCATTCGGTTTGGTGACCTGTTTACCGGCCATGTCGACCAGCAGGCCGCCAAGCTGCGCCGGGGTGCCCTGGTTGATGTAGATGCTGC
>NZ_JAAGWF010000062.1 GCF_010686765.1 Geodermatophilus sabuli | reverse complement strand
GTTCGCTGATGAGCGTTTATTTCTGTGGCGGCTCATGCGTGGAAGATGTAACGTCACAACTGATGCGCCATCTCTCGTATCATCCTACCCTTCGTACATGCAGCTCTGATACCATCCTCAGAGCCATCAAGGAACTGACACAGGAAAACATCTCCTATACTTCCGACCAAGGCAAGACCTATGATTTCAATACTGCAGACAAACTCAACACATTGCTTATAAACGCTTTGGTTTCTACAGGCGAGTTGAAGGAAATTGAGGAATACGATGTTGACTTTGACCATCAGTTCCTTGAAACGGAGAAGTATGATGCAAAACCGACCTACAAAAAGTTCCTCGGCTACAGGCCTGGCGTATATGTTATCGGTGACAAGATAGTCTATATCGAGAACAGCGATGGTAACACGAATGTGCGTTTTCATCAGGCAGACACCCATAAGAGATTCTTCGCTCTTCTGGAATCCCAGAACATCCGTGTAAATCGCTTCAGGGCAGACTGCGGTTCCTGCTCGAAGGAAATCGTCAGTGAGATAGAGAAGCATTGCAAACATTTCTACATCCGTGCCAACCGATGCAGTTCGCTCTACAATGACATCTTTGCTCTGAGAGGATGGAAGACGGAGGAGATTAACGGCATCCAGTTCGAACTCAATTCCATTCTCGTTGAGAAATGGGAAGGCAAGTGCTATCGTCTTGT
>NZ_JAAGWF010000061.1 GCF_010686765.1 Geodermatophilus sabuli | reverse complement strand
GCGCTCGCCGGTACGTATAGGCGGGGTGGTCATCGGGCGCGTCTCTGACATTACGCTTGATGAGAAAACCTATCTGCCGCGCGTGTCGATGGATATTGAAGAGCGTTACAACCATATCCCGGACACCAGCTCGCTTTCTATCCGCACGTCCGGCCTGCTGGGTGAGCAATATCTGGCGCTTAACGTCGGTTTTGAAGACCCGGAGCTGGGAACGACTATCCTTAAAGACGGTAGCGTAATCCAGGATACGAAGTCCGCGATGGTGCTGGAGGATATGATTGGTCAGTTCCTTTATAACAGTAAAGGAGATGATAAGAAGTCCGACGCTGCCCCTGCGCAGAGCGAAGATCCTGCCAGTGTCGCACCGACACCAGGCACGACGAATTAATTTCAGG
>NZ_JAAGWF010000060.1 GCF_010686765.1 Geodermatophilus sabuli | reverse complement strand
TTTAAACGACTGTTAATGGTTGCCATGCTGGTCATTGCCCCTCTCACCGCGGCGCATGCTGCGGATCAGAGTAACCCGTACAAACTGATGGATGAGGCTGCGAAGAAGACCTTCGACCGGCTTAAAAACGAACAGCCGAAAATTCGTTCCAATCCTGATTATCTGCGCGACGTGGTTGATCAAGAGCTGCTGCCGTACGTGCAGATCAAATATGCGGGTGCGCTGGTGCTGGGCCGTTATTACAAAGACGCGACCCCGGCGCAGCGCGACGCCTATTTTGCCGCGTTCCGTGAATACCTGA
>NZ_JAAGWF010000059.1 GCF_010686765.1 Geodermatophilus sabuli | reverse complement strand
ACCTACGTGCGTCCGTTCCTTGAAACCGTGACTTTCGCCAACGCGACGCAGTTATCGTTAATCCTGCTGGTGATTGGCGTGGCGGGTTTTATCGGCACCCTGTTGATCGGCACGTTTCTGCGCCGCGGATTTTACACCACGCTGGTCGCCATTCCCGTGGTGATGGCGCTGATTGCCGCGGCACTGATGGCCTTCGGCCATCACCTTGCCGCCGTCACCGCCCTGCTCGGCCTCTGGGGACTGGTCGCGACGGCCGCCCCCGTCGGCTGGTGGACCTGGGTTGCCAGAACGCTTCCTGAAAATGCCGAAGCGGGTGGCGGACTGATGGTGGCAATGGTGCAGCTCTCCATTGCGCTCGGCTCCACGCTCGGTGGCCTGGCCTTTGACCACAGCGGCTGGCAAAGCACCTTTGCACTCAGCGGTGTACTGCTTATCGCCGCTGCC
>NZ_JAAGWF010000058.1 GCF_010686765.1 Geodermatophilus sabuli | reverse complement strand
TCACGTTTTACACCTCACACAACGACACACTTCACAGGAGTTAATCATGAGAAGATTCACCATGGCGCTCGGGCTGTTAGTCAGCGCCTTCGCCGCCAGCGCTGCCGATATGTCCCGGGGCGCAGATAATTTCTACAAAAGCGATAAGGTTACGCAGCAGAAGGTGACCTTTAAAAACCAGTATCAGATGAACGTCGTCGGCAATCTGTATAGGCCAAAAGAGGCGGATAAAAACGCCAGACTGCCGGCGATCGTGGTCGGCCATCCGAT
>NZ_JAAGWF010000057.1 GCF_010686765.1 Geodermatophilus sabuli | reverse complement strand
CCCCGGCGGGGTTGCACGTGGACGGGCCGTTGGCGATCGAGGAGCCGATCTTCGGTGCGGACTTCGCGTATCTGCAGTCGGTGGTGGGGGAGGGGCAGACGGCGAAGCTGACGATCCCCTCGCCGTCGATGGTGCACTACCGCGGGGGTGCGGCGGCGATCGATCCGGCGGTGTACGCCGACGAGGACGCCTTCTGGGAGGCGTTGTCGGCGGCCTATCGGCAGCAGGTGCAGGGGATCGCGGCGCAGGGGTGCAGCTATCTGCAGCTGGATGACACCAGCCTGGCCTATCTCAACGATCCGGCGCAGCGGGCGGAGCTGGCCGCGCAGGGGCGCGATGCCGAGCACCAGCACGAGCGCTACATCCGGCAGATCAACGCCGCGCTGGCCGGCCGGCCCGAGGGGCTGACGGTGACCACGCACCTGTGCCGGGGGAACTTCCGGTCCTCGTGGGTGGCCGAGGGTGGGTATGACTTCGTGGCCGAGGCGTTGTTCGGGGGCCTGGACGTCGATGGCTTCTTCCTGGAGTACGACGACGCGCGGTCGGGTGGGTTCGAGCCGCTGCGGTTCGTGCCGGAGGGCAAGCGGGTGGTGCTGGGCCTGGTGACGACGAAGAGCCCGGAGCTGGAGGACAAGGACGCGCTCAAGCGGCGGATCGACGAGGCGGCGCGGTTCGTTCCGCTGGAGCAGTTGGCGATCTCGCCGCAGTGCGGGTTCTCCTCCACCGTGGAGGGCAACGCGCTGACCCGCGACGAGCAGATCGCCAAGCTGGCCCTGGTCGTGGAGACCGCCCAGGAGGTCTGGG
>NZ_JAAGWF010000056.1 GCF_010686765.1 Geodermatophilus sabuli | reverse complement strand
GGTTATCCAGACGTTGGCTAACGGTGCTGTTCGCCAGGTTGCGTCGTTCCCTCGTCACAACGGTGCGCCTTCGTTCTCTCCGGACGGTACCAAACTGGCGTTTGCGCTCTCTAAAACCGGTAGCCTGAACCTGTACGTGATGGACATTGGCTCTGGTCAAATTCGCCAGGTGACCGATGGTCGCAGCAACAACACCGAACCGTCCTGGTTCCCGGACAGCCAGAACCTGGCATTTACGTCTGACCAGGCAGGTCGTCCACAAATCTATAAAGTGAACGTCAACGGCGGTGCTCCACAGCGGATTACCTGGGAAGGTTCGCAGAACCAAAACGCAGATGTGAGCAGCGACGGTAAATTTATGGTAATGGTCAGCTCCAACGGTGGGCAGCAGCACATTGCCAAACAAGATCTGGTAGCGGGTGGCGTTCAAGTTCTGTCGTCAACGTTCCTGGATGAAACGCCAAGTCTGGCACCTAACGGCACTATGGTAATCTACAGCTCTTCTCAGGGGATGGGATCTGTGCTGAATCTGGTTTCTACAGATGGGCGTTTCAAAGCGCGTATTCCGGCAACTGATGGACAGGTAAAATCACCTGCCTGGTCGCCGTATCTGTAAATAATAATTAATTGATTACTAAAGGAATCATAGAAATGCAACTGAACAAAGTGCTGAAAGGGCTGATGATCGCTCTGCCTGTAATGGCAATCGCAGCGTGTTCTTCTAACAAGAATGCAAGCAATGACCAGAGCGGCGAAGGCATGATGGGTGCCGGTACCGGTATGGACGCGAATGGCAATGGCAACATGTCTTCTGAAGAGCAAGCGCGTCTTCAGATGCAGCAGCTGCAGCAGAACAACATCGTTTACTTCGATCTGGATAAAT
>NZ_JAAGWF010000007.1 GCF_010686765.1 Geodermatophilus sabuli | reverse complement strand
CGAGTGCAATGCCACGAGGAATTGTTACTTGGCACTGACTTTCGGCACGCTGTTGAGTTCTCAAGGAGCGGACGCGCGAGAACCAGACCCTCTCGGGCTTCGTCCTCGGCGGCTTGTCCCACTCTAGCGCCGGTTCAGGAGTCCTGCACCCCGGGGGGTGCTCTCCGCGGCCCTCCCGGGCCCGTCCGGCGCAAGAAGGACCATACACGCATCCGGGGGGCGGTGTGCAAGCCGGGCGAGGGCGTCCCCGGTCACAGCGGCCGGGCGCCCCCGGAGCCCCCGGCGGGGCCGGACAGGGTGCGCCGTCAGAGCCCCAGGAAGGTCTCGATCCCGACGGTGAGGCCGGGACGGCTGCCGATCTGCCGGACCGCCAGCAACACCCCGGGCATGAAGGAGGCCCGGTCGTAGGAGTCGTGTCGCAGCGTGAGGGTCTCCCCGGGCGCGCCCATCAGGACCTCCTGGTGCGCCACCAGCCCGGTGAGCCGGACGGCGTGCACCGCCACCCCCTCGACGTCGGCACCGCGAGCCCCGGGCAGCGCGTCCAGCGTGGCGTCGGGCGACGGGGGCAGGCCGGCTGCGCGGCGGGCCTCGGCCACCAGCCGTGCGGTCCGGACGGCGGTGCCGGACGGGGCGTCGACCTTGTTCGGGTGGTGCAGCTCGACGATCTCGGTCGAGGGGAAGAAGCGCGCCGCCTCCTGGGCGAACTTCATCAGCAGCAGCGCGCCGATGCCGAAGTTCGGCGCGATGACGACCCCGACGTCCGGCTTGGCCTCGAGCCACGCGGCGACGGTGGCCAGCCGCTCGGCGTCGAACCCGGTGGTCCCGACCACGCAGTGGATGTCGTGGTCGACGCAGAACCGGATGTTGTCCATGACGACGTCGGGCCGGGTGAAGTCCACGACGACCTGGGCCCCGGCGTTCGCGACGTCGAACAGCCAGTCACCCGAGTCGATCATCGCCACCAGCTCGAGGTCCTCGGCGGCGGTGACCGCCTTGACCACCTCGGTGCCCATCCGGCCGCGGGCGCCCAGCACACCCACGCTGGTCCGCGGGGTGTCCGCGACCCGCGGGGTCGGTTCCTGCTGGTCGGCGGAGGGAGGCGGAGGAGTCACCCGGTCAGGTTTCCCGGCCGCCGCCGGGGACGCAACACCGCCCCGGTGTCAGGCGCTGGGCCGCCGGTGCAGGCCGGCCCACAGCAGCAGTCCGGCGACCACGCCCACGACGTCCGCCGCCCAGTCGGCCACCGACCCCGCGCGTTCCAGCGGGGTCAGCGCCTGGACGACCTCGCTGCCCGCGGCGTACAGCACCAGGAGGGCGGCGAGGACGGCCGGCCGCACACCGGCCCAGAGGCCGGTGACCGCGAGCGCGGCGAACAGGGCCAGGTGGACGACCTTGTCGACGCCCGGCGGGGCGGACGGGACGCCGTCCCCCGGGGCGAACAGGACCGCCAGCGACACCAGGACGGCGACGGCGAAGGCACCGCGCGCGAGCGCGCCGTGCACGGCGAGTGCGGGGTGCATCAGAGCCGGTCGAGCTCGGACTCGCGGTAGGGGCCGACGACGGCCAGGCAGGTCTCCCGGGTGAGCAGATCGGCGGCCACGGCGCGGACCTGGTCCTCGTCCACGGCGTCGAGGCGGGCCAGGACGTCGTGCACCGACAGGTACTCGCCGTAGGAGAGCTCGCTCTTGCCGAGCCGGCTCATCCGGGAACCGGTGTCCTCGAGGCCGAGGACCAGGCCGCCCTTCAGCTGACCCCGCCCGCGCGCGACCTCCTCGGTGGTCAGGCCGTCGGCAGCCACCCGGGCGAGCTCCTCGCGGACCAGGCCCAGCACCTCGGGCACCCGCTTGCGGGAGCACCCGGCGTAGACGGAGAACGCCCCGGTGCCGGCGTAGTGGGTCAGCGCCGAGCCGACGCTGTAGACCAGCCCGCGCTTCTCCCGGATCTCCTGGAACAGCCGGGAGCTCATCCCACCGCCGACCGCGGTCTCCAGGACCGCCGCGGCGTAGCGACGCTCGTCGAGCCGGCCCAGGCCGACCGAACCCAGCAGCAGGTGGGTCTGCTCGGTGCGGCGCCGGATGAGCCCGGTCGGGCGCGCCGGTGCCGGGGAGCCGGCCTCGTCGCCCCGGCGCAGCGGCGCGGGGCGCGCGTCGCCGGCCAGCCGGTCGCCGAAGGCGGCGGCCACCAGCTCCAGCACCTGCTGGTGCTGGACCCGGCCGGCCGCGGTGACCACGATCGAGGGGGCGTCGTACCGCCGGCGGTACCAGCCGTCGACGTCCTCGCGGGTCAGGGCCTCGATCGACTCGACCGTGCCCAGCACCGAGCGGCCCAGCGCCGTGCCGCCGAAGAGCGTCTCGGCGAACAGGTCGTGCACCGCGTCGGAGGGCTCGTCGTCGCGCATGGCGATCTCCTCGAGCACCACCGTGCGCTCGGACTCCAGGTCCGCCGCGGTGTTGAGCGCGTCGGTGACGAGGTCACCGAGGAGCGTGACCGCCAGCGGGAGGTCGCTGGCGAGCACGTTCGCGTAGTAGCAGGTGTGCTCCTTGGCGGTGAAGGCGTTCATCTCGCCGCCGACGGCGTCCATGGCCGTCGCGATCTCCAGCGCGTCGCGGGACGTCGTCCCCTTGAACAGCAGGTGCTCGAGGAAGTGCGAGGAGCCGGCCACCGCGTCCGTCTCGTCGCGGGAGCCGACGCCCACCCAGATGCCGACGGTCGCCGACAGCACACCGGGCATCGTCTCGGTGAGGACCCGCAGCCCGCCGGGCAACTCGGTGCGCTCCACCCGGCCGCCGAACTCGTCGACGTCCAGGACCGCGGTCCGCCCGACGGGAAGCGGGACCGGGGCGGACGCCGCAGCGCCCACCCCGGTCCCGGTTCCGCTCGTCGAGCTGGGTCGAGCCGTGCTCACTCCGCCGCGGGGGCGGCGGCGGCCTCGGCCGGGGCCTCCGCAGCGGCGCCGTCGGCGGCGGCCGCCTCGGCCTCGACCGGGACGAGGCTGATCTTGCCGCGGGCGTCGATGTCGGTGATCTCGACCTGCAGCTTGTCGCCGACGTTCACGACGTCCTCGACCTTGCCGATCCGCTTGCCCGCACCCAGCTTGCTGATGTGCACCAGGCCGTCCTTGCCCGGGAGCAGGGAGACGAAGGCGCCGAACGGCGTGGTCTTGACGACCGTGCCGAGGAAGCGCTCGCCGACCTTGGGCATCTGCGGGTTGGCGATGGCGTTGATCCGGTCCACGGCGGCCTGGGCCGAGGGGCCGTCGGAGGCGCCGACGTAGATCGTGCCGTCGTCCTCGATGGTGATGTCGGCGCCGGTCTCGTCCTGGATCGCGTTGATCATCTGGCCCTTGGGGCCGATGACCGCACCGATCTTGTCGACCGGGATGCGCACCGTGGTCACCCGCGGGGCGTACGGGCTCATCTCGTCGGGGCCGTCGATGGCCTCGCCCATGACGTCGAGGATGTGCAGCCGGGCCGCGCGGGCCTGGGTCAGCGCACCGGCGAGGACGTCGGAGGGGATGCCGTCGAGCTTGGTGTCGAGCTGGAGCGCCGTGACGAAGTCCTTGGTGCCGGCGACCTTGAAGTCCATGTCACCGAAGGCGTCCTCGGCCCCGAGGATGTCGGTCAGCGCGACGTACTCGGTCTTGCCGTCGACCTCGTCGGACACCAGGCCCATGGCGATGCCGGCGACCGGGGCCTTCAGCGGCACACCGGCGTTGAGCAGGGCCAGCGTCGAGGCGCAGACCGAGCCCATGGACGTCGAGCCGTTGGAGCCCAGGGCCTCGGAGACCTGCCGGATGGCGTAGGGGAACTCCTCGCGGTCGGGCAGCACCGGCAGCAGCGCCCGCTCGGCCAGCGCGCCGTGGCCTATCTCGCGGCGCTTGGGCGAGCCCACCCGGCCGGTCTCCCCGGTGGAGTACGGCGGGAAGTTGTAGTTGTGCATGTACCGCTTGCGGTTGTCCGGCGAGAGCGTGTCGAGCTGCTGCTCCATGCGGAGCATGTTCAGCGTGGTGACACCCAGGATCTGGGTCTCGCCCCGCTCGAACAGCGCCGAGCCGTGCACCCGCGGGATGACCTCGACCTCGGCCGACAGCGGCCGGATGTCGGTCAGGCCGCGGCCGTCGATGCGGACCTTGTCGCGCAGGATCCGCTGACGGACGACCTTCTTGGTCAGCGCCCGGAAGGCGCCGGAGATCTCCTTCTCGCGGCCCTCGAACTGGCCGGCCAGCGCGGCCTTGACCTCGTCCTTGAGGGCGTCGGTCGCCTCCTCGCGCTCGTGCTTGCCGGCGATCTGCTGCGCCTGCGCGAGCTTGTCGCCCAGGTGGGCCTCGACGGCGGCGTAGACGTCGTCCTGGTAGTCGAGGAAGCGCGGGAACTCGGCGATCGGCTTCGCGGCCTTGTCGGCGAGGGCCGACTGCGCCTCGCACAGCGCCTTGATGAACGGCTTGGCCGCCTCGAGGCCCTGGGCCACGACCTCCTCGGTCGGGGCGGTCGCGCCGCCGGCGACCAGCTCGATCGTCTTCGCGGTCGCCTCGGCCTCGACCATCATGATCGCGACGTCACCGTCGGGGAGCAGCCGGCCGGCCACGACCATGTCGAAGACGGCGTCCTCGAGCTCGGCGTGGGTGGGGAAGCCGACCCACTGGCCGTTGATCAGGGCGACGCGGGTGCCGCCGACCGGGCCGGAGAACGGCAGGCCGGAGAGCTGGGTGGACGCCGAGGCACCGTTGATGGCCAGGACGTCGTAGAGGTGCGAGGGGTCCAGCGACAGGACGGTGATGACGACCTGGACCTCGTTGCGCAGGCCCTTGGCGAACGTCGGGCGCAGCGGGCGGTCGATGAGCCGGCAGGTGAGGATGGCGTCCTCGGACGGCCGGCCCTCGCGGCGGAAGAACGAGCCGGGGATGCGGCCCGCGGCGTACATGCGCTCCTCGACGTCGACCGTCAGCGGGAAGAAGTCGAACTGCTCCTTGGGCTGGCGGCCGGCCGTCGTGGCCGACAGCAGCATGGTGTCGCCCATGGAGACGACGACGGAGCCGGCGGCCTGACGGGCCAGGCGACCGGTCTCGAAGGTCACGCTGCGGCTGCCGAAGCTGCCGTTGTCGATGACCGCGGTGGCCGTGGTGACGCCGTCCTCGGGGTCGAACTCGGCGGCGGTGGTGGTGTTCTGGGTGGTGGGTGCGGACACGGTGTCCTCTTCCTACGTCGCATGCGGCGACGTCCTCTTCGTGGCGCCCGGCGCCGAACTGCGCCCGGGTGACCGGTCTTCGATCGAAGCCCACGGGGAACGCCCCCCTCGGGGAGGGATCGTGCCCGGGGGCCACTACCGAGGACCGACCAGCGTGGGGGTCCGGCTCGGGGGCCGTGGGTCCTCGTGGGGCGGGTGCCGCACGAGAGAGGGGACCGTCCCGGTGGGACGGTCCCCTCGTCGTACTAGCGGCGCAGACCGAGCCGCTCGATGAGCGAGCGGTACCGGTTGATGTCGGTCTTGGCCAGGTAGTTCAGCAGGCGGCGACGACGACCGACCAGCAGGAGCAGGCCCCGCCGGCTGTGGTGGTCGTGCTTGTGCATCTTGAGGTGCTCGGTGAGGTCGCTGATCCGGCGGGTCAGCATCGCGACCTGCACCTCGGGCGAGCCGGTGTCCTTCTCGACCGTGGCGTACTCGGTCATGATCTGCTGCTTGGTGGTGCTGTCGAGCGCCATGGACGGCCTCCTGGGCAGGTCACGTGTGGCCCCCGGTCTGGTTCACGAGGGCAGGCTGCACACACGTCGGGGAACCCCGACGACTGTTCAGGTTACCAGCGGCCGGGACGACGTCCCCGGGTCGTGCCGAGTCGGCCCCGGGGGGACGGCACCTGGCTGGGGCTCCGCCTGGTCCGGGACGGCACGTGGCCGCGGTGCGGTCCGGAGGACCGCGATCTCAGAGCCCGAGGATCGCGCGGGTGTCGGCGACGTCCTGGTCCATCGCCGCCACCAGCTCGTCGACGCCGGAGAAGGTCAGCATCGGGCGCAGCCGCTGGACGAACTCCACGCCCACGTGCTCCCCGTAGAGGTCGCCGTCGAAGTCGAGCAGGAACGCCTCGACCGTGCGCCGGCTGCCCTGGAACGTCGGGTTCGTACCGACCGAGATGGCCGCGGGCGAGCTGCCGAGGGTGGCGCCCGTGCGCGGCTCGCGGATCACCAGGGAGCCGGCGTAGACCCCGTCGGCGGGGACGGCGGTGTACGGCGGTGACTCCACGTTCGCCGTCGGGTAGCCGAGCTCCCGCCCGCGCCGGTCGCCACGGACGACGACGCCCTCGATGCGGTGCGGCCGGCCCAGTGCGCGGGCGGCGGACTCCATGTCACCGGCGGCCACACAGGCGCGGATGTAGGTCGAGGAGATCGTGATCTCGCCGTCGGGCGGGGCGCCGGCTCCGGCGGGGGCGGTGGGCCCGGGCGACGTCGTGACGTGGGCCAGCGGCACCCCCTCGACGGTGAACCCGAAGCGGCGGCCCTCCTGGGTGAGCGTGCCGACGTCCCCGGCCGCCCGGTGGCCGTAGGTGAAGTTCTCCCCCACCACGACCGACGCCGCGTGCAGGTGCTCGACCAGCACGGTGTGGGTGAACGTCTCCGGGGACAGCCGCATGAACTCCGGGGTGAACGGCAGCACGCACATCGCGTCGACGCCGAGCGCGGCCACCAGCTCGGCCTTGCGGTCCAGCGAGGTGAGGATCGCCGGGTGCGAGCCGGGCCGGACCACCTCCGACGGGTGCGGGTCGAAGGTGAGCAGCAGGCAGGGCCGGCCGGCCGCGGCGGCCCGCTGCACCGCGGCGCCGATCAGCGCCTGGTGGCCGCGGTGCACGCCGTCGTACATGCCGACGGTGACCACCGTGCGGCCGAGGTCCCCGGGGGTCGCCTCCAGCGCTCGCCAGCGGAGCACGCGGCTCAGGCGACCTTGTGCAGCCAGCCGTGGGTGTCGGGCACCCGGCCGTGCTGGATGTCGAGCAGGTGCTCGCGCAGCGCCATGGTGACCGGCCCGGGCTCGCCGTTGCCCACGGTGAAGTCGCCGGTGCGCGCCTTGACCTCGCCGACGGGGGTGATGACCGCCGCCGTCCCGCAGGCGAAGGTCTCGGTGACCGTGCCGTCGGCCACGCCGGCCCGCCACTCGTCGACGCTGAACCTCCGCTCGGTGACCCGGTGCCCGCGCTCGCGCGCCACGGTGATCAGCGAGTCGCGGGTGATGCCGGGCAGCAGCGTGCCGGTGAGCTCGGGGGTGACCAGCTCCGCGTCCTCGCCGGTGCCGAGGACGAAGAACAGGTTCATCCCGCCCATCTCCTCGACGTAGCGCTTCTCCACCGCGTCGAGCCACACGACCTGGTCGCAGCCCGCCTCGATCGCCTGCTCCTGGGCCAGCAGGCTGGCCGCGTAGTTGCCGGCGCACTTGACGTCGCCGGTGCCGCCCGGCGCCGCCCGGATGTAGTCCTCGGACAGGTAGACCGACACCGGGTGCACGCCGCGTGGGAAGTACGCGCCGGCCGGGCTGGCGATCACCAGGAACAGGTACTCGTGCGCCGGCCGCACACCGAGGAACGGCTCGGTGGCCAGCTGGTAGGGCCGCACGTAGAGGGTCTGGTCGGGCCCGGTGGGCACCCAGTCGCGGTCGGTGTCGACCAGGGCGTCGACGGCCGCGAGGAACGCCTCCTCCGGCACCGGCGGCATGGCCAGCCGACGAGCGCCGCGGGCGAACCGGGCGGCGTTGGCCTCGGGCCGGAAGGTGGCCACGCTGCCGTCGGGCTGCGCGTAGGCCTTGAGCCCCTCGAAGATCGACTGGGCGTAGTGCAGCGCGGCCGTCGCCGGGTCCATCTGCAGCGGTGCGTACGCGGTCAGCCGGGCGTCGTACCAGCCCTCACCGGCGCGGTACCGCGCGACGAACATCGAGTCGGTGAAGTGCCGGCCGAACCCGGGATCGGCGAGCACCTCGTGCCGTTCGGCCGCAGGCCGCCGCTGCACGTCCTCCACCACGACCGGCACGCCCTCGGTGAACGTCCGGGAGGTCGTGCGGCTGTCGGCGAGCGTGTCGGTCATGGCTCCCACCTGCGGCGTGCGCGGAACGGGGACGGTCGGCGGCCGCCGGGTCCGCCCGCCACCCTAGCGCCGCCCGGCGAGGGGCCGGCGGCACCGCCACCGGCCCCTCCCGGCTCAGACCTGGTTCTCCTGGTTGGCGCGGGGGCCGGCCGACTCGAGCACCTCGTAGCTCCACAGGTGCGCCGACTGGGCGGCCGCGGGCGCCAGGGTGTCCCCGCCCCCGTCGTGGGCCCGGTCGAAGTCCTGGCCGGACTGCCACGACTCGTAGGCCTCCTCGCTGCTCCACCGCGTGTAGACGAGGTACTGGTCGGTGCCCTCCTTGGGGCGCAGCAGCTCGAACCACTCGAAGCCCGGGGTGCTCTCCACCGCGCCCGCCCGGCCACGGAACCGCTCCTCGAAGCGCTCCTGCTTGTCGGGGGGCACGCTGATCGCGTTGATCTTCACGACGCTCATGCGCTCCCCGTTCCCGGCACGACAGCCGGTCAATCCCCCATGCTGACGGCGTGGACGCCCCCCGCACCGCGGATCTCGGTTTCGCCCGCCTCGACCCCGACCGTGCTGCCCGGACCGGGACACCGGAGGTCGTGTACGCCGCGGGGAAGACGCCCGCGGAGACGGTCGCCTGCCTGGCCGGGCTCCTCGACGCGGGCACGGTCCCGGCGTGGGCGACCCGGGTGGACGACGCGACCGCGGCCGCCGTCCTCGCCCGCTGGCCCGGCGCCACCGTCGACCGGCGGGCCCGCTGCGTGGCCGTGGGCGACCTGCCGCCGGCGTCCGGGAGCGTGCTGGTGCTGACCGCGGGGACCTCGGACGGAGCGGTGGCCGCCGAGGTGGCGTTCACCCTGGCCGCCAGCGGGGTCGGCTGCCGGCGGGTGGACGACGTCGGGGTGGCGGGGGTGCACCGCGTCCTCGCCGTGGCGCCGGACCTGCGCGCGGCCGACGCGGTGGTCGTCGTGGCCGGCATGGACGGCGCACTGCCCAGCGTGGTGGCCGGGCTGACCGACCGGCTGGTGGTCGCCGTCCCCACCTCGGTGGGCTACGGCGCCGCGTTCGACGGGCTGGCCGCGCTGCTCACCATGCTGACCGCCTGCGCGCCGGGGGTGCTGGTGGTCAACATCGACAACGGGTTCGGTGCCGGAGTGGCCGCGGCGCGGATCGTGCGGTCGGTCCGGGGGTCCGCCGGATGACCGCGGCCGGCTCAGCGGTAGCGGACCGGGTCCGGCAGCAGCTCGTTCATCGCGCCGGAGCGGAAGCCGCGCGGGTCCAGCTCGACCCGGTCGAACCCGGCCACCGCGGCCAGCACGTCGGGCCGGGCGGCCAGCGCGGGGACGGCGGACGCGTCCACCTCGACGCGAGCGGTGTCGCCGAGGTCGCGCACCCGCAGGTCCCGGACGTCGATGCCGGCACCGGCCAGCGCCGCGCGCAGGTCGGCCTCGGCCCGCTCCACCCGGGCCAGCCGCTGCGCCGACACCGGCACGCCGTAGGCGATCCGGCTGGCCAGGCAGGCGGCGGCCGGCTTCTCCGCGAGCGGCAACCCCCACCGGCGGGCGGCGGCCCGGACGTCGTCCTTGGTGAGGCCGGCGCGGGCCAGCGGCGTCCACGCCCCGCGCTCGGCCGCCGCCCGGATGCCGGGGCGGAAGCCGGCCCGGAGGTCGTCGGCGTTGGTGCCGGTGACGACGTCGGCGATGCCCAGCCCGTCGGCCAGCGGCACGAGGACGGACACGAGCTCGGTCTTGCAGAAGGCGCACCGGTCGCCGGCGTTGGCGCGGTAGCCCGCCCGGGACAGCTCGTCGGTGCGGGGCTGCTCGTGCCGCACGCCCAGCCAGGCGGCGAAGGCGGCGGCCGCCGTCCGCTCGGCGGCGGGCAGGCTCGGGGAGACGGCGGTCGCGGCGACCACCCGGTCGGCACCCAGCGCGCGCACCGCCGCGGCCAGCAGCGTGCCCGAGTCGACCCCGCCGGAGAACGCGACCAGCACCCCGGGCAGCGGGGCGAGCAGGGCGTCGAGGTCGGCCAGGCGGTCGTCGAGCACCTCCGCAGGCTGCCAGCCGCTCAGGCCGGCGGGAAGCCCACGGCGACGCGGGCGACGGTGCCGGCGTCCTCGACCAGGGCGACCAGCCGGTCGTCGCCGGCCACGGCGGCGTGCAACCCGGGGACGCCGGTGGCCGGGATGCGCTGCCCGTGGCCCACCGCGCGCGCCTCCTCGGCGGTGAGCGTCCGCTCGGGGAAGACGAGCCGGGCCGCGGCGGTCAGCCCGAGGACACCGGCTCCCCCACCGGCGGCCAGCGCGGCCGCCGCCTCCTCGACCGGTGCGGCGTCGGCCACCGCGAACGGCCCCGACGCGGTGCGGCGCAGGGCAGTGAGGTGGCCGCCGACGCCCAGGGCGGCTCCCGCGTCGCGGGCGATGGCGCGGACGTAGGTGCCGGCGGTGCAGGCGACCGTGACGTCGACGTCCACCAGGTCGGGGGTGGGCCGGGCGATCCGGTGCACGTCGAGCCGGTGCACGGTCACCGAGCGCGGCTCCAGGACCACCTCCTCGCCGGCCCGGACCCGGTCGTAGGAGCGCCGCCCGGCGACCTTGACCGCACTGACCGACGAGGGCACCTGCTGCAGCGGCCCGGTCTGGGCGGCGAGCGCAGCGGTGACCGCGGCGTCGTCCAGGTGCGCGGCCGAGGCGGTGGCCAGCAGCTCCCCCTCCCGGTCGTCGGTGACCGTGGCCTGCCCGAGCCGGATCGTCGCCGCGTAGGTCTTGTCGTGCCCACCCACGTGGCCCAGCAGGCGGGTGGCCGTGCCGACGCCGAGGACGAGCAGTCCGGTCGCCATCGGGTCGAGGGTGCCGGCGTGGCCGACCCGCCGGACCGACAGCACCCGCCGGGCGCGGGCGACCACGTCGTGCGAGGTGAGCCCGCCGGCCTTGTCGACCAGCAGCAGGCCGGGCGGGACGTCGGCATCGGGTCGTCTGGGGCTCACGCGCCCACCGTTGCAGGCGCGTCCATCCAGCGGTCGCCCGCCACCCGGACGACGACGGCGACCAGCCGCAGCACGATGAAGAGCGTGAGCCCCGTCCACACCCCGGCCAGCCCCCAGCCGAGCGGGACGGCGAGCAGCGACAGCGGGAGGAACCCGGCCAGTGCCGACCCGATCGTCACGGTGCGCAGGTAGCCGACGTCGCCGGCGCCCATCAGCACGCCGTCGAGGGCGAAGACCACCCCCGCGAGCGGCTGCATGCCGGCGAGGAACCACCAGGCGGTGCGGGCCTGGGCGAGGACGGCGGGATCGTCGGTGAACAGCGGGAGCACCGCGGGACGCAGGACCAGCAGCAGGGCGGCGACCAGGACGCCGCTGCCGAGACCCCAGGCGGTGACCCGGCGGGCGGTCGCGCGGGCGTCCCGGCGCCGGCCGGCGCCCAGCGCCTGGCCGACCAGCGTCTGGGCCGCGATCGCGTAGGCGTCCAGGACGAGGGCGAGGAAGAAGAACAGCTGGACGGCGATCTGGTGGGCGCCGAGCTCGGCGGTGCCGGCGCGGGCCACCACGCCGGTCGCGACCAGGAAGGCCAGCTGCAGGACCGCGGCGCGCAGCAGCAGGTCGCGGCCGATGACCAGCTGGGCACGCAGGGCGGCGGCGCGGGGCCGCCACGGCACGCCCTCCCGGAGCAGCGCCCGGACGAACAGCGCCGCCGTCAGCGCCTGACCGACGACGTTGGCGACCGCCGACCCGGCCAGCCCGAGACCCGCCGGGTGCACCAGCAGGGGACACAGCACGAGGCTGGCCAGGCTGCCGGTCAGCACGTAGCGCATCGGCCGGCGCAGCTCCTGCACCCCGCGCAGCCAGCCGTTGCCGGCCAGCGACACCAGGAGCAGCGGGGCACCGAGCCCGGCGATCCGCAGCCAGCCCTCGGCGGCGTCGGCGACGGCCCCTGCGCCACCGGCCAGCACCTGGGTGAGCGGGCCGGCCAGCAGCTGGAAGACCACCAGCACGCCCAGCCCCAGGACCAGCGCGAGCCAGGTGGCCTGGACCCCCTCGGCCACCGCCCCGGCCCGGTCGCCGGCCCCGGCGCGGCGGGCGGCGCGCGCGGTGGTGCCGTAGGCCAGGAAGTTCAGGAGCGCGGCGGCCCAGGCCAGCAGCCCGCCGCCCACGGCCAGCCCACCGAGCGCGACGGTCCCGAGGTTGCCGACGACGCCGGTGTCGACCAGCAGGTACAGCGGCTCGGCCGCCAGCACCACGAGTGCGGGCGCCGCGAGCGCGAGCACCGACGGTCCGCGGCGTGGCGGCCGGAACGGCGCCGAGCCGGAGTCCGGCTCAGCGCCCCGATCGGCCCCGGTGCAGGGACCCACGCCGAGCGTGCGAGGCGTGGGGGGCAGCGAGGTCCTCCTAGGCACCTGGTGTCGGGGGGTGGGCGGGAGCCGACGGTGCGCCCAGTCCCCGGCGGACGGCGCCGATCGTCGTCTCGCGGTCGGCGTACGAGGTGAACCCGGCCGCGGCCCGGTGCCCGCCGCCGCCGAGCGCCATCGCGACCCGGGCGACGTCGGTGGCCCCCCGCGAGCGGAGCGACACCGACCAGGATCCGTCGTCCTGGCCCTTGAGCACGCAGGCCACGTCGGCCTCCTGGGTGGAGCGGACGACGTCGACGAGCGCCTCCAGCTGCTCACCCGGCAGCCCGTGCTCGGCGGCCTCGGCCGTGCTCGACCAGGTCCACACCAGGCCGGCGCCGACCGCCGGCTCCAGCGCGGCGCGGCCGGTGACCACCGACAGGAGGCGCAGCCAGCCGAAGGGGGCGGTGTCGAACAGCCGCTGACTGATCGTCGCGTGGTCGATGCCGGTGGCCAGCAGCCGGGCGGCGAGGTCGTGGGTGTCCGGTCGCGTGTTGCCGAACCGGAACGACCCGGTGTCGGCCGACAGACCGGCGTAGAGGCAGGTGGCCAGCTGCTGGTCCACCGCGACGCCCAGACCGTCGAGCAGGTCGGCGACCAGTGTCACCGTGGCCGGCGCCCCGGGGTCGACCACCCGGACGGTGCCGAAGCCGGGGTTGCTGGCGTGGTGGTCGACGACGACGGACGTGGCCGCGCCGTCCAGCAGCGCCGCGAGCTCACCGAGACGCGCCGGGGAGGCGGCGTCGAGGCTGACGAACACGTCCGGCGACGCCGGCACGGCCGAGGACGGGACCAGCCCGTCGACGCCGGGCAGCCAGGACAGCGAGGCCGGCAGGACGAAGGGGTCGGGGAAGGTCGCCAGCACCCGGGCACCACGCCGCCGCAGCCCCTCGGCGAGGGCCAGCGTGCTGCCCAGCGCGTCGGCGTCGGGTTGCACGTGGCCGGAGAGGACCACCGTGGCCCGGGCGTCCGCCGCCTCGGCGAGGACGGCGGCCGCGGGAGCCGTGAGGTCGCGGCCGCGCGGGAGGGAGATCGTCATGCGCCGGAGCCAGGGTCGGCCACCGGGGGTGCGTTCTCCTCCTCGGTCACGTGCCCGCCGCCGACCGGGATGCCCGGGCCGCCGTCGTCCGGCTCGTCGGAGGTGATGCTCGGGGCGTCGCCGATCTCACCGGTCTTGCCGCCCTGCGTCGGGTCCCCGGACGCCGGCACCGGCTTGCCGCCGAACTCGGAGTGCCCCTGGCCCCCGTCCGCGAGGTGCGGGTCGGGGTCGTTCTCGCTCACGAGTCCTCCTCGCCGGCGCTCGTCGGCCGCGTTCGCGGCACTGCTGTGCTCCTGCGTGAGCTCGCACGCTCGCTCACGAGGCACTCCTCGTCTCGGTGGGCACGTCGGCATCGTCATCGGCAGTCCGGACGCCGTCGGTGTCCTCGTCCTCGTCGGACTCCTCGACCGGACGGCGGTAGGGGTCGGGTTCGCCGGCGTAACTGGCGCCCTCGCGGATCCGGGCCAGCTCCGCGTCGGCGGAGCGCACCCGCTCCAGCGCCTCGTCCAGCTCGCGTGCGGTGTCGGGGACGTGGTCGGCGACGAACGCGAGCGAGGGCACGAACTTGATCCCGGTCTGCTTGCCGACCGTGGAGCGCAGCACGCCGGTGGCGCTGGCCAGGGCTCGTGCCGAGTCGGCGACCTGGGTGTCGTCGCCGAACACGGTGTAGAAGACCGTCGCCTCGCGCAGGTCGCTCGTCACCCGGGCGTCGGTGACGGTGACCATGCCCAGCCGGGGGTCCTTGATCTGGTGCTCGATCGCGGCGGACACGATCTGGCGGATGCGCACCGCCAACTTGCGGGCGCGGGCCGGGTCGGCCATCGGACCTCCTGCGTCGGGGCGTCCGGGGCGGACGCCGGGTGGACAGTGGCTGCGGTCCCCGTGCAGGGCCCCACCGCGAGCGTGCGAGGGGTGGGGGCGACGGGGTCCTCTTTCAATCGGTGTCGGAGAACAGCTGCCGGTGCGTCGAGAGCAGCGTCACCTCCGGTCGCTCGGCCAGCAACCGCTCGCAGGCGTCGAGCACCTCGGCCACCTGACCGGCGTCGGCCGCCACGGTGGCGACCGCGACCTGCCCGCGGCGGTGCAGGTCCTGGTCGCCCACCTCGGCGGCGGCCACCGCGAAGCGACGCCGCAGCTCCGCCACGATCGGCCGCACCACGGCGCGCTTGCCCTTGAGCGAGTGGACGTCGCCCAGCAGCAGGTCGGCGGTGAGCGTGCCCGTGAACACACTCACCGCCTCCCCTACCGCAACGTGCTCTGACGGCCCCGCTGCCGCGGCCCCGTCCCGAGACTCACACCGAGCTGGCGAGGTGTGAGGAGGACGGGGTCCTCTCTCACGTACGCGGGATCTCGCGCATCTCGAAGGTCTGGATCACGTCATCGATCTTGATGTCGTTGAACGACCCCAGACCGATACCGCACTCGTAGCCCTCGCGGACCTCGGTCGCGTCGTCCTTGAAGCGCCGGAGCGACTCGACGGTGAGGTTGTCGGCGACCACGGCACCGTCGCGGACCAGCCGTGCCTTGGAGTTGCGCACGATCGTCCCGCTGCGGACCAGCGAACCGGCGACGTTGCCGATCCTCGGCACCCGGAAGACCTCGCGGACCTCCGCCGTGCCCAGCTGGACCTCCTCGTAGACGGGCTTGAGCATGCCCTTGAGAGCGGCCTCGATCTCGTCGATGGCCTGGTAGATGACCGTGTAGTACCGGACGTCCACACCCTCGCGGTTGGCGAGCTCGGTGGCCTGGCCCTCGGCCCGGACGTTGAAGCCCAGGACGATGACGTCGTCGGCCAGCGCCAGGTCGATGTCGCTCTTGGTGATGCCGCCGACCCCGCGGTGGATGACCCGCAGCGAGATGTCGTCGTCGACCTCGATCTTCATCAGCGCCTCTTCGAGCGCCTCGACGGTGCCCGAGTTGTCGCCCTTGATGATCAGGTTGAGCTGACGGGTCTCCTTGAGCGCGGCGTCGAGGTCCTCGAGGCTGATCCGCTTGCGCATGGAGGCGTTCTGCGCGTTGCGGATGCGGGCCTGGCGGCGGTCGGCGATCTGCCGGGCCACCCGGTCCTCCTCGACGACCAGGAAGGTGTCGCCGGCACGCGGGACGGAGGTCAGGCCGACGACCTGGACCGGCCGCGACGGCAGGGCTTCCTTGAGCTTGTTGCCGTGCTCGTCGAGCAGCGACCGGACGCGGCCGTAGGCGTCGCCGGCCACGATGGAGTCACCCTGGCGCAGCGTGCCGCGCTGGACGAGCACCGTGGCGACGGGGCCGCGGCCCTTGTCCAGCTTGCCCTCGATGACGACACCCTGGGGGTCCTGCTCGGTGTTGGCGCGCAGGTCCAGCGAGGCGTCGGCGGTCAGCAGGATCGCGGTCAGGAGCTCGTCGAGGCCCTGGCGGGTGGTCGCGGAGACGTCGACGAACATCGTGTCGCCGCCGTACTCCTCGGCCACCAGCCCGTACTCGGTGAGCTGCTGACGGATCTTGGCGGGGTTGGCCCCCTCCTTGTCGATCTTGTTGACCGCGACCACGATCGGCACCTCGGCGGCCTGGGCGTGGTTGAGCGCCTCGACCGTCTGCGGCATGACGCCGTCGTCGGCCGCCACGACCAGCACGACGATGTCGGTGACCTTCGCGCCTCGGGCACGCATCGCGGTGAACGACTCGTGACCCGGGGTGTCGATGAAGGTGACCGGGCGCTCGTTGTGCTCGAGCTCGGTGACGATCTGGTAGGCGCCGATGTGCTGGGTGATGCCGCCGGCCTCGCGCGACACGACGTTCGTGTGCCGCAGCGCGTCCAGCAGCTTCGTCTTGCCGTGGTCGACGTGACCCATGACGGTCACCACCGGCGGACGGGACGACCAGTCCTCCTCGTCGCCCTCCTCGTCACCGAAGGTGAGGTCGAAGGTCTCGAGGAGCTCGCGGTCCTCGTCCTCGGGGCTGACGACCTGGATGACCCAGCCGATCTCGGCACCGAGCAGCTGCAACGTCTCGTCGTTGACCGACTGCGTCGCGGTGACCATCTCGCCCAGGTGGAACAGGGCGGTGACCAGCGCGGCGGGCTGGGCGTTGATGCGCTCGGCCAGGTCGGTCAGCGAGGCGCCACGGGGCAGCCGGACGGTCTGCCCGTTGCCGCGGGGCAGCTGGACGCCGCCCATGCTGGGCGCCGCCATGGAGTCGAACTCCTGACGCCGCTGCTTCTTGCTCTTGCGGCCACGGACCGGACCGCGACCACCGGGACGGCCGAAGGCACCGGCGGTACCGGCACCGGAGCCGCCGCGACCGCGACCACGGCCACCGCCGCCGCCACCACCACGGAAGCCACCGCCGGCCGGAGCACCGCCACCGCCACCGGGGGCGCCGCCACCGCCGCCGGGACGGAAGCCACCGCCACCGCCGCCGGGACCGCCACCGGGGCGGCCACGGGCCGCACCGCCGGGACCGCCGCCCGGACGACCGCCCGCGGCCGGCCGCGGCGGCATCATGCCGGGGCTCGGACGCTGCGGCATCATGCCGGGGTTGGGCCGGGGACCGCCGGGGCCGGCGGCCGGACGCGGACCACCCGCGCCGGGACCGGGCCGGGGACCGCCGGGGCCGGTGGCCGGACGCGGACCACCCGCACCGGCACCCGGGCGGGGAGCGCCGGGGCCGGGGCGCGGACCCGCGCCGGGGCCGGCCGGACGGGGCGCGCCGCCGGCCGGAGCCGGGCGAGGAGCGCTGCTGAAGGGGTTGTTGCCCGGCCGCGGAGCCGGACGGGGACCGGGACGCGGACCGGCACCGGGACCACCCGGACGGGGCGCGCCCGGAGCGGAGCCGCCGGCCGCAGCCGGACGAGGTGCCGCCGGACCCGGACGCGGACCGCTGGGAGCCGCGGGGGGCTGCTGCGTGGGCGCGCCGGCCGCGGGGGCCTGCGGAGCCGCCGGCGGCAGCGGCGCAGCCGGGGTCTGGGGAGCGGCCGGGGCGGTGGGTGCGCTGGCCGCCGGGGCCTGCGGAGCCGGAGCCGCCGGACGCGGGCCGGGCATGGGAGCACCCGGGCGGACGCCGGGACGCGGGCCGGGTGCCGGCGCGCCGGGGGCGCGCGTGACCGGGGCCTGCGGAGCCGGGGCGGACGGAGCCGGGGACGGCGCGGCGGCGGCCGGGGCCTGCGGAGCAGGTGCCGGGGCGCTGGGGCGGGCGGCCGGGGCGCTGGGGCGGGCGGCCGGAGCGGGAGCGCCGTTGCCGACGGCTCCGAGGGCCTCCCGCAGCCGCCGGGCCACGGGGGCCTCGACGGTGGACGAGGCGGACTTCACGAACTCGCCCTGCTCCTTGAGCTTGGCGAGCACGGTCTTGCTGTCGACACCGAACTCCTTGGCGAGTTCGTGTACGCGGGCTTTGCCTGGCACGGGTCTCCTCTTGGTGAGGCCGGCGGCTTGCCCGCTCGACCTCGACGTCAGTAGTGCATGGATCGGCTTGTCATCGTGGGGACTTCACGGCTTGCTCATCCGACGACGTCCTGCTCTCGACGTGCGGACCGGCCGGGTGCCGATCCGTCTGTGTTGGTGCGGTCTGTCGTTCGTTCGTGGTCGCCCGCCCCGGCCCGGTCCGCGGGCACCGGGGACGGCGTACCGAGGACGTGGACCTGGAGCGGACCGGCCTCCACCGGGCCGCTGCTGCGCAGTGCCCGGGCGAAGGCCCGGCGTCGCTCTGCTGCGCGCAGGCACTCCGGGGTGGGGTGCAGTGACGCACCCCGGCCGGGGAGTGTCCGTCGTGGATCAGGGACGACTTCGGAGCCCCGGACGACGACACGCAGCAGGTCGGTGACCGGAGCGCGTTTCCGGCAGCCCACACAGGTGCGCACCGGGATCGACGTTTCGGCCACCCTGCACTCTAGCGCGCGGCGGGCCCCGGGTGTTCCGCGCTCCGGGAAGAGCCCACCCGCCCGGGACGCGGACCACTCCCGGGACCCCCCGGACGGCCGCGCGCAGCGCCGGTCGCGGCCGGCGGCCCACCGGAGCGCAGCGGCGCCCGGCCGACCCCGGGCGACGGGACGTCGTCGTCGGGCTGGGCGTCGCTGCGGATGTCGATCCGGCAGCCGGTCAGCCGGGCGGCCAGCCGCGCGTTCTGGCCCTCCTTGCCGATCGCCAGGGACAGCTGGTAGTCGGGGACGACGACGCGCACGGCCTTCGCCTGCGGATCGACGACCCGTGCGCTGCTCACCCGGGCCGGGCTCAGCGCCGAGGCGACGAAGGTCGCCGGGTCGTCCGACCAGTCGACGATGTCGATCTTCTCGCCGTGCAGCTCGCTCATGACGTTGCGCACCCGCTGCCCCATCGGGCCGATGCAGGAGCCCTTGGCGTTGAGGCCGGGCACCTTGGTCCGGACGGCGATCTTCGACCGGTGACCCGCCTCGCGTGCCACCGCCACGATCTCGACGCTGCCGTCGGCGATCTCGGGCACCTCGAGGGCGAACAGCTTGCGGACCAGGCTCGGATGGGTGCGCGAGACGGTGACCTGCGGCCCCCGGAAGGTGCGGGCCACCGACACCACGTACGCCTTGAGCCGGCTGCCGTGCGGATAGCTCTCGCCGGGCACCTGCTCGGTCGGCGGCAGCACCGCCTCCACCTTGCCGATGTCGATGAGCACGGTGCCCTGCAGGTTGCGGCGGTCGTGCGCCTGCACGATGCCGCTGACGATGTCGCCCTCCTTGCCGGCGTACTCGCCGAAGGTCTGCTCGTGCTCGGCGTCACGCAGCCGCTGGACGATGACCTGCTTGGCGGTGCTGGCCGCGATCCGGCCGAAGTCCGAGGGGGTGTCGTCCCACTCGCGGACGACGTCCCCGTCCGGACCCAGCTCCTGGGCCAGCACGGCGACCTCGCCGCTCTTGCGGTCGACGTGCACCCGCACGTGCTTGGCCGCGCCGTCGGCGTGCCGGTAGGCGGTCACCAGCGCCGACTCGATCGCCTCGATCACCGTGTCGGCCGGGATGCCCTTCTCCCGCTCGACCGCCTTGAGGGCGGTCACGTCGATGTTCACTGTCCTCCTCCGTCGTCGTCGTCGGCGAGATCCGGCTGCTCGTCCGCCTCGGCGTCCGGCTCGGGCTCGGGCCGGCCGAACTCCACCTGCACCCGGCCCGCGCCGAGCTCCGACCACGGCACCTGACGGGTGGTGGGCGGGCGCTTGCGGGCACCGGGCTTGCCCTTGGCCTCCACGGCGAGGGTCACCCCGGTGTCGTCGACCGCCAGCACGCGGGCGGTCACCTGCTCGACGTCCTTCGCCGGTCCGACGTCGACGCTGACCAGCCGGCCGGCGTTGCGCCGCCAGTGCCGGGGCTCGGTGAGCGGGCGGTCGACACCGGGGCTGGTCACCTCGAGCACGTACGGCGCCCGGCCGAGGTCGCCGTCGTTGGCGTCCAGCGCCGCGGACACCGCCCGGCTCACCTCGGCGATGTCGTCGAGGGTGATGCCCGTGTCGCGGTCGACGACGACGCGGACGACGCTGCGGCGCCCGGCCGGGGTGACGACCAGCTCCTCCAGGTCGTACCCGGCGGCGTCCACGACGGGGGCGATCCAGCCGGCCAGCCGGGTGGCGACGGGGTCGGTGCGGGAAGCGGCGGACACGGGGCTCCCTCCCTCTCCTCGGCTCGGTCGGCGCACGCAGGGGGACATCCCGCCTGGTCCCACGGCTCCCGCGGGACGACGGCGGACGCGCGGCCGGCCCGGTACCGGGCAAGAGGTCAGGCTACCGCTGACCGGCCGGGCCCGAGACCCGGTGCCCGGGAGGGGACCCACCGCCGGTGCTGCCGCCCCGGGCGCCACCGGGCTGAGAGGATGGCGGTGATGGCCCCCTCCCCCGCACCCGCTCCTCGCGGCTTCTCCCGCCGTGCCCTCCTGGCGGCCACCGGCGGGCTGGCGCTGCTCGCCACCGGCTGCACCGGCGGCTCCCCGGGCGACGCCGCGGTCAGCACCGAGGAGGCCGACCAGCTGGCCGGTCAGGTGGCCGTCCAGGAGGCCGTGGTGGCCGCGTACGCCGCAGCCGCGGCGGCCGACGCGGAGCTCGGTGCCACGGTCGCCGACCTCGCCCGCCAGGCCGGCGAGCAGCTCGACCGGCTGCGGGCGGCGGCACCGGCGGTCGGCTCGTCGTCCGCCCCGGCGTCCTCCCCGGCCGCTGCGGCGCCTGCCGGCGGGGACGTGCGTGGCTGGCTGCGCGGGCAGGTGGCGGCCGCCGCCGGCGCGCACGCGGACGCGTGCGTGGACCAGTCGGGCCCGCGTGCGGCGCTGCTGGGGTCGCTGGCCGCCGGGCTGCGCGGGCACGAGGCGGCGCTGGCATGAGCCGATCGCGGAGGGGGACGGCCGGTGGCTGAGGAGGACGGCACCGGCGCGGGTGCCGAGGACACCGCACTGGGCGAGGCGATGGCGGCCGAGCACGCTGCGGTCTGGGGCTACGGCACCGTGGGTGCGGCGCTGCCGGCGGACTCGCGCGCCCAGGCCGCGGCCGCCGAGACCGCGCACCGCGACGTCCGGGACCGGCTGGCCGAGCTGCTGCAGAGCCGGGGCGTCGAGCCGGTGCCGGCCGAGGGGGGCTACGCGCTGCCCTTCCCCGTCCTGTCCCCCGTCGACGCCGCCGGGCTCGCCGTCGTCCTGGAGGAGGGCACCGCCGCGGCATGGGTGCGGGTGCTGGACCAGGCCGGTCAGTCCGTCGTCCGTGAACTGGCCGCCGGTGAGCTGGCCGCCGCCGAGGTGCGCGCGGTCGGCTGGCGCACCGCCGCCGGCCGCACGCCGGTCACGACGGCGTTCCCCGGCCTCCCCGGGGCCTGAGCGGCGGGACGTCGGGCCCTGGTGGGCGCCGGGGCGCGGCACCAGACTGCGCCTGCACCGGCGCAGCCGTGCGCCGGCGTCCCGACTCCCCCGGAGCACCCGGCCATGAGCACGACTTCCGCGTCTCCCCGCCCGCAGGTGACCCTCCCCGGTCAGGTGCACACCGCCGACGGGCCGCTGGACATGAGCGGCATGTACGTCATGCACCACGCCTTCCGCCGTGACCTCGACGCCTTCGTCGCGGCCGTGGCCCGCACGCCGGTCGCCGACGGGCCGACCTGGCGGGCGCTGTCCGCCCGGTGGGAGCGGTTCCGGGTGATGCTGCACGAGCACCACACCATCGAGGACACCACCCTGTGGCCCCCGCTGCTGCGGCACGTCGCCTCCGTCGACGGAGCCCGCGCGACGCTCGAGGCGATGCAGGCGGAGCACACCACCATCGACCCCGCCCTGGCGCGGTGCGGCGAGCTGTTCGCCGCGATGGCCGCCCGGCCGGACGACGCGACCCGGGAACGGCTGGCCGCGCAGCTCGCCACGGTGCGCGACGACCTGACGCGGCACCTGGCGCACGAGGAGACCGACGCCCTGCCGCTGCTCCAGGCGCACCTGCCCGAGGCCGAGTGGGCGGCCTCCGAGCGGGCCGCCCAGAAGTCCTTCGGCCTGCGGGACGTGGCGTTCCTCGTGCCCTGGGCGGCCACCGGGCTCACGCCGGAGGCCCGCGACCGCGCCTTCGCCACCGCCGGCCCGACGTTCCGCCTGGCCTACCGGCTGACCCGCCGCCGCCACGCCCGGCGGGAGGCCCTCGCCTTCCGGCACGCCTGAGCACCGGGCCACCAGTCGCTCGCAAGCCCGCTGCAAGGCACCGCCGTCAGGGTGGCGGTGCCGCAGCGAGAGACGCCCGGCTCCCCGTCCCGCAGGAGAGACCCGCGATGAGCACCACCTCCGCCACCCGCCCCCGCCGCCAGCTGTGCCTGCCCGGTCAGTCCGCGACCGCGGAGGGGCCGCTCGACCTCAGCGGCATGTACCTCGCCCACCACGCCTTCCGCCGGGACCTCGCCCGGTTCGCCGCCGCCGCGAGCGCGACGCCGGTGTCCGACGCGGAGGCGTGGCGGGCGCTGGCCGTCCGGTGGCAGCGCTTCAGCTCCGTGCTGCACCACCACCACACCACCGAGGACGCCGTGCTCTGGCCGCAGCTTCTCGAGCTGGTGGACGCCGCCGGGAACGCCTCCGCCCGGGCGACCCTGGAGGCCATGGAGGCCGAGCACGACCGGATCGACCCGCTGCTGGCCGCCTGCGCCGCCGGCTTCGAGGCGATGGCCCACACCCCCGACGACGCGACCCGGGACCGGCTGGCCGGCACGGCCGCGGAGACCCGTGACTGCCTGGCCGCGCACCTCGTCCACGAGGAGACGGAGGCGCTGCCACTGGCGCAGCGGCACCTCTCCGAGGCCGGCTGGCAGCGGGTCGAGAAGGCCGCGGGCGAGGGCGGGAGCCTCGCCGACCTGTTCTTCCTGGTGCCATGGGCGGCCGCCGGCCTCGGCGGCGAGGACCTGGAGCGGGCGCTGACGGTCTTCGGCCGGCCCTTCCGCGTGCTGCTGTGGGTCA
Source organism: Geodermatophilus sabuli (assembly GCF_010686765.1). Classification (GTDB taxonomy): domain Bacteria; phylum Actinomycetota; class Actinomycetes; order Mycobacteriales; family Geodermatophilaceae; genus Geodermatophilus; species Geodermatophilus sabuli_A. The sequence goes on along the minus strand of NZ_JAAGWF010000007.1, from coordinate 371,774 downwards.
CCCGGGGCCGGTTCGAGCGCTCGGAGCAGATCGCCTTCCGCCACGCCTGAGGGGCGGAGCCCCTGGGGTCGGCCGTCAGCCCACCGCGCCGAGGAAGGCGTCGGTCACGCCCACGGCCACGCTGCTGGACTGCCCGCCCTCGACGAGGACGGCGAACGCGAGGTCTCCCTGGGCGCCGCCCAGCCGGTAGCCCATGAACCAGCCGTGCGCGTCGGGCGGGGTGTTGCTGCCGTACTCCGCGGTGCCGGTCTTGCCGTAGACCTCGCCGCGGTCGGCCAGCGCCGTGGCGGTCCCGGACAGGACCACCTCGCGCATCATGGGGCGCAGCGCGTCCAGCACGGCGGCGTCCGGGCCGGCGGGGGTGGGACCGGCCGGCTCGGCGCCCGCGACCTCCACCGGGACCACGGGGGTGCCGCCGGCCACGCCCGCGGCCACCAGGGCCATCTGCGCCGGGCTCATCAGCACCTGTCCCTGGCCGATGGCGTCGGCCGCCTTGGTCGTCCCGGTGCTGTCGGCCGGCACGCTGCCGCTGAACACGTCGACCGGCAGCTGCCAGTCGGTGCCGACCCCGTACGCCGCGGCCGCCGCCGACAGCGCGTCGTCGGGCAGCTGCAGCGCCTGCTGCATGAACGTGGTGTTGCACGACTGCGCGAACGCCTCGGTGAACGGCACGGTGCCGAGGTCGAACTGGTCCTGGTTCTCGAACTCGCGGCCCTCCACGACGAACGTCCCCGGGCAGGGCACCGGCGTCTGCGGGGTCAGGCTGCCGGCGGTCAGGAGCGCGGTCGCGGTGATCGTCTTCATGCTCGACCCGGGCGGGTACTGGCCTCCCAGGGCGTTGCCCGCGGCGGCGGCCTCGTTCGACGACACGGCGAGGATCTCGCCCGTTCCCGGCCGGACGACGACGAGGTGCGTGGGGAGTGGCTGACCGGCGACGGCGGCATCGGCGGCGTTCTGCACCGCCGGGACCAGCGGCGTCTGCGCCGGCGTCCCCGGTACCGGGGCGACCGCGTCGAGCTCCCGCCCGGCGTCCCCGGTGGCCTCGTCGGTGCTGGCCACCGACACGGTGAAGCCGGCGGTCCCGGTGAGCTGCGCCTGCAGGGCCCGCTGCAGGCCCGACAGCCCCAGTTCGTCACCCGCGGCGTAGGCGGGGACGCCGTCCTCGGCGGTCTCCTCCAGCACCTCGGCCGTCGCGGGGCCGACCCGGCCCAGCAGCGCCGAGCCGAACCGGGCGGTGGGGGCCAGCAGCCGGGTGTCGGTCGGGAACACGGCGCCGGGCAGGTCGAAGACCTGGGCCCGGATGGCCTCGAAGTCCGGCCGGCGCAACGTGATCACCGGGACGAACTGCCCCGGCGGCGCGGCCTGCACGTCGGAGGTGATCTGCTCGGCGGCGATCCCGGTGGCCGACGACAGCGCCGCGGCCAGCGCCGGGAGGTCGGTGACCTGCCCGGGGTCGACGCCCACGTTGACGACCTCGGTCGGGGTGAACAGCGGCGCCCCCGAGGCGTCGGTGATCGGCGCCCGCTCCGGCAGCACCCGCTCGAGCACCAGGTGCTGCCCCTCCCCCAGCTCCGGGTGCACGAGGGTGGGCTCGGCGACGACGTCCCACCCCTCCTCGGCCTCCTGCAGCCGCAGGGTGGCCGGATAGCTCCACTCGGGCGCCGCGGTGAGGTCCCAGGTCGCCGTCCAGTCGACGGTGGCGGTGCCGTCCTCGACGGCGACCTCGCCCACCTCGGCGGTCAGGGCCGCGTCGGGCAGGTCGGCGGCGGCCTGGTCCAGCAGCGCGCCCGCCACCGCAGGGTCGGTGGTGGCGCCGGCGGCGGCCTCGGTGTCCCCGGCCGACCAGTCCTCGAGGAACGCCTCGGCGGCGGAGCGGACGTCGTCCTCCGCGTTGCCCGAGCAGCCGGCCAGCACCGGCAGCGCCAGCAGTGCGACCGTGGTTCCCAGGACCGTCCCCCGACGAGTACGCAGCACGGTCGACAGCGTTCCAGAGACCACTGCCGAACCCCGGGAGGCGGGCCCCCGGGCGCCCGCCGGCCCCGTCCAGAGCCTCGCCGCGGGCTCGCGAGCGGTGAGGAGGACGGGGCCCTCCTTCAGAAGAGGACGCTGGCGAACCGCCCGACCTCGGTGAACCCGACCCGCGCGTAGGAGGCGCGGGCCGCGGCGTTGAAGTCGTTCACGTAGAGGCTGACCACCGGCGCGATCGCGGCCCGGGCGTACTCGACGACGGCCGCCATGCCGGCGGTGCCGATGCCCTTCCCGCGGTGCGCCGGGGCGACCCAGACCCCCTGCACCTGGCAGACGCTGCGCGACACCGCGCCGATCTCGGCCTTGAACAGCACCTCGCCGTGCTCGATCCACGCCAGCGACTGCCCGGCACGGACCAGGTCGGCGACCCGGGCGCGATAACCCGCGCCGCCGTCCACCCGGAGCGGGCTGACGCCGACCTCCTCGGTGAACATGGCCACCGCCGCCGGCAGCAGCGTGTCGATCTCCGCCGGGCGCACCGGCCGCACCCGTGGCTCGGGGGGCACCGACGGTGGTCCCTCCATGGCCAGCAGCGGCTGCCGCGGCCGGTGGTCGCGGGCCGGTCCCCAGGCCGGCGCCAGCAACTGCCACAGGGGGTCGACGGCGGCCGCCGGACCCACGATGGTCGAGCAGCGCCGGCCGGCCCGGCGGGCCCGCTCCGCGAAGGCGGCGGCCGCCGTCCGCTCGGCGCCCGGCGCGGCGAACGGGATGAGGTTGGCGCCGGCCAGGCACACCGCCTCGAGCGAGCGGCCGGTCCCCAGCCCCCACAACGGTGCGCCCAGGGCCCGGGCGCCCGTGCCGGCGGCCTCGACCCGGCCGGCGATCACGCACGCGGCGACCGGGTCGGTGGCGAGCAGGCGGCGGACGGCCGGCTCGTCGCCCTCGTCGAGGACCCGGGCCGTCGGCGTACGGAGCACCGGCGGGTCAGCTGACGCTGACGACAGGGGCCCCGGAGGGGGTCCCGGCCGCGGTCTGCTCCGCCGCGATGCGCATGGCCTCCTCGATGAGGGTCTCGACGATCTGCGACTCGGGCACGGTCTTGACGACCTCGCCCTTGACGAAGATCTGGCCCTTGCCGTTGCCGGAGGCGACGCCGAGGTCGGCCTCCCGGGCCTCGCCGGGACCGTTGACGACGCAGCCCATGACGGCGACGCGGAGCGGGACCTCCATGCCCTCCAGCCCGGCGGTGACCTCGTCGGCCAGCTTGTAGACGTCGACCTGCGCGCGCCCGCACGAGGGGCAGCTGACGATCTCCAGGCCGCGCTGCCGCAGGTTCAGCGACTCCAGGATCTGGGTGCCGACCTTGACCTCCTCCACCGGCGGCGCCGAGAGGGAGACGCGGATGGTGTCGCCGATGCCCTGGGAGAGCAGAGCGCCGAACGCGACGGCGGACTTGATCGTGCCCTGGAACGCCGGGCCCGCCTCGGTGACGCCGAGGTGGAGCGGGTAGTCGCACTGCGCGGCGAGCAGCTCGTACGCGCGGACCATGACGACCGGGTCGTTGTGCTTGACCGAGATCTTGATGTCGCGGAAGTCGTGCTCCTCGAACAGGGAGCACTCCCAGAGGGCGGACTCGACGAGGGCCTCCGGGGTCGCCTTGCCGTACTTCGCCAGCAGGCGCTTGTCCAGGGAGCCGGCGTTGACGCCGATGCGGATCGGGGTGCCCGCGTACTTCGCTGCCCGGGCGATCTCGCCCACCTTGTCGTCGAACTTCTTGATGTTGCCCGGGTTGACCCGGACGGCGGCGCAGCCCGCCTCGATCGCGGCGAAGACGTACCGCGGCTGGAAGTGGATGTCGGCGATCACCGGGATCTGCGACTTCTTCGCGATGATCGGCAGCGCCTCGGCGTCATCCGTGTCGGGCACGGCCACCCGGACGATCTGGCAGCCGGAGGCGGTCAGCTCGGCGATCTGCTGGAGGGTCGCGTTGATGTCGGCGGTCTTCGTCGTGCACATCGACTGGACGCTGACCGGGAAGTCGCTGCCCACCCCCACGCCTCCGACGTCGAGCTGCCGGGTCTTCCGGCGCGGTGCCAGGACGGGCGGAGGCGCTGCGGGCATGCCGAGACCGACGGGGATGGCCATGGCGTCCAGTATCGCCCGCTCAGGAGGGCGCTGCCGCCGGCCCGCCTGTGACCCACGCCCCCCGGTCGGCGGACCGGGGGGCGTGGGAGGTCACTGGATGGTGATCGGGTTGACGATGTCGGCGACGAGCAGGAGCCCGGACAGCGCGATGAACAACCCGGCCACCACGTAGGCCACCGGCATGAGCCGGGCGATGTCGAACGGGCCGGGGTCGGGGCGACCGCGGAGCCGGGCGACGACCGACCGCGCCTTCTCGTACAGCGCCCCGGCGACGTGGCCGCCGTCGAGCGGGTACATCGGCAGCAGGTTGAACAGGAACAGCACCAGGTTGACGCTGGCCAGCAGGCTGAGGAAGAAGCTGATCTTCTCCGTCCCGGTCAGCTGCGGCAGGGCGAAGACCTCGCCGGAGATGCGGCCGACGCCGACCACCCCGATCGGGCCGTTCGCGTCGCGCTCCTCCCCCAGGAAGGCGGCGCGGAACAGCTGCGGGATCCGCTCCGGGATCTCGACCAGCCGTTCCACGGACCGGACGACGACGGTGCCGAAGTAGGCGGGCACCTCGGTGACCGACTGCCGGACGTAGGGCTGGGTGGGGCTGATGCCCACGTACCCGACGCTGATCGTCTGCTCGCCCTCGGGGTCGGCGTACACCGTGTTCTCGATGGGGGTGACGGTGAGGTCGGTCCGCGACCCGTCCCGCTCGACGGTGAACACCACCGGGGTGTCCGCGCTGCCCCGGATGGCCGTCTGCACCTGCGACCAGCCGACCTCGGTCTCCTGCGAGATCGCCTGCCCGTCGATGGCGACGATCGTGTCGCCCGGCAGCAGGCCGGCCTTGTTGGCGGGGCTGGCCTCGGGCAGCGCGCACCCGGGGGTGCCGAGCTCGCAGATGCTGCCGGCGTCCGGCCCGCTGGTGGTGATCGGGACGGTGCAGGCGTCCTCGCGGGTGGCCGTCTCCGCGCCGGCGGGCAGGACGCAGTCGGGGACCCGGGACAGCGTCGTCGAGGTCTCGGGGACGCCGAAGGCGGTGAGCACGATCGTGAAGAAGAGGACCGCCAGGACCAGGTTGTGGAACGGCCCGGCGAACATGACGATGACCCGCTGCCACCAGGGCTTGGCGTAGAACACCCGGCCGGCGTCGCTGGGCAGGACGTCGTTGAGTGCCTGACCGCGGACCTCGGCGATGAAGCTGCGCATGCGGGTCGCGCGCTTGCTCTCGCCCTCCTCGGCCGGCGGGATCATCCCGACGATGCGGATGTACCCGCCGAGCGGGACGGCCTTGATGCCGAACTCGGTCTCGCCTCGGCGCCGCGACCAGATCGTCGGGCCGAACCCGACCATGAACTGGGGCACCCGCATGCCGAACCTGCGCGCCCAGAAGAAGTGGCCGGCCTCGTGGAAGCCGATGCTGAACAGCAGGCCGATCGCGAAGGCGACGATCCCGAGGACGGTCAGGAGGAACCCGCTCAGTTCAGCCTCCGTCGATGGCGGCGCGGGCGTGCTGCCGGGCCCACCGCTCAGCGGCCAGGACGTCGTCCACGCAGGTGGGGGCGCCGAGGTCCGGCGCGTCGTCGAGGGTACGCGCGACGAGGTCGACGATGCCCCGGAACGGCAGCCGACCCGCCACGAAGGCCGCGACGGCCTCCTCGTTCGCCGCGTTGTACAGCGCCGGGACGACGCCCCCGGCCTCGCCGGCGGACCGGGCCAGCCGCACCGCGGGGAAGGCCTCGGCGTCCAGGGGCGCGAACTCCCAGGTGCTCGCGGTCGTCCAGTCCAGCGCCGGCTGCACGTGCGGCAGCCGGTCCGGCCAGGCCAGCGCCAGGGCGATGGGCAGCCGCATGTCCGGGGGGCTGGCCTGGGCGATGGTGGCCCCGTCGGCGAAGGTCACCATCGAGTGCACGATCGACTGCGGGTGCACCACGACGTCGATGTCGGCGTAGGGGACGCCGAAGAGCAGGTGCGCCTCGATGAGCTCGAGGCCCTTGTTGACGAGGGTCGCGGAGTTGATCGTCACGACGGGGCCCATGTCCCAGGTGGGATGGGCGAGGGCCTGCTCGACGGTGACGCCGTCGAGCTCGGCGGCCGTGCGGCCACGGAACGGGCCGCCGCTGGCCGTCAGCACGAGCCGGGCCACCTCTCCCCGCGCCCCACCGCGCAGGCACTGGGCCAGGGCCGAGTGCTCCGAGTCGACCGGGACCAGCTGGCCGGGGGCGGCAGCGGCGGTGACCAGGTCCCCGCCGGCGACGAGGGACTCCTTGTTGGCCAGCGCGACGGTGCGCCCGGCCGCGAGCGCGGCCAGCGTGGGCCCCAGGCCGATGGACCCGGTGATGCCGTTGAGGACGACGTCGGCCGGCCGCGTCGCGAGCTCCTCGGCCGCGCGGGGACCGGCCAGGATCTCCGGCAGGGCGTACTCCCCCGTCGCCCAGCCCCGGGTGGAGGCGGCGGCGTAGAAGGCCAACTGGAGGTCCTGCGCGGCCGTGGCGCGGGCGACCGCGACCGTCCGGACGCCGAGGGACAGCGCCTGCTCGGCGAGCAGGCCGATGTCGCCGCCGCCGGCCGCCAGCCCGGTGACCCGGAGCCGGTCCGGGTTCTGCTGGGCCACGGCGATCGCCTGCCGGCCGATCGACCCGGTGGAGCCCAGCACGGTCACCTCGCGCGCCTGTCCGCTCACGGTGCCCACCGTTCGCTCCCGCGCCTGTCCGCTCACGTCGGCATCCTCCCCGACGCCCCAGCCCACCGGCGCGCCGCCCGGCCCACCTCAGCCGGTGCCACCGCCCGCGGGCTGGCAGGATGACCGCGTGAGCGAGCAGACCCACCGCGACCGGATCACGACCGACCACCCCGCGACCGAACGGGTCAACCAGCCCGGGCGCGAGGAGGCCGTCGTCCGCGCCGACGCCACCCCCGTCGAGCACGAGCGGCCCGAGGAGTGGGGCTGGCACGGCGAGACCGGCCGCTTCGGCCGCGTGGCCTCCTGGGTGGCCATCCTCTTCCTGCTCGCCTATCTCGTGGGCAACCACGAGGGCCGCATGGAGGACTACTGGCTGGTCGCCATCGTGGCGCTGATGATCCTGCTCAAGGTCTACGACTACTTCCGGCGGAAGAACGCCTGGCGCAGCCGCTGACGGACCTCTCGCGGCCCCCGGGCGGGCCGCGGGACAGGGCCTACGCGACCGCGGCGCCGATGGCCGATCCGATCCCGAGGGTGATCCCGGCTGCCGCCGCCCCGAACAGGAGCTGACGGAGCGCGGCGTACCACCACGGTCGCGGTGTGAAGCGCGAGGACAGCGCACCGGCGACGACCAGACCCGCCGCTCCGCACAGCAGCGCCACCGGCAGCAGCGAGACACCGAGCAGGTAGGGCAGCAGCGGCACGACCGCGCCGAGCGAGAACGTCAGGAACGAGGAGACCGCCGCCGTCCACGGCGAGGGCTTGTCCTCCGGGTTCAGCCCGAGTTCGGCGACCACGTGCAGGCGGAGCGCGACGTCGGGGTCCCGGTGCAACTGGACGGCGACCCGCTGCGACAGCTCGGGATCGACACCGCGCACGCGCAGCATCTCCACCAGCTCGGCCAGCTCACCGCGCGGGTTGCGCGCCAGCTCCCGGCGTTCCTTCGCCACCTCGAGGTCGAGCTGCTCGTTCTGCGTGGTGACCGAGGTGTACTCACCCAGCGCCATGGAGATCGCGCCGGCCACCAGGCTGGCCACGCCGGCGAGCACGATCGCCGAAGCCGCCGCGCCCCCGCCGCCGACGCCGGCGACCAGCGCGGTGTTGGTGACCAGGCCGTCCATCGCCCCGAAGACGGCGGCGCGCAGCCAGCCGCCGGAGACGTCGGCGTGGGTGTGCTCGTGCGCCTCGGCCTCGCTCACCGAGCGGCCAGGGTCACGCCTCGTCCTGGTCGGCCTCGCCGCCCAGGGGCACCGGGGGTTCCACCGACGGCACCGGCACCGCCACGCTCGGGACGCCCTCCACCCGGTCGGCCGCCGCGAGCTGGCCGCAGGCGCCGTCGATGTCCTGCCCGCGGGTGTCGCGGACCGTCGTCGGCACGCCCGCGGCGCGCAGCCGGGCCACGAACTCCCGCTGGGCCGGCAGCGGACTGGCGTCCCAGGGGCTGCCCGGCGTCGGGTTCAGCGGGATGAGGTTGACGTGCGCCCGGTGGCCGGCCAGCAGCCGGCCGAGGCGGTCGGCCCGCTCGGGCTGGTCGTTGACGTCGCGGATGAGCGCGTACTCGACCGAGTACCGGCGGCCGGTGCGCTCGGCGTAGGCGTCGGCCGCGGCCACCACCTCGCCCACCTTCCACCGGGTGTTGATCGGCACGAGGGTGTCGCGCAGCTCGTCGTCGGGCGCGTGCAGGCTCACCGCGAGGGTGACGTTGAGCCCCTCCTCGGTGAGCCGCCGGATCGCCGGCACCACGCCGACCGTCGACACCGTGATCGAGCGCTGGGACAGCCCCAGGCCGTGCGGGGCGGCGCCGACCAGGGCGTCGAGCGTCTTGCGCACCCGGGCGTAGTTGGCCAGCGGCTCGCCCATCCCCATGAACACGACGTTGGAGAGCCGGCCGGGCCCGCCGGGGATCTCGCCGTCCGCCATGGCCGCGGCCGCCGCGACGGCCTGCCCGATGATCTCGGCCGCCGACAGGTTCCGGGTGAGCCCGCTCTGCCCGGTCGCGCAGAACGGGCAGGCCATCCCGCAGCCGGCCTGGCTGGAGATGCAGACCGTGGCACGGTCGGGGTAGCGCATGAGGACGCTCTCGACCAGCGCGCCGTCGTGCAGCCGCCACAGGGTCTTGCGGGTCCGCCCGCCGTCGGCGCTCTGGTGACGGACCGGCGTGAGCAGCCCCGGCAGCAACGCCCCGGCGAGCTCCGCACGGGTCGCGGCCGGCAGGTCGGTCATCTGCGCGGGGTCACTGACCCCCCGGTAGAAGTGCCGGGCCAGCTGGTCGGCACGGAACGCCGGCTGACCCAGCTCGGTGACCGCCGCGCGGGCCTCCTCGCGGGTGAGGTCGGCGAGGTGGCGCGGCGGCTTGTCCCGGCGGGGGGCGTCGAAGACGAGGGGCAGGGCAGTCATGGCGTCCCCATGCTCCCACTAGCCTGCCTCCGGTGACCGACGCCGAGAGGGAACTCACCCCGGCGCTCGACACCGTGGGTGTGGGGCCGTGGCAGGGGCCGTGGCCCGACGACCCCCGCTACGACCCCGAGCTGCTGGCCGACGGCGACCGGCGCAACGTCGTCGACGAGTACCGCTACTGGACCGTCGAGGCGATCGTGGCCGACCTCGACCGCCGCCGGCACCCCTTCCACGTCGCCATCGAGAACTGGCGGCACGACCTCAACATCGGGACGGTGGTCCGGACGGCGAACGCCTTCCTGGCCGAGGCGGTGCACGTCGTCGGGAAGAAGCGCTGGAACCGCCGGGGGGCGATGGTCACCGACCGCTACCAGCACGTTCGGCACCACCCCGACGTGGCCGCCCTGGCCGCCTGGGCGCGCGGCGAGGGTCTGCCGCTGCTGGCCGTCGACAACCTCCCCGGCGCCCGCCCGCTGGAGACCGAACGCCTCCCCCGCGCCTGCGTGCTGCTGTTCGGCCAGGAGGGCAGCGGGCTGACCGAGCAGGCGCGGGCGGCGGCGGACGGCGTGCTGTCGATCGCCCAGTTCGGCTCGACCCGGTCGATCAACGCGGGCGTGGCCGCGGGCATCGCCATGCACGCCTGGATCCGGGAGCACGGGAGGTGAGACGGGCGTGGCGGGGCGTCCTCGTGCAGTGCGGTGCTGCAGCGGCGGCGACGCGGGAGGTCGGCCGGCATCGCCCCCACCTCAGCGACGGGTCCGGACGGCGGCCAGGAGGGCGAGGAGCAGCAGGTCGACCGCCATGAACCCGACGGCCTCCGGCTCGTCGTAGGCGAGGAGCTTCACGCCGCTGAACACGATGTCCACCACGAGCACGCCGGCGAGGACCGCGAGCGCCCGGCCGCCGCCGCTGCCCAGCCGGACCGCGGCCACCAGGAAGGACACCGCCAGCGCGGTCGACCACGCCACGACGAGCCAGTCGACGGCGCCCTGCGGGTCCCCGCCGGCCTCGGCGGAGGCGACGAAGGTGAAGTAGGCGGTGCCGGCGAGCTTCACGGCACCGAACAGACCGAGCACGCCACGGGCCACGGTGAGGGCGACGGGGGTGCGGGCCGGGGTGCGGACGGCGGTGGTGGTCATGCGTTCCTCCTGCGGTCGAGACCTGACGGCCGGGGACGCTAGGGAGCGGCCGGCGCGACGGCATCGACCCGGAGGCGGTTCGTCGATCAGCCCCAGGGCTGATGGCGACGGGCCGGATCGGCCCTACCCTTCGCGTCGTGGCTCCGTCGCCGCACCGTCCGACCCGGCCGCCGCGGGGTGACGTCGTCCTCGCCGCGGTCGTCCTCGCCGCGTCCCTGGTCCAGGTCGCGGTCGCGCCGATCGCCGGCCCGGTCGTGTCCGTGCTCGTCGCCGTCGGCTCGGCCGTCCCGCTGGCCTGGCGGCGGGTCCTGCCCTCGACCGCGGCGCTCGTCCTCGTCGCCGTCTGGCTGGTGCCCACCCCCGAGGGCTTCCTGCTGCTCGGGTACGCGATCGCCGGCCTGCTCTTCTACTCCGTCGGTGCCCACGTCGACGAGCTCTGGCGGGTCCTGCTCCTCACCGGCGCGGGCGTCGTCGTCGGCGTGGTGATGACGCTGCTCGGACCGGAGGCGCCGCCCACCGCCATCGGCTCCGCGCTGGTCGTCGCGGGGCCGGCCGCCGCCGGCCGGCTGGTCGCCCACCAGCGCGCGCAGACCGAGCGGCTGCGCACCCTCACCGCCGAGCTGGTGCACGAGCGGGCCGCCGCCGAGCGGGCCGCCGCGGCCGAGGAGCGGACCCGCATCGCCCGCGAGCTGCACGACGTCATCGGGCACGAGGTCACCGTGATCGCGCTGCAGGCGGACGCTGCCGCAGCCGCCCTGGCGAAGGCGCCGGAGCGGGCCGCCGCGCCGGTGGCGGCGATCCGGTCGGCCGCCGCAGAGACCCTCGCCGAGATGCGCCGCGTGGTCGGGCTGCTGCGCGGCCCGGCGGACGACGGCACCGAGGACCTGCGGCCGCAGCCGGGCCTGGCCGACCTGGCCGCGCTCGCCGACGCGGCGCGAGCGGCCGGCACCCCCGTCGAGCTGTGCTTCCGGCCTCCCGCGGGGCACCCGCCGCAGAGCCTCCAGGTCACCGTCTACCGGGTGGTGCAGGAGGCGATCACCAACGCGCAGCGGCACGCACCCGGCTCGTCGGTGCGGATCCGGGTGGCCGCCGACGGCGACGTCCTCTGCATCGAGGTGTCGAGCTCCGGTGGCCGCCGGGGTGGTCCGCCCGGCGGCGGGCACGGCCTCGTCGGCATGCGGGAGCGGGTGCGCCTGCACGGGGGCCGGCTGGTGGCCGAGCCGACGGCCGACGGGTTCGCCGTGAGCGCGCGGCTGCCGCTGGTCCTCCAGGGGGCGCCGTGACCTCCGTCGTCCTCGTCGACGACCAGGCGCTGGTCCGCGACGGCCTGCGGCTGATCCTCGAACTCGCCGGCGTCGACGTCGTGGGCGAGGCCGCCGACGGCGCCCAGGGGGTCGCGCTGGTCGTGGACCGGCAGCCCGACGTCGTCCTCATGGACCTGCGGATGCCGGTCATGGACGGCGTCGAGGCCACCCGTCGCATCGTCGAGTCCGGCGTCGGCACGCGGGTCGTCGTCCTCACCACGTTCGAGGGCGAGGAGCACGCCTACCGGGCGCTGCGGGTGGGGGCGGCCGGTTACCTGCTCAAGGACGCCGGCGGCGCCCGGCTGGTCGCGGCGGTCGAGGCGGCCGCGGCCGGGGAGATGCCGCTCGCGCCGGCCGTCGTCGCACGTCTCGTCTCCTCGTTCGTGAGCCGGCCACCCGCGTCGGCGCCGCTCCCCGGCCGGCTGGCGTCGCTCAGCGACCGCGAGCGCGACGTGCTCGCGCTCATCGGGGCCGGGCGCTCGAACGGCGAGATCGCCGCGGAGCTGTTCATCTCACTGGCCACGGTGAAGAGCCACGTGCGGCACATCCTGGCCAAGCTGGACCTGCGCGACCGCGCCCGGGCGATCGTGCTCGCCCACGAGTGCGGCCTGGTGGCGGGCGAGACCGCGCCGCGCTGACCAGCTCCTGTCAGGCTGCACGCATGAGCCGTCTCGCCGAGGTCGACCTCTCCGCGCGCCTGCCGAAGTCCGATGCCAAGAAGCAGCTGGCCGAGGCCCAGCAGCGCCTGGTGCACCTGCGGCTGCTGCTCGGCGGGCAGCTGGGCACCGGCGAGCTCGGCCCGCCGCTGTGCGTCCTCTTCGAGGGCTGGGACGCCTCGGGCAAGGGCGGGGCCATCAAGCGTCTGGTGGACGAGATCGACCCCCGGCACGTCCGGGTCGCCCAGTTCGCCGCACCCACCCACGACGAGAAGCGGCACCACTTCCTGTGGCGGTTCTGGCCGGTGCTCCCGGGCTGGGGCGGCATGGCCGTCCTCGACCGCACCTGGTACGGCCGGGTGCTGGTCGAACGGGTCGAGGGCTTCGCCACCGACGACCAGTGGCAGCGGGCCTACGCCGAGATCGTGGACCTCGAGACCACGTTGGCCGCCGAGGGCATGATCGTGGTCAAGTTCTGGATGCACGTCTCCCCCGAGGAGCAGCTGCGCCGGTTCGAGTCCCGTCGCGACGACCCCTACCGGGCGTGGAAGCTGACCGACGAGGACTGGCGCAACCGCGAGAAGCGGGCGGCGTACGAGACCGCCGTCGAGGAGATGCTCGACCGCACCGACCACCCCGGCGGGCGCTGGCACGTCGTGGCCGGAGACGACAAGCGGACGGCGCGGGTGGCCGTGGTGCGCACGGTCTGCGAGGCGATCGAGTCGGCGCTGGCGGCGGCCGGCATCGATCCGGACCCACCCGGCACGGGCTCCTGAGCTCAGCGGACGACCAGCCCGCGCGCGTCGGGCAGCCAGTCGATCCGTCCGCCGTGCGGAGCGGTGCCGGCCAGTGCGCGGCCGTCGAGCGAGAGCCCGAACCGGGCCCGCCCCACCGGGGGGAGTGCGGCATCGATGTCCGGGAGCACGCCGCGCCCCTCCTGGGCGATCCAGCGGACCGGCAGGGACCGCACCTGGCGGACGAAGGCCTCCCGGTCGGCGCGGCGCAGGTAGAGCAGCACCGCGGTGTGGAAGACCACGACCGTGCAGCCGGAGGGTGCCAGCGAGACCGCCTCGGGCAGGAGGTCGTTGAGGTCCCCGGCCAGCATGCGGGCCGGCTCGCGGGTGGCCACCTCCGCGGCGGCGTCCAGCCGGGCCAGCCGATCGGCGGCCTGCGGACCGGGCCACACGAGCGCGCGCAGCCACGCCCGGTCGCCGTCGTCGGCCGGGTCCAGGGGGTGCAGGTCGACGCCGATGCGGGCGACGACGTCCGGCAGCTCCCGCGGGACGGGGCCCCGAGGTGACGCAGCTGAGGTGGACGGCGGCGCGTGGGCCGACCGGGACGCCGTCGTAGTCGTAGCTGTAGCGGTCGGGGTACAGGCACAGGCCGGCCGACGCGCCGACCTCGACCAGCGCCAGCGGACCCGGGATCGCGGCGAGGACCGGCAGCAGGGCGGTGCACCGCGCGGGCTCGTTGGTCTGGGTGGCGCGGGCGAGCATCGTGGCCCGGAGCCGGTCGGCGTCCGCCAGCACCCGGCGGCGCAGCTCGGCGGCGTCCGCCGGGGTCCCCCCGAGGAACTGCAGCGCGGCGAGCAGCAGGTTCGGTTGCCGCTTGCCGGCCGGCAGGTCGGCCAGGAACCGCAGGACGTCGTCGTCGGCGGCGACGGCCCTCGCCAGCTCGGCGTAGCGCGGCGAGGCCTCGGCCGCCTCGTCGTCGGCGAAGGCGCGGTACCCGCGGGCGATGCGCGCCGTCGCGTCGCCGGGCGCAGGGGGCCGGGAGCTCACGACGGCCAGGATCGCAGTGCGGTCCACCCGGGACGGCGTCCGGCGGGCGGGACCTCCCCGCTCAGGCCGGCGCGACCCAGGCCAGCAGCAGGTAGGCGACCGCCGCCGAGGGCAGCAGGGAGTCCAGCCGGTCCATGATGCCGCCGTGACCGGGCAGCAGGTCGCCCATGTCCTTGATGCCCAGGTCGCGCTTGATCAGCGACTCCCCCAGGTCGCCGACCGTCGCGGTCACCGCCAGCGCGGCGCCGAACAGCACGCCGCCCCACCAGGGCCCGTCGAGGGCGAGCGTGACGATCGGCGTGGCCACCAGCACGCAGGCCAGCACCGATCCGGCCATGCCCTCCCACGACTTCTTCGGGCTCACCGACGGCGCCAGCGGGTGCTTGCCGAACAGCACGCCCGCGGTGAACCCGCCGACGTCGTTGCCCACCACGGTGGCGATGAACGCCAGCACCCGGGCCGCGCCGTCGTCGGGCACCAGCAGGAGGACGGCGAACCCGGCCAGCAGCGGCACGTAGACGGTGACCAGGACGCCGGCGGAGGCGTCCCGCAGGTAGTCCGCCGGCCCGTCCGCCAGTCGCCACAGCAGGACGCCGAGGACGGTGAGGAGGAAGCCGACCAGCAGGCCGGAGGGGCCGCGCGTCCAGGCCAGGCCGAGCATCGCCAGGCCACCGGCGAGCACCGGCACCAGGGGCGGGCGGGCCCCGCCGGTCTCCAGGGCACGGGTGAGCTCGACGATCGCCACCAGGATCGCGGCGGTCACCACGAGCAGGAACGCCGGCCGCCACACCAGCAGCGAGACCAGGATGATCGAGCCCAGGGCCGCGCCGACGCCGACGGCGGCCACCATGTCCCGCCCGGCCCGGCCGGCCGGCTTCTCGGCGCCCGGGACCAGCGTGGGGCCGATCGACTCGGTGGTGGGCGTGGGCGCCGGCGGCTCGATCGCCGGCTCGGCCGCGGGCAGCTCGGTGGTCTGCACGTCGGTGGCCGGCCGTCCCGGGGCCTGCGGTGCCGGGCGCTGCCCGACCCTCGGGATCGGCCCGGTGTCGGGGTCGGTTGTCATGAGCGGGAGGCGATCGGCGGCTCAGACCTCGAGCAGCTCGGCCTCCTTGTGCTTGACCGCCTCGTCGATGGCGTGCACGTGCTGGGAGGTGAGGTCGTCGAGCTCCTTCTCCGCCCGGCGGACGTCGTCCTCGCCGGCCTCGCCGTCCTTCGCGATGCGGTCGAGCTCCTCCTTGGACCGGCGGCGGACGTTGCGGATGGCGACCTTCGCGTCCTCGCCCTTGCTGCGGGCCACCTTGACCAGGTCCCGGCGCCGCTCCTCGGTCAGCTGCGGGAACACCACGCGGATGATCGAGCCGTCGTTGGTCGGGTTGACGCCCAGGTCGCTGTCCCGGATCGCCTTCTCGATCGCCTGGAGCTGGCTGGTGTCGTAGGGCTTGATGACGGCCATCCGCGCCTCGGGGACGGTGATCGAGGACATCTGCGGCACCGGCGTCGGCGCGCCGTAGTAGTCGACGAGGACCTTGCTGAACATCGACGGCGCTGCCCGTCCGGTGCGCACCGACCCGAGGTCCTCCCGTGCGACCGACAGGGCCTTGTCCATCCGCTCCTCGGCGTCGAGCAGGGTGTCGTCGATCACGGGTCTCTCCTCCTGGGGCGGCGGGGTCCCCCGCCGCCGGTGTCGCGGATCTGCAGGCCGGTCGAGCCCCGGCTCAGGCCGGGTCGCTGATCAGCGTCCCGATCCTCTCACCTGCCACCGCGCGGGCGATGTTGCCGTCGCGCAGCAGGTTGAAGACCACGATCGGCATGCGGTTGTCCATGCTCAGGCTGATGGCGGTCGCATCGGCGACCTTGAGCTGCTTGGCCAGCACGGTGGCGTAGTCGAGGTCGTCGTACATGACGGCGTCCGGGTTGGTCCGTGGGTCGTCGTCGTAGACGCCGTCGACGCCGTTCTTCCCCATGAGCAGCACCTGGCACTCGATCTCCAGGGCCCGCTGGGCGGCCACCGTGTCGGTGGAGAAGTAGGGCATCCCGGCGCCGGCGCCGAAGATGACCAGCCGGCCCTTCTCCAGGTGCCGGATGGCCTTGCGGGGGATGTAGGGCTCGGCGACCTGGCCCATGGTGATCGCCGACTGCACGCGGGTCTCGAGCCCGGCCTTCTCGCAGAAGTCCTGCAGGGCCAGGCAGTTCATGACCGTGCCGAGCATGCCCATGTAGTCGGCCTTGGTGCGGTCCATCCCGGCCTGGGACAGTTCGGCGCCCCGGAAGAAGTTGCCGCCGCCCATGACGACGGCCACCTGGGCGCCCTTGCCGACGACCTCGGCCAGCTGGGTGGCGATGCCCTTCACGATGCCGGCGTCCACGCCGACCTTGCCGCCGCCGAAGGTCTCCCCCGACAGCTTGAGCAGCACCCGCTTGTAGCCGGCCCCGTCAGCCGGCTGGAACGCCGTGGGAGCGGACAGCGGCACGGCGGCTTCCGTCGCGGTGGTGTCGGTCAAGGTCGATCCCCTCGCTGGGTGGCGTCCTGGTGATCCTGCCGCATCCCCGCGCGGTCGTCCCGCGCGGGCGGGTGGTCGGACATGCCACCGGCCCCGTCCCGGTGGGGGACGGGGCCGGAGGTGAGCTGATGGAACGGCTCCTTCGCAGGGCCCCACCCCGAGCTCGCGAGGGGTGGGGGGCGAAGGGGTCCTTCGTCTACTGCTGGCCGACCTCGAAGCGCGCGAACCGCTCCACGGTCAGGCCGGCGTCGTCGACGATCTGCTTGACCGTGCGCTTGGGCTCGGTGATCGACGGCTGCTCGAGCAGGACGAAGTCCTTGTAGTAGGCGTTGACCCGCCCCTCGACGATCCGCACGATCGCCTGCTCGGGCTTGCCCTCCTCCTTGGCCGTCTGCTCGGCGACCCGGCGCTCGGTCTCGACCGTCTCGGCCGGGACCTCGTCGCGGGTGAGGAAGCGCGGACGCGCGGCGGCGATGTGCATCGCCAGGCTGCGCGCGGCCTCCTCGGTGCCGCCGCTGTACTGCACCGCGACGCCGATGGCCGGGGGCAGGTCGGTGGCTCGCTTGTGCAGGTACGTCGCGACGTCGCCCTCGAACGCGGCGAACCGGCTGAGCACGAGCTTCTCGCCGATGCGGGCGGACTCGCCCTCGACCAGCGCGGCGACGGTCTGGCCGTCGACCTCGGTGGCCAGCAGCGCCGAGGCGTCGGCCGGTCGCGTCTGGAGCGCGATGTCGAGCAGGCGCTCGGCGAGCTTGACGAAGTCGGCGTTCTTGGCGACGAAGTCGGTCTCGCAGTCGAGCTCGAGCAGCGCGCCGTCCCTGCTGACGACGATGCCGTTGGTCGTAGAGCGCTCGAGGCGCTTGCCGACGTCCTTGGCGCCCTTGACCCGCAGGAACTCGACGGCCTTGTCGTAGTCGCCGTCGGCCTCGGTCAGGGCCTTCTTGCAGTCCATCATCCCGGCGCCGGTCGCGTCGCGGAGACGCTTGACGTCGGCAGCGGTGAAGTCAGCCATGTCACTTCCTCTGTGGTTTGTGTGGTGCAGAACGTGGCGCGGCCCCGTCCAGAGGCTCGCCCCGGGCGTGCGAGGGGCGAGCCTCTGGACGAGGTCCTCGTTCAGCCGTTCTGGGCGCCCTGGGTGCCGGTGGACGTGTCGCCCGTGGCGGGGACGCCCTCGACCGGGGCGATCTCGTCGGCGGTGACCGTGGGCGGCTCGGCGGGGGTCTCCGGCAGCGGGGTCGCTGCAGCCGCTGGCGCCTCGGCGACGGGGGGCACGTCGGCGTCGGCAGCCGGAGCCGCGGCGGCGTCCCCACCGGTCAGGAGCTCGCGCTCCCAGTCGGCCAGGGGCTCGGCCTCGCCGATGACCGGCGCCGCGCCGTCCTCGCGGCCGGCGTTGGCCTGCGCGGCCGAGCGGGCCATGAGGCCCTCGGCGACGGCGTCGGCGATCACCCGGGTGAGCAGGGCGGCGCTGCGGATGGCGTCGTCGTTGCCCGGGATCTTGTAGTCGACCTCGTCGGGGTCGCAGTTGGTGTCGAGGATCGCCACCACCGGGATGTTGAGCTTGCGCGCCTCACCGACGGCGATGTGCTCCTTCTTGGTGTCCACGATCCAGACGGCGCTGGGCACCTTCTGCATGTCGCGGATGCCACCGAGGCTGCGCTCGAGCTTGGCCTTCTCGCGGGAGAGGACCAGCTGCTCCTTCTTGGACAGGCTGACCAGCACGCCGGTCTGCTCCATGTCCTCGAGCTCCTTGAGCCGCTGGAGCCTCTTGTGCACGGTCTGGAAGTTGGTGAGCATGCCGCCCAGCCAGCGCTGGTTGACGTAGGGCATGCCCACGCGCTGCGCCTGCTCGGCGACGACCTCCTGCGCCTGGCGCTTGGTGCCGACGAAGAGGATCGAGCCGCCGTGGGCGACGGTCTGCTTCACGAACTCGTAGGCCGAGTCGATGTACCCGAGCGTCTGCTGCAGGTCGATGATGTAGATGCCGTTGCGCTCGGTGAAGATGAAGCGCTTCATCTTCGGGTTCCAGCGACGGGTCTGGTGCCCGAAGTGGACGCCGCTGTCGAGCAGCTGCTTCATGCTGACGACTGCCATGGTCGCCTCTCTGTGCGCGCGCGGCCGCTGGCGGCCGCGCTCCTCGGTTGTCGCGGGGCACCGGGTGGTGCACCGCCCTGGCGTCCGGTGCGCCACACCACCCCGCGGCTGTCCGCGGGGACCGAGGTGGCGACTGCCCCGCCGGTGGCGGGATGAGGACGCGCGAAGTCGACCCGTCCGCAGACGGACCGCATCGATCAGCATACGCCCCGCCGGGACCGGTCCTCCCCCGCGTCCGGAGCCGTCCACAGCCCGCTCGGGCGGGGTCCTGCGTTAGCTCGGCGGCGGCAGGGTGGGCCCGTGCGCGCCCGCCTGCTCCCCGCCCTCCTGGTGGCGGGCCTCCTGCTCGGGCCGGGGGCCGCGGCCGCCGCGCCGGGCGACCCGGTGCCGGCCGCTGTGGCCGGCCTGTGGTCGCGGCCTCTGGAGGGCGCGGTGACCCGGCCGTTCGATCCCCCACCCGACCGCTACGGCGCAGGCCACCGCGGCGTGGACCTGGCCGGGACGCCCGGTGCGCCGGTGCTCGCGGCGGGGGACGGCGTCGTCGCCTTCGCCGGCATGGTGGCCGGCCGGCCGGTGGTCAGCATCGACCACCCGGGCGGCCTCCGGACGACGTACGAGCCGGTCGAGGCGGCCCTGGGCGCGGGCCGGCCGGTGGCCGGGGGCGCCCCGATCGGCACGCTCGCCGCCGGGCACAGCGGGTGCCCGGTGGCCGCCTGCCTGCACTGGGGACTGCGCTCGGGAGAGGTCTACCTCGACCCGCTGGCACTGCTGCGGCCGGCGGAGGTGCGGCTGCTGCCCCTGGGCTGGCCCCCCACCCGGCCGAGCGGGCTCCCCCGGCGACCAGGCCGCACGGCCCCGGGCGCGTCCTCCCCCGGCAGCCGGGCCGCACGGCTCCCAGCTCGTCCCCCGGCGCTCCGGGGTGCCGTCAGGCGATGTCGGCGAGCTTGGTCCGCAGGTGCAGCACGGCCTTCGTGTGCAGCTGGCAGATGCGGCTCTCGGTCACGCCGAGCACCCGGCCGATGTCGGCGAGGGTGAGCCCCTCGAAGTAGTAGAGGCTGACGACGACCTTCTCCCGCTCGGGCAGCTGCTCGACCGCGCGGGCCAGCAGCTGCCGGGCCTCGCCGTGCTCGGCCATGGCCTGGGGGTCCAGCGCGGTGGTGTCCTGGAGCGTGTCGACCAGCCGCGGGGCGCCTCCGTCGTCGTCGGACAGCAGCTCGTCCAGGGCGACCACGTTGACCAGGGAGAGCTGGCCGAGGAACTTGCGGACGTCCTCGACGTCCATGTCCATCTCGTCGGCGACCTCCTCCTCGGTGGGGCTGCGCTGCAGCCGGCTCTCGAGGGCGGCCACGGTGCGCTCGAACTGGCGGGCCTTCATCCGCACCGACCGCGGGATCCAGTCGGTGCTGCGCAGCTCGTCGATGATCGCGCCGCGGATGCGCGCCATCGCGTAGCTCTCGAACTTCACCTCGCGGGAGGGCTGGTAGCGCGTGATGGCGTCGATCAGCCCGAAGGTGCCGTAGGAGACCAGGTCGGCCTGCTCGACGTGGGCGGGCAGGCCGCTGCCGACCCGGCCGGCGACGTACTTCACCAGGGGGGCGTAGTGCAGGATCAACCGGTCGCGGAGGGCGGGGCTCCGGTCGGCGACGTAGCCGGCCCAGAGCTCGGCGAGCGCTGCGTCCGCGTCGTCGTGGGCCTCGTCGAGCCGGTGGATGGTGGCCTCGGGCACGATCTGCGCTCCCGACTGTCGGAGACCCGCGGGCGGGGTCTCGGGATGGGCACGGCGGTGACGGGCGATTCGGTCGCGCGCACGGCAACTGTGTCAGACACCGGCGGCAGTCCGGTCAGGCGCGCGGGTGGGCCTGGGCATGGACGGCACGCAGCCGCTCGACCGTCACGTGGGTGTAGATCTGGGTGGTGGCGAGGCTGGCGTGGCCCAGCAGCTCCTGGACCGAGCGTAGGTCGGCGCCGCCTTCGAGGACGTGCGTGGCCGCGGAGTGTCGCAGCCCGTGCGGGCCGATGTCCGGGGCTCCGGGCGTGGCGGACACGGCCGCGTGCACGGTGCGCCGCGCCTCGCGCGGGTCCAGCCGGCGGCCGCGCAGCCCCAGCAGCAGGGCGGGACCGGAGTCGGGGGTGGCCAGGGCCGGGCGGCCGCGGGTGAGCCAGGCGTCGAGGGCCCGCTCGGCCGGCGCCCCGTAGGGGACACTGCGCTCCTTGCGGCCCTTGCCGAGCACCCGCAACAGGCGGCGGCCGCGGTCGACGTCGTCCACGTCCAGGCCGACGAGCTCGCTGACGCGGATCCCGCTGGCGTAGAGCAGCTCGAGCACGACCGCGTCCCGCAGCCCCACCGGCTTCTCGGCGCCGGCGGCGGACTCGACGACGGCCCGCGCCTGGTCGGGCGCCAGGACGGCGGGCAGGGGCCGGTGGGCCTTGGGGCTGACCAGCCGCAGCCCGACGTCCTCCGCCGTGTGGCCGGCCCGCCGCAGCCAGCCGGTGAAGGAGCGGGCCGCAGCGGCGCGCCGGGCGGTGGTGGCCCGGCCCGCGCCCCGGGTGCGGCCCTGGGCCAGCCAGCTGCGCAACGTGGCGAGGTCGAGGTCGTCCACCCGCACGCCGCCCCGCCGGGCCAGGTGGTCGAGCAACCACACGGCGTCCGCGAGGTATCCGCGGACGGTGTGCTCGGAGAGATCGCGTTCCCCGCGCAGGTGGTCCTCGTAGCCGGCCAGCGCCTCGGACAGCGGCGGCGGCAGCGCCGTCCGCGCGTCGGCGGTCCGATCGGTCACCCGGGAACCGTCCGATGCCGCCCGGCGGGGGTCAAGCCGCCGCGCCGACCCGTCCTCCGCCCTGCCCCTCCGCTCACGGGGCCACCGGCGGTCCGGGTGCAGGAGCGAGCCGCCAGCCCGTGGTGGTCATCTGGACCAGCTCGGCCAGCTCCAGCGCCGGGAGGACCCTGAGCACCTCCAGGACGTCGCAGCCTGCCGTGGCGGCCAGCCGCTCGGGGCTGACGCCGATCCGCACCGGACAGGCGTCCAGGACCCGGCAGGCGATGTCGGAGAGGCCGTCGCGGGGGCTGGTCGGCCGCTTCACGGCATCGGCGAGGTCCTCCCCCAGCCGGCCGACCGCCTCCACGACGTGGGCGGCGTCGGCCACCAGGACGGCGTCCAGATCGGGGTCGCGCAGCAGCTCGTGGCAACCGACGGACATCGCGGAGGTGACCGGGCCGGGGACGACGAGGACCTGGCGGCCCAGCCGCTGCGCCCGCCGCGCCGTCGCCTGTGCACCGGACCGCGCGGCGGCCTCCACGACGACGGTGCCCCGGGTGAGCGCGGCGATCAGGCGGTTGCGGACGAGGAAGCGGTGCTTGTGCGGAGCCGCGCCCGGAGGCCACTCGCTGATCAGCAGCCCGTCCTCGGCGATGCGGTGGAAGAGCGCGCCGTGGGCGGCCGGATAGGGCCGGTCGACCCCGCACGCCAGCACCGCGATCGTCGGTCCGCCGGCGGCGAGCGCGCCGCGGTGCGCGGCGGCGTCGATCCCGAACGCACCACCCGAGACCACGGTCCATCCCCGCTGGCCCAGCCGGTGGCCGAGCTCCCCCGCCACGTGCTCGCCGTAGGCGGTCGAGGCGCGGGCGCCGACGACGGCCACCGACCGGTCGGCGAGCGCGTCCAACCGCGCGGGCCCGCGCACCCAGAGGGCGACCGGGGGCACCAGCGCGGTGGTCCGCGGTGAGTGGGCCCGGGGGTCGGCCGGTTCCCCTGCGGTCGTGAGGACCAGGCCGTGCAGGGCGAGGGCTGGCCACTCGTCATCCTCCGGGACGAGGAGGCGGGCACCGCAGCGCTGCGCCCGCAGGAGGTCGGCGGCGGTGGCGTCCTCCTCGACCCGCGCACCCACGAGGGCACGGACGGCGTCGGGCGCGCGACCGGCCCGGAGCTGCCGCACTGCCTGGACCGGGCCGGCGTCCTCCACGAAGCGCCAGAACGCGACGCTCCCCGGCTCGGCTGCGCGGCTGAGCCAGGCACGGGCGCGTCGCACGGCCGGTGCCGGCCCGCCCACGGTGGCCAGGGGGGCGTCGAGCCCCTCCTCGATGTCCTCGTCGAGGGTGGTCGCCGGGCTCATGCCGCGGTCCGCTGCAGCCGCATGCCGAGCGCCTCGGCCACGTCGTCGGCGTCCGGGACGGAGCGACCGCCCAGGTCGGCCATCGTCCACGCCACCCGCAGCACCCGGTCGTAGCCGCGGACCGAGAGCACGCCCCGCTCCAGCGCGCGCTCCACCAGCCGCAGTGCCGGGCGGGGCGGCGACCACCGCTCGCGCAGCATCCGGCCGGGCACCTGGCTGTTCACCGCGAGGCCGACGACACCGAGCCGGTCGGCGGCGGCGGAGCGGGCCCGCAGCACGCGATCGGCGACCACCGTCGTCGGCTCGGGCGCCGTGCCCGCCCCCAGCCACACCGCGCGGGTGACGGCGGGGAGGTCGACCCGCAGGTCGATGCGGTCCAGCAGCGGCCCGGACAGTCGCGACCGGTACCGCCGCCGTTCGAGCGCGCTGCAGGTGCACGCCGCGTCCCCCGCGGCGGTCGCGCAGGGACACGGGTTGGCCGCCAGCACCAGCTGGGCCCGGCACGGGAAGGTCGCCGAGCCGCTGGCCCGCGAGATCGTCACCTGTCCGCGTTCCAGGGGCTGACGCAGGGTGTCCAGCACGACCCTCGGGAACTCCGGGGCCTCGTCGAGGAACAGCACCCCGCGGTGCGCCCGGCACAGGGCACCCGGGCGGATGAGCCCCGAGCCGCCGCCGACGAGCGCGGCCATCGTCGCCGAGTGGTGCGGCGACTCGAAGGTCGGGCGGGTCACCAGCGGGGCATCGGGTGGGAGCGTCCCGGCGACCGAGTGGATGGCGGTGACCTCGAGCGCGGCCTGCTCGTCCAGCGCCGGCAGCAGGCCGGGCAGCCGCTCGGCGAGCATGGTCTTGCCCGCGCCGGGCGGCCCGGTGAGGAACAGGTGGTGTCCTCCCGCCGCGGCCACCTCCACTGCGCGGCGGCCGACGGCCTGGCCGACCACGTCGCCGAGGTCCGGGCCCGGGGAGGCCGGCGGCAGCGGCCGCCGGCCGTGCCGGGGCAGCACCGCCCGGCCGGTCAGGTGCGCCACCACCTCCCCGAGGGTGGCGGCCGCGAGCACCTCCACGCTCTCGACCAGGGCCGCCTCGTCGGCGTTGCCCGCCGGCACGACGACGCACCGGTGCCCGGCCCGGGCGGCGGCCAGCACCGCCGGCAGGACCCCGCGGACGGCGCGGACCGAGCCGTCCAGGGCCAGTTCGCCCAGCAGCACCAGCCGGCCGACCTGCTCCGCCGGCAGCGCGCCGTCGGCGGCCAGCACGGCGGCGGCCAGCGCCAGGTCGAAGCCGCTGCCCTGCTTGGGCATCG
Source organism: Geodermatophilus sabuli (assembly GCF_010686765.1). GTDB lineage: Bacteria > Actinomycetota > Actinomycetes > Mycobacteriales > Geodermatophilaceae > Geodermatophilus > Geodermatophilus sabuli_A. The sequence continues at coordinate 347,711 of NZ_JAAGWF010000007.1, read as the reverse complement.
ACGCCGGCGACAGGCCGATGGTGATCCGCCGCAGGGGCCACCGGCCGCCGGCGTTGACCACGGCGGCCCGGACCCGGTCCACCGACTGGCGCACCACCGCGTCGGGGAGCCCGACCAGCACCACACCGGGGACGCCGGAGGACATGTCGACCTCGACGTCCACCATCGCCCCGTGCACCCCGGCCAGGCCGACCGACCACGTGCGCGCCAGCGTCACGAGAACGCCGCCCGCAGGTGCGTCACCACGGCCGGGCCCACCGGCTGCACCAGCACGCCCACGACGTCGAAGCGCAGGTCCGGGGCGTGCTCCTCGTGGGCGGCCAGCCAGCGCTGGGCCAGCGTCCTGAGCCGGCGCTGCTTGACCCGGCCGACGGCCTCCACCGGATGGCCGAAGCCGACCGCGCGCCGGGTCTTCACCTCGCAGAAGACCAGCGCCTGTCCCTCGCGGGCGACGATGTCGAGTTCACCGTCGCGACAGCGCCAGTTGCGGTCCAGGACGCGCAGCCCGCGGTCGGTGAGGTAGGCGGCGGCGATGCGCTCGCCGTGGGCCCCGAGTTCCGATGTGGTTGGCACCGCTCGACCCTCGGGGAGGAGAAGCGCCGCCCACCAGGCCCTCGCCGGGTCTGTGGACAGCAGCGGACCTGTGGACGCTCAGCCGCCCGGGCGCCCCGGGAGCCGGCACCCTGCCGGAGGTGGGACGGAGATCAGGGGAGCCGGGGCCCCTCGGGCAGCTCGAGGTCGGGCTTGTCCAGCTCCTCGACGTTGACGTCCTTGAAGGTCAGCACCCGCACGTTGCGCACGAACCGGGCCGGCCGGTACATGTCCCAGACCCAGGCGTCGGAGAGCTTCAGCTCGAAGTAGACCTCACCGCCGGCCTCACGGACCTGGAGGTCGACGGAGTTGGCGAGGTAGAAGCGCCGCTCGGTCTCCACCACGTAGGTGAACTGCCGGACGATGTCCCGGTACTCGCGATAGAGCTGGAGCTCCATCTCGGTCTCGTACTTCTCCAGGTCCTCGGTGCTCATCGCGGCTCTCCGGACACAGGGCACATGGACCCATCATCGACCATGCCGGCGGAGCCGGTCAGCTGGGATGTCCGCTCGGCGTGTGCAGCGCGGGCGCGGGCGACGTTGACGAAGCGCAGCCGGTGCTCCTGGCACGGGCCGTGACGGTCCAGCGCGGCGCTGTGGGCGTCGGTGATGTAGCCCTTGTGGACGGCGAAGTCGTACTCCGGCCACCGCTCGTGCAGGTCGAGCATGATCCGGTCCCGGGTCACCTTGGCCAGCACCGAGGCGGCCGCCACGCAGGCCGCGACACGGTCGCCCTTCCAGACGGCCAAGGTGGGCCGGGCCAGCCCCGGCACGGGGAACCCGTCGGTGAGGACGTAGTCGGCCCCGGGCTCCAGGGTGCACACGGCCCGGCGCAGCGCCTCGATGTTCGTGACGTGCATGCCCCGAGCGTCGAGGTCGGCGACCGGGATGACGACGACCGACCAGGCCACCGCCCGGTCGACCACCTCCGCGTACACCCGGTCGCGACTGGCCGGCGTGAGCAACTTGGAGTCCGCGAGCCCGGGGACACGGCCGCGACGCCCGGGGGGCAGTACGCAGGCGGCCGCGACGAGGGGACCGGCACAGGCGCCGCGTCCGGCCTCGTCGGCCCCGGCGACAGCGGCGAAGCCGCGTCTCCGCAACGACCGCTCCATGTCCCACAGGGCGTCGGGGCGGTCGTCGTCGAGGGGCACCCGCCGGACGCGGACGGCCCGCTCGGCGGGGGCTGGAGCGGAACGGAGGGCCATCGGGATCCGACAGTACGACGGTGTGCTGACCGGTCGGCGACGACCCGGTGCCCGCCGGTGCCCGCCGCCGCGGCGGCTCCGCGGGAGCCCGCTCGACGGACGCCACGGGCCGGTCCCCGGGGGCAGAGGGGACCGGCCCGTGATCCGGTGGCCGGCGAGCGGCCCGGTCGGCGCCCGGTGCGGACCGCCGAGGAGGCGGACGGTCCGGACCGGGCGCACCGGGCTCTGCCGAGGACGGCAGACGGCCCCGACGGAGCCCGGTGGTGGGGGTGGATCAGATCTCGGCGGCCGCGAGGCTGTGCGCGCCGCAGGTGCAGCCGGGGTTGCGAGAGGAGAGCACCAGGGAGACCGCGTGCGCCCGGTCGCGGGCCCCCAGCTTGCGCAGGATGGCTTTGACGTGGGACTTGACGGTGTCCTCGCTGATGAACAGGTTCCGGCCGATCTGGCGGTTGGACTGCCCCTGGATCAGCTCGTCGAGAACGTCGGACTCGCGGCGGGTGAGCGGCACCTCCGGAGCGAACGGCTTGGCTGCCGGCGTGGCCGAGGGCTCGACGCGGCGGATCTGCGGGTCGACCACCGTGCGCCCGGCCCGGGCGGCGAGGATCGACCAGCCGAGCAGGGTCGGCGAGGTGTTGATCATCAGGTAGCCGCGGACGCCGGCGGCCAGGGCCTCGTTCACCACGGCGGGGTCCTCGGAGGTGCCCAGGGCGACGATGGTGACGCGGGGGTACCGGCGCCGCAGGTCACGGCAGGCGTTGAGGGTGGCGGCACGGCCGGAGCCCAGCTCGACCACGACCGCGTCGGGGCGGGCGGTCTCGACCAGGGTGAGCGCCCGGCGCAGCTCCCCCGGGCTGCCGACCGACTGCATGCCGGCCGTCTCGTTGATCATGCTGACCAGGCCCCGACGCAGGACGGGGGCGTCGGCGAGGATGAGGACGCGGGTGACGCCGCGGGCACTGCTCGCCATGGGGGTGGTCACAGCTGACTCCATTCACACGTTCGGGGAACTTCTCACGATCTCCATCGGACGGGTGAGACAGCTGCTTGACCCATTTCCGACAATTTGTCCGAACAATTCCAGAACGGGGCTCCGATGCATTCGTCGTCCCACGCGTAACGGTTCCGACGATGGGATGCCATTCATGTCGACATGGCGACGCCATTCCCTGGAGTGGCCGGGAGACGACTCGACCCGCACGCCCGGCGGATCGGGCGGTGCGGGTCGAGGGGTGCGCAGTGATCAGTCGCGGCGGCGGGGTGGTCGATCGCCGCGGTGGCGTCGCAGCGAGCGGGCGGTCCGCCGTCTCCGGCGCCAGGCGGTCAGCGGGACCGCACCGGCCAGCCCGAGGGCGTAGGGAGCGGCCAGCGCGCCGGCTCCGGTGTCGGCCACCGCCACACCCCCGGTCTCGGGCAGCGCCGCGGCGGCCTCGAGTCCCTGGATGTCGGGCGAGCCCAGCGTGCCGAGGCGGTCCAGCGGCCACACGATCAGCGCGGCCTTGCCGATCACGTCGTCCACCCCGATCGTGCCGGAGTACTTGTCGCCCATGTGCTGCTTGGAGTCGGCCGAGGCGGACCGGTGGTCGCCCATCACCCACAGCCGGTCCTCGGGGACCGTGACCGGCCCGAAGGCCCGGGTCTCGATCGGGGTGTTCTCGAAGATGTAGGGCTCGTCGAGCGGCTGACCGTCGACCATGACGCGGCCCTCGGGGTCACAGCACTGGACGGTCTGACCCGCGGTCGCGATCACGCGCTTGACGAAGTCGTCCTCGCTGGGGGGCGCCACCCCCACCGCGCGCCCCAGCCACAGCAGGGCGCCGGAGAACCAGTTGCTCGGCTCGGCCACGTCCACCTCCGGCGACCAGGTGTCGGGCCCCTCGAACACCACGATGTCGCCGGGTCCCGGCTCGCCGAACCAGTAGGGCACCTTGTTGACCAGGACCCGGTCACCCGTGCATCCAGGGCAGCCGTGCAGCGTCTGCTCCATCGAGCCCGACGGGATGAAGAAGGCCTGCACGAGGAAGGTCTTCACCAGCAGAGCGAGCACGAAGGCCACCAGCAGCAGCACCGGGAGCTCCCTGAGCAGCGAGCCCTTCTTCTCGTCCTCCTGGCGTTCGCGCCGGCGGCGGTGCCGCGACACCGGGTCGATCCGCCCCGTGTCGTCGGCGGTCTCCTCGCCGGCGGGCTCCCTCGCCGCGCGGGGTTCCTCGCCCCCTGGGACGACGTCGGCGGGCCTCCCGGGCCGGTCGCTGCTCATCGGGAGCCAGCGTACGGCCGCGGAGGACCCGCCGCGGTCAGGCCGGTCGAGCCGGCCGGGGAGCGTGTCAGCGAGACACGTTCTCGCGCTTCTCCTTGATCTTGGCGGCCTTGCCGCGCAGCTCGCGGAGGTAGTAGAGCTTGGCGCGGCGGACGTCACCGCGGGTGACGACCTCGATCTTCTCGACCACGGGGGTGTGCACCGGGAAGGTGCGCTCGACGCCGACGCCGAAGCTCACCTTGCGGACGGTGAAGGTCTCGCGGATGCCGCCACCCTGGCGGCGGATGACCGCGCCCTGGAAGACCTGGATGCGCGAGCGGTTGCCTTCGATGACGCGCACGTGCACCTTGACGGTGTCGCCCGGGCGGAACGCGGGGATGTCGTCGCGCAGCGAGTCGGCGTCGAGTACGTCCAGGGTGTTCATCGCGGCAGTCCTCAGTCTCAGCAGTGGCTCGTTCACGGTCCGGACAGCGGAAGTCCCCGGCTGTCCGTTCCGGGGGGCTGCGCTCCGCGAGCAGCTCCCGTCGAGGGGCCGGCGGTCCGCAGCAGCTCCCTACTGTGCCACAAGTTCACTCGACGAAGCGCGGCGGCCCCGTCCACGGGCCGTGCAGCAGGTCCGCGAGCAGGACCGGCAGCTCGCGTGGCGCGAGCGGGACCGGGCTGGTCGCCAGCTCGTCCGCGCTCCACCACCGGTGCGGCTCGTCCCCCAGGACCTCCAGCTCCGTCCGGCCGCGCGGATCCACCTCGTGGACGACGTCGCGCAGCACGAAGAAGGTCTCGCGGGAGTCGACGTCCACCCCGCCGAAGACCCCGACGTGCCGCCGGAACCACACCGGCCCCTCCAGGGACGCCGGGTCCGCGACCAGCCCGACCTCCTCGGCGAGCTCCCGGACGGCGGCCTGGCGGACGCTCTCCCCCGGCTCCACCCCTCCGCCGGGGGTGTACCAGAACAGCACGTCACCGGGCGGCACCGCCGGGTCGGTGAGCCGGGCGCCGAGCAGCAGCACGCGGCCGGCCGGGTCGAGGACGACGATCCGGGCCGTGGGCCGCACGATCGCGCCGGTCACGGGGCGGTGGGGCCCAACGCCGCGCGGTCGGCGGGCGTGAGTGTGTCGCCGGGCAGGGCGGCCAGCAGGTCGGGCCGGCGGGCCGCCGTCCGCCGCAGGGACTCCGCCCGCCGCCAGCGGGCGATGGCGGCGTGGTCCCCGGAGAGCAGCACCGGTGGGACGTCGCGACCCCGCCACGACGCCGGGCGGGTGTAGCTGGGCCCCTCGAGCAGCCCGTCGGCGTGCGAGTCGTACTCGACCGACTCCCGGTTGCCCACGACGCCGGGCAGCAGCCGGGTGACCGCCTCGACCATCACGAGCACCGCCGATTCGCCGCCGGCCAGCACGTAGTCGCCGATCGACACCTCGGAGACGGGCCCGGCGTCGGCGGCCCAGTCGGCCACCCGCTGGTCGATGCCCTCGTAGCGGCCGCAGGCGAAGACCAGTCCGGGCTCGGTGGCCCACGCGGCGGCCATCGCCTGGGTGAACGGCTGACCGGCCGGGGTGGGCACGACCAGGCGGGTGCCCGGTGGGCGGACGGCGTCGAGGGCACGTCCCCACGGCTCCGGCCGCATCACCATGCCCGGTCCGCCGCCGTACGGGGCGTCGTCGACCGTGCGGTGCACGTCGTCGGTCCACTGGCGCAGGTCGTGGACGCCGATGGTGACCAGGCCGCGCTCGGCGGCCTTGCCCAGCAGCGACTGCCCCAGCGGGGCGAGGTACTCCGGGAAGATCGTGACGACGTCGATGCGCACCGGTCAGAGCTCCAGCAGGCCCTCGGGCGGGTCCACGACGAGGAACCCGCCGGCGACGTCGACGCTGGTCACGATGGCGGAGACGAAGGGCACCAGCGCCTCTCCACCCGCCCCACGGCGGAGGACGAGCAGGTCCTGCGCCTCGTGCCGGACGGCGGTCACCTCGCCCACGACGGTGCCGTCGGGCAGCCGCGCGGTGAGGCCGACCAGCTGGTGGTCGTAGAAGGAGTCGGGGTCCTCGATCTCGGGGAGGTCCGCGACCGGGACCAGCAGCAGGGTGTTGCGCAGCGCGTCGACGGCCTCGCGGGTGCCGTAGACCTCTCCGGTCGGACCGGCCAGCTGCAGCAGCAGGGTGCCGCTGTGCCAGCGCTTGTCGACGACGGTCAACGGACCGCGCTCCGGCGGATCGGTGACGAGCGCCTCCCCCGGGGCGAACCGGAGGTCGGGGTCGTCGGTGCGCACCTCGACGGTGGCGAGACCCCGGACACCGTGGGGCCGGCCGATGCGGCCGACCACCACGGTGTCCGGGGAGGGTTCGCGCGGGGCGCGGGGCGAGCTGGTGCTCAACGCCCGTCGGTGTCGACGACGTCGACCCGCAGGCCACGCCCCCCGACACCGGTCATCACGGTGCGCAGCGCCTTGGCAGTGCGCCCGCCGCGGCCGATGACCTTGCCGAGGTCGTCGGGGTGCACCCGGACCTCGAGGGTCTTGCCGCGGCGGTTGCTCAGCAGGTCGACCGTCACGTCCTCGGGATGGTCCACGATGCCCTTGACCAGGTGCTCGAGCGCCTCTTCGAGCACGTCTTACTCGGCGGGCGTCGCGGTGCCGGCCTCGGCCGGCGCCGTGTCCTCGGCAGCCGCCTTGGGTGCGGCGGCCTTCTTCTTCGCGGTGGTCGCGCCGGCAGCCGGCTCGTCGCCACCGGAGTTGCGGACGGCCTCCTCGTAGAGGGCCTTCTTGTCCGGCTTGGGGGCCGCGACCTTCATGGGCGGCGGGGCGGGCTCGCCCTTGAACTTCTGCCAGTCACCGGTCACCCGGAAGATGGCGGCGACGGCCTCGGTCGGCTGGGCGCCGACGCCGAGCCAGTACTGCGCCCGCTCGGTGTCGACCTCGATGAAGGACGGGTCCTCCTTCGGGTGGTACTTGCCGATCGTCTCGATCGAGCGGCCGTCCCGCTTGGTGCGGGCGTCGGCGACGACGATGCGGTAGTACGGCGCGCGCATCTTGCCCAGGCGCATGAGCTTGATCTTGGTGGCCACGGTGGGTGGTGTGCTCCTCGAACGCTTTCGTCGGTTGCCCGCCGGACGGACGCGTGGGGGTACGCCGGGGCGGAGCGAGGGACACGGCCGGCAACGGTGAGAGGGCCGCAGACCGCCGTGTTCGACGGTCCATGATGCCAGACGCGCGGAGGTGCCGCCCTGGCCCCTCTGCAGGGTCGCGCCGCGGGGTGCGAGTGGCGGGGGCAGAGGGGTCCTTCAGCGGCCCCGGACGGCGGACAGCACGCGGGCGCCGACCTCGGCGACCGGTACCTCCTCGCGCTCCCCCGTCCTCCGGTCGCGGACCTCGATCACGCCCTGGGCCAGGCCACGGCCGACCGTCACGATCGTCGGCATGCCGAGCAGCTCGGCGTCCTTGAACTTCACCCCGGGCGACACCTTCGGCCGGTCGTCGTAGAGCACCGTCAGTCCGGCGGCGACCAGCTCGTTCGCCAGCGCCTCGGCGGCCTCGAACACGGCGGCGTCCTTGCCGGTCGCGACGACGTGCACGTCGGCGGGCGCCACCTCGCGCGGCCAGACCAGGCCGAGCTCGTCGTGCGTCGACTCCGCGATCGCGGCGACGGCGCGGGACACCCCGACCCCGTAGGAGCCCATGGTCACCGTGACCAGCTTGCCGTTCTCGTCGAGCACCTTGAGGTCGAGCGCCTCGGCGTACTTGCGGCCGAGCTGGAAGATGTGGCCCATCTCGACGCCGCGGGCGAGCTCGAGCGGACCGGAGCCGTCGGGCGCCGGGTCGCCCGCCAGCAGCTCGGCTGCCTCGATGACGCCGTCCCAGGTGAAGTCCCGGCCGGCGACCAGGTCGAACACGTGCCTGCCCGGCTCGTTGGCGCCGGTGACCCACCGGCTGCCCGGGACGATCCGGGGGTCGACCAGGTAGCGGATCTTCGACTCGCTCTGCGAACCGAGCACCTGCGGCCCGATGTACCCCTTGACGAGGGCCGGGTTGCCGGCGAAGTCGGTGAACGGCTCGACCTCGGCCGGCGAGACCTGCGCCTCCAGCCGCTTGGCGTCGACGTCGCGGTCGCCGGGCAGGCCGACGACGAGGGGCTCGCGCGTGCCGTCGGGGTGCACCAGCGTGACCACGACGTTCTTCAGCGTCGACGCGGCGGTGTACCCGGCGTCGGGGAACAGCTCCCGCGCGACGGCCACGAGCGTCTCGATGGTCGGGGTGTCGGGGGTGTCCTCGACGTGCGCCTCGGGCAGCCCGTCGAACGGGATCGCCTCGGGGACGACGGTCGACACCGCCTCGACGTTGGCGGCGTAGCCACCGGGCGAGCGGACGAAGGTGTCCTCGCCGATCGGGGTCGGGTGCAGGAACTCCTCGCTCTTCGAGCCGCCCATCGCGCCCGACATCGCCGACACGATCACGTAGTCCAGCCCGAGCCGGTCGAAGATCTTGATGTAGGCGGCGCGGTGCGCGGCGTAGGAGCGGTCCAGCCCGGCGTCGTCGACGTCGAAGGAGTAGCTGTCCTTCATCGTGAACTCGCGCCCGCGGAACAGCCCCGCCCGCGGCCGCGCCTCGTCCCGGTACTTCGTCTGGATCTGGTACAGCGAGAGCGGCAGGTCCTTGTACGAGCCGTAGAGGTCCTTCACCAGGAGCGTGAACATCTCCTCGTGCGTGGGCCCGAGCAGGAAGTCGTTGCCCCGGCGGTCCTTCAGCCGGAACAGGTTGGGGCCGTACTCGGTCCACCGGTTGGTCGCCTCGTACGGCTCGCGGGGCAGCAGCGCCGGGAAGTGCACCTCCTGCGCGCCCATCGCGTCCATCTCCTCGCGGACGATGCGCTCGACGTTGCGGAAGACGCGGAAGCCCAGCGGCAGCCAGGTGAAGCCACCCGGCGCGGCCCGGCGGATGTACCCGCCGCGGGCGAGCAGCCGGTGGCTGGGGACCTCGGCGTCGGCCGGGTCGTCACGCAGGGTCCGCAGGAACAGGGTCGACATCCGCAACAGCACGGCGCACATTGTCGCCCTCCGGGCTCCCACCGCTGCCAGGCGCCCTCCCGCAGCGCGTGGAGCCGCTCGTCCCCGTTCCCGCTCGGGGGACCTCCGGCCCCCGGTCCCGGAGACCTCCACCGCTGCCGGGCGCCCTCCCGCAGCGGCGTGGAGCCGCTCGTCCCCGTCCCGCACGGGGGACCTCCCCCGCTCCCGGGGCACCGTGCGGGATCGCAGAGAGCACCGCCGGGCTCGGCCCCGGGGGTGGCCGAGCCCGGCGGTGGGCCGGGAGGGAGCAGTCGTCGGGTGGTGTCCTCAGTCGTCGGAGCCGGAACCGCCGCGGCCGCGACCCGAGGAGTCGTCACCGGGACCGTCGTCCGAGCCGTGACCTCCGCCGCGGCGACCGTCGGAGTCGTCGGGAGCCGACGGGCCGGTCGACGCCGAGCTGGAGCCGGAACTCCGGCCGGCGCCGTCCTCACCGGTACGGATGTCCACGTCGGAGAAGGACGGTGTGCCGTCGACGCAGGTGACGTGCACCTCGACCTTCCCGTCCTCGCTCTCGAACTCGACCTCACCGCGCTCGTCCTGGTCGTCGAGCCACCAGCCGGTGGCCGGCGCGGCGGCCACCTGCAGGACGTCGCCGTCGCAGGAGGCGACGATCGTGCCGCCGACGGTCGAGTACTCGCCGGAGGTCGGAGCCGGGGCGGGCGGCACGGGTGCAGGGGTGGTCGTGTCGCCCGGCGGGGTGGTCGACGGCGCGGTGCTGCCGGCGGTGGCCGCGGCGGGGGCGGTCCCCGGCGAGGCGCCCGCGTCCACGAGCGACACGGCGAGCAGTCCCAGCCCGACGGCGGCTGCCGCCGAGGCGGTCCAGAGGGCTCCGAAGGCCACGGCTCGCTTCACGGGACAGACCCTGCCGTCGCTCGGGTTAAGGCCACACCAAGAGGGTGACAAGGGCAGGTGCGGTTCTCATCCCCCCGAGTGGGGGCCCCTCCGATCCCGACCGGACGGCGCTAGCGTCCCGCCGTGGCCCAGGTGCTGGTGGTGGAGGACGACGAGCGCATCCGCAGTGCGGTCATCCGGGCACTGCGCGAGCGCGGACACGCCGTCAGCTCCGCGGGCACCGCCCTCGCCGGGCTGCAGCTCGCGGTCGAGGAGCGGCCGGACCTCGTCGTCCTCGACCTGGGGCTGCCCGACCTCGACGGCGGTGAGCTGCTGCGGATGCTGCGCGCGGTCTCCGCGGTCCCGGTCATCGTGGCCACCGCGCGGGACGACGACGGCAGCGTCGTCGCGGCCCTCGACGCCGGCGCCGACGACTACGTGGTGAAGCCCTTCTCCGCCGGTCAGCTCGACGCCCGCATCCGCGCCGTGCTCCGCCGCGCCGCCGGTGCCGAGACCGGCCCGGAACCGGTGACCGTCGGCGACCTCACCGTCGACCCGCGCAGCCGCCGGGTCACCTGCGGCGGGACGCCGGTCGAGCTGTCCCCCAAGGAGTTCGACCTGCTCGCCTACCTGGCCGCCCGCGCCGGCACGGTGGTGTCCAAGCGCGAGCTGCTCACCGAGGTCTGGCAGCTGCCCTACGGCGGGTCGGACAAGACCGTCGACGTCCACCTGTCGTGGCTGCGCCGCAAGCTGGGCGAGTCCGCCGCGCAGCCGCGGCTGCTCCAGACCGTCCGCGGCGTCGGGGTCCGCCTGGCCGAGCCCCCGCCGTGAGGCGCCGGATCACCCTGCTGGTCGCCGCGACCACGTCGATCGTGCTCCTGGCCTTCCTGCTGCCGGCCGCCGTGCTCGTCTCCCAGGTCGCCGAGTCGCGGGCCATCGACACCGCCCAGGCGCAGCTGCAGGTCCTCATCCCCTCGGTCGGCCTCGACGGGCGCGACGAGGCGGCGGCCGCCGTCGCCGCGGCCTCGGGCGGGGGACGGAGCGTCACCGCCCGCTGGACCGACGGCACCTGGCTGGGCGGCACCGGCGTCCTGGGCGACGCCGAGCCGCCGGCCGGACCGGAGGTCCGGGAGGCCGCCGACGGCACCCGCCTCGTCCAGCCGGTGCGCCGGGACGACGGCGTCGCCGTCGTGGAGCTGTTCGTCCCGGCGGCCGAGCTGCGCGCCGGCGTGACGCGGACCTGGCTGGTGCTCGGCGGGCTGGGCGTCGTCCTGCTGGTGCTGGCGCTCGTGGTCGCCGACCGCCTCGCCCGGTCCCTGACCCGGCCGGTGACCGACCTGGCGACAACCGCGCTGCGGCTGGGCAGCGGCGACCTCACCGCCCGCGTCACGCCGGACGGGCCGGTGGAGGTCCGCGAGGTCGGCACCGCGCTGAACCGGCTGGCCGGGCGGATCGGGGAGCTCCTGACCGCCGAGCGGGAGTCGGCCGCGGACCTCGCCCACCGGCTGCGCACCCCGCTGACCGCGCTCCGGCTGGACGCCGAGGCGCTGCCGGCGGCCGCGGACCGCGAACGGCTGCTCGACGACGTCGACGCGCTCAGCCGGGGCGTCGACGAGGTCATCTCCGAGGCGCGCCGCACCGTCCGCGAGGGGCTGGGCGCCGGCTGCGACGCCGTCGCGGTGCTCGCCGACCGGGTGCGGTTCTGGTCCGTGCTGGCCGAGGAGGAGCAGCGCGACGTCGGCGTGCAGCTGGCGGAGGGACCGCTGCCGGTCCGCGTCGCCGCCGCCGACCTCGGCGCGGCCGTGGACGCGCTGCTCGGCAACGTCTTCGCGCACACCCCCGAGGGCACCGGCTTCCGCGTCGCCGTCCGGCCGCGGGACGGCGGCGGCGCCGTCGTCACCGTCGCCGACCGGGGCCCGGGGATGACCGACGACGCGGTGGGGCGCGGGCACAGCGGCGGTGGCTCCACCGGCCTGGGCCTGGACATCGCCCGGCGCACCGCGGAGGGCTCCGGCGGGCGGCTGCGGCTGGCCGCCTCAGCCACCGGCACGGACGTCACCCTGGAGCTCGGACCGCCGGCTGGTCAGTAGACCCGGCCCCGCAGGAGGGTCAGCGCCGGCCGGGCGAGGACCGACAGGTCGGCCCGCGGGTCGCCGTCGTAGACGACGAGGTCGGCGGGCGCGCCCTCCTCGAGGGCCGGCAGGCCCAGCCAGGCGCGCGCCGCCCACGAGGCGGCCGCCAGCGCGGCCTCCGCGGGCAGCCCGGCGGTGGCGAGCGCGCGCACCTCGTCGGCGATGCGGCCGTGCTCGATGCCGCCACCCGCGTCGGTGCCGGCGAACACCGGCACCCCCGCCTCGAACGCCGCCCGGACGACGGCGCCGGAGGTCGCGTAGAGCCGCCGCATCGTGCTCGCGTAGGCGGGGAACCGCCGCTCCCCCGCCGCGGCGAAGCCGGGGAAGTTCTCCACGTTGACCAGCGTCGGGACCACGGCCGTGCCCCGGGCGGCCATCTGGCCGATCAGCTCCTCGGTGAGGCCGGTGCCGTGCTCGATGCAGTCGATGCCCGCCCCGATCAGCCCGGGCAACGCGTCGGCGCCGAACGTGTGCGCGGTGACCCGGGCGCCCTCGGCGTGCGCGGCGTCGATCGCCGCGGCGAGCTCGCCGTCCGGCCACTCCGGGGCGAGGTCGCCGGCGTCCCGGTCGATCCAGTCGCCCACGAGCTTGACCCAGCCGTCGCCGCGCCGGGCCTGCACGCGGACCTCGTCGGCGAGCGCGTCGGGCTCGATCTCGACGCCCAGGCCGGGGATGTAGCGCCGGGTGCGGGCGATGTGCCGGCCGGCGCGGAGGATGCGGGGCAGGTCCGGCTCGTCGTCCAGGGCCCGGGTGTCGACCGGGGAGCCGCAGTCGCGCAGCGCCAGCACCCCCGCCGTCCGCTCGGCCACCGCCTGCTCGCGGAGACCGGCGAGGTCGCCGACGGGCTGACCGCCCGGGCCGATGCCGACGTGGCAGTGCGCGTCGACCAGGCCGGGCACCAGCCAGCCGCCCCGGCTGACCGTCTCGGCCCCGGCCAGGTGCTCGAACGTGATCCGCCCGTCCCGCACCCACAGGTCGCGGTGCTCCGCCGCGGGGAGGACGACTCCCGACAGGTGGAAGGCGGGGGCGCTCACTGACCCGGCCGGTCGTCCTTGAACTGGCTGAAGTCGAGCTTGCTGAGGTCGGGCAACTGCTGGCCGGGCGGGAGGCTGGGCATGCCGCCCGGCAGCCCGCCACCGGGGAAGCCACCGCCGGGGAAGCCGCCGGGGGGCAGGCCCGGTGCACCCGCGGGCCGCCGGGCGGGGCCGCCCTTGCCCTTCCCCTTGCCGCCCTTCCCCTTGCCCTTCTTCGACTGCGCCTGCATCTGACGGCCGCGGGCCTTCTTCGACATGGGGCCCATGCCGGGCAGGCCCATGCTGCCGGCCATCTGGCCCATCATCTTCTGCGCCTGGGCGAACCGTTCGAGCAGCTGGTTGACCTCGGTCACGGTCACGCCGGAACCGTTGGCGATGCGCACCCGGCGCGACGAGTTGATGATCTTGGAGTTGACCCGCTCCTCGGGCGTCATGGAGCGGATGATCGCCGCGGTGCGGTCGAGGTCGCGGTCGTCGACCTGCTTGAGCTGCTCCTTCATCGCCCCCGCGCCCGGCAGCATGCCGAGCAGGTTGGCGATCGGCCCCATCTTCCGGATGGCCATCATCTGCTCGAGGAAGTCCTCGAGCGTGAAGCCCTCCCGCGAGGCGAGCTTGCCGGCCATCCGCTCGGCCTGGTCGGCGTCGAAGGCCTGCTCGGCCTGCTCGATCAGGGTCAGCACGTCGCCCATCCCGAGGATGCGCGAGGCCATCCGCTCGGGGTGGAAGACGTCGAAGTCGGTCAGCTTCTCGCCGGTGGAGGCGAACATGATCGGCTGACCGGTCACGTAGCGGACCGACAGCGCCGCACCACCGCGGGCGTCACCGTCGAGCTTGGTGAGGACGACGCCGGAGAAGCCGACCCCGTCGGCGAACGCCTGCGCCGTGGTGACCGCGTCCTGCCCGATCATGGCGTCGACGACGAACAGCGTCTCGTCCGGCGACACGGCGTCCCGGATGCCGGCGGCCTGGGCCATCAGCTCGGCGTCGATGCCCAGCCGGCCGGCGGTGTCGACGACGACGACGTCGTGCATCGTGCGGCGGGCGTGCTCGATCGAGTCCGCGGCCACCCGGATCGGGTCGCCGATGCCGTTGCCGGGCTCGGGGGCGTAGACGTCCACGCCCGCCTGCCCGGCCACGATCGACAGCTGGTTCACCGCGTTGGGGCGCTGCAGGTCACAGGCGACCAGCAGCGGCGCGTGGCCCTGGGCCTTCAGCCACCGGCCGAGCTTGCCGGCCAGCGTGGTCTTACCGGAGCCCTGCAGACCGGCCAGCATGATGACCGTCGGCGACTGCTTGGCGTAGCGCAGCCGCCGGGTCTCGCCACCGAGGATCTGGATGAGCTCCTCGTTTACGATCTTGATGACCTGCTGGGCCGGGTTCAGCGCCTGGGAGACCTCCGCGCCGCGGGCCCGTTCCTTGACGGCGGCGATGAACGCCCGCACGGCCGGCAGCGCGACGTCGGCCTCCAGCAGCGCGATACGGATCTCGCGCGCGGTGGCGTCGATGTCGGCGTCGGTGAGCCGGCCCTTGCCGCGCAGGCCGCTGAAGACCTTGTCCAGGCGGTCGGAGAGGGTCTCGAACACAGCACGTCCTCAGCAGTTCTCGCGGGCGCGGCCCGCCGGTCGGACCGACCGGCTGTTCGGCATGTGGCGCCGGGGATCCCGGAGCCGTCGCGCCACCTCCCGACCAGCCTAACGAGCGCGGCGCCGACGACGGCGCCCCGCGCTGCAGGGCCCCACCCGCGGGCTCGCGAGCGGCAGGGGGCGGAGCGGTCCTCCGTCAGGCCGCGCGGCGGGCCTCGACGGTCACCGGGACGACCTCGGCACCGGAGAACACGGCCGTGCCGCAGTCGGCGCAGGCCCACTCGGGACACTCCCCGCCGTCCTCGGCGTGGCCGTCCACGCACGTCGGCTGGACGAACTCGCGCTCGTCGCCGCACGCCGCGCAGGACCACACCCGGCCCTCGGCCGCGGCGATCTCGATGGACCGGTGACTCATGCCTGTTCCCTCCCCGTCCGGTGGGACCGTTCCGTCCCACCCGATCCGACGGTCACACGGGGCACCGACAGAACCGGGGATCTCAGCCCGGCGTGTCCCCCGTCCCGGTCACCGGCTCGGGCACCGCACCGCGCACCGCGGCACCGAGGGCGGACTCCACGCGGGACCGCTGTTCGGCGTCGATCGGCCGCCCGGCGGGGTTGGACACGTAGAAGTGGTCGGCGGCGTCGGCGCCCAGCGTCTCGATCCGGGCCGACGTCACGTCCAGCCCCTCGGCGGCCAGCGCCGCGGTGAGCCGGTACAGCAGCCCCGCGCGGTCGCCGGCCCGCACCTCGACGATGCCGGTGGCGTCACCGGTGACCTCGCCGTTGTGCCAGGCGATCCGGGGCGGTGCCGCCCGGCCGGCGTCCTGCCGGTAGTCGGCCTCCCGTTGCCGCAGCCGGTCGGCCAGCGGGAGGGTGCCCTCCAGCGCCGCGCGGACGGCGTCGGCGAGGATGGCCGGCACCGGCGCGCGCCCGAACCGGGGCCGGACGGCGAACACGGCGGTGGCCTGCCCGTCGAGCACGTTGACCTTCGCCGCCCGCACGTCGAGCTGGTTGAGGGCGAGCACCCCGGCCAGGCTGCTGAACAGCCCGTGCCGGTCGGGAGCACCGATGGTGACCTGCTGGCCGTCGGCGACGTCCTCCACGCCGACGGTGACCCCCGCCGGTCCGCCGGGGAGGTCGGAGGGACCCGAGCTCACCTGGGGTTCGACCGGGTGCAGCACCGGCTCCGGCTCGGGGGCCGGCGCCGATCCGAGCCTCCCCTGGACGCGCGCGACCAGCGCCGCCACCAGGTGCGCCTTCCAGGGCGACCACGCCGACGAACTGGTGGCCGCGCCGTCGGCCTGCGCCAGCGCGTGCAGCAGCTGCAGCACGGCGGGGTCGCGCCCGATGGTGGCGGCGACCCGGTCGACGGTGGCCGGGTCGTCGATGTCGCGGCGGGTGGCGGTGTCGGGCAGCAGGAGGTGGTGGCGCACGAGCGCGGCGAGGACGGCCACGTCCGTCTCGGCGAAGCCCATCCGGGTGGCGATCGCGGCCGCGATGGGCTCCCCCACCTCGCTGTGGTCCCCCGGCCAGCCCTTGCCGATGTCGTGCAGCAGGGCGCCGACCAGCAGCAGGTCGGGCCGGTCGACGTCCCGGGTCAGCTCGGCGGCCGCCGCGGCGGCCTCCACGAGGTGGCGGTCGACGGTGAACCGGTGCCAGGGGTGCCGCTGCGGCAGCGAGCGCACCCGGTCCCACTCCGGCAGCAGCCGGGACAGCAGCCCCTCCTGGTCGAGCTGCTCCAGCACCGGGACGGCGGACCGTCCGCTGGCCAGCAGTCGCAGGAACGACCAGCGCACCTCCGCGGGCCAGGGCTCGGGCACCGGCGGGGAGTGCACGGCCAGCACCTTGAGGGTGTAGGGCGACAGCAGCAGGTCCGCGCGCGCGGCGGCGGCCGCCCCGCGGAGCACCAGGCCGGGGTCGGTGGCGGGCCGGGCGTCGCGGGCGAGGACCACCTCGTCGCCCTGGCGCACCACACCGTCGGCCAGCGGTTCGCGGCGCACCCGGCGGTACCGGGCGCCGGGCCGGCGGACCAGCGTCGACTCCACCCGCCGCCAGGTCTCGTCGGCGACGAAGGCCAGCCGCCGTCCGGCCAGGCTCACCTCGCGCAGCAGCGCGTCCTCGTCGGCCAGGCCGAGCTCCGTGGCCACCGGCCGCTGCTCCTGCCGGACCAGCACGTCGGTCGGGCGTCCCGACCGACGGCGCAGCTCGTCGCGGACGTCGAGCAGCAGCGCGTAGGCCTCCTCGACCTCCGGCGCGGGGTCGTCGGCCAACTGGGCCGCCGCGACCGCGCGCAGGACCTGGCCCTCGCGCAGCCCGCCGTAGGCCTCCTTGAGGTCGGGCTCGAGGAGGAACGCCAGCTCGCCGACCTGCCGGGCCCGGCCGCGACGGAGGTCGCGCAGCTGGGGCAGCAGCCGGGACGCCGACTGCCGCCAGCTGGCCAGGGTGGCCGTCCGCAGCGCGGCCGCGAGGCCCGCGTCGCCGGCCACCAGGCGGACGTCGAGCAGGCCCAGCCCGGCCTTGACGTCGGTGGAGGCGACGCCGACCGCCTCGGACACCGTCCGCACCGAGTGGTCCAGCCGCAGTCCGGCGTCCCAGACGGGGTACCAGACCGCGTCGGCGAGGGCGGCGATCTCCGGCCGGCCGTCGTGTACGAGGACGAGGTCCAGGTCACCGTGCGGCGGCAGCTCCCGCCGGCCGTGGCTGCCGACGGCCACCAGCGCCACCCCGTCGGTGCCGGTGCGGGGCGGCGCGCTCCCCCGCTTGGCGCGTGGCGGTGGCGTGCCCGCCACCGCGTCGTCGAGCAGGGCGGCGAGCCAGGAGTCGACCACCTCGACTCGTTCTGCCCGCGGCAGTTCGGGCAGCGACCCGGTGTCCAGCACGGCTCCCCCTCTTGCGGTTGGGACCTGACCGAGAACGGCGCCGGCCGGGGTGGTGGGTCGCCCACCACCCCGGCCGGCGTGTCCGGCCCCGTGCCCCCCTCCCGGACGAGGGGTGGGGGCACGGGGTCCTCCGTCTACAGGGCGTCGGCCCCGCGTTCGCCGGTGCGGACGCGGACGATCTCGTCGATCGTCGTCACCCACACCTTGCCGTCGCCGATCTGACCGGTCGACGCGGCCTCGACGATGGCGTCGACGACCCGGGCGGCCTCGATCTCCCCGACGACGACCTCGATCCGGACCTTCGGGACGAAGTCCACCTGGTACTCCGCACCGCGGTAGACCTCGGTGTGACCGCGCTGGCGGCCGAAGCCCTGCACCTCGCTGACGGTGAGCCCGGCGATGCCGATCAGCTCCAGGGCGTTCTTGACGTCGTCGAGCTTGAACGGCTTGACGATGGCGGTGACGAGCTTCATGCCCGGATCCCTTCCGTGTTACGGGCCTCGGCGCGCGCCTGGCCGCTGAGTGGTGCGGTCGACCCGCTGCTGCCCAGAGAGGCGTAGTCGTACCCGGATTCCGCGTGGACCACGGTGTCGATCCCGGTGACCTCGTCCTGCTCCTCGATCCGGAAGCCCATCGTCCTCTGGATGGCGGTGCCGATGAGGTACGTCGCGACGAAGGAGACCACGAGGACGGCCAGCGCACCCACGACCTGCCGCCACAGCTGGTCGACGCCGCCGCCGTAGAAGAGCCCGTCCACCCCGGCCGGGGCGTCGGCGGTGGCGAGGAAGCCGATCAGGATCGTGCCGACGAGACCACCGACCAGGTGCACGCCCACGACGTCGAGCGAGTCGTCGTAGCCGAGCTTGTACTTCAGGCCCACGGCCATGGCGCAGAGGACGCCGGCCACGGCACCGATGACGATGGCCCCGATCGGGGAGACCGCCGCGCACGACGGTGTGATCGCGACCAGGCCGGCGACCACGCCGGAGGCGGCACCGAGCGAGGTGGAGTGCCCGTCGCGCAGCTTCTCCACGACCAGCCAGCCGAGCGTCGCGGCACCGGTGGCGACCAGCGTGTTGATCCAGGCGACCGCGGCCGTGTTGTTGGCGGCGAGCGCCGAGCCGGCGTTGAAACCGAACCAGCCGAACCACAGCAGACCGGCGCCGATCATGACCAGCGGCAGGTTGTGCGGGCGCATCGCCTCACGGCCGAAGCCACGCCGCTTGCCGAGCACGAGGGCCAGGGCGAGACCGGCGGCACCGGCGTTGATGTGCACCGCGGTGCCACCGGCGAAGTCCAGGGCCAGCAGGTCGTTGGCGATCCAGCCGCCGACGTGACCGGCGTCGGTGTCGAAGTCGAAGACCCAGTGCGCGATCGGGAAGTAGACGACGGTGGCCCAGATGCCGGCGAAGACCATCCACGCGCCGAACTTGGCGCGGTCGGCGATCGCGCCGCTGATCAGCGCGACGGTGATGATGGCGAAGACGGCCTGGAAGCCGACGAACGCGAGGGCGGGCAGGCCGCCCTCCTCGGTGGTGACGTCCTCCATCAGGCCCTTGAGCCCGAAGAACTCCGTCGGGTCCCCCAGCAGACCGAGGCCGACGTCGTTGCCGAAGGCGACCGAGTAGCCGTAGAGGACCCACAGGACGCTGATCAGCGCCAGCGCCCCGAAGCTCATCATCATCATGTTGAGGACGCTCTTGGCGCGGACCATGCCGCCGTAGAAGAGCGCGAGGCCAGGAGTCATCAGCAGCACGAGCGCCGCGCTGGTGAGGATCCAGGCGGTGTCGCCGGTGTTGACCACGGCGGAACCTCCTGAGGTGGGTCGTGGGGCCGGGCGGCCGCAGCGGGGTGGCTCCCGGCGCTGCGTGCACCGGGACGGGTGGGGCCGGCGCTCTCCGGCGGGGGTCCGACGGTCGGCGACGTGGCGTTCACCGTGCCGTCGTCCTGTTTCGTCCGGGCGCGCGACGCTGTTTCCGGATGGTGAACTCCGGTCCGCGTGTCCCCCCGTCGTGTTCCGCCCGTGTTGCGCCGGCCCGTCGCGTGCCGCGGCTCACACCGCAGTCGCCCTTGTTGCGACCGCTGTGCAGTTGCAAGTCCTCTGCAATAAGGTCGCCCGGACGCCGCCCGCAGGGGGGCCCGACCGCGAGGAGGCACCGTGCACGTCCCCGACGGGTTCCTGGACGCCCCGACGTCGATGGCGACCGGAGCGCTCGCCGCGGGCACCGTGGCGCTCGCCCTGCGCGGCTCCCACCGCGAGCTCGACGAGCGCACCGCTCCCCTGGCCGGTCTGACGGCGGCCTTCGTCTTCGCCGTCCAGATGATGAACTTCCCCGTCGGGGCGGGCACCAGTGGTCACCTCATCGGCGGCGCGCTCACCGCCGTCCTGGTGGGCCCGTGGACGGCGGTGCTGTGCATGACCGTCGTCCTCCTCGTGCAGGCCGTGCTCTTCGCCGACGGCGGGCTCACCGCACTCGGCACGAACGTCACGCTCATGGGACTGGTCGCCGTGGGCGTGGGCTACGGCGTGTTCCGGCTGCTGACGGCCGTCCTGCCGCGCACCCGCACCGGCGTGCTGACGGCGGCCGGGGTGGGGGCCTTCCTCTCCGTGCCCGCCTCGGCGCTGGCGTTCGTCGGCCTGTTCGCCGTCGGCGGGGTCGCCGACGTCCCGCTGGGCACGGTCGCCGCCACCATGGGCGGGATCCACCTGCTCATCGGGCTCGGCGAGGCGGCCATCAGCGTCGCCGTGCTCGGTGCGGTCCTCGCCGTCCGGCCCGACCTGGTGCGCGGCGCGGCCGCGCTGCGGCGTCCGGCCGACCTGGCCCGGCGGTCCGCGCCGGCCGGGGCGGGTGCCCGGTGAGCGCCCGTCGGAGCCGCCGCGGGCTGTGGCTGGCCGGTCTGCTCGTCGCGCTGCTGGTGGCGGGGGTCGGCAGCTGGTACGCCAGCGGCTCCCCCGACGGCCTGGAGTGGGCGGCCGAGGAGACCGGGTTCTCGCACACCGCTGAGGACAGTGCCGCCGCCGACTCCCCCCTCGCCGAGTACGCCGTGGACGGGGTGGGCTCCGAGCGGCTCTCCGGCGGCCTCGCGGGCGTCATCGGGGTCGCCGTGACCCTGGTCCTGGCCGGCGGCCTGACGATGCTGGTGCGCCGGCGCGGCCGGGAGCCGGCCGGCACCGGAGGCTGAGGTGGGGGCCGGGCACGGGGGCGTCCTCGGCGCCGCCTACGTCCCCGGCTCCAGCGTGGTGCACCGGCTGGCGCCGCACCTGAAGCTGGTCGCCGTCCTCGGCTTCGCCGTCGTCGTGGTCGCGACGCCGGTGCACGCCGGGTGGGCGTGGGCGGCCTACGCCGGCCACCTCGCGCTCGTGCTGGGCGCCGCCGCAGTGGCCGGCGTCGGTCCGCGCCGGCTGGCCCGCGGGCTGGTCGTCGAGGTGCCGTTCGTCGTCTTCGCGCTGCTGCTGCCGGTCGTCGCGGAGGGCCCGCGGGTGCAGGTCGCCGGTCTGTCGCTCTCGGAGAGCGGACTGACCGCCGCCGGCGGCCTGCTGGCCAAGGCGACGCTGTCGGTGCTGGCCGCCACGGTGCTGGCCGCCACGACCGACCCGCGGGCGCTGGTGCGGGGCCTGGAGCGGCTGCGGCTGCCCACCGTGCTCGTGCAGATCCTGATGTTCATGGTCCGCTACACCGACGTGGTCGGCGGGGAGCTGCGGCGCATGCGGGTGGCCCGCGAGTCGCGCGGCTTCCGGGGCCGCCACCTCGGAGCGCTGCGGGTCCTGGGACCGGCGGCCGGCTCGCTGTTCATCCGCTCCTACGAGCGCGGCGAGCGGGTGCACCTCGCGATGCTGTCGCGCGGCTACACCGGGCGGATGCCGACCGGCCCGGTGGCCGCGGTCCGCGCCGGGGCCTGGATGACCGCGCTGGCGCTCCCGGTGGCGGCGGCCGCCGTCCTCGCCTGTGGTCTGCTGCTCGGGTGAGCGAGCCGCCCCCGGACACCTCCCTGCTCGTCGAGGACCTCGCGTTCGCCTATCCGGACGGGCACCAGGCGCTGTTCGGTGTCGACCTGCGGGTGGAGCGCGGGGAGCGGGTGGCGCTGCTCGGGCCCAACGGCGCCGGGAAGACGACGCTGGTGCTGCACCTCAACGGCATCCTGCGCGGCGGCCGCGGCGCGGTGCGGGTGGCCGGGCTGCCGGTCGACCGGCAGCACCTGCAGGAGGTCCGCCGGCGGGTCGGCATCGTCTTCCAGGACCCCGACGACCAGCTGTTCATGCCGACCGTCGGGGAGGACGTCGCCTTCGGCCCGCGCAACCTCGGCCTCCCCGAGGCGGAGGTCACCGCCCGGGTGGCCGCCGCCCTCGACCAGGTGGGCATGGCCGGCTCCGCCGACCGCCCGCCGCACCACCTGTCCTTCGGCCAGCGCCGCCGGGTCGCCGTCGCCACGGTGCTGTCGATGCACCCGGAGATCCTGGTGCTCGACGAGCCGTCGTCCAACCTGGACCCGGCCGGGCGGCGGGAGCTCGCGGAGGTGCTCGAGGCGCTGCCCGTGACCATGCTGATGGTCACGCACGACCTGCCCTACGCCCTGCAGCTGTGCCCGCGCTCGGTGGTGCTCGACGACGGGGTCGTGGTCGCCGACGGGCCCACCCGGGAGCTGCTGGCCGACACCCACCTCCTGGCCGCCCACCGGCTCGAGCTGCCCTTCGGCTTCGACCCCGCCAACGTCCCCTGACGTCCGGCCCCTGCAGGGGGTCCCCTCTCAGTCCGCCGGCCCGACGACGACACCGGTCGGCTGCCGCCCCCGGTCCGCTCCTCGCTCGCTGCGATGCTCCCGCCGGCGTCAGCCGACGATCGCCTCGGCGAAGGCCTCCGGCTCGAACGGCGCCAGGTCGTCGGCGCCCTCCCCCAGGCCGATCAGCTTCACCGGGATGCCCAGCTCGCGCTGCACCGAGACGACGATGCCACCCTTCGCGGTGCCGTCGAGCTTGGTGAGCACGACGCCGGTCACCTCGACCGCCGCGGTGAACACCCGCGCCTGGACGACGCCGTTCTGGCCCGTCGTCGCGTCGAGGACCAGCAGCACCTCGGTCACCGGCGCCTGCTTCTCCACGACCCGCTTGATCTTGCCCAGCTCGTCCATGAGACCGCCCTTGGTGTGCAGCCGCCCGGCGGTGTCGACGACCACGGTGTCCACCTCCGCCTCGACGCCGGTGCGCACCGCCTCGAAGGCGACCGACGCCGGGTCACCGCCCTCGCGGCCGCGGACGGTGAGGACGCCGACCCGCTCGCCCCACGTCTCCAGCTGGTCGGCCGCGGCGGCTCGGAAGGTGTCGGCCGCGCCGAGGACGACGCTCTTGCCGTCGCCGACCAGCACGCGGGCGATCTTGCCGACCGTCGTCGTCTTCCCGGCGCCGTTGACGCCGACCACCAGCACGACGCCGGGCCGGCCCTCGCGCCGGTCGGTGCCCAGGCTGCGGTCGAGGTCGGGACCGAGGACGGCGGTGAGCTCGCGCACCAGCAGCTCGCGCAGCTGCGGGCCCGACGCGGTGGCCAGCACCATCGACTGGGTGCGCAGCCGGTCGACGATCTGGGTGGTCGCGGCGACGCCGACGTCGGCGGCCAGGAGGGTCTCCTCGACCTCCTCCCAGTCGTCCTCGGTCAGCTTCTCCCGGGCGAGGACGGTCAGCAGCCCGCGGCCCAGCGAGGACTGCGAGCGGGCCAGGCGCGACCGGAGGCGGACCAGCCGGCCGGCCGAGGGCGGCGGGGTCTCGAAGAGCAGTCCGGGCTCGGGCTCGGCCGGCGGCAGGTCCACCGGCGGCGCCGTGGCCCCGTCGACCTCCGCGGTGTCCGGCGGCAGCCCGAGGCCGGAGGCCGTCGAGCCCGACGGGCGCTGTCGTTCGGTGGGTGCGGGCGGCCGCGGCCGGGTCAGCGTCGTGCCGGGGGTGGCGTCGTCGTCCAGGCGGGTGGTCCGGCGGCCACGGCCGACCAGGAGGCTGATCCCGAGGACCAGGCCGACGACGAGGATCGCGATCGCGATCAGCACGAACTCCATGGCCGCCAGTCTCCCAGGACCCACACAGGCTGGGCTGGGCGGAACACAGGTCCGTGAGCCACCCTGGTCGGCATGCCGCTCCCCGGCCGGGACTCCCCGACCCTCATGCTCGGTCCGCTGCTCCGGCACGTCGACCCCGTGTCGGCCACCGTCTGGGTGGAGACCGACCGGCCCTGCGAGGTGGAGGTGCTCGGCCGGACGGCGCCGACCTTCACGGTCGGCGGTCACTGCTACGCGCTGGTCGTCGTCGAGGGGCTGGAGCCCGGCAGCACCACGCCCTACGACGTCCGGCTCGACGGGGAGCGGGTGTGGCCGGAGGCGGCCTCGCCGTTCCCGCAGAGCCGCATCCGCACCCCCGGCCGACCCGGGCCCTTCCGGATCGCCTTCGGCTCGTGCCGCTACGCGACCCCCAGCTCCGTCGAGCTCAGCGAGAACATCCCGCCCGACGCGCTGGACACCTACGCCGCGCGGATGGCCGCGCTGCCCGAGGACGAGTGGCCCGACGCGCTGGTGCTGCTCGGCGACCAGGTCTACGCCGACGAGCTGACGGCGGCGACCCGCTCGTGGCTGGGCCTGCAGCGCGACGAGCGGGTCGACGAGGACACCCAGGTGCGCGACTTCGAGGAGTACACCCGCCTCTACGCCGAGTCCTGGAGCGACCCCCAGGTCCGCTGGCTGCTGTCCACGCTCCCGTCGTCGATGATCTTCGACGACCACGAGATGATCGACGACTGGAACACCTCGGCCGCCTGGCGCCGGGAGGTCACGGCGCAGGACTGGTGGGCCGACCGGATCAGCGGGGGCCTGGTCAGCTACTGGGTCTACCAGCACCTGGGCAACCTCAGCCCGGGAGAGCTCGAGGAGAACACCACCTGGCAGGCGGTGCAGGGGCGGGCCGCGGACGCCGAGCCGGTCTTGCGGGAGATGGCGCTGGCCGCGGACACCGAGCCCCGGTCGATGCGGTGGAGCTACGTCCGGCACTGGGGTGACGTGCGCATGATCATGATCGACAGCCGGGCCGGGCGGGTGCTCGACGAGCACGAGCGCCGGATGGTGGACGACGAGGAGTTCGCCTGGGTGGAGGCGGCGATGCGCAGTGCCGTCGACGACGGGGTGGAGCACCTGGTCCTCGGCACCTCGCTGCCCTGGCTGCTGCCGCACGCGATCCACGAGATCGAGCGGTGGAGCGAGACGCTCAACGGGCGCCACCTCGGCCGGCCGATCGGCTGGGCGTCGGAGAAGCTGCGGCAGGCCGCGGACCTCGAGCACTGGGCGGCGTTCGGGAACTCCTTCGAGCGGCTGGGCCGGGCGCTGCTGGCCGTGGCCCGCGGTGAGCACGGCCGGCCGCCGTCGACGGCCCTGGTGCTCTCCGGCGACGTCCACCACGCCTACGCCGCCGAGCTGGTGGACCCGGGCGACCTGACCACGCGGGTGCACCAGCTGACCGTGTCGCCGCTGCACAACGAGGCGCCGCACCCGATCAAGGTCGGCTTCCGGATCGGCTGGAGCCGCTGGGCGCGGCGACTGATGACCGGCATGGCCCGGCTGGCACGGGTGCGACCCTCCGAGCTGGACTGGACCAAGGCCGCCGGGCCCTTCTTCGGCAACCAGCTCGGCGAGCTCGTGCTCTCCGGGCCCGAGGCACGGTTCCGGCTGTTCGTCGGGGAGCGCGACGGCGACGGGCAGGAGGCCCTGCGCGAGGTGCTCGACCTCCCGCTGTCCACGCCGCGGACGGTGGGGGTGACAGGCTGACCGGGTGACTGACGCCCTGGGGAGGAAACCCGCGCCGGGCCCGGACCAGCCGCCGATCCCGGTCCGGCTGGTCACGTTCAACACCCACCACGGCGTGGGGGACGACGGCCGGCACGACCTGCCGCGGCTGGCCAAGGTCCTCGCGTCCGTGGACGCCGACCTGATCTGCCTGCAGGAGATGGACCGGTACTTCGGCGGCCGCAGCGAGGACGTCGACCAGGCGCTGCTGCTGTCGCGGGCGCTGGACATGGACCTGGCGTGGGGCCCCGCGATCGACGAGCCCCGCGGCGGCCCGGGCGAGCGCCGTCAGTACGGCAACGCGCTGCTGTCCCGGCTGCCGGTGCTGGTCAGCGACGTCCACCCGCTGCCCGGCGGTGGGGAGCCGCGCAGCGCGCTGCGGACCATGCTCGAGCTCGACGGGGCGGCGCTGTGGGTCACCACCACGCACCTGAGCTCGGACTCCCCGCGGGACCGGGCGGCCCAGGCGGCCACGCTGGCGGCGCTGCACACCGAGCCCATGGCCACCGGCGTCCTCGTCGGCGACTTCAACGCCGAGCCGGGGGCGCCGGAGCTGTCCGTGCTGCGCGAGCGGTTCACCGACGCGTGGGAGCTGGCCGGCGAGCGCGACGACCAGGGCGGGTGGCGGTTCTGGCGGCACGACGAGGGGCTGACGCACCCGGCCCGGCGCCCGCACAAGCGGATCGACCAGGTGTGGGTGTCGCCGGGCGTGACGGTGACCCGGGCACACGTCCTGGACAGCGCCGGCGCCTCGGACCACCTGCCGCTGGTCGTCGACCTCGCCGTCACCTCCGGCGTCTGAGAGGGCCCTTCCCGGACTCTCGGCGCCGGGAGTCCGGCCTCCGAGGGGCTCTTGGCGCGGGGAGTCCGGCCCCGCGAGGGACCCTCGGCGCCGGGAGTCCGGCCCCCGCGGAGGTTCTCCGTCAGGCGGTCTCGGCGTCGCGCAGTCGCTGGCTGATGACGCCGGTGATGCCGTCGCCGCGCATGCTGACCCCGTAGAGCGCGTCGGCGATCTCCATCGTCCGCTTCTGGTGGGTGATGACGATCAGCTGGGACGTCGAGCGCAACTGCTCCACGAGCCTCAGCAGCCGGCCGAGGTTGACGTCGTCGAGCGCGGCCTCGACCTCGTCGAGCACGTAGAACGGCGAGGGGCGGGCGCGGAAGATCGCGACCAGCAGGGCGACCGCGGTGAGCGAGCGCTCACCGCCGGACAGCAGCGAGAGCCGCTTCACCTTCTTGCCCGGCGGACGGGCCTCGATCTCGACGCCGGTGGTGAGCAGGTCCTCGGGGTCGGTGAGGGTCAGCCGGCCGTGCCCGCCGGGGAAGAGCGTGGCGAAGACCTGCTCGAACTCGCGCTGCACGTCGGCGAAGGCAGAGGCGAAGACGTCGTGGATGCGCTCGTCGACCTCCCGGACGACGGTGAGCAGGTCGCGCCGGGTGGCCTTGAGGTCCTCCAGCTGGGTGGCGAGGAAGCCGTGCCGCTCCTCGAGTGCCGCGAACTCCTCCAGCGCCAGCGGGTTGACCTTGCCCAGTGTGGCGAGGTCCCGCTCGGCGCGGGCGGCGCGACGCTCCTGCCCCGCCCGGTCGAAGGGCACCGGTGCCGGTTCCGGCTCCCCGGCGGCGGCCGCCGCGGCCAGCTGCGCGGGGGTCGGCGGCACCGGGGCGGCCGGCCCGTACTCGGCCAGGAGGGTGGGCAGGTCGACGCCGTACTCCTCGGCGGCGCGCGCCTCGAGCGCCTCGATCCGGTACCGCTGCTCGGCGCGGGCCACCTCGTCCCGGTGCACCTCGTCGGTCAGCCGCTCCAGCTCGCCGGTCGCCGCCCGGACCCTCGCCCGGACCTCGAGCAGCTCCGCCTCCCGGGCGGTCCGGGCCCGGGCCAGTTCGTCGCGCTCGGCGGCGGCGCGGGCCAGCGACTCCGCCAGGGCACCGAGGGCCGCCTCCGCGCCGGCCGCCACACGGGCGGCGACCCGGGCGCCGCGCTCCCGGGCCACCTGGGCCGCGGCGGCCCGCTCGCGGGCGGCGCGCTCCTGGCGGGCCTGCCGACGCAGCGAATCGGCGCGTCCGGCCAGCGCCCGCGCACGCTCCTCCGCCGTCCGCACGGCCAGTCGCGCCTCGGTCTCACCCTGGCGGGCGGCGGCGACCTCGAGCCGCAGCCGGTCGCGATCGGTGGGGTCGGGCTCCTCCGCCACCGGGGCGGCCTCGGCCTCGGACAGCCGCACCTCCAGCGCCGCCAGGGCGGTGACCGCCTGTTCCAGCGCCTGCTCGGCCCGCACCCGCGCCGCGGTGGACCGCTCCGCCTCGCCCGCCGCCGACCGGGCGGCGGCGCCGAGCTCGGCGAGCTGGGCCGCGACGGCCGAGCGGGTCCGGTCGGCGGCCTGCCGGGCGGCCAGGGTGGTGTCCACGTCGGCCGAGCGGTCGCGGGCGGTCTGCCGCGCCGCGGCGAGCCGGTCGGCGAGGTCGGTGGCGCGCGCGGCGGCGGCGGTGAGCTCCCGGTCGGCGGCGTCGACCCGGGCGCGCACCTCCAGTCCCGACGGTGCGTTGGCCTGTCCCCCGACCGACCAGTCGGCGCCGACGAGGTCGCCGTCGGCGGTGACCGCCCGGACCCGCGGGTGGGTGGCCACCAGCGCGGCGGCGGTGTCGAGGTCCGGCACGACGGCGACCCGGTCGAGGCTGCGGGCCAGGGCCGGCGCCAGCTCGTCGGGCGCGGACACCAGGTCCAGTGCCCAGCGGGTGCCGGCGGGGAGGTCGGGCCAGCCCTGGCGGGGCAGTGGGGGCGGCCCACCGGTCACCAGCAGCCCGGCGCGACCGCCGTCCGCCGCCTTGAGGTGCGCCAGTGCGGCCGCGGCGTCGGCCACCCCACCGACGACGACGGCGTCGGCCATCCCCCCGAGCGCGGCCGCCAGGGGCACCTCCGCTCCCGGCTCGACGCCCAGCCGGTCGGTGACCGGCCCGTGCACGCCGGGCAGCCCGGCCGCCAGCACCGCGGCGGCTCCGTCGGCGGGGGCGAGCCCCTGGGCGAGGGTGTCGCGGCGGGCCTGCCAGGAAGCCCGGTCGCGCTCGGCGGCACGCTCGGCGGCGGCCAGCTCGGTGACCGCGCGGGCGGCCTCGGCGTGGGCGGCGACGGCGTCCTGGTGCGCGGTGACCAGCGCGACGTCGGCCTGCTCCTCGTCGGTGACCTCCTCGCGGCGCACGGCCAGCCGCTCGGCGGCGGCCTGCGCCCGATCGGCGGCCTCACGGGCGGCCAGGGCCAGCCGCTCGATCTCCGACTCCCCCGCCGAGACCCGGGAGCGGGCGGCGGCGACCTGGCCGGAGAGCCGGGCCAGCCCCTCCCGGCGGTCGGCGAGCGCCCTGGCCGCGGCGACCCACGCGCGCTCGGCCTCGGTGAGGGCGGCCTCCAGCGCGGTGCGGGCGGTCACCGCAGCGGCCAGCCGGTCGCGCTCGGCGGTCAGCCCGGCGGCCAGCTCGGTCTCGGTGGCGGCGACCCGCTCGGCCTCGGCCTCGAGCTGGTCGGGATCGCGGCCGACGGCGGCGGCGGGCGGGGCGGCGGCGAGGTGCCGGTGCCGCTCGGTGGCGAGCTGAGCGACGCCCCGGAAGCGCTCGGCGAGGGCGGAGAGCCGGTACCAGGTGTCCTGGGCGCTGCCCAGCAGCGGCGCGTTGGCGGCGAGCGCGGACTCCAGGCCGGACTCCCGCCGGGACGCCTCGCCCAGCTCCGCCTCGACGACCGCGCGGCGGGCCCGGGCGGCGGCCTCGTCGGCGACGTCCCGGTCGAGGGCGGTGCGCAGGTGCGTGAGGTCGTCGGCGAGCAGCCGCAGCCGGGCGTCACGCAGGTCGGCCTGGACGCCGGCGGCGCGGCGGGCGACCTCCGCCTGCCGGCCCAGCGGCTTGAGCTGGCGGCGCAGCTCGGCGGTGAGGTCGGCCAGCCGGTCGAGGTTGGCCTGCATCGCGTCGAGCTTGCGGAGCGCCTTCTCCTTGCGCTTGCGGTGCTTGAGGACGCCGGCCGCCTCCTCGACGAAGGCGCGCCGGTCCTCGGGACGGCCGGAGAGGACGGCGTCGAGCTGGCCCTGACCGACGATGACGTGCATCTCCCGGCCGATGCCGGAGTCGCTGAGCAGTTCCTGGACGTCGAGCAGCCGGACCTTGTCGCCGTTGATCTCGTACTCGCTCTCCCCGGAGCGGTACATGCGGCGGGTGATCGAGACCTCGGTGTACTCGATCGGGAGGGCGCCGTCGGCGTTGTCGATGGTCAGCGTGACCTCGGCCCGGCCGAGCGCGGGGCGGCCGGCCGTGCCGGCGAAGATGACGTCCTCCATCTTGCCGCCGCGCAGGCTCTTGGCGCCCTGCTCGCCCAGGACCCAGGCGATGGCGTCGACGACGTTGGACTTCCCGGAGCCGTTGGGGCCGACGACGGCGGTGATCCCCGGCTCGAGGCGCAGGGTCGTCGCGGACGCGAAGGACTTGAAGCCCTTGAGCGTCAGGCTCGACAGAAACATGGCACGGCGACTCTAGCCGCGACGTCCGTCAGGATGGTCCATCTGCAGGGGACCGCCGCGAGTTCGCGAGCGGTGGGCCCGAGGGCCCTCCTGCAGGGGGAGCCGGATCAGGCGAGCGCGGGCTCGGCGTTCTCGCCGGCCATGCTGAGCAGCTCGTGGGCGATGGCGGCGTCGCGCTGGGCGCGCAGCTCTTCCAGTTCCTGCTCCAGCCGGCGCACCTTGGCCCGCAGAACGGCGTTCTCCTCGACTACTCGGAGCTCCGCGGGTGCGACGACGTGACCGAACAGGGCCTTGGCCATGGTGAGGACGGCCTCTCGACTGCGTGAAGTGGTGACCTGCGCCCCGGGGACGGTCGGCGCGGTCTGGGTGATCCCAGGGTGACAGGCCTGCTCACGCAGGTCAACGGCCACACTGCACACCACCCGTGTCGAACGGGTGTCGCGTTCGTCACGCCGTGGTGAAGCCCACGCTCCCCTGGTCACCGTCGTCCCGGACGTCGACCCGCGTGACGGCGCCGGGCGCGCGCGGGCCGTCCAGATCGGCGAGCACCGCCGCGACCGCGTCCCCGTCCCCCTCGAGCACCACCTCGACCCGCCCGTCGGAGAGGTTGGTCGCCGACCCCGCCAGGCCGGCCGACTCCGCGCGCCCGCGGACGAACCACCGGTACCCGACGCCCTGCACGGACCCGGACACCAGCGCGACCACCCGACGCCGGGTCATCGCCGGCGCGCCCGGGCGGGCGACGTGCGGGGGCGCGGCTGGCAGGTCGGGCAGCTGTAGCTCGACCGGTTCATGAACGACTCCCGGACGATCGGCGTCCCGCACCGGGGACAGGGCCGGTCGGCCTGCCCGTAGACGGCGAGGAAGCGGGAGAAGTAGCCACTCTGGCCGTTCACGTCGACGTAGAGGGAGTCGAAGGAGGTGCCGCCCTGGGCCAGCGCCTCCCCGAGGACGTCGCGGACGCCGGCCAGCAGGTCGGCCACCTGGGTTCGGGTCAGCCGGTCGGTCGGCCGGGTGCCGTGCAGCCGCGCCCGCCACAGGGCCTCGTCGGCGTAGATGTTGCCCACCCCGCCGACGAGGGTCTGGTCCAGCAGGGCGCGCTTGACCTCGGTGTGCCGGCGACGCAGTGCCGCGGTGAAGCCGGTCTCGTCGAAGGACTCGTCGAGCGGGTCGATGGCGATGTGCACCAGGCGGGGCGGCAGGCCGGTGGGGTCGTCGCCGTCCCCCTCCTCGACGGCGAGTCCGCCGAAGGTCCGCTGGTCGACGAAGCGCAGCTCCCGCCCGCCGTCGGTGAACGTGAGGCGGGCCCGCAGGTGCGTCTCGTCCGGCGAGGACGGCTTCTCCACCAGCAGCTGCCCGCTCATGCCCAGGTGCGCGACCAGCGCCCGCCCGGAGGGGACGCCGTCGGGCTCGGCCAGCGGGAGCCACAGGTACTTGCCGCGCCGGCGGGCGTCGGTGAGCGTGCGGCCGGTCAGCGCGCCGACGAAGTGCTCGGTGCCCTCGAGGTGGCGGCGCACCGCACGGGGGTGGTGCACCTCGACGGTCGCCACGGTGCGTCCGGCGACCCAGCGCTCGAGTCCGCGCCGGACCACCTCGACCTCGGGCAGCTCGGGCACGGCCGGTCAGCTCCCGGCGCCGGGTTCGGGGCCGGTGCGGACGGTCTCGACGGCCGAGCCGTTCGACGACAGCGCCTGCCAGGCCGCCTCGGCGGCCTCCTGCTCGGCGGCCTTCTTGGTGCGGCCGGCGCCCCGCCCGTGCACCATGCCGGCGAGCACGACGGCGGCCGTGAAGGTCTTGGCGTGGTCGGGACCCTCGTCCTCGACCACGTAGCTGGGTGCACCCAGGCCCAGTCGCGCGCCGAGCTCCTGCAGGCTGGTCTTCCAGTCCAGGCCGGCGCCGCGGGTGGCGGCGGTGTCCAACAGCGGGTCGAACAGCCGGTGGACGACGACGCCGGCGGCGTCGAGGCCGAGGCCCACGTGCACCGCGCCGATCAGGGCCTCGAGCGCGTCGGCGAGAATCGAGTCCTTCTCCCGGCCGCCGGTGGTCTCCTCCCCGCGCCCCAGGAGCAGGTGCGGGCCGAGCCCGCCCGCGCCGAGCCGCCGGGCGACACCGGCCAGGGAGATCATGTTGACCACGGAGGCGCGCAGCTTCGCCAGCCGCCCCTCGGGGAGGTCGGGGTGGCGGCGGTAGAGCTCGTCGGTGACCACCAGGCCGAGCACCGAGTCCCCGAGGAACTCCAGGCGCTCGTTGGTGGGCAGGCCACCGTTCTCGTAGGCGAACGAGCGGTGGGTCAGGGCCAACGTCAGGAGGCCGCCGGGCAGCTCGACGCCGAGGGCGTCGAGGAGCCAGGCGGCCGCGCGGTCGGCGTGGGCACTGCCCGCCGCGGGCCGGTCGGGGCCCCCGCCCGGTGCGGGCGGGGTGCCGTCGTCCGACGTCGCCACGGCTGGTCGACTGGCCGGGATCAGACCGAGAGGACCTGACGGCCGTCGTACTGGCCGCACGTCGGGCACGCCTGGTGCGGGGGCTTGAGCTCGCCGCAGGCGCGGTTGGGGCACGGCGACAGCGAGGGAGCGGTCGCCTTCCACTGCGAGCGGCGCGAGCGGGTGTTGGAGCGGGACATCTTCCGCTTCGGGACAGCCACGGTCAGTTCTCCTCTGTGTTGTCCGCATCGGGGGTGCCCGGTGCGGAAGCGAATCGGCCGGCCAGCCCGGCCCAGCGCGGGTCGAGCACCTCGTGCGAGTGGTCGGCGGGCAGCTCGTCGAGCCGCTGTCCGCAGTCCACGCACAGCCCGGCGCAGTCCTCGGTACAGGTCGGTGCCAGGGGCAGGCTGAGGACGACGAGGTCGCGCAGCATCGGCTCGAGGTCGAGGTGGTCGCCCTCGACCCGCCGGACCTCGTCCTCCTCGCTGGTGGCCTCGGTGGTGCTGCCCTCGTAGGCGTACAGCTCCTGGACGTCGAGCTCGAGGCTGTCCTCGATCGGCTCCAGGCACCGCGCACAGGAGCCGACCAGCGGGACGGCGACGTCGCCGGAGACGAGCACGCCCTCCATCACCGACTCCAGCCGCAGTCGGAGCCGCACCTCGCCACCCTCCGGGACGCCGATCAGCTCCACCCGCCAGTCCGGCGGGGCCGGCAGGGTGCGCTCGATCTCCTGCATGGAGCCGGCGCGGCGGCCGAGCTCCCGCAGCTCCACACGCCAGGGGTTGGCGACGGGGCGCCGGGTCGCGGAGGACGCGGCGCCTGAGCGGGACGGCGGTGCGGAAGGCATGTCGGTACTCGCGGTAGGCGTCGGGGAGGTGGCCCGCCGGGGCCGACCCGCAGGAGCGGGGCACGGCAGCCGGACCAGACGTCGAGACTACCCGATCCACCGACGGCACCGTCCGGGCCAGGGGGCCGGCCCCGTCCCGGGCGGAGCCGGGACGGGGCCGGCCCTCAGGAGCGCAGGGTGTTCCGCGCGGCCTCGACCGAGCGCAGCATCCGCTCGAGGGTGCTGCCGAAGTCGGCCAGCCGGGTGTCGACGTAGTCGTCGACCTCGGCCCGCGTGCGGGCGGCGTCGGTGACGGTCTGCGCGCCGAGCTCGTCGGCCCGGGCGACGGCGCCGGCGTAGACCTCGGTCTCGCTGACCAGGCGCTCGTGCTCGGCCTGGGCGGCGGCGAGCAGCTCGGCCTGCTGGACCTGCGCGTCGGCGATCAGGGCCTCGCGGTGCAGCCGCGCCTCCTCGATGATGCGGGCCGCCTCCTCCTCGGCCTGCGCCAGCAGGTCCTCGGCCTCGGCCTGCGCCCGCGCCAGCAGGTCGTCGCGCTGCCGTCGCGCGGTGCCGAGGATCTCCTCGCGCTGCCGCCGCGCCTGCCCCACGACCTGCTCGGTCTCGCTGCGGGTGCGACCGGTCAGCCGCTCGGCCTCGGCCTGGGCCTGCTGGAGGATCTCGGTGCGCTGCTCCACGATGGCGCCGGCCTTGTGGACGTCCTCGGGCAGGTTCTCCCGCAGGTCGTCGAGCAGGTCCAGCAGGTGGTCGCGCGGGACCATGCAGGAGCTGGACATCGGCACGCTGCGGGCGTTCTCGATGACGGAGCTCAGCTCGTCGACGGTCTCGTACAGCCGGTAGACGACCTCGGTCACAGCTCCTCCTCGGTCACTGCCGGCGCTCCCGGTGCTCCAGCAGCTTCCGGTGCACGGCCTCGGGCACCAGGCTCGAGACGTCCCCGCCGAAGGTGGCGATCTGCTTGACCAGGCTGGAGGACAGGTGGCCGACCTGCGGCGCGGTCGGGACGAACAGCGTCTCGACCGCGGCCAGCTCCCGGTTCATCTGGGCCATCTGCAGCTCGTACTCGAAGTCGCTGACCGCCCGCAGCCCCTTGACGATCACCGGGATGTCGTTGCTGCGGCAGTAGTCCACGAGCAGCCCCTCGAAGCTGTCGACGGTCACCGTCGGCAACCCGGCGACGGCGTCCCGGAGCAGCTCCATGCGCTCCTCGACGGAGAACAGGCCGGCCTTGCCCGGGTTGACCAGGACGGCGACGACCAGCTCGTCGTAGAGGGCGGCCGCCCGGTTGATGACGTCGACGTGCCCGTTCGTGACCGGGTCGAACGAACCGGGGCAGACCGCACGCCTCACGGAGAGCGACCGTACCGGAGCAGAGCCTCGCCGTAGCGCCGATCGCGCAGTCCGCGCAGGGGTGTCGGCCACTCCCAGGGCGGCTCACGGCTGGAGCGCTCGACCACCACCACCGCGTCCTCGGCCAGCCACCCGCCCGCGACCAGGGAACCGAGCACACCGAGGACCTCGGCGACCGGCGTGGCGTAGGGCGGGTCGGCCAGCACCAGGTCGAACCGTGCCGGAGCCGGGCCGGCGACGACCGTGGGCACCGAGCCGGGCAGGACCCGCGCGCCGGGCAGCCCGACGGCGGCCACGTTCGCGCGCAGCACCGGCAGGACCCGCGGTCCGTTCTCGACGAGGACGACGGACTCCGCCCCCCGGCTGAGCGCCTCGAGGCCGAGGGCACCGGAGCCCGCGTACAGGTCCAGGACGGTGGCGCCCTCGAGGTCGAGCAGGGTGGAGAGGCTGTTGAACATCCCCTCGCGGGCTCGGTCGCCGGTGGGCCGGACCCCGGACGGCGGCACCGACAGCCGCCGTCCGCCCGCGATGCCCGAGATGAGCCTGGTCATCGCCCCGTCCCGACCGGTGACGTGCTGGAACGGCCCTCGCGCGGCGGCCCGCCGCGAGCTCCGGACGTCCCTCCTGCAGGGTCCCCCCACGAGCGCCGGACGGCCCTCCTGCAGGGTCGCGCCGCGAGCGTGCGAGCGGTGGGGGGCAGGAGGGCCCTCCTCGCGGGGCAGGAGGGTCCTCCTCGGGGGGCGAGAGGGTCCCGCTTCATGCCTTCTCCAGGTACTCCGCCCGCTCGTCGGTGGCCAGCGCGGCCACCTCCGCAGCCAGCCCGGGGTGGTCGGCCAGGCCCCGCTCGGTGGCCAGCAGCGCAGTCGCCTCGGCCCGGGCCTGCGCGATCAGCTCCTCGTCCTCGAGCAGCGAGAGCAGCCGGATCGTCGACCGGCGGCCGGACTGGGCGGCTCCCAGCACGTCACCCTCCCGGCGGGTCTCGAGGTCCAGCCGGGCCAGCTCGAACCCGTCGGAGGTGCCGGCGACCGCGGCCAGCCGCTGCCCGGTCGCCGACGCGCTGGGTGCCTCGCTGACCAGCAGGCAGAGCCCCTGGTGCTCGCCGCGGGCCACCCGGCCGCGCAGCTGGTGCAGCTGGCTGACCCCGAAGCGGTCGGCGTCCATGACCACCATCACGGTGGCGTTGGGCACGTCGACGCCGACCTCGACGACCGTGGTGGCCACCAGGACGTCGACCTCCCCCGCCGCGAAGGCCCGCATCGTCGCCTCCTTCGCCTCGGGCGTCATCCGGCCGTGCAGCACCTCGAGCCGCAGGCCGGCCAGCGGACCGTCCCGCAGTGCCTCGGCGACGTCGAGCACGGCCAGTGGTGGGCGGCGGTCGGTGGCCTCCGCGGCGTCGTCCGGCGCACCGTCCTCGTCCGCGGGCTCCTCCTCGGCGCCGGCGTCCTCGCCGATGCGCGGGCAGACGACGTAGGCCTGCCGGCCGGCGGCGATCTCCTCGCGCAGCCGGACCCAGGCGCGGTCGAGCCACGCGGGCTTCTCCCGCACCGGGACCACCGAGCTGGCCACCCCGCCGCGGCCGCTGGGCAGCTGCCGGAGCGTGGAGGTCTCCAGGTCGCCGTAGACGGTCATCGCCACGGTGCGCGGGATGGGCGTGGCGGTCATGACCAGCACGTGCGGGGGCCGGTTCCCCTTGGCCCGTAGGGCGTCGCGCTGCTCCACGCCGAAGCGGTGCTGCTCGTCGACCACGACCAGGCCGAGGTCGGCGAACTCGACGTCCTCCTGCAGGAGCGCGTGGGTGCCGACGACGATGCCCGCGCGCCCCTCGGCGACGTCGGCGCGCGCCGCACGCCGGGCGGCGGCCTTGAGCGAGCCGGTGAGCAGCACGACCCGGGTGCCCTCGGCAGCACCGTCGAGCTCGCCGGCGCGACCGAGGGGACCCAGCAGCGCGCGGATGCCCCGGGCGTGCTGCGCGGCGAGCACCTCGGTCGGCGCCAGCAGTGCCGCCTGGCCGCCCGCGTCGACGACCTGGGCCATGGCGCGCAGGGCCACGACGGTCTTGCCCGACCCCACCTCGCCCTGCAGCAGCCGGTGCATCGGCTGCTCGCGGGCGAGCTCGGCGGTGAGCTCCTCCCCCACCGCGCGCTGGCCCTCGGTCAGCTCGAAGGGCAGCGCCGCGTCGACGGCCGCGAGCAGGCCGCCGGGCCGCTGCGGGCGGGCGATGCCCGGCTCGAGGGCGGCGGCCCTCCGACGCGCGGCGAGGGTGAGCTGGAGGGTCAGCGCCTCGTCCCACTTCAGCCGGTGGGAGGCCTGCTCGACGTCGTCCGTGCTGGCCGGGCGGTGGATGCCCAGCAGCGCCGCCGGCAGGCTGGGCAGCCCGTGCCGCGCCCGGATCTCCTCCGGGAGGGGGTCCTCGACGAACCCGAAGCCGCCCGCGGCGTCGAGCAGCAGCTTGACCGAGCGCTGGATGACCCAGCTGGAGACGTCCTTGCTCGCGGGGTAGAGCGGGATGAGCGCGCGGGCCCAGTCCTCGTCGTCGTCCCCGGTGATGAGGTGCAGGTCGGGATGGGCGAACTGCTTGGCGTCGCGGTACTCACCGACCGTGCCGGCGAACAGCCCCCAGGCGCCGGCCACCAGCCGCGCGTGCCGGTGGTTGAAGAAGACCAGCCGCATGGTCCCGGCGCCGTCGCCCACGGTGACCTCGGTGATCGAGCCCCGGCGCTGCCGCATCGGGCGGGTCTCCACCGAGCGGACCTGCGCCAGGACCGTCACCCGGTCACCGACCTGGAGGTCGTCGAGGCGGGTCATCTCGCCGCGGCTGGCGTAGCGGCGGGGGTAGTGGCGCAGCAGGTCGCGGACGGTGTGCAGGGAGAGCTGCGCGGCCATGGCCGTGGCGGTCTTCGCGCCGAGCACGCGGTCGAGCCGGGTCGACAGGTCGACCGCCATCACTCCACCCCGACCTGCAGCGGGAGTCCGGCGGGGCCGTCGTCGTACCGCGTCACCTCGACGGTGGGATGGGTGCGGGCCAGGTGGCGGCACACCGTGTCCCCCAGCGCGGTGTCCGGGCCGACGAGGAGCGTGACCAGCTCGCCGCCGGCCGAGAGCAGCCGGTCGAGCAGGTCGCAGGCGACCGCGGCCAGGTCGCTGCCGATCACCACGACGTCGCCCTCCGCGGACCCGAGGACGTCGCCGGGCCGGCAGCGCCCGGCGCTGGTGAGTGCTTCCTGCTCGGCCAGGCCGACCTCGGCCCAGCGGGTCGCCGCGGCGGCCTCGGCCATGGTGATCACGTCGTCGCCGAAACGCCGGGTGGGGTCGGCGACGGCGATCGCGGCCAGTCCCTGGACCGGGGACCGGGTGGGGACGACGGCGACGTCGAGGCCCTCCTCCCGGGCCCGTTCGGCGGCGCGGGAGGCGAGGCCGGTCAGCGCCGGGTCGTTGGGCAGCACGACGACGGTGGCCGCCGCCGAGTCGATCACCTCGGCGAGGACGGCGTCCTCGGTCACGCCGTCGGGGCCGCAGGCGAGCACACGGACGCCCTCCCCGGCGAACAGCCCGGCCAGCCCCTCCCCGGGGACGATGGCGACCACGGCCCGCGTCCCGGGGTCGGGCGCGGGCGGCCGGACCGGCGCCAGCGGGCTGACCGTGATCCGGTACGGCCGGCCGGCCTCGACACCGGCCTCGATGGCCGCGCCGACGTCGGAGGCGTGCACGTGCACGTTCCACTCACGCCCGGTCGGCGTGTCCACCCCCACGACCACCAGGCTGTCGCCGAGCTCGGCGAGCCGGACCTGCAGCCGCGCCACCGCCGCCTCGTCACTGTCGGCCAGCAGGTACTGCACCTCGCTGCCGGGGCCGGCCGGCGGCTGGTGCGGCAGGTCGTGGTCGTGCTCGTGCCGGCCGACCGGACGGCGGTCCAGCGGCGGCCGGGCCGGTTCCACGCCCGTGACGGTGGTGACCAGGGCGTCGAGGACGACGCAGAGGCCGGCACCGCCCGCGTCGACGACACCGGCGTCGCGCAGCACGGCCAGCTGGGCCGGCGTCGCCTCGAGTGCCTCGCGGGCGCCGTCGGCCGCCGCCCGGACCACCGCGGCCAGGTCCGCCCGGCCCGCGCCCACCGAGGCCACCGCGGCCTCCCCGCCGGCCCGCGCCACGGTGAGGAAGGTGCCCTCCTCCGGATCGGCGACGGCGGTGTAGGCGGTGTCGGCGGCCTTCTGCAGCGCGGTGGCGAAGGACGGCCCGTCGGCGGCCGGTGCGCCGGCCAACTGGTCGGCCAGGCCCCGCAGCAGCTGGGCCAGGATCGTGCCGGAGTTGCCCCGGGCGCCCAGCACCGCACCGCGGGCCAGGACCGTCCAGGCCGACTCGGCAGCGGTCGCGGCGTCCAGCGCGGCGAGGGCCGCCTCCGCGGTCAGCAGCAGGTTGGTGCCGGTGTCGCCGTCGGGGACCGGGAACACGTTGAGGTCGTCCAGCCTCCCGCGGGACCCGGACAGGCCTGCGACCGCGGCCCGGCACCACTGACCGACCGCGGCATCGTCGAGCGCCGGCAGCACGGGCGGAGGGTACCCAGCGCGGGCGACAGGACCGCCGGACACGGCTGCGGGCCAGGCGTGTGGGGCACCGCTCCCCCGGCCCCGGCGACGGCCCGGACCGGAAGCGGTTAGACTCCTCGACGGTCTGTATGCGGTCGCGACTCGCGCCGCCGTCTGTGAACGATTCTTTTCTGGGAGTGATCCGCCGTGGCTGCCGTGTGCGATGTGTGTGGCAAGGGGCCCGGTTTCGGTATGTCGGTGTCGCACTCGCACCGCCGCACGCCGCGCCGTTGGAACCCGAACATCCAGTCCGTGCGGGCGCTGGTCGCCCCCGGCAACCGTCGCCGGATCAACGCGTGCACCTCGTGCATCCGCGCCGGCAAGGTCGTCCGCGCCTGAGAGGACCCCGTCCTCCTCACCACTCGCACGCTCGTGGTGAGCCTCTGGACGGGGCCTGACCGGCCCGGGCCGGTCCGGACGTGACGGAGACCCCGGAGGTCGTCGACCTCCGGGGTCTCCCGCGTGCCCGGAGACCGGGGCTCAGCCGGTGCCGACGCCCCGCGCCCGGGCGGCCGTGACCACGAGGTCGACCACCGCCTCCAGCGGGAGCGCGGTGCTGTCCACGACCAGGTGGTAGTTGCCCGCGGCGGCGGGGTCGCACCGGTAGAAGTGCCGCACGTAGGCCTCGCGGGCCGCGTCGTTGCCCGCGAGGTCCCGGCGCACCTCCTCGCGGGAGTGCCCGGTCCGGGCCACCGCGGCGGCCAGCCGCTGCTCCGGCGGGCCGTCCAGCCGCACGTGCAACGCGTCGGGACGGTCCCTCAGCACCAGGGCGGCGGCCCGGCCCAGCACGACGCCTCCGGGTCCGTCGGCGATCTCGTGGAGGATCCGCTCCGTCTGCTGGCGGTACGCCCGCTCGTCGGGCTGCGGCGCCATGGGCACGACACCGCCCACCGGGTCGGGCATCGCACCCAGCGAGGCGACGATCCGCCACAGCCCGCGGGCGACCCGCTCGTCGTTGGCCTCGGCCTCGGCGAGGGACACCCCGAGCCGGCCGGCCACCTCGACCGGGATCGCGCGGTCGTGGAAGGCCAGCCCCAGCCGCTCGGCCACCGCCGGGCCGACGTCGGCACCGCCGGCCCCGTACGAGGCGGAGATGGTCACCACACCACCGGAACGGCCACCGCCCCCGGTCACGACGCCCTCGGTCCTGCCACCCATGTCCGCTCCTCCCGACCCCCGGGCGGCAGATCCTTGCCCAGGAACACCGCATCCGGCGACTCGGCGTACAGCCCGTACCCCGGCACCGCCGAGTAGCCCAGCGCTGCGTAGAGGGCCAGGGCCTCGGGCTGCCGGCTCCCGGAGTTGAGCACGACCGCGCGGTGACCGGCCGCGGCGGCCGAGCTCTCCAGGGCCGCCATGAGCACGGCGGCCAGCCCGCGACGGCGGAACGCCGGCTCCACGTAGACCCGCTTGACCTCCACGACCCCGGTCGCGTGCACCCGCCAGGCCCCGCACCCGGCGGGGACGCCGTCCACCTCGGCCACGAGGAACAGCCCGGCCGGCGGCTCGAACTCGGCGGGGTCGACGACCGCCCCGTCGGGCCCGCCGTAGCGCGTGACGTACTCCTGCTGCACCCGGGCGACCAGCGAGCGTGCGACCGGGTGCTCGTAGCCGACCGCCCGCAGCAGCACCGGGCGGCCGTCGGTCAGCACCTGCTCAGCGGAAGTGCACATGCCCCGTCCCCCCTGCGCCCACGGCCGCGGCGACGGCGGCGCCGTCCTCGCCATCGACCCGCACCCCCGGGCCGTTCGGCGCCGCCCGCACCGCGCCGATCGCCGTCCACCCCGGTGGCAGGACGGTCCGGGGCGGGAAGGTCGCCAGCAGTGCGTGGTCCTCCCCGCCGGTCAGGACCCAGGCCAGCGGGTCCCCGCCGAGGGCGGCGGCCACCTGCTGCAGGGGCCCGGGCGGCTCCAGGGTGGCCCGGACCAGCGCCGCGCGGTCCACGTCCACCAGCACGCCGCTGTCCGCGGCCAGGTGGCCGGCGTCGGCCAGCAACCCGTCGCTGACGTCGCACATGGCCGTCGCGCCCGCCACCGCCGCGGCCGGACCGGCCGCGTAGGGCGGCGTCGGCCGGCGGTGGGCCTGCACCACGGCGATCGGGCTGCTGAACCCCCGCCGCAGCACCGCCAGCCCGCAGGCCGACCAGCCCAGCCGCCCCGCCAGGGCCAGGACGTCGCCCGGTCGCGCCCCGGAGCGCAGCACGGGCGCCCGCCCCGCCAGGTCGCCCAGCGCGGTCACCGAGAGGACGACGGAGTGGCTGTCGGGCGCCGCCGCGACGGTGTCCCCACCCACCACGGCCGCACCCAGCGGCGCGCACTCCTCCGCCAGCCCGGTGGCCACCCCCTCCAGCCAGGCCGTCGACGTGTCCGGCGGGCAGACCAGCCCGACCAGGAGCGCGGTGGCCACCCCACCCATCGCCGCGACGTCGGCGAGGTTGGCCGCCGCGGCCTTGTGCCCGACGTCCTCGGCCGAGGACCAGTCGCGACGGAAGTGCACCCCCTCCACGAGGACGTCGGTGGTGGCCACGACGCGACCGTCCGGGGCGCGGAGGACGGCGGCGTCGTCCCCGGGACCGACCTCGGTGGCCCGGGCCGCGCCGGACCGGGCCACCACCCTGGCGATCACGCCGAACTCGCCGACCACCCGGACGCTGTCGGCCGGATCGTCGCGGGGCAGCAGGGGCCGAGGGCGCATCACCGGCGGCCTCCCGCTGCTGGGGTAGGTTGCCGAACTGTCCGCCCGCCGGTGCGGACGCCGCATCGGCAGCGCTGCCCGAGGAAAGGTCTCCCGTGGTCCACGCCTACATCCTCATCCAGACCGAAGTCGGCAAGGCCGCCCAGGTCGCCACCACCATCGCGCAGATCTCGGGAGTGACCAGGGCCGAGGACGTCACCGGCCCCTACGACGTCATCGTGCGGGCGGAGGCCGAGACCGTCGACGAGCTCGGTCGCCTCGTCGTCGCCCGTGTCCAGTCCGTCGACGGCATCACGCGCACGCTGACCTGCCCCGTCGTCAACATCTGACGCCCTGACCGCGAACAGCCCGCCGACCGGCACCGAGCAGGTCGGACGACCGCCCGCCCGCCCGCGCCCGGAGGACCCCCTGCGGCGGGTCGCGCTGATCGTCACCGCCGTGGTCCTGCCCGTCGTCGTCGTGCTGCTCGTGCTCGTCCGTGTCCTGGGCATCGGCGACGACACCGGCGGAGTCGCCGCGGTCGGCCGCACCCCGCCCCCCGAGCGGGCCGACCTGCCGCCGCTCCCGGTGCAGGTCCCGCCGGTCACGCCGGAGGCCGAGGCCGCCTGCCCCGCCCTCATCGCGGCCCTGCCGCTGGAGCTGGCCGGGGAGCCGTCCCGGCCGGTGCAGTCGGACTCCCCGTTCGCCTACGCCTGGGGTGAGCCGGCGATCGTGCTGGTCTGCGGGGTCGACCGGCCAGCGGGGCTGGAGCCGACCTCGCCGCTGATCCAGATCAACGGCGTCAACTGGTTCGTCGACACGACCGACCCCGAGTCGATCACGTGGACCGCCGTCGACCGCGCGGTCCACGTGCAGGTCACCGTCTCGCCCGACACCGACAGCGCCCCGGTGACCGCCCTGGGGCCGGTCATCAACGACGCCCTCCCGATCCGGCAACCCTGACCCCCGGGGTCAGGACGGCGGCAGCCGCTCCAACTGGGCCGCCACCACGGCGTGCACCTCGTCCGTCGCTGCCTCCACGGAGCCTGCGACGGCGGTCACCGCGACGCTGAACACCCCGTGCGCGCACCAGGCGAACGCCGCCGGCCCGGACATGCCCGACCCGGGGTCGGCCTCGTCGAGGACCAGCAGGCGGCAGCCGCCGGGGAGGTGCGGCGGCTCGTCGCGGAGCACGGCGCCGTAGAGCTCGGCGTCGTTGGCGGCCAGGTCCCGGGCGTAGGCGCCGGCGCCGGCCCGGGTGACGAACTGGTCGACGAACACGCTGACGAGCGGCCCCGGACCGGCCCCCCAGAAGCGCTCCCAGCCGTACCGGTAGCCGTAGTCCTCGAGGACCTCGCGCTCCCGGTCGGGGTCGTCGGCGTACCCCGCGACGTCCTCGGCGCTCTTCTCCCCCGCCGGTGGCGTGAGGTCCGCGTCGGCCACCCGCGCCAGCCCGGAGGGCACGTCGGTGACCAGCAGCCGTTCCAGTTCCGCGGGCGAGGACGGCGTCGGATCGGCCGGCGCCGCGGTGGCGGCCCCCTCGACCGTCGACGAGCAACCGGTCAGCACCGCCGGCAGCAGGGCCAGCAGCAGCGCGGTCCCGCTCCGCAGGGCCGGCCCCGGCGGGGTCACGCCCGCGCGCCGCCGTCCACGGCCGCGCCGGCCGCCGGGCGGGCCCCGGCCAGCGCGGCCTCGACCAGCCGGTCCACGAGCTCGGCGAACCCCACCCCGGTGGCCTCCCACACCCGCGGGAACATCGAGATCGGGGTGAAGCCGGGCATCGTGTTGACCTCGTTGACGACCAGCCGGTCGGCGCCGTCCGGGCCGGTGCCGAGGAAGAAGTCGACGCGGGCGAGCCCCTCGCAGTCCATCGCCAGGTAGGCGCGGCAGGAGGCCGCCTGCACCGCCCGTACCTGCTCGGGCGTCAGCCGGGCGGGGACGTCGAACTCGGCCGCGTCGGCCAGGTACTTGGCGGTGAAGTCGTACCAGTCGGTGCCCGGGCGCAGCCGGATCTCGGCCGGCAGGCTCGCCTCGGGAGGCCCGCCGCCGGGACCGGCGAGCACGCCGCACTCGATCTCCCGGCCCGGCACGGCGGCCTCCACGACCACCTTGGGGTCGACCGCGGCCGCGGTGGCCACCGCCTCGGGGAACTGCGCCCAGTCGGTGACCCGGCTGATGCCGATGCTCGACCCGGCCCGGGACGGCTTCACGAACACCGGCAGGCCCAGCCGCTCCCGGGCGGCCGCGTCCAGGACGTCCGGGTCGGCGGACAGGGCGCCCCGGGCGTCGCGCAGGACCACGTGGTCACCCTGGACCAGGCCGGCCGCGGACAGCAGCTTCTTGGTGAACTCCTTGTCCATCGAGGCCGCGCTGGCGAAGACCCCGGAGCCCACGTAGGGCAGCCCGCTCATCTCCAGCAGACCCTGGACGGTGCCGTCCTCGCCGTAGGCGCCGTGCAGCACCGGGAAGACGACGTCGACCTCGACCCGCGGGCCCCCGTCGAGGGGCACCAGCCCGCGGCCCCCGGGGTCGCCCACCAGCGTCACCGGCGTCCCGCCGGTCACCTCAGGCAGCACGCCGTCCGTGATCGCCAGGACCAGCCCCGGGTCGGGCAGCACCCACCCACCGTCGCGGGTGATGCCGACGGGGACCACGTCGTACCGGTCGGGGTCCAGCGCCGCCAGGACGCTCCCCGCGGAGACGCAGGAGATCGGGTGTTCCGCGCTGCGACCGCCGAACACGACCGCGACGC
This sequence comes from Geodermatophilus sabuli, assembly GCF_010686765.1. GTDB lineage: Bacteria > Actinomycetota > Actinomycetes > Mycobacteriales > Geodermatophilaceae > Geodermatophilus > Geodermatophilus sabuli_A. The sequence goes on along the minus strand of NZ_JAAGWF010000007.1, from coordinate 303,227 downwards.
GCAGCTTGCCTGCCTGTCCGCTCATCGCGGCCGACCCTAGTCGAGCGCTCCCGGCGGCCCGGGGCGACGGGCGGCCGGCCGCTCGAGGGGCTGTCGCCACGGGCGTGTGGGAACCTCGTCGCCGATGTCCGAGAACGTGGCCGCCCCGCCCGGCGGGGGGTCTCCCGGGACCGCGACCGGCGACCACGGTGCGCCGCGGACCGTCCCGCGCGGTCTGCGCCTGGCGGGCGCCGCCGTCCACCTCTACACCGCCAGCGGCACGGTGCTCGGGCTGCTCATCGTGCTGGCGGCCTTCGACGGGGACGCCGTCCTCGCGCTGTGGCTGGGACTGGCGGCACTGGTGGTCGACGGGACCGACGGCATGCTGGCCCGTTGGGCGCGGGTCAAGGAGACCATCCCCTGGTTCGACGGGGCCCGCCTCGACGACATCGTCGACTACCTCACCTACGTCTTCGCGCCGGTCGTGCTGCTGTGGACGACCGGGTCGCTGCCCGACGGGGCCCTCGGGTGGGCCGTGGCCGCGCTTCCGCTGCTGGCCTCGAGCTACCAGTTCTGCCGGATCGACGCGAAGACCGACGACCACACGTTCCTGGGCTTCCCGAGCTACTGGAACGTGGTGGCCTTCTACGCCGTCGTCCTCGACACCGGTCCGGCGGTGACGGCCGCGTTCGTCGTGCTGTTCTCCGTGCTGGTGTTCGTCCCCGTGCGGTACCTGTACCCCTCGCGCGCGCTGGCCCTCCGGCGGACCAGCCTCGTGCTGACCGCCGCCTGGTTCGTCAGCTATGCCGTCCTGCTGGTGCAGATGCCCGACCCGGACCCGGTCCTGGCGGTGCTGTCGCTGGGGTACCTCGGCTACTACCTCGCCGTCAGCGGCTGGCTGACCGCCCGAGCGGCCCACCGACGCCGGCGGGACGCCTAGCGCACCAGCGGGTTGCGCAGCACGAGCTCCACGTTGCGGTCCTCGGGGCCGCCCGCGAGCCCGGCGTCCAGTCCGGCCCACGGCACGTTGGCCGACAGCTCCCGGTGCAGCGAGGCCAGCGCGGCCGGCTCCCGCGCCACGGGGTCGAGCGGGTCCGGCGGCCGGGCGGGGCTGTCGTGGTCGACCATCGTGCAGACCAGCGACAGCGTGCCGTCGGCGTTGTCGAGGAACTCCACCAGCCGCGCCTGACCCGGCCAGTCGACGACGGCGCAGGTGGTGACCTCCCAGAACCCCCGGCCCGGCTCGGCCGCCGACGCCCACGGCCGCACCTCGCTGACGTGGGTGTGCCCGTTGAGCCACAGCACCACGTTGGGGAAGCGGTGCAGCAGCGCGACGAGGTCGGCTCCGCCCAGGACACCGGCGTCGGCCGCCGGGCGGGGGTGCAGCGGGTCCTCGCGCATCAGCGTGGAGGAGCCGTGGTGGGAGATGACGACGACGAGCCGGTCGTCGTTGCCGGTGGTCACCCGACTGCCGTCGGGCTCCAGGTGGGAGGAGGAGACCTCGCGCAGCCGGTCGGCCAGCCACCGGCCCTGCGCGGCGTCGAGCGAGCCGTCGCCCCCGCCGGTGACCCGGGTGGTGTCCAGGCAGACCACCCGGACACCGGGCAGCCCGTCCCACACGTAGAACGCCGTCCCGTCCCGGAGGTTGGCCTCGGTGAACCCGTGCCCGTCCGGCTCGCCGCCGTCGGCCAGGTGGGCGGCGACGAAGTCCCGGCGGTCGATGAACCGGCGTCCGGCCAGCGGCGTGACCGTCCGCGCGCCCGCGGTGGTGAAGACCTCCGAGGAGTGCGTGAACAGCCGCAGCGCGTCGTCCAGCGGCACGTCGGAGGCGAACTCCACCGGCTTGCGGTCGGCCAGCAGCAGACCCTGCAGCGCCGGCGTGGGCACGCCGACGCCCTGGATGAGCGCCTCGTGGTTGCCGTGACAGGCCAGCCAGGGCAGCCGCAGCCCCTCGGCGACGAAGGGGGCGAACGCGGCGGCCAGCAGCCCGGGCCGGTCGGGGAAGCCGTGCCGCGACCGGTAGAGGTCGGGCTCACCGCCACCGTCGCACTCCGGCCGCCAGAACAGGTCGTGCGGCCAGCCGGCGGCCTGCACCCCGTCGTAGGCGGTCAGCCCCGCACCCGGTGAGACCAGCCCGCCCCGGAGGATGTCCAGCAGCAGGCCCATCTCGTTCCACTGGGCGTTGTCGATCGCGTCACCGGTGGTGATCACGACCTGCACCGGGTGTCCGGTCCGCGGCCCGCCCGACAGCCCGTTGAGGGTGCGCACGAGCGCGTCGATGGCGTGCGCGGTGATCGCCTCCTGCGGCCGGTGCATCGGCACGAGCGCGCGCATCCGCGGATCGGTGAAGTGGCCGTTGAAGAACTCGAACCGGGCCGGGGAGCAGACGTCGGCCAGCTGCATGTCCGTGACGTGCGCCAGGCAGGCCAGCACGCGGGTGCCGGTCCGCGGCCGCTCCCACGTGGAGCCGACCAGCTCGCGGCGCGTGCGGTGCGGCTCGCCGGCGTGCCAGGCCAGCGAGAGGTAGTCGGTGTCCCGGCCGCGGCCCAGCACCGGCCCGGCTCCGAGCACCCGCTCGAGCGTCGTCCGGCTCATGCAGGGACGGCGGGGACGGCAGCGGGCACCGTGGTCGGGTGCTCCCGACGGCCGGTCGCGAAACGCGGCGTCACAGCGCGTCCAGCGCAGCGGCCAGGTCGGCGACGAGGTCGGCGGTGTCCTCGATCCCGCAGGAGAGCCGGACGAAACCCGCAGGGACGGCGTCACCACCCCACTGGGCCCGCCGGTCCAGGGTGCTGTGCACGCCGCCGAAGCTGGTCGCCGCCGTCCACAGCCGGCTGGCCGCGAGCAGCCGCCCGACCGCCGCCTCGTCGGCCAGCTCCGCGGAGACGACGCCGTTGGGCCGCAGCATCTGCCGGGCCGCCAGCCGCGCCGAGGGGTCGCCGGCCCGCCACGGCCACCGGACCCCGGTCACCGCCGGGTGCGCGGCGAGCAGCTCGGCCACGGCCGCGGCGGTGGCCGCCTGCCGGGCCAGCCGCAGGTCCAGGGTGCTCATCGACCGGTGCCCGAGCCACGCCTCGAAGGCGCCCGGCGTCCCGCCGGTGTGGTCGCGGAAGGCCTTGAGCCGGGCGTACAGCCGGTCGTCGGTGGTGCTGACGTGCCCCAGCAGGAGGTCGCTGTGCCCGGTCAGCGCCTTGGTGTCGCTGCCGACGGTGAGGTCGGCGCCGAGGTCGAGGGGCCGCTGCCCCAGCGGGGTGGCGGTGGTGTTGTCCACGGCGAGCACCGCACCCGCCGCGCGGGTGGCGCGGGCGACTGCGGCGATGTCGCAGACGTCCAGCTGCGGGTTGCTCGGGGTCTCCAGGACCACGAGCGCGGCGCCCGCCAGGTCACCGCGGGCCGCCACCTCCTCGATCTCCAGGGTCGGCACGTACTCGACCCGGACGCCGAACCGCTCGAGCTCCTCGCGGGCCAGCAGCCGGGTCGTGTAGTAGCCGTCGGCGGGCAGCACCACGCGGTCCCCGGCCCCCGTGACCGCCAGGACGGCGGCGCTGACCGCGGCCATCCCGGTCGCGAAGGACAGGCAGCGCCCGCCGTCCAGCTCGCCGACCGCCGCCTCGAAGACCCGCAGGGTCGGGTGCTCCGTGCGGGCGTAGGCGTCGGCGCCGCCGGACCGGGGCGGGAGGTCACCCAGGTGGTAGGGGGCGGCGAACACCGGGGAGGGCCGCAGCGGCGCGCCCGGCTGCGGCGCCGGCTCCCCGGCCCGCACCGATCGGGTGCCGTCGCCCCACCCGCGCACGCTCCCTCCGGCTCCGCCCGGGGTCGCGTCGGTCACTCCGGCTCCGCCCGGGGTCGCGTCGGTCACTCCGGCTTCGCCTCTCGGGACATGATCTCCTTGACCATCTGGGCCGCCGGCACGCCCTCGTGGCAGACCCGGACGACGGCCTCGGTGAGCGGCATGTCCACGCCGTGGGCGCTGGCCAGGTCCAGCACCGGCCGGCAGCTCTTCACGCCCTCGGCGACCTGCCGCGTCGTCTGCTGGACCTCCTCCACCGTCATCCCGCGGCCGAGCTTCTCGCCGAAGGTCCGGTTGCGTGACAGCGGTGAGCTGCAGGTGGCCACGAGGTCGCCGAGGCCGGCCAGCCCGGCGAACGTGCTCAGCTCCGCGCCCAGCGCGGCCCCGAGGCGGGCGGTCTCGGCCAGACCCCGGGTGATCAGGGAGGCCCGGGTGTTGTCGCCGAAGCCCATCCCCTCGGTGATCCCGCAGGCCAGCGCGATGACGTTCTTCACCGCGCCGCCGAGCTCGCAGCCGACCAGGTCCCCGTTGGTGTAGGGCCGGAAGTAGGGCGTGTGGCAGGCGGCCTGCACCTGTGCCGCGCGGCGCTGGTCGGTGCAGGCGATGACGGTGGCGGCGGGCTGCTCCTCGGCGATCTCCCGCGCCAGGTTCGGCCCGGACAGCGCCGCCACCCGGTCGGCCCCGGCACCGGTGATCTCGCAGATGACCTGGCTCATCCGCTTGGTGCTGCCGAGCTCGATGCCCTTCATCAGGGACAGCAGGACCGACTCCGGCGGGAGCAGCGGCGCCCACGCGGTGAGGTTGTCCCGCAGCGACTGCGACGGGACGGCGAGCACCACGATCTCGGCCTCGTCCAGCGCCTCGGCCGGGTCGGTCGTGGCCCGCAGCCCGTCCGGGAGGCGGATGCCGGGCAGGTAGTCCGCGTTCTCCCGGGTGCGCGTGATGGCCTCGGCCAGCTCCGGACGCCGGGCGTGCAGGGCGACCGCGCAGCCGGCGTCGGCCAGCACTTTGGCGAAGGTGGTCCCCCAGGAGCCGGCACCGAACACGGCCACCCGGGTGCCGTGCCCGTCCCGTGAGCTCACGCGGCGCTCCCCGGCAGGTCACCGGGCGTCGAGCCCTGGGGTCGCCGGGCGAAGGTCAGGGGGGCCGGCTCGCCCCGGAGCTCGGCGAGCTGCTCGCGCACGGCGCCCATCATCCGGTCGGTGACCTCCCGCAACAGGTCGGCGGTCAGGGGGCGGCCGGCGCGCACCTGCACCCGCAGGTCGGCCAGGTCGACCGGCTCGCCGACGACGTAGTCCGCCGGCGTCCGGAACCGCAGGTGCAACCGGCCGGTGTGGTAGTCGTGCACCCGCTGCGGCCCCCACTGGGCCACCGGCAGGACGACGGCGTCGGTGGTCAGCGCCAGCCGGGCCACGCCGGTGCGCGCCTCCATCGGCCACCAGTCGGGATCGCGGGTGACCGAACCCTCCGGGTAGATGACCACGACGTTGCCCGCCGCCAGGTCCGCCTGGGCGGCCGCCAGCGAGCCGCGGGCGTCGGCCGATCCCCGCGCGACCGGGATCTGCCCGGCGGCGCGCAGGATCCGCCCGGCCAGGCCGTGGAAGACCGACGCCTTGGCCAGGAAGTGCGGGACGCGGCCGCAGTCCCACACCAGCCGGGCGCAGGCGAGCGGGTCGAGGATCGAGACGTGGTTGGCGACCACCAGCACCGGCCCGGTCCGGGGGAAGCGCTCGGGGTGCCGGTAGCGCAGCCGGAACAGCAGCGCGGCCGCCGGGTAGACCACGAGGAAGCACAGCCACAGCGCCGGGGGGAACGGCCGCCGGGTGCGCCACGGCGACGGCACCCGCCCGTGTCGGCGCGCCACCGGGGAACGGTCCTCGCTCACCGGCGCCTCCCTCCTGGTCCGGCCGCGCTGGCCGCGCGGCGGTGTGATCTGCGTCCATGATCGGGCCTCGGCCTGCTCCGGCCGCGCACCGGGTCCCGGACGGCGTACGGCGACGGTCTGCCAGGCCGGGGGATTGTGCTCACATTGTCGCCGTGCCCCGGTGGATGGTCGTCGTCCCGGCGAAGCGCCTGCCGCTCGCCAAGAGCCGGCTGAGCCCGCTCCCCGGCGGCCTCGGCGGCGCGCACGACCGCCTCGTCCTGGCCCTGCTCGCCGACACGGTCGGCGCCGCCCTGGCGTCCCCGGCGGTGGCCGGCGTCCTGGTCGTCACCGACGACGAGGACGCTGCCGCGGTGGTGACCGCGCTCGGGGCGCGGACGGTGCCCGACGAGCCCGACGCCGGTCTGAACGCGGCGCTGGCCCACGGTGCCCGGGTCAGCGGGAGCCCGGCGGTCGCCGCGCTGTCCTCCGACCTCCCGGCGCTGCGCCCGGAGGAGCTGACCGCGGCACTGAGCGCGGCAGGGGCGGCACCGCGGTGCTTCGTCGCCGACGCGCAGGGCACGGGGACGACGCTGCTCACCGCCTCGGGCAGCGAGCTGGCCCCCGCCTTCGGGACCGGGTCGGCCGCACGACACCGGGCGGGTGGAGCGCTCGAGCTGACCGGCCCGTGGCCCGGGCTGGCGCGCGACGTGGACACCCCCGCGGACCTCCAGGCCGCTGCCGCCCTGGGCGTGGGCCCGCGCACCGCCGCGCTGCTGACCGCGGCCCGGTGCCCGGCACCCTGACCGCCACCCGGTGTTCACCTCTCTACGGCACGATGACCGGGTGGCATCCACCCGATCCGGCGCACACGACGCCCGGTACATCAACCGAGAGCTGTCCTGGCTGGAGTTCAACGCCCGCGTGCTGGAGCTGGCGGAGGACGACTCGCTCCCGCTCCTGGAACGGGTGAAGTACCTGGCGATCTTCGCCAGCAACCTCGACGAGTTCTTCATGGTCCGCATCGCCGGCCTGAAGCGGCGGCAGAGCACCGGCCTGACCGTCCGCTCCCCCGACGGCCTGACCATCCGGGAGCAGCTGGCCCGGGTCACCGGGCGGACCCGCGACCTCGTGCACCGGCACGCCGACGTCTTCACGAAGGACATCACCCCGCAGCTGGAGGACGCCGGGATCCGGATCGTGCACTGGGACGAGCTCGCCGACACCGAGGCCAAGCGGCTGCGCGAGTACTTCCGCGACCAGGTGTTCCCGGTGCTCACCCCGCTGGCGGTCGACCCGGCCCACCCCTTCCCCTACATCAGCGGGCTCTCGCTCAACCTGGCCGTGTCGGTGCGCGACCCCGACACCGGCGCACCCCGGTTCGCCCGCCTCAAGGTGCCCAACAACGTGCCCCGGTTCGTGCCGGTCGCCGCGGTCGACCCGGCCGCCACCTTCCTCCCGCTCGAGGACCTCATCGCCGCGCACCTGCCGCAGCTGTTCCCCGGACTCGACGTCCTGGACCACCACCTGTTCCGGGTCACCCGCAACGCCGACCTTGAGGTCGAGGAGGACCGCGACGAGGACCTGCTGCAGGCCCTCGAGCGGGAGCTGGCCCGCCGGCGGTTCGGCCCGGCGGTGCGCCTGGAGGTCGCCGAGCCGATGGACCCCCGGATCCTCGAGGTGCTGGTCTCGGAGCTGGAGGTCGACCCGGAGGACGTCGTCCACGTGCCCGGCCTGCTGGACCTCGCGGCGCTGTGGGCGCTCTACGACCTCGACCGGCCCGAGCTCAAGGACGAGCCGTTCGTGCCGGCGACCCATCCCCGGCTGTCGGAGGGCGAGACTCCCAAGAGCGTGTTCGCCACCCTGCGCGAGGGCGACGTGCTGCTCCACCACCCGTACCACTCGTTCGCGACGAGCGTGCAGCGCTTCATCGAGCAGGCGGCCGCCGACCCCGACGTCCTGGCGATCAAGCAGACGCTGTACCGGACGTCGGGCGACTCCCCGATCGTCACGGCGCTCATCGAGGCCGCCGAGGCGGGCAAGCAGGTCGTCGTCCTCGTGGAGATCAAGGCGCGCTTCGACGAGGAGGCCAACATCTCCTGGGCCCGCTCGCTGGAGCGGGCCGGCTGCCACGTCGTCTACGGCCTGGTCGGGCTGAAGACGCACTGCAAGACGGCGCTGGTCGTGCGCCGCGAGAGCGGCGTGATCCGCCGGTACTGCCACATCGGCACCGGCAACTACAACCCGAAGACCGCCCGCATCTACGAGGACGTCGGGATCCTCACCGCGGACCCCCGGGTGGGCGCCGACCTCACCGACCTGTTCAACACCCTGACCGGCTACTCCCGGCAGACGGCGTACCGCACGCTGATGGTGGCGCCGCACAGCGTCCGCGCCGGGCTGCTGGAGAAGATCCGGCGGGAGGCCCGGCACGCCGCCGAGGGCCGGCAGGCGGGCATCCGCATCAAGGTGAACTCGCTGGTCGACGAGCAGCTGATCGACGCCCTCTACGAGGCATCGGGGGCCGGCGTGCGCGTGGAGCTGCTCATCCGCGGCATCTGCGCGCTGCGGCCGGGGGTGCCCGGGCTCTCGGAGAACATCCGGGTGCGCTCGATCGTGGGCCGCTTCCTCGAGCACTCGCGGGTCATGAACTTCTGCAACGACGGCGACAGCGAGTGGTGGATCGGCAGCGCCGACCTCATGCACCGCAACCTCGACCGCCGGGTGGAGGTGCTGCTGCGGGTCTGCGACGACGTGGCGCAGCGCCAGCTGCAGCACGCGTTCGACGCGGCGATGGCCGACGGGGTGCGCTGCTGGGAGCTGGGCAGCGACGCCACCTGGACGCGCACCGGCGAGCGCGACTACCAGGCCGGACTGCTGGCGGCCGCTGGTGAGCTCGTCGGCTGAGGCGCCGCCCGCGGTGCTGGCCGCGGGCGGTGCACTGTGGCGACCGGCCGACGGTGGCGGGATCGAGACGGCCGTCGTCCACCGGCCGCGCTACGACGACTGGTCGCTGCCCAAGGGGAAGCTGGACGCCGGCGAGCACGCGCTGACCGCCGCCGTCCGCGAGGTGGCCGAGGAGACCGGGCTGACCGCGATCGCCGGCCGGCGCAGCGTCCGGTCGGAGTACGCGGTGGGCGACGGCACCAAGCGGGTCGACTACTGGCTGATGCGCGTGGTGGGCGGGGAGTTCGTGCCCAACGACGAGGTGGACCAGTTGCGCTGGCTGCCCCTGGAGGACGCCGCGGCGGTGGTCAGCCACGAGGCCGACCGGGCCGTGCTGGCCGACCTGGCGCGCACCGACGTCCCGCGGGAGCCGGCGGTGCTGCTGGTGCGGCACGGCCGCGCAGGCGACAAGTCGGGCTGGGACGGCCCCGACGAGCTGCGCCCCCTCGACGGCAAGGGCCGCCGGCAGGCCGCGCGGTTGGCCGAGGTCCTGCCGCTGTTCGCCCCCTCCGCGGTCCTCTCCGCCCGGCGCACGCGGTGCCGGGAGACCGTCGAGCCGCTGGCCGACCGGCTGGGCCTGCCCGTGCAGGACCTGCTGGAGCTGGGTGAGGAGGAGTTCGCCGCCGATCCGGAGGCGGGTGTGGCGGTCGTCGAGCGGCTGCTGGCGCGCGACGTGCCGGGCGTGACCGTCGTGTGCAGCCAGGGCGGGGCGATCCCGTCGGCGCTGGTGGCCCTCGGCGTCCGCGGGCCCGGTGCCGTCGACGGCGTGTGGCCGCCGGCCGCGAAGGGCAGCGTCTGGGCGCTCGGTGGCCGGCCCGGGGCGCTGGCCGCCGACTACTACCGCGACTTCGCCCCCGGCCCCCACGACGGCGCCGCCCCCCGCCCCCGCTGAACCCCGAGGGCAGAGACGCCCGTCTCTGCCCTCGGGTCCGTCGTCAGGCGGGGAGGGCGGGGAGGGCCCGGGGCAGCCAGGGCTGCCGCGCCGCCTCGTAGGCCTCGATGTCGGACAGGTGCCGCTCGGTCAGGCCGACGTCGTCGAGGCCCTCGAGCAGCCGCCAGCGGGTGTAGTCGTCGATCTCGAACGGCACCACCGTGTCGAGGAAACGGACCTCCTTGGCCTGCAGGTCGACCGTCACCGCCGTCGTCGGGTCGCCCTCGACCGCCGTCCACAGCACCTCCACGGCGTCCTGCGGCAGGAGCACGGTGAGCAGCCCGGCCTTGGTCGAGTTGTTGCGGAAGATGTCGGCGAACCGGGAGCTGATGACCACCCGGAAGCCGCCGTCCAGCAGCGCCCAGACGGCGTGCTCGCGGGAGGAGCCGGTGCCGAAGTCGGGGCCGGCGACCAGGATCGAGGCGTCCGCGTACTGCGGCTGGTTGAGCACGAAGTCGGGCTCGTTGGTGCGCCAGGCGACGAACAGGCCGTCCTCGAAGCCGGTGCGGGTGATCCGCTTGAGGTACTCGGCCGGGATGATCTGGTCGGTGTCGACGTTGGTCCGCCGCAGCGGGGCCGCGGTGCCGGTGTGGGTGGTGAAGGCGTCCATCGGGGTCAGACTCCAGCGCTCGTCAGCTCGGCCGGCTCCAGGTCGGCGGGGGCGGTCAGCTTTCCGGTCAGTGCGGTCGCGGCGGCCACGGCGGGGCTCACCAGGTGGGTGCGTCCGCCCTTGCCCTGCCGGCCCTGGAAGTTCCGGTTGCTCGTGGACGCCGAGCGCTCCCCCGGCTTGAGCTGGTCGGGGTTCATGCCCAGGCACATCGAGCAGCCGGCCCCGCGCCACTCCGCGCCGGCCTCGAGGAAGACCCGGTCCAGGCCCTCGGCCTCGGCCTGCGCCTTGACCGCCACCGAGCCCGGGACGACGAGCATCCGGGTGTCGGCGTCGATGTGCCGGCCGCGGAGCAGCTCGGCGGCGACCCGCAGGTCCTCGATCCGCCCGTTGGTGCAGGAGCCCAGGAAGACGGTGTCCACCTCGATCTCGCGCAGCGGGGTGCCGGCGGACAGGCCCATGTAGGCCAGCGCCTGCTCCGCGGCCCGGCGGTCGCCCTCGTCGGCGAAGTCGGCCGGGTCGGGCACGCTCGCCCCGATGGGCAGGCCCTGGCCGGGGTTGGTGCCCCAGGTGACGAAGGGGGTGAGCGACGCCGCGTCGATGTGCACCTCGCGGTCGAAGACGGCGTCCTCGTCGGTGCGCAGCGTCGACCAGTGCGCGACGGCGGCGTCCCAGTCGGCGCCCTGCGGCGCGTGCGCGCGGCCCTGCAGGTAGTCGAAGGTGGTCTGGTCCGGGGCGATGAGCCCCGCCTTGGCGCCCGCCTCGATCGACATGTTGCAGATCGTCATCCGGGCCTCCATCGACAGCGCCTCGATCGCGCTGCCGCGGTACTCGATGACGTAGCCCTGTCCGCCGCCGGTGCCGATCTGGGCGATGACGGCCAGGATGACGTCCTTGGCAGAGACGCCGGGGGGCAGCTCGCCGTCGACCGTCACGGCCATCTGCTTGGGCCGGTACTGCGGCAGCGTCTGGGTGGCCAGCACGTGCTCGACCTCGCTGGTGCCGATGCCGAAGGCCAGCGCGCCGAAGGCGCCGTGGGTCGAGGTGTGGCTGTCGCCGCAGACGATCGTCATGCCCGGCTGGGTCAGCCCGAGCTGCGGGCCGATGACGTGCACGATGCCCTGGTCGCGGTCGCCCATCGGCGCCAGCCGGATGCCGAACTCGGCGGCGTTGCGGCGCAGCGCGTCGACCTGCGCCCGGCTCACCGGGTCGGCGATCGGGGCGAGGATGTCCAGCGTGGGGACGTTGTGGTCCTCGGTGGCCATCGTGAGGTCGGGACGGCGCACCGTGCGACCGGCGGCCCGCAGCCCGTCGAAGGCCTGCGGGCTGGTGACCTCGTGCACGAGGTGCAGGTCGATGAAGAGCAGGTCCGGCTCGCCCGCGGCACTGCGCACGACGTGGGCGTCGTAGACCTTCTCCGCCAGGGTCTTCGGCACGGTGGGTCCCTCCTCGGTAGCGCTCGCCCCATCCGACTGGATTTCTCAGGATGTGGGATGCGAGTATTGCTCTGTGGGACAGCCTAACCCCGTTGCCGTGCTCGACAAAGCCGTGGCCATCCTCCGGGCCGTCTCCGCGGAGCCCGCGACCCTCGCCGAGCTGGTCGAGCGCACGGGCCTGCCCCGCGCCACCGCCCACCGGCTGGCCGTCGCCCTCGAGGGCCATCGCCTGGTCCGGCGCACGTCGGCCGGCGCGTGGGCGCCTGGTCCCGGGCTCGCCGAGCTGGGCCGGGGCACCGCGGACGTGGCCGAGATCGCGGGCCGGCACCTGGCCGCCCTGCGCGACGCGAGCGGGGAGAGCGCCCAGTTCTACGTGCGCGACGGCGCGGCCCGGGTGTGCGTGGCGGCCGCCGAGCGCACCAGCGGCCTCCGTGACACCGTCCCGGTCGGGGCGCGTCTCCCGATGACCGCCGGCTCCGCGGCCCACGCGCTGCTGGCGTTCGCCCCCGCCGACGAGGTCACCCCCCTGCTGTCGGCCGCGAGCTTCACCACCCGGACGCTGCTCGACGTCCGCCGACGCGGCTGGGCGCACAGCATCGCCGAGCGGGAGCCGGGCGTGGCGTCCCTGTCGGCGCCGGTGCGCGACCCGGCCGGCGGGGTGCTGGGCGCGGTGTCCATCTCGGGGCCGGTCGAGCGGCTGGGCCGGCGTCCGTCGCCGGAGGTCGTCGGCGCGGTGCTCGACGCGGCGTCGGCCATCTCCCGCGCCGCCCGCTGACAGCGGACGCCCACCGTCGGCCATGGGCCGGTTGCCGGCCGGCGCGGCGTGTCGTCGCGCGTCCCCGGCAACGAGCCCATGACCACGGCGGGTGGGGCTTCACCCGGGCCCGGTCCGGGCGGACACTGCCCGCATGGACGCGCCTCCGGTCACCACCCGCGGACGCCCGCGGGTCGCTGAGCCCGGCGAGGGCATCGGGCTGGACGAACTGGCCCTCGCCACCCGCAACCACGGCCTCCCGCTGGAGGCCCTGCGCTACGACGTCACGCCGCCCGGCCTGCACTACGTGCTGACCCACTACGACATCCCGGCGGTGGACCCGGCGTCGTGGCGGCTGACGGTCACCGGCGCCGTCGACCGCCCGCTCACCCTCGACCTCGACGCGCTGCGGGCCCGGCCGTCGGTCACCTCCCGGGTGCTGCTCGAGTGCGCCGGCAACGGCCGCGCCCGCCTGGAGCCCCGGCCGGTCAGCCAGCCCTGGCTGCTCGAGGCGGTCGGCAGCGCCGAGTGGACCGGCACCCCGCTGGCGCCGGTGCTGGCCGAGGCCGGCCTCTCCCCCGACGCGGTGGACGTCGCCTTCACCGGCGCCGACCACGGGCTCGAGCGCGGCGTGGAGCAGGACTACACCCGGGGGCTGTCGCTGGCCGAGGCCCTGCGGGAGGACGCCCTCCTCGTCTGGGCGATGAACGGGCAGCCCCTCCCGCCGCAGCACGGTGCCCCGCTGCGGCTGGTGGTCCCCGGCTGGTACGGCATGGCGCACGTGAAGTGGCTGACCCGCATCGACGTCCTGACCGAGCCGTTCACCGGCTACCAGAACGTGACGTCGTACCGGTTCAAAGTCGACGCCGACGACCCCGGCGAGCCGGTGACGCGGATCCGCCCCCGGGCCCTGCTCGCGCCGCCCGGGTGGCCGGACTTCATGAGCCGCGAGCGGTTCCTGCGGCCGGGGCCGGTGCTCCTGTCCGGGCGCGCCTGGTCCGGCCGCGCGCCGCTGACCGGCGTGGAGGTCAGCTGCGACGGCGGCACGACGTGGACGGCGGCCGACCTCGCCCCCGCTGATCCGGGGAACCCGTACGCCTGGCGGGCGTGGACCCTGCCCTGGACCGCCCGGCCCGGCAGCCACATCCTCGTGGTCCGGGCCGCGGACGCCGAGGGGGCCCAGCCGACCGAGCAGGAGTGGAACCGGCAGGGCATGGCCAACAACCTGGTCCAGCGCGTACCGGTCACCGTCCTCGACTGACGGGCTCAGTGCGGCGGGGGCGCGTCCCCGTCGTCGGCCCTCTCCGGCGAGGCGACCACGATCGGCCGCAGCCGGGACCACAGCACGAACGCCAGCGCGAACGCGATCATGGCGAGGCCGACCCAGAGGTTGGCGTTGAACCCGTCGGTCTTCTGCAGCGCCTCCTCGTCGTCGTCGACCAGGCCCACGACGACCAGGACGACGCCGTAGAAGCCGATCAGTGCGGCGATGACGTTGCGGACGTCGAACGCCCCGGCGGCGTGCTCCCCGCCGGAGTCCCCGCCCGCGTCGCCACTGCCGGCGGCCCCTCCTGCTGTGCTCATCGGATGCGTCTCCTGACTCAGCGGAAGATGAGGTTGAGGGCGATGACCATGACCAGCGAGATCCCGGCCAGCTTCGTCGGCGACCGGTACCAGGGCAGCCGGTGCGCCTCCGGGTCGGTGCGCTGCTCCTCGGGCGTCTCGGAGTAGACCAGCCCGACCAGCTCCGCGACCGGCTTGGGCTGGGTCACCTGGGTGACGAGCACGCTGACGACGATGTCGACGACGAACGCGGCACCGGCGGCCACGAAGCTGGCGCCCTGGCCCGAGAGGGGGATCACCCCCAGCGACGTCGCACCGAACGCGTCCTCGCTCAGCAGCGCGACCGTGACGGCGGCGAGCGTGCCCGAGACCAGGCCCGTCCAGCCGGCCGTCGGCGTCATCCGCTTCCAGAACATGCCGAGGATGAACGTGGCGAACAGTGGCGCGTTGAAGAACCCGAACAGCGTCTGCAGGTAGTCCATCAGGTTGGTGTAGCCCGACGCGATCAGGGCCGTGCCGATGGCGATGACCGTGGCACCGACGGTCGCCCACCGCCCCACCTTCAGGTAGTAGCCGTCGGGCCGGTCCTTCTTCACGTACTGCTGCCACAGGTCGTAGCTGAAGACGGTGTTGAAGGCGGAGATGTTGGCCGCCATGCCCGCCATGAAGGCCGCCAGCAGCCCGGCGAGCGCGACGCCGAGCAGGCCGTTGGGCAGCACGTCGCTGATCAGGTAGAGGATCGAGTTGTTGTAGTCGAAGTCCGGGTCGCCCGACGCCTTCGCCTCGACGACCTCCGGCACGAGGACCGTGGCGATGATGCCCGGGATGACCACGATGAACGGCACGAACATCTTCGGGAACGACCCGATGATCGGGGTCGCCCTGGCCGCGGAGATCGAGTGCGTCGCCATGGCCCGCTGCACCTCGACGAAGTTGGTCGTCCAGTACCCGAAGGACAGGACGAACCCCAGACCGAAGACGATGCCGATGACCGACCAGAACGGGCTCTCGAAGCCGGTCAGGTTGGTCGCGGGCCAGGACGTGAGGTCCCCCTCGTCGCCCGCGTCGGTGACCTGGTCGATCAGGCCCCCGATGCCGCCGACCCGGTGCAGGCCGATGAGGGTCAGCGGCAGCAGCGCCGCGACGATCACGAAGAACTGCAGGACCTCGTTGTAGATCGCCGCCGACAGCCCGCCCAGCGTGATGTAGCTGAGCACCACGATCGCGGCGACGATCAGCGAGACCCAGAGCGGCCATCCCAGCAGCAGCTCGACGATGTGCGCGAGCAGGTAGAGGTTGATGCCGGCGATGAGGATCTGCGCGACGGCGAAGCTGATCGCGTTGACCAGGTGCGCCCCGGTCCCGAACCGCCGCCGCATGAACTCGGGGACGCTGCGGACCTTCGACCCGTAGTAGAAGGGCATCATCACGACGCCCAGGAAGAGCATCGCGGGCACCGCGCCGATCCAGAAGTAGTGCATGGTCGCCATGCCGAACTGGGCCCCGTTGGCCGACATGCCGACGATCTCGACCGCGCCCAGGTTGGCGGAGATGAACGCCAGGCCGGTCACCCAGGCCGGCAGCGACCGGCCGGACAGGAAGAAGTCGAGGCTGTCGGAGACCCGACGGCGGGCAGCGAACCCGATGCCGAGGACGACGGCGAAGTACGCGGCGACGAGCGCGTAGTCGACGGCGTTCGCGTCGAGTTGCAGGTCCTCCATCGGGCTCCCCTTCTCGGAGTCGGTCAGGCCAGCCGTCGCGCCCCGGCGGACGGGACGGTGACGAAGGTGCGGGGCGCAGGGGATCCCTCGCGCTCGAAGCGGGCGGCGACCGCGGCGGTGACCGCGTCGACGGCGTCGGCCTCGACGAGGGCGATGGCGCTGCCGCCGAACCCGCCGCCCACCATGCGGGCCCCGTGCGCCCCGGCGGCCACGGCGGACTCGACGATGGCGTCGAGCAGCGGCACGGAGATCTCGAAGTCGTCCCGCAGGGACTCGTGACCGGCCGTCAGCACGGGCCCGATCCTGCGGGGGTCGGCGTCGCTGCGCAGGGCGGCGACCACCTGGAGGACGCGCGCGTCCTCCGTGACGATGTGCCGGGCGCGGCGGAGCAGCACGTCCCCCTCGGCGGTGCCGTCGGCGAGCACGCCGAGCCGGCCGACGTCCTCGACCTCGCGCAGGAAGTCCACGCCGAGTCGCCGGGCGGCCTCCTCGCACTCCCGGCGCCGGTCGCCGTAGCCGCCTCCGGCGTGCTCGTGGGTGACACCGGAGTCCACGACGAGCAGCGCCAGACCGGCGCCGGCGAGGTCGAGGGGCACCTGCTCGCTGGACCGGTCGCGGGTGTCGAGGAACAGGGCGTGCCCGGCGGTGCAGAGGACGGACGCGGACTGGTCGAGGATCCCGGTGGGGGCGCCGACGAAGTCGTTCTCCGCGCGGCGCGCGAGCTCCACGAGGTCGGGCGCTCCCAGCTCCGGCGCCACGAGGTCGCGCAGGGCGAGGGCGACCGAGCAGGTGAGCGCCGCGGAGGACGACAACCCGGCTCCGACCGGCACGTCGCTGTCGACGAGCACGCTCGCGCCGCCGGGCAGCCGGTCGCGCATCCCGGCGACGACACCGGCGGGGTAGCCGGCCCACCCGTCGGGCCGTCCCGGGGCGAGGTCGGCGAGGTCGAGCTCCACGACACCGCCGTCGCCCTGCCGCGAGGCGACGGCGAGCCGGCCGTCGTCGCGGCGGGCGACCGCCGCCCGGGTGGTGTGGGCCAGCGCGATGGGCAGCACGAAGCCGCCGTTGTAGTCGGTGTGCTCGCCGATGACGTTCACCCGCCCCGGCGCCGCCCAGACGCCCTCGGCGGCGGTGCCGAACTGCTCCCGGAAGGCCTGCTGCGCGCGGTCGGCCGCCCTCTGGTCGCGGCTCACGGGAGGACCAGGGCCCGCAGCTGCTCGGCGACGTCCTCGGGGTTCGTGTCGGTGATGAAGGCACCCATCCCCGACTCGGAGCCGGCCAGGTACTTCAGCTTCCCCGGCGCCCGGCGGAACGAGAAGACCTGCAGGTGCAGCCACCAGTCCTCGCGTCCGGCCCGCACCGGCGCCTGGTTCCAGGAGGCGATGTAGGGCATCGGGGTGTCCATGCGGTGGGCGAACCGGCCGAGGACGTCGAGGTAGACGTCGACGAAGGCGTCGCGCTCCTCGTCGGTGAGCGACGGGATGTCGGGCACCCGCCGGGTCGGGAACAGCTGCACCTCGTAGGGCCAGCGCGTGGCGGCCGGGACGAACGCCGTCCAGTGCTCGTTGGCGGTGACCACCCGGGGCCCGGAGCGCTCGGCCACCTCGACCTCGGCGAACAGGTCACCACCCGTCGACTCCCGGTGGCGGTCGACCGAGGCCAGGATCCGCTCCACGCGCGGCGGCAGGTACGGATAGGCGTAGATCTGCCCGTGCGGGTGCGACAGCGTCACCCCGATCTCCTCGCCGTGGTTCTCGAACGGGAAGACGTACTCGACGCCGTCCAGCGCGCCGAGCGTCTCGGTCCGGTCGGCCCAGACGTCGACGACGAGGCGGGCCCGGTCGTGCCCGAGGTCGGCGAAGACCCGCTCGTGCTCGTCGGTGAAGCACACGACCTCGGCGCGGCCGTAGCCCGGCCGGAGCTCCGCCAGCGGCGCTCCGGGGGCGGTGGGCGGCACGTCGCGGTCGACGCCGGTCGCCAGTGAGGGGAACCGGTTCTCGAAGACGACGACCTCGTAGGAGCTCTCGGGGATCTCGGTCGGGCGCCCGGGGCTCGACGCGTCGAGCGGGCACTCGTCGGCCGGCGGCAGGAAGGTGCGGGTCTGCCGGTGCGAGGCGATCGCGACCCACTCGCCGAGCAGCGCGTCGTAGCGGAGCTGGGACCGGTTGGCGACCTGCGGGAGGTCGCGGGTGTCCACCGCGTCGCGCGGCGTGGGTTCCCGGTCGAAGTACAGGATCTCCCGGCCGTCGGCCAGGCGACGGCTCGTCCGGATCACCGCTGAGCACCCCTCTCACCGGCCGTGTCACCGAGCGTGAAGGGCCGCGTCGACGCTAGTCCGCCCCGTGATCACCGGCCAGCCTCGGGGGTCCGGTTCACCGGAAACAGCGAGAGCCCCCGACCGGGCAGGTCGGGGGCTCTCGCACGGTGTAGCCCCGAAGGGATTCGAACCCTCGCTACCGCCGTGAGAGGGCGGCGTCCTGGGCCGCTAGACGACGGGGCCGTGCAGCGACATCCTGCCACGGCCGCCCGGTGGGCAGCGGACCCACCCCGGGACGACGAGAGCCCCCGGCCGGGTGGCCGGGGGCTCTCGCCCGCTGTAGCCCCGAAGGGATTCGAACCCTCGCTACCGCCGTGAGAGGGCGGCGTCCTGGGCCGCTAGACGACGGGGCCGTGCAGTGGTGCGGTGGTGCTGGAGGACCGGGTGCTTCCTCGCTGGGGTACCAGGACTCGAACCTAGACTAACGGAACCAGAAACCGTCGGGCTGCCAATTACCCCATACCCCAAGGGCCGTGCTGCGCCTCGCGGCGCCGGTCAACACCATACCCGACGTGCACGGGGCCGGTCGGGACCCCCTCGGCCGGCACCGGCCGCAGGTCCAGCGCACCGGTCTCGGTCTCCGGCCGCAGCCGTCCCCGGGACCGCGCCACGAGCGCCACGTACGCACCCATCGCCAGCAGGTCCAGGCCGACCACCAGCACGCCGGTGCCGGCCGGCACCGAGTCGGTGGTGATGCCCTCCCCCAGCCCCCCGGCGAGCAGGAAGACCAGCACGTTGTTGACCGCGTGCAGCACGATCGCCGCCTCGAGTCCGCCGGTCAGCCACACGACGGCGGAGGCGGCGAGGCCGAAGGCGAAGCGGTCGAGGAAGGTCCACACGTCCGGCGGGGCGTGCGCGGCGGAGAACAGGGCCGCGGTGAGCACGCCGGCGACGACCGCTCCCGCGCGGGGGCTGCGGACCCACCCGGCGATCGCCTGGGAGAGGTAGCCGCGGAACACGTACTCCTCCGCCGCGGACTGCAGGGGTGTGGTGAACACCACGACGAGGACCAGCCAGACGTAGGACGACGACGGACCGGTGACGTCCCCACCCTCGAACACGAACCCGATCAGGACGCTGAGCAGGATCCCGGCCCCCAGGGTGGGCAGGGAGAGCAGCGTGAAGGGCAGGAACAGCCGCCACCGCAGCCGCGCCAGCACCGACGACGACCAGCCCCGCCGCATGCCGTGGGCGGCGACCCAGGCAAGCCAGACGATCGGGATGGCCACGATCAGCGACACGTTGGTGATCAGCAGGACGCCCGGGTCGACCAGGTCGAGCAGCTGCAGGTCGGGGAACGCGCCGGTGACCAGCGCGACGAGGACCACCACGGTGGCGGCCACGGTGTACACCACGACGACCAGCAGCAGCCCCAGCAGCGGCCGCCACCACCGCCAGTCCCGGGCGCGCATGGCGTGCAGGAACGGCACCGGGACGTCGTGCGGCGGGGTGCCCGGGGGCGGCGCCCAGCGGACCCCGGGCGACGGCCCGGCCTGCGGATGGGTGTGCGGGCCCGCCGGCAACGGCACCGGCCCGAGCGGCCAGGCCACCGGCCCGGCCCACGCACCGGTGGCCGGCAGCGAGTGCACGCCGTGCAGCGCCGCGGGGACGTAGGGCGGCGCCCCGTAGGGCCCGGTCGGCGGCGGCCCGGTGTAGGGCTCGTCGTCCGGTTCCGGCCCTCCGCCGGGCGGCCCCGGTGCGGTCATCCGGGAACGGCCTCCCGGGCCGCCGCGAGGCGGGCCAGCGTCCGGTCGCGACCGAGCAGCTCGATCGACTCGTACAGCGGCGGGGACACCGTCCGGCCGCTGACCGCGACCCGCACCGGTCCGAAGGCCTGCCGTGGCTTGCGCCCCAGCCCCTCGACCAGTGCGTCCTTGAGCGCGGCCTCGATCTCGGGCGTCGTCCAGTCCGGCAGCGCGGAGAGGGCGGTGGTGGCGGCGTCGAGCACCTCGACCGCCTCCGGGCCGCCCAGCTGCTTGGCCGCGGCCGCCGGCTCGATCTCCACGTCCTGCACGAACAGGAACCGCAGCAGGTCGACGGCCTCCGACAGCACGATCATCCGCTCCTGCGCCATCGGTGCGATCGCCTCGAGGACCCGCTGCTGCTCCGGCGTCGGCGGCTCGGCGACCAGCCCGGCGGCGGCCAGGTAGGGGGTCACCCGCTCGGTGAACTGCTCGACCGGCAGGGCGCGCAGGTGGGTGGCGTTGATCGCCTCGGCCTTCTTCAGGTCGAAGCGGGCCGGGTTGGCGCTCACCCGGGTGACGTCGAAGGCCTCGACCAGCTCGGCGGTGGAGAAGACGTCGCGGTCCTCGGCGATCGACCAGCCCAGCAGCGACAGGTAGTTCACCAGCCCCTCGGGCAGGAAACCCCGCTCGCGGTAGACGTCGAGGTTGGACGTGGGGTCCCGCTTGGACAGCTTTTTGGTCCCCTCGCCGGTCACGAGGGGCAGGTGGCCGAACCGCGGGGTCCCGGCGGCGACGCCGATGTCGGTGAGCGCCGCGTACAGCGCCAGCTGGCGGGGGGTGGAGGGCAGCAGGTCCTCTCCGCGCAGCACGTCGGTGATGCCCATGAGGGCGTCGTCCACCGGGTTGACGAACGGGTAGAGCGGGACGCCGGTGCCGCGGACCAGCACGAAGTCCGGCACCGCGCCCGCGGCGAAGCGCACCTCGCCGCGCACCAGGTCGGTCCAGGTCAGGTCCTCGTCGGGCATCCGCAGCCGCAGCACCGGCTGGCGGCCCTCGTCGCGGAAGGCCGCCTTCTGCGCGTCGGTGAGGAAGCGGTCGTGGTTGTCGTAGCCGAGCTTGGGGTCCTGGCCTGCGGCCCGCCGCCGGGCGTCGACCTCCTCGTTGGTCGAGAACGACTCGTAGGCGTGGCCGGCGGCCAGCAGCTTCCCGGCCACCTCGCGGTAGACGTCGTGCCGTTCGGACTGCCGGTAGGGCCCGTGCGGACCGCCGACCTCCGGGCCCTCGTCCCAGTCCAGGCCGAGCCAGCGCAGGCTGTCCAGCAGGTGGCGGTAGGACTCCTCGGAGTCGCGGGAGGCGTCGGTGTCCTCGATGCGGAAGACGAACGTGCCGCCGGAGTGCCGGGCGTGCGCCCAGTTGAACAGCGCCGTCCGGATGAGCCCGACGTGCACCAGGCCGGTCGGTGACGGGCAGAACCGGGTGCGCACGGTCGCGGGCGCACTCATCTGGCGCCTCCGGCGGTGGAGGTCGCGTCGGCGCCGGTGACGCTGTTGGTCAGCGTGCCCAGCCCCTCGATCGTGCACTCCACCCGCTGGCCGGGCCGGATCGGCCCGACGCCGGCGGGGGTGCCGGTGAGGACCACGTCGCCGGGGAGCAACGTCATCACCTGCGAGATGTGCGAGATCAGGGTGGGGACGTCGAACAGCAGCTGGCTGGTGCGACCGGACTGGCGCAGCTCGCCGTCCACCGTGCAGGTGATCGCCAGGTCCGCGGGGTCCTTGCCGAGGCCCGCGAGGTCGGTCTCGATCCAGGGGCCGATAGGGCAGAAGGAGTCGAAGCCCTTGGCGCGGGTCCACTGCCCGTCGCCGCGCTGCATGTCCCGCTCGGTGACGTCGTTGCCGATCGTGTAGCCGAAGACGCTGGAGAGCGCCTGCTCCGGGCTCACGTGCCGCGCGCCGCGTGCGCCGATGACCACGCCCAGCTCCGCCTCGTGGTGCACGTTGGTGCTGCCGGGCGGGATGCGGATGGCGTCGCCGGGCCCGATGACCGAGGTCGAGGGCTTGAGGAAGATCAACGGCTGCGCCGGGGCGTCACCGGTCTTCATCTCCGCGATGTGGTCGGCGTAGTTCTTGCCGACGCACACGACCTTGCTCGGCAGGATCGGCGAGAGCAGCCGGACGTCGGCCTGCGCGTACCGCTGGCCGGTGAAGGAGATGGTGCCGAAGGGGTGTCCCTCGATCTGGGCGACCTGGCCGTCGCCGTCGAGGACACCGAAGGACATGCCAGAGGGCGAGGCGAAGCGGACGATGCGCACGGGTCGAGGCTACTGACCCCGCTCCCGGCCGCGCCCGCGCCGGTCGGGCCCTACGGTCGGGGCATGGCGTGCCGGCTCAGCGAGATCGTCATCGACTGCCGCGACCCGGAGGCGCTGGCCGCGTGGTGGGCGGAGGTCCTCGGCTACCAGGTGCTCGACCGCGACGAGGGAGCGGTCGAGATCGGCCCGGCCGACGGCTTCGGCGGGCCGGCGCCGACGCTGGTGTTCGGGCCGGTCGGCGAGCTGTCACCGGCCGCGCCGCGGCTGCACGTCGACGTGAACCCGACCGACCGCGACCAGGACGCCGAACTGCAGCGGCTGCTCGCGCTGGGCGCCACCCCGGCCGACGTCGGCCAGACCGGGGACGAGAAGTGGCACGTGCTCGCCGACCCGGAGGGCAACCCGTTCTGCCTGCTGCGCCGCCGGCTCGACCCGCTCTGACCCCCCACCACCCGAGGAGACCCGGTGATCCTGATCGTCGTGAAGTTCCCCGTCCGCCCCGAGCGCGCCGACGAGTGGACGACCCTGGCCGGCGAGTACGCCCGCGCGGTGCAGGCGGAGGAGGGCAACCTCTTCTTCGAGTGGTCGCGGAGCCTCGACGAACCCGACACCTTCGTGTGCGTCGAGGGCTTCCGGGACGCCGACGCCGGCGCGTCGCACGTCGGCACCGACGCCTTCAGGGGGTTCGTCGACCGGGCCCCCGACCTCGTCGCGGCGCAGCCCCAGATCATCTACGTGGACGCGCCGGACGTCAGCGGCTGGGGCCCGATGGGCGAGATCCAGCCGCGCTGACGCCCCACCCGCCGGGGACGGCACCCGGCCGCGGTGTCGGCCGGTGGGCCGACGACGTCATCCTCAGCGCGCGCGGTGCCGGACGGCGTAGGTGAGCGCGTCGACGAGGGCGTGCCAGGAGGCCTCGACGATGTTGACGTGCACGCCGACGGTGGTCCACTCCCCCACCCCGTCCGTGGTGTCGATGAGCACCCGGGTGGTGGCGCTGGTGCCCGACGACCACCCGAGGATGCGCACCTTGTAGTCGGCCAGCGAGACGTCGGCCAGCTGCGGGTACCGGCTCACCAGCGCCTGCCGCAGGGCGTTGTCCAGGGCGTTGACCGGGCCGTTGCCCTCGGCGGTGCTGATGACCCGCTCGCCGTCCACGTGCACCTTGACGGTCGCCTCGCTGACCACGACGCCGTTGCCCCAGTGCTCGACGGAGGTCTTGTAGCTCTCCAGCTCGAACAGCGCCGGAGGCGCGTCGGGCAGCTGGGCGCGCAGCAGCAGCTCGAAGGAGGCGTCGGCCGCCTCGAAGGACCAGCCGTCGGCCTCGAGCACCTTGACCTGGTCGACCACGCGGCCGATGACGTCGGCGTGCCCGTCGAGGTCGACGCCGAGCTCACGGCCCTTGAGCTCGACCGACGCACGCCCGGCCATCTCGGTGACCAGGATGCGCATGTCGTTGCCCACGACCGCCGGCTCGAGGTGGTTGTAGAGCTCGGGGCGGACCTTGATGGCGCTGGCGTGCAGGCCGGCCTTGTGCGCGAACGCCGAGGCGCCGACGTAGGGCTGGTGGTCGTCGGGGGCGATGTTGGCCAGCTCCGCGATC
Organism: Geodermatophilus sabuli; assembly: GCF_010686765.1. Lineage (GTDB taxonomy): Bacteria > Actinomycetota > Actinomycetes > Mycobacteriales > Geodermatophilaceae > Geodermatophilus > Geodermatophilus sabuli_A. Next base: position 279,723 of record NZ_JAAGWF010000007.1, on the reverse strand, counting down.
GCGTGGCTGACCCGCTGCAGCTCGGGCAGGCACTCGGCGGGGACGACCGGCAGGCCCATCTTGGTCACCAGGTTGGCGATCAGCGCGAAGGTGTCGGCGTTGCCGGCCCGCTCGCCGTAGCCGTTCGCCGTCCCCTGCACGTGGGTGACACCGGCCTCGACCGCGGCCAGGCTGTTGGCGACGGCGCAGCCGGTGTCGTCCTGGCAGTGGATGCCCAGCCGGCCCGACACCCGGGCGCGGACGTCGGCGACGACCCGGCCCACGCCCATCGGCAGCATCCCGCCGTTGGTGTCGCACAGGACGCCGACCTCGGCGCCGGCCGCGAAGGCGGCCTCGAGGACCTGGACGCCGTAGTCGGGGTCGGCGGCGTACCCGTCGAAGAAGTGCTCGCAGTCGACGAACACCCGCCGGCCGTGCCCGACGAGGAACTCGACGGTGTCGCGCACCATCGCGAGGTTCTCCTCCAGCGTGGTGCGCAGCGCCTCGCGCACGTGCCGGACGTCGGACTTGGCCACCAGGCAGACGACCGGCGTCTGGGCGTCCAGCAGCGCCCGCACCTGGGCGTCGTCCGCGACCCGGACGCCGGCCTTGCGGGTGGCACCGAAGGCCACCAGCTGCGCGTGGCGGAGCTTGAGCTCGGTGCGGGCGCGGGCGAAGAACTCGGTGTCCTTGGGCATCGCCCCGGGCCAGCCGCCCTCGATGTACCCCACGCCGATCTGGTCGAGCAGCCGGGCGACCGCGAGCTTGTCGGCGACCGAGTAGCTGACGCCCTCGCGCTGTGCGCCGTCGCGCAGGGTGGTGTCGAAGACGTGGAAGTCGGTGCTGGTCGGAGTTGACACGGTGTCTCCCGGGAGAGGGCAACTGCCCCGAACACGACAAAGACCCCCCGGGAACGGGAGGTCTGCGCGCAGTCGGGGAGGGACTGCGCGCTAGGCGATGACGATCAGGTCGGTGGGGTGCATCACCTCCAGTAGACCACGCGCCCCGCCGTACCCCCGAACCGGCGGCCTCTCTGCAGGGTCCCGCCGCGGCCCCGTCCCGGGCACCGCCCTGAGCTCGCGAAGGGTGGGGAGGACGGGGCCCTTCCTCGGTGGGGGCCGTGGAGGGACCCCGTCCTCCTCACGCCTCGCTCGCTCGGCGCGGTCCTGGGATCGGGGCCGTTCAGCCGCTGGCGAGCGCCGCGAGGCGGTCGCCGACCTCCGTGGTGCGCACGGTCGCCTGCGGTTCCCGCGTCGACAGGTCGAACGCGACGGCGGCGTTGACCTTCTTGGCCTGGTCGGTGCGTCCCAGGTGCTCGAGCAGCAGGCCGACCGACAGCACCGTGGCGGTGGGGTCGGCCGTCCCCTGGCCGGCGATGTCGGGGGCCGAACCGTGCACCGGCTCGAACATGCTCGGGTTGGTGCCCGAGACGTCCAGGTTGCCACTCGCCGCCAGCCCGATGCCCCCGGTGACCGCCGCGGCGACGTCGGTGACGATGTCGCCGAACAGGTTGTCGGTGACGATGACGTCGTAGCGGCCGGGGTCGGTGATGAAGAACATCGCCGCGGCGTCCACGTGCTGGTAGGCCACGGTGACCTCGGGGAACTCCGACGCGACCTCCTCGACGGTGCGTGACCAGAGCGACCCGGCGTGCGTGAGCACGTTGGTCTTGTGGATCAGGGTCAGGTGCCGGCGCGGGCGGGTCAGTGCCCGCTCGAAGGCGTACCGGACGACCCGCTCGACACCGAACGCGGTGTTGAGGCTGACCTCGGTCGCGACCTCGTGCGGGGTGTCCTTGCGGAGCACGCCGCCGTTGCCGACGTAGGGCCCCTCGGTGCCCTCGCGCACGCAGAGCATGTCGATCGGACCGGGGTCGGCGAGCGGGCTGCGCACACCGTCGAAGAGCCGGGCCGGGCGCAGGTTCACGTGGTGGTCCAGCTCGAACCGCAGGCGCAGCAGGAGGCCCCGCTCGAGGATGCCCGGCGGGACGCTCGGGTCGCCGATGGCACCGAGCAGGATGGCGTCGTGCTGGCGCAGCTCGTCGAGCACGGTGTCGGGCAGCAGTTCGCCGGTGCGCTGCCACCGCAGGGCGCCCAGGTCGTACGGGGTGGTCTCCACGTCGGGAGCCACCTCACGGAGGACCTTGAGGCCCTCGGCCACGACCTCGGGACCGATGCCGTCTCCAGCGATCACTGCCAGTCTCATGGGTCTCCTACCCTGGGTCAGCGCGGGTCGAGGTCGGCGGAGCGGGCCCAGCGGGCCCCGATCCGGCCGGCGATGTCGGCGAGCAGCTCCGACGGCACGGGGCTGTCCACCATGACCGCCATCAGCGCCTCGCCGCCGCGGTTGGTGCGGCTGACCTGGGCGCCGGCGATGTTGATCGAGGCAGCTCCCAGGGCCTCGCCCACCGTCCCGACGATGCCCGGCCGGTCGGCGTAGACGAAGAACAGCAGGTAGCCGGCGAGGTCCAGGTCCATGTCGAAGCCGTTGACCTCGACCAGCTTGGGCACCTGGTTCTTGCCGAACAGGGTGCCCGAGACGGTCACCTCCGTCCCGTCGGCCATCACCCCCCGCACCGCGATCAGGTTCCGGTAGTCGGGGCTCTCGACGTCGTTGGACATCGCGACGTCCAGGCCGCGCTGCTCGGCGAACAGCGGCGCGTTGACGTAGGTCACCGGCTCCTCGACGACGTCGGTGAACACGCCCTTGAGGACGGCGAGCTGCAGGACCGAGACGTCGAACTCGGCGATCTTGCCGCGGGCCTCGACGGTCACCGACTGGGCCAGCCCGCCGGCGACGGCGGTGAACACCTGGCCGAGCCGCTCGGCCAGGGGCAGGCCGGGCCGCACGTCCTCGGCGACGACCCCACCGGCCTGCACGTTGACCGCGTCGGGCACGAACTCGCCCTGCAGCGCGAGCCGCACCGAGTGCGCGACCGCCGTGCCGGCCTTGTCCTGCGCCTCGGTGGTGGAGGCGCCCAGGTGCGGGGTGACGACCGTGTTGGGCAGGCCGAACAGCGGGCTGTCGGTGGTGGGCTCCTTGGCGTAGACGTCCAGCCCCGCGGCCCCCACCTGTCCGGACTGGAGGGCGTCGGCCAGCGCCGCCTCGTCGACCAGCCCGCCCCGCGCCGCGTTGACGATGATCACGCCGCGCTTGGTGGTGGCGAGCTCGGCGGCGCCGATCAGCCCGAGGGTCTCGGGGGTCTTCGGCAGGTGGATGGTGATGAAGTCCGACTCGCGGAGCAGCTCCTCCAGCGACACCATCCGCACGCCCAGCTGGGCGGCACGACCGGGCTGGATGTAGGGGTCGTAGGCGATGAGGGTGACGCCGAAGGCCGCGAGGCGCTGCGCCACCAGGACACCGATGCGCCCCAGCCCGACGACGCCCACGGTCTTGTCGGTGACCTCGACGCCCATGAACTTCGACCGCTTCCACGCGCCCTCGCGCAGCGACGCGTCGGCGGCGGGGATCTGGCGGGCCGCGGCCAGCAGCAGCGCGACCGCGTGCTCGGCGGCGCTGACGATGTTGGACGTCGGCGCGTTGACGACCATGACCCCGCGCTCGGTGGCGGCGGGGACGTCCACGTTGTCCAGGCCGATGCCGGCGCGGGCGACCACCTTGAGGTTCGGGGCGGCGGCGAGGGCCTCGGCGTCCATCTGGGTGGCACTGCGGATCATGATCGCCGCCGCGTCGGCCAGCGCCGGCAGCAGCGCGGCCCGATCGGCTCCGTCCACGTGCCGGATCTCGACCTCGGTCCCGAGCACCTCCAGGACGCTCGGGGCGAGCTGTTCGGCGATCAGGACGACGGGTGCGGTCGTGGTCACGGGTGTACAGCCTAGGGACGGGGCACCGGCGCCCCCCGCCCAGCCCCCGCGGGCACGACCCGTGACGGTACGAGCGCGAGCCGACACCCCCCGCCGATGGGGTGGGTGTGCTTGCCCGTGTCTGCCGCGGCGGACATCCTGGCCGCGCAGAGTCGGCGAGAGCCGGCGCCGACGGAGGAGATCATGAGCACCCACGACGACGAGCACGGGTCCAGCGCCGGCTCGCAGTACGGACAGCCCCAGCAGCAGTACGGCCAACCCGCACAGCAGTACGGGCAGCAGTACGGGCAGCAACCCGGCGAGGCCCAGCCCTACGGTCAGCAGCCGGGCTACCCGCAGCAGTACGGCCAGGGGCAGCCCTACGGCCAGCAGGCGGGCTACCCGCAGCAGTACGGCCAGCAGCCCGACTACGGCCAGTACGGCCAGTACGGCCAGTCGGCGGTGCCGGCCAAGCCCGGCGGGGTCATCACCGCGGCGGTGCTCGGCTTCGTCTTCGGCGCGATCGGCGTCATCATCAGCCTGTTCACGATCGTCGCCGGCGCGGCGGTCGGAGGCAGCTCCTCGGGCTTCGACGACATCCCGGGCCTCGAGGGTGTCACGGGGGCCGTCGGAGGGGTGCTGCTCGTCTTCGGCCTCCTGGCCCTGGTCTGGACGGTCGTGATGATCTGGGGCTCCGTGTGGGCGCTGACCGGCCGCAGCCGCGTGCTGCTGCTCGTCGGGGGCTCCATCTCGGTGGCCTTCACGGCTCTCATGTTCTTCGGCAGCCTCGCCGACGCCGACACCAACGGTGCCGGCGGCGTCCTCACCGGCCTGCTGTTCTTCCTGGCCGCGCTGGCGATCGTCATCCTGCTGTCACTGAAGCCCGCGGCGGCCTTCTTCGCCGCCCACCGGGCCCGCCGCGGCCGCTGAGCACCGGGCTCCAGGGGGTGCTCGGACACCCCCTGGAGCCGTTCCGGCTCCCACACCCCGCCGCCGTCCGCCACCCGGGCGGCGATCGCGACCAGGAGGACGTTGTCGCATGTCGAGTCCCGGCGGTCCCGACCCCCACACCGCGCAGGGGGGTGCACCGGAGGACCGGCCGGACTGGGGCGCGCCCCCGCCGCCCGCGGAGGGGTACGCACCCGCTCCGGCCTGGTCCGGCCCAGCCGCCGGCGCCGCAGGTCCGGCCGGGCCGCGCCCGCCGCAGGTGCTCATGGCGGCGGTCTTCGGCTTCGTCGTCGCGTTCTTCGCGCTGATCGGGGCCCTGGGCCTCTTCGCGCTGTCGACGATCTCCGCACAGTTCGCCCTCTTCGGGATCGTGTACCTGGCGATCGCGGTGACCGACATCTGGGGCGGGGTGCAGGCCCTCACGGGCAGGAGCAGCACCGTCCTGAAGATCGGTGGGGCGGCCACCGCCGGCCTGGTGGCCCTCGGGCTGCTCGTGTCGCTCACCCAGGGCCAGTTCAACGGCTGGTCGCTCGTCCTCATCGCCGTCGGGGTCGGGATCGTCGTGCTGCTGTCGCAGCCGGCCTCCCGGCAGTGGTTCGCCGCCCGCGGCACCCGCTGATCCCCCGCACGACCGAGGGCCCCCGCTGCCGGCCGGCAGTGGGGGCCCTCGTCGCTCCCGGGGTCCCGGCCTAGCTGCGGGCGGCGGTGCCGGTGTAGTCGTCGGACGCCGACACCCAGCTCATGAGGCCGCGCAGCTTGCGGCCGGTCTCCTCGATCGGGTGCGCCTCGGCGGCGGCCCGCTTGGCCTTGAAGTCCGGCGCACCGGCGTCCTGGTCGGCGATGAACGCCGCGGCCCAGGAGCCGTCCTTGATGGCGGCCAGGACCTCGCCCATCGACTCCTTGACGCGCGCGTCGATCACCTTGGGGCCGGAGGTGTAGTCGCCGTACTCGGCGGTGTCGGACACCGACCAGCGCTGCTTGGCGATGCCGCCCTCGTACATGAGGTCGACGATCAGCTTGAGCTCGTGCAGGCACTCGAAGTAGGCGACCTCGGGCTGGTAGCCGGCCTCCGTCAGCGTCTCGAACCCGGCGGTGATCAGCGCGCTGGCGCCACCGCAGAGCACGGCCTGCTCACCGAAGAGGTCGGTCTCGGTCTCCTCGGCGAAGGTCGTCTTGATGACGCCGGCGCGGCTGCCACCGATGGCCTTGGCGTAGGAGAGCGCGAGCGCCTGGGCCTGGCCGGTCGCGTCCTGCTCGACGGCGATCAGGCAGGGCACGCCCTTGCCGTTCTCGAACTCGCGGCGCACGAGGTGGCCGGGGCCCTTCGGCGCGACCATGGCGACGTCCACACCGGACGGCGGCTTGATGTAGCCGAACCGGATGTTGAAGCCGTGGCCGAAGAACAGCGCGTCGCCGTCCTGGAGGTTCGGCTCGACCGACTCGGTGTACAGGTGCCGCTGCACGTGGTCGGGCGCCAGGATCATGATCAGGTCGGCCTCGGCGGCCGCCTCGGCAGGGGTGACCACGCGCAGGCCCTCGGCCTCGGCCTTGGGGCGGCTCTTGCTGCCCTCGGGCAGGCCGACCCGGACGTCGACGCCCGAGTCGCGCAGGGACAGGGCGTGGGCGTGACCCTGGCTGCCGTAGCCCAGGACGGCGACGGTGCGCCCCTGGATGATCGACAGGTCGGCGTCGTCGTCGTAGAAGATCTCGGCGGCCATGCGGTGGTTGTTCCTCTCGGTTGTGCGACGGATGGCTCCCTGCAGGGCCCGCCGCGAGCAGTGGGGGCAGGGTCCTCGTTCAGGCGGAGCGCTCGACCGGGCGCAACGTACCGGCGCCGGACATGGCGCGCGGACCCCGGCCCAGGGCGACGGTCCCCGACTGCGCCATCTCCTTGATCCCCAGGGGGGCGAGGACGGCGAGCAGGGCCTGGAGCTTGTCCGGGGTCCCGGTGGCCTCCAGGGTCACCGTGTCGGTGTTGACGTCGACGACGTGCGCGCGGAACAGCTCGGCGGTCTGCAGCACCTGGGTGCGGTCGGCCATGGGGGCCCGGACCTTGACCAGCAGCAGTTCCCGCTGGACGGCGGCGCCGCCGTCCAGCTCGACGATCTTGATGATCTCGATCAGCTTGTTCAGCTGCTTGGTGATCTGCTCGAGCGGCTGGCTCTCCGCGTCGACGACGATCGTCATGCGGGACAGGTCCGGGTTCTCGGTCGGCCCGACCGCGAGGGACTCGATGTTGAAGCCCCGCCGGCTGAACAGCGCCGAGACGCGGGCCAGCACACCGGACTTGTTCTCGACCAGCACCGAGAGCGTGTGGCGTGTCATGCCAGAGTTCCTTTCACCTGCGAGCGGATGTCGGTCGGCCCCGTCCAGAGGCTCGCCCCGAGCGTGCGAGGGGGACGGGGTCCTCCCGCTAGACCTGTCCCTCTCCGAAGACCGGGCGGACGTCGCGCGCGGCCATGATGTCGTCGTTGCTCGAACCTGCGGCGACCATGGGCCAGACCTGGGCGTCGGAGCCGACGACGAAGTCGATGACCACCGGGACGTCGTTGATCGACATGGCCTTCTCGATCACCGCGTCGACGTCGTCCCTGCTCTCGCACCGCAGGCCGACGCAGCCCAGCGCCTCGGCCAGCGCCACGAAGTCGGGGATGCGCACCGGCTTGGGCGTGCCGTCGGCGTTCTGGGCGTGCAGCTTCGTGTTCGAGTAGCGGCCTTCGTAGAAGAGGGTCTGCCACTGCCGGACCATGCCGAGGTTGCCGTTGTTGATGACGGCGACCTTGATCGGGATGCCCTCGATGGCGCAGGTGGCCAGCTCCTGGTTGGTCATCTGGAAGCAGCCGTCACCGTCGATGGCCCACACGGTCGTGTCGGGGCGGCCGTACTTGGCGCCCATCGCCGCGGGGACGGCGTAGCCCATGGTGCCCAGGCCGCCGCTGTTGAGCCAGGTGCCGGGCTTCTCGTACTTGACGAACTGCGCGGCCCACATCTGGTGCTGACCGACGCCCGCGGCGTAGACGGCATCGGGTCCGGCGATGGCGCCCAGGCGCTCGATGACGTACTGCGGCGACAGCGAGCCGTCCTCGGGCCAGTCGTAGCCCAGCGGGTAGGTCTGCCGCCACTCGTCCAGCTGCGCCCACCAGGCGGCGAGGTCCGGCGTCCGGCCCGCCTCGTGCTCGGCCCGCAGCGCCGCGACCAGCTCGACGATGGTCTCCCGGGCGTCGCCGACGATCGGCACGTCGGCCTTGCGGTTCTTGCCGATCTCCGCGGGGTCGATGTCGGCGTGCACCACCTGCGCGTCGGGGGCGAACGAGGACAGCTGGCCGGTCACCCGGTCGTCGAAGCGGGCACCGAGGGCCACGATGACGTCGGACTTCTGCAGCGCGGTGACCGCGGCGACCGTCCCGTGCATTCCGGGCATGCCCAGGTGCTGCGGGCTGCTGTCGGGGAAGGCGCCCCGGGCCATGAGGGTGGTGACCACCGGTGCGCCGGTGAGCTCGGCCAGCTCGGCCAGCTCCTCGGTCGCCCCCGCCTTGAGCACGCCGCCGCCCACGTAGAGGACGGGCCGCCTGGCCCGGGCGATGAGCGCCGCCGCCTCGCGGACCTGCTTGCCGTGCGGGCGGGTGGTCGGCTTGTAGCCGGGCAGGTCCAGCCGCGGCGGCCAGGAGAAGTCGGTGGTCGCCTGCAGGACGTCCTTGGGGATGTCGACCAGCACCGGACCGGGCCGGCCGGTGGACGCGAGGTGGAAGGCCTCGGCGATCCGCTGCGGGATCTCCGCCGCGTCGGTCACCAGGAAGTTGTGCTTGGTGATCGGCATCGTGATGCCGCGGATGTCGGCCTCCTGGAAGGCGTCGGTCCCGATCGAGGCGCTGGGCACCTGGCCGGTGATCGCGACGACGGGGACCGAGTCCATGTGCGCGTCGGCGAGCGGGGTGACGAGGTTGGTCGCACCCGGACCGGAGGTGGCCATGCAGACGCCGACCCGGCCGGTGGCCTGCGCGTACCCCGTGGCCGCGTGGCCGGCGCCCTGCTCGTGCCGGACCAGCACGTGCCGGACCCGCGAGTCGAAGAGCGGGTCGTAGGCGGGCAGGATCGCCCCACCCGGGATGCCGAAGACGACGTCGACGCCGACCGCCTCGAGCGACCGGACCAGGCTCTGCGCGCCGGTGATGCCGCTGACCGGCTCGTGGGCCGCGGCGGCGAGCGAGCGGTCCACGGTCTCGACGCCCGTCAGTGCGGCGGCGGCCTCTCGGGTGGCGGACTCGCCGGGGGTGGGGCTGTTCATGTCGGCGCTCTCCTGGCAGTGCCCCGGTCGGGGGGCGTCGGTTCGGGGGTGGTGCGGTGTGCGGCGGGTGCCTGCCGGCTGGGATGGGCGCCCGGCCGCACGGAGGCGCGCGGGGCCCGCAAACGAAAAACCCCTCGTGCCGCAGGCACAGAGGGGTGAGCGCGTCGGTCGGGAGACCGACGCGCTAGGCGACTACGAGGAGCAGGCAGGCCGGGCGCACCCGCCCACTGTGCGCCTCCCCGAGGGTCGTCGTCAACCACGCCGTCCCACTGTGTGGACGGCAGGGAGGTCAGACGTGGGACGGCACGGCGTGGTCGAGCACCGCCGGGTCGAAGCCGGCGAGCACACCGGGCAGCTGCGCGGCGGGCACCGGCGCCCCCAGCAGGAACCCCTGCAGGTAGCGGCAGCCCACCTCACGCAGCGCCGCCAGCTGGCCCGCGGTCTCGACCCCCTCGGCGACGACGTCCATGCCGAGGACGGGCCCGAGCTCGACCACGCTGCGCACCAGCGCCGCGCTCCGCGGGTCGTCCTGGATGTGGGCGACGAACGCCCGGTCCATCTTGAGCACGTCGACCGGGAGGCGGGCCAGCCGCGCCAAGGTGGAGTGCCCCTTGCCGAAGTCGTCGAGGGAGATGACGCAGCCCATCCCCCGCAGGGCGCGCAGGTCGTCCTCCACGTGGTCGTCGGTGCCCATGAGCACCGACTCGGTCAGCTCGACCATCAGCCGGCGGGGCGGCACGCCGGAGTCGGCGAGTGCCGCGGCGACGTCGGGGACCAGGCACCCGGCCTGCAGGTGGCGGATCGAGACGTTGACACCCAGCTGCAGGTCGTGGCCGTCCGCGAGCAGGGGTGCCAGCGCCGTGGTCGCCGTCCGGAGCACCCATCGCTGCAGGGGGACGATGAGGCCGTCGTCCTCGGCCAGGGCGACGAACTCGTCCGGCGGGACGGCGCCGAGCTCCGGGTGCTCCCACCGCACCAGGGCCTCCAGGCCGAGGACCCGCCGGTCGGCCACGCCGACGACCGGCTGGTAGACGAGGGTGAGCGCGCCGTCGGCGATCGCGGAGGGCAGGTCGCGGGCCAGGCGGGCGCGGCGGTCGACGAGCCGGTCGAGGGCCGCGCCGGAGGACCGGACGCAGTTCTTGCCGGCGGCCTTGGCCGCCCGCAGCGCGACGTCCGCGCGGCGCACCGCGTCGGCGGGGTCGTCGCCGGCCCGGAGTTCGGCGACGCCCACGCTTCCGGAGACGGCGAAGACCGGGCCGCTGCCGGGGCTCCCGTCGGCCGCGGTGGGGCGGTGCTCGCGGTCGAGCAGGGACACCAGGCGCTCGGCGAGGGCCGTGGCCTCGTCCCGGCCGGACCGTACGAGGACGGCGAACTCGTCGCCGCCGAGGCGGGCCACGACGTCCTCCTCCCGGGCGGCGCCGCGCAGCCGGTCGGCGACCTCGCACAGCAACCGGTCACCGGCGTCGTGCCCGGCCACGTCGTTGACCGCCTTGAACCCGTCGAGGTCGACCACCAGGACGCACCCGGGCTCGGCGCCCGCCGGCTCGGCGAGGGCGGCCATGAAGCGTGCCCGGTTGGGCAGACCGGTGAGGAAGTCGGTGTAGGCCAGCCGCTCGAGCCGCCGGTGGGTGCTGCTGCGGTCGCTGACGTCCCGGAGGTGCAGGACCAGTCCCTCGTCCTCGCCGCCGGTGCGGGCGGCGCCCGACACCTCGACGTCCCGCCAGTCCCCGTCGCGACTGCCCAGCCGCAGGGTCACGGGCAGCTCGGCGGGCTGCTCCCCGCCGCGGACGGCGGCGGCCACGGCGACGAGGACGTCACGGTCGGCGGCGTGCACGAGGGCGACCAGCGCACGGCCGGTGAGGTCGCGCGGGTGCCAGCCGAGTTGGTCGTGCACGGGCCCGGAGGTCCAGGCGACGCGACCGGCCCCGTCGAGGAGGACGGTGACCGCCTCGCCGCTGTGCAGCAGGGCGCGCAGCCAGCCCTCGGTGCGCCGGACCCGGCGGGTCAGCTGCTCTCCGTCCACGGCCCACAGGAGGCAGCGCACGAAGGTCAGCAGCATCAGCACGGTGATCCCCGCGCCCTCGACGGGCGAGACGGGACGGCCGACGGCCACCCCCACGGCGAGGAACAGGGCGACGCCGAAGGCCGCGCACATGCTGAACACGACACCCGGCAGCGGCAGCACGGCCGACGGCTGGGTGTCCTCGCCGACCCGGTCGGGGTCGGCCTCGGCCGCCCGCACACCGGCAGCGAGCATCGCGATCCAGGCCAGGCCGGTGACGACGTCGAAGGCGGTGCTCCGCAGGGTGACCGCGAGGGCGCCGCTGACCACCACGACGGCGAGGGCCACGAACGACGTCAGCAGCCAGGCGGCCGCGCCGCGCCGGGCGTCGGCCGCCGCGGCGACGGTGACCAGCCCGACCCCGCACAGCAGTGCGCCCACCGCCGGGTAGCCCACCGAGACGAGGGCGTCGACGACACCTCCGGAGCGGGCGGCGGCGTCGGCGAGGAGGGCCTCGCCCAGCAGGCCGACGGCCACGAGCACGATCCCGCCGTCCAGCAACGCCCGGGAGCCGATGGGGCGGCGGCCGGTTCCCGGCAGCAGCCGGGCGCAGGCGATCAGGGCGACGGGCACCGCCGCCACCAGCGGCACGTCCTGCCAGCCGGCCTCACTGGTGTTGACCCCGGCGCCGGCCAGCGCGCTGGCCCCCTGGCCGAGCCCGAGCAGCACGGCGGCGAGCGCGAACGCCCGCCACGGGCCCGCCGACCGGGCGGGCAGCCGGGCTGCCCGGCGGGCCACGACGAACGCGGTGACCCACGAGCCGACGGCCAGCAGGGCCGGTCCGAGGCGCGGGGCGGCATCCGGTGCCGTCGCCACGGTCAGGGCCAGCACCGCGGCGAGCGACGCCAGGAAGGCCATCGTGGCCGCGGTGCCGCGGCCACGACGACCGGACCCGTCGGAGCTGCGCCGCCCGCTCGGTCCGCCGGTCATCAGCGCGTGCCAACGAGTCCCGGCCACAACAGGCCGGCGCCGTCGGAGAGCAGGTCGGTGAGCTGGTCGTGGCGCAGCGGCCGGGCCAGCAGGAAGCCCTGGGCGAACCCGCAGCCCACGGCGCGCACGGCACCCAGTTGGGCCGGGGTCTCGACGCCCTCCGCGACGACGTCGAGGCCCAGCGCCTGCCCGATGGCGACCACGGACTCGCAGAGCGCCCGGCTCTTGGGGTCCCGGTCGATCCGGGAGACGAACGAGCGGTCCAGCTTGAGGACGTCGATGGGCAGCCGGGTGAGGTGCGCCAGCGACGAGTGGCCGGTGCCGAAGTCGTCCAGGGCCACGTGCACGCCCATCAGCCGCAGCGCCTCGATGTCGACGACCACGTGCTCGCCGTCGGCCAGCACGGTCGCCTCGGTGATCTCGAGGACCAGCCGCTCCGGCGACAACCCGGTGCTGCTGAGCACCGCGGCGACGTCACCGACCAGCGTCCGCGCGGCGACGTGCGACGCGGAGATGTTGACCCCCAACCGCAGCGGGGCGCCGGCGGAGGGCAGGGCGACCGCGACGGTCGCCGCCTCCTCCAGGGCCCACCGCTGCAGCTCGCCGATGACCCCCGCGCGCTCGGCGATCGGCACGAACTCCGCCGGGGGCACGTCCCCGAGCTCCGGGTGCCGCCAGCGCAGCAGCGCCTCGACACCGGTGACCCGCTGCTCGCCCAGTGACACCACCGGCTGGAACAGCACCGACAACTCGCCGCGCTGCCACGCACCAGGCAGGTCGTCGCGCAGCCGGGCCCGCCGGGAGGCGGCGTTGCCCAGGGCCGGCCGGTAGCGCAGCGCACTGCCGGGGCCGGAGGCCGCGGCAGCGCGGACGGCGAGCTCGGCGCGGCCGAGGAGCTCGCCGACGTCCTGGCCGGCACTCAGCTCGACGACGCCGACGCTGGCGCTGAGGTCGAACAGGCCGCCGGGTGTGTCCAGCGGCTGCTCGAGGATCGACAGGCAGCGGTCGGCGAGCTGGTCGACCATGCGCGCGGCACCCTCGACCAGGACGGCGAACGCGCCGCCGCCGACCCGGGCCACGAGCTCGGGCCCACGGACGGTGGCCCGCAGCCGCCGGCCGACCTCGACCAGCACGGAGCTGACCACGTCGCGGCCGGCGTGCTCACGCACCTCGTCCAGGCCGTGCAGTTCGATGAGCAGCAGGGTGCGGCACGTCGTCCCGGGGACGGCGGCCGTGACCAGGGCGTCCTCGAGGGTCCGGACGCAGCCGGCCCGGTTGGGCAGGCCGGTCAGCGGGTCGGTGAACGCCACCTGTTCGAGCGCCTGCTCGCGGCCCACCCGCTCGGTGGTGTCGCGGCAGTGCAGGACGACCCCGCCCACGTCGGCGTCCCGGCGCAGGTCGGAGACGCTGGCCTCCAGGTGCCGCCAGGTGCCGTCCGCGTGCCGCATGCGGAGGAGGAGCAGGCCGTCCGCCGGCCCGGTGCCGTCGGCCTGCAGCGCGCGGGCCACGGGCACGGCGTCGTCGGGGTGCACCAGCTCGAGCAGGAGGGAGCCGGTGACGGCCCGGCCGGGGTCGCCGAGGACGCCGGCCACGGCGGGCGAGGCCCACGAGACCCGCAGGTCGTCGTCGAGGATGAGCACCGCGTCGCAGCTGGCCGCCACCAGGGAGCGGAAGTAGGCCTCGCTGCGCTGCAGCCGGGCGCCCATGCTCTGCTCCTCGCGGGCGGTCACCCAGCGGTGCACGGCCGCGAGGACGGCGCACAGCAGGACGCCGGTGATGACCACGGGGTTGCTCCGGGCGCTGAGCAGCGCGGCGAGCGCCCCGCCGAGCACGGCGACGACCATCGCCACGTGCGGGAGCACCTGGCCGAGCTGGGTCGACCGCCCGCTGCGGGGTCGCTCGTGGGCGCCGTCCGAGGCCCGGGGACCGGAGTCGGTGAGGGCGGCCGCGGCGAGCATCGCCAGGCCGCCGGTGACGAGGAACCGGCCGAGGTCGCTGAGCGCCACCGCACCGGAGAGCACGGCGGAGGTGCCCAGCGCACGGCCGGCCGTGGTCAGCGCCGTGCCGGCGAGCAGCACCAGCGCCATGGTCTGCCGGTGGCTCTCGATGACGCCGAGCAGCAGCAGGGCCACGGTCATCGTGGCGGAGGTGATCACCACGGCGGCACCGAGCACCAGGGCCTCGGCGGGCCGCAGGTCCAGCCAGCTGCGGTCCGGGCCGAGCACGAGCAGTTGGACGACGAGCAGGCAGGCGGTCCCGAAGAGGGCGACCTCGACGCCGGACCGGGCACCCCGGCGCAGCCGGTCCCGGTCGACGAGGGTCAGGATCCCGAGGACGACGAACAGGTAGCCGGGCACGGTGGGCAGCCAGCGCACCAGCGCCTGCTGCATGGGGTCGACAGGGGCCAGCACCACGACGGCGACGAAGCCGGCGACCGGCATCAGGGGGGCGATGGCGATCAGCCGCCACCCGCGCGCGCCCGGCTGACGCGACCGGCCGGCGCACCAGATGACCACGGCAGCGGCCACGCCCATCGCGGCCAGGGCGACGTCCCCGGCAGAGCCGGGCCCGGCCGTGCCGGCGGTCGCCGCGCAGACGACCCCCACCGACACGGCGCTCGCCAGGAGCACCCACCTCAGCCTGTCCACACCTGCCCTGTCGGCAGACCCGCCGGGGCGGAACAGCCGGAAGGGCGCGTCGCTCACCCGTAGGGGGTGGGCTCCCGGGCGGGGGTGACCACCGGCCCGGCCGCCGGATGGTCCTCCTTCAGCCGCAGATGGCGCCCTGCGAGGCCGAGCCGACGAGCTTCGCGTACTTCCCGAGCACGCCGGTGGTGTAGCGCGGGGGCAGCGGGGCCCAGTCCTGCCGGCGGCGGCCCAGCTCGTCGTCGTCCACCAGCAGGTCGAGGGTGCGGGCGCCGAGGTCCAGCCGGATGCGGTCGCCGTCTCGGACCAGTGCGATCGGCCCGCCGTCGGCCGCCTCCGGGGCCACGTGGCCGACGCACAGGCCCGTCGTCCCGCCGGAGAACCGGCCGTCGGTGAGGAGCAGCACGTCCTTGCCCAGCCCGGCGCCCTTGATCGCTCCCGTGACGGCGAGCATCTCGCGCATCCCGGGCCCGCCCTTGGGCCCCTCGTAGCGGATGACGACGACGTCGCCGGCCTGCAGGGTCCCCTCCGTGACGGCGTCCATCGCGCCCTGCTCACCGTCGAAGACGCGGGCGGTGCCCTCGAAGACGTCGGCGTCGAAGCCCGCGGACTTGACGACCGCGCCCTCCGGCGACAGCGAGCCGCGCAGGATGGTCAGCCCACCGGTCCGGTGGATCGGGTCGTCCATGGCGTGGACGATCGTGCCGTCGAGGTCCGGCGGGGCGATCTCGGCCAGGTTCTCGGCCATCGTCTTCCCGGTCACGGTCAGCACGTCACCGTGCAGCAGCCCGGCGTCGAGCAGGGCACGGAGCACGACCGGGACGCCGCCGACGCGGTCGATGTCGGTCATGACGAAGCGGCCGAAGGGCTTGACGTCGGCCAGGTGCGGTGTGCGGTCGCCGATCCGGTTGAAGTCGTCGAGGGTCAGGTCGACCTGCGCCTCGTGGGCGATGGCCAGCAGGTGCAGGACGGCGTTGGTCGAGCCGCCGAGGGCCATGACGACGGTGATGGCGTTCTCGAACGCCTTCTTGGTCATGATCTGACGCGCGGTGATGCCGTGGCGGAGCAGGTTGACCACGGCCTCGCCGGAGGCGACCGCGAAGGCGTCGCGGCGACTGTCGGGGGCGGGCGGGGCGGCGCTGCCGGGGAGCGCCATCCCCAGCGCCTCGGCGACGCTGGCCATGGTGTTGGCCGTGTACATGCCGCCACAGGAGCCCATGCCCGGGCAGGCCGCCTTCTCGATGGCGTCGAGGTCCTCGCGGCTGATCAGCCCGCGGGAACAGGCACCGACGCCCTCGAAGACGTCGATGATCGTGAGGTCGTCGCGGTCGCCGAGCGTGCCGGGCAGCGTGGAGCCCGAGTAGAGGAAGACGCTGGCGAGGTCGAGCCGCGCGGCGGCCATGAGCATTCCGGGCAGGGACTTGTCGCAGCCGGCGAGCAGCACCGAGCCGTCGAGCCGCTCGGCGAACATGACGGTCTCGACCGAGTCGGCGATGACCTCGCGGGAGACCAGCGAGGCGCGCATGCCCTCGTGGCCCATGGAGATGCCGTCGGAGACCGAGATCGTGCCGAACTCCAGCGGGTAGCCGCCGGCGGCGTGCACGCCCTCCTTGGCCCGCTTGGCCAGCCGGTCCAGCGACAGGTTGCAGGGGGTGATCTCGTTCCAGGACGACGCGACGCCGATCTGCGGCTTCTCCCAGTCGTCGTCGCCCATGCCGACCGCGCGGAGCATCGCGCGGGCCGGGGCCCGGGTGATCCCGTCGGTCACCTCGCGGCTGCGGGGCTTGACGTCTGCGGTGGCGGTACGGGGGTCCTCGACGGTCGTCACGAGAGGGAAGGGTAGGCCGCCCGCCGACCGGCGGGAGGACAGCGCTGATACTGGTACCGACACCACCACCGGCCGGCCAGGAGGACCGATGACCGCATCCGCCCGCCGCGAGCTGGCCGAGTTCCTGCGCTCCCGTCGCCGCCAGGTCGACCCCCGGGCGGTCGGGCTGCCCTCCGGCGGATCCCGCCGCACCCCCGGACTGCGCCGCGAGGAGGTCGCGATGCTCTCGGGGGTGGGTCACACCTGGTACACGTGGCTGGAGCAGGCCCGCGACATCCGCCCGTCCCGGCAGGTGGTCGACGCCCTGGCCCGCACTCTGCGGATGTCGCCGGCCGAGCACGAGTACGTCCTCCGGCTGGCCGGGCACGGGAGCGCGGTGCCGGCGACGGCGGCCGACGCCATGCCTGCCCACGTGCAGCGCCTGGTGGACGCCCTCGGGCCCTCCCCTGCCTACGTGATCACCTCGAGCTGGGCGATCGTGGGCTGGAACCGGGCCTACGAGCGGCTCTACCCCGGGGTCGCCCGGGTGCCGCCGAGCGGCCGCAACCTGCTGGAGCTCGTCTTCACCGACCCGGCCGTGCGCGACCTGCTCGGCGACTGGACCACCGACAGCCGCCGGTTCCTCACCCAGTTCCGCGCCGAGGTGGGCCCGCGCCTCGCCGACCCGGAGGTGGTGGACCTGGTGGCCCGGCTGGAGGCGGCCAGCCCGGACTTCGCCTCCGGCTGGGCCAGCCACGACGTCGACCGCTTCAGCTCCGGGGAGCGGCGCTTCGAGCACCCGCGGGTCGGGACGCTGCTGCTCGAACACCACCAGCTGACCCCCGCCGACGCCCCGGGACTCCAACTGGTCGTCTACACCGCCGCCGAGGGCAGTGACGCCGCCGGGAAGCTGGCCCGGCTCGGCGGCTGAGAGCGAGCCCCCTCGCCCCCGCCGGCGTCTGGGATCATCGACAGGCGTGGCCCCTGCCCGGATGCGGATGAGCCGGACGGCGCTGCTGCCGGTCGTCTTCCTGCTCGTGTGCGCGATCCCGCTCGCCTTCGCCGCGACCTGGACGCTGGTGTTCCTGCTGCTGCCGCTGCTCGTCGCCGCCTGGGTGCTGCGGGTGGGCGTGGACGTCGACGACGACGGGATCACCGCCCGGTCGCTCGCCGGTCACCGGACCGTCGGCTGGACCGAGCTGGCCGGCATCCGGGTCAGCGAGCGCCGGGAGTTGTGGCTGGTCACGACCGGCGGCACCGAGGTCCGGCTGCCGGTGCTGCGGGCCCGCGACCTGCCCCGGCTGGCCGCCCTCTCCGGCGGTCGCATCCCCCAGACGCAGTAGCGGCCACGGGCCCGCGCCGCGCGGGGCCCTCAGGCCGCGCGGGCCCCTCAGCAGGCGTCGACCACGTTCGGCAGCGGCCGGCCGGCCAGCACGCGGGCACGGCTCCCGACCCCAGGAGGACGCCGTCCTCCCCACCCGTCGCCGGCTCGGGGCGGGACGGGCCGGGACCGAGGTCGGCGCGCGAGCGGGCCGGGGCCGAGGTCGGCGCACCCGGGACGGGGCCGGTCGGCGCACGTACTGTTCTCGGGGTGAGGCGGCGCGCGGAGCGGGTGGGCGGGATGGCCGCCGCCGCGGTGCTGACCGCCGTCCTGGCCGGGTGCGGCAACGACGGCTACGAGCCGGTGGGCCCCTTCCGGCCGCTCCCGGAGGACCCTCCGCCGCAGGTGGGCCCGCCGACGGAGTCCCCGCAGGTGCCCGCGCCGGGGGATCCCGCGGACCCGAACGCCGGCGAGCAGGCCGGCGACCCGAACGTGGTGGCCTCCGGCCTGACCGTGCCGACCGGACTGGTCGTGCTGCCCGACGGCAGCGCGGTCGTGGGCGAGCGGGACAGCGGGCGGCTGCTGCAGGTCTTCCCCGACCGCTCCCCCGCCCGCGAGCTGATGACCGTGCCGGGCGTGGACCCGGCCGGCGACGGTGGCCTGCTGGGCCTCGCCCTCTCCCCCACCTTCGCCGAGGACGGCCTGCTCTACGCCTACCTGTCGACCGCGACCGACAACCGGGTGGTGCGCTTCCCGCTGGGTGGTACGCCGAACCCGGTGCTGACCGGCATCCCGCGCGGTGAGACCCACAACGGCGGGGGCCTGCTGTTCGGACTCGACGGCACGCTGTACGTCGGCACCGGGGACACCGGTAACCCGGCCCTGGCCCAGGACGGGGCCTCGCTGGCGGGCAAGGTGCTGCACGTCGACGTCTTCGGCCAGCCGGTCGGCGGGGATCGGGTGCACAGCCGCGGCCACCGTGACGTGACCGCGCTCTGCATGGGCGGCGACGAGCAGATGTACGCCACCGACGACTCCGCCGGGGACCCCGACGAGCTCGACGCGGTGGTGCCCGGCGGGGACCACGGCTGGCCCGACGCCGGGCCGGACAGCGTCGACCCCGTCGTGGAGTTCCCGGGGGCCGAGGGCGGCCTGGGTGGCTGCGCGGTGGCCGGCCGCACCGTCTTCCTCGGCGCCCTCGACGGCCAGCGCGTGCACGTCGTCGAACTGGACGGCAGCGGCGCCGCCGTCGAGGAGCCGACCGACTTCCTCGCCGAGCGCTACGGCCGGCTGCGCACCGTCGTCCTCGACGCCGAGGGCGCGCTGTGGATCACCACGTCCAACCGTGACGGCATCGGCGTCCCGGTCGAGGAGGACGACCGGGTGCTGCGCGTGCCGCCGCCCGGCGGGACGACCGACTCCCCGCTCTGACGTGTCGCGTCCGAGCGGGCCCCGGAGGGGTCCGCGATGGGCGCGACGGTGGGGCTCAGCGCACCGGAGGGACGGCCCCTGGCCGCGGTGCGGTCCGGTGGGACCGCGGTGTCACAGCACGCGCTCCTCGAGCATCCGCCGCACCGTCGCCGCGTCGGCCTTGCCGCGGGTGGTCTTCATGACCGCCCCGACGAGTGCGCCCAGCGCCTGCACCTTGCCGCCCTGCACCTTGGCGACGACGTCCGGCGCCCCGGCGATGGCCGCCTCGACCGCGGAGACCAGCTCGTCGGACTCCCCCAGGACCGCCAGGCCGCGGGACTCGACGACCTGCGCCGGGTCGCCCTCGCCGGCCAGCACCCCGTCGAGTGCCTGCCGGGCCAGCTGGTCGTTGACCGTTCCGGCCGACACGAGCGCGGTCAGCTCGGCGACCTGCCGCGGTGTGATGGCCAGCTCGGCGAGCTCCACCCCTGCGTCGTTGGCCCGGCGGGCCAGCTCACCGAGCCACCACTTGCGGGCGTCGCCCGGCGTGGCACCCGCGGCGACGGTGGCGTCGACCAGGCCCAGTGCACCGGCGCCGGTCAGCCAGGACATCTCGGTCGCCGACAGACCCCACTCCTCCTGGAGGCGGGTGCGGCGGGCGCCCGGCAGCTCCGGCAGCTCGGCGGTCAGCTTCTCGACCCACTCGGCGTCGGGGGCGACCGGCACGAGGTCGGGCTCGGGGAAGTACCGGTAGTCGGTGGCCTCCTCCTTGCTCCGCCCCGGCGAGGTGGACCCGGAGTCCTCGTGGAAGTGCCGGGTCTCCTGCAGGACCCGCTGGCCGGCGTCGAGGACGGCGGCCTGGCGGCGCATCTCGTGGCGGACCGAGCGCTCCACCGAGCGCAGCGAGTTGACGTTCTTGGTCTCGGTGCGGGTGCCCCACTCCAGGCTGCCGACCGGCGCCAGGGAGGTGTTCACGTCGCAGCGCAGGTTGCCCTGCTCCATGCGCACCTCGGAGACGCCGAGGGCGAGCAGGATCTCGCGCAGCTCGGTTACGTAGGCCTTGGCCACCTCGGGGGCCTGGGCGCCGGTGCCCGGGATGGGACGGGTGACGATCTCGACCAGCGGGATCCCCGCCCGGTTGAAGTCGACCAGCGAGTGGGACGCCCCGTGGATGCGCCCGGTCGCTCCCCCGACGTGCAGGTTCTTGCCGGTGTCCTCCTCGAGGTGCACCCGCTCGATCTCCACCCGGTGGGTCTCCCCGTCGACCTCGACGTCGAGGTGGCCGGCGATGCACAGCGGCTCGTCGTACTGGCTGGTCTGGAAGCCCTTGGGGATGTCCGGGTAGAAGTAGTTCTTCCGGGCGAACCGGCTCCAGGTGGCGATCCGGCAGCCCAGCGCCAGGCCGATGCGGATCGTGGCCTCGATGGCCGCGGCGTTGACCACCGGCAGGGAGCCGGGCAGGCCGAGGCAGACCGGGCAGGTCTGGGTGTTCGGCTCGGCGCCGAAGGTGGTCGAGCAGCCGCAGAACATCTTCGACGCGGTGCCCAGCTCGACGTGGGTCTCGAGGCCGATGACCGGCTCGTAGCGGGTGAGGACCTCGTCGAAGTCCACGAGGGTGTCGCTCATGAGGGGTTCTCCTTCGTGTCGGTGCGGCCGGTGGGCGTCGACCGCCCGCTCAGC
Organism: Geodermatophilus sabuli; assembly: GCF_010686765.1. Classification (GTDB taxonomy): domain Bacteria; phylum Actinomycetota; class Actinomycetes; order Mycobacteriales; family Geodermatophilaceae; genus Geodermatophilus; species Geodermatophilus sabuli_A. The sequence continues at coordinate 258,853 of NZ_JAAGWF010000007.1, read as the reverse complement.
CACGCACCGACGGCGGTCACCAGGCCGAGGACGATGAAGACGGCGAAGAACGCCTCGCCGGTCGCGATCCAGCCGACGAGGCCCACCAGGACGACGAACACGGTCAGCGCCCAGGCCGCCTTGAGGGCGCCGTTCACGCGGCGGCCGTCCGGGTCGGGAGCTCGTCGAGCAGCCGGTGCCCGCGGGTGGTGTCCAGGGCCGCCTCGACCGCGGCGGCGACCCGGTAGCAGCGGTCGTCGGCCAGGGCGGGCGCCATCACCTGGAAGCCGACCGGCAGTCCGTCGGAGAGTCCGCAGGGCACCGAGATCGCCGGCAGGCCGGCCAGGCTCGCCGGCAGGGTGCACAGGTCGGCGGCGTACATGGCCAGCGGGTCGTCGACGCGGGCGCCGATCGGCCAGGCGACCGTCGGGCTGGTCGGGCTGACCAGCACGTCGACGCCGTCGAAGGCCGCGGTGAAGTCGCGGGTGATCAGCGTGCGGACCTTCTGCGCCTGCCCGTAGTAGGCCTCGTAGTAGCCGGCCGACAGCGCGTAGGTGCCCAGGATGATGCGGCGCTTCACCTCCGGGCCGAAGCCCTGCTCGCGGGTGAGCGACATGACCTCGTCGAGGTCGTGGCTGCCGTCGTCGCCGGCCCGCAGGCCGAAGCGCATGCCGTCGAACCGGGCCAGGTTGGACGACGCCTCGCTGGGCGCGATGAGGTAGTAGGCCGGCAGCGCCAGGTCGAACGAGGGGCAGGAGACCTCGCGGACCTCGGCCCCCATGCCCTCGAGCAGCTCCACCGTCTCCCGGACGCGGGCCAGGACGCCGGCGTCGTAGCCGTCGCTGTGCCCGTCGCCGCCCAGCTCGCGGACGACGCCGACCCGCAGGCCGGCGAGGTCACCGTGCGCGCCCTCGCGGGCGGCCTTGGCCACGACCGGCACCGGGGCGTCGATGCTCGTGGAGTCGCGCGGGTCGTGCCCGCCGATCGCCTCGTGCAGGACCGCGGCGTCCAGCACGGTGCGCGCCATCGGTCCGGCCTGGTCGAGGCTGGAGGAGAACGCGATCAGGCCGTACCGGGAGACGGCGCCGTACGTGGGCTTGTGCCCGACCAGGCCGGTGACCGCGGCCGGCTGCCGGATCGATCCGCCGGTGTCGGTGCCCAGCGCCCAGGGCGCCAGCCCGCCGGCGACCGCGGCGGACGAGCCCCCCGACGAGCCGCCGGGGATGCGGTCGGGGTCCCACGGGTTGCGGGTCGGCCGGTACGCGGAGTTCTCCGTGGACGAGCCCATCGCGAACTCGTCCATGTTGGTCTTGCCGAGCAGCACCGTGCCGGCGTCCTTGAGGCGGGCCGCGACGGTGGCGTCGTAGGGCGGCCGCCAGCCCTCGAGGATCTTCGAGCCGCTGGTGGTGGGCACGCCCTCCGTGACGAACACGTCCTTGAGGGCGACCGGCAGGCCGGCCAGCGGGCCCAGCTCGTCCCCGGCGCTGCGGGCGGCGTCTATCTCCCCGGCGCGGGCGAGGGCGGCCTCGGCGTCCACGTGCAGGTAGGCACCCAGCACCTCGTCGGCCGCGGTGATGCGGTCGAGGTAGGCGCGGGTCAGCTCCACCGAGGACAGCTCGCCGGCGGTCAGGCGCCGGCCGAGCTCGGCGGCGTCGAGCGTGGTGAGGTCGCTCACTGCTCCTCCCCCAGGATCTGCGGCACGCGGAAGCGGTCGTCCTCCGCGGCCGGGGCGCCGGCCAGGACGACGTCCCGGAGCAGGCTCGGGGTGACGACGTCGGGACGGGTCACGTTGGTCAGCGGAACCGCGTGCGTCATCGGGGGGACGTCGCCGACGTCGGCCTTCCCGACCTGCGCCACGGCGTCGAGCACCGCCGACAGCTGGCCGGCGAAGTGGTCGAGCTCCTCGTCGGTGAGGGCCAGCCGGGCGAGCCGGGCCAGCTGCGCGACGTCCTGCCGCCCGAGTCCTGCGGTGTCTCCGGGGCCGGGTCGTTCCTGCGGGGAGGGGCTGCTCACGGCGCTGCGAACTCCACTTCGGCGGCCCCCTCGGGGGCCGCTGGGGACCAGGGACCAACCCCGCCACTGTACGTGGGGCCGCTGCTGCTCCGATCGGCGGCAGAGGGGGCGCCTGCCCCGACCGGGGCTCCGCGCGGGGCCCCTCGACCCCCGCCGGGTCGATGGGGGAAGCTGACGGCACCCGCGATCGACGGAGATCGGCCCGCACCTCGAGGACGTCCCCGGAGGGAACCGTGTCCTATCTCCTGCGGCTGGTCGTGCCCGACCGCCCCGGCATCCTCGGCGCCGTGGCCACCGCGCTCGGGTCGGCCGGCATCGACATCGTGTCCGTGGACGTGCTGGAACGCGGCGGCGGGGTCGCCGTCGACGACGTCGTGGTGGAGCTGCCCGCCGACCGGGTGCCCGACAGCCTGATCACCGCGGCACAGGCGGTCCCGGGCGTGCAGGTGGAGTCGCTGCGCCCGTTCGCGGGGCCACTGGACACCCACCGTGAGCTCGACCTGCTCGACGCGCTGGCCCACGCGGCCGAGGGCACCTCGGCCAAGCTGCTGGCCGCCGAGCTGCCGCGCGTCTTCCACAGTGGCTGGGCCGTCGTCCTCTCTGCGGTCGAGGACTCGTCCGACGGCGCGCCGTGGGAGGTGGCGGCCTCGTCCGAGGCGGCACCCACGTTCGAGGGGATGACCCTGCCGTGGATGCCGCTCGGTGGACCACGGCTGCTGCCGAGCGAGGACGACTGGCTGCCCGAGCGCTGGCAGGAGATGGCCATCGAGATGATGGCCGCCCCCTACGGCGGTCCCGGGTGCGCCGTCGTCCTGGGCCGGTCGGGAGGCCCGCCGTTCCGGCGCTCGGAACTGCTCCGACTGGCCCACCTGACCGGCATCGCCACCACCGTCGCGCACCTGCCCCCACTCTGATCTGTTGCATCTCCGACCTGGGCCGCTCTGGCGGGCCCGCGCCCGACGGCACCCTCACCGTCACGACGCCCACCGGCCTCACCGCGGTCATCACACCCCCGCCGTACTGAGCCGCGGGAACACGAGTCCCCGCGGCGACCGCCCCGGCGCGTCCCGCACGCGTCCGCGAGTGGACGCGCCGCCGGTGGACCCGCTCACTCCTCCGGGGCCTCGCTGCCGTCACCGACGGTGGCGACGGCGCGCGCCGCCTCGGGCCCCTCCTCGAGCAGCACCCGGAAGCCGTCGTCATCGAGGACCGGCGCCTTCACCTGCACCGCCTTGTCGTACTTGCTGCCGGGGTCGGCGCCCACGACGACGAAACCGGTCTTCTTCGACACCGAGCCGGTCACCTTGCCGCCACGCTCCTGGATCGCCGCGATCGCCTGGTCCCGGCTGTGGTCACGCAGCGATCCGGTGACGACGACGGTGACGCCGGTGAGCGGGCCGGGACCGGCGTCGCTGCCCTCGTCGACCATGCGGACCCCGGCCTGGCGCCACTTCTCGACCACGTCGCGGTGCCAGTCGACCTCGAACCAGTCGCGCACCGACTTCGCGATCGTGGGCCCGACGCCGTCGGCCGCGGCGAGCTCCTCCTCGGACGCCGCCATGATCCGGTCGAGCGAGCGGAAGTCGCGGGCCAGCGCCTGGGCGGCGGTGGGCCCGACGTGCCGGATGGAGAGCGCCACCAGCACCCGCCACAGCGGGACGTCCTTGCGGCTCTGCAGGTTGGTCAGCAGCTTCGCGCCGTTGGCGCTCAGGGTGCCGTCCTTCTTCGTGAAGAACCCCGACCGCTGCAACTGCTCGGCGTCCAGGAAGAAGACGTCCCCCTCGTCCTGCAGCAGGTGGCTCTGCAGCAGCGCGATCGCGGCCTCGTAGCCGAGGTTCTCGATGTCGAACGCGCCGCGACCGGCGACGTGGAACACCCGCTCCCGCAGCTGCGCGGGGCAGGACCGGGCGTTGGGACAGCGGATGTCGGCGTCGCCCTCCTTCTCCGGCCGCAGCTCGGTGCCGCACTCCGGGCAGTGCGAGGGCATGACGAACGCGCGCTCGTCGCCGGTGCGCGCGGCGACGACCGGGCCGAGCACCTCGGGGATGACGTCGCCGGCCTTGCGGATGACGACGGTGTCGCCGATCAGCACGCCCTTGCGGACCACCTCGGAGGCGTTGTGCAGGGTGGCGAGCTGCACCGTGGACCCGGCGACCTTGACCGGCTCCATGTACGCGAACGGCGTCACCCGGCCGGTGCGGCCGACGTTGACCTTGATGTCGAGGAGCTTCGTCGTCGCCTCCTCCGGCGGGTACTTGAAGGCGATCGCCCAGCGCGGGGCCCGCGAGGTCGAGCCGAGCCGGCGCTGCAGGGCGTACTGGTCGACCTTCACGACGACGCCGTCGATCTCGTGCTCGACCGAGTGCCGCTGCTCCCGGGTCTGCTCGATGAAGGCCCAGACCGCCTCGAGGTCGTCGACCACCCGGAACCGGTCGCTCACCGGCAGGCCGAGGTCCCGCAGCCGGTCGTAGGCGGCCGACTGCCGGTCGACGTCGAAGCCGCGGTGCGCCCCGACGCCGTGCACGACCAGGCGCAGCGGCCGGGACGCGGTGATCTTCGGGTCCTTCTGCCGGAGGGAGCCGGCGGCGGCGTTGCGCGGGTTCGCGAAGGGGGCCTTGCCCTGCTCGACCAGGCCGGCGTTGACGTCGGCGAAGCCGGCCACCGGGAAGTAGATCTCGCCACGCACCTCGAGCAGCTCCGGGAGGTCGTCCCCGGTCAGCTGCTGCGGGACGTTTCCCATCGTGCGGACGTTGGCGGTCACGTCCTCCCCCGTCGTCCCGTCGCCCCGCGTGGCGGCCCGGACCATGCGGCCGTTCTCGTAGACGATCGCGACGGCGACACCGTCGACCTTGAGCTCGCAGAGGTAGCTCGCCGCGGCCGCGCCGTCGCGCTCCACCCGGGCCGCCCAGGCCGACAGCTCGTCGCTGGAGAAGGCGTTGTCCAGGCTCTGCATGCGCTCGAGGTGCTGCACGGGCGCGAAGGTCGCGGTGAAACCGCCGTTGACCTTCTGGCTCGGCGAGTCGGGGGTGACCAGCGCCGGGTGTCCGGCCTCGATCGCCTTGAGCTCGCCCATCAGCTCGTCGTACTGACCGTCGCTGACCAGCGGCTCGTCGCGCACGTAGTAGGCGAAGGCGTAGCGGTCCAGTTCCTCCGACAGGTCCCGGTGCCGGGTGCGGGCGTCGTCGGGCACCTCGGTGAGGTCCTCCCGATCCGCCGCCGCGGCGACCTGGGGTCCGTCGAGTTCCGCCTCGGTGGTCACGCCGGAACGGTATCCGCCGGGTACGACGACCGGCCTGCGGTTCCCCCGGTCGGGCGGCTCAGTCGGGCTGCAGGTACCGGGCCGCCTCACGGACGTGGGTCATCGCCGCCCGCGCGTAGGCGGGGGTCGCCCCGGCCAGCCCGCACGCCGGGGTCAGGGTGACCGCCGCGGGCAGCTGCTCGGCCGGGAAGCCCAGTTCCCGCCACCACGCGCGCAACCGGGAGGCGGTCGCCTTGGGGGCCGGCAGCGGCGCGTCGGTGCCCGGCACGGCGCCGACCAGCAGGTGCGTACCCGCCTCCACGGCGGTCCCGATGGCATCGAGGTCCTGCACCAGCCCGAGGTCGAAGGAGACCCCGTCGGCGCCGGCCGACCGGAACAGCTCGAGGGGGGCGCGGTCCGCGCAGCAGTGCACGAGCACCGGCACCGGCAGCCCGGCGACGACCGCGGCCAGCTCCTGCTCCACCACCGATGCCTCGACCGCGGCCAGCTTGCCGAACCCGCTCACGGTGGGCAGGCCGCCGAGGAGGACGGCCGGCACGGACGGCTCGTCGAGCTGCACGACGATCCGGGCGCCCGGCACCCGCGCGGAGACGGCGGCGACGTGCTGCGCGAGCCCCTCGGTCAGGGACTGGGCGAGGTCACGGCGGGCTCCGGCGTCGACCACCGCACGGTCGCCGCGGGTCCGCTCGAGGCCGGCTGCCAGCGTCCACGGGCCGGTGGCCTGCACCTTGAGGGGGCCCTCGTAGGCCGCGGCGACGTCGTGGACCGCGTCGAGGTCCCGGGCGAGGAACTCCCGTGCCCGGCGCTGGTCGAGGCCCGACCGAGGGACCAGCCGCCAGCCGGCCGGGGTCAGGTCGACGGCGAGGTCGACCAGCAGCGCGGCGCTGCGCCCCACGAGGTCTGCGCCGGCGCCGCGGCCCGGCAACTCCGGCAGGTGCGCGAAGTCGGGCAGCTCGCCGACGACCAGGCGCACGGACTCCGCGGCGTCGGTCCCGGGCAGCGAGCCGACGCCGGTGGCGGGGCCCCAGGCGACCGGCCGCCCGACGCGGTCGTCGTCGGACGGGTCGATCGGCTGGGCAGGGTCGATCGGCGGGGCCACGACGGCGACGGTAGTCGGCCCCGTGCAGGGTCCCGCCGCCAGCTCGCGAGTGGCGGGGGGCAGGGGGCCGCTCCCTCACGCGGTGCCGAGCACCGTGCCCTGACCGAGCACCAGGTCGCCGCGTTCGGCGTCGGGTGCGTAGAGGACCGCCGACTGCCCGGGGGCGACCCCCCGCTGCTCGGTCCCCAGCACCAGGCGGAGGCCACCGCCGTCCCCTGCGGTCACCTCGCACGGCACCGCCGTGCCGTGGGCCCGCAGCTGCACCCGCGCCGTGAGGGGCAGCTCCGGCACCGGCCCGGTCCAGGTCGGCGGCGCGGTGCGGACCTCGCCGACGCCGGCCAGCTCGGCCGGACCGATGGTGACCGTGCGGCTCACCGGCTCGATCCCCAGGACGTAGCGGGGGCGCGAGTCCCCGACGGCCACGCCCAGGCCGCGGCGCTGCCCGACCGTGAAGCCGTACGCCCCGGAGTGCTCCCCGACGGTCGCGCCGGTCGCGGCGTCGACGACCGGCCCCGGCTGCGCCCCGAGCCGGCGGGCCAGGAAGCCGCGGGTGTCGCCGTCGGGGATGAAGCAGATGTCGTGGGAGTCGGCCTTGGTGGCGACGGCGAGACCGCGCTCGGCGGCGAGGGCCCGCACGGTCTCCTTGGTCATGGACCCCAGGGGGAACACCGCGCCGGCCAGCTGGTCGGCGGTGAGGACGGCGAGCACGTACGACTGGTCCTTGGCGGCGTCCACCGACCGGCGCAGCGCCCCGTCGGCCAGCCGGGCGTGGTGGCCGGTGACGACGGCGTCGAAGCCCAGTGCCAGCGCGCGGTCCAGGACGGCGGCGAACTTGATCTTCTCGTTGCAGCGCAGGCACGGGTTGGGGGTGCGACCGGCGGCGTACTCGGCCACGAAGTCGTCGACGACGTCCTCGGTGAAACGCTCGGCGAGGTCCCAGACGTAGAACGGGATGCCCAGCTCGTCGGCGACCCGGCGGGCGTCGTGGGCGTCCTCGACGCTGCAGCAGCCGCGCGCCCCGCTGCGGAGCACCTGCCGATCCGGGGACAGCGCCAGGTGGACGCCGGTGACGTCGTGGCCGGCTTCCACCGCGAGCGCGGCGGCGACCGCCGAGTCCACTCCCCCGCTCATCGCGGCGAGCAGCCTCATCGCGCGGACCTCATCGCCGGCCGAGGCCCGCCCGGCGGGCCCGCTCGACGACGGGCGCGATCACGTCCAGCACCGCGTCGACGTCGGCGTCGGTGGACGGGGAGCCGAGCGTGAAGCGCAGCGAGCTGCGCGCCCGATCGGTGTCGGCACCGACGGCGAGCAGCACGTGGCTGGGCCGGGCCACGCCGGCGCTGCACGCCGAGCCGGTGGAGCACTCGACTCCCCGGGCGTCCAGCAGCATGAGCAGCGCGTCGCCCTCGGCACCGGCGAAGGACAGGTGCGCGTTGCCCGGCAGGCGACCGGGCCCGCCCGCGACGACGTCGTCCAGGGGTGGGCCGTTCAGCTGGACGTCGGGCACCTGCGCCATCACGCCGGCGACCAGCCGGTCGCGCAGCGCGGCGAGGCGCGCCGCGCGCGGCACCCGGGTCCGGACGGCGGTGGTGGCCGCCACCTGGAGCCCGACGATGGCGGCGACGTCGAGGGTGCCCGAGCGCACGTCGCGCTCCTGGCCGCCCCCGTGCAGCAACGGCACGCACTCGGCGTCGCGGCGCAGCAGCAGGACGCCGGCGCCCATCGGCCCGCCGAGCTTGTGGCCGGTCATGGTGAGCGCGTCGACGCCGCTGGCGCCGAAGTCGACCGGCACCTGGCCCACGGCCTGCACCGCGTCCGTGTGCAGCGGCACGCCGACCTCGTGCGCGACCGCGGCCAGCGCGGGCAGGTCGCTGACCGTGCCGATCTCGTTGTTCGCCCACATGACGCTGACCAGCGCGACGTCCGAGCCGTCGCCGAGGGCGGCCCGGAGCGCGTCGGGGGTGATCCGGCCGGTGGGCTCCACCGGCAGCCAGGTGATGTCGGCCCCGTCGTGCTTGGCCAGCCACTCGACGCTGTCGATGACCGCATGGTGCTCGGCGGGGCTGACCACGATCCGCCGGCGCCGGGAGTCGGCGTCCCGCCGGGCCCAGAACAGGCCCTTGACGGCGAGGTTGTCGCTCTCCGTGCCCCCGCCGGTGAACAGGACCTCCGAGGGGCGCGCGCCCAGCGCCTCGGCCAGCCGCTCGCGCGACTGCTCGGCGACGCGGCGGGCGGCACGGCCGCTGGCGTGCAGCGAGGAGGGGTTGCCCACGCGGCCCAGCTGCTCGGTCATCGCAGCCAGCACCTCGGGGAGCACCGGCGTCGTCGCCGCGTGGTCCAGGTACGTCATGACGCAGCCAATGTAGTCGTGTGCGGCGCGGCCCCCGGCGCGACGGCGGGGGCGGCGGCACGGGGGGCCACGAGGGCACCGACGACCGCGATGACGGTGAACGCCGCGATCGCTCCGACCACCGCACCCGGCAGGGACAGCAGACCCGCGGTCGCCGCCGCGACGAGCACGCCGGCCAGCCCGACGCACAGCGCCGAGGCGGTCACGTCGGAGATCTGCAGGGCGGCGGAGTCCGCGCCCCGCCGGTGCTCGGGCGACTGGTCGAGGAGCAGGACGCCCACGCTCGGCATGCCCAGCCCCATGCCCAGACCCGCCACGGCCCAGGAGACGTAGGCGGGCCAGCCGTCCAGCGCCGGCACCGCCGCCAGCGCCGTCCCGGCCAGACCGACCGCCAGCAGCGCGAAGCCGACGCGCAGCAACCGCTCCCGGCGCAGGTCCGGACGGCGTCCCTGCAGGTTGGAGGCGGCGGCCCAGCCGAGTGCCCCCGCGGTGAGCGGGATGCCGGCCGCCGTCGCGCTGTAGCCGTGCACGGAGGTCAGGGTCAGCGGCAGGAGGGCGTCCATGCCGAAGAAGGCGCCGGCGAGCAGGCCACGGCTGGCGACCACGGCGGGCAGACCGCGGCGGGCCCACGCCGTCCCGGCCGGGAGCAGCGGGCGCAGGCCGGCGACCAGGGCGACCAGACCGACCGCCGCGACGCCGACCGCGACGGCGTCCAGCCGCTGACCGGCGTACTGCAGCGCGGCGATGCCGAGCCCGGCCAGCACGGCCCACCAGCGGCGCCCCGGCGGCGACGGGGCCGGGTCCTCCGGTGCGGCCAGCTGCCGGCCGGCCGACAGGACGAGCAGCAGCCCGACGGCGATCAGCGGCACCAGGCCCAGGAACACCAGCCGCCAGGTGGCGTGCGTCGTCACCAGCCCGGACACCACCGGGCCGATCAGGGCGGGCAGCACCCACGCCGTCGAGATCGCCCCGAACAGGCGCGGCCGCAGCGCGGGCGGGTAGGCCTGGCCGGCGATGACGTAGATGAGGACGACCATCACCCCGGCGCCGAGGCCCTGCACCGCCCGGCCGGCCACGAACACCGCCATCGAGCCGGCCAGCCCCGCCGTCACCAGGCCGGCGGCGAAGACGCCCACCCCCCAGGGCAGCGCGACCCGCGGACCCCGCCGGTCCCCCACGTCGCCCCCGGTGACCATCCCGACCACCGAGGCCACGAGGAACGCGCTGAACGGCCAGCCGTACCAGGCCATCCCGTCCAGCTCGGCCACCGCGGTCGGCATCGCGGTACCGACGGCCATGGCCTCGAAGGCGATGAAGGTGACCAGCATCAGCAGCCCGGCGGTCGTCCTCCGGTGGGCGCGGTCGAAGACTCCTCCGGCGGCGGTGGTGGTCACCCTTGCGCCAACCCGCGAACCTCGCGACGGCTTCCCGGCGACGCGGCGAGCGCCGGTCCCCGGACGGGACCGGCGCTCGACGGGTGGCTCCGCTGCAGGGGCCGGTTACCGCCGCGCGGTGATCTGCTCGGTGGCCTGGGGGACGACGGTGTTCAGGTCGCCCACCACCCCGAAGTCGGCGAGCTCGAAGATCGGCGCCTCGGGGTCCTTGTTGATCGCGACGATCGTCTTCGAGGTCTGCATGCCGGCCCGGTGCTGGATGGCGCCGGAGATGCCGACGGCGATGTAGAGCTGCGGGGAGACGGTCTTGCCGGTCTGTCCCACCTGGAAGGTGTGCGGGTAGTAGCCGGAGTCGACCGCCGCCCGGGAGGCGCCGACCGCGGCCCCGAGGGAGTCGGCGAGGGCCTCGATGATGGCGAAGTTCTCCGCCGACGCGACCCCGCGGCCACCGGAGACCACGATCGAGGCCTCGGTCAGCTCCGGCCGGGAGGACTTCTGCTCCACGACGCGGTCGACCACCCGGGTCAGCTTCGCGGCGTCGGACAGCGTGACGGCCACCGGCTCCTCGGCCGCGGCGGCCGGGGCCGGCTCGGGGGTGACCGAGTTGCCGCGGACGGTGTAGATCGGCGTGCCGACGGTGACCTTGGAGTGCACGATCGTCGCCCCGGCGAAGGCCACCTGGGTGGCGGTGCCGTCGGGGGCGATCTCGGTGACGTCGGTGAGGAAACCGCTGCCGGTCTTGACGGCCAGCCGGCCGGCGACCTCCTTGCCCTCCGCCGACGACGGGATGACCACCGCGGCCGGGGACACCGAGGCCACCAGCTGCGCGAGCACCTCGGCCTTGGGGGCGACGAGGTAGGAGTCGATCTCCTCGGACTCGGCGACGTAGACCTTCGCCGCGCCGTACTCGGCCAGCGCGTCGTGCGCGGCGGCGGCGGACCCGGGGGCGCCGACGACGACCGCCGAGGGCTCACCGAGCGCGCGGGCGGCGGTCAGCGCCTCGAGCGTGGTCTTGCGGACGCCGCTGCCGGTGGGGTCGAGCTCGACCAGGACCAGGACCTCTGCCATGACTGCTCCGTCTCCTCTTCGCTTCGACCCGGTCAGACGATCTTCTGGCTGGCGAGGTAGTCGACCAGCTTGGCCGCGCCGTCGCCCTCGTCGGGGACCTTGACGCCCTCGCCCTTGGGCGGGCGGCCGGCGAAGTCGAGCACCTGGCTGGTGGCCGTCGCCAGCCCGACCGTCGCCGGGTCGATGCCCAGGTCGGCCAGCGTCAGCTTGGTGACCGGCTTCTTCTTCGCGGCCATGATCCCCTTGAAGGAGGGGTACCGCGGCTCGTTGATGGTGTCCCAGGTCGAGACGATCGCCGGCAGCGGCGCCTCCAGCGCCCAGTAGCCGCCGTCGGTCTGCCGCTCCACCCGCGCCACGCCGCCCTCGACGGTGAGCTTGCGGGCACCGGAGAGCTGCGGGATGCCCAGCCGCTCGGCCAGCAGCGCCGGCATGACCGACAGCTGGCCGTCGGTGGACTCCGCGCCGGAGATCACGATGTCGTACTCAAGCTGGCCCAGCGCCGCGGCCAGGATCGCCGACGTCTGCGGCGCGCAGGCGCCGTGGATCGCGTCGTCCACCACGTGCACGGCCTTGTCCGCACCCATGGACAGCGCCTTGCGGATCGCGTCGGCCGCCGAGTCCGGGCCCACCGTCAGCACGGTGACCTCGCCGCCGTGCGCCTCCTTGAGGGTCAGCGCCTCCTCGATGGCGTACTCGTCGATCTCGTTGACGACGTTGTCCGCACTCCCCCGGGCGACGGTGTTGTCCGCCGGGTCCAGGCTGCGCTCGCTCCCGGAGTCGGGGACCTGCTTGACCAGAACGACGATGTTCATCGTCAGACCTACCTCCGCGCTGGGGTGTCAGGTTGCGGGCAGCCGCCTGCCTGCTCCGATAGTGGAGGTTACCGCCGGGTAACGGGGCCGCCCCCCGGAGGCCCGGTGACCCCGGTCACCACCGTCGGACGGCGTCCGGGCCGCTACTGCGCCGGTCCGGCCGGGGCCACCAGCACCGGTCGATCGGCGGGCACCACGGTGACCGCCGTCCCGGGGACCAGGTCGGCGCTCTCCGCGCTCCCGACGTCGACCGCGACCTCCACGCCGTCGGGCAGGGCGACCGCCAGCCGGGTCGAGGCACCGGAGAACGTGCGGGTCACCACCCGTCCGGCGCCGGCGGGGTCGGCGACGACGGTGAGCGACTCCGGCCGGACCAGGGCCACGACGGGACCGGCGCCGGGGACCGGTCCGGCCACCGGCCGGCGGACGCCGAGCAGCTCGACCCCCCCGTCGGCCGGCACCGCCGGCACCCGGTTCATCGTGCCGACGAACTCGGCGACGAACGCCGTCGCCGGCCGCTGGTACAGCTCGTCGGGCGAGGCCACCTGCTCGAGCCGGCCCTCGCGCAGCACCCCCACCCGGTCGGCCACCGACAGCGCCTCGGCCTGGTCGTGGGTGACGAACACCGTGGTGATGCCGAGCTCGAGCTGGATGCGGCGGATCTCCTCCCGGAGCTGCACCCGCACCTGGGCGTCCAGCGCCGACAGCGGCTCGTCGAGCAGGAGCACCTGCGGCGCGACGGCCAGCGCCCGGGCCAGCGCGACCCGCTGCTGCTGGCCGCCCGAGAGCTGGTGGGGGTAGCGGCCGCCCCGGTCGGCGAGGCCGACGAGCTCCAGCAGCTCGGCGGCCCGCCGGGTCTGCTCGCCCTTGCCGCGCCGCCGGACCCGCAGGCCGAAGGCGACGTTCTCGGCGACGGTCAGGTTGGGGAACAGGCTGTAGGCCTGGAACACCATGCCCATGTCCCGCTTGCTGGCCGGGACGCCGGTGATGTCCCGGCCGTCGAGCAGCACCCGGCCGGCATCGGGCTGCTCGAAGCCGGCGATCGCGCGCAGCGCGGTCGTCTTGCCGCAGCCCGAGGGCCCGAGGAGGGCGAGGAACTCGCCACCGGCCACCTCGAGGTCCAGCCCGTCGAGGGCCAGGACCGACCCGTAGCGGCGGGTGAGTCCCTCGAGCCGGACGCCGACGCCGGGGCGCTCGCGCAGGTCGGCCGGCGCGGCCGCGACCCGGGCCGTCCCCGGAGGGGCCGTGGTCATGCGGACTCCTTCCCCGCACGCCGGCGGTCGAGCGCGGAGATCAGCAGCAGCAGGACCCAGGTCATCCCGAGGGAGAGCACCGAGACCGCCACCGACAGCTGGGGCTGGGACCCGGAGATCTCCAGGATCCAGGTGGGGAACGTCCGGAAGCCCAGGATCTGGGCGATGGTGAACTCCCCGAGGACGAGGGCGAGGGTCAGGAACGCGGCGTTGAGCACCGACGTGCGGAGCACCGGCAGCACGACCGAGACGAGGACCCGCGGCCAGGAGGCGCCGAGGTTGCGGGCGGCCTCGGTGAGCGTCCGCAGGTCGGTGCCGCGCAGGCCGGCGTCCAGGGCGCGGTAGACGAACGGCAGCGCGAGGACGACGTAGACGAAGACCAGGATCCAGGGCAGCGACGGCCGCTGGAGCGCGAAGAACACCTCGGCCAGCGGGGTGCCGAAGAAGTAGTCCGGCGCCCAGGCCAGCACGCTGCGGACGCCGACCACGAGGGCGATCGGCGGCAGCACCAGCGGCAGGAGGGTGAGCAGCTCCACCGTCGTCCGCAGGCGCGGAAGGCGCAGCTCCACCAGGACGACGGTCGGCACCATCAGGACCAGCGAGATCAGCACGGTCAGCGCCGCGAGCGTCAGCGACCGGCCGAAGGTCTCGGCGAAGCCCTCGGCACCCGGGATGCCGGTGTAGTGCTCGGCGGTCAGCCCGCCCGCGCCGCGGTCCCGGACGGTGAACCACACCGAGGCGGCGATGGGCACCAGGAAGTACAGCCCGAACAGCGCCAGGACCACCCAGCGCCAGGCGCCGCCGCCCCGCCGGCCGGCGCGGACCGGCGCCTCCGGGGCGACACTCCCGGCACCCGCGACACCCCCCGTGGCCAGCGCCGTCACGACAGCCACCGCTGCGTGCGCCGCTGCACCCAGGCGTAGAAGACCATGACCAGGCCGATGAGCACGACCATGCCCAGGGCGAGCGCCTTGCCCAGGTTCTCCGCGCCGACGACGACGTTGCTCGACAGCGCGTCGGCGATCTGCAGGGTCACCAGCGGGATGCTGCTGCCCACCAGCGCCCGGGCGGTGGCGTAGGCCGCGAACGCCGACGCGAACAGCAGCATGGTGGCGCCGATGACCGGCGGGGCCAGCACCGGCCCGCCCACGTACCGCCAGTACTGCCAGCCGGTGGCGCCGAGGTTGTCCGCGGCCTCCCGCCACTGCGGCCGCAGCGCCTCGAGCGCCGGGGTGATCGTGAGCACCATCAGGGGCACGAGGAAGTACAGGTAGACCAGCGCCAGGCCGGTCATCGAGTACAGCGAGAAGCCGGCCAGCCCGAGGGTGTCGGTGAGCAGCGCGGTCACCACGCCGGCGTTGCCGATCGTGGCGATGAAGGCGAAGGCCAGGGGGACGCCGCCGAAGTTGGCGAGCACACCCGAGGCGGTCAGCACCAGCCGGCGCAGCAGCCGGCCCCGGCGTGACCGCAGGACGGCCACCGCCAGCGTCAGCCCGAGGGCGGCGCCGAGCACCGCGGTGAGCGCGGAGAGCTGCAGGCTGCCCACGTAGGCGCGCCGGTAGGCACCCTCGGTGATGGTGGTGATGCTGTCGGTCGACCAGCTCTCCTCGAAGGTGACCGGGTCGGTGGCGCGGAAGGCCTCCACCGCGACCACCGCGATGGGCAGCAGCAGGAACACCGCGACGTAGAGCAGGAACGGCAGCGCGCCCAGGGCGACGAGCAGCCCGGCCCGTCCCCGGCGGCGCCGCGACGACCGCCCCGGGCCGGCGACCGCTGGGTCGCCGGCCCGGGGCGGGGCCGTCTGGGTCGTGGACGTGCTCAGCCCGAGATCTCCGCGTTCCAGCGCTCGGCCACCACCTGCTGCGCGGCGGTCTCCTGCTCCTGGGACGGGAAGTCGGCGGTGCCCTCCACCGGGGGCAGGGCGCTGAGCAGCTCGGCGTCCGCCGTCCCGGCCTGCTCCATCGCCGGCAGCCGCACCGGCCGGGCGCCGCCGCCGAGCCAGATGTTCTGGCCCTCGTCGCTGTAGAGGAACTCCTGCCACAGGCGGGCCGCGGCGGGGTGCGGGGCGAACTTGCTGATCGCCTGGCTGTAGTAGCCGCCGAAGAGCCCGTCGGTCGGGACGGCGACCTGCCACTCCACGCCCTGGTCGGCGAGGGTGTCGGTGAGGCCGGCGTTGAGGTAGTCCCAGTCGAGGGCCAGCGGGGTCTCCCCGCTCTGGATGGTCGCCGGGGTGATCTCGACCGGGTTGAAGTTGCCGACGTCCTTGACCTGCTTGAAGAAGTCGATGCCCGGGCCGATGTCGTCCAGGCTGCCGCCGTTGGCCAGGGACGCCGCCCACACCCCGGAGAAGGCCGCCGCGGCCTGGGTCGGGTTGCCGTTGAGCGCGACCTGTCCGGCGTACTGCGGGTCGAGCAGGTCGGCGAAGGTCGTGGGGCACTCGGCGATGACCGTGGCGTTGCAGCCGATGGAGATGTAGCCGCCGTAGTCGTTGTACCAGTGGCCCTCCGGGTCCTTCTGGCCCTCGGGGATCTCGTCCCAGGTCTGCACCTGGTAGGGCGCGAGCAGGTCCTGGGCCTGGGCCTGCCGGGCGAAGGCGGTGCCGAGGTCGAGCACGTCGGGGGCGCGGTCCTGGCCGCGCTGGCTGGTCACCGCGTTCAGCTCGTCCTGGCTGGAGCCGTCGGGCAGGGCGCTCTCGACCTGGATGTCGTACTTCTCCTCGAAGGTGGAGATCATCTCGCCGTAGTTGGCCCAGTCCGGCGGCAGGGCGATGACGTTCAGCGTGCCCTCGGCCTCCGCCGCCGCGACCAGCGCGTCGAGGTCACCGAAGTCGGACAGCGAGGTCGCGCTCGCCGCGTCGCTGTCGGAGCCGCCGCCCCCGGAGCCGCCGTCGTCCCCGCCCCCGCAGGCGGCGAGGGTCAGGGTCGCGGTGGCCAGCACCGCCGCCGTCCGCAGGGTGGGGCGTCTGCCCAGGGTGGTGCGCTGCACGGTTCTCCTCCAGTGGTGTCCGCGTCGCCCGTCCGAGTGGGCGCGGCGGGGGCTGCCGGGATGGTGACAGACGGTGGGGTCTCGCGCCGGGTCCCCGGTCCCGCCGCCGGGTGTCGATCCGGTGAACAGCGCCCGCCGGTGGGTCAGCGACCGGTGAAGGTCGCCTTGCCCGGGCCGCTCTCGAGGAAGGAGCGCATGCCGGCCTTCTGGTCCTCGGTGTCGAACAGCTCCGCGAACAGCCGGCTCTCCAGCGCCAGCCCCTCGTGCAGCGGCACGTCCAGGCCCTCGTCGACGGCCCGCTTGGCGGCAGCCAGCGCGAGCGGCGGGCCGGCCGCGAACTTGCGGGCCATGGCCACCGCCGTCGGGTACACCTCGTCGTCCGGGACGACGGCGTCGGCCAGCCCGAGCTCCAGCGCCTCCTCGGCGCCGACGTGCCGGCCGGTGAACACGAGGTCCTTGGCCTTGGCCGGGCCGACCAGGCGGGCCAGCCGCTGGGTGCCCCCTGCGCCGGGGATGACACCCAGCAGGATCTCGGGCTGGCCGATCTTCGCGCCGGCCCCCATGACGCGGAAGTCGGCGCACAGGGCCAGCTCGTACCCGCCGCCGAGCGCGTAGCCGGTGATGGCGGCGATCACCGGCTTGGGCACCCGCTGGACCGCGGTGAACGAGTCGGTGAGCTCCCGCCCCCAGGCGACCATGCTCGAGCCGTCCAGCTGCGACATGGCCTTGATGTCGGCGCCGGCGGCGAACACCCGCTCCCCGCCGTAGAGCACCACCGCGCGGACGTCGGAGCGCTCGCCGGCCTCCAGCGCCGCGGCGCGGACCTCCCGGTGCAGCTGCTCGTCGATCGCGTTCATCTTGGGCCGGTCCAGACGGATGGTCCCCACGCCGTCGGCCACCTGCAGGGTCACGAACTCCGGCGCTGCCATGGGGGCCTCCTGCGGGTGGACGACGTCGTCGCGGGCACCCTAACGGCCCACCTCCCGGGCCCCGCCCCGAGCCCGTGGAGGGCGGACCGGCTACCGGCGGGCCGTCCAGCGGCCGTCGGCCCGCTCCACCTGCAGTGCCAGCCCGAACGTCTCCGACAGCGTCTCGGCGGTCAGCACCTGCTCCATCGGCCCGGCGGCCACCACCTCGCCGCCGCGCAGCAGCAGTGCGTGGCCGTAGCCGGGCGGGATCTCCTCCACGTGGTGGGTGACCAGCACCTGGGCCGGCGCGTAGCGGTGGTGCGCCAGGTCGGCCAGCCGGCTGACCAGGTCCTCCCGGCCACCCAGGTCCAGGCCCGCGCCCGGCTCGTCGAGCAGCAGCAGCTCGGGGTCGGGCATGAGCGCCCGGGCGATCTGCACCCGCTTGCGCTCACCCTCGCTGAGCGTGCCGAAGGAGCGGTGCGCCATCGGTGCCACACCCCACTGCTTCATGAGCGTGGCCGCACGGGTGAGGTCGTGGACGTCGTAGCGCTCCCGCCCGCGGCCGACGACCGCGTACCCCGCGGAGAGGACGACGTCCCCGGTGCGCTCGGCGGGCTGGATGCGCTGGGCGAGAGCGGCGCTGGTGAGCCCGATCCGCGGGCGCAGCTCGAAGACGTCGACGGCGCCGAGGGTCTCCCCCAGCAGCCGCACGGTGCCCCGCGTCGGGTGCAGGTGCGCCGCCGCCAGTTGCAGCAACGTCGTCTTCCCCGCTCCGTTGGGTCCGAGGACCACCCAGCGCTGCTCGGGCGCGACGGTCCAGTCGACGCCGCGCAGCAGGTGGGTGTCCCCGCGGACGACGTCCACGCCGCGCATCTCGACGACCGGCTCGTTCGGCACGTGCCCATCCAACCAACCCGCCCGGCGGCACCACCCTGCCGCCCCGACCGGCCGGGTGTTGGCAGGATCACCCTCGTGCCCAGCAGCCCGGACGACATCGAGGTCTGGCCCGGCTCCCCCGCGCCCCTGGGCGCGGCGTGGGACGGCAACAGCACGAACTTCGCCCTCTGGTCGGCCGGCGCGCAGGCGGTCGACCTGTGCCTGTTCGACCGGGACGGCACCGAGCACCGCCACCGGCTGCAGGAGACCACCCACCAGGTGTGGCACGGGCGGCTGCCGGGGATCGGCCCCGGCCAGCGCTACGGCTACCGGGTGCACGGCGGCTACGACCCCGCCTCGGGCCTCCGGTACAACCCGGCCAAGCTGTTGCTGGACCCCTACGCCCGGGCCGTCGACGGCGAGCTGACCCTCGGGCCGGCGTTGTTCGGCTATGCCGGCTCGGCCGTGGACGCCCCGGTGCCCGACGGCCGGGACTCGGCACCCTTCGTCCCCCGCGCAGTGGTCGTCCGCGACTCCTTCCCGTGGGACGGCGACCGGCGCCCGGGCACCGCCTGGTCGGACACGGTCATCTACGAGGTGCACGCCAAGGGCGCCACGATGGGCCACCCCGACGTCCCGCCGGCGCTGCGCGGCACCTACGCCGGCCTGGCGCACCCGGCGTTCGTCGCGCACCTGCAGGCGCTCGGGGTGACCGCGGTGGAGCTGCTGCCGGTGCACCACTTCGTCAGCGAACCGCACCTGCTGCGCCGCGGGCTGACCAACTACTGGGGCTACAACACCCTCGGCTACTTCGCGCCGCACGCCGCCTACAGCTCCGCGGGGTCCGGTGGCCAGCAGGTCACCGAGTTCAAGGCGATGGTCAAGGCGCTGCACGCGGCGGGCATCGAGGTCATCCTCGACGTGGTCTACAACCACACCGCCGAGGGCGACCACACCGGCCCGACGCTGTCGTTCAAGGGCATCGACAACGGCGGCTACTACCGGCTCGACGGGGCGGACCCCTCCCGCTACACCGACTACACCGGCTGCGGGAACACCCTCGACGTCCGCCGTCCCCCGGTGCTGGCGCTGCTCATGGACTCACTGCGCTACTGGGTCACCGAGATGCACGTCGACGGCTTCCGGTTCGACCTGGCCGCCGCCCTGGCCCGCTCGATGCACGACGTGGACCGGCTGTCGGCCTTCTTCGACGTCGTGCACCAGGACCCGGTGGTCAGCCAGGTGAAGCTGATCGCCGAGCCCTGGGACGTCGGCGAGGGCGGCTACCAGGTGGGCAACTTCCCGCCGCTGTGGACGGAGTGGAACGGCAAGTACCGCGACACCGTCCGCGACGTCTGGTCCGGTGCGCACGTCGGCGTCCGGGACCTGGCCTACCGGCTGACCGGGTCGTCGGACCTGTACCGCTCCGACGGCCGGCGTCCGTTCGCCAGCATCAACTTCATCACGGCCCACGACGGGTTCACCCTCGCCGACCTGGTCACCTACGAGCGCAAGCGCAACGAGGCCAACGGCGAGGACAACCGGGACGGCGAGAGCCACAACCGGAACTGGAACTGCGGCGTCGAGGGGCCCACCGACGACCCGGCGGTGCGGGAGCTCCGGGCCCGGCAGGTCCGCAACCACCTCGCCACCCTGCTGCTGTCCACCGGCGTGCCGATGCTCACCGCCGGTGACGAGCTGGGCCGCACCCAGGGCGGCAACAACAACGCCTACTGCCAGGACAACGAGATCTCCTGGGTGGACTGGGGCGCCGTCGACGCCGAGCTGCTGGCCTTCGTCGCCCGCGTGCTCGGGCTGCGCCGGGCCTCGCCGGTGCTGCGCCAGGAGGCCTTCTTCGAGGGCCACGAGATCCCCGGCACCGGCGGCACCCGGGACCTCGCCTGGTTCCACCCCGCCGGCCACCAGCTCGGCACCACGGACTGGTTCGACACGGGGCTGCAGACGATCGGCATGTACCTCGACGGGCGCGGCATCCGGCACCGCGACGAGCGCGGACGGCCGGTGCAGGACGACTCCTACCTGGTGCAGTTCCACGCGGGCCCGGCACCGGTCACCGTGCACCTGCCCGGCCCGCCGTGGGCGGACGGCTACGAGTTCGTCGTCTCCACCGAGTACCCGACCGGTGCGCCGCCGCGGCCGGCGGTCGTCGCGCCCGGCCCGTTGGAGATGCCGCCCCGCTGCGTCTGGCTGCTCCGCGTGCTCCGGCGTCCCTGAGGCCCCGTCCCGGGTCCCGCCCCGAGCGTGCGGAGGGTGGGAGGACGGGGTCCGCTCCTAGTCGGTCGTCTGCTCGAAGGTGATGACGGTCCAGCCGAGCAGCAGCCGGTCGCCGTCGGAGAGCGGGTGCGCCACGCCGGGCTCGAGCTGGGTCCACTCGGTGGCCTCGGGACCGGCGACGTGGGTGCCGTTGAGCGAGCCGAGGTCGATCAGCGACACCTCCCGGCCGCTGCGCTGGATCGCGGCGTGCGCGGAGGAGAGCACGTTCTGGGTGTCGGCGATCGGGACCGGCCGGGCGGTGCCGTTGCTGACCATCTCGTGGTTGTCGGGACGCCGGCCGAGCACCAGGTCCTCGTCCACGGTCACGACCAGGCCGTCGTCGAAGCGCAGGATCGGAGCGGCCGGCGGCTCGGGCTTCCAGAAGGCGGTCGACTCCCCCTCGTCGGGGTCCTGGGCCGCCGGGGCAGCGGTGGCCCCGTAGCCGGAGGACCCGGCGGAGCCGAAGCCCGCGTCGGACCCCGCGGTGAACGACGAGGGTGCGGGACCGGCCTGCGGGGCGGCCGCCGAGGAGACGTGCGCCACGGCCGCGAGCTGCAGCATCGCCCCGGACCCGGGCACGGTGCCCTCGACGAGGTCGTAGGCCACCCCCGGGGGCATGGAGGGCACCGGCTGACCCGGGCCCACGTAGAGGGTCTGGCCGAGCTGGAAGCCGCTGGCCAGCGTGCAGTGGTCGAAGGACGAGCCCGAGACGGGGACGCCGTCGACGGCGGGCTGGCCCTTGCCCGACCACAGCGCCGTGCCGGTGCCGGTGCCGCCGGCGCTGTCGACGAGCACCAGGGCGAAGGACGCGGAACCACCGCCGAGCGCGGCGACCTGACCGGCGACCGCACCGAGGACCCGCTCGGCGCCGGGGCCGGAGACCCCGAGGCAGGCGTGGAGTGCGGCCACCAGGGCCGGCGATCCCGGGGCGTCCACCCACAGGAGACCGCCTCCCCGTCGAGCGACGACGGAGTCTCCTGGCAGTACTTCACAGCGGTCGGGCATGTGTCCAGCCTAATGACGTCAAGCGGGTGTGGGTGGACCGGCAACACCGCCACGCCGATCGGCAGCCCCGCCGCCGGGACGGCTGCGACCCGCGTGACAGATGAGCCTCGGGGTCTCGGGCTGCGCTGGAACGGCCACCCTCCAGGGGCCCGGGGAAGGGTTCCTCAGTCAGGCCGTGGCGACCACGCCGAGCTCGGCCGGGTCGGCCAGGTGTGCGGAGTTCGGGAGGACCCGCACCGTGTAGCCGAACGCGCCGGTGCGCTCCAGCGGCACCGTTGCGCTGAACCAGTGCCGGGAGCCGTCGGTGTGCTCGTGCGCCATGGGCAGCGTGGTCACCTCGTGCAGCCCGTCGGCGTCGTCGACGCGGCCGTAGGCGGCCTGGACCTGGACGTCGGACGGCGCGAGGCCGGGCAGTTCGACCTCGGCGCGCAGCGCCAGGGTGGACCCGATCTCCGGGGTGTCGCCGGCCCCGGTGGCCTCGACGTGGGCGACCCGGACGGCGTTCCAGTGGTCGAGCAGGTGCGACCGCCAGCCGGCCTCCTGGCGCGCCGGGCCGTAGCCGCCCTCGGCCATCGACCGCGCGGAGCCGGCCGCCGGCACGTACAGCTGCTGCACGTAGTCCCGGACCATGCGGGTGGCCAGCACCTTCGGCCCGGTCTCGCGCAGGGTGTGCCGCACCATCTCCACCCAGCGCGTGGGGATGCCGTCGCGGTCGGTCTCGTAGAAGCGCGGCAGCACCTGGTTGCCCAGGAGCTCGTAGATGGCCCGGGCCTCGATCTCGTCCCGGCGGTCGTGGTCGGTCACCCCGTCGGCGGTGGGGATGGCCCAGCCGTTCTGGCCGTCGAACCACTCGTCCCACCAGCCGTCGCGGATGGAGAGGTTCAGCCCGCCGTTGAGCGCCGCCTTCATGCCCGACGTGCCACAGGCCTCCAGCGGCCGCAGCGGGTTGTTGAGCCAGACGTCGCAGCCCCAGTACAGGTAGCGGGCCATCCCGATGTCGTAGCCGGGCAGGAACGCGATCCGGTGCCGCACCTCGGGGTCGTCGGCGAACTTCACCATCTGCTGGATCAGCTGCTTGCCGCCGTCGTCGGCCGGGTGGCTCTTGCCCGCGATGATCAGCTGGATCGGCCGCTGCGGGTCCAGCAGCAGCGCCTTGAGCCGCTCCGGGTCGCGCAGCATGAGGGTCAGCCGCTTGTAGGAGGGCACCCGGCGGGCGAAGCCGATCGTGAGGACGTCGGGGTCGAAGGCGCCGTCGGTCCAGCCCACCTCCGACTCGGCCGCGCCCCGCGACAGCGCGGTCTCCCGCAGCCGGCGGCGCACCTCGTCGACCAGCCGGCCGCGCAACAGCCGCCGCGTGCTCCACAGGTCCGAGGCGGGGATCCGGTCCACGCCGTCGAAGTGCACGTCGCCCTCGACCTCGACGGGGTCGCCCTGGCTGCTGGCCTGGGTGCCGAGCTCGACGAGTTCCCGCGCGGTCCAGGTCGGGGCGTGCACGCCGTTGGTGATCGACCCGATGGGCACGTCACCCTCGTCGAAGCCGGGCCACAGGTAGTTGAACATGTGCCGGCTGACGTGGCCGTGCAGCTGGCTGACCCCGTTGGCCCGCTGCCCCAGCCGCAGCCCCATGTGGGCCATGTTGAACTTCGCCGGGTCCTCCTCGGCGCCCAGCGGGATGAGCTGGTCCATCGGGACGCCGAAACCGGCGAAGTACCGCTCGATGAGGGCGCGGGGGAAGCGGTCGATCCCCGCCGGGACGGGCGTGTGGGTCGTGAACACCGTGCCGGCGCGGACCGCCTGCAGCGCCTCGGCGAAGGACAGCCCGTGGGACTCGGTGAGCTCGCGGATCCGCTCCACGCCCTGGAAGCCCGCGTGGCCCTCGTTGGCGTGGAAGACCTCCGGCTGCGGGGTGCCGGTCAGCCCGCAGTAGGCGCGCAGGGCCCGGACACCGCCGATGCCCAGCAGCATCTCCTGGCGCAACCGGTGGTCCTCGTCGCCGCCGTACAGGCGGTCGGTGACCAGCCGCTCGGCCGGGGCGTTCTCCTCGATGTCGCTGTCGAGCAGCAGCAGGGAGACCCGGCCCACCTGCACCCGCCACACGTGGGCGTGCAGCGTGCGCCCCTCCGGCAGCGGCACGGTGATCACGACGGCCGAACCGTCGGACTGGCGCAGCAGCTTGACCGGGAGGCCGTGCGGGTCCAGGGACGGGTAGTGCTCCAGCTGCCAGCCGTCGGCCGACAGCCCCTGCTCGAAGTAGCCGGCCCGGTACAGCAGGCCGACCCCGATCAGGGGGACGCCGAGGTCGGAGGCGGCCTTGAGGTGGTCACCGGCCAGGATGCCCAGGCCACCGGAGTACTGCGGCAGCACCTCGGTGATGCCGAACTCGGCGGAGAAGTACGCGATGGTCTGGGGCGCGTCGGACCCCAGCGACTGGTACCAGTGCGGCGCGGACAGGTAGTCCTCGAGGTCGTCGACGACGTCGGTGAGCCGGCGCAGGAAGCGGCGGTCCCTGGCGAGGGTCGCCAGCCGCTCGGCCGACACCTCACCGAGCACCTTCACCGGGTCCCCGTTGCAGGTCTGCCACAGCTGCGGGTCGAGGGCCTCGAAGAGGTCGCGGGTCTCGGGGTGCCATGACCAGCGCAGGTTCGTCACCAGCTGGGACAGCGGCATCAGCTCCTCGGGGAGCGATGCCCGGACGGTGAACCTGCGGAGAGCGCGCACCGCCAGAGACTAACGAGGTCTCCGACCGCCGCCAGGGCGGCGCCGGGCGAGGCGCGGCAGGATGCCTCATGGCCTCCAGGCGCCCCAGCCACCCGCCCGTCCCGCCGGTCGGCCCTCTCGCGGGGGCCCGCCGCGAACCTGCGAGTGGCGGGGGGCGAGGGGGTCCTCTTAGCGTGGTCGGGATGACTGCCCGCGCTGACCTCCGTCTCGGCATCACCGATGTCGCCCCCGTCGTCTCCTGCGGGTCCTTCTCCGCCCGCGCCGTGGTCGGTGAGCACCTGCCGGTCACCGCGACCGTCTTCCGCGAGGGCCACGACGCCGTCGCGGCCGACGTCGTCTGGACCGCACCCGACGGCACCCGGGCGCCGCTGAACCGCATGGCCCGGTTCGGCCAGGAGCCCGACCGCTGGCTGACCACCGTGGTGCCCGACCGCGAGGGGCGCTGGACCTTCCGGGTCGAGGCGTGGAGCGACCCGTTGGCCACCTGGCACCACGCGGTGGAGGTGAAGATCGCGGCCGGCCAGGGCCCCGAGGACCTCGCCAACGACCTGGAGGAGGGGGCCCGGCTGCTCGACCGGGTGGCCGCCGAGGCCGACGGTGAGCCGCGCAGCCGGCTGACCGACGCCGCGGCCGCGCTCCGCGACACCTCCCTCGAGCTGACCGCCCGGGTCGCCCCCGCGCTGGCGCCGGCGCTGCAGGAGTACCTGCACGAGCACCCCGTCCGCGAACTGGTCACCCAGGGCCCGGAGTACGAGGTGTGGGTCGACCGCACGGAGGCCCTGTTCGGCTCCTGGTACGAGTTCTTCCCGCGCTCGGAGGCCCCGGTCGTCGACGGCACCCCCACCCACGGCACGTTCGCCACCGCCGCCGAGCGGCTGCCGGGCGTGGCGGAGATGGGGTTCGACGTCGTGTACCTCCCGCCGATCCACCCGATCGGCACGGTCAACCGCAAGGGCCCGAACACCGCGCAGTTCCCCGGCGGCAACCCGTACGACATCGGTCCGGACGACGTCGGCTCGCCCTGGGCCATCGGCAGCGCGGAGGGCGGCCACGACGCCGTCCACCCGGCGCTGGGCACGATGGAGGACTTCCGGGCCTTCGTCGCCCGCACGCGGGAGCTCGGCATGGAGGTGGCCCTGGACTTCGCGCTCCAGGCCGCGCCGGACCACCCGTGGGTCGAGGCCCACCCGGAGTGGTTCACCACCAAGCCCGACGGCACGATCGCCTACGCGGAGAACCCGCCGAAGAAGTACCAGGACATCTACCCGATCAACTTCGACAACGACCCCGAGGGCATCTACGCCGAGTGCCTGCGGGTGATCCGGGTCTGGATGGACGCCGGGGTGCGGATCTTCCGCGTCGACAACCCGCACACCAAGCCGCTGAACTTCTGGCACTGGCTGATCTGGGAGGTCAAGAAGACCGATCCCGACGTGCTCTTCCTGGCCGAGGCGTTCACGCGGCCCGCGATGATGCACCAGCTCGCCCGGATCGGGTTCACGCAGTCCTACACGTACTTCACCTGGCGGACCGAGCGCGGCGAGCTCGAGGACTACGGCCGCGAGCTCGCGTCCAACGCGCACTACATGCGGCCCAACTTCTTCGTGAACACCCCGGACATCCTGCACGAGTCGCTGCAGTTCGGTGGCCCGCCGATGTTCAAGATCCGCGCCGTCCTGGCGGCCATGATGAGCCCGACCTGGGGTGTCTACGCCGGCTTCGAGCTCTTCGAGCACGTCGCGGTCCGGCCGGGCAGCGAGGAGTACCACGAGAGCGAGAAGTACTCGCTGCGGCCGCGGGACTGGGCCGGAGCGGAGGCCGCCGGGCGCAGCCTCGCGCCCTACCTGCGCCGGCTCAACGAGATCCGGCGGGCCCACCCGGCCCTGCAGCAGCTGCGCACGCTGCGGTTCCACGCGGTGGACAACCCCCACCTGATCTGCTTCTCCAAGACCGACCCCGCGTCGCAGGACGCCGTGCTCGTCGTGGTGAACCTCTCCAGCCACAACACCCAGATCGGGACGACGGCGCTGGACCTCGCCGCCCTGGGCCTGGACTGGTACGAGCGCTTCACCGTGACCGACGAGCTCAGCGGCGCCAGCTACGACTGGGGCCAGTACAACTACGTCGAGCTCGACCCCTACCGGGAACCGGCCCACGTCTTCTCCATCACCCACCCCCGGCCGGTGCAGGTCCCCCCCGCACTGTCTTGAGAACCTGTCCCCGGCCCCGTCCCGGGTCCCGCCCTGAGCCTGCGACGGGTGGGGAAGACGGGGTCCTTCAACCGATAGAGGTCCTTCCCCCCCGATGACCGTTCCCGTTCCTGGCCTCCCCACCGGCCGATCCGAGTCGTCCCCCGCGTCCGCCCTGCCACCGCCGGGCACCGACCCGGAGTGGTACAAGCGCGCCGTCTTCTACGAGGTGCTCGTCCGCGGCTTCGCCGACAGCAACGCCGACGGCGTGGGCGACCTCCGCGGCATGATCGACAAGCTGGACTACCTGCAGTGGTTGGGCGTCGACTGCCTCTGGCTGCCGCCGTTCTTCGCCTCACCGCTGCGCGACGGCGGCTACGACGTGGCCGACTACACCGCCGTCCTGCCCGAGTTCGGTGACATCGAGGACTTCCGCGAGTTCCTGAACGCGGCCCACTCGCGCGGGATGCGCGTGATCATCGACTTCGTCATGAACCACACCTCGGACCAGCACCCCTGGTTCCAGGCCAGCCGGAACGACCCCGACGGGCCCTACGGCGACTTCTACGTGTGGAGCGACGACAACACCCGTTACGCGGACGCGCGGATCATCTTCGTCGACACGGAGAGCTCCAACTGGACGTTCGACCCGGTGCGCAAGCAGTACTTCTGGCACCGCTTCTTCTCCCACCAGCCCGACCTCAACTTCGAGAACGTCCGGGTGCAGGAGGCGATCATCGACGCCCTCCGCTTCTGGCTGGACCTCGGCGTGGACGGCTTCCGGCTCGACGCCGTCCCCTACCTGTTCGAGGAGGAGGGGACCAACGGCGAGAACCTCCCGCGGACCCACGAGTTCCTCAAGCACGTCCGCAAGGTGGTCGACGCCGACTACCCGGACAAGGTGCTGCTCTGCGAGGCCAACCAGTGGCCGGCCGACGTCGTCGAGTACTTCGGCGAGAACGGCGACGAGTGCCAGATGGCCTTCCACTTCCCGGTCATGCCGCGCCTGTTCATGGCGGTCCGCCGGGAGCAGCGGTTCCCGATCTCGGAGATCATGGCCCAGACGCCGGCCATCCCCGACAACTGCCAGTGGGGCATCTTCCTGCGCAACCACGACGAGCTGACCCTCGAGATGGTCACCGACGAGGAGCGCGACTACATGTGGGGGGAGTACGCCAAGGACCCCCGCATGAAGGCCAACATCGGCATCCGCCGCCGGCTGGCCCCCCTGCTGGACAACGACACGAACACCCTCGAGCTGTTCAACGCGCTGCTGCTGTCGCTGCCCGGCTCGCCGGTCCTCTACTACGGCGACGAGATCGCCATGGGCGACAACATCTGGCTCGGTGACCGGGACGGCGTCCGGACGCCCATGCAGTGGACGCCGGACCGCAACGGCGGCTTCTCCACCGCCGACCCGCAGCGGATGTACCTGCCGCTGAACGCGGACCCGGTCTACGGCTACCAGGTGACCAACGTCGAGTCGCAGCTGCGCAACACCACCTCGATGCTGCACTGGATCCGGCGGATGATCCTGGTCCGCAAGGAGCACCCGACGTTCGGCCTCGGCGGCTTCGAGGAGGTCGGCTCGCGCAACCCGACGGTGCTCTCCTTCGTCCGCGAGTTCGGCGACGACGTGGTGCTGTGCGTGAACAACCTGTCCCGGTTCCCGCAGCCGGTCGAGCTGGACCTGCGCCGGTTCGAGGGCTACACGCCGGTCGAGCTCACCGGCCGGGTGGAGTTCCCGCAGATCGGCGTCCTGCCCTACATGCTCACCCTCGCCGGCCACGGCTTCTACTGGTTCGAGCTGGCCAAGCGCACCGAGCCGACGACGGAGAACGAGGACTGGGAGAGCACGGCCGCGAGCAGCGTCGCGGAGTCCCTGCTCGCCGCCGGTGTCGTCAGTGCCGCCGAGGAGATCCCCGGTGGCAGCGACACCCGGACCGGCGACGACGTCCCGCAGAGCACCGGAGGACCCCGATGAGCGTGCTGACCGACCTGCTCCGCGAGTGGATGCCGCACCAGCGGTGGTTCGGGAGCAAGGGCCGCGAGTGGGCCGACGTGACCGAGGAGGGCTTCCTCCTCGACCAGTCCGACCCGGTGCTCTCGGTGCACCGGGTGCGGATCGACTACACCGACGGGCACCGCGAGACCTACCTGGTGCCGCTGTCCTGGCGCGACCACCCGATCGACGAGCTGAGCTCCGCGTTCATCGGCGCGGTGCCCTCCTCGGGCCGGGAGACATACGCCTACGACGCCCTGCGCGACAGGGAGGCCACGACGCCGTGGCTGGTGCACCTGGTCAACGCCTCGACCGTGGGACCGATGCACTTCCACCCGGCCGGGGTGGCCTACATCCCCGAGGGCGTGCCCGGCGACATCGTCTCCACCGAGCAGAGCAACACCTCCCTGGTCTACGGGCAGGAGGCGATCCTCAAGCTGTTCCGCCGGCTGGAGCCCGGCCTCAACCCCGACGTCGAGGTGCACGACGCGCTGCGCAAGACGCAGAACCCGCACATCGCGCCGCTGCTGGGGCACATCGAGATCAACGACCCCGACCCGTCGCTGGAGCCGGCGACGGTGGCCATGCTGCAGACGTTCGTGCCCAACGCCAGCGACGGGTGGCGGCTGGCCACCGCCAGCGTCCGCGACCTCTACGCCGAGGGCGACCTGCACGCCGACGAGGTGGGTGGGGACTTCGCCGCCGACAGCGAGCGGCTGGGCGCCGCGACCGCCTCGGTGCACGCCGACATGGCGCAGGTGCTGCCCACCGAGCCCGCCGATGCGGAGTGGTTCGCCACGCTCGCCGAGCAGATGACCGCCCGGCTGGAGTCCGCGATCGCGGTCGTCCCGCAGCTGGCCGAGCACGCGGACGGGCTGCGTGCCGTGTACGCCGCCGTCGCGGGCAGCACCGAGTCCGTCGTCCGCCAGCGGGTGCACGGCGACCTGCACCTGGGGCAGGTGCTCCGCACGGCGACCGGGTGGATCGTGCTCGACTTCGAGGGTGAGCCCGCCCGCCCGCTGGCCGCCCGCCGCGAGCTCGACAGCCCCATGCGCGACGTCGCCGGGATGCTGCGCAGTTTCGACTACGCGGCGCGGCACATGCTCGTCGAGCAGCCCGACGACCCCCAGCGCGCATACCGCGCCCAGGAGTGGGCAGTGCGCAACCGCAACGCGTTCTGCGCGGGGTACTCCGCAGCCGGCGGGCTGGACCCGTGCGGGGACTCCCCCCTCCTGCGGGCCTTCGAGGCGGACAAGGCCGTCTACGAGTGCGTCTACGAAGCGCGCAACCGCCCGCACTGGCTGATGATCCCGCTGCACTCGCTGTCCCGGCTCACCGCCGCCGACTGAGGCGCGGGCTCGACCCCACCTGACCCCACCGCACGATGAGGACGGCGACGCGATGACATCCCCGACCGGGACCGACGGTCCCCGACCCACCACCGACTCCTCCTCGAGCCGCGGGCGTGCCCCGGCGACCAAGGAGGAGCTGCAGGCCGCCGTCGAGGAGAAGACCGCGCAGGCCGAGGCCGCCGAGACCGAGCCGATCGTCAACGCCGCCCCCGCCCGCAAGCGGGCGGCCGCCAAGAAGGCTCCGGCGGCCGAGAAGGCTCCGGCGGCCGAGAAGGCCCCGGCGGCGAAGAAGACGGCCGCGAAGAAGACGGCCGGGAAGTCCGCCGCGGCTCCCGCCGAGGGGGCGCCGGCGAAGAAGACGGCGCGCAAGGCCGCGGCCACGGGGGCCGCCGCCAAGAGCGCCCAGGGTGCGGCCGTGGCCGCGCAGGGCGGCACGGCGGCACCGGTGGTGGCGCCGGCGCCGATCGCCGAGCCGGGCAGCCCGAGCGGGGCGCCGGCCGGGCAGCCCGAGCGACCGGATCCCGATCCGTCCACGCCCAGCACGCCGCAGGCCCCGGACGACCACGACACCCGGATCCCGCACGGCACGGGGGCGGCCGGCAGCGTCGTCGCCGGCCTCGTGGCCGACGGCGCCACCGCGGGCGGGGACGGCTCGGGCGGGGACGGCGCGACCGCGGACGGCGCGCAGGCGGCCA
The DNA here is from genome assembly GCF_010686765.1 of Geodermatophilus sabuli. Classification (GTDB taxonomy): domain Bacteria; phylum Actinomycetota; class Actinomycetes; order Mycobacteriales; family Geodermatophilaceae; genus Geodermatophilus; species Geodermatophilus sabuli_A. The sequence goes on along the minus strand of NZ_JAAGWF010000007.1, from coordinate 228,622 downwards.
CCGACGACCCCGCGATGGCCGGCGCCCTGGCCGCCGGCGGGTCGGTCGGCGTCGGGCGGCACGGGTCGGTGCACGAGGTCACCGGTGACGAGCTGCGGGCCGTCGTCGAGGGCTGGTCCTACGCGCCGCACAGCATCCTGGGCGCGCACCGGGCCGACGCCGGCTGGGTGGTGCGCTGCCTGCGGCCGGAGGCGGTGTCGGTCACCGTCGTCGACGAGGACGGCTCCCGCTACGAAGCCCGGCAGCTGCACGGCGGCGGGGTCTACGAGGCGGAGCTCCCCCGGCAACCCGGTGACTACCGGATCGACGTCACCTACCGCGACGGCGACGGCGGGACGACCACCTTCACCATCGACGACCCCTACCGCTGGCTGCCCACCGTCGGCGAGGTCGACCAGCACCTGATCCGCGAGGGCCGGCACGAACGGCTGTGGGAGGTCCTCGGGGCCCACGTGCGCCGCTACGACACCCCCCGCGGCACCGTCGAGGGCGTCTCCTTCGCCGTGTGGGCCCCCAACGCCCGCGGCGTGAAGGTCACCGGCGACTTCGACTACTGGGAGGCCCGCCTCCACCCGATGCGCTCGCTGGGCTCCTCGGGCGTGTGGGAGATCTTCATCCCCGGCGTCCCGGCCGGTGTCCGGTACCGCTACCACGTGCTCGGTGCCGACGGGCAGTGGCGGGAGAAGTCCGACCCGATGGCCTTCGCCACCGAGGTCCCCCCGCTGAACGCGTCCATCGTCACCGAGTCGGCCTACGAGTGGGGTGACGACGCCTGGCTGGCCGAGCGCGCCACGGCCGGGTGGCACGAACGGCCGATGAGCGTCTACGAGGTGCACGTCGGCTCCTGGCGGCAGGGACTCTCCTACCGCGAGCTGGCCGACGAGCTGATCGACTACGTGCTGGCCGCCGGGTTCACCCACATCGAGTTCATGCCGGTCGCGGAGCACCCGTTCGGTGGGTCGTGGGGCTACCAGGTCACCTCGTACTACGCGCCCACCTCCCGCTACGGCAGCCCCGACGACCTCCGCTACCTGATCGACCGCGCCCACCAGGCCGGCATCGGCGTCATCGTCGACTGGGTCCCGGCGCACTTCCCCAAGGACGACTGGGCGCTGGCCCGCTTCGACGGCACGCCGCTCTACGAGCACGGCGACCCCCGCCGGGGCGAGCAGCTGGACTGGGGCACCTACGTCTTCGACTTCGGCCGCTCGGAGGTGCGCAACTTCCTCGTCGCCAACGCCCTGTACTGGTGCAAGGAGTTCCACGTCGACGGCGTCCGCGTCGACGCCGTGGCCTCGATGCTGTACCTGGACTACTCCCGGGACGAGTGGGTGCCCAACCAGTACGGGGGCCGGGAGAACCTCGAGGCGGTGGCGTTCCTGCAGGAGATGAACGCGACCGTGTACCGCGAGGTCCCCGGCGTGGTCACGATCGCCGAGGAGTCCACCGCCTGGCCCGGCGTCACCCGGCCGACCCACCTCGGCGGCCTGGGCTTCGGCTTCAAGTGGAACATGGGCTGGATGCACGACTCGCTGACCTACATCTCCAAGGAGCCGGTGCACCGCAGCTACCACCACGGTCAGCTGACGTTCTCGATGATGTACGCCTACTCCGAGAACTACGTGCTGCCGATCAGCCACGACGAGGTCGTCTACGGCAAGGGCTCCCTGCTGCGGAAGATGCCCGGCGACCGCTGGCAGCAGCTGGCCAACCTGCGCTCCTACCTGGCCTACATGTGGGCCCACCCCGGCAAGCAGCTGCTGTTCATGGGCTCGGAGTTCGGCCAGGACGCGGAGTGGGCCGAGAGCCGGTCCCTCGACTGGTGGCACCTCGACGACCCGGCCCACCGGGGGGTGCTCTCGCTGGTCACCGACCTGAACTCCCGGTACAAGGAGGCCCCGGCGCTCTGGTCGCAGGACGTCGACCCGGCCGGTTTCCAGTGGATCGACGCCAACGACGCCTCCGGCAACGTGCTGTCCTTCCTCCGGTTCGGTGCGGCGACGGCCGGCGACGAGGCCCGTGACACCGGGCAGGTGCTCGCCTGCGTGTCCAACTTCGCGGGCCAGCCGCACCACGGGTACCGGATCGGGCTCCCCCGTCCAGGGTTCTGGCGCGAGGTGCTCAACTCCGACGCCGAGGGCTACGGGGGCTCGGGCGTGGGCAACATGGGCGGCATCGAGGCCGTCGAGGAGCCGTGGCACGGGCAGCCCTGGTCCGCCACGCTGTCGGCTCCCCCGCTGGGCACCGTCTGGTTCGTGCACGAGGGCTGAGCCCCGAGACGTCGAGGAGCCGGCACGAGCAGGGACGTGCCGGCTCCTCGACGCGTCCGCCCACGGGGCGCGGGACCCCCGCCGGTCGAGGTCCCTTCGCGGGCGCGGCGGGGCGGTGGCACGATCGCAGGACATGCCTGCCGTCCCGTCCCGTCGCGCCGCCGTCGCCCTGCTGGCCACGCTGGTGACGATCGTGCTGTCCGGGTGCACGGTGGTGGTCGCGGGCCGGCCGATCTCCCTGCAGCCGCCGACGGGGGACGTCGACGCGGGCGAGGTCGTGGTCGAGGGCGCCACCGACGACGAGATCGACGTCCTCGCCCGGAACGCGCTCGCCGACCTCGAGACCTTCTGGACCGACCAGATGCCCGACGTCTTCGGGCAGCCCTTCGAGCCGCTGGAGGGCGGCTACTTCAGCGTGGACCCCGGCGACCCCGGCGCCTTCCCCGACGGCATCGGCTGCGGCACGGACGTGGCCGAGGTGGAGGGCAACGCGTTCTACTGCTCCGCGCCGGACGCGCCGAACTCCGACTCCATCAGCTACGACCGCACCTTCCTCACCGAGCTCGCCGAGGGGTACGGCCGGTTCATCCCCGCGCTCGTGATGGCCCACGAGTTCGGGCACGCCGTCCAGGCCCGGGTCGGCTACCCGGACTTCTCCATCTCGGTGGAGACCCAGGCCGACTGCTTCGCCGGTGCGTGGACCTCGTGGGTCGCCGACGGCGAGGCCGAGTTCTCCACGATCCGGGCGCCCGAGCTCGACGAACTGCTGCGCGGCTACGTGCTGCTCCGCGACCCGCCGGGCACCAGCGCCACCGTGGACGCGGCGCACGGGTCCTTCTTCGACCGGGTCTCGGCGTTCCAGGAGGGCTTCGAGAGCGGCCCGACCGCCTGCCGCGACAACTTCACCGCGCAGCGGCCCTACACGCAGGGCCGGTTCCTCGACCCCCAGGACCAGGCCAGCCAGGGCAACGCCTCCTTCGACGAGGCCCAGCGGATCGCCGGCACCGCCCTGCCGGAGTTCTGGACGCGCGCGTTCTCCGAGGTCTTCGGCGAGACGTTCGACCCGCCGGCGCTGGAGCCCTTCGCGGGCGACCCGCCGGCGTGCGCCCCGGACGACGAGCGCGACCTCGTCTACTGCCCGGACGACAACCTGGTCGCCTACGACCAGCGGGACCTCGCCGGGCCGGTCTACGAGCAGTTCTTCGACTACGCCGTCGTCACGGCCCTGTCCCTGCCCTACGCGCAGGCCGCGCGCGACCAGCTCGGGCTCTCCGGCGACGACGCCGACGCCGTCCGGTCGGCGGTGTGCCTGACCGGATGGTTCTCGGCGGAGTTCCGGGACGGCGAGCTGGGAGCCACCATCTCCCCCGGCGACCTCGACGAGAGCGTGCAGTTCCTGCTCGAGTACGGCCGCGACCCCGCGGTGCTGCCGGAGACCCAGCTGTCGGGCTTCCAGCTGGTCGACCTGTTCCGCAACGGCTTCTTCCAGGGGCCCAGCGCCTGCGACGTCGGCGTCTGAGAGAGGACCCTCCTGCCCCCCACCGCTCGCACGCTCGCGCCGGGACCCTGCAGGAGGGCCAGAGAACTTAGTAGAGGGCGAGGGTGAGCGCCCGGCGGGCCTGACCGACCCGCGGGTCCTGGTCGCCGACGACCCCGAACAGCTCCACCAGGTGCTTGCGGGCCTGGTCGCGGTCCTCCCCGCTGGTGCGCCGGACGACGTCGAGGAGCCGGTCGAACGCCCCCTCGACGTCCCCGGTGCCGAGCAGGAAGTCGGCGGCGCGGGTCTGCGCGGTCACGTCGTCCGGGGCGGCGTCGGCGCGGGCGAGGGCGTCGGGGCCGGCCTCGTCGGCGCGGCGGAACAGCTGCACCTGGCGCAGTGCCAGGCCGGCGACGGGGTGGTCGGGCTCCACGTCGACGATCGCCTGGTAGGCGGCCTCGGCGGCGGTCAGGTCACCACGCTCGAGGGCGGCCTCGGCGGCGTCCAGCCGCGGGTCCTCGACCTCGGCCGCCTCCCCCTCGACGTCGGGGACGGCTCCGCCGGTGGTGGCGCGCACGAGCTCGGTGACGAACTGCCGGGCCTGCTCCTCGGGGATGGCGCCGGTGAACTCGGCGACCAGCTGCCCCTGCCAGACCGCCTTCACCGCCGGGATGCCCTGCACCCGCAGCCCCTGGGCGAGCGCCGGGTTGGCATCGACGTCCACCTTGGCCAGCACCCACGAGCCGCCGCCCTCGGTGGCCAGCCGCTCGAGCACCGGGGACAACTGCTTGCACGGCCCGCACCACTCGGCCCACAGGTCGAGCACGACCGGCACCTGGAAGGAGCGGTCGAGCACCTCGGTCTGGAACGTCTCCTCGGTGACGTCGACGACCGCACCGGCGGCGCCGGGAGCGCCGGTCGGGGCGGCAGCGGCGGGCGGGGGCGCGGCCTGAGCCCGCGCCGCCGCCTCGGAGCGGGCCTTCACGGCGGCGAGGTCGACCGCGCCGGCGAGTGAGGCGGCCAGCTGAGCCTGCTGGGCCTGGGCGCGCGGGTCGGGACGTCCGGGACGGGAGGGCTGCATGACCTCGATCATCCCACCGCCGCGCGGGCGGTGTCGGGGGGTACCGGGGCAGCCGGTCCGGCGGTCAGCCGACCGGGGACTCGGCCTCGGCGACGTCGCCGGCGCCGAGGCGGACCCGTTTGAGGACGGCGAAGAGCGTCTCCAGCTCGTCGGGCGGGATGTCGCCGAGCCCGAAGTCGAGCACGGTGAGCGCGGCGGTGGCCGACTCGACGACCTCGCGCCCCCGCTCGGTGATGCCGGCCAGCACGCCGCGGCCGTCCGCGGGGTTGGGCCGACGGTCGACGAAGCCGGCCGCGACCAGCCGGTCGATCGCGTTGGTGACGCTGGTCGGGTGCACCATCAGCCGGCTGCCGATCACCTTCAGCGGCAGCTCGCCGGTGCGGCTGAAGGTCAGGAGCACGAGGACCTCGTACCGGGCGAAGGTCAGCCCGTGTGGCCGCAGTACCTCGTCGAACCGGGCGAGCAGGATCTGCTGCACCCGGAACACCGACGTCGCGGCGCGCATGGTCGCCGCCGGCCCGAAGCGTGCCTCCCACGACTCCCCGGCGCGCTCGATGGGATCGAAGGGCAGCCCCAGCGGTCGCACCATGTCCACAGAGGCTACGGCGCACCCCCCGGCCGCCGGGACGCGCCCGGTGGCTGCCTCCCGCCGCCGGGAGGCCGCCGTCGGACGCTTCTCGGTCGCCCCTGTGGACGGCGACCGCACGCGCCGGTACCGAGCGGGCAGGGTGCCCCGGTGCCCGTGCCCCCGTCCCGCCCACCGGAGCTGCGAGGAAAGCTCTTCCGGGGCTCCCGGGCGGTGGCGGCCGGCACGCTCACGCGGGCCCAGCTGCGCAGCTCCGCGTGGGCGCGGCTCTTCCCCGACGTCTACGCGTGCACGAGCCTGCCGGTGACGCACTTGACGCGGACGCTGGCCGTCACCCGCGTCCTGCTGCCCGGCGCCGTGGCCAGCGGGCGCAGCGCCGCCGTCGTCTGGGGCGTCGACCTCGTCGGACCGGAGGACGACGTCGAGTGCACCCTCCCCCGTGGGTGCCGAGCCGGTGCGGCGGCCGGCGTGCGGGGGAACCGCAGGGAGCTCGCGTTCGACGACGTCACCGTCCACCGGGGCGTGCCGGTGACCACCCCACTGCGGACGGCACTCGACCTGGGCCGGATCCGGCCCGCGGACGAGGCGGTCGTCGCCCTCGACCGGTTCCTGCGGGCCGGTGCGGTCAGCCGGGCCGACGTCTGGGCAGCCGCCGTCGGGATGACCGGCCGCGGGTGTCGCGAGGTCCGCGCAGCCGTCTCGCGGGCCGACGGTCTGGCCGAGTCACCCCAGGAGACCCGGCTCCGCCTGCTGCTGCACCGATCGGGCCTCCCGGCACCGGTCGCCCAGCACGTCGTCCGGGACGAGCGGGGATTCGTCGCCCGCGTCGACTTCGCCTGGCCCGCGCACCGGCTGGCCGTGGAGTACGAGGGCGCCTGGCACGGCGAGAGGCAGCAGGTGGCGAAGGACCGGCAACGGCTGAACCGGCTCACGGCCGCCGGCTGGCGGGTCGTCTTCGTGACGGCGACGGACCTGCGCCGGCCCGAGCAGCTGGTCGCCCGGATCAGCGCGGAACTCTCCCGAGCGAGTTCCGTCTGAGGGCTGCCTCGGGACGGCGGGAGGCAGCTCTCAGCCGGATCTCGACGAGGCGAGCGACCTGGCTCCGGTCAGGCCGGCGGGGCGGGGCGCAGCGGCGGGACGTGCCGGACCCCGAACACCTCCCGCAGCGCCACCCGGGCCGAGAGGTCGCCGCAGGCGCCGTGCACGGCCGGCCCCGGCGGCGTCGCCGACGACGCGAGGTACACGCCCCGCACCGGCGTCTTGTAGGTGTTCCAGCGCGGGACCGGCCGGGCCAGCATCTGCCGCAGCGTCGCCTGGCCGTTGGAGATGTCCCCGCCGAGGTAGCTCGGGTTCCACCGCTCCATCGCGACCGCGTCCTTGGTGACCCGGTCGACGATCGTGTCCTTGAACCCGGGCGCGAAGCGCTCGACCTGGTTCTCGATGGCCTCGGTCATGTCGACGTCGGCTCCGTGCGGCACGTGCACGTAGGCCCAGAACACGTGCCCACCCTCGGGGGCCCGGGTCGGGTCGGGCACCGTCGGCTGGACCGCGAGGACGTACGGACGGTCGGTCAGCCGGCCCTGGTTGGGCGCCCGCTCCCCGGCGATCGTCTCCTCCAGGGTGCCGGCGACGTGGATGGTCCCCGCGCGACGCACGTCGGGGTTGGTCCACGGCACCGGCTCGGACAGGATCCAGTCGACCTTGAAGACGCCGGCGCCGTGCTTGTAGCGCCCGACCCACCGGCGGTAGCCCTCGTGCACGCGGTCCCCGGCCATCGAGACGAAGGCCTCGGGTGTGGTGTCCAGCAGCACGGCCGGCACCCCGTCGAACTCGCGCAGGTCGGTGACGAGGTGACCGGTGACGACCTCCCCACCCTGCTGCTCCAGCGCGGTGACCATCGCGTCGGCCAGGTTCTGCGAGCCGCCCTCGACGAGCGGCCAGCCGGCGTGGTGGGACAGCATGGTCAGCAACATGCCGAGCGCGGAGGTGAGCGGCTGGGTCAGGTCCAGCATCCCGTGCGCGGCGGCCCCGCCCAGCAGCGCGCGGGCCTCCTCCGTCTCGAAGTAGCGGTGCGCCAGCCAGCGCACGTTGGGCAGCCCGGTGAGCCCGAACTTGGTGATGGCACCGACGCTGCGCGTGGGCAACCGGCGCAACTGGCTGGTCAGGAAGAAGTCGACGACGTCGGTCCCGTGGTCGACCAGCGGCTCGAACAGGCGGCGGTAGGCCGGGCCGTCGGGCCCGAGCCCGTCGGCGGTCTCCACCAGCGAGCGCCGCGAGACCGAGGCCCGCCCCCCGTCGAGGGGATGCGCGAAGTTGATCTCGGGCTGGACGAGCCGGACACCACGGCTGGCCAGGTCGAACTCCCGGAAGAACGGCGCCGCGGCGGCCATCGGCTGGACGATCGAGCAGACGTCGTGCCGGAAGCCGGGGCGCATGAGCTCCTCGGTGCGCATCCCGCCGCCGGGGCGCTCGGCCGCCTCGACGACCTGGACCCGCAGCCCGGCGGCGGCCAGCCGCAGGGCCGCCGCCAGCCCGTTCGGGCCTGCTCCGACGACGACGGCATCCGGCTTCCCGTTCACCCGGCCATCGTGCCCGTCGCGGCTCAGACCTGCGCGAGGAGCGCGTCGGCCGCGCTGAAGGGGTCGGTCGCCCCGGCGGCCACCCGCTGAGCCAGGGCGTGCAGGGCCGCGGAGCCGCGGACGGCGGCCATGCGCTCGCGCAGGCCGGTGAGGGCGATGGCCTCGATCTCGCGGGCCGCCCGTCCGGTGCGGCGGCGGTGCCCCTCGCCCGAGGCGTCCAGCCACCGGCGGTGCGCGGCGGTCGCCTCCAGGACGACGTCGATGCCGTTGTCGGCCTCGCGCACGGCCACCGTCGCGCAGATCGGCGGCCGCCACGCGCCGTCGCCCCGCCCGCCCAGGGCGGTCATCGCCCGCAGGTCGCGCACCGTCCGGTCGGCGCCGTCCCGGTCGGCCTGGTTCACCACGAGCACGTCGGCGACCTCCAGGATCCCGGCCTTGGCCGCCTGGACGCCGTCCCCCATCCCGGGCGCGAGCAGCACGAGCGTCGTGTCGGCGAGCGAGGCGATCTCCAGCTCCGACTGCCCGACGCCCACGGTCTCGACCAGGACGACGTCGCAGCCGGCGGCGTCGAGGACGCGCAGCGCCTGCGGGGTGCCCCAGGCCAGCCCGCCCAGGTGCCCGCGGGTGGCCATCGACCGGATGTAGACACCGGGGTCGCCGGCGTGGTCGCCCATCCGCACCCGGTCCCCGAGCAGCGCCCCGCCGGAGAACGGCGAGGAGGGGTCGACGGCGAGGACGCCGACCCGCCGCCCGGCCCGCCGGTGGGCGCGCACCAGCGCGGTCGTGGTGGTGGACTTGCCCACCCCGGGCGGACCGGTCAGGCCGACGACGTGTGCGCGTCCGGCGTGCGGCGCCAGCGCGGCGGCCACCTCGCGGACCGCCGGGCCGCCGTCCTCGACCAGCGAGATCAGCCGGGCGACCGACCGGGCGTCGCCGTCCCGGGCGCCGGCCACCAGCTCGGGGACGCCGACCGCGCGACGGCCCCGCACCGCCGTCCCGCCGGGGACGTCGGTCACCGGCTCAGGAGCGCGCGGGCACGTGCAGGACCAGCGCGTCACCCTGACCGCCACCACCGCAGAGCGCCGCGGCGCCGACCCCACCGCCACGGCGGCCCAGCTCGAGGGCGAGGTGCAGCACGATCCGGGCGCCGCTCATGCCGATCGGATGGCCCAGGGCGATCGCGCCGCCGTTCGGGTTCACCTTCTCCGGGTCGATGCCCAGCTCGCGGGTCGAGACGATGCCGACCGCGGCGAAGGCCTCGTTGAGCTCGACCAGGTCGAGGTCGGCGGGGTCGATGCCCTCCCGCGCGCACGCCTTCGCGATCGCCCGCGACGGCTGGCTCTGCAGCGTCGCGTCGGGGCCGGCGACCACGCCGTGCGCGCCGATCTCCGCGATCGGGGTCAGCCCCAGCTCGGCGGCCTTCTTGGCACTCATGACGACCACCGCGCAGGCGCCGTCGGAGATCTGCGACGCGGAGCCCGCGGTGATCGTGCCGTCCGGCGCGAAGGCCGGCTTCAGCTTGGACAGGCTGTCGGCCGTCGTGTCGGCGCGGATGCCCTCGTCCTCGCGGAACTCGATCGGGTCGCCCTTGCGCTGCGGGATGACGACGGGGGTGATCTCGTCGTCGAACAGGCCGTTCTTCTGCGCGGCGGCGGCCTTCTGGTGGCTGGCGGCGGCGAAGGCGTCCTGCTCGGCGCGGGTGAGGTCGTAGCGGCTGTTGGCCTGCTCGGTGAGGACGCCCATGGCCACCTGGTCGAAGGTGTCCGACAGGCCGTCGTGGGCCATCGAGTCCAGGAGCGCCGTGTCGCCGTACTTGGTGCCCGTGCGGGAGCCGGCGAGCAGGTGCGGTGCCTGGGTCATCGACTCCATGCCACCGGCGACGACGACGTCGAACTCGCCGGCGCGGATGAGCTGGTCGGCCAGGGCGATCGCGTCGATGCCCGACAGGCAGACCTTGTTGAGCGTCAGCGAGGGCACCGACATCGGGATGCCACCCGCGACCGCGGCGGGCCGGGCCGGGTTCTGGCCCGCCCCGGCCTGGAGCACCTGACCCATGATCACGTAGTCGACCTGGTCCCCGGCGATGCCGGCCCGCTCCAGCGCCGCCTTGATGGCGACCCCGCCGAGCTCGGCAGCGGAGAAGTCCTTGAGCGACCCCAGCAGCCGGCCCATGGGGGTGCGGGCGCCGCTGACGATGACCGAACGGGGCATGGGTGCCTCCAGTGCGCAGGCCGCCGTCGGAGGCGGCCGGTTTCTCGGGCGACCGCGCGGAGCACGCGGTCGCCGGGCTCCGCCCAGGATAGGACGCCGCGGCCCCGGTGCGGCCCCGATCGGCGACCCCGGGGGCCGACGTGACTCGTGACACAGGGAGCTGTCGTCCTGGACGTCTCTTCGGGAGGATGCCGCCGTGACCACCCCCGACCCGAGCGCCGCGGGCACCGGCCTGCCCGCCGAGCTGTTCACCACCATCGACCACGTGGGCATCGCCGTCCCGGACCTCCGGGAGGCGATCGCGTTCTACGAGCTGGCCTTCGGGATCACCTCCGTGCACGAGGAGGTCAACGAGGAGCAGGGGGTGCACGAGGCGATGCTGGCGGTCGGCGACGGCGGCACCCGCATCCAGCTGCTCGCCCCGCTGACCCCCGAGTCGACGATCGCCAAGTTCATCGGCCGCTCCGGCCCGGGCCTGCAGCAGCTGGCCTTCCGGGTGGCCGACGTCGAGGCGGTGAGCGCGACACTGCGGGAGCGCGGCCTGCGACTGCTCTACGACACCCCGCGGCGGGGCACGGCCGGGAGCCGGGTCAACTTCGTGCACCCCAAGGACGCCGGCGGGGTGCTCGTCGAGCTGGTCGAGCCCGCCGCCGCGCCGCACTGAGCCGCACGGCGCCGACCCACACAGCCTGCTCGCCGACGACGACCCGGGAGACGCACGTGTTCGAGATCAGGGACGCCATCCTCGCCGACGAGCTGGACGCGATCGGAGGACTGCCGACCCCGGCGTCCTACCGGGCGGTGCTGGTGCGCAAGGACGAGCAGGACCTGTTCGCCGGGCTGCCCACGCGGGACAAGGACCCGCGGAAGTCGCTGCACGTCGAGGAGGTGCCCACCCCGGAGCTCGGCCCGGGCGAGGCGCTGGTCGCGGTGATGGCCTCCTCGGTCAACTACAACACCGTCTGGACGTCGATCTTCGAGCCGGTGTCGACCTTCGGCTTCCTGGAGCGCTACGGCCGGCTGCACGACTTGGCCCGCCGGCACGACCTGCCCTACCACGTGGTGGGGTCCGACCTGGCCGGCGTCGTCCTGCGCGTCGGGTCGGGGGTCAACAGGTGGAAGCCCGGGGACGAGGTCGTCGCGCACTGCCTGTCGGTGGAGCTCGAGGACCCGGCCGGCCACGACGACACGATGCTCGACCCGCAGCAGCGGATCTGGGGCTTCGAGACGAACTTCGGCGGCCTGGCCGAGCTGGCCCTGGTCAAGAGCAACCAGCTGATGCCCAAGCCGGCGCACCTGACCTGGGAGGAGGCGGCCGCTCCCGGGCTGGTCAACTCCACCGCCTACCGGCAGCTGGTCAGCCCCAACGGCGCGAACATGAAGCAGGGGGACGTCGTCCTCATCTGGGGCGCCTCCGGAGGACTCGGCTCCTACGCGACCCAGATGGCCCTCAACGGCGGAGCGATCCCGGTCTGCGTGGTCAGCAGCCCGGAGAAGGCCGCCATCGTGCGCACCATGGGCGCCGAGCTGGTCATCGACCGCTCCGCGGAGGGCTACGCGTTCTGGTCGGACGAGCACACCCAGGACCCGCGGGAGTGGCAGCGCCTGGGCAAGCGGATCCGCGAGCTCACCGGCGGGGACGACGCCGACATCGTCTTCGAGCACCCCGGCCGGGAGACCTTCGGCGCCAGCGTCTACGTGGCCAAGCGCGGCGGCACGATCGTGACCTGCGCCTCGACCAGCGGGTTCCAGCACACCTACGACAACCGCTACCTGTGGATGAACCTCAAGCGGATCATCGGCTCGCACTTCGCCAACTACAAGGAGGCGTGGGAGGCCAACCGGCTCATCGACCGGGGGCTCGTCCACCCGACCCTGTCCAAGGTCTACCCGATGGCCGACGTCGGGCAGGCCGCCTATGACGTGCACCGCAACCTGCACCAGGGCAAGGTCGGCGTGCTCACCCTGGCGCCCGAGGAGGGGCTCGGCGTCCGGGACGCCGAGAAGCGCGCACGTCACCTCACGGCGATCAACCGCTTCCGTGGCGTGTAGCCACGCCGGTCCGCTCGCGGGAGGCCATCACCGTCCGCGCCGGCTGCCGGCTGCGGCGGACGGACGCAGGTGGCGCGGGACGTGGCGCTCCCCCCGGACGGGCTGGCACCCTGCAGGGAGGGCGCTGGTGACCCGCCGGACCCACGCCGCCGACTCTGCGAGGATGACCGCATGAGCGATGCCCGCCGCGACCTGATCCCGATGCGCGAGGCCCAGCACTCGTTCGACGTCGTGCTCCGGGGCTACGACCGGCACCAGGTGGCCGAGACGATCGAACGCCTGGAAGCCGACATCCGTGTCGCCCTCGCCGATCGGGACGCCGCGGCGAACCGGTCGACCGACCTCGCCGGCCAGCTCTCGAGCATGCACGCGGAGATCGAGTCCCTCCGGCGCAAGGCGGCGTCGGCCGGGCCGGCCACCTTCGAGAACATGAGCGAGCGCATCTCGCACATGCTCCGGCTGGCCGAGGAGGAGGCCGCCGACATCCGGCAGAGCGCCGAGCGGGAGGCCGCGGCGCTGCGCGAGCAGACCGCCGCGGAGGAGCGGGCCATGCTCGAGCGGCACGCCGCCGGGCAGGCCGAGGTCGAGCGCATGATCGCCGAGGCCCGCCAGAGCGCCGAGCAGATCGCCAGCAAGGCGCAGATCCGCGCCGACGAGCTGGTCAGCAAGGCGCAGGAGAAGGCGGCCCGGCTCGACGCGGAGTCCCAGGCGCGGCGCGCGAAGGTCGAGGAGGACTTCGAGCTCGCCCAGCGCTCCCGCCGGCAGGAGGCGGCCCGCATCGACGAGGAGCGTGACCGCACCTCGGCGGAGGCGGCACGGCAGCGGATCGCCGCGGCCGAGAAGCACGCCGCGCAGGTGGTCGGCGAGGCGGAGGCCGCCGCGGCCGCCGTCCGGGCGGTCCGCGACGAGCTGACCGGCCGGCTGGTCGAGGCGCGCCGCGTGCTCGAGCAGCTGCCCGACCTCGGTGACCGGCGGCCCGAGTCGCGGCCCGCCGTCCCCGGTCAGCCGCCGGCGTCCTCGGCCCAGGGCGCGCAGCAGGGCTCGCCACCGCGGCCGCAGCCCTCGCCGCGGCACGGCAACCCGACCCCGCCGGCGCAGGCCCAGCCGGGTCATCCCGAGCCCCACCAGGTCGGTCCCCCGACGGCGCAGCAGCCGGCGATCCGCACGAGCACCGCGCCGCAGCCCGCGGTGTCCCGGCCGGTGGAGTCGCCGAGCGCCGGGAACGGCGAGGCGGCCGCGGCCCGGCAGCCCACGCGTCCCCCGGCCCCGCCGACGCAGCCGGCCGTCACCCCGGTCAGCGGCGAGCAGCCGCTGGTGCGGCAGCCCTCGCCCCAGCAGACCCAGGTGATCCGCCCGGTCTCCGCCGAGCAGGCCGCGGCCCCGCCGGTGCTCGGTCCGCCGACGCTGGTCCAGCCGGTGGCCGCCCAGCCAGCCGGGACCGATCGCACCGACACCGACGGCCAGTCGGTCTCCCCTGGGCGCCGCTGACCGCCGCGGTACCAGGTCCGCGAGTCCGGGCACCAGCGGACGGTCCGCGGGACGTAGCCGGGTCTCCCCCGGCCGTCCCGCCCACGGCAGACGGGGGACGGAGGTGCGGTGCCCGCCCGCCACGCCCGTCGTCCTCGTCACCTCGCGGCCGGGCGTCGCCGCCTCCTCGGATGGGGCGCCGCCGCCCTCGTCGTCGCCGTGGCGACGACCGTGGCGCTCCTGCTGACCGGCCAGCCCGGGTCCGCTCCCCCCGCGCCGGCCGGCGTCGCCGCGACCGGCGCCGCCGACCAGGCATCGGCCGACCTGCTGGCCTGGGCGGCGCAGGAGCTCCCGACCGGCGCCCGCCTGGAGGCCGCCGCGGACGTCCGCGCCGACCTGGTGGCCGCCGGCGCACCGGAGGAGCTCGTCACGACGACGGGCCCCACCGGCCCCGACGACGTCCTCCTCGAGGTGACGACCGGGGTTCCTCCGCCCGGCGCCCGGGTGCTCGCCCGCTTCGGGGACCTGCTGGTGGTCGACTCCTCCCCCGGCGTCCCGACCCCGGCGCAGCTCGACCGCCGACGCAGCCTGGCCGCAGCCCTGCTCGCCAACCCGACGGTCCGGGTGGATGCGCCGGCGGCAGCGGTGCTGGAGGGCGCCGAGGTCGATGCGCGGCTGCTGATGCTCCTCGCGGCGCTGGGGGCGCAGCAGGGTGTCGGCGTGGCGGCGTTCCCGGGCGTGTCGGGCACCGACGGACTCCCGGCCCGCAGCGTCCTGCTCGACTCCTTCGGCGGAGCCCCCGTCGGCACCGGCGCCGAGGGCACCGACACGCTCCTGACCTGGCTGGACGCCCAACTGCCGCCGTTCGCGCCCGACGGGGTCACGGTCACCGCCGACGGCGTCGTGATCAGCCACCGGTACGCCGCTGACCCGGATGCCGTGGTGTCGGCCCCGGGACCGTGACCCTCGGTTGGACAGCGCGGGCGCAGAGTGCGGGGATGGGGCGGGACAGGTCGGTCCCACCTCGATCGCATGGAGGAGAATCGTGCAACGGATGGCCCGCGCGCTGGGCGTCGTCCTGCTCGGCGCCGGGCTCCTGCTGGCCGGCATGCCCACCGCCGCAGCAGCCGAGAGCGGCCTGCTCCGCCTGGTGCACCTGTCACCGGACACCCCGGCGGTCGACGTCTACGTCGACTCGGTCTCCGACCCCACCGCGGGAGCCGCGCTGCTGACCCTGCCGGGCGTCGGCTACGGGACCATCTCCGACTACCAGGACGTACCACCGGGCGTCTACGCGGTGAGCATGCGCACGGCCGGCGCCGAGCCCACCAGTCCCCCGGTGCTGTCCACGACCGTCGAGGTGGCGGCGGGCACCGCCCGGACCGTCGCCGGGGTGGGACGGATGGCCGACCTCGGGCTCGCCGTCCTCGACGACGACCTCACCCCGCCGCCGACGGGTTCCGCCCGGGTCCGGGTGGTCGCCGCGGCCGCCGGCGCGCCGACCCTGGACGTCTCGGTCGCCGGGGGTGGGCAGCTGGCCGAGGGCCTGCAGTTCGCGGCGGCCGGGGAGTACGTCACCGTGCCCGCCGGGTCGACGACGCTGCAGCTGACCGCCGGGAGTGCACCGACCGAGGTGCCGGTCGACCTGCGGGCCGGCGCGGTGTACACCGTGCTGGTCCTCGACCGCCCGGAGGGCGGCCTGACGGTGCGACCGGTGCTGGACGCCGCCGGCGCCGCGATCGTGCCCAGCGGCGGCGTGGACGCCGGTGGAGGCGGTACTGCGGGCCGTCCGGCCGCCGGGCCGGTGGCCGTCGGTGCGACCCTGCTGGTGGGTGCCGCCCTCGGGCTGGGCGTGGGCCGGCACCGGTCGCGGCCGGGCCGTCGGTGAGCCGTCGGTGAGCCGCCGGTGAGCCGGCACCGGCTGCCCAGCCACCACGCGCCCCGCCGCCGGCGCCGGCCGGCCACCCTCGGGTCGCTGGCCGGGGCCGGCCTGGTCGCCGGCGGGGTCCTGTTGCTCTCCCCGTCCGCGCCCCCGGCGGCAGAGGCGGGGACGTCCGCACCCCTGCCCGTGGTCACCGAGAGCGTCGACACCGCCGGTGCGGCCCAGCCGATCCGGGTCCGGGTGCCGGCGATCGGCGTGGACCATCCGCTCGAGCGCCTGGGCGTGGATCCCGCCGGTGCCCTGGTGCCGCCCGCCGACCCCGACCAGGCGGGCTGGTTCACCGGCGGGCCGGCTCCGGGCGACGTCGGACCCGCGGTCATCGCCGGGCACGTCGACACCGCGCACAGGCCGGCGGTCTTCCACCGCCTCGGGGAGCTGACGCCCGGGGCCGAGGTCCTGGTCGACCGCGCCGACGGGACGACGGCCCGGTTCACGGTCACCGACGTCGGCCGGTACCCCAAGGCCGACTTCCCGACCGAGGCCGTCTACGGGCCGACGCCACGGGCGGAACTGCGGCTGGTCACCTGTGGCGGCGACTTCGACCGCTCCCGCCGCAGCTACACCGACAACGTCGTGGTGACGGCCCGGCTCACCTGAGTGGCCGGCCCCGTCCCGGGCACCGCCCCGCGCGTGGAGGGCTCGGGAGGACGGGGCTCGCCGTCACCGCCGCCGGTCGCGGGCCCGCCAGCAGGCGGTGTGCCAGTGCCGTCGCCAGTCCGCCGCCGACCCGGTGTCCCAGGGCTCGAGGTCGGAGTCCCGCGCGTAGGCGGGCCAGGTCACCACGTGCGGCGTCCCCGGTCGGATCTCCTGGTCGCACCCCGGGCACCGGTAGGTCTTCCCGGTGCCGGCGCCCGGGACGGGGCGGACCACCCAGTCGCCGTCCCCCGCCTCCTCCACCGGATCGGCAGGCCGCAGGGGGCCACGCCCGCCGGGACGTGACCCGCCCCGGGGGCGACGGCGGGGCACCGGCGTCAGCGACCGGCGTGGTCCCGGAACCCGCGGCCGGTCTTGCGGCCCAGGTAGCCGGCGGTCACGAGGTGCTCGAGCAGCGGCGCCGGCGCGAAGCCGGGCTCCCGGAACTCGGTGTACAGCTCCCGTTCGATGGCCAGGGAGACGTCCAGGCCCACGACGTCGAGCAGCTCGAAGGGCCCCATCGGGTAGCCGCAGCCGACCTTCATCGCCGCGTCGATGTCGTCGGCGGTCGCGTAGTGCGCCTCGAGCATCTTCACCGCGTCGTTGAGGTAGGGGAACAGCAGGGCGTTGACGATGAAGCCGGCGCGGTCGGTGCAGGAGACGGGGTGCTTGCCCAGCCGCAGCGACACCGCGTGCGCGGTCGCGGCGACCTCGGGCGCGGTGGCGATCGTGGACACGACCTCCACCAGCGCCATGACCTGCGCCGGGTTGAAGAAGTGCATGCCGACCACGTCCGCCGGCCGGCCGCTCGCCCGGGCGCACTCGATGACCGGCAGGCTGGAGGTGGTCGTGGCCAGCACCGCGCCGGGCTTGGCGATCTCGCCGAGGTTGGAGAACAGCGCCTCCTTGACCGGCATCGACTCGACCACCGCCTCGATGACCAGGTCGCGGTCGGCGAGGTCCTCCACCGACGCCGACCCGCTGACCCGGGCGAGCACCTCGTCCCGGCCGGCCTCGTCGAGCCGGCCGCGCTGCACCTGCTTCTCCAGCGACTTCGCCAGCGCCTTGTGCACCGCGGCCACCTTGTCCGCCGAGCGGGCGACGAACCGGACGTCGTAGCCACCCTTGGCCACCACCTCGACGATCCCGGTGGCCATCGTGCCCGAGCCGACGACGCCGACCGTCGCCACGTCCCGGGCCCCCTCGGCGGCACCGCCGGGGGCCGGCGTCCCGGCGTCGGGGACCACCTCGGCGGAGTCGCGGCCGGCGTAGGTGTAGAAGCCGCGGCCGGTCTTCCGGCCCAGGAGCCCGGCGGTCATCATCTGCTTGATGACCGGCGTCGGGGCGTGCAGCCGGTTGCGCGACTGCTTGTACATCGTGTCGAGGATCTCGTAGGCGGTGTCGATGCCGATGAGGTCCATGAGCGCCAGGGGGCCCATCGGCAGGCCGCACCCCAGCCGCATGGCCGCGTCGATGTCCTCGCGGGTGGCGTAGCGATTCTCGTACAGCGCGACGGCGTGGTTGAGGTAGCCGAACAGCAGCGCGTTGGCGATGAAGCCGGCCTTGTCGCCGATCGTCACGTCCACCTTGCCCAGCCGCGCGGCCAGGGCCTCGACGTCCTCGACGACCGAGGGCTCGGTGACGACGGTGCGCACGACCTCGACCAGCTTCATCACCGGCGCCGGGTTGAAGAAGTGCATCCCGATGACCTTGCTCGGCCGGCCGGTGGCGACCGACAGCTCGGTCACCGACAGGCTGGAGGTGTTGGTCGCCAGGATGGTGTCCGCCGGGCAGATCTTGTCGAGGGCGGAGAAGATCTCGCGCTTGAGCTCCATGCGCTCGGGCACGGCCTCGACCACCAGCTCCGCGTGCGCGAGGTCCTCCAGCGAGGTGCTGAACCGGATCCGCTCGAGGACGGCGTCGCGGTCCTCGGCCGCCAGCTTCCCGCGCGCCAGGGCCTTGCCGGTGGACTGCTCGACGTGGCCGCGGCCGCGTTCCACCGCCGCCTCGTCGACGTCCACCGCGGTCACCGACAGGCCGGCGCGGGCCATCACCTCGGCGATGCCGGCCCCCATGGTGCCCAGCCCCACGACGCCGACCTCGGTCAGTTCTCTGGCCACGCTGCCACTCCTCCGCCGTCCGGTGATCGCACGCAGTCTCCCACCCGGGCGGCCCGGCACCGGTGCGGCCCGGCCCCTCTGCAGGAGCCCGCCGCGAGCTTGCGAGGGGTGGGGGGCAGAGGGGTCCTCTCTCAGAAGAGGCGCTGGGAGGGGTCGTCGGTGCCCTTGAGGACGGCGTAGTCCACGGTGAGGCAGTCGATGCCGCGGTCCCCGGCCAGGACCCGGGCCTGGGGCTTGATCTCCTGGGCGGCGAACACCCCGCGGACCGGGGCCAGCAGCGGATCGCGGTTGAGCAGCTCCAGGTAGCGGGTGAGCTGCTCCACGCCGTCGATCTCCCCCCGGCGCTTGATCTCCACCGCGACCACCGCGCCGGCGGCGTCCCGGCAGAGCAGGTCGACCGGGCCGATCGCGGTCGGGTACTCACGGCGGACCAGGGACCAGCCGGCCCCGAAGGTCTCGACGTGCAGCGCCAGCAGCCGCTGCAGCTCGGCCTCGACGCCGTCCTTCTGCAGGCCCGGGTCCACACCCAGCTCGTGCGAGGAGTCGTGCTCCACCGACTCGATGGTGATGATCAGCTGCTCACCGGTCTTGTTGGTCACCGTCCAGGTGCCGCTGCCGTCGCTGAGCTCGTCCCGCAGCGAGCAGGGCGGGCTCATCCAGTTCAGCGGCTTGTAGGCGCGGTCGTCGGCGTGCACCGACACCGAGCCGTCGGACTTGACCAGCAGCAGCCGGGAGGCCATCGGCAGGTGGGCGGTGAGCCGACCGACGTAGTCGACCGAGCAACGGGCGATGACCAGGCGCACGGGGACCGACGGTACCGAACCGGCAACGGTCGGGCCGCGCACCGGGGACGAGCGCCCGGCGAGCGGCATCCTGGCGGACGTGACCGTCGCCAGCGTCGTCCGGCCCGCCGCCCTGGCCCTGCTCCTGGTGCTGTGCGGCTGCGCGCAGCGAGGCGGGGACGCCGGTACCCGCCCGGCGCCGCCACCGGAGGGGCCGGGCCGGCTGGTGCTGCAGGTCGAGCACGTGGGGGGCTTCGTCACGCCGGAGATGCTGGCCGCCCGGATCCCGCTGGTGAGCGTCTACTCCGACGGGCGGGTGCTCGCCGAGGGCCCGCAGATCGCGATCTACCCGGGTCCGGCGCTGCCCAACGTGCTGGTCTGGCAGCTGGACGCCGACGGGGTGCAGACGGTCGTGGACCGGGCGCTGGCCGCCGGCGTGGCCGAGACGGGCGACCTGGGCAGCCCGCCGGTGGCCGACGTCCCCGCGACCCGCTTCACCCTGGTCACCGACGCGGGCACGTCGGTGCGCGAGGTGCAGGCGCTCTTCGACCTGCCGGACGGCGGTGGCCTGAGCGCGGAGCAGCTGGCGGTGCGGGGCGAGCTGCAGGGGCTGGTCGACGTCCTCACCTCCCCGGAGG
The DNA here is from genome assembly GCF_010686765.1 of Geodermatophilus sabuli. Lineage (GTDB taxonomy): Bacteria > Actinomycetota > Actinomycetes > Mycobacteriales > Geodermatophilaceae > Geodermatophilus > Geodermatophilus sabuli_A. The sequence goes on along the minus strand of NZ_JAAGWF010000007.1, from coordinate 208,784 downwards.
ACCCGCTGGGCGCCGAGGGCCCGGAGAGCTACCGGCCCGAGGTCCTCACCGCCGTCGTCCGGCCCTGGACGTCGGGGCCCGACCCCGAGCTGGCGCAGCCCGACGTCCCCTGGCCCGGGCCCGCGCTGCCCGGGGAACCGCTGGACGCCCGCCTGGAGCTCTCCTGCGTGGCCGCCCGCGGCGCGGACGTGGAGCCGGTGCTGCAGGCCGCGGGCGGGGCCAACACGCTCACCCCCTGGGTCGCCGGGGACGGCAGCCGCTGGGCGCTGACCTTCCGGCCGCTGCTCCCGGACGAGACCGGCTGCGCGGACCTGGGCTCCTGACGACGACGGGCCCGGCCCTCCAGGTGGAGGACCGGGCCCGCGGCCGCCCCCTGCAGGGTCCCGCCGCGAGCTCGCGAGCGGCGGGGGCAGGGGGTGTTCGTCAGACGGTGGCCGGCTGACGCAGGTCGGCGTCCACGCCACCGCGCTCGTCGACGCGGGCCAGCGGGTCGATCGTGGAGGTCGACCGGTACCGCTCGACGTCCAGGATGCCCTCCCGCTTGGCCACGATGGTCGGGACCAGCGCCTGGCCCGCGACGTTCACCGCGGTGCGGCCCATGTCGAGGATCGGGTCGATCGCCAGCAGCAGGCCGACGCCGGCCAGCGGCAGCCCCAGGGTCGACAGCGTCAGGGTCAGCATGACCACGGCGCCGGTGACCCCGGCGGTGGCGGCCGAGCCGATCACGGAGACCAGCGCGATCAGCAGGTAGTCGGTGATCGACAGGTCCACGCCGAAGAACTGGGCGACGAAGATCGCGGCCAGCGCCGGGTAGATGGCCGCGCAGCCGTCCATCTTGGTGGTCGCGCCCAGCGGGACGGCGAAGGACGCGTAGGACCGCGGGACACCGAGGTTCTGCTCGGTCACCCGCTCGGTCACCGGCAGGGTGCCGATCGAGGACCGCGAGACGAAGGCCAGCTGGATCGCCGGCCAGGCGCCCGCGAAGTACCGCAGCGGCGAGAGGCCGTGCAGCCGGAGCAGCACCGGGTAGACGACGAAGAGCACCAGCGCCAGGCCGACGTAGACGGCACCGGCGAAGACACCGAGCGAGCTGAGCGACTCCCAGCCGTAGCTGGCCACGGCGTTGCCGATCAGGCCGACGGTGCCCAGCGGCGCGAGCAGGATGACCCACCACAGCACCTTCTGCACGATCGCCAGCGCGGACCGGACGAAGCCCACGAACGGCTCGGCCGGCTCGCCGATCTTGAGCGCCGCGACGCCGATGGCGGCCGAGATGACGATCAGCTGCAGCACGTTGAAGGACAGCCCGACCGAGCCGTCGGCACCCGCGGACGCCTGCAGGCCGAAGATGTTGCCCGGGACGATGCCGGTGAGGAAGTCGAACCAGGAGCCGGTGCTCTCGGGGGCCTGCTGGGCGGCGGCGTCGACGGAGCTGTTGCGGCCGGGCTCGGTCAGCAGGCCGAGGCCGATGCCGATCGCGACGGCGATCAGCGCCGTGATCGCGAACCACAGGAGGGTCTGGCCGGCCAGCCGCGCGGCGTTGGAGACCTGCTTGAGGTTGGCGATGCTGACGATGACGGCGGTGACGATCAGGGCCGGGACGAGCGCCTTCAGCAGCGTGACGAAGGTGCCGCCGATGGTCTGGAGGGTGCTGGTCAGCCAGTTGGGCGACCCGTCGACGACGGGGCCCAGGTCGCGGGCGACGAGGCCGAGGACGATGCCCAGCACGAGGGCGAGGAGGACCTGCGCCGCGAACGGGACGCGGCGGAGACGGGCGAGCACGAGGAGGGGGGCCTTTCGGGGGGACGGAGGGGGACGACGAGCCTGGCCGGCGTCAACAGCCGGCGGTCGTCATCCGTCCGAAGTCCAGGGCACGCCGACGCGTGAGCCCCCACAGGTTCTGCACAGGATGGTCAATGCAACCGGCCGGGACGGTCATCCCCCTGTGGCCGGACTCACCCCCGTGGCCCCGTCCGGAGGCTCGCGCCGAGCGCGAGAGGCGTGAGGACCGGGTCCTCTCTCATCCGGACCAGACCGGACGCCGCTTCTCCAGGAACGCGGTCATCCCCTCGCGGGCGTCCGGGAGCTGGCTCGCGGCGGCCATGACCTCGACCGCGGTCGTGTAGGCGTCCCGCTCGGGCCGGTCGAGCTGGGCGTACATGGTCTGCTTGCCCCACGCCTTGCTGGCCCGCGAGCCGCGGGTGGCCCGCGCCATGAGGTCGGCGACGGCCGCGTCGAGCTCCGCGTCCGGGACCACCCGGTTGACCAGCCCCCAGTCCAGAGCCGTGGCCGCGTCGATGACGTCGCCGGTCAGCGCCAGCTCCATGGCCCGCTTGCGGCCGACGTTGCGGGCGATGGCGACCATCGGCGTGTGGCAGAACCAGCCGCCCTTGCCGCCCGGGGCGGCGAACCCGGCCGACTCGGCCGCCACCGCGAGGTCGCAGGAGGCGACCAGCTGACAGCCGGCCGCCGTGGCCAGGGCGTGCACCCGGGCGAGCACCACCTGGGGCACCTGCTGCACGGTCTGCATCAGCTCGGTGCACAGCAGCAGCAGGCTGCGGACCTCGGGCACCGGCCGTCCGGCGACGTCGGCGAAGTCGTGGCCGGCACTGAACACCGGGCCCTCCGCGGCCAGCACGATGCCCGCCGCGTCGCTCTCGCCCGCCTCGGTCACCGCCGCCAGCAACTGGCCGAGGTGTTCCCGCGAGAGCGCGTTGCGCCTGGCGGCCCGGACCATCGTGATGGTCACGACGTCGCCGTCGCGCTCGACCCGTGGCGCGCCGTCTGCAGTCATGGCCCGACTCCACCACGACCGGCCCCGGGCGGGCAACGAGAGGCCGCGGGCGCCGCGCACCCGGTCCCCGGGGCATGATCCCGGCATGGAGCCCGTGCGGTTCGGACTGGTGGGATACGGCTTCGGCGGCCGGTGGTTCCACGCGCCCCTGCTGGCCGCCGCCCCGGAGTGCGCGTTCCTGGGGGTGGTCACCTCCTCCCCCGAGCGGCGCGCCCTCGTGGCCGGCGAGCACCCGGGTGCGCGCACCTTCGGCTCGCTCGAGGAGCTCGTGGCCGGCGGGGCCGAGGCGGTGGCGATCTCGACCCCGGCGGACACCCACACCGCCCTGACCGAGCAGGCGCTGGGCCTGGGCCTCGCCGTGGTGTGCGACAAGCCGTTCGCGCTGGACGCGGAGGCCGCGCGCGGCTCCGTGCGGTCGGCGGCGGAGCGCGGCCTGGCGCTGGCGCCGTACCAGAACCGTCGCTGGGACTCCGACTTCCGGACGGTCCGGGCACTGGCCGACGGGGGCCGGCTGGGCACGCTGCGGCGACTGGAGTCCCGGTTCGAGCGGTGGGCGCCCGAACCCGGCCCGCCGGCCTCGGGCGGGGGCACCCTGCTGGACTTCGGCAGCCACCTGGTCGACCAGGCGCTGGTCCTGCTCGGCCCGGCGACCTCGGTCTACGCGGAGTGGCGGCCGCGCGCCGGCGGCCTGGACGACGACGTCTTCGTGGCCCTCTCCCACGCCGGCGGCGCACACTCCCACCTGTACGGCGGCTGGAGCGAGGGCGCCCCGGGCCTGCGGTTCCGGGTCACCGGCAGCGAGGGCAGCTACGTCGTGGACGGCCCGATGGACGGCCAGGAGGACGCGCTGCTCGCCCGGCGGACGCCGGCCACCGAGGGCGACCGGTGGGGCGCCGAGCCCGAGCACCGCTGGGGGCGGCTCCTGCGCGGGGACGACGGCGGGACGGTGCCGTCCGAGCGCGGCCGCTGGGACACCTTCTACCCCGCGTTCGCCGCCGCCGTCCGCGGGCTGGGCCCGGTGCCGGTCGACCCGCAGGACGCCGTCGCCACCGCCACCGTCCTCGACGCCGCCCGCCGCAGCGCCACCGAGGGCGTCGTCGTCCGGCTCCCGTGACGTGCTGGAGCGGCCTGCCCGCAGGGGCCCGCGCCGAGCTGGCGAGGCGTGGGGGGCGGGGAGGTCCTCCTACAGACCGTTGGCGGCGCGGACGACGTCGACGATCTGGCCCATGATGTCGGTCAGGCCGAAGTCCTTGGGCGTGAAGACCCGGGCCACCCCCTGCTCGCGCAGCAGCCGGGCATCGGCGTCGGGCACGATCCCGCCCACCACCACCGGGACGTCGTCCAGCCCGGCCGCGCGCAGCCCCCGGAGCACCGCCGGCACGACCTGCAGGTGCGACCCCGACAGCACCGACAGGCCGACGACGTGCACGTCCTCCTCGACCGCGGCGGACACGATCTGCGCCGGTGTGAGCCGGATGCCCTGGTAGACGACCTCGAAGCCGGCGTCCCGGGCGCGGACGGCGATCTGCTCGGCACCGTTGGAGTGCCCGTCGAGGCCCGGCTTCCCGACCAGCAGGCGCAGCCGCCGGCCCAGCTCCGCACCGGTGGCCCGCACGCGTTCCCGCACCTCGGCGAGCGTCGCGTCGGCCGGACCGGCGGAGGCGGCCGCGACCCCGGTCGGCGCCCGGTACTCGCCGAACACCGCGCGCAGGACGCCGGCCCACTCCCCCGTCGTCACCCCGGCCCGGGCGCAGTCGAGGGTGGCGGCCATGAGGTTGGCGTCGCCGGCGGCGGCCGTCCGCAGCGCGTCGAGCGCGGCCCGCACCGGCTCGGGGTCGCGGCGGTCCCGCCACGTCCGCACCGCCGCGCAGGCCGCCGCCTCCACCGCGGGGTCGACCACCGTGATCGCCCCGTCGAGGTCGGCGGTGAGCGGGCTGGGCTCCGTGGTCTGGAACCGGTTGACGCCGACGACGACGTCCTCCCCGCTCTCGATCCGCCGGCGGCGCTGCGCCAGCGAGCCGACCAGCTGACCCTTCATGTAGCCGGACTCGACGGCCGCCACCGCGCCGCCCATCTCCTCCACCCGCGCGATCTCCGCGCGGGCACCCGCGACCAGCTCGGCGACCTGCTGCTCCACCACGACCGACCCGGTGAACAGGTCCTCGTACTCCAGCAGGTCGGTCTCGTGGGCCAGCACCTGCTGCAGGCGCAGCGACCACTGCTGGTCCCAGGGGCGCGGCAGCCCGAGCGCCTCGTTCCAGGCCGGCAGCTGCACGGCGCGGGCGCGGGCGTCGCGGGAGAGGGTGACGGCGAGCATCTCCAGGACGATGCGCGCGACGTTGTTCTCCGGCTGCGCCTCGGTCAGGCCGAGGGAGTTGACCTGGACGCCGTAGCGGAACCGGCGGAGCGTGGGGTCCTGGACGCCGTAGCGCTCCTCGGTCAGCTCGTCCCACAGCTGGGTGAAGGCGCGCATCTTGCACATCTCCTCGACGAAGCGGACGCCCGCGTTGACGAAGAAGGAGATGCGCGCGACGACCTCGCCGAAGCGCTCCGGCGGCACCTGCCCGGAGTCCCGGACCGAGTCCAGCACCGCGATCGCGGTGCACATGGCGTAGGCGATCTCCTGCACCGGCGTCGCCCCCGCCTCCTGCAGGTGGTAGCTGCAGATGTTCACCGGGTTCCACCGCGGCAGGGCGGTGACCGTGTAGGCGACCATGTCGGTGACCAGCCGCATCGACGGCCCGGGCGGGAAGACGTACGTCCCGCGCGAGAGGTACTCCTTGATGATGTCGTTCTGCGTCGTCCCGGCCAGCGCCGCGACGTCGTGCCCGTTCTCCTCCGCGACGACCTGGTAGAGCGCGAGCAGCCACATCGCCGTCGCGTTGATCGTCATCGACGTGTTCATCTCGTCGAGCGGGATGCCGTCGAACAGTGCCCGCATGTCGCCGAGGTGCGTGACCGGGACGCCGACCTTGCCGACCTCGCCGACCGCCAGCTCGTCGTCGGGGTCGTAGCCGGTCTGCGTCGGCAGGTCGAAGGCCACCGAGAGTCCCGTCTGGCCCTTGGCCAGGTTGCGGCGGTAGAGGGCGTTGGACTCGGCCGGCGAGGAGTGTCCGGCGTAGGTGCGCATCACCCAGGGACGATCGCGCTCCGGTGACGACGGGAACGGCATGTCCGCGGAGTGTAGGTGCCGTTACCGGCCAGTAGCCCCGGCGCCCGCCGCAGTCGCCGGTGGCACACTCGCAGGGGCGCGCGGGAGGAGGACACCGATGCCGATCGGAGCGGGCAGCGACCTGCACTTCCTGGTGGGCCCGAGCATCGCCTTCCTCGCCCTCGGGCTGCTCATCCTCTTCCTGCGCTGGGCCTTCGCCTCCGACGAGCGCAGCCACCCCCCGGTGGACGACGGCCTGCTGACCCGGGTCGCCACCCTGTCCCGGCGGGAGTCGGCTCTGGCGCTCCGGGCCGTGCTCTCCGACGCCGGCATCCGGTCGACGATCCGCTTCCCGGCCCCGCACCGCGCCGACGTGCTGGTGTTCCCCGAGGACGCCGAGCGGGCCCGCCGGCTCGCGTCCTCCTTCCCGGCCAACTGAGGAGCGCTCCGATCGAGCAGATCGGGACGGCCCTCGTGCAGGGGCCGGAGCGAGGTCCGGGGGCACGAGGACCCCGTCTCAGTCGGGGCGCTGCACCCGTTCGATCTGGACGCCCAGGCCACGCAGCTGCTGGACGAAGTCGGGGTAGCCGCGGTCGACGTGGTGCACGTCCTGCACCTCGGTGACACCGTCGGAGAGCAGCCCCGCCAGCACCAGTCCGGCCCCGGCGCGGATGTCGGTGGCGACCACCGGCGCGCTGGAGAGCCGCTCGCGGCCCCGGACGACGGCGTGGTGGCCGTCGATGCGCACCGAGGCGCCGAGCCGGACCAGCTCGTTGACGAACATGAACCGGCCCTCGAACACGTTCTCGGTGATCAGCGCGGTGCCGGTGGAGACGGCGGCCAGGGCCACCGCCATCGGCTGCAGGTCGGTCGGGAACCCCGGGTAGGGCAGCGTGACGACGTCCACGCAGCGCGGCCGACCGTCCATGGCCACCCGCACGCCGTCGGCCAGCGGCTCGACGTGCGCCCCGGCGTCGGTGAGCTTGGCCAGCGCGACGGTGAGGTGGTCGGCGACGGCCCGCTCGATGACGACGTCGCCCCTGGTCATCACCGCGCCGATGGCCCAGGTGCCGGCCACGATCCGGTCGGGGACGGTCGTGTACGTGACCGGCTTGAGGTCCTCGACCCCCTCGACGGCGATCGTCGAGGTGCCGGCGCCCTCGATGACCGCGCCCATCGCGGTCAGCATCGAGCAGAGGTCGACGATCTCGGGCTCACGGGCGGCGTTGTCGATCACGGTGGTGCCCTCGGCGAGGACCGCGGCCATCACCAGGTTCTCGGTGGCCCCCACGGAGGGGAAGTCCAGCCACAGGGAGGTGCCGGTCAGCCGGGGCGCCGTGGCCACCAGGAAGCCGTGCTCGCTCTCGATCGTCGCGCCCAGCCGCTCGAGGCCGGAGATGTGCATGTCCAGCCCGCGGGATCCGATCGCGTCGCCGCCGGGCAGGGCGACCCGGGCAGATCCGCAGCGGGCGACCAGCGGGCCCAGCACGCTGATCGACGCGCGCATCTTGCGCACGAGGTCGTAGTCGGTCTCGGTGGCCGGCTCGTCGGGCACGTCGACCACGACGCGGCCGCCGCCGCCCCCGTGGGGGTAGCGCTCGTACCGGACGTCGCAGCCCAGCCGGCGCAGCACCTCGCTCATGATCGAGACGTCGAGGATGTCGGGGACCTCCTCGATGGTGGTCCGCCCGGCGGCCAGCAGCGCGGCGGCCATCAGCTTGAGGGCGCTGTTCTTGGCGCCGGTGACCCGCACCCGACCGGTCAGGGCCGTGCCGCCGGTGACCTCGAAGCACTCCACCGGCCCACCCTACGGGTGGCCCCGCTGGAGCAAGCCGCCGCGAGGGGACGGACCCCGTCCTCCTCGTCCCCGCGCGCTCGGGACGCCCAGCGGGACTCGGCCGGGGGCAGCGGGGTCCTCCTCTCCTAGGCTCGCGGGCATGACCGTCCGGTTGACCCGCATCTACACGAAGACCGGCGACGCCGGCCAGACGCACCTCGGCGACATGAGCCGGGTGGCCAAGACCGATCCGCGGCTGGTCGCGTACGCCGACGTCGACGAGGCCAACAGCGTGCTCGGCGTCGCCCTGGCGCTCGGCTCGCCGGCGGCGGACCTGGCCGAGCTGCTGCGCGAGGTCCAGAACGACCTCTTCGACGTCGGTGCCGACCTGTCGACGCCGATCACGCCCGCTCCGGAGTACCCGCCGCTGCGGGTGACGGCGGCCTACACCGAGCGGCTCGAGCGCGCCTGCGACGTGCACAACGAGGCCCTGGCGGCGCTGACCAGCTTCATCCTGCCGGGCGGCACCCCGCTGGCCGCCCTGCTGCACCAGGCCCGGGTCGTCGTGCGCCGGGCCGAGCGCAGCGTCTGGGCGCTGCTGGCGGCCGACGGCGACCGCACCAACCCCGAGACCGCGCGCTACCTCAACCGGCTGTCGGACCTGCTGTTCATCCTCGCCCGCGAGGCCAACCCCGGCGGCGACGTCCTCTGGGAGCCGGGCGCGCACAGCGGGGCACACACCCAGCGCGCGGCCCGCGGGACCTGAGAGAGGGCCCCCTCCTCCACACCGCTCGCACGCTCGGGGCGGTGCCCAGGCTGCCCCCTGCAGGGTCCCGCCGCGAGCCTTCGAGCGGTGGGGGGTCCTTCCTCATCGGACGGGGGGCGCGGACTCCACCCAGGAGAGGAACCCGGTCACCGTCGAGAGGTCCATGGCCAGTTCCCGGGGGCCGTCCGCGGTGGCGCAGGAGAGCACGACCACGTCCGCGGGCAGGGACACGTCCTCGACCGCGACCTGGCGCCGACCCTCGACCTGCAGCTCGGCCCGGCACAGCCGGTGCTGGGGGCGGACGGAGAGCGACAGGGCGCGGTACCAGAGCAGCGCGTCCCCGCCGTACCAGGCGACCCCCACCGACCAGCGGGGCGACCCGGTCGGCCGCAGCCACATGGTGACCGCGCCCAGACCGGAGAGCAGGAACCGCCGGCGGAGCAGGAAGGCGACCACCAGCGCGACGACGAGCGCGCCGGCCAGGACGAGCAGGAAGGTGGTCATCCCGGGGGCCGGCGGGTCACGGGCGGTGGGTCAGCTCGCGGCTCAGGCGTCCTGACCAGCGGCGGCCAGCCGGGACTGGGCCCGGCGCGCGGCAGCCATGGCGTCGGGGTCGTCCCCGCCCTCCTCCGCGCGGCGCAGCGCCTCGCGGGCCCGCTCCACGTCGATCTCGGAGGAGATCTCCGCCGTCTCGGCGAGGATCGACACCCCCCGCTGGGTCACCGACAGGAAGCCGCCGTGCGCGGCGACGATCATGTCGTCGCCGTCGGTGGTCCGGATGCGGACGACGCCACCTGGTGCCAGCTCACCGAGCAGCGGCGCGTGCCCGGGCAGGACGCCCAGCTCGCCCTCGGTCGTGCGCGCGATGACCATGCTCGCCTCGCCGGACCAGATCAGCCGCTCGACGGCCACCAACTCGACCTGCAGGGTCGCCACGACACTCCTCGGGGTCCACCGACGGGGCGGTGCTCAGATCGCCGGGAACCACGGCTCCGGCGACGGGTCGTCGTCCACAATAGCGGCGGAGCCGGCGCACCCGTGCGGCGGTGCCACACAGTGGAGGAGGGGCGGATGCGCATCCTGGTGGAGCTGGCGTCGCCGGTACCCGAGGGGCCGGCCGCCGGCCCGTCCGTCCCGGCCCTCCGCGTCCGGCCGCTTCGGGCCGGGTGATGCCGCCGTGTCCCTGCACCGGCACTACCCCCCGGACCTCTACCGCGGCAGCACCGGCGAGGTCAGCGCCTGGACCCGACGCGCCGACCAGGCACCCGACACCACGTCGGCCAGCGGTGTGACCTGCGAGTTCCTGGCGACCGGCGACCAGACCCAGGGCCGGTTCGGCCTGTACCGGTGGACCTTCGGCCGCGAGGAGTCCGGACCCGACGCGCACTTCCACCGGGCGATCTCGGAGCAGTTCTACGTGCTCTCCGGTGAGGTACGGCTGTTCGACGGGACCACCTGGCTGACCGCGACGACCGGGGACTTCCTGTACGTCCCGGAGGGCGGCATCCACGGCTTCCGGGGCGGCGACCACGCCTCGATGCTGCTGATGTTCGCGCCGGGCGGGCCGCGCGAGGACTACTTCGAGACCCTGGCGCGCGGTGAGCAGATGAGTCCCGAGGAGCGCGCGGAGTTCATGGTCCGCCACGACACCTACTGGCTGTGACCGCCTGGCTGTGACCGACCGACCGGGACCGCGGCCGGCTCAGGCCGCGCGGCGGTAGAGCAGCGTCCAGCGGCCGACGCGCACCCACGGGTGGCGCACCGTGGACGCCGGCGCCCAGTGCTCGGTGACGAACTGCTGTCCGCTGGTGTAGGGCACACCGCCCGACGGCGGCCAACTCCAGTCGGCTCCGTCCGGCATGACCCCGCTCGTCCCGTCCACCATCGTCTCCCGCACGTCACCCGGGCTCTCCGGGCGTCCTCGCTGTCTGATCGGCACCGAGCATCCCGCGCTTGAGGCGGGGGACACCAGGTCTTTCGTCACTGGTGCCCAGGTCTGGGGGTCTCCATGCACCGACACGCGCGACGGCCGGGTCCCCCGTGGGGGACCCGGCCGTCGTCGTGGTGGCCTCCGCAGAGGGCCGGCCACCCTTCAGGGCTCCCCGCCGGACGTGCGAGGCATGGGGCCCTGAAGGGTGGGCCTCACCCCTTCTTGAGCTTGTCGGCGTTGCGCTCGAGGTCCTCGAGCCCGCCGCACATGAAGAACGCCTGCTCGGGCAGGTGGTCGTACTCGCCCTCGGTCAGGGCCTTGAACGACTGCAGGGTCTCCGACAGCGGCACGAACGAGCCCGGCTGACCGGTGAAGGCCTCGGCCACGAACATGTTCTGCGAGAGGAACCGCTCGATGCGCCGCGCCCGGTTGACGGTGACCTTGTCCTCCTCGCCGAGCTCGTCGATGCCGAGGATGGCGATGATGTCCTGCAGCTCCTGGTAGCGCTGCAGGATGCGCTGCACCTCGCGGGCGATCGAGTAGTGCTCCTGGCCCACGTACTGCGGGTCGAGGATCCGGCTGGTGGAGTCCAGCGGGTCCACGGCCGGGTAGATGCCCTTCTCCGAGATCGGCCGGGAGAGCACGGTCGTCGCGTCGAGGTGCGCGAACGTGGTGTGCGGGGCCGGGTCGGTGATGTCGTCCGCGGGGACGTAGATCGCCTGCAGCGAGGTGATCGAGTGACCGCGCGTCGAGGTGATCCGCTCCTGCAGCTCACCCATCTCGTCGGCCAGCGTCGGCTGGTAGCCCACCGCGGAGGGCATGCGGCCGAGCAGCGTGGAGACCTCGGAACCGGCCTGGGTGAACCGGAAGATGTTGTCGATGAAGAGCAGCACGTCCTGGTTCTGCTCGTCCCGGAAGTACTCCGCCATCGTCAGCGCGGAGAGGGCCACCCGCAGCCGGGTGCCCGGCGGCTCGTCCATCTGGCCGAAGACCAGCGCCGTGGACTCGATGACGCCGGACTCGGTCATCTCCGTGATGAGGTCGTTGCCCTCGCGGGTGCGCTCGCCGACGCCGGCGAACACCGAGACGCCACCGAACTCCTGGGCGACGCGGCGGATCATCTCCTGGATCAGCACGGTCTTGCCGACGCCGGCACCGCCGAACAGGCCGATCTTCCCGCCCGCCACGTACGGCGTCAGCAGGTCGATGACCTTGATGCCGGTCTCCAGCATCTCGGTGCGGCCCTCGAGCTGGTCGAACCGGGGGGCGTGCCGGTGGATCGTCCAGCGCGGCAGGTCGGCGCCGTAGCCGGGCTCGTCCAGGCACTCGCCCAGGGCGTTGAACACGTGCCCGGTGACGCCCGGGCCGACCGGCACGTTGATCGCCGTGCCGGTGTCGATCACCTCGGCGCCGCGGACCAGGCCGTCGGTCGGCTGCATGGAGATGGTGCGCACCACGTTGTCGCCGAGGTGCTGGGCGACCTCGAGGGTCATGGTCTTGCCCAGGTCGGCGAGGGTGACCTCCACCTTCAGGGCGTTGAACAGGTCGGGCATCGCGTCGCGCGGGAACTCGACGTCGACGACCGGCCCGGTGACCCGCACGACGCGGCCGGACCCCGTCGTCTGCTGGTTGGTCGGACGGTCCTCGGTGACGGTCATCTGAACTGCTCTCCTGCCCTCGGGCTCGCTTGCTCGTCGCGTGTCAGTGTCCCCGCCGGAACGGGGAGGGGGTCAGTCGTCGGCGCCGGCCGACACGAGCGCGTCGGCACCGCCGACGATCTCGCTGATCTCCTGGGTGATCTCCGCCTGGCGGGCCTGGTTGGCCTGCCGGGAGAGGTTCTTCGCCAGCTCCTCGGCGTTGTCCGACGCCGACTTCATCGCCCGCCGCCGCGACGCCGACTCCGAGGCCGCGGCCTCCAGCATCGCCGCGTAGATGCGGGTGGTGACGTACTTGGGCAGCAGCGCGTCCAGCAGCGCCTCGGCCGAGGGCTCGAACTCGTAGGAGGTCGGCACCCCGCCGTCGCCGGACACGCCCTGCTCGCGGTCCTCCCGCTCGTAGTCGAACTCCTCGACCTCCTCGACCTCCAGCGGAGCCATCCGCTTGGCGACCGGGACCTGGGAGAGCAGCGAGCGGAACTCGGTGTAGACGATGTGCAGCTCGTCCACGCCGTCGACGTCCGACCCGTCGTCGTCCTCACCGGCGGTGAAGGCGGCGATGAGCTCCTCCCCCACCCGCTGGGCGTCGGGGTAGTTCGGCTGCTCGGAGAAGCCGGTGAACGTGTCGGCCATCGGACGGTCGCGGAAGGAGTAGTACGTCTCCCCCTTGCGGCCGACGACGTAGAGGACCGGCTCCTTGCCCTCCTGGCGCAGCAGCGCGAGCAGCTCCTCGGTGCGGCGCAGCACGTTGACGTTGTACGACCCGGCGAACCCGCGGTCGGACGTGATCACGAGGACCGCCGCCCGGCGCGCGTTCTGCCGCTCGGTGAGCAGCGGGTGGTCCAGGGACGCCGAGGACGCCAGCGCCGACAGCACCCGGGTGATCTCCCGGGCGTAGGGCTTGGACGCCTCCACCCGGGCCTGGGCGCGCACGATGCGGGCACCGGCGATCAGCTCCTGCGCCGAGAAGATCTTCTTCGTCGACTGGGTGGAGCGGATGCGGCGCCGCAGCGCGCGGAGGGAACCGGCCATGGTCAGGCGCTCCGCTTGACCTGGACGCGCTCCTGGCCGCGCTGGGACGCGTCCATCGCCTCGGCCTCGGGCTCGTTGAGGTGCAGCGTCCCGCCGTCGGACAGCTGGAACTGGCCGTAGAAGTCCTCCACCGCCGCCTCGAGGCCGCGGGTGGCGTCGTCGCCGAGGGTCCGGCTCTGCCGGATCTCGTCGAAGATGCCGTTGTGGCTGCGGCCGACGAAGTCGAGGAACTCGGCCTCGAACCGGCGCACCTCGGGCACCGGGACCTTGTCGAGCTTGCCGGTGGTGCCCAGCCACAGCGAGACGACCTCGCGCTCGACCGGGAACGGTGAGTACTGGCCCTGCTTGAGCAGCTCGACCAGGCGCTGACCGCGGTCCAGCGTCGCCCGGCTGGAGGCGTCCAGGTCGGAGGAGAAGGAGGCGAAGGCCTCGAGCTCGCGGAACTGGGCCAGGTCCAGGCGCAGCCGGCCGGCGACGGACTTCATCGCCTTGATCTGCGCCGATCCACCCACGCGGGACACCGAGATGCCGACGTTGATCGCCGGGCGCACACCGGAGTTGAACAGACCCGTCTCGAGGAAGATCTGCCCGTCGGTGATCGAGATGACGTTGGTCGGGATGTAGGCCGACACGTCGTTGCCCTTGGTCTCGATCAGCGGCAGCCCGGTCATCGAGCCCGCGCCGAGCTCGTCGGAGAGCTTCGCGCAGCGCTCCAGCAGGCGGGAGTGCAAGTAGAAGACGTCGCCCGGGTAGGCCTCGCGGCCCGGCGGACGGCGCAGCAGCAGCGAGACGGCGCGGTAGGCCTCGGCCTGCTTGGACAGGTCGTCGAACACGATGAGGACGTGCTTGCCCTCGTACATCCAGTGCTGGCCGATGGCCGAGCCGGTGTAGGGGGCGATGTACTTGAAGCCCGCGGCCTCCGACGCCGGAGCGGCGACGATGGTCGTGTACTCCATCGCGCCGGCCTCCTCGAGGGCGGAGCGGATGGCGGCGATCGTGGAGCCCTTCTGGCCGACCGCGACGTAGATGCAGCGCACCTGCTGCTTCGGGTCGCCGGTCGCCCAGGCCTCCTTCTGGTTGATGATCGTGTCGGTGACGATCGCCGTCTTGCCCGTCTGGCGGTCACCGATGACCAGCTGGCGCTGACCGCGGCCGATCGGGGTCATGGCGTCGATCGCCTTGATCCCGGTCTGCATCGGCTCGTGCACCGACTGCCGCTGCACCACGGTCGGCGCCTGCAGCTCGAGGGCGCGACGGCCGGTGGTCTCGATCGGCCCCGCGCCGTCGATCGGGTTCCCCAGCGGGTCCACGACACGACCCAGGTACCCGTCGCCGACGGCCACGGAGAGGACCTCACCGGTACGACGGACCTGCTGGCCCTCCTCGATGCCGGCGTAGTCGCCGAGGACGACGACACCGACCTCGCGCACGTCCAGGTTCAGGGCCAGCCCACGGACGCCGCTCTCGAACTCGAGCAGCTCGTTGGTCATGACCGAGGGCAGGCCCTCGACCCGGGCGATGCCGTCGCCGGCCTCGGTGACGATCCCGACCTCTTCCCGCGAGACGTCCGGGGAGTAGTCGGTGACGTAGTTCTGGATGGCACTGCGGATCTCGTCTGCGGAGATCGTCAGCTCGGCCATGGGTGGCGTCCTCTTCCCTGCTGGGTGGTGTCTGTCTGCTGGAGTGGGGCCGGGATCAGCCGACGAGCCGCCGGCCGGCGGCCTCGAGTCGGTGCACGATGCTGCCGTCGATCACCTCGTCACCGACGCGGATCACCAGGCCGCCGAGGACGCTCGGGTCGACGGTCACCTGCAATCCGATGGGACGGCCGTAGAGCCGGCTGAGCACGCCGGCCAGCCGCTGCTCCTGCGCCGCGGTCAGCGGGACGGCCGAGGTCACGTGCGCGACCGACCGGCCGCGGCGGCTGGAGGCCACCTCGGAGAGCCGCTCGATCGCGGTCTCGGCGTTCCCGACGTGCCGGGTGGTGAGGTGGTTGCGCAACAGCAACGCGGTGATCGGGCTGACCCGGTCGGCGAGCAGCCGGTCGAGCAGCGCGGTCTTGCCCGCTGCCGGGGCGGCGCGGTCGGTGAGGATCCGCGACAGGGCGGGGTCACCGGCGACGATCCGGCCGAACCGGAACAGCTCGTCCTCGACACCGTCGAGCTCCCCGCGGGCGTCGGCGGCGTCGAGGGCGGCGTCGGTGGCCAGGATCTCGGCGGCCTCCACCAGGTCCAGCGGCCGCGACCAGCGCTGCCGGGCCACCGTCTCGACCAGGTCGAGCGCCGCGTCGGACACCTTGCCGCCGAACACCCGCCGGGCCAGCGCCGACCGCTCGGCCGGCTTGCCCGACGGGTCCGAGAGCGCCCGCCGGAGCCCCACCTGCTCGCCGAGCAGCCGGGCCACGGCGAACAGCTCGTCGGCGAGACCGACGATCTCGTCGCCGGAGTCGACCCTCGGCTGTCCGGTGAGGCGGTCCCGGGCCTTCTCGATCAGGCCCGAGGCCGGTCGGGTCAGCTCGTCCAGGCGCTCGCGCGCCTGTTCCAGCGCCGCACGGCTCGAGGCGTCCATCAGCGGTTGCCCTCCGGGGCGTACACCGAGCTGCCGGTGCGTCCGTCGGGCGAGCCGGCGGACATGCCGTCGAGCTGGTCGAGGAACCGGTCGACGGTGCCGCTGCGGCGGGCGTCGTCCTCCAGGGACTCCCCGACCACCCGGCCGGCGAGGTCCACGGCCAGCGCGCCGATGTGGCCGCGCAGCTCGTTGACCACCTGCTGCCGCGAGGTGGCCAGCTGCTCCTCGCCGCGGGCGACGATCCGCGCGGACTCCTGCTGGGCCTGGGCCCGCAGCTCCTCGAGGATCTGCTGGCCCTCCGCGCGCGCCTGGTCGCGGATCTGGGCGGCCTCGGTGCGGGCCTCGGCCAGCTGCGCGCGGTACTGCTCCAGCGAGGCCTTCGCCTCGGCCTGCATCGCCTCCGCCCGCTCGATGCCGCCCTCGATCGCCTCACGGCGAGCGCGGAACACCTGCTCCAGGCGGGGCCAGACGAACTTGGCCAGCACGAAGAACGCGATGGCGAAGGTGATCGTCCCGACGATGATCTCCCCCAGCGGGGGGAGCAACGGGTTGGTCGACTCCGCAGCCAGGACACTCATGCTCGTTCCGTCCCTACGTCAGGTGGGTGCGATCCGGCGCGCCGGCTCACTGACCGAAGATGAAGGGCACGACCAGGCCGATGAGGGCCAGGGCCTCGGAGAGTGCGGCACCGAGGAAGGCGTAGGTGCGGGTGAGGCCGGCGGACTCGGGCTGCCGGGCGGTCGCCTGGATGTAGGCGGCCCAGACGATGCCCACACCGATACCGGGTCCGATGGCGGCGAGGCCGTAACCCACCGAGCCGATGCTGCCGGTCAGCTCTGCGAGGACGTCGAGGTCCATGACGAGGTCTTCCTCCTGTGTCGGTCGCCCGGGATCGTTCCCGAGCGGCTGGCGGGGGTGGTGCGGGTGGAGCGGTCAGTGGGCGGGTTCGACGGCGCCGTTGAGGTAGGTCGCCGTGAGCACCGTGAAGACATAGGCCTGCAGGACGATGACCAGCAACTCGAAGAAGGTCATGACCAGCGCCATCAGGAACGCGAACGGGCTGAAGATCACCGAGAAGTTGCCGACCGTCAGCAGGTACGTCGTCCCGAGGGCGAACACCACCAGCAGCATGTGGCCGGCGAACATGTTCGCGAAGAGCCGGACGGCCAGGGTGAACGGCCGGATGACGAAGACCTGGAGCAGTTCGATCGGCGTGACGAGGATCAGCGCGCCGATCGGCACGCCCGGCGGGATCGCGGCGTCCTTGAAGTACCTGCCCGCGCCCTGCTCCCGGATGCCGACCCAGTTGTAGAGCACCCAGACGATCACCGCGAGGACCAGCGGGATGGCGAACTTGGAGTTCGGCGAGATCTGGAAGAACGGGACGATGCTCATGAAGTTGTTCGCGAGGATGAAGAAGAACAGCGACGCGAGGAACGGCGCGAACGGCAGGCCCTTGGGGCCGATGACGTCGCGGGCCATGCCGTCGCGGATCAGCGAGTAGCCGCTCTCGGCGATGTACTGCAGCTTGCCCGGCACGACGGTCGCCTTGCGGGCGGCCATGACCAGCAGGATCACGATCGCGGCGGTGGCGATCCACATGATCACGGTGATCCGCGTGATGTCGAAGTCGATCCCCAGGAGGGAGAACGAGACGAGCGGCTCCGGGTAGAACTCCTCGATGCTCGGAGACTGGAAGCCACTGTCGCCGCCGCCTTCGGCGGCGAGCACGTCGGCGAGCGCGAGGGCGCTGGAGGTCACCGTTGTCCCTTCTGCGTCCTGGTCGGGCGGCGTCGCCCGGCCTGGCTGGAGCCTGTGCCCCGCGCCCCCTCGGCTGGGGGCACGGCACCGTACTTGACGACCACCAGGTAGATGGCCACCGTCAGGCCGAGGAGAACGCCGATCAGGGCGACGAAGCTCGTGCCCCACCAGCGGTCGAGCAGCAGCCCGACCCCGCCCCACACGATGATCCCGGAGAGCATCGTCCCGGTGATCCCCCAGCCGATGTCGGCCCCACTGGGCTGACGAGCTGGATCTGCAGGTCGAGGTCCGGAGTTCCCGCGAGAGGAGCTGTCCCCGGCCATCGGTTCCGGACACTATCAGCCGCGTGTCGCGGCGCCTCCCGGCGGCGGGGAGGTCCCCCGGTCGGGCGGTCCTGGGGCCGGTTCAGGTCGGCGGAGCGGGGGGTTGCACGTAGTACAGGCGCCGGGTCCACACCCACCGCTGCTGGACGCCGCTCCACAGCAGCGCCCCGGCGATCACCGTCCAGGCCAGCGTCCGGCGGTCCGCCCACCCGTCGGCCGGGAGCGCCTGCAGCACCGTGGCCAGGACCAGGACCTTGACGAGGAAGGACCCCAGGGCCGCCGGCAGGGTGAAGGCCTCTCCGTACCGACCGGCCCAGGCGATGACCACCCCCGAGACGGCGAAGAAGGAGGTGACGACCGCCGCCCCGACCAGCACGGCGAGGGCGTCGTCCCAGCCGCCGAGGACCCCGGCGAGCGGGGCGGCGACGGCGGTCAGCGCGGCCGTGACCGCCGTCCCCACGCGCAGGAAGGAGAGGTCCCAGGGGATCTCCCGGGACGTGTCGGCGCTGGTCATCGGACTCCCTGCCCCGCGCCCGCGGCACGCGGGGCGGGCTCGGCGGCCGGGTCGGTGGACCGGCCGGGGACGGTCGGGGGGACGGCTCGGACCGCGCGCGCCGTGGGGTGGTCGGCCCGGCTGCGCTGCCGCTGGGCGACGAGCTCCGCGGCACGGGCCTCACGGGCGGCCCGGCGGGCCCGGGGGCTGAGCACGACGACGACGCCGACGACGAGCAGGACGGCGATGGCGACCAGGAGCTCGGCCCGGCCCCCGGTGATCGACAGCGCCACCGCGCCGAAGGACAGCAGGGCGGCCCAGAAGTACATGACCAGCACCGCCCGGCGGTGGGAGTGGCCGATCGCGAGCAGCCGGTGGTGCAGGTGCATCTTGTCCGGCGAGAACGGCGACTGGCCGCGCAGGCTCCGGCGGATGACGGCCATCACCAGGTCGATGAACGGGATGAACAGGACGGCGATCGGCACCAGCAACGGCAGGGCGAGGGGCAGCAGGCTCGCCGCGGAGTCGAACGACTGCGGGTCCACCCGTCCGGTCGCGCTCACCGCGGCCGCCGACAGCATGAGACCGACCAGCATCGACCCCGAGTCACCCATGAAGATCCGGGCCGGGTTGAAGTTGTGCGGCAGGAACCCCAGGCAGGCGCCGGCCAGGACGGCGGTGATCAGTGCCGGGGCGCTGGCCACCTGGTCGTAGCCGACGACGCCCAGGTGGTAGCTGTAGGCGAAGAAGGCCAGCGCGGCGAGCGCCGACACCCCCGCCGCCAGCCCGTCCAGGCCGTCGATGAAGTTCAGCGCGTTGACCGTGAGGACGGTCAGCAGGATGGTCAGCGGCACGCCGATGGACGGACCCAGGGACAGCGTGCCGATGTCGGCGACCGGCAGGAAGACGAACGCCAGTTGCACGCCGAGCAGGACCATCACGCCGGCCGCGGCGATCTGGCCGGTGAGCTTCGTCAGGGCGTCCAGGCCGAACTTGTCGTCGAGGACGCCGAGCGCGCAGATCAGCCCACCGGCGACGAGGACCGCCGCGGTCTGGGAGTCCTCGAAGGTGCGCTGCAACGCCGGCAGCCGGGTCGCCACCAGGATCGCCGCGGCGACGCCGAGGTACATGGCGACGCCGCCACCGCGCGGGGTCGGGATGACGTGCACGTCCCGCTCGCGGGGGGCCGCCATCATCCGCAGCCGGATCGACGCCATCCGCACCACCGGGGTGGCCAGGAAGGTGACCAGCCCCGCGGTGAGCAGGACGACGGCGTACTCGCGCATGGGTCAGGCGGGGCGGCGCGGGCTCGCGCCCGCGGACGTCCGGCCCGCGCCGGGGCCCCCGGAGGACGTGCTCATCGCGGCGGGACTCCTGGGATCGGGACGACGGCGGTCGTCCCACGGTAACGCTCCGGTGGCCGGCCGAGCGGGACCGCGCGCGGCCCCTCCCCTCCTCGGCGTGGCCGAGCCCTCGTGGCCCCGTCCCCGAGCCCGCGGAGACCGGGCGGGCCCTCCCTCAGTCGGTGAGCTCCGGCACGACCTCGCGCAGCCGGTCGACCGGCAGCGCGCCGATGCGCAGCACCCGGGGGACCGGGCCGGTGCAGTCCACGATGGTGCTGGCGCCCGACCCGGTACGCGGGCCCCCGTCGAGGACCACCGCCGCGTGCAGGCCGAGTTGCGCGATCGCCTGCTGGGCGCTGGTCGCCGCCGGGCGCCCCGACCGGTTGGCGCTGGACACCGCCAGCGGGCCGGTGCGGCGCAGCAGGTCCCGCGCGATGTCGTCGTCGGGCAGCCGGACGGCGACGGTGCCCTCGGCGTCCCCCAGGTCCCAGGCCAGGGACGGCGCGTGCTCCAGGACGAGGGTCAGCCCACCGGGCCAGAACGCCTCGGCCAGCTGGGTGGCCACCGGCGGCACGGCACCCACGAGGCCGGCCAGGGTGGACGCCTCGCCGATGAGCACGGGCACCGGCATGGTGCGGCCGCGGTTCTTCGCGGCGAGCAGGCGGAGGACCGCGGCCGGGGTGAACGCGTCGGCGGCCACGCCGTAGACGGTGTCGGTGGGCAGCAGGACCAGGTCCCCCTGGCCGATCGCCGTCCTCGCGGCCTCCAGCCCGGCGGCGCGGGCGTCGGGGTCGGTGCAGTCGAAGGTCGCCGGGGTGGAGGGAGTGGACACGTCGCGGGAGTCTGTCATCCCGCCGCGCGGCGGGCGGTGGTGAACCGGGGTCGCCCGGCCAGGTCGGGGTGGTCCTCGACGTCGGCGAACCCGCCGTGCGCGCGGACGACGGCGGGCAGCGCGCTGCCCTGCTGGTCGGCGTGCTCGATCCCGAGCCAACCACCGGGGTGCAGCAGCCGCGCGGCGACGGCCAGCAGTCCGCGGACGACGTCCAGCCCGTCGGGGCCGCCCCAGAGCGCCAGCGGCGGGTCGTGCTCGGCGACCTCCCGGGGCACCCGGGCGCCGTCGGGCACGTACGGCGGGTTGGACACGACGAGCGCGACCCGCCCGTCGAGCTCCGACAGCAGGCCCGGATCGGTCATGTCGCCCTCGACGACCCCCACGGGGGTGTCCCCAGCCCCCACGCGGGTCAGGGCGTTGTGCCGGGTCCAGGCGATGGCGCCGGGGTCGCGCTCGACCGCGGTCACCCGGGCACCGGGGTGCTCGTGCGCGATGGACAGCGCCAGCGCGCCGGAGCCACTGCCCAGGTCGACGACGATCGGTCCGTCGGTGCCGGCCAGCCGCTCCAGCGCCCAGCCGGCCAGGAGCTCGGTCTCCGGCCGCGGCACGAAGACGCCGGGGCCGACGGCGAGCTCCAGGAAGCGGAACGGTGCCCGCCCGGTGAGGTGCTGCAGCGGCACCCGGTCCGCCCGCTGCCCGACGAGCGCCTCGAACCGCGCGGCGGCGTCGGCGGGGACGTCGTCGAGGGTCAGCAGCCGGGTCCGGGGAACGGCCAGCACGTGGGCGAGCAGCAGTTCGGCGTCCACCCGCGGGGACTCGACGCCGGCGTCGGCCAGCTGCCGCGCGGCGTCGGCGAGCAGCGGACGGGTGTTCAGGAGCCCGCCGCCATGAGCTCGGCGGTGTGCGCGCGGGTCAGCGCGTCGATGACCGCGTCGAGCTCGCCGTCGAGGACCTGGTCGAGGTTGTGCGCCTTGAAGCCGACCCGGTGGTCGGCGATCCGGTTCTCCGGGAAGTTGTAGGTGCGCACCCGCTCGCTGCGGTCCATCGTCCGCACCTGGCTGCGGCGCTGGTCGCTGGCCACGGCGGCGGCCTCCTCACGGGCGGCCGCCAGCAGCCGCGAGCGCAGGATCCGCAGGGCGGACTCCCTGTTCTGCAGCTGGCTCTTCTCGTTCTGGCAGCTGACCACGATGCCGCTGGGCAGGTGCGTGATGCGGACGGCGGAGTCGGTCGTGTTCACGCTCTGCCCGCCCGGCCCCGAGGACCGGAAGACGTCGATGCGGAGGTCGTTCGGGTCGACGGTGACGTCGACCTCCTCCGCCTCGGGGAGGACCAGGACACCGGCAGCCGAGGTGTGGATGCGGCCCTGCGACTCGGTGACCGGCACCCGCTGGACGCGGTGCACGCCGCCCTCGAACTTCAGCCGCGACCAGATGCCCTCGTCCCCGCGTGACTTCACCGCGACCGAGACGTCCTTGTACCCGCCCAGGTCGGCCTCGACCGCGTCGATGACCTCGGCCGACCAGCCCCGCCGCTCGGCGTAGCGCAGGTACATGCGCAGCAGGTCGCCGGCGAACAGGGCCGACTCCGCGCCGCCCTCCCCCGCCTTGATCTCGAGGATGACGTCCTTGTCGTCGTCGGGGTCCTTGGGCAGCAGGAGCTCGCGCAACCGGCCGGTCAGCTCGTCGATCCGCAGCTCGAGCCCGGCGGCCTCGGTGGCGAAGGTCGGGTCCTCGGCGGCCAGCTCGCGGGCGGTGCCGAGGTCGCCACGCGCCTCGTCGAGGGCGCGGGCGGTCTCGACGAGCGGCGCGAGCTGTGCGTACCGGCGCCCCAGGCGCCGGGCGCGCGCCTGGTCGGCGTGCACGGCCGGGTCGGCCAGCTCGCTCTCCAGCGCGGCGTGCTCGGCCAGCAGCCCGCTCAGCAGGTCGGGCTGGCCGGTCGGCCCGGCCACGGTGCTGCTGCTCATGGGGGCACCTCTCGGGACGTGCGGTCATGCGAACGGGGTCCGGACATGGCAACGGCGCCCGCCCCACCGTCGAGGGTGGGGCGGGCGCCGTCGGGTGTGCTACTTCTCGGCGCCGGTGCCGGCGTTGCGCTTGCCGAACCGCTTCTCGAAGCGGGCGACGCGGCCGCCGGTGTCCAGGATCCGCTGCTTGCCCGTGTAGAAGGGGTGGCAAGCGGAGCAGGTCTCGACGGTCAGCGTGCCGCCGGGCGCCGTGCTGCGGGTGGTGAACGTGTTCCCGCAGCCACAGGTCACCGTGGTGGTGTGGTAGTCGGGGTGGATTCCCTGCTTCATCTCGCCTCTTCCGAAGTCTGTGTCGTTCGAGTGGTGGAACGCCGGCGGCCGGCCGGTCATTCCGGCCACGCCGCGGGGCTCGATCGCCCAGTATCCCCGACGGCCCACACCCGCCGGTGACGGCCCCGCTGCGGGGCCCCACGCGAGCTCGCGAGCGGTGGGGCCCCGGGGTCCTCGTTCAGTCGTTGCCGGGGCCGAGCGTCGTCTTCTGGATCTGCATGAGGAACTCGATGTTGTTGCGGGTCTTCTTCAGCTTGTCGAGCAGCAGCTCCAGCGCCTGCTGCGGCTCGAGCGCGGCGAGCACCCGGCGCAGCTTGATGACGATGGCGAGCTCGTCGGGCGACATGAGGATCTCCTCCTTGCGCGTGCCCGACGCGTTGACGTCGACGGCCGGGAAGACCCGCTTGTCCGCCAGCCGGCGGTCGAGCTTGATCTCCGCGTTACCGGTGCCCTTGAACTCCTCGAAGATGACCGTGTCCATCGTGGAGCCCGTCTCCACCAGCGCCGAGGCGATGATGGTCAGCGAGCCGCCGTTCTCGATGTTGCGGGCGGCGCCGAGGAAGCGCTTCGGCGGGTACAGCGCCGTGGAGTCCACACCACCGGACAGGATGCGCCCGCTGGCCGGGGCCGCCAGGTTGTAGGCGCGACCCAGCCGGGTGATCGAGTCCAGCAGGACGACGACGTCGTGGCCCATCTCGACCAGGCGCTTGGCCCGCTCGATGGACAGCTCCGCGACCGTGGTGTGGTCCGACGGCGGCCGGTCGAAGGTCGAGGCGATGACCTCGCCCTTCACCGAGCGCTGCATGTCGGTGACCTCCTCGGGCCGCTCGTCGACGAGGACGACCATGAGGTGGCACTCGGGGTTGTTCGTCGTGATCGCGTTGGCGATCGACTGCAGCACCATCGTCTTGCCGGCCTTGGGCGGGCTCACGATCAGTGCCCGCTGCCCCTTGCCGATCGGCATGACCAGGTCCATGACGCGGGTGGTCAGCAGGTGCGGCTCGGTCTCCAGCCGCAGGCGCTCCTGCGGGTAGAGCGGGGTCAGCTTGGTGAAGTCCGGCCGCTGGCGGGCCTGCTCGGGGTCCAGGCCGTTGACGGTGTCGAGCCGGACCAGCGCGTTGTACTTGTCCTTGCGCTCGCCCTCGCGCGGCTGGCGGACGGCGCCGGTGATCGCGTCACCGCGGCGCAGGCCGTGCCGGCGCACCTGTGACAGCGAGACGTAGACGTCGTTCGGCCCGGTCAGGTAGCCCGACGTGCGGACGAACGCGTAGTTGTCCAGGACGTCGAGGATGCCGGCGACGGGCAGCAGGACGTCGTCGTCGCTGACCGTGGGCTCGGTGGGCTCGAAGCGCTCCCGGCCGGTGGTGGTCCCGCGGCGGTTGCGGTCGCGGTAGCGGCGCCCGCGACGGCCGCGCCCACCCTCGAAGTCGTCGTCGTCCTCGTCCGGGCGGTCGTTGCCGCCCCGGTCGGTGCGGTCGTTGCGGCTGGCGTTGTCGCGGGTGTCCGGCCGGCCGGCACGCTCGTTCCGGTCCGGGCCGCGGCCGGCGCCCTCGCGGTTGGCGTTGTCACGGTTGCCGCCGTCGCGGTTCGCGTTGTCCCGAGGGGCGTTGTCCCGGGCGGCGTTGTCGCGCGTGCGGTCGCCGTTGTCACGGAGACCGCGCTCGGGCCGGTCGGCGCCGTCGCGGGTGTCCCGGGTGCGGTCGCCGTTGTCGCGGGGGCCGCGCTCGGCACGGTCGCCGTTGTCGCGACTGTCCCGGCCGGCGCCGTCCCGGTCGCCGCGGGTGCGGGTACCGCGCTCGCCGCGGTCCCGGCTCCGCTGCGGCCGCTCGCCCTCGGGGCGCTCGTCCTCGGTGCGCGCGGGCGCGGGCGCCGGCGCGGTGCTGTCGGCGGCGGGCGCCTCGGTGCGCGGCTCGGGGGTGGTGGAGGGGGCCTCGGCGGCGGGCGCGGGGGCGGAGGCGTCTGCCCCCGGTGCTCCGGCAGGCCGGCTCGCGGCGCGGCGGCGACGGGGCGCCGCCTCCGGCATGGTGTCGCTGGTGGGGGTCACCGGCGTGCCGTTGGCGCCGCCGCTGACCGGGGCCTCGATGGGCGGAGCCGGGGCGGGCTCGGCGGCGGGGGTCCCGGCGCCGGCGGCGTCGGGGACGTCGGCCACTGGGCCGCCGGACGGCGTGCCGTTGACCGGCGCGGCGGGAGCGGGCTCGCCCACCTGGCGCTCGGAGATGGCGGCGACCAGGTCGCCCTTGCGCATCCGGCCGGTGCCAGGGATGCCGAGCTCGGCCGCCAGCCGCTGCAGCTCGGGCAGCAGCATGCCGGACAGCCCGCTGCCGCGGCGGCGGGTGCGGCCTGCCGTCCCAGGAGCGGCAGGTGCCTCGTCCGTGCCAGCGCCCTGAGGGGCGTCCGCGACGAGGTCGGTGGTGTCACTCACGTACAGGTCCTTCCCTGCGGTGACCTGCGCCTACCAGCGCAGGGGGTGACCTGGCCCTCCCGTCCGGCCCCGGGAGCGGGACAGAGGGGAGAACGAGATCGAGTGGGTGCGAGGCGGATCTGCGGCGACGGAATGGATCGTCTGCAACGTCCCGCGCGAGGCTCGCCCGACTGGGCGGCTACGCCGTGAGCCTAGTAGCAGCTCACGGCCACGACAACACTGGTCGGTACCGGTGTGTTCCTCGTTACCGAGACGATACCTGAGGTCGCCCGGCGAGCACGCGGGCCCCCGAGGTGTCCACCTCCACGGGGAGGACGGTCCACCCCGGAGGGGTGAGTCCCGCGACCTCCTGCGCCGCCGCGGGGCCCTGCGCGAGCGTCAGGACCGTCGGTCCGGCGCCGGACACGACCGCGGCGTGCCCTGCCGCGCGCAGCCGGTCCACGAGCGCCAGCGAGGCCGGCATCGCCTCGGCGCGCTGCCGCTGGTGGAGCCGGTCCTCGGTGGCCTCGAGCAGCAGGGCCGGCTCGGTGGTCAGTGCGTGCACCAGCAGCGCGGCCCGCCCGGCGGTGAAGGCGGCGTCACCGTGCGGGACGACGTCGGGCAGCAGGCCGCGGGCCAGGTGCGTCGACAGCGTCGCGTCGGGGACCAGCAGCACCGGCACGACGTCCGGGTGCACCGTGAGCCGGTCGGCGCGCGCACCGTCGGCGGTCATCCACGACAGGGTCGCCCCTCCCAGCAGGCAGGCGGCCACGTTGTCGGGATGGCCCTCGAGCTCCGTGGCCAGCCGCAGCACCTCGTCGAGGTCGATGGTCTCGACGTCGGGGCACAGCCCCCAGGCGCCCAGCACCCCGGCGACCACGGCGGCGGCCGAGGAGCCCATCCCCCGCCCCTGCGGGATGCCGTTCTCGGCGACCACGCGCAGCCCCGTCGGACTCCAGCCGAGGTCGGCGCAGGCCGCCCGGAAGGCCCGGACGACGAGGTGCGTCTCGTCGGTGGGCAGCTCGCCGGCGCCGACGCCGGTCACCTCCACGGCCAGCCCGGCCGGTGCGACCGTGAACTCCAGGACGTCGTGGCAGGTCAGCGCCAGCCCGGCGCAGTCGAACGCGGGCCCCAGGTTGGCGCTGGTGGCCGGCACGCGGACGCGGACGGTCGGGCTCACAGGCCCAGCTGGGCGGCGGCCACGCCGGCGTCGACGGGGACGGTCACCGGCGCGGGCGCTCCGGAGATGGCCCAGTCGGGGTCCTTGAGGCCGTTCCCGGTGACCGTGCAGACGACCCGCTGGCCCGGCTCGAGCTCCCCGGCCTCCGCGACCTGCAGCAACCCCGCGACCGAGGCCGCCGACGCGGGCTCGACGAACACCGCCTCGCTGCGGGCCAGCAGCCGGTAGGCGGCCAGGATAGCGCGGTCGGTGACCGCGTCGATCCGCCCGCCGGACTCGTCGCGGGCGGCCAGCGCCTTGGTCCAGGAGGCCGGGTTGCCGATCCGGATCGCGGTGGCGATGGTCTGCGGCTGCTCGACGACCTGCCCGCTGACGATCGGCGCCGCGCCGGCGGCCTGGAAGCCCCACATCCGCGGCGTCCGGGTCGCGGTGCCGTCGGCGGCGTACTCGCGGTACCCCTGCCAGTAGGCGGTGATGTTGCCGGCGTTGCCGACCGGCAGGCAGTGGATGTCGGGGGCGTCGCCGAGGACGTCGACGATCTCGAAGGACGCCGTCTTCTGGCCCTCGATGCGGTACTGGTTCACGCTGTTGACCAGGCTGACCGGGTAGTCGATCGAGAGCTTGCTGGCGAGCGCGAGGCAGTCGTCGAAGTTGCCGTCGACCTGCAGCAGCTTGGCCCCGTGCACCAGCGCCTGGGCGAGCTTCCCCAGAGCGATCTTGCCCTGCGGCACGAGGACGGCGCAGACCAGGCCGGCACGGGCGGCGTAGGCCGCGGCGCTGGCGCTGGTGTTGCCGGTGGAGGCGCAGATGACCGCCTGCGCGCCCTCCTCGACGGCCTTGGTGATGGCCATCGTCATCCCGCGGTCCTTGAACGACCCGGTCGGGTTGGCGCCCTCGACCTTGAGGTACACGTCGCAGCCCGTGCGGCGGGACAGCTCCGGCGCCGGCACCAGCGGCGTCGCACCCTCCTGGAGGGTGACCACCGGCGTGCTGTCGCTCACCGGCAGCCGGTCGCGGTAGGCCTCGATCAGCCCTGGCCAGTACGGCGAGGCCGTGCGCCGCACCGGCAGCTCCGTGGTCATGAGAGTCCCTCCACCCGCAGGATGCTGGTCACAGCGCGCACGGCGGGCATCTCCCGGAGCGCGGTGACGGTTCGCGACAGGGCGGCGTCGGGAGCGCTGTGGGTGACGATCACCAGCGTGGCGGCGTCGCCGTGCCCGTCCTGACGGACGGTGGCGATGCTCACCCCGTTGCGCGCGAACTCCTGCGCGACCGTGGCGAGCACACCGGGCTTGTCCGCGACGTCGAGGCTGACGTGGTACCGCGTCGGGGTCTCGGCGATCGGCCGCGCGGGCAACCCCGCGTAGGTCGTGACGCCGGGGCCGGCGACGCCGGCCGCCCGGTTGCGCGCGACGGCGACGAGGTCGCCGAGGACGGCGCTGGCGGTGGGCTCCCCACCCGCGCCCTGGCCGTAGAACATCAGCTGGCCGGCGGCCTCGGCCTCGACGAAGACGGCGTTGAACGCCCCGCCGACGGCGGCCAGCGGGTGCGTCGTCGGGATCATCGCCGGGTGCACGCGGACGGCGACGGAGTCCCCGCCCTCGGCGTCCTCGCCCGCCGGCGCGACCCGCTCGCAGATGGCCAGCAGCTTCACCGTGCAGCCGATCTCGGCGGCCCGGGCCACGTCGGTGGCGGTGACCGCGGAGATGCCCTCGCGGTAGACGTCCGCGGCGGTGACCTCGGTGTGGAACGCCAGCGAGGCGAGGATCGCGGCCTTGGCGGCGGCGTCGAAGCCGTCGACGTCGGCGGTCGGGTCGGCCTCGGCGTAGCCGAGCTCGGTCGCCTCGGCCAGCGCCTCGGTGAAGCCGGCCCCGGTCTCGGCCATGCGGGAGAGGATGTAGTTGGTCGTCCCGTTGACGATGCCCACCACCCGGCGCAGCTGGTCGCCGGCCAGCGACTCCCGCAGGGGGCGCAGCAGCGGGATCGCCCCGGCGACCGACGCCTCGTAGTAGAGGTCCACGCCGGCCTTGGCGGCGGCGTGGTGCAGCGCGGAGCCGTCGTCGGCCAGCAGCGCCTTGTTCGCGCTGACCACCGACTTGCCCGCCTCGAAGGCGGCCAGCAGCAGCGAGCGCACCGGCTCGATGCCGCCGATGACCTCGACGACGAGGTCGACGTCGGGCCGGGTCACCAGGCCGTGGGCGTCGGTGGTGAGCAGGTGCGCCGGCACCTCGGGGTGCCGGTCGGGACGGCGGACGGCGACGCCGGCCACCTCCACCGGCCGGCCGATGCGGGCGGCGAGGTCCTCGGCCTGCTGGTCGAGCAGCCGGAGCACCGCCCCGCCGACGGTGCCGCAGCCCAGCAGGGCCACCTTGAGCGGAGCGCTCACGACTGCACCTCCACGTCGACCCGCGAGCTCGTCGAGCGGACCCCCGCGGCGTGCTCCGGCGCGGGCTGGTCGATGGCCGGGGAGGGCGCGGGCAGGTCGGCGAGGACGGCGTCGAGGGCGAACACGTCCGACAGTGTCTGACGCCGCACGATCTCGGTGGCGACGCCCTCCCGCACCGCGACCACCGGCGGCTTCAGCAGGTAGTTGTAGTTGCTGGCCATCGACCAGCAGTAGGCGCCGGTGGCGGCGACGGCGAGCAGGTCGCCGGGCTGCACGTCCGAGGGCAGCCAGAGGTCGCGGACCAGGATGTCGCCGCTCTCGCAGTGCTTGCCGACCACCCGGCACAGCGCGGGCGCGGCGTCGGAGGTGCGGTTGGCCAGCACGCAGGTGTAGGCGGCGTCGTAGAGGGCGGTGCGGATGTTGTCGCTCATCCCGCCGTCCACCGAGACGTAGTTGCGCACCAGCGGCGTCCCCGGGGCACCGCTGGCCCCCAGCTGCACCGGCTTGATGGTGCCGATCTCGTACAGGGTGACGGTGCCCGGCGCCGCGATCGCCCGGCCCGGCTCGACGGCCAGCCGCGGCATCGGCAGGTCCAGCTCGGCGCACTCGCGGGCCACCACGGCCCGCAGCCGCGACGCCACGTCGTCCGGGCTGACCGGGTCGTCCTCGGGCAGGTAGGCGATGCCGAAGCCGCCCCCGAGGTTCAGCTCGGGCAGCACCTCGCCGGTCGCGTCCCGGACCGCACCGAGCAGGCCGACCACGCGGTGGGCGGCGGCCTCGAAACCGGCGGTGTCGAAGATCTGCGAGCCGATGTGGCTGTGCAGGCCGGTCAGCCGCAGCGCCGGCTCGGCGACCACCCGGCGGGCCGCGGCCAGCGCGTCGCCGGTGGCGAGCGAGAAGCCGAACTTCTGGTCCTCGTGGGCGGTGGCGATGAACTCGTGGGTGTGCGCCTCGATGCCCACGGTCGTGCGGATCAGCACCGGCACCGGGGCGCCCCCGGCGGCCACCCGGGCGCCGGCCAGCGGCAGCAGCCGGTCGATCTCGTCGAAGGAGTCGAGCACGACGTGCCCGATGCCGGCGTCGACGGCCAGCTGCAGCTCGACCAGGCTCTTGTTGTTGCCGTGCAGCGCGATCCGCCCGGCCGGGAAGCCGGCGGCCAGCGCGACGGCCAGCTCGTTGCCGGAGCAGGCGTCCAGGTGCAGGCCGTCGTCGGCGATCCACCGGGCCACCTGCCCGCAGAGGAAGGCCTTGGAGGCGTAGTGCACGTCCGCGCCGTCGAAGGCGGCCGCGAAGTCGGCGGCCCGGCCACGGAAGTCGGCCTCGTCGAGGACGAACAGCGGCGTCCCGTGGGCGCGGGCCAGCTCGGTGACCGGCCGGCCGCCCAGCCGCAGTTCGCCGTCTACCCGCTGGGCCGAACGGGGCCACACGTGCGGGTCGAGGACGCCGAGGTCGGCCGGGGGCGCGCCGGCGGCCGGCGGCGGGGCGATGCCCGCGTGCAGCGGCCCCGCGGGGTGCGCCCTCACATCCGCTCCGGGGCGCGGACGCCCAGGACGCCGAGACCGTTGCGGAGCACGACCGCGGTGGCCGCGCACAGCCACAGCCGGGCGGTGGTGAGCGGAGTGGCCTCCTCGTCGCCCCGGGGCAGCACCCGGCAGGAGTCGTAGAACCGGTGGTAGGTGCCGGCCAGCTCCTCCAGGTAGCGGGCGACCCGGTGCGGGGCCCGGAACTCGGCGGCGGAGGTGACCACCCGCGGGAACTCGCCGATCGCCCGCAGGAGGTCGTTCTCCCGCTCGTGGGTCAGCTGGGCGGCGTCGACGGCGCCGGCCTCGCCGAGGGACAGCCCCAGGTCGGCCGCGTTGCGCAGCACCGAGGAGATCCGGGCGTGCGCGTACTGCACGTAGAAGACCGGGTTGTCGTTGGTCTGCCGGCTCCACAGGTCGGCGTCGATGTCGATCTGCTGGTCGACCGACGCCCGGGCCAGGGCGTAGCGGGCGGCGTCGATCCCGACGGCGTCCACCAGGTCGGTGAGCAGCACGAAGTTGCCCTTGCGCTTGCTCATCCGGACCGGCTCACCGTTGCGCACCAGGTTGACCAGCTGGCCGATGAGGATCTCCAGGTGCGTGGCCGGGTCGTCACCGGCCGCGGCCACCAGCGCCTTGTACCTGCCGACGTACCCGGAGTGGTCGGCCCCCAGCATGATCACGACGCGGTCGAAGCCGCGGGCGCGCTTGTCCAGGTAGTAGGCGCAGTCCGCCGCGAAGTAGGTGGGCTCACCGCCGGCCTTGACCAGGACCCGGTCCTTGTCGTCGCCGAAGTCCGTCGTCCGGAGCCAGACCGCACCGTCGGCCTCGTAGACGTGGCCCTGGTCGCGCAGCGTGGCGACGGCCTTCTCCAGGGCTCCGGACTCGTGCAGGGTCCGCTCGGAGAAGAACGTGTCGAAGTGCACGCCGAAGCCGTCGAGGGTGGCCCGGATGTCGGCGACCATGGCGGCCACCCCGCGCTCGGCGAACACGGCGAGCTGCTCGTCCTCGGGCCGCTCCAGGAGACCCGGGACGTCGGCGACCAGCTGCCGGGCGACGGTCTCGACGTAGTCGCCCTGGTAGCCGTCCTCCGGCACCGGCCGGCCCAGCGCGACGGCCTGCAGGCTGCGGCCGAACCGCTCGATCTGCGCACCGGCGTCGTTGACGTAGTACTCGCGGCTCACCTGCGCGCCGCTGGCCTCCAGCAGCCGGCCGAGGGCGTCGCCGACGGCGGCCCAGCGGGTGGATCCGAGGGTCACCGGGCCGGTCGGGTTGGCCGAGACGAACTCCAGGTTCAGCCGCTGGCCGGCCAGGGTGCCGGTGCGGCCGTAGCCCGCCCCCGCCGTGACCGCGTCCACCGCGATCCGGCCCAGCGCGCCCTGCGCGAGGGTGATGTTGAGGAAGCCGGGACCCGCGACGTCCACCGCGGCGATGCCCGGGTGCGCCGCGAGCTCCTCGGCGAGCACCTCCGCGACCGCGCGCGGTGGGCGCCCCGCCGGCTTGGCCAGCCGCAGCGCGACGTTGGTCGCGTAGTCACCGTGCTCGGGGTTCTTCGGGCGCTCGATGACGACCGCATCGGGGACCGCGACGGGCAGCACGCCGCGGTCGACGGCGGCGGCCACGGCGCTCCGGACGACGTCGCCCAACTGCTCCGGTGTCACCGCGTGATCGTACGCAGCGACGCAGCCGACCCCCGCCGGCCGCCCCCGCCGCGGGGCCGCGGTTGCCGGGGGCTCCCAGGCGACCGCCCTACAGTGGTCTCCCGGTGAGGGGCACCGGCCTCTCCCCGGGGCCGGCGCACGTGCGCGGTCCGCGAGCGGAGCCAGACGAGCACGAGGAGCAGGCCGTGGCCAAGGACCCCAAGCCCCAGGACGGCCGCGCGCGCGGCGGGTCCAGCAGGTCGGGCTCCGGGAGCCGGCCGGCCACGGGTGCCAAGGGTGGCCGCACCCGGCCCCCGGCCGCCAACGTGGTGAGCCCCCAGCGACCGTGGGGCCTGATCGCCGCGGCGATCGCCGTCGTGGTGTTCGCCGTCGCCGTCATCGCGTACGCGGTGGTGCAGGTCAACGAGTCCGAGGCCGGCCGGGTCGAGTCGGTGGACGAGATCGCCGGCGTGGAGACCTTCGACTACGCCGCCGGGCAGGACCACGTGACCACCCCCGTGCAGTACGACCAGTCCCCGCCGGTGGGCGGTCCGCACGACGGCGAGTGGGCCGACTGCACGGGCACGGTCTACGACGTCGACATCCGGCACGAGAACGCCGTCCACAGCCTCGAGCACGGCGCGGTCTGGATCACCTACGACCCCGACGCGGTCTCCGCCGACGACATCGACGTCCTCGCCGGGCTGGTGGACGAGTCCGGCCGGATGCTGTCCCCCTACGCCGACCAGGACTCCCCGATCAGCATCCAGTCGTGGAACCACCAGCTGGAGGTGGACTCCGCCACCGACGAGCGGCTGGCCCAGTTCGCCGACTTCCTCACCTACAACCAGGACTTCTTCCCCGAGCCCGGTGCCAGCTGCGAGAACCCGCAGTTCGCCGCCGAGCCGCTGACCGTGGACGACGGCAGCCGCGGCAGCGCGTCGACGACCACCGACGCCCCGACCACTCCCGAGGCCGGGGCCGAGACCGGGACGCCGTGACCTCCGCCGGCGACTCCCTGACCGGCGCTCGCGGTCTCCGGACGGCACTGCTGGCGGTGATCGCCGTCGGGCTGGTCCTGCTGGGCGGCGGCGCGGCGGTGGCGCTGGGCATCGGCCGCGGGGAGGCGGCGCCCGGAGCCGCCTCGGTGGACGCCGGCTTCGCCCGCGACATGTCGCGCCACCACCTCCAGGGGGTGGAGATGGCCAACCTCGCGCTCGACCGGAGCGAGGACGCCGAGGTCCGCCAGCTCGCCTTCGACATCTCGGCCACCCAGACCAACCAGACCGGCCGGATGCAGGGCTGGCTGTCGTTGTGGGGGCTGCCCCCCACCGGCGGGGAGACCATGGCGTGGATGGGCTCGGGGCACTCCGCGCACGAGACGGCGGGGACGTCCGGGGACCTCATGCCCGGGATGGCGACCGGCGAGGAGCTGGCGCGCCTGCGGGAGCTGACCGGCACGGCGTTCGACGTCGAGTTCCTCCGGCTGATGATCCGCCACCACCAGGGCGGCCGGGAGATGGCCGAGTACGCCGCCGAGCACGCGACGCAGCCCGCGGTCGCGACGCTGGCCGGGACGATCGCCGAGACCCAGGCCGCCGAGACCACGACGATGGCCCGGATGCTCACCGCTCGCGGCGGGACCCCGCTGCCGGCTCCCTGAGAGCCGCCGTCCGGGACGGCCGCCGGGGCTGGTAGTTTCTTCCTCGCCCCACCGCAGAGCCCCCGTAGCTCAGGGGATAGAGCACCGCCCTCCGGAGGCGGGTGCGCAGGTTCGAATCCTGCCGGGGGCACCACAGGGACGTGCCGGTCAGCGACCGGCGCCGGTCGTCGGGCGGCACGTGGCGCGGCAGGTCGAACAGCGACCACCAGCCCAGCACGCCGCCGAGTGACGCCGAGTGGTGGGGCGATGCTCCGTCGCACACCGGGACAGCAGGTGGGCGAGGGCCGGACTCCTGGGTCTCCTGCGGCGACGGTCGCCCGGTTGCGCCCGCGGCGGAGTGGGTACGCCGGGACGGATCACGGGAGCCCCACTGGACTCGAGCTCACCGGGCCTCGGCTCCCCGATGCCGGTCGCGCGGACCTCCGCGGGCCGGGGAGGATCCAGCATGAGCAGCAGCAGTGAGCGGGTCACCTGGGAGACCTGCCCCGGATGCGGTCGGGCCGCAGCCGTGGGCTGGCGCGACGGGATGCCGGTCCGGACCGACTGTCCTGGGGGCTGCGGCCTGACGGCCGGTGAGTTCGTCCGGGCCCCGGGGGCGGTGCGCCCCTCGTCGTCCGTCGCCCGCTGGGCGGCCGTGGCCCGGACGTGGGCATGAGGGCGACCGCGGCCGGGTGACCCTCAGCCGCCGACCCCGCCGGGGGTCAGCGCCCGGGCCAGGCGCAGGAACCACCACGGCATCGCGAGCCAGCCCGCACCGCCGGGCACGCCGCCGACCGCGAGGGCGGCCCGCCGCGGGACCGACCCCTTCGGCAGGAGCAGCCCGACGCCGACTGCGGCGCCGCCGGCGAGCACCCCGCCACCGGACAGGAGGCCCAGCCTGGTCACCTCGGCGGGCAGGGCCCCCCGGCGGCCGCGGCTGCTCAGCACGAGCCAGCCGGCGAGCGCCTCGAACGCGCCGATCGCGACCGGCATCTGCACGGCGAAGGGCACCAGGCCGAGCACGAGGGCCGGTCCGGCGACGGTGAGGACGCCCGTCGCCGTCAGTCCCAGCCGGCGGGTCCACCGGCCCGGGCTGACCGCCAGCACCACCGGGACCATCAGCGCCGTGCCGACCGAGCCGACGACGTCGTTGGCCGATCCGAGGGACACGGGCAGGACCCGGCGCCGTCCCGCCTCGACCGCGTAGAAGGCCACGAGCAGGACGTTCGCGGACATCCCCGCGACCCCGGCCGCGCGGGCCCAGGGGGCGGCTCGCCTCAGGTCCACCCCGCCTCCTCCCGCCGGCGCCCCGACCGGACCCCGCGGGCCGGCGGCGCA
Organism: Geodermatophilus sabuli; assembly: GCF_010686765.1. Classification (GTDB taxonomy): domain Bacteria; phylum Actinomycetota; class Actinomycetes; order Mycobacteriales; family Geodermatophilaceae; genus Geodermatophilus; species Geodermatophilus sabuli_A. The sequence goes on along the minus strand of NZ_JAAGWF010000007.1, from coordinate 173,959 downwards.
GTCGACCGTGACAGCCCACGTCGCGGGGTGTCCAGGGACCGAGGCCCCGATGCGGCGCCGGCCGGGCTCAGTGCGGCTGCGGACCGGCGTCCGCCGCGAACGCCGCCGCGACCGCCGACCGGGAGCGGACGCCGCGCTTGCGGAGGACCGCCGTCAGGTGGTGCTCGACGGTCCTCGGGCTCAGGAACAGCGCCGTGGCGATCTCGCGGTTGGACATCCCGCGGGCGACCAGCAGGGCGACCCGCGTCTCCTGGGAGGTCAGCTGGTCCGAGGGGCCGGGCCGGCGCCGCGCCCGCTGCCCGGTCGCGGCGAGCTCGGCGGCGGCGCGGGCGGTCCACCCGTCCAGGCCCATGGCGTCGAACGCGTCCGCGGCGAGCTGCAGCTGGCGACGGGCGTCGACGCGCCGGCCCGCGCGGCGCAGCCGGCTGCCGTGCAGCAGGCGCGTGCGGGCGGCGCCGAAGGGGTCGGCACCGGCCCCGTGGGCCTCGTGCGCGCGGGCGAAGGCGGCGTCGGACCCGGCCTCGTCGTCGGCGAGCAGTCCGGCCAGCCGCTCGACGTGGGCACGGACGTCGGGATCCGCGGTCCCGCGGTGCAGCGCCGCGTGCCGACCGGCCAGCGCGACGGCGTCGGCCCGCCGTCCGAGCCCCAGGTAGGCCTCGACGAGGTCGGGGGCGACGGCCAGCTCGTACTCCCCGCGTGGCAGCCGGCCGCCGTCGGCGACGATCCGCTGTTCGAGGACGGCGGCGACCCGGGCGAGGTCCCCGCGGCACAGGGCGGTGAACGCGTCGACGAGGTGGATCTGCACCGCGCCGTCCGCCACCCCGGCCCGGGCGGCGAGGTGGCGCGCCGCCGACAGCGCCGCCGCGGCCTGCTCGTGCCGCCCCCGCGCGGCCTCCTCGAAGGCCAGCAGCTCCTGTGCCGTGGCGACGTCGGCGACGTAGCCCAGTTCGGTGCCCAGTTCCACGACCTCCCCGGCCGCGGCGTAGGCGACCCGGTGTTCGGCCATGGCCAGGGCTCCCGCGGCGACCAGGCTGAGCGCGAGCGGCAGGACACCGAGCGCTCCAGCGGCGCGGGCGGCGGCCAGCCTGCGGTCGACGAAGCCGCGGGCCAGGTGCAGTTCGCCCGCCCATCCCGGCGCCAGCAGGGCGAGGTGGAGGAACCGGGGGTCCTCCCGCATCACCGGGTCGCTCTCCAGCCGGTCCAGCGCCCGCAGCGCGGGCGCGCGCGCCTCGGCCCACCGCCCACCGAAGGCCAGGGCCGACGCCTCGGTGTAGTCGGCCAGCATCGCCTGCACCGCATCGGCCGGATCGGCCAGCGCCCGGGTCTCGGCGGCGACGTCGGCCACCGTGGCCGGTGAGCCCAGTCGGTACCCCACCACGGCCAGCTCCTGCAGCGCCTGCAGCCGGAGCGCGCCCTCGCCGGCCGCGACCGCCTCGCGGAGCAGCGCCGGGGCGGCCGGGACCGATCCGGCGTGGTGCTCGAGGACGCCCAGGCAGAACAGCGCCCGCGCGCGGGCGGGCGCCGGCGCGGTACCGCCCAGCACGTCCCCCGCGAGGGCGCGGACCCGGCGGGCGTCCCCCGACAGCAGGGCGTCCTCGACGCCGAGGGCACGGGCGGTCGCCGCCCGCTCCGCTGACCGGTAGAGCCGCGCGGCCCCCTCCTGCAGCTCCGCGGCCGCCGCGAGTCCGCGGCGCGCCCGTTCGCGGGCGGCCAGCTCCTCCAGGTCCGCGGCGAGGTCGTCGTCGGAGCCGACCGCGGCCTGCGAGCGGTGGCGGGTGCGGCGGTCCGGGTCACCGGCGAGCGCGTCGGCCAGGGCCGCGTGCCCCGCCCGGCGCTCGGCGGGCGACGACGACCGGAGCACCGCCGCCCGGAGCAGCGGGTGGGGGAAGGCCACCGTCCCGGCCCGGACGGTGACGACACCCAGCTCCTCGGCCTCGGCGAGGGCGTCGTCGGGGTCGACGCCCTCGGCCCGGAGCGCGGCGACCACCGGCCCCGCGCCGGGGTCGGAGCTCAACGCGGCGAGCAGCAGCGCCCGCCGGGCGCCGGCCGACAGGCGCTGCAGGGGCCGGCCGAAGCCCTCCGTCAGCCGCTCGCCCACGGGGAGGGCGGCCGGCAGCGGAGCCGAGCCACGGCGTTCCTCCGGCGTCAGTGACCGGACGACCTCCTCGAGCGCGAGCGGGTTCCCGCCCGTGGCCTCGACCAGCGCCGGCACGAGGGAGTCGGCCACCCGGCCGGCCAGGAGCCGCCCGACCGCCGCGGCGTCCAGGCCGGGCACGGGGCGACGCGTCAGGTCGGCCAGGTCGTCGGTCCCCGGACCGGACTGCGGACGACGGGTGAGGACGACGGCGACCCGGTCGTGCTGCAGGCGGCGCGCGGCGAAGGCCACCGCCCCGACCGACTCCTGGTCGACCCAGTGCAGGTCGTCCACCAGGACCAGCAGTGGCTCCCGCTCGGCCGCGGCACCGAGCAGCGACATGGTCCCGGCGGACACCAGGAACCGATCGCCCGGGGACGTGGCGTCGGACCAGCCGAGCGCGGCGGCCAGCGCCGCCTGCTGCCGGCCGGGCACCCGGGGCAGGTCCGGTCGCAGCGGGGACAGCAGCTGCAGCAGGACCGCGTGGCCGACCGCCAGCTCGGCGGGCACCCCGGCCCCGCGCAGACAGCGGAAACCGGTGGCCAGGTCGGCGGCCGCGGCCAGCAGCGTCGTCTTCCCGACGCCGGGCTCGCCCTCGAGCACGAGCGTGGCGGAGTGACCGCGTCGGGCAGCGTCGAGGGTCGCCGCGATCGCGGCCACCTCGGACCCGCGGCCCACGAGCACGGAAGAGGAAGGTACGCGGCCCCGGGTGGGGATGGGGGATCTGCCCGACGCGAGGGAGTGCCCGCCGTCCCGAGGCTGGCGGCATGACCACCTCTCCCCTGGCGGACCGGCCACCGACCGGCCCCTCCCCCCTCCTCCGTCTGGCCCACCTGCTGGGACCCGACCTGGCCCTCGTCGCGATGGCCTGCGGGGCGCCCGTCCGGCCCCGGGACGTCGTCGCACTCCGGGCCTCCCGCCGCGAGCAGCTGGGCGGCTCGCGGTGACGGCCCCCTCGCCGCGACTGCTCGGGCTGTCGCACCTCGCGCTCAGCGTCGTCGACCTGGACGCCGCCGCCCGGTTCTGGACGACCGTGCTGGGCTTCGAGCCGCTGGAGCCGGCCGAGTCGGTCCGGTTCCTGATCCACCGCGGAGCCCGCCTCGGCGTGGTCCTGACCGACCACGCCGGGGCGGTGACCCACCCCTTCGACGAACGCCGGACCGGCCTGGACCACCTCGCCCTCGCCGTCCCCGGCGAAGCGGACCTGCGGGCGTGGGAACGCCGTCTCGACGAGCTCGGCGTGCCGCACTCCCCGGTGACCGCCACCGACGCCGGACACCACCTGAACCTGCGGGCGCCCGACCGGTTCCCGGTCGAGCTGTACGCGATGGCGCCGTCCTTCGCCGCGGTCGTCGGTCTCGCCGACCCCGTGGACGCCGTGGCCCGGACCCACTGACGCCGGCCCGGGCGGCCCTCGCTCGGCCGGCGACGGGCCCGGCTAGCGTCGGCGTCCGTGGAGAGCATCGAGGTTCAGCGCGCCCGCGTCGGCGACATCGAGATCGCGTACGAGACCTTCGGCTCGGCGGAGGACCCGCCGCTGCTGCTGGTCATGGGGCTGGCGACGCAGATGATCGGCTGGCCGGACGAGTTCTGCCGCGGGCTGGCCGACCGGGGCCTGTTCGTCGTCCGGTTCGACAACCGCGACATCGGGCTGTCCACCCACCTCGACGACGCCGGCGCGCCCGACATGGGCGCGCTGCTGACCGGTTCGGGGAGCGCGCCCTACGCCCTGGCCGACATGGCCGACGACACGGCCGGCCTGCTCGACGCCCTCGGGCTCGACAGCGCGCACGTGGTCGGCGCCTCGATGGGCGGGATGATCGCCCAGCTCCTGGCGATCCGGCATCCCGCCCGGGTCCGGAGCCTCACCTCGATCATGTCGACCACCGGCGACCCCGCGGTCGGCACGCCGGCCGAGGCCGCGATGGGTGTCCTCCTCGCCCCGCCGGCGGTCGACCGGGACGGCGCCGTCCAGCGGGCGGTGGACACCTACCGCGTCATCGGCTCGCCCGGATTCGAGTTCGACGAGGCCTCGGTGCGCGACCGCGCCGGACTGTCGTTCGACCGCCGGCACAACCCGGCCGGGGTGGCGCGGCAGCTCGCCGCGATCCTCACCACGTCCGACCGCACGGCCGACCTCGGCTCGGTCGCCGTCCCCACGCTCGTCGTGCACGGGGCGCAGGACCCGTTGGTGCAGGTCAGCGGCGGCCGGGCGACGGCGGCGGCCATCCCGGGCGCGGACCTGCACGTCGTCGAGGGCATGGGCCACGACCTGCCGCGGGCGGTGTGGCCGGAGCTGACCGACCGCATCGTGGCCCTGGTCGAGGGAACCGAGGCGACGGCCCGCTGACCTCACCGCTGGGCGGGGACGCGCGGCCGTCCCCGCACGGAGGTCACGACCAGCTCGGGGACCGGCACCTCCGTCCGGCCGGGTGCCGCGCGTGCGGGGAAGTCGAACAGGCCGAGCATGAGCTGCACGGGGTAGTCCGGGGCCTGGTCGAGCCGGCGGACGACCTCGCCGTCGATCGTGAAGACCAGTGACCCCGGCGCCCAGTCCACGGCGTAGGTGTGGAACGCGGCGACGTCCAGCGGGTACCGCTCGGCGGTGAAGTCCTCGGTCAGCGCCGGGTCGCGGAAGCGGTGCAGGCCCATCCCCACGGCCGCCGTCCCGTCGCGGACCGTGTCGCCGAAGACCTCGACCACGCAGATCTCCCCGGACCGCTCGGGCACGTCCTCGATCCCGGACAACCAGAGGGAGAACATCGAGCGCTCGGTGAGCGTCGCCCGCAGCGTCACCTCCACGTGCCCGTGGTGCGGCGTGTAGCCCCAGAAGGTCGGCTGCTCCTCCCGCACGACCAGGCCGTCCGCGAAGGGCTGCTGCCCGACCGTGCTGCCCAGCGGGCCGGCCGAGCTGCCGGTCTGCAGGCAGGAGACGCGCAGCGGCTCCGCGTGCAGGTCAGGGCACCACAGCGGCTGGTCGGCGGGGATGCTCAGCCGGAGCTCGCCGTCCCGCACCTCGTACGTGGCCGCGGAGCCGGCCCGGGAGCTCCAGTGCGGCAGGTAGTACGGGGACCAGACGTCGGTGTCGAGGTCCTCGCCGGCGAACCGCTCGTCCAACTCGTCGCGCACGGACCGCAGCGTAGGGGCGGCCACCGACGTTCCTCAGCTGGTCAGCAGCCCGCCCTCGACCGGCAGCGTCGTCCCGGTGACGTAGCCGCCGGCGTCGCTGACCAGGAACACCAGCGCCGCGGCCAGCTCGTCGGGATCGCCGGGCCGGCCCACCAGCACCCTCGCGAGCTGGGACTCGATGTAGCCCTCGGGGTACTGGTCGGTCATCTCGGAGGCGAAGAACCCCGGCGCGAGCGCGTTGACCCGGATGCCCTTGCGCCCGGTCCACTGCTGCGCCAGGTCACGGGTCAGCCCGATCAGCCCGGACTTGCTCGCCGCGTACGCGGCCTGGGGCAGCCCGGCCGTGGTCAGCCCCAGGATGCTGGAGATGTTGACGATGGAGCTGCCCGGCTGCATGACCCGCGCGCAGGCCTGGGCCATCCAGTAGCAGCCGTTGAGGTTGACGTCGATGACCGAGCGGAACTGCTCCGGCGTCTCCCGGGTGGCGGGGACGGCGGTGCCGACGCCGGCGTTGTTCACCAGCACGTCGACCCGGCCGAACTCCGACATCGCGGCGTCCACCAGTGCCTGACAGTCCTCGGGCCGGGAGACGTCGGTGCGCACGGTGACCGCCCGCCGCCCGGCCTGCTCGACCGCCTCCCGGGTGCCGGCCAGCCGGTCCTCGCGGCGCGCGCCGAGGGCCACGTCGCAGCCGGCCTCGGCCAGCGCGCGGGCGAACACCGCCCCGAGGCCCGAGGACGCCCCCGTCACGATCGCCACCCGGCCGTCCAGCCGGAACATGTCGAGGATCGTCCTGCCGGCCACGGTCGCTCCCGTCGTCGATGTCGGTGGTCCCCGCGAGCCTGTCCCCCGGCATCCGACGGCGCCACCGCGAGCTCCCGCAGGGGAGCGACCGGAGCCGGTCCCGATGTGGGGTAGACCACAGCCGGCCCGGGTAGGGGGCCACGGTCCAGCCCCCAGCAGAGGGAGCACTGCCATGGCCAACCTCGCCCAGCACCTGCTCGACTCCGCCGACGAGCACGGCGACCGGCCGGCACTGCGGATGGACGACGCCGTCCTCACCTACGCGGGGTTCCGCGACGCCGCCGCGGGTGTGGCCGCCGGTCTCCGGGCCCGCGGGATCGCACCCGGCGACCGGGTGGGGATGGTCCTGCCCAACGTGGTCAGCTTCCCGGTCGTCTTCTACGGCGCCCTGATGGCGGGGGCGGCCGTCGTCCCGATGAACCCGCTGCTCAAGGCCCGCGAGGTCGAGTACTACCTGCGCGACTCCGGCGCGCGGCTGGTCGTGGCGCTGGACTCCGTGGCGGCGGCGGCCGAGGAGGCCGCCGCCGCGGTGGGCGTGGAGGCGGTGACCGTCGGGCCCGTGGACCCCGGGGAGGCGCTGGGCGGGCCGGCCGGGGACGCCGGGATCGTGGAGCGCTCCGACGACGAGGCGGCGGTCATCCTCTACACCTCCGGGACGACCGGGCCGCCGAAGGGCGCCGAGCTGACCCACGCCAACCTGCGCGGCAACGCGCGGACGACGCAGGAGACCCTGCTCGAGGGCACGCCCGAGGACGTGATCATGGGCTGCCTGCCCCTGTTCCACGTCTTCGGCCTGACCTGCGCGCTGAACGCCGGCGTGCTCGCCGGGGCCTGCCTGACGCTGCTCCCCCGCTTCGACGGCGCGAAGGCCCTGGAGGTCATCGAGCGGGACGCCGTGACCGTGTTCGAGGGCGTGCCGACGATGTTCGCCGCCATGTTGCACTCGCCCGACCGCGACCGGTCCGACGTGTCCAGCCTGCGGCTGTGCGTCTCCGGTGGCTCGGCCATGCCCGTCGAGGTGATGCGCGGCTTCGAGGAGGCCTTCGACTGCATCGTCCTGGAGGGCTACGGGCTCAGCGAGACCTCGCCGGTCGCCTCCTTCAACCACCCGCACGCCGAGCGCAAGCCGGGCACGATCGGCACGCCCATCCGCGGCGTCGAGATGCGCCTGCTCGACGACGACGGTCGCGACGTCGGAGAGGGCGACGTCGGGGAGATCGCGATCCGCGGCGAGAACGTCATGAAGGGCTACTGGCAGCGCCCCGAGGAGACCGCGAAGGCCATCCCCGACGGCTGGTTCCGCACCGGCGACCTCGCCCGCCGGGACGCCGACGGCTACTACGCGATCGTCGACCGGAAGAAGGAGATGATCATCCGCGGCGGCTACAACGTGTACCCGCGGGAGATCGAGGAGGCGCTCTACGAGCACCCGGCGGTCGCCGAGGCCGCCTGTGTCGGCGTCGCGCACCCCGACCTCGGTGAGGAGGTGGCGGCCGCCGTCGCCCTCAAGCCGGGGGCGGAGGCCGACGTCGACGAGCTGAAGGCGTGGGTCAAGGAGCGGGTCGCGGCCTACAAGTACCCGCGGCACCTCTGGCTGGTCGAGGCGCTGCCCAAGGGCCCGACGGGCAAGATCCTCCGCCGCGCGGTCGAGGTCCCCGCGGGGGTCGCACGGTGACGACGCAACTGGACACCAGCCACCTGGGCGAGGCCCTGGGCACCGACTTCTTCTCGGTCCGCGACCAGTTCACCGAGGAGCAGTGGGAGAAGTTCCTGGCCGTCCGGCGGTTCGTCGACCGCGAGGTCCTCCCGGTGGTGGGCGACTACTGGGAGCGCGCGGAGGTGGCGTGGCCGCTGATCCGCCGGCTGCCGGAGCTGGGCATCGTCGGCGGGACCATCAGCGGGCACGGGTCGGCGGGGCTGAGCCCGATGGCGGCCGGTCTCGTGCAGATGGAACTGCACCGCGGCGACGGCAGCCTCGGCACCTTCATCGGCGTGCACGCCGGCCTGGCCATGCAGTCGATCGACATGTGCGGCTCCGAGGAGCAGAAGGCGCGCTGGCTCCCGCAGATGGCCCGGCTGGAGAAGCTCGGCGCGTTCGCGCTCACCGAGCCGCAGCACGGGTCGGACTCCGTCGCGCTCGAGACCACCGCCCGCCGGGACGGCGACACCTGGGTCCTCGACGGCTCCAAACGCTGGATCGGCAACGGCACCCTGGCCGACCTGGTCGTGGTCTGGGCGCGGGACGTCGCCGACGGCAAGGTCAAGGGCTTCGTCGTCGAGCGGCCGGCCGAGGGGTACGAGGCCACGGTCATCACCGGCAAGGTGTCGCTGCGCTCGGTGTGGCAGGCCGAGATCGAGCTGCGCGGCGTGCGGGTCCCCGAGGCCGACCGGCTGCAGGAGGCGCACAGCTTCGCCGACACCGGCCGGGTGCTGGCCACCACCCGCGGCGCCTGCGCCTGGATGGCCCTGGGCCACGCGACTGCCGGCTACGAGACGGCGCTGGCCTATGCCCGGGAGCGCACCCAGTTCGGCAAGCCGCTGGTCAGCTTCCAGATCGTGCAGGAGCGGCTGGTCAAGATGCTCGCGGCGCTCACCGGGATGCAGCTGTACTGCATGCAGATCGGCCGGCTGGCCGAGGCCGGGCGGCTGTCCCCCACCGTCGCCGGGCTGGCCAAGATGCACAACACCCGTACCGCCCGGGAGATCCTCGCCGAGGCCCGCGACCTGCTGGGCGGCAACGGGATCCTGCTGCAGAACCACGTCATCCGGCACATGGCCGACATCGAGGCGATCCACACCTTCGAGGGGACCGAGACGGTGCAGACGCTGATCGTGGGCCGGGACATCACCGGGGTCAGCGCCTTCACCTGAGCCGGCGGCGGGCCGCCGGCCGCCGTCCCGCCGTCCCGCCGTCCCGCCGTCCCGCCGCGAGCCCGGGAGGACCGCATGACCCAGCCCCCGCCCCTGTGGCGGCAGGCGTTCGACGCCGCCGAGAAGCGCGTCACCCCTCGCGCGGAGGAGTTCGCCCGCTCGGACACCTTCGCCGTCGGGGTCGCGCTGCTCCGCCGCGCGACGACCGTGGCGCGCGACTCCGCCCGCGGCGTCACCACCCGCTTCTGGCACCTGATCGACCTGCCCGCCGGCACCGACGTCAGCCGGCTGCGGGCGCAGGTCGGCGCGCTGGACCGGGAGGTCCGCCGGCTGACCCTGCAACTGGAGGCCGAGCGCCACCGGGCCGCCCCGCCGACCCCCGAGGAGCCCCATGCCGAGCATCCCGAGCCCGCAGACCGTCCTCGACCGGGTCCGGCGCGACGTCGAGCGCAACGCCCTCCGGGCGCGTAACGGCCTGAAGCTGGTCAGCGGGGTCGACCGCCCCGGCGTCGGCCAGACGCCCAAGGACGTCGTCTGGCGCCGCGGCCGCAGCCAGCTGTGGCACTACCGCAACGACCCGGACACGCACGGCGGGGTGCGGCACTCCCCGCCGCTGCTCATCGTGTTCAGCCTGGTCAGCCGGAGCTACATCCTCGACCTCACGCCCGGCAACAGCTTCGTCGAGCAGCTGCTGGCCGCCGGGTTCGACGTCTACCTGCTCGACTGGGGCGAGCCGGACGAGCGGGACGCGGCCAACACCCTCGAGGACTACGTCGACGACTACATCCCCGCCGCGATCGACCGCGTGCTCGAGGTGTCCGGCGCCGACGAGGTCAACCTGTTCGGCTACTGCTTCGGCGGCGACCTGACCCTGCTGCACGCCGCCCACCACCCCGACGCGCCGCTGCGCAGTCTCACCGTGCTCGCCACCCCCGTCGACTTCCGGCACATGGGGCCGCTGGCCGACGTCTTCCGCGTCGGGGGGCTGGAGGTCTCCTCGGTGCTGGACGCCGACGGCAACGTGCCGCCCCGGATCGTCGTCCAGGGCTTCCGGGCGCTGACCCCCACCGCGGAGGTGACCCGCTACGTGACGCTGTGGGAGCGGCTCTGGAACGACGAGTACGTGGCCGGCTACCAGGCGATGACCGGCTGGTCGGACGACCACGTGCCCTTCCCGGGAGCCGCAGCGGAGGAGACGGTGCGGATGCTGGTGCGCGACAACGGCATGGTCACCGACCGCCTCGCGGTCGGCGGCGACCGGGTGCACCTGGCCGACGTGCAGGTGCCGTTCCTGACCGTCAGGGCCGACCGGGACCACATCGTCCCGCCCGACGCGACGGCGCCGCTGATCGACCTGGTCGGCTCGCCGGACAAGCACGAACTGCGCCTGCCGGCCGGGCACATGGGCCTGGTGGTGGGACGGACGGCGGCGAAGACGACGGTGCCGCAGATCATCGACTTCCTCCGCCGCCGCAGCGAGCCCGTGGCCGGCGCCGCCCAGGGGGCTTGACGTGACCGACGTGGTCGAGCTGAGCGACACCCACTGCGACGCGCTGCTGCGCTTCTTCGCCGACCTGCCGGCCGGTGACCGCACGTTCATCCGCGAGGACGTCACCGACCCCGACGTGGTCCGCGGCTGGGCGGGCGGCGGGACGCCGGGCACCCGGCGCTGGGTGAGCACCGGGCCGGGCTCGGCCGTCACCGGCTACGTCGCCGTGCTGCGACTGCCCGGCTGGTCCGACCACGTAGGGGAGGTCCGCCTGGTCGTCGCGCCGTCGGCGCGCGGTACGGGGCTGGGCCGTGAGCTGGCCCGGCACGCACTCGTGCAGGCGGTGGAGGCGGGCCTGACCAAGGTCGTGGTGGAGGTGGTCGCCGAGCAGGGCGCGGCGCTCTCGCTGTTCACCGAGCTCGGGTTCACCGGCGAGGCACTGCTGGTCGACCACATCCGCGACCGCGAGGGCCGGCTGCGCGACCTGATGGTGCTGGCCCACCACGTCCGCGACACCTGGGCCGGGATGGACGCCGTCGGCCTCACCGACGCCCTCGGCGACGACCTGAGCTGACCGCGTCACCGGCCCGGCCCGCTCCGGTGACGGCGACGGCCCGCGACGGCACGAAGAGGTGCTGGTGGAGCACGCCCGGGTGCGTGCGGCAAGGGCCGTCGCGCATCTCGGGACAGCCCCGTGGGCTGGGGATCCACCGCTTGAACGCGCCTCCGTTCCGGTAGGCTTCGAACAGGTGATCGAGCCGGTGGGAGGTGTCGTGGACGAGCTGCACGCGGCGCTGGACGCCCTGGCCGGTCACGATCTGCACTGCTTGTCCGACGGTGCCCTGCTGGAGCGGACCGCGGCCCTGGTCGCCGTGCGCAACCGGCTCGACGCCGAACTGACCCGCACCGTCCGGGCCGCCGATACCCGGCAGGCCAGTGAGCACGACGGGCTGAGGACGATGCAGTCCTGGCTGCGCGGGCACGCCCGGCTCTCCGCCGCCGAGGCCGGCCGGATCCTCCGCGCCGGGCGGGCGCTGGCGGTGCTGCCCGCGGTGGCGGCCGCCTTCGCCGCCGGCACCATCACCGCCGAGCAGGTCACCGTGGTCGTGCCGGTGACCACCCCCGAGCGGCTGGCCGCCGCCGCCGCGCAGCAGGGCGTGGACCTGGCCGAGGTGGACGCGGTGCTCGCCGACACCGCCACCAGTCGGCAGCCGGTGCGGTTGGCCCGGGTGGTCGGGCACTACCTGACCCGCCTGGACCCCGACGGCGTGGAGCCCGACCCGACCGAGGGGCGCGCTCTGACCCTGGCCCGCCATCCCGACGGGTCGCTGTCGGTGCGCGGGGAGCTGGACTGCGTGGGTGGGGAGAAACTGGCCGCCGCACTGGAGGCCATCGCCGCCGCCGGGCGGTGCGCCGGGGACCGGCGGACCCGCGCCCAGACCCTCGGCGACGCCCTCGTCCAACTCGCCGACACCGCGCTGGCCTCCGGCCGGCTGCCGGTGCTGCGCACCGTCAAACCGCACGTCATCCTCACCCTTCCGCTCATCGACCTGGCCGACCCCACGGCGGGGCCGGGGGTGGCCGAGACCGGGTTCGGGGCCACCTGTCCGCCGCCCGCGCCCGCTGGCTGGCCTGCGACGCCACCCTCACCCGGCTGGTCCTGGACCCCGACGGGCTGCCGCTGGACGTCGGCCGCACCGCCCGCGTCGTCCCACCCCACCTGCGCCGCGCCGTCGAGCACCGCGACCGGCACTGCGTGTTCACCGGCTGCTCCGCCCCCACCCACTGGTGCGACGTGCACCACCTGCTGGAGTGGATCAACGGCGGCGCCACCAGCCTGGAGAACTCCGCGCTGCTGTGCGAAAGGCACCACACCCAGGTCCACCACGGGTACCGGATCGAACGACGACCCGACGGCCGATGGCGCACCTGGCGCCCCGACGGCACCCAGATCCAGACCCACCCCAACCGGCTCGCCGCCTGACCCACGGCCCGCGCACGGACGCGCGCCGTGGGTCAGGTGAGCGGCCGGCAGGTCAGCCGGCGGCGGGCGCCGGGCCGTAGGTCAGGTGCGCCACCCCGTTGCTGAGGCTCTCGGCACCGAGCAGGGACAGCGGTGTCCGCGGCGCGCCGTCCGGGAACATCCGGATGCCCGTCCCGACCGCCAGCGGGTACACGTACAGGTGCAGCTCGTCGACCAGGCCGTCGGCGAGCAGGGCCCGCACCAGGGTGACGCTGCCGCTCACGTAGAGGTCACCGTCGACCTCCTGCTTGAGCGCCCGCAGGCGGCCGGCGTCGTACCCCCCGACCACGGTCGAGTTCGACCACACCCCCTCGGCGTCGGAGAGGGTGGACGAGACCACGTACTTGCGCGTCTCGTTGAAGAAGGGGGCTCCCTCGTCGTCCTCCACGGTCCGGGTGGACCAGGCCGGCGCGAACATCTCGAAGGTGTTGCGGCCGAGCAGGATGCCCGACGAGGAGCCCGTGAGTGCGCCGATGGACGCGGCCAGGTCGTCGGGGAACCCGTAGTCGACCGTCCACATGGGTGCGTCGACCACCCCGTCGACGGTGGTGAACTCGTGGACCTTGATCGCGCCCAATGCGTGCTCCTCAGCTGTGCGGGCGGTGCTCCGCCGGTGTGGGTGTCGTACGGGAGACGATGTCCGATCCCGTTTCTCATCGGTGCGCGGGGGCGGCGGCCCGTGTCCCCGGTCACCCCGTGGCGGGTCCGGGGCAGGGAGAACGTCCCGACCCCGCCTCCCGGGCGTCACCGGCCGGTCACCTCGACCGGCCAGGCTCGGCGGCAGGCGGGCCCGCCCGGGCCCCGACCGCCGGGAGGTCCCCGTGGCCGCACCGTCCGCACCGCTCCGGCCGGCCCCGGCCGCCCACCCGCGCTGGCTCAGGGTCGGCGCCGCCTACGCCGCCGAACGGTTCCGCCCTCCCCTCGGCAGCCCGCGGCGCCGGGCCGTCTGCGGCGCGGCGCGGCTGCTGACCGGCCTCGGCGTCCGGGTGGAGGTGCGCGCACCGTCGACGGCCTGGCCGCGCACCCCCGGTCGCGCACTGCTCGTGGTGGCCAACTCCGTCTCGGCCCTGGACCCGCTGGTGCTGCTGACCGCGCTGCCCGGCACCGCCCAGGCGGCTCCCGACCGGATCGCCGGCGTCCCCGTGCCCGCCGTCCCGCCGGTGTCCGGACCGGTGGCCGCCGCGCTGCGACGGGGGACGTCGGTCACCGTCCGCCCGGAGCAGCCGGTCCCGGGACGGACCGGGCTGGGCCGCTTCTCCCCCACGCTGTTCGCCGCCGCCACCGAGACCGGCTCCCCCGTCTGCCCGGTCGCGCTCCGCTACCGGGGTGCCGGCGACCCGCCGCCGGCCGGCCGCTCGGCGGTGGCGGCGCTGCGCTGGCTCGGCAGCAGGCCGGGCGTCGTCGTCGAGGTGCACCTGCTGCCCGCGCTGACCCCGTCCGGTGCCACGCCGGCGGAGCTGGCCACGCTGGCGGAGTACGCGGTGGCCGCCGTCCTCGAGGCGCCGGCGCTCACGCCTCGGTGACCGTGCCGCTCTCGACGGCCAGCCGCCGGGTGGTGGCGACCGCGGAGAGCATCCGGCGGTCGTGGGTGACCAGCAACAACGTGCCGCGGTAGGCGTCCAGGGCCTGCTCCAGCTGCTCGATGGCCGCCAGGTCGAGGTGGTTCGTCGGCTCGTCGAGCACCAGCACGTTGATCCCCCGCGCCTGCAGCAGCGCGAGCGCCGCCCGCGTGCGCTCCCCCGGGGACAGCGTGTCGGCCGGTCGCAGCACGTGCTCGGCGGTCAACCCGAACTTGGCCAGCAGCGTGCGCACCTCCGCCGTCGGCCAGTCGGGCACCTCCGCGGAGAAGGCGTCGAGCAGCGTCTCCGACCCGAGGAACGCCTCGCGCGCCTGGTCGATCTCGCCCACCCGCACCGAGGGCCCCAGCGCCGACCGGCCGTCGTCCAGCGGCACCCGGCCCAGCAGCGCGGCCAGCAGGGTGGACTTGCCCGCGCCGTTGGGTCCGGTGATCGCGACCCGGTCGCCCCAGTCGACCTGCAGGTCCACCGGCCCGAGGGTGAACTCCCCCCTGCGGACGACGGCGTTCGACAAGGTGGCGACCACCGCACCGGCGCGCGGGGCCACGGCGATCTCCATCCGCAGCTCCCACTCCTTGCGCGGCTCCTCGACCACCTCCAGCCGCTCGATCCGCCGCTCGGTCTGCTTGGCCTTGGCCCCCTGCTTCTCCGACGTGGCGCGGTGGTGGTTCTTGACGTGCTTGTCGCCGTCCGTGGCCTTCTTGATCGAGTCACGCACGCCCTTGGCCAGCCAGTTGCGCTGCATGCGGGCGCGGGCCTCGAGGCCGGCCTTGGTGTCGGCGAACTCCTCGTACTCCTCCCGCGCGTGCCGGCGGGCGACCTCGCGCTCGGTCAGGTAGGCCTCGTAGCCGCCGTCGTGCACGCGCACCAACTGCTGGGCGAGGTCGAGTTCCACCACGCGGGTGACCGTGCGGGACAGGAACTCGCGGTCGTGGCTGACCACGACGATGCCGCCGCGGGCCCCGGTGACGAACCGCTCCAGCTGCTCGAGCCCGGCCAGGTCCAGGTCGTTGGTCGGCTCGTCGAGCAGCAGCACGTCGTAGCGCGACAGCAGCAGCCCGGCCAGGCCCACCCGGGCGGCCTGCCCGCCGGACAGCGCCGTCATGGCCGCGTCCAGCGACACCCCCGGCGCGACCTCGGCGACCACCTCGGTGGCCCGCTCGTCGAGGTCGGCGCCACCCAGGGCCAGCCAGCGCTCCAGCGCGTCGCCGTAGGCGTCGTCCGCGCCGTCCCGGCCGGCGGTGAGCGCCTCGGTCGCGTCCTCCAGCGCGGCGTGCGCCGCCGCCACGCCGGTGCGGCGGGCCAGCGCGGCCCGGACGGTCTCCCCCGGCCGGCGCTCGTGCTCCTGCGGCAGGTACCCGAGGGTCGCCGTCGGCGGGCTGACCGTGACGCTCCCCGACTCGGCCGGCAGCTGGCCGGCCAGCGTCCGCAGCAGGGTCGACTTGCCGGCGCCGTTGACCCCGACCAACCCGACGACGTCGCCGGGGGCGACGACGAGGTCGAGGTCGGAGAACAGGACGCGGGCGCCGTGGCCGGCAGCCAGCCCGCGGGCGACGAGGGTGGCGCTCACGACCGACAGCCTCCCACCCGCCCCGGTCAGTCCTCCGCGCCGCCGGGGCCCAGGACGTCGTCGGCCATCTCGTCGAGCATCGCCTCGAGCGAGCTGTCCTGCTCCCCCGGCGGACGCCGGCGCACCAGCCACGGCTGCAGCCGGTCGTACCCGCGCACCGACACCCGGTTCAGCGGGCGGACGCGGTAGCGGGGCAGGCCACGCAGGTGCCCGGCGAGGGCGCGGTCGACGAGCAGCGTCTCCGGCCGGGCGATCGAGGTCAGCCGGCTGGCCAGGTTGACCACCGGGGAGTAGACGTCGCCCAGGTGGGTGAGCACCGTCCCGTACGCCGCGCCCACGCGCAGCGGCGGGCGGTCCGCGGCCTGCCAGACCCGCGGCAGCTCGAGGCCGATCTCGACGGCGTCGACGGCGGACACGGTGGTGAACAGGACGCCGTCGCCGACGGTCTTCACCACCCGCCCGTGGTGCCGGGCGATGACCTCGGTGGCGATGCTCTCGAAGTCCTCCACCATCGCGCCGAGCTCCCGCCCGTCCATGCCCTGGCTGCGGGTCGTGTAGCCGACGAGATCGGCGAAGCCGACGGCGAGGTCGCGGCGGTCCCCGCGCCCGGCCGCGGCCAGCAGCCGCTCGGCGTTGGCGGCCAGGTGCCGCCGCCACACGTAGTCCTGCACGGCCCGGAGCAGCGGCAGCAGCCGGCGGGTGCTCTCGACCGCGCGCTCGGGGTCGATCGGCGCCTCCGGACCGGCCCCACGGGAGAGGACGTCGGCGAGCATGTCCGTCTGCCAGTCCGCCAGCCGCGAGAGCGACTGCGCCATCGCGCGGGCGATCGAGGCCTCGGCGTCCTCGTCGACGAAGCCGGTGTCGATGAGCGCCGAGAGCAGGCCCAGCGCCTGGACGTCGGCGTCGGTGAAGACGAGGTCGTCGTCCGCCGCGTCGGGGAAGCCGAGGGCCCGCCACAACCGCTGGGTGCGGTGCGGCGGCATGCCGGCGAGCTGGCCGACCTGCAGGCGCGTGTAACGCCGCGGCCCGCCCAGCAGCAGCCGCTCCAGTGCGTCCCCGGGGTCAGGAGCGCCGGGGACGTCCCCCGTTCCGGTGTCCGGCAGCGGTCACCCCGTGGTGTGCACGACGAGCACGTCGACCGACGAGCGGCGGGCGATGTCGGAGGGGACCGAGCCCAGCAGCCGGCCCTTGATGCTGTTGAGTCCGCGGTTGCCCACGACCAGCAGGTCGGCCTGCTCGCGCGCCACCACGTCCAGCAGCGCGTCGACCGGCTCCCCGACCACGGCGAAGGGGTACACCTCGGTCGCGCCGGCCTCCCGCGCCTTGTCGGCGGCGGTGCGCAGGGTCTCCTCGGCCGGACCCGACCCGATCACCTGGTAGGCGTCGTCGCCGAGGACCTCCTGGGCGCGGCGGACCTCCCGGTCGTCGGCCCGCGGCGGCTGGTAGGCGCAGACGATGACCAGCCGGGCGGCGCAGGCACCGGCCAGCGCACCGGCCCGGCGCACCGCGCGCAGAGAGGAATCCGACCCATCGGTCCCGACGACCACCGTGCGATACGCGCTCACGGGCGGGCAACCTACCGGGGAGGCCGGAGCTCGGCTGTGCGCGGGGTCACCCACGGCCCTCCGGCGGCGCTGCGACGCGCCCACGACGGACTCCCGGGACGTCGTCCGGGTGCGCTTGGATGGGTGGGACGGACGGCCGACGACGAGGGAGACCGCCATCCAACCCGGCAGCACCGCCCACCGCGACCCCGTGCGGGTCGAGGTCCGCGGCCTCACCAAGACCTTCGGCGCCGTCCGCGCCGTCGACGACCTCACCTTCACCGTCGAACCCGGCTCGGTCACCGGCTTCCTGGGGCCCAACGGGGCCGGGAAGACCACGACCATGCGCATGGTGCTCGGCCTGGAGGAGCCGGACTCCGGCACGGCGACGTTCAACGGGGCCGCCTACGCCACCCTGCCGGCGCCCGTGCGCACCGTCGGCGCGGTCCTGGAGACGGCGTTCCACCCCGCGCGCTCGGGCCGCAACCACCTGCGGGTGTACTGCCGCGCCGCCGGCCTGCCGCTCTCGCGCGCCGACGAGACCCTCCGCCAGGTCGGCCTCGCCGACGCCGGCGGGCGCCGCGCGGGCGGCTACTCGCTCGGCATGCGGCAGCGGCTGGCCCTGGCCACGGCGCTGCTCGGGGACCCGGCCGTGCTCGTGCTCGACGAGCCGGCCAACGGCCTGGACCCCGAGGGCATCCAGTGGCTGCGCGGCTTCATCCGCCACCTCGCCCACGACGAGGGCCGCACCGTCCTCGTGTCCAGCCACCTGCTGTCGGAGATGGAGCACACCGCCGACCGGGTCGTGATCGTCGGCGCCGGCCGGTTGGTCCGCGAGGGGTCGATCGCCGAGCTCCGGTCCGGCGCCCAGGGCGCGGGCACCGTGCTCGTCCGCAGCCCGGAGGCCGACCGGCTGTCCGCGGTGCTCACGTCAGCCGGCCTGGCCGCCACCCGCAGCGAGGACGGCCTGGTCACCGTGACGGACACGACGCCGGCCGCCGTCGGGGCGCGGGCCTTCGCGGCGCAGGTGGAGCTGCACGAGCTGCGGGCCGAGACCAGCGGCCTGGAGGCCCTCTACTTCCGGCTGACCGCCGGGCAGGAGCAGTTCGCGGCCGGCCCGACCCCGACGACGACCGAGGGAGCTGCCCGATGACCGCGCTCGTCCGCGCCGAGTGGACCAAGCTGTTCACCACGCGGGTGTGGATCGGCCTGCTGCTGGGGTCGTGCGTGATGGTGGCCGGCTTCGCCATCCTGTTCACCTCGTTCGCCGGGAACGCGCAGAGCGGCCTGCCGGCGGTGGGGACGGAGCAGTACGAGGAGCTCGCCTTCGCGACCGCGGCGAACGTCACGGTGCTGTTCCTGATCCTCGGCATCATCGGGATGACCCAGGAGTACCGGCACCGCACCGCCACGCCGACGTTCCTCACCACGCCCAAGCGGGGCCGGGTGGTCATCGCCAAGCTGATCGGGTACGCGCTGGCGGCGGTCCCGTTCGCCCTCGTCGTCCTGGCCGTGAACGTCCTGGTGGTGTGGATCCACGCCGGCGCCCGGGGAGCCGCTCCGTCGCTGACCGGGGACAACCTGCGGATCCTGGCCAGCAGCGGCCTGGCCCTGGTCATCTACGCGCTCATCGGGGTGGGCCTGGGGGCGTTGCTGCGCAACCAGGTCGGCGCGATCGTCGGCGGGCTGGTCTACCTGTTCGTCATCGAGCCGATCATCCGGTCGATCCCCGCGACGGCGGGGGCCTACAAGTGGATGCCCGGCGGCGCCCTGGAAGCGCTCACGGCGACCTTCGAGGGACCGGACCTGCTCGAGCCCTGGCAAGGCGGTGTGCTGTTGCTCGGTTACGGTCTGGTGGCGGCTCTGCTGGGCACCCTGCTGGCCGTCCGGCGGGACGTCGTCTGACGAAGGACGCCCGCGGACACCCCGACCCGGAACGAGATCTCCCATGACCATCCGCATGACCGCGCAGCGGCTGGGCCGGCTGATCGCCGAGGGCGACGTCGAGGCCGTCCGCGCCGCCGTCCAGGCCTCACCGCGGCTGCTGACGTCCACCGTGGAGCGCGGCGGCGACGGCGGCTGGACGCCGCTGCACCTGGCGGTCGCCGAGGGGCGCACCGACGTCGTCCGGCTGCTGGTGGACGCCGGCGCCGACCTCGCCGCGCGCACCGACCACGACCGGACCCCGCTGCACACCGCGCTGGAGTCGGCCCCGCACCTGGTCGTCGTGCTCCGCGAGCTGGGCGCCCCGGTGGACGCCCCGAGCGCGGCCTACCTCGACGACGTCGACCAGCTGACCGCCGCGCTCGACGGCGGGGCGCCGCTGGCCGACCCGGTGACCGGTGTGGACCTGCTGACCTGGGCCGCCGCGGGCGGGGCGGCGGGCACGGCCCGGACGCTGCTCGATCGGGGGGCCGATCCCGACGGCGGGGCCCTGCACGCGGCGGCCGGCAGGGCACGGCTGGAGGTGGTCCGGCTGCTGCTGGCGGCCGGGGCGGACGTCAACCGGCGGGATCCCGACACCGGCCGGCACCCTCTGCACGCCGCCGTGGCCGCCGGGGCCGGGGGCGACGCGCCCGAGGTGGTGCGGGTGCTGCTCGACGCCGGCGCCGACGTCGACGCCACGACCAGCGACGGCGCCAGCGCCCTGGACATCAGCCGGGTGGCCGCGGCCCGGAGCCGGCGCGCGGACGCGGGTCTGGCGACCGCCCTCGACGCGCTGGCCGACCTCCTGGTGGCCCGCGGCGCCACCGCCTGAACGAGCACCCGCCCGCCCGGACCCCGCGGCGTCGCGTCCGTGGCCTGGGACGGGCCTGTTTCGCACCCGGTCGGCCCGAGGGGACCGGCGTAGACTCCACCACCGGTCCAGACACGTCCCCCGACGACGAAGAAGGCACTCGACCCCGTGTCAAGCGTGAACTCATCCCGGCCCTCCGCCACCCCCTCCTCCTCCGCGGTGGCGGGCTTCGGCACCAACGAGTGGCTGGTCGAGGAGATGTACCAGCAGTACCTCGCCGATCCCTCCAGCGTGGACCAGGCCTGGCACGAGTTCTTCGCCGACTACCGACCCGGGAGCCCCGTCGCCGCCAGCGACGACCGTGAGCAGGCGAGCGCTCCCGCCGCGCCGCAGCCGTCGGCGTCCCCGGCGCCCCCGCCGGCCCAGCAGGAGGACCCCCCCGTGACGGAGCAGCAGGCCCCCGCCCGCGAGCAGACCGCTGCGGCGGACGACGGGGCGGCCTCCCGCGCGACGGCGGTCGAGGCGAAGACCGAGGCCACCGTCGTCCACCGCGCCGCGGACACCACGGCCGCCCAGCAGAAGGCGGCGCCCGCGCCGAAGCCGGCCGCCAAGCCGGCTGCCAAGGCGGCTGCCGGTCCGGGGCGGACGACGCTGCGCGGCGCTGCGGCCAGCATCGTCAAGAACATGAACGCCTCGCTGACCGTCCCGACGGCGACCAGCGTGCGCGCGGTGCCGGCCAAGCTGCTGGCCGACAACCGCATCGTCATCAACAACCACCTCGCCCGCGCCCGCGGCGGGAAGGTCTCCTTCACCCACCTGATCGGCTACGCGCTGGTCCGGGCGCTGGACGACTTCCCGGAGATGAACGCCGCGTTCGCGGAGGTGGACGGCAAGCCGACCCTCGTGCGGCCCGAGCACGTCAACTTCGGCCTGGCCATCGACCTGCCCAAGGCCGACGGTTCGCGCTCGCTCGTCGTCGCCTCGATCAAGGGCGCCGAGGAGATGGACTTCGCCCAGTTCTGGGGCGCCTACGAGGACGTCATCCGCCGTGCCCGGGCCGGCAAGCTGACCCTCGAGGACTACTCCGGCACCACGATCAGCCTCACCAACCCCGGCACCCTGGGCACCAACCACTCGGTGCCCCGGCTGACCGCCGGCCAGGGGACGATCGTCGGCGTCGGCGCGATGGAGTACCCGGCGGAGTTCCAGGGGATGAGCCCCGAGGCGCTCACCGACATGGCGGTCAGCAAGATCATCACGCTGACCTCCACGTACGACCACCGGATCATCCAGGGCGCCCAGTCCGGCGACTTCCTGCGCCGGCTGCACCAGCTGCTGCTGGGCGAGGACGGCTTCTACGACGGCGTCTTCCGGTCGCTGCGCATCCCGTACGCGCCGGTGCGCTGGATGCCCGACGTGCGCGTCAGCCGCGAGGGGCAGATCGACAAGGAAGCCCGGGTCATCGAGGTCATCGAGGCCTACCGGCGCAACGGCCACCTGATGGCCGACACCGACCCGCTCGAGTTCAAGGTCCGCACCCACCCGGACCTCGACATCCTCCAGCACGGCCTGACGCTCTGGGACCTCGACCGCAAGTTCCCGGTCGGTGGCTTCGCCGGCGAGCGCATGATGCCGCTGCGGGACATCCTCGGGGTGCTGCGCAACTCCTACTGCCGCACCGTCGGCGTGGAGTACATGCACATCACCGACCCCGAAGAGCGGGAGTGGATCCAGCAGCGGGTCGAGCTCAAGGCCGAGCAGCCCGACCGGGACAAGCAGAAGCACGTGCTGGGCCGGCTGAACGCCGCCGAGGCGTTCGAGACCTTCCTGCAGACCAAGTACGTGGGGCAGAAGCGGTTCAGCCTCGAGGGCGGCGAGTCGGTCATCCCGCTGCTGGACGAGGTGCTGATCGCCGGCACCGACCACGACCTCGACGAGGTCGCGATCGGCATGGCGCACCGCGGCCGGCTCAACGTGCTGGCGAACGTGCTCGGCAAGAGCTACGCCAAGATCTTCGGTGAGTTCGAGGGCAACATCGACCCCGGCACGGTCCAGGGCTCGGGTGACGTCAAGTACCACCTGGGCGCGGAGGGCACGTTCAAGAACCCGTTCGACGACAAGTCGATCGCCGTCTCGCTGGCCAGCAACCCGTCCCACCTGGAGACGGTCAACCCGGTCCTCGAGGGCATCGCCCGGGCCAAGCAGGACATGATCGACAAGGGCGAGCAGGGCTTCACCGTCCTGCCGGTCCTCCTGCACGGGGACGCCGCCTTCGCCGGCCAGGGCGTGGTGCAGGAGACCCTGAACCTGTCCCAGCTCCGCGGCTACCGGACCGGCGGCACGGTGCACGTCGTCATCAACAACCAGGTCGGCTTCACCACCAGCCCGGCGCAGTCCCGGTCGAGCCTGTACTCGACCGACGTCGCGCGGATGATCGGCGCGCCGGTCTTCCACGTGAACGGCGACGACCCCGAAGCCTGCGTGCGGGTGGCGCGGCTGGCCGTGGAGTACCGGCAGGCGTTCAAGAAGGACGTCGTCATCGACCTGGTCTGCTACCGCCGCCGCGGGCACAACGAGGGCGACGACCCCTCGATGACCCAGCCGCTGATGTACGACATCATCGACCGCAAGCGCTCGGTCCGGAAGCTGTACACCGAGGCCCTCATCGGCCGCGGGGACATCACCCTGGCCGAGGCCGAGGAGGCGCTCAAGGACTACCGCGGGCAGCTGGAACGGGCCTTCGCCGAGACCCACGACGCGCAGGACTCCTCCAAGCCCGAGCCGGTCATGGACCCGCGGACGGCGCAGGAGTCCACCGTGGCGACGGCGATCAGCACCGAGGTGCTCAAGGCGATCGGCGACGCGCACGTCTCGCTGCCCGAGCACTTCACCGCCCACCCCAAGCTCCAGCGGATGCTCGAGCGGCGCGCGGCGATGGTCAGCGAGGGCGGCATCGACTGGGCGATGGGCGAGCTGCTGGCGTTCGGGTCGCTGCTCATGCAGGGCGTCCCGGTCCGGCTGGCCGGCCAGGACTCCCGTCGCGGCACCTTCGTGCAGCGCCACTCCGTGCTCATCGACCGGCAGAACGCCGCGGAGTACACGCCCCTGGCCCACCTCTCGGACGACCAGGCCAAGTTCTTCGTCTACGACTCGCTGCTGTCGGAGTACGCGGCGCTGGGCTTCGAGTACGGGTACTCGGTGGCCAACCCCAAGGCGCTGGTGCTCTGGGAGGCGCAGTTCGGCGACTTCATCAACGGCGCGCAGATGGTCATCGACGAGTTCATCAGCTCCGGCGAGGCCAAGTGGGGCCAGCGCTCGGGTGTGGTGATGCTCCTGCCGCACGGCCTCGAGGGCCAGGGTCCCGACCACTCCAGCGGCCGGATCGAGCGGTTCCTGCAGCTGTCGGCGGAGAACAACATGACCGTCGCCAACTGCTCGACGCCGGGCAACTACTTCCACCTGCTGCGCCGGCAGGCGCTGTCGGACGTGCACCGGCCCCTGGTCGTGTTCACGCCGAAGTCGCTGCTGCGGGCCAAGGCCGCGGTCAGCGCGGTGTCGGACTTCACCGACGTGGACTTCCGGCCGGTGCTGCCCGACCCGGGCGTGGGTGGCGAGCCGCTGGACGACGGGGCGGTGCGGCGGGTGCTCCTGTGCAGCGGGAAGGTCGCCTACGACCTGCTCGCCCAGCGGGAGTCCGAGGGCACCGCGGACGTCGCCGTGGTGCGCGTCGAGCAGCTGTACCCGCTGCCGGCGGAGCAGATCCAGCAGGCGCTGGAGCGCTACCCGAACGCCTCCGACGTCGTCTGGGTGCAGGAGGAGCCGGCCAACATGGGCGCCTGGCAGTTCATGGCGGTCAACCTGCCGGAGCACCTGCCCTCGGGCCGCCGGCTGCGCCCGGTCAGCCGTCGCGCCTCGGCCAGCCCGGCCGTCGGCTCGGCCAAGGTGCACGAGGTCGAGCAGAAGGCCCTGGTCGCCCAGGCCTTCGCCGACTGACCGGCCGCCGCGTGTACTTCACCGACCGCGGCCTGGAAGAGCTGGTCGACCGGCGGGGCGAGGAGCAGGTGACCCTCGCCTGGCTGGCCGACCAGCTCCAGGCGTTCGTCGACCAGCACCCGGACTTCGAGGTGCCCGTCGAGCGGCTGGCCACCTGGCTGGCCCGCGGCGGCACCGGCGACGACGACGACGAGTGAGCAGGGGTGATCCCGGCGCGGGGGCCGGAGGCTCCCCGACGGGATCGCCGGACCGGCTCATCGCACCGGGGGACGGCACCGGGCCGCGGTCGGTGAGCAGGGGTGATCCCGGCGCGGGGGCCGGAGGCTCCCCGACGGGATCGCCGGACCGGCTCATCGCACCGGGGGACGGCACCGGGCCGCGGTCGGAGTCCGGAGGACGACCGAGTCATCGCCTCCCGTGGGACCTGCTGGCCCTGCTCGGCGTGCTCTCCGCCTTCGGGCCGCTGTCGATGGACCTGTACCTGCCGGCCCTGCCCTCGGTCGAGGACGAGTTCGGCGCGGGCCAGTCCGCGGTCCAGCTGACCGTCTCGGCCGCGGCGATCGGCCTCGCCCTCGGGCAGTTGCTCGTCGGGCCGCTGTCGGACCGGTACGGACGGCGCGGGCCGGTCCTCATCGGTGTGGGGGCGTGGGCCGTGGCGTCGGCGCTGTGCGCGGTCGCTCCGGACGTGTGGACCCTCGTCGCGATCCGCCTCCTGCAGGGTGTCGGCGGTGCGGCCGGGATCGTGCTCGCCCGGGCGATCGTGCGGGACCGGCTCGACGGCGTCGCCGCGGCACGGGCGTTCGCGGTGCTGGCCTCCATCATGGCCGCGGCGCCCGTCCTGGCACCGCTGGCCGGCGGCCTGCTGCTGAGCCTCACCGACTGGCGCGGGATCTTCGCCGCCCTCTTCGTCATCGGGCTGTGCGTGGTGGGTGCGCTCCTCTGGCGACTGCCCGAGACCCTGCCCCGCGACCACCGGGTCCCCGGCGGGCTCGCGACGACGCTGGCCAACGGCCGGGAGCTGCTCGGCCGCCGGAGCTTCCTCACCCCCGTCCTGGCCATGGGGCTGGGTTTCGGCGCGCTGTTCACCTACATCTCCCACTCCGCCTTCGTCCTGCAGGACGGCTACGGCCTGTCCGCGCAGCAGTTCTCGCTGGTCTTCGGGGCGAACGGCGTCGGGATCGTGCTGGCCGGCCAGTTCTCCCGGGTGCTGGCCGGCCGGGTGCGACTGCGGACCCTCCTGCGGGCCGGGCTGGCCGGGCAGGCCGTCGGGGGCGCCGTCCTCGCCGCCGCCGCCCTCGGCGGGTGGTCCCTCTGGGTCGTCCTCCCGGCGATGTTCGTCGTGACGACGTCCACGGGGCTGGTCATGCCCAACGCCACCGCGCTGGGCATGGCAGAGGCCGGCCGCAAGGCGGGGACCGCCTCCGCGCTGCTCGGCGTGGTCCAGTTCGGCCTGGGCGCGCTGATCGCGCCGCTGGGCGGGCTGGGCGCGGCGGGCGACCTGCTGCCGATGGCGCTGGTGATGCTGGGGTCGACGTCGCTGGGGCTGCTCGCCGCGGCCGCCCTGCCCGACCGGGAGCGACAGGCCGTCGGCGCCGACTGACCGGCTGCGGGGACACGCCGGACGGCCTCCCCCGCTCCCCCGCACGACGGCGGGACGCTTCGTGCATGCTCGGTCACTCCCATGCCCTCTCCGGGCTCGCCGTGGGCGCCGCGACGCTGCCCTGGGCCCCGGTCGAGGGCACGGTGGCGCAGGCGGCCTGGATCGCCGCCGTCGGTGGCTTCGCCATGCTGCCCGACCTCGACTCCAGTGGCTCGACCGTCTCGGACATGTGGGGGCCGGTCACCGACGTCCCGTCCGGTGCGATCGGCCGGCTGGCGCAGGGGCACCGCTGGGGCACCCACGACGCCGTCCTGGCCCCGCTCGCCTTCGGTGCCCTGGCCCTCGCCGCGGCCAACGCGTTCTGGTCCAGCATGCTGCTGATGGCGCTGGCCATCGGACTGGCGCTGCGCGCGCTGCACTTCGTCATCCCGGGGCGGGCGGAGAACACCGTCGTCGGCAACCTGGCGCTCTCCTGGGGCGGGGCCTGGCTGTTCCTGGACTCGATGCCGCCACCTGCCTGGCTGCCCTGGGCGGTCGCCGCCGGGGTCCTCACCCACATCGCCGGTGACGCCATCACCAAGCAGGGCGTGCCGGTCCCGCTGGTCTGGCTGCTCAAGCGCTGCCGGCTGGTGCTCACCCCGCTGCGCACCGGAGCCGCCCTGGAGAAGGGCGTGCTCGTCCCCCTCTTCGTCGGGGCGACGCTGTGGTTCGTGTACGCCAACACCGGCGTGCGGGCCGTCCTCGAGCCGCTGATCCAGGACCTGCAGAGCCTGGGCTGAGCTCCCCGGCGATCCCCGGGCAGGGCCTAGGGTGCTCGCCGATGCCACCTGAGCGACCGACGCGGGCACCGGGAGCGGCGCGGCCCACCCCCGGCCGGGAGCTGCTGTCGGTCCTCTGGTCGACCGACGCCGCCCGGCCGCCGTGGCTGGCCGGTCCCCGGTGGCTCCGGCGCGCGGTCCCGGTCGCCGCGGCGCTCTACGCACTCGTCGTGGCCATCGCCGCGTCCAGCCTGGTCAACGACTCCGGGCGCATGACCGGCGGGCTGTTCTTCCTGCTGGAACTGCCTGCGGTCGCCGGGGTCGCCGTGGCCGCGCACCGGCCGCTGGACGGCTGGCGCACGGTCACGGTGTGGCTGGTCCTCGTCCAGTTCGTCCTGCCGAAGTCGGACGCCGCTCTGCCCCCGCTGGAGCCCTGGGAGTGGTGCCTGTGGGTCCCGGTGCTGCTCGCTGTCGCCTGGACGTCGAGCCGGCTGGTGACCGTCGCCGTCGCCGTCGTCTCGCTGCTCGCACTGGGCCTCGTCGGTCTCCAGCACTTCTGGCCGCAGCAGCCGGGCAGCCTGGTCGTGCCGCTGGCCCTGCTGCTCCTGCCGCTGGCGCTCGGTGCCGCGCTCGGCTCCCGCTGGGACGCCCGCCGCGCGCTCGCGGCCGAGCAGGCCCGGACGGCGGAGGCCCAGGCGGCGCGGGGGGCGCTGGCCGAGCGAGCGCGGATCGCCCGCGAGATGCACGACGTGGTCGCCCACCACCTGTCCCTGGTGGCCGTGCGCTGCGAGACCGCGCCCTACCGCCTCGCCCCGCTGGAGGACCGCGCGGCCGCGGAGCTGGCGGAGGTCGCCGAGACGGCGCGGCAGGCGCTGCAGGACCTCCAGCGGCTGCTCGGCGTCCTGCGCACGGAGGACCAGCAGGCCGAGCGGGCGCCGCAGCCGGGCGCCGCCGCCCTCCCCCGCCTCCTCGACGACGTGCGGGCGGCGGGCACGGACCTCGAGGCGCACCTCGACGACCTGGCGCTGCCGGACACCCTGGGCCTGACCGTGTACCGGGTGGTCCAGCAGGCCCTGGCCAACGCCGCCCAGCACGCCCCGGGCGCCCCGGTGCGCGTCGCGGTGACCCGGTCGGGCCCCGCGGTCCGGGTCGAGGTGGTCAACGGGCCGGGGGTACGGCCGGGCACACCGGGCGCCGGGCAGGGCCTGGTCGGCATGCGGGAGCGGGTGGCCGTGCACGGCGGCCGGCTGGACGCGGAGCGGACGGCGGACGGCGGGTTCCGGGTCTGCGCCGAGCTGCTCCTGGCGGGCCCGGTCGCTGCGGCGCACGGGGAGGAGACGCGGTGATCCGGGTGCTGCTCGCCGACGACCAGGAGATGGTCCGGGAGGGCTTTGCGGCCCTGCTGTCCGCCCAGCCGGACATCGACGTGGTGGGCACCGCGGGCGACGGCGCCGCCGCGGTCGCGGCCTGCACGCGCCTGGCCGCCGCCGGGCACGGCCCCGACGTCGTCCTCATGGACGTCCGGATGCCGGTCATGGACGGGCTGGCGGCCACGCGGACCCTGCTCGGCGGGGCCGCGGACGGGCCGGCGCCGCGGGTCGTCGTCCTGACCACCTTCGACCTTGACGACTACGTCTACGACGCGCTGCACGCCGGGGCCAGCGGGTTCCTGCTCAAGCACGCTCCGGCCGCCGAGCTGCTGCAGGCGGTCCGCGTGGTGGCGGCCGGCGACGCGCTGCTGGCGCCGGCCGTCACCCGGCGGCTGATCGCCGACTTCGTCGCCGCCCGCCCGCGCCCGACCGACCGCGTGGGCCGGCCCGACCGGCTCGGCTCGCTCACCGAGCGGGAGACGGAGGTGCTCGCGCTGGTCGCCCGGGGGCTGTCCAACGCCGAGATCGCCGGCAGCCTCGTCCTCGCCGAGCAGACGGTGAAGACCCACGTGAGCCGGGTGTTCACCAAGCTCGGGCTGCGCGACCGGGCGCAGGCGGTGGTACTGGCGTACGAGACTGGGCTGGTCGCGCCGGGCGCCTGACCACCCCGGTAGCACCGCAGGACGGCACTGCGGTGTGACGACCCGGTCGCCGTCCGTGCCTAGCGTCAGGTGGCGTGACGCGCCGGATCCTCTCCCTGTTCCTCCTGCTCAGCGCGGTGTGGGCGGTCGTGTCCGGTCCCGCCGACGCGCCGGTCCCGCCGCGCCCGGGGGTGCACGCGGACTGCGCCGCGGCGCTCGCCGACCGGCTCGGCCCGGTCCGGGTGCTCGGCTGCGACCCGCGCGGGCGCGGGCTGGCGGTCCTCGCGCTGGGCGACCCCGCCACCGCCGCCGCCGTCGCCGTCCTGGTCCCCGGCGCGGACACCGACCTCGCCCGGCTGGCCGACGACCTGCTCCCGGAGCGCCGGCCGTTCGGCTGGGCCCGCGCACTGGCCGACGCCGGGGGCCCGGACCTCGCCGTCGTGCTGTGGGTGGGGTACCGGACGCCGCAGGGGCTGGGGCTGGACGCGGCGACCGGCCGGCTGGCCCGCGCGGGGGCGGTCGCCCTGGTCCGCTTCGTCGACGAGCTGGACGCCCTGGGCCGGGTCACGGTGGTCGGGCACAGCTACGGAGCCGTCGTCGCCGCCCTCGCCGGACCGGACCTGGCCGCCGACGACCTCGTCCTGCTGGCCAGCCCGGGCGCCCGGGCCGGGTCCGCGGCCGAGCTCGGGACGCGGGCCCGGGTGTGGGCGGCCCGCGCCCCCGGCGACTGGATCGGCCGGGTGCCGCACCTGCGCCTCGGCGACCTCGGGCACGGCACCGATCCCACGGACCCGGCGTTCGGCGCCCGCCTGCTCCCCACGGGTGGTGGAGCCGGTCACGCCGGGTACTTCCGCCCCGGCTCGGCCACCCTCGCCGCCGTGGCCGACGTCGCGCTCGGGCGGGGAGCGCGGGCGTGACCGGGCCGCGCGAGCCGGCGGTCGACGCGGTGCGGGCCCTCGCCGTCGGCGGGGTCGTGCTGGGCCACTGGCTGGTCACCGCCCCGGTGCTGGTCGACGGTGCCGTGCGCGCCGACAGCCCACTGCGCGGCGTCCCGGGTCTGGCACCGGCGAGCTGGCTGCTGCAGACGCTCGGGCTGTTCTTCCTGGCCGCGGGCTTCGCCGCCGCCCGGAGCGGCGGCGGCTGGTGGCCACGCGTCCGCCGGCTGCTGTCCGCCGTCACCACGCTGGTCGCGGTCGTCGGGGTGGCCGCCGCGGCGCTGGCGTGGACCGGCGCACCGCAGGGCGTCGTCCGGACGGCGGTGCTGCTCCCCCTCCGCCCGCTGTGGTTCCTCGCCGTGTACCTGGTGCTGCTGGCCGCCACGCCCGCGCTCCTCCGGCTGGACCGGCGGTGGGGCGCGCGGGCCGCCGCCGTCCCGGTGCTGCTCACCCTGCTGCTGCCGCTGGCCGGTCCGGTGCCGGTCGCGGTCGCCGCGCCGCTCGCCTGGTGGACCCCGTGGCAGCTCGGCGTCGCCATGGCCCGCCGGCCGCTCCCGCCGCGGGCGTCGTGGGCGCTGCTGCTGGGCGGGGTGCTGGCCGTGGCGCTCCTGGTCGGCCCCGGTGGCCTGCCGGACACCGCCGTCGGCGTCCCCGGCGCCCGCGCCTCCAACCTCGACCCGCCGTCGGCCGCCACCCTCGCCCTCGCCCTCGCCCAGACCGGCGCGGTGGGGATCGCCCTGCCCGGGCTGCGGCGACTGGGCCGGACCCGGGCGGTCGCCGCCGTCGACCGCGCCGCCCTGCCGGTCTTCCTCGCCCACCAGCCCCTCCTCGTCGCGCTGTGGCTGGGCACCCTCCCGCTGGCGCCGGTGCCCGGCCTGCACGACGCCCCGGCCGGGTGGGGTTGGCTGCTGCACCGGGCGGGCTGGGCCGCGCTGTGCGCCGGCGTCCTGGTCGCCACCCTGGCGGCCACCCGGCGGACCGCGCCGCACCGCTGACCAGGCACTACGGTCGGCGACCGTGACCGCCGTCCCCTCCCCCACGCGGCTGGGCCGCGGGGTCCACGTCGGCTACGCGCTCGGCTCGGTCGGGACGGCGGCGTTCGGCACGGTGCCCGGCCTGCTGCTGCTCTTCTACCTGACCGACGTCCTCGGCGTGGCCGCCGGCATCGCCGGACTGGTGGTGTTCGCCCCCAAGGCGTGGGACGTGCTGCTCAACCCCTGGATCGGCAGCCGCTCCGACCGGACGGCGAGCCGATGGGGCCCGCGCCGGCCGTGGATGCTGGCCGGCGGGCTGGCCCTGCCGCCGCTGTTCGTGCTGGTCTTCGCCGGCCCCGGGGCGCCGCCCGGGGCGGCGGCGGCGTGGGTGGCGGTGACCTTCCTGCTCGCCGCCACCGCCTACGGCTGCTTCCAGGTGCCCTACGTGGCGCAGCCGGCCGAGATCACCGACGACCCGGGCGAGCGGGCCACCCTCATGTCCTGGCGGGTGGCGGTCCTGGCGCTGGGCATCCTGGTGGCCGGCGCGGGGGCCCCTGCCGTCGTGGACGCCTTCGGCGGCGGGCGGGGCGGGCACCTGGCCATGGCGGTGTTCGTCGCCCTGCTGCTGGCCCTGGGGATGCTCGGCGCCGTCGCCGGCACCCGGGCCGCACCGACCCTGAGCCGAGTGCGCAGCGAGGGCCGGCTGAGCGCCACCGTGGCGGTGGCGTGGCGGGCCCGGCCGTTCCGGGTGCTGCTGACCGGCTTCGTCGTCCAGGCCCTGGGGATCGGGGTGATGCTGGCCGGCGTGCCGTACTACTCGCGGCAGGTCCTGGGCGACCCGGCGGCCGGATCGCTGCTGTTCGGCGCGCTGGTCGGCCCGGCGATCCTGGTCATGCCGCTGTGGCTGCGGGTCAGCCGCCGGCTGGGCAAGCGGTCGGGGCTGCTGCTGGCCTCGGCGCTGTTCGTCGTCGGCGCGACGGGACTGGCCGTCGGCGACGCGGGGGGCACCGGTCTCGTGCTCGCGCTGGTCGTCCTGGTGGGGATCGGCTACGCGGGGATGCAGATGTTCCCGCTGGCGATGCTGCCCGACGTCATCGCCGCCGACGAGGCCGCGTCCGGGCAGCGCCGGGCCGGTGTCTTCACCGGCGTCTGGACGGCGGCCGAGACCCTCGGCCTGGCCGTGGGGCCCGGCCTGCTCGGTGGCCTGCTCGCCCTGGCCGGGTACGTCTCGACCACCGGCGACGACGTGGTCGCCCAGCCCGGCACCGCGGTGACGGCCGTCCGGCTGGGCTTCAGCGTCGTCCCGGCGCTGCTGGTGCTGGCCAGCCTCCCGGTCCTCGCCCGCTACCGCCTCGACCCGCAGGAGACCCCGTGACCCCGGACGACGTGCTGGCCGAGCTCACCGCGCTGCAGGCGGGGGACGTGCCCACCCACGGCGGCGCGACGATGGCCTACGTCTACGACTCCGGGCGGGCGGACGTCGACGAGCTCGCCGCGGCCGCCCAGGCGTCGTTCCAGTGGACCAACGCCCTGGACCCGACCGCCTTCCCGAGCGTCGCCCGCATCGAGAACGACCTGGTCGGCGTGGCCGCCGCGCTGCTCGGCGGCGGACCGGGGACCGTGGGCACGCTGACCAGCGGCGGCACGGAGAGCTGCCTGCTGGCGGTCCTCGCCGCGCGGGAGCGGTGGCGTGCCGCCGGCGGCCCGGGCCGCGCGCGGCTGCTGCTGCCGGTCACCGCGCACGCCGCCTTCCGCAAGGCCGCGCACCTGTTCGACCTCGAGGTCGTCGACGTCCCGGTGGACCCGGTCAGCTGCCGCGCCGACCCGGCCGCGGTGCGGACCGCGCTCGACGACCGGTGCGCGCTGGTGGTGATCAGCGCGCCGTCCTACCCGCACGGCGTCCTGGACCCGGTCGGGGAGATCGCCGGGCTGGCCGCCGCGGCCGGCGCCGGCTGCCACGTCGACGCCTGCATCGGCGGCTGGGTGCTGCCCTTCCTCGACGACGTCCCCGAGCCCTTCGACCTGTCCGTGCCCGGGGTGACCTCGCTGTCGGTCGACCTGCACAAGTACGGCTACGCCCCCAAGGGCGTCTCCGTGCTGCTGACCGCCGACCCCGAGCTGCGGCAGGCGCACTGGTTCGCCACCGCCGGCTGGCCGGGCTACCCGGTGGTGAACCCGACCCTGGCCGGCACCCGCCCGGCCGGCCCGATGGCCGCCGCCTGGGCGGTGCACCGGCTGCTCGGGGCCCCGGGCTACCGGCAGCTGGCGCGTGACACCCGGGCGGCGACGCTCGCCCTGGCCGCGGGCGCCGGCGCCCTCGCCGGCCTGCGGGTCGTCGGGACGCCGGTGACGACGCTCGTCGCCCTGGCCCAGGACGGGCCGGACGGCGTCGACGTGCTGAACCTCGCCGACGAGATGACCGCCCGCGGGTGGCTGCTGCAACCCCAGCCACCGTTCGCGCAGTCCGGCGGCGACCTCCCGGCCACCCTGCACCTGACGGTCACCGGGGCGACCGCGGGGCGGGTCGACGCGCTGCTGGCCGACCTCGCCGACGCCGCCCGCGACGCGGCGGCGCTGCCCCGGCCGGTCGCCGACCCGGAGCTGGTCGCCGCGGCGGCGGGCATCGACCCGGCCGCGCTCACGGTCGCCGAGGTCGACGGGCTGCTGGAGCTGGCCGGGGTCGGCGGAGGCCGGCTCCCCGAGCGGATGGCGCCGGTGCACGCGCTGGTCGCGGCGCTCCCCCGCCCGGTGGCCGAACGGCTGCTGGCCGGCGTGCTCGACCTGGTCTACCGGCCCGCCGCCGTGCCGCGCTGAGCGGTCTCCCGGGCCCACCTGCGGGAGCGGACCGGCTGCGCGCACGGTGCTGGACGGCGACCGGCCGCGCGAGGACGCTGGTCCCACTGCCCCGCCCCGGGCAGGCCGCCCGGCGGGAGGAGACGCCGATGCTGCTCCGCTTCACCTTCGACACCCGGGCCACGCCCGCGCAGGTCCGGGAGGCGTTCACCGACGTCAGCGACCGCCGCCTGCAGGTGTGGCGACGCACGCTGGACCCGGCGAAGTACGAGGTGCGCGAGACCGGCGACGACTGGGCCGTCGTCAAGGAGGGCAGCCGCGGCACGCGCATCTGGGTGCTGCTGCGCTACGAGTGGCCCGAGCCGGACACGATCCGCTGGACGCTGCTGGACAGCGACCACTGCGACCGTGGCCGCGGCGAGGTCGTGGTCACCCCGGCGCCGGACGGCGGCAGCCGGGTGCGCACCTCGATCGACCACCGCGCCCCCCGGGGCCTGCGCGGCCGCGCGATCCTCCTGACGCAGCGGCTCGTCGGCCCGATCGCCTTCCCGCGGCTGTGGCGCTCGACCCTCGACGAGCTGGCCGCCACCCTCAGCGGGTGACGCCCTGCTCCCGCGCGCAGGTGGCCACGGCGGACGCCACGGCCTCGGCCACCCGGCGGTCCAGCGGGCTGGGCACGACGTGGTCGGCGCGGACGTCGTCGCCCACCACCCCGGCGATCGCCGTGGCGGCGGCCAGCTTCATCTCCTCGGTGATGCGCGTGGCCCCGGCGTCGATCGCACCCCGGAAGACACCGGGGAAGGCGAGCACGTTGTTGATCTGGTTGGGCTCCCCGCTGCGCCCCGTGGCCACCACCGCGGCGTGGCGGGCCGCCATCTCCGGGTCGACCTCGGGGATCGGGTTGGCCAGCGAGAACACGATGCACCCCGGCGCCATCCCGGCGATCGCCGCCTCGGGCACCGAGCCGCCCGAGACCCCCAGGTACACGTCGGCGCCCTCGAGCGCGGCGACCATCGAGCCCGCGGCACCGCCGCGGTTGGTGTGCTCGGCGAGCCACCGCTTGACCGGGGGCAGGTCGGCACGGCCGGTGTGGAGGATCCCGCGCGAGTCGGCCACGGCGATGTCGCCGACGCCGGCCTCCAGCAGGATCTTGGTGCAGGCCACGCCGGCGGCCCCGGCGCCGGAGACGACGACCCGCAGGTCCCCGAGCTCGCGCCCGACCACCCGCGCGGCGTTGCGCAGCGCGGCGAGGACGACGATCGCCGTCCCGTGCTGGTCGTCGTGCATCACCGGGATGGGCAGGCGGGCACGCAGCCGCTCCTCCACCTCGAAGCACCGGGGCGCACTGATGTCCTCGAGGTTGATGCCGCCGAAGGACGGCGCGATCGCCGCCACCGTCTCGACGATCGTGTCGACGTCGGTGGTGGCGAGGACGACCGGCACCGCCGACAGCCCGGCGAACTCGCTGAACAGGCAGGCCTTGCCCTCCATCACCGGCAACGCGGCGACCGGGCCGATGTCGCCCAGGCCGAGCACGGCCGTGCCGTCGGACACCACGGCGACCGCCCGCGGCGCCCAGGTGAACCGGTGCGCCAGCTCGGGCTCGGCGGCGATGGCGCTGGACACCCGCGCGACGCCGGGGGTGTAGGTGAGGGCCAGATCGGCCACCGTCGCGATCGGCCGGGTGGGCCGTACCACCAGCTTCCCGCCCTCGTGCACCGCGAACGCCGGGTCGGCGGCGAAGCGGTCGGGGCTCCCCACCGGAGGCGGGGACTGCTCGGAGGAAGGGGTTCCGCCCATGGACACCGCAGCGTAGCGGCGCGGGCTCGATACGGTCGCTGCGTGCAGATCCGGGAACTCGCCGTGCGCGACGCCTACGTCCTCGACCTCGTCCCCCACGGGGACGCCCGCGGCCGGTTCACCGAGTGGTACCGGGCGGACGTGCTGTCGTCGGCGACCGGGTACGGCCTGCCGCTGGCCCAGGCCAACCACAGCGTGTCCGCGCGCGGGGTGCTGCGCGGCGTGCACTTCGCGCTGGTGCCCCCGGGCCAGGCCAAGTACGTCTACTGCCCGGCCGGGCGGGTGCTCGACGTCGTCGTCGACGTCCGGGTCGGCTCCCCCACCTTCGGCGGCTCCGACGCGGTCGTCCTCGACAGCGAGCAACCCCGCGCGGTGCACCTCGCCGAGGGCCTGGGCCACGCCTTCGTCTCCCTCGCCGACGGCAGCTCGGTCACCTACCTGGTGTCCAGCGGCTACGACCCCGAGCGGGAGGTCGGCATCGACCCGCTGGACCCGGCGCTCGGGCTGCCGTGGCCCGCCGACGTCGAGTTCGAGCTCTCGGCGAAAGACCGCGCGGCCCCCACCCTCGCGCAGGCGCAGGAGCAG
Organism: Geodermatophilus sabuli; assembly: GCF_010686765.1. Classification (GTDB taxonomy): domain Bacteria; phylum Actinomycetota; class Actinomycetes; order Mycobacteriales; family Geodermatophilaceae; genus Geodermatophilus; species Geodermatophilus sabuli_A. The sequence continues at coordinate 138,632 of NZ_JAAGWF010000007.1, read as the reverse complement.
GGCCTGCTGCCGACGATGGAGCAGTGCTCGGCGCGCTACGCCGAGCTACGCGCCCGGCGCTGACCCCGGCCGCGCCCCCAGCCGCCCGGGCCGCGGCCACAGCCGGCCCACCACCCGGCCGACGACCACGGCCGGCCCGAAGGCCCGGCTGTCGTCGGCGACGAGCGGGTTGTCCCCCTCGACCCAGTGGCCGCCGGGTACCACCCGGGCGACCCGTTTCACCACGAGCAGGTCGGGCCGCGACGGGAACCGGGCGAGGACGACGTCGCCCGTCCCGACGGCGACCCCGGCGTCGGCCCGTCGCACGAGCAGCCGGTCGCCGTGCCGCACCGTCGGGGACATCGAGGGGCCGGCCACCCGCGCCAGGACCCAGGGCGTGACCAGCGGCGGGACCTCTCCGGAGGTCCCGCGCTCGGACGTGTCTCCGCCACTCACCGCGAGTAGGGTCGCAGACGACACAACCGACGAGATCCGGAGGCACGTCCATGCGTTTCCGCATGTTCTCCGCCGTGGAGGCCACCGCTCACTGCGACCTCCCCTGCGGCGTGTACGACCCGGCCCAGGCCCGCATCGAGGCGGAGTCCGTCAAGGCCATCCAGGAGAAGTACCAGGCCAACGAGGACCCGGTCTTCCGGATGCGCGCCGTCCTGATCAAGGAGCAGCGGTCCGACCTGGCCAAGCACCACCTGTGGGTGCTCTGGACCGACTACTTCAAGCCCCCGCACTTCGAGAAGTACCCGCAGCTGCACGAGCTGTTCAACAAGGCCACCAAGCAGGCCGGCGCGTCCGGCGGCAAGGGCAGCATGGACCCCGCCGAGGGTCAGAAGCTGCTCGACTACATCGCCGAGATCGACAAGATCTTCTGGGAGACGAAGGCCGCCGCCTGAAAGAGGACCCCGCTGCCCCCACCGCTCGCGAGCTCGCGGCGGGGCCCTGCAGCGGGGCCGAGGCTGCCGGGTCGTCCTTCCGGACGGCCCGGCAGCGTCGTCGTGGGCATGTTCCACTGCACCGGTCCAGGCCCGGCTCGCGCCCGCGCCTAGGGTCGGCCCATGCGCGGCTCGGAGGATCTCGTGATCGACGTCGGCGCACTCCTCGAGAAGGTGGAGGCCGCGGCCCCCCTCGACGCCGTGCCCGCCGTCGCGGCCGCCCTGGCCGAGATGGTCGAGGCCCGGTCGGCGACCCTGCTCGTCGCCGACTTCAGCGGCCGGGCCGTCGTCCGCCTCACCTCCGCCGCGCCCGGCGTCGAGGGAGCCCGGAACCGGGGGATCGAGCAGGCGGAGACCCTGCCGCTCACCGGCACCGTGTACGAGCGGGTGCTGCGGACGCAGCAGCCCGACGTGCAGCCCGAGGGCGACGGCGCCCGGGCGATCGTCCCGGTCACTGACCGGGGGGATGCCATCGGCCTGCTGGAGCTCGAGCTGCCCCGGAGCCCCTCGGCTCACGACATCGCCGAGATCGGGAACGCCGCGCACGCCCTGGCCTACGTGGTCATCGCCGCCCGGCGGCACACCGACGTGTTCGAGTGGGGCCAGCGCTCCACGCCCTTCGCGTTGGCCGCGGAGATCCAGCGACGGCTCCTCCCGGCCGCCTACACCTGCGAGGCCGGGCAGTTCACCCTCGCCGGCTGGCTGGAGCCGGCCAGCTCGGTGGGCGGCGACACCTTCGACTACACCCTGGACCGCGACTCCCTGCAGGTCTCCATCACCGACGCCGTCGGCCACCAGGTGGCGGCCGCCCTGCTCGCCACGCTGCTGGTGGGCAGCCTCCGCAACGGCCGCCGCCAGGGCCTCGACCTCACCGCGCAGGCCGGCCACGCCAACGACGCCCTCGTCGCGCACGCCGAGTCGGGCCAGTTCGTCACCGGGCAGCTGGTGCGGCTGGACCTGCACACCGGGACGGCGGAGATCGTCAACGCCGGCCACCCCTGGCCGCTGCGGCTGCGCGACGGGCGGGTGAGCGAGATCGCGCTGGACATCGAGCCCCCGTTCGGGGTCGTGCGGGGTCGGACCTACACGCCGCAGCGCCTCCCGCTCGAACCGGGCGACCGGATCGTCTTCCTCACCGACGGCATGGAGGAGCGGAACGCGGCCTCCCTCGACGTCGCCGCGGCACTGGCGGAGAGTTCGGACCTGCACCCGCGGGAGGTCGTCCACGCACTCGGCGCGGCCGTGATGCACGCCACGGGGGGAGACCTGCGGGACGACGCCACGATGGTCTGCCTGGACTGGTACGGCGGCCCGCCGCGTGGCCGGAGGACCGAGCACGGCGCCGATCCCGACCGGGTCTCGCCGCCTGCCGTCCCCGGGTGACGCCGGATGCGTCCCGGTACCGTCTGACCCCGATGCGCATCGACCCGGCCGGGTGGCCCTTCCTCACCGGGCCCCTGGCCCCCGCCGCCCTCCTCGCCGCCACCGCGCGGGCCACCGGCCGGCGCGGCCTGCGGCTCGCGGCCTGGCCCTTCGTCGCCCTCGCCGCCTACATGGCGCTGTTCTTCCGGGACCCCGACCGCCGCTGCGACGCCGAGCCCCCCGCCCCCGACGACGTGGTCTCCCCCGCCGACGGCGTGGTCATGGTCGCCGGCGAGCCGCAGGAGGGGGTGGCGCCCGACGGCGAGTGGCAGCAGGTGAGCGTCTTCCTGTCGGTCGTCGACGTGCACGTCAACCGCTCCCCGTACCGCGGCGAGGTCGTCGAGAGCTCCTACCGCCCGGGCAGCTTCCTCGCGGCCTACCGCAAGGAGTCCGCGCACCGCAACGAGCGCAGCGAGCTGTGGCTGCGCGACGGCGACCGGACCGTGGTGTTCCGGCAGGTCGTCGGCGTGCTCGCCCGCCGCATCGTGACCCGCACCGGCGTCGGCCAGCAGCTGGCGACCGGCGAACGGATGGGCCTGATGAAGTTCGGCTCCCGCATGGACGTCTTCGTCCCGCCGCAGTGCACACTCACCGTCCGCACCGGTCAGCGGGTGCGGGGCGGCGAGACGGTCATCGCCCGCTTCCCCCACTCCGGCTGAGAGGTCGCCGCCGATGCCGCCGACCCGGCGAACGGCCACCGTCGAGTTCGTGCGCGGCTCGGTCCGCGGCACCCGCAGACGGGCGCTGGCCACGCTGCCCAGCCTGTTCACCCTCGCCAACATGATGTGCGGCTTCGCCGCGATCCTGGTCTCCATCCGCGGCCAGTACACCCTGGCCGCGGTGCTGGTCGGGTTGTCGATCGTCTTCGACATCACCGACGGCGCGGTGGCCCGGCTGGTCGGCGCGGTGACCCCCTTCGGTCTCCAGTTCGACTCGCTGGCCGACCTGGTCTCCTTCGGGATCTCGCCGGCGGTGCTCGCCTTCACGCTGTTCAGCGAGGGGCGGGACGAGTGGGACCCCCTGGGCTGGGTCGTCTGCTTCCTGTGGGTGGCCTGCGCCGCGATCCGGCTCGCCCGCTTCAACACCACCATCGACCCGACGGCCGACAAGCGGTACTTCATCGGCATGCCCAGCCCGGGCGCGGCCGGGGTGGTGCTCGCGTCGGTGTTCGCCTTCGGGGACCAGATGCAGGGCCGGGACCGGCTGTGGGTGCTGCTGATCGTCGCCGTCCCGGCGCTGCTCATGGTGAGCAACATCCGGTTCCGCTCGTTCCGCTCCCTGGTCAGCCCCAGGAGCGGCAAGCCCTACGGCATCATCGCCGCGGCCCTCGCCATGGTCGTCGGCTTCTCGCTGGCCCCCGTGGTCACGGGCATCGTCCTGGCCTACGGCTACCTGCTGGCGCCCGTCCTCATCCCGGTGGTGTCCCCGCTCGCCCGGCTGGTGCCCGACCGCCTCAAGGAGCTGCTCACATGACGGTGCGGGCGATCCGCCCCGACGACGTCCCCGCCGTGGTCGGGCTCGTCCGGGAGCTGGCCGAGTACGAGCGCGCCGCGCACGAGGTCCGGCTCACCGAGGAGCAGCTGACCGCGGCGCTGTTCGGGGAGTCCGCCGCGCTCTTCGGGCACGTCGCCGAGGCCGGTGGCGAGGTCGTCGGGATGGCCCTGTGGTTCCTCAACTTCAGCACCTGGCGGGGCACCCACGGCATCTACCTGGAGGACCTCTACGTCCAGCCCGGGCACCGCGGCAGCGGCCTGGGCCGGGAGCTGCTGCGCACCCTGGCCCAGGTGTGCACGGACCGGGGCTACGACCGGCTGGAGTGGTCGGTGCTGGACTGGAACACGCCGTCGATCGCGTTCTACGCGGCGGCCGGGGCGGTGCCGATGGAGGACTGGACGGTCTTCCGGCTCACCGACGAGGCACTCTCCGGCTTCGCCGCCGACCGGCGCGTGCCGTGAGCCTCGAGCGGCGGCCGGCCGAGTGCTGGCTCACCGACATGGACGGCGTCCTGGTGCACGAGGGGAACGCCCTGCCCGGCGCGGCGGACTTCCTCGCCCGCCTGCAGGAGCAGGGACGGCGCTTCCTGGTGCTGACCAACAACTCGATCTTCACCCCCCGCGACCTCGCCGCCCGGCTGGCCCGGTCCGGTCTGGCCGTGCCGGAGGAGTCGATCTGGACCTCCGCGCTCGCGACGGCGGACTTCCTCTCGGGACAGCTGCCCGGCGGCTCGGCCTACGTCATCGGCGAGGCGGGGCTGACCACGGCGCTCTACGAGGCCGGCTACACCCTGACCGACACCGATCCGGACTACGTGGTGCTCGGGGAGACCCGCACGTACTCGTTCGAGGCGATCACCCGGGCCATCCGGCTCGTCGGGCTGGGGGCCCGCTTCATCGCGACCAACCCCGACGTGACCGGCCCCTCCCCCGAGGGCCCGCTGCCGGCCACCGGGTCCGTCGCGGCGATGATCACCAAGGCGACCGGCGCGGAGCCGTACTTCGTCGGCAAGCCCAACCCGATGATGTTCCGCAGCGCGATGAACCGGATCTCCGCGCACTCGGAGTCGACCGTCATGATCGGCGACCGCATGGACACCGACGTCGTCGCGGGCATCGAGGCCGGGCTCGACACGATCCTGGTGCTCACCGGCTCGACCCGGGCCTCCGACGTGTCGCGCTTCCCGTTCCGCCCCGGCCGCGTCCTCGACTCGATCGCCGACGTCGTCGACCTGGTCTAGGGCCCCCTGCCCCACCGCTCGCACGCTCGCGGCGGGACGCGGGGGGTCCTCAGCGGCCGGAGAACGCCAGCCGGGCCTCGGGCGTGGCCAGCTGGTAGAGCTCCACGGCGACCAGGACGAGGATCGGGACGCCGATCAGCGGGCGGTCGGCCTCGAACGCGGACGTGTAGCCGAACAGGCCCAGCAGCACCTGCAGGACGATCACCGGGCCGCGGGCCCAGCCCGACACCCGCCACAGGCCGACCGCCGCCGCGGCGAGCAGGGCTGCGAAGAAGCCCACGTAGACGACCTCGGCCACGGCCCGGCTGACGCTGTCGGGGGTCGAGGTGATGGTCAGGTACAGCAGCACGAAGGCGAGGACGGCCAGGCCCGCGGACTCGACGGCGACGACGAGGGCGGCCCGGCGGACGGCGGGCGGCGCCTCCGGGCGGTGACGTCCCCGCCGCGGCGCCGTCGGCTCCGCCGCTCCCCCGAGCAGCCGGTCGACGCGCCGGCGGCCGCTCGCCGGCCGCCCCCCGGGCTCCTCCGTCACGGCCGCGAGGGTACGCGCCGCGCCCGGGTGGTCCGGGTCTCCGTTCGCGTCCGCCCGCACCTGCCCGGCTCCGGCGACGACGCTGGCTAGCCTGGCGACATGCGTGCGCTCGTGGTGGCCAACCCCGCGGCGACGACGACGACCCGGGCGACGCGGGACGAGGTGCTCGCCGCCCTGGCCGGCGAGCTCAAGGTCGACCTCGCCGAGACCGGCCACCGCGGCCACGGCAGCGACCTCGCCGCCCAGGCCTGCGCGGACGGTGTCGACGTGGTCGTGGCCCTGGGCGGCGACGGCACGGTCAACGAGGTGGTCAACGGCCTCCTCCACCACGGGCCGCGGCCCGGCCTCCCGCTGCTGGCGGTCGTCCCGGGCGGCTCCACGAACGTCTTCTCGCGGGCGCTGGGCCGCTCGCGCGACCCGCTCAGGGCGACCCGGGAGGTCCTCGCCGCGGTGCAGGCCGGGCGGACCCGCCGGGTGTCGCTGGGGACGGCGAGCGCGCGAGGCGCCCCCCGGACCCCGGCCACCGTGCCCGATCCCGCCGGTGCGCAGCAGGCCGCCGACGGCGCCGCCGCCGCACACCCGGAGTGGAGCGAGCCGCGTTGGTTCGCCTTCTCCGCCGGGCTCGGGTTCGACGCCGACGTCATCGGCCGGGTGGAGGCCCACCGCGCCCGCGGCCGGCGCTCGACCGGGGTGCTCTACGTCCGGGAGGCCACCCGCGCGTTCGTGCTCGGGCACGAGCGCCGGAACCCGGCGATGACGCTGGAGGTGGCCGGGCAGCCCCCGCTGGACGGGCTGTTCCTCTGCCTGGTCTCCAACGTGGCCCCGTGGACCTACCTGGGGCCGCGGCCGGTCAACCCGAGCCCGGAGGCGTCCTTCGACACCGGCCTGGACGTGTTCGCCATGGGCCGGGTGGGGGTCTTCCGCATGCTGCACCACGTGCGGCAGGTGTTCGCCGCCCGCCCGGACGCCCGGGGCCGCGGCGTCCACCGGCTGCACGACCTGCACGAACTCACCCTGACCGCGTCCCGTCCGCAGGGCTGGCAGGTCGACGGCGACCACCTGGGGACGGCGACCGGCCTGCGGGTGACCCACGTGCCCGCCGCCCTCCGCGTCGTCGCCTGAGCGGGAGAACCGGACGTTCTCGTAACACGGCTCTCACCTGCGCATTTCCACGGATGGCCGCCGTTGTCAAGGTCCCGCGCGCATCCGGGGACAGGTCGAGTGGCAGGCCTAGCACGGGCGTGGTGAGGTTGCTCACGAGGGGTCGACCGAAGCCCTCGTTCTGCTTGACAGGCGTCCTCGCCGTGAAAACATCGCGAGAGGAAAGCAACCTGTCGGTAACAAATGCACGACGTCGCTGTGCCATGGCGCTGGTCACCCCGGTGCCGGCCTGCGGAACGGTCCGAGGCCGGCGACTGACGCACGAGACCGTAGACGACACCGAGGAGAACCCCACCATGGACTGGCGCCACCGCGCGCTCTGCCGCGACGAGGACCCGGAGCTGTTCTTCCCCATCGGGACGACCGGCCCGGCGACCGTGCAGATCGAGCAGGCCAAGGGTGTGTGCCGGCGCTGCCCCGTCGTCGAGTCGTGTCTGGACTGGGCCCTGCGCTCGGGTCAGGACTCCGGCGTCTGGGGTGGGCTGTCCGAGGACGAGCGGCGCGCGCTGAAGCGGCGCCAGTCTCGTACTCGGGTGCGCACCGCCTGAGGGGTCGCACCCCCGGCGTCCGGACCCCGGTCCGGCGCCACCCTGCAGCACCGACCGCGAGGCCGGTCCCGGACCCGGGACCGGCCTCGCGGCGTCGGGGCTCACCGGCGCAGCCGGGCGGCTCCGGGGAGGGTGAGCACCACCTCGGTGCCCGACCGGTCGCCGCCGGGCCGGCCCATGCGGAGGCTGCCCCCGAGCTCGCTGGTGACCAGGGTCCGCACGATCTGCAGGCCCAGTCCCTCGCTGACCGCGGGGTCGAAGCCCTCCGGTAGCCCGCGGCCGTCGTCGCAGACCCGGACGACGAGGTCGTCGCCGTCCCGCTCGGCCACCAGCTCGATGGCGCCCGGGCTGCCGTCGGGGAAGGCGTGCTCGGCGGCGTTGTGCAGCAGCTCGGTCACCGCCAGCACCAGCGGCGTGGCGGCCTCCGCCGGCAGCTCCCCGACGTGGCCGACCCGGCGGACCCGTGCGGCCGGGCCGACCGACGTCAGGTCGCCCAGCATCGGCAGCACCCGGTCGAGGACGTCGTCGACGTCGACGACGTCCTCGCGGCTGCCGGCCAGCGTCTCGTGCACCACGGCGATCGAGGAGACCCGCCGCACCGACTCCTCCAGGGCCTCGCGCGCCGCGGGCTCGGTCATCCGCCGGGCCTGGAGCCGCAGCAGCGCGGCGACGGTCTGCAGGTTGTTCTTCACCCGGTGGTGGATCTCGCGGATGGTGGCGTCCTTGGTGAGCAGCGCCCGGTCGCGCCGGCGGACGTCGGTGACGTCACGGACCAGGACCAGCGCGCCGGCCTCCCCACCGGGCGCCTGCAGCGGCAGCGCCCGCACGAGGAGGATGGCCGCTGCGCCCTCGACGTCGGTCGGGTCGGGGAAGCGGCCGGCGACCGCGGCCCGGATGCCGGCCGCCACCGCCTCCCCGGCCACCCGGTCGGCCGCGGCGTCCCGCGTCAGGCCCGCCAGGTCCGCGCCCACGACGTCCCCGGTCGCGCCCATGCGCCGGTAGGCCGACAGCGCGTTGGGACTGGCGTAGACGGCGCAGCCGTCGCCGTCGAGGCGCACCAGGCCGTCGCCCACCCGGGGGCTGATCTCGGCGTCCAGCGGCTTCTGCGGCGGGAAGGTGCCGGCCGACACCATCAGGCAGAGGTCGGCGGCGATGTCGAGGTAGGTCAGCTCCAGCGTGGACGGCGACCGGGTCACCGCGAGGTTGGTGTCGCGGGCCAGGACGGCGACGACCACACCGTCGTGCCGCACCGGGATCACCTCACGGCGCCGTGGGGTGGTGCCCGACCAGTCCGGCTCGCCCTCGGTGACCGGGCGGCCCTCGCGGTGCGCCACGTCGAACGGCTCGGACGTGGGCCCGGCCACCTCGGAGCCGACCAGGTCGTCGGGCTGGCTGGTCGGCGCGGTCAGCGGGCGCACCTGCGCCACACACCACCACGACCCGCCCGCCAACGGGACCCAGAGGGTCAGGTCGGCGAAGGACAGGTCGGCCAGCAGTTGCCAGTCGGCCACCAGCCGGCGGGCGTGGTCGACCTGCGCGGGGGCGGAGGCCGCGCCGCGGGTCAGGCGTTCGGAGAGGCTGTTCATGGTGCTTCGAGGGTAGAGAAGGGCCCCTCCTGCCCCCCACCGCTCGCCGGATCGCGGCGGGACACCGGAGGAGGGCCACTCAGGCTGGCGGACGTGGTCTCCCCCGCCGATGCGTCGCCCCTGTCCGTCGAGACGGCCGGACCGGCGGACTCCCCCCGGATCGCCGACCTGACCGTCGCGGTCTACCCGGCCGGCGGCCTGGCCTCACCGGACTACGCGACCCAGCTGGGTGACGTCGCGGGGCGGGCCGGGCGGGCCCAGCTGCTGGCCGCCCGGGACGCCCGCGGGCTGGTCGTGGGCAGCGTGGCGCTCGTGCTGTCGGGCGACTTCGGCGAGGTGACGCAGTCGGACGAGGAGGCTGCGTTCCGGAGGACCCCGGGCTGCTCCCGGGGCCGTCAGCCGTCGACCGTGGCGATCAGGTCGCCCTCCTGCAGCACCTCGCCCTCGACGACGTGCAGCTCCCGGACGGTGCCGGCGCGCTCGGTGAGGACCGGGATCTCCATCTTCATCGACTCCAGGATCACCAGCGTGTCGCCGGCCGCCACCTGGCTGCCCGGCTGCACGAGCACCTTCCAGACGCTGGACACCATCTCCGCCTGGATCTCCTCGACCGCCACCGGCACCTCCCTCGCTGACCTGCGGTCGATCCAAGCACGCGGCGACGGCGGTCCGGCAGGGCCGGCGAGCCGATCAGCGCGCGGGTGCGCGGGTGCCGGCGGCCAGCCGGTCGAGCACCGGGCGGATCTCCGCGGCGTCGTGCGGCACGCCCGTGTGCGGCAGCCCGGCGAGGACGCCGGCAGCGGCGCGCGCCGCGGTCGCGGTGTCGGGGGCGCTCGCGCTCACGGTGGCCAGCAGGGCGTCGTACCAGCCGTCGAGACGGTCGCCCGGGTCGTAGCCGCTCACCGCCACGAGGTCGACGTCGGGCGACAGGGCCGGTAGGCGTCCGGGCTCGGGCAGCCGGCCGGTGACACGACCGGCCTCCCCCGGTGGCAGGGTCGACCGCAGCTGGACCGCGACCGCCTTCCGGGCGGCGCGTCCCGGTGACACGTCGGTCGCACCCCGGCGTCCGGAGGCACTGCGCAGCGCGAGTTCGACGGCGTCCACCCCGTGGGCCCGCTCCAGGACGGCCATGTCCAGGGAGAAGCCGGCGGCCACCTCGGCCAGCGCGCCGTCCGGGGCGATGCCGACGGTCACCAGGCCGCGCCAGCCGACCTCCGGCAGCCGCTCGGCCGCCGGGGGGAGTTCCACCGGCTCGTCGGGGGTCCAGGAGACCCGGGCGATCCCCGCCGCGCGGTCGCGGGAGACCGACGTCGTGTACCGCAGCCCCGACTCGGTGACCCACGCCAGGAACCCGCGCTCGCTCGCCGGCTCCACCCCGTCGCCGCCGAGCCGCTCCAGCACCGCGGCCGGTGGCCCGACCCAGGTCAGCCCGGCGGCGACGACCGCGCCGGCCAGGCGTGCGTTGCCGGCCAGGGCCGGCGGTACCGGCAGGACGGCGGCCACCCCGCTGCGCCGCGCCGCCTCCACGATCCGGTCGACGGCCAGGTAGGACTCCGCGGCCGGCGCCGGGCCGAGCAGCACCGCGTCGTCGGCCAGCCGCACGTGACGGGCGGACCGGTCGGCCTCGGAGTGGACGGCGACGGCCTTGACCTCCAGCCGGGAGCACGCCGCCACCACCGCGCACGCCGCGGGTCCGCGTCCCGCCACGAGCACGCTCTCGATCCCGAGGTCTGCCACCGTGCCGCCCCTCCTGATCCCGCACGCAGGGCTGCCCACCCGGACGGCCGTCCCCCAGCCTCACCCGCCGCCCTGCCCTCCCGCCACAGGGGGACGGCGCCGCCGGCGGTCGTGAGAAGCTGGAGCCACGGAGCCCGTGGGTCACGGGCAGCGACGACCAGGGGCCAGCGGCTCGCCAGTCACGACGAGGAGAGGAGGGCAGCGATGTCCAAGCGTGGACGCAAGCGGCGCTCCCGCAAGGGGAACAAGGCCAACCACGGCAAGCGGCCCAACGCCTGAACGAGGCCCCCCTGCCCCCGCCACCCGCGGCGGGGCCTGCAGGGGGCCGCGGGGCGGCGCCCCACCGCCTCAGGCGGTGGGGCGCTCCTCCGTCCGCTCGACGGTCACGCGCTCGACGCTGACCGACGTGCCGTCCTCCTCGAAGGAGACGGTGGTGAGCTGCATCTTGATCCGGTCACGCAGGCCGACCGGGGGTGCGTCACCACCGCAGCGCCGGCGGACCAGCGCCTTGAACTCCTGCTCGATGCCGAACTGGCGCAGGCAGGGTGAGCAGTCCTCGAGGTGCTCGGCGATGAGCGCGCGTCGCGCGTCCCCGGTCTCGTGGTCGAGGAACTCGAACACGTGGGACAGGACGTCGTCGCAGGAGTGGATCTCGATCGGCTCGCCCTGGCCGTGGACGTCGTCGGTCATGACTGGCTCGCCTCCTCACCGGCTCCGGCGCGGACGAAGCCGCGCTCGCGTGCGTAGTCGGCCAGCAGCTTCTGCAGTCCGCGGCGGCCGCGGTGCAGGCGGGACATCACCGTGCCGATGGGCGTGCCCATGATCTCGGCGATCTCCTTGTAGGCGAACCCCTCGACGTCGGCGAGGTAGACCGCCAGCCGGAAGTCCTCCGGCAACTGCTGGAGGGCCTCCTTGATGTCGGAGTCCGGCAGGTGGTCCAGCGCCTCGATCTCGGCCGACCGCAGGCCGCTGGAGCTGTGCTCCTCAGCGGCGTACAGCTGCCAGTCCTGCACCTGGTCGGTGGGGTACTGCTGCGGCTGGCGCTGCTTCTTGCGGTAGCTGTTGATGTAGGTGTTCGTCAGGATCCGGTACAGCCAGGCCTTGAGGTTGGTGCCCTCGGCGAACTGGTGGAACGCGGAGTACGCCTTGACGAAGGTCTCCTGGACGAGGTCCTCGGCGTCGGCGGGGTTGCGGGTCATCCGCAGCGCCGCCGGGTAGAGCTGGTCGAGGAACGGCAGGGCGTCGCGCTCGAAGCGGGCGTCGCGTTCCGCGCGGGTCTCGTCCATCCCGGTCCGGCTGCCGTCCGAGCGCGCCTCGGGGGTCTCGACGGGCGTCTGGTCCACGGACTCCTCAGGCACCGACCGTCCTCTCTGCGGCCCCCGGACGCGGGGCACCGCCTCGGTCGATCCTAGCCGCGTGGCATCCGGGCGGCCCGGGGGACGCCGGTGTGCGGCCCGCTGGCGGGCGCTGGACGACAGGGTGCTGCTCACGGCCACTCCAACCGAGGGCACCGGACGCCGATTCCCGCCCCGCCGCGCCATCCTCCGGGCTCCCGTGCCGAGCGGGCGAGGCCTGGGGGCGGGTGGTCCCGATAGGCTGCCCCGCCGTGGCGGCGACCCCCGCGGTGCGGGCCCTGGAGCGAGCCGGGGTGGCGCACACCCTGCACCCCTACGACCCCGAGCACCCCTCGGACCAGGGGCACGGCGAGGCCGCGGTCGCGGCGCTCGGCGCCGACCCCCGGCAGGTGTTCAAGACGCTGGTCACCCGCGTCGACGGGACGCTCACCGTCGCCATCGTCCCGGTGAGCGGCAGCCTCGACCTCAAGGCGCTGGCCGCCGCGGTGGGCGGGCGCAAGGCCGCGATGGCCGAGCCCGCCGACGCCGAACGGACGACGGGCTACGTGCTGGGCGGGATCAGCCCGCTCGGTCAGCGCAAGCCCCTGCCCACGGTCGTCGACGACTCCGCGCTGCGGTTCGCCACGGTGATGGTCAGTGCCGGCCGGCGGGGCCTGCAGGTGGAGGTGGCCCCGGCCGACCTCGTGCGCCTGACCCGGGCCCGCACCGCCCCGATCAGCCGCTGACGGCCGACTCGTCCCGCCCTGCACCTGGAGCCCCCGGGACCCTCCGCGGGGAGCGCCGGGACTCCCCGCGGGGAGGCCCGCTCAGGTGCCGGGGGCGGCGTAGGGGGTGAGCAGTTGGTCGACCGGCGCGGCGTCGTCGGTGAGCACCCGCGCGTCCCCGACGAACCTCGTCAGCCGCTGGCCCTCGGCGACCTCCCACCCCAGGTCCTGGGCCCGCAGTGCGTCGGCGATCGCCTCGGTGGGCAGCGGGCTCCGGGAGGCGACCGCGACCACGTTGCCGCCGTCCTCCCCGGCCAGCACGGCCTCGCGGGCCAGCAGCGCCACGTGCGGGAACACCGCCTGCAGGGTGGCCAGCTCGGCGCGGACGAAGCCCATGGGCGGGTGGTCGATGAGGTTGGCGACGTAGCGGCCGTCGTCGGTGAGTGCGCGGTCCACCAGCTGCAGCGCCTCGGTGGTGGTCAGCTGCCAGGGCACCGACAGGCCGCCGAACGCGTCCCCGACGACCAGGTCGCGCTCCCCCGCCGCCTCGTCGTCCAGGCCCACCCGGGCGTCGACCACCCGCACCCGCAGCCGATCGCCCTCCTCGAGCGCCAGCTGCTCGCGGTCCATGGCCACGACGCCGGGGTCCACCTCGAGCACCAGGCTGGAGGTGCCCGGCCGGACCTCGGCCAGGTAGCGCGGCAGGGTCAGCCCTCCCCCGCCCAGGTGCAGCGCCGAGAGCGGCTGCCCGGCCGGTGCCATGGCGTCGGTGACGGCGGCGATCGCCCGGACGTACTCGAACTCCAGGTGGGTCGGGTCGGCGAGGTCGACGTAGGAGTGCCGGAGGGTGTCCAGCAGCAGCACCCGGCCGGTCTCCCGCTCGGGGTCGGCGACCACCCGCGCGCAGTGGTAGGCGGTCTCCGCCTGGCAGGGGGTCGGCGCGACCGCCGCGAGCAGCGACCCGACCAGCGCCAGCAGGAACAGCCCCACCGGCACCCGGCCGGTGCCCCCGGACGACCGGCGGCGCAGCAGCACCCCGACGGCGCCGCCGGCGAGCACGGTGACCAGCCCGGTGCCGACCAGGATCCCGCTGGTGGGGAACACCGCGATCAGCAGGAACCCGGTGAGGAAGGTCGCCGCGATCCCGCCGAGCGTGCCGATGCCCGAGAGCCGGCCGACCACCGAGCCGGTCTCCTCGAGGCTGGCCAGCTGCAGCTTGACCACCATCGGCGGCACCGCGGACAGCAGCGCCGCGGGGACGACGACGGCGATCGCCGCCAGCAGCAGCACGCTGCCGGCGTCGGCGCCGGTGAGCACCGAGCCGGCGAACCGCACCAGCGGCAGGACGGCGACCACCAGCGCGCCGCCGGCGACCATGAGCGGGGCGATCAGCCGCCGCGGGTCGGTGCGGTCGGCGACCGCGCCGCCCGACCACGCGCCGATGGCGATGGCGGCCAGCGCGAACCCGATGATCGCGGTGTTGGTCTGCAGCGTGATGCCGACGTAGGGGGCGATCAGCCGCAGGCCGGCGATCTCCAGGACCAGCACCGCGCCGGACGTCAGGAAGGTGACCACCACGGCCACCCAGCCGGGCAGCGCGCCGGACGGCGGGGCCTGCCCGACCGCGGGCGTGGCCTCCTCGGTGCCGGCCACCTCAGAAGAGGGCGGGCTGGTCGGCCGGCGGGCTGACCGTCTCGACCCGGGCCGCGAGCTCCGGGCCGTTGTTGGCGACGTTGTTGACCGCGGTGCTCACCGGGCGCAGCTCCAGCCGCTCGACCAGCTCCGGCGGCGTCGGCCCGGTCAGCGCGGCGACGTCCGCACGCCCGGGGTCGAGCCACTCGGCCCAGCGGTCGCGGGGCAGCACCAGCGGCATCCGGTCGTGGATCTCGGCGAGCGCGCCGACGGCGGGCGAGGTCACGACGGTGCAGGTGTAGAGCCGGTCCTCACCACGACCCCACACCTCCCACAGGCCGGCGAAGGCGAGCACCGAACCGTCCTCGGGGGTGATGTAGTACGGCTGCTTGCCCGGGGTGTCCAGCCGCTTCGCCCACTCGTACCAGCCGTCGGCGGGGACCAGGCAGCGGCGGGTCGCGGCGGCCTTCTTGAACGCCGGCTTCTCCGTCAGGGACTCGACCCGGGCGTTGAGCATCCGGTTGCCGACGGAGACGTCCTTGGCCCAGGAGGGCACCAGGCCCCAGCGGACGGCCCGCAGCTCCCGGTGTCCCTCACCGGTGGGCCGCCCCTCGGCGTCGCGCTCCTTCTTGTGCCGCACGACGTACACGTCCTTGGTGGGGGCCACGTTGTGGTCGGCCGGGAGCACCGGCTGCCCCTCGGCGCGGACCGCCTCGAACTCGAGGACCAGGTCCTCGGGACGGCGGCTGGCGGCGTAGCGGCCACACACGGTCGGTCTCCCTCCCCGGTCGGGCGGCGGGCATCCCGGGCGGCGGCCCGCGGTCTGCGATCGGCGGTGATCACGAGCCTAGATCGCTCCTCCGTCCCGCGCCCCGGCCTGGCGTGCCGATCGGGACGGCGGGTAGGAGTGGGTCGCACACAACCGAGCATCGACGGAGGACACCACGACCGTGACCACCACCCAGAGCTCCCCGGCCGGCAAGACCGCCAGCGATTCCGGCGACCGGCCCTACGCGACGGTCAACCCGGCCACCGGACGGACGGAGCAGGAGTTCCCCTTCCTCGACAGCGGCGAGGTCGACGCGGTCGTCGACAAGGCGCACGCCGCGTTCCTCGAGTGGCGCCGCCGGCCGGTCGAGGACCGGGCCGCCGTCGTCGCCCGCATCGGTGAGCTGATGCTGGAGCGCCGCGACGACCTGGCGGCGCTGATCACCACGGAGATGGGCAAGCCCATCCGCGAGGCCGCCGGCGAGGCCATGCTCGTCGCGTCGATCTTCGACTACTACGCCAAGAACGGCCCGCGGTTCCTCGAGCCCAAGCCGATCGACGTGATGGACGGCGAGGCCGTCGTCCTCAACGAGCCCACCGGCGTCCTGCTGGCGATCGAGCCGTGGAACTTCCCGCTGTACCAGGTGGCCCGCGTCGCGGCGCCGAACCTGGTGCTGGGCAACGCCATCCTGCTCAAGCACGCCGAGAACAACCCGCAGACCGCCCTGGCGCTGGAGCAGCTGTTCCACGACGCCGGCGTCCCCGAGGGCGTCTACACCAACCTGTTCCTGCGCATCTCCGACGTCGAGAAGATCATCGCGCACCCCTCGGTACAGGGCGTGACGCTGACCGGCAGCGACCGGGCCGGCAGCGCGGTGGCCTCGCTTGCCGGCAAGTACCTCAAGAAGTCGGTGCTCGAGCTCGGCGGCAGCGACCCGTTCATCGTGCTGGACGCCCCCGAGGTGGAGCAGACGGTGAAGGCCGCGGCCATGTCGCGGACCATGAACGCCGGTCAGGCCTGCATCGCCGCCAAGCGGTTCATCGTCATGGACGACGTCTACGACGACTTCGTCTCCGGTCTGACCGAGGTCTTCCAGGGCATCGAGCCCGGGGACCCGACCGACCCGTCGACCCGGCTGGGCCCGCTGTCCTCCGAGCGCGCCGCGGCCGATCTCACCGCCCAGGTGCAGGACGCCATCGACAAGGGCGCGACCGTGCTCGCCGGCGGTGGCCGCCCGGACCGCGAGGGGGCCTACGTGCAGGCCACGCTGCTCGCCGACGTCACCCCGGAGATGCGGGCCTACCGCGAGGAGCTGTTCGGGCCGGTCGGCGTCGTGCACCGCGTCTCCAGCGAGGAGGAGGCGGTGCGGCTGGCCAACGACACCCCGTACGGGCTGTCGGCCACGGTCTTCAGCAGCGACGTCGAGCGGGCCCGCAAGGTGGCCGACCAGGTCGACTCCGGCATGGTCTGGATCAACTCGCCGTCGGGCACCTCGGCCGAGCTGCCCTTCGGCGGCGTGAAGCGCTCCGGCTACGGCCGCGAGCTCTCGGAGCTCGGCATGTTCGAGTTCGCCAACCGCCGGCTGGTCCGCACCGCCGGGGCGAAGAAGGCCCGGCCCGCGGATGCCGCTGCCGCCGGCTGACCGCCGTGGCCTGCCCTGCGCGCCGACCCCGCGGTCGGCGCGCAGGGCAGGATGACCCCATGAGCGAGGTCTGGACGACGCCGCACCGCAGCGCCCCGGTGGACGCCGTCGTGGCCCTGCCCGGCTCGAAGTCGCTGACCGCCCGCGCGCTGGTCCTCGCCGCGCTGTCCGACGGGCCGAGCCGGCTGGTGCGCCCGCTGCGCGCCCGCGACACCGATCTCATGGCCGGCGCGCTCCGGGCCCTCGGGGTGCACGTGCGTGCGGACGGCGCCGACTGGCTGGTCACCCCCGGCGACCTGCGTGGCCCGGCCGAGGTCGACGCCGGCCTGGCCGGCACCGTCCTCCGCTTCCTCCCGCCCGTCGCCGCGCTGGCCACCGGTCCGGTCCGGGTGGACGGTGACGCCCGGCTGCGCGACCGACCCAACGCCGGGCTGATCGCCGCGCTGCGCGACCTCGGCGTGCGGATCGAGGACGACGGCCGCGGCCGGGCCCCCTTCACCGTGCACGGGACCGGGCGGGTCCGCGGGGGGGCGGTGACGGTCGACGCGAGCGAGTCCTCCCAGATCGTCTCCGGACTGCTGCTGGCCGCCGCCCGCTTCGACGAGGGCATCGACCTCACCCTGGCCGGCGGGCTGCCGTCGATGCCGCACGTGGAGATGACCGTGGAGTCCCTGCGCGAGCACGGCGTCACGGTCACCGCGACCGACGGCGGCTGGCGGGTGACCCCGGGCCCGATCACCGCCCGCGACGAGGTCCTCGAGCCCGACCTGTCCAACGCCGCGCCCTTCCTCGCCGCCGCCCTGGTCACCGGCGGGCGGGTCACCGTGGGCGACTGGCCCACCGCGACCACCCAGCCCGGCGGGCGGCTCGACCAGCTCCTGGGTGAGATGGGCGCATCGGTGACCCGCACGGACGACGGCGGGCTCCAGGTCACCGGCACCGGCGTCGTCCGGCCGCTGGTCGCCGACCTCGGCGAGGTGGGTGAGCTGACCCCGGTGCTGGCGGCGCTGTGCGCGCTGGCCGAGGGCCCCTCCCGGCTGACCGGGATCGGGCACCTGCGGGGGCACGAGACCGACCGGCTGCAGGCCCTCGACGAGGTGCTCACCGCGGTCGGGGCCCGGGTCGAGCAGCTGCCCGACGGGCTGGTCGTGACCCCCGGCCCGCGCCGGGCCGCCCGCCTGGACTCCTACGCCGACCACCGGATGGTGATGGCCGGGGCGGTCCTCGGGCTGGCCATCGCGGGCGTCGAGGTCGCCGATCCGGGCGCGGTCAGCAAGACGCTGCCGGACTTCGCCGACCGGTGGAGCGCGATGCTGGGAGCGGACCGCTGAGCCGCGGGGTCCGGGCGTGAGCCGCCGGCACGACAGCCGCTCGGACGAGGACGACATCCGGGTCCGGCCCAGCCGCCGCGGTTCCCGGCCACGGACCCGCACCCGGCCCACCCACTCCGACGCCGTCCCGGGGCTCGTCGTCGCCGTCGACCGCGGTCGCATGACGGTCCGGGTGGACGGGCCGGACGGCGTCGTCGACGTCACCTCGATGCGCGCGCGGGAGTTGGGGAAGCACGGCGTGGTGGTCGGCGACTCCGTCCGGGTGGTCGGCGACACCACCGGGCGCACCGACAGCCTGGCCCGCATCGTGGCGATCGAGGAGCGGACCACCTCGCTGCGCCGCACCGCCGACGACACCGACCCCACCGAGCGGGTGGTCGTGGCCAACGCGGACCTGCTGGTCATCGTCACCGCGGTCACCGATCCCGAGCCCGCGCTGGGCTTCCTGGACCGCTGCCTGGTCGCCGCCTACGCCGGCGGGCTCGAGCCGCTGCTGTGCCTGACCAAGACCGACCTGGGCAGCCCCCAGCCGCTGCTGGACCGCTATGCCGGCCTGGGCCTGGACGCGGTGCACATGAGCCGGGAGACCACGCTGGACCCGCTGATCGACCGCCTGGCGGATCGGATGAGCGTCTTCGTCGGACAGTCCGGTGTCGGCAAGTCGACCCTGGTGAACCGGCTCGTCCCCGACGCCTTCCGCGCCACGGGCGACGTCAGCAAGATCGGGAAGGGCCGGCACACGTCGTCCTCCGCGGTGCTGTTCGACCTGCCCGACGGTGGCATGGTCATCGACACCCCCGGCATCCGCTCCTTCGGGCTGGCCCACGTCACCGCCGACGACGTCCTGTCGGCCTTCGACGAGATCGCCGAGGCCGCGGTCGACTGCCCCCCGCTGTGCGGGCACACCGCCGACGACCCCGACTGCGCCCTCGACGCGTGGGCCGCTGCCGGTCCGCCGGCCCGCCGGCAGCAGCTCGCCGGCCTCCGGGTCCTGCTCGCCGCCGTCGGCCAGGTCGGCCCGGGGTACTGAGAAAGGACCCCGTCCTCCTCACCCCTCGCAGCGGCCCCGTCCCGGGTCCCGGCCTGAGCTTGCGAAGGCTGGGGAGGACGGGGTCCTCTCTCAGACGTCGACCCAGCCGCCGCTGCGCCAGTAGACGCCGGCCTCCCGGCTCAGCAGTCCCTCGTCGACCAGGTACCGGCGCAGCGCCGCGACGTCGGGGTGCCAGACGCCGAGCAGCGCGTTGACCTCCCGCTCGGGATAGCGGACGCCGGCGTCGAACACCCGCACCAGGTGCTCGAGCACCACCCGGCGCTTGCCACGCTGCGCGGGGATGGACACCAGCCGGCCCTCGCGCACGAACGCGGACAGGACGGCGTCCTCCGCGGGGTCGTCCGACAGCGGCTCCGGTGGCGGCGCGGACTCCGCGGCGGCCCGGGCCGCGGCGCCGAACCGGTCGGTCAGCAGCTCCAGGTCGTGCCCGTCGCGGCGCACCAGTCCGGCCCGGGCCAGCCGCCGGGCGGCCAGCGCGACGTCCTTGAGCGGCAGGCCCGCCGCCCGGGCGACCTCGTCGATCGTCCCGGCGCCCAGGGCGAGCGCGGCGACCACCTTCAGGCGCGCCGGGTCGGCGAGCAGCCCGGCGATCGTCGCGGCGTCCACCCTGCCGACGGTATGCCGCCGGCGCGTCGCGGGTAGGCCCGGGACATGGTGAGCCCCATCGGCGTCCAGAAGGCCCTGTCGGGCATCGACCACCCCGCGAGCAAGCAGCAGATCGTCGAGCACGCCGAGAAGAGCGGCGGCGGCGCGGACGTGCTCGACGCCCTCCAGGGCAGCGAGGACCGCGAGTACGAGGGGCCCAGCGGGGTCAGCTCCGCGGTGTTCGACTGACCGCCCAGTAGGTTCGGTGTCCATGACGCCGGGCCGCGACTACACGGGGGACATGCACCTGGCGCACGTGCTCGCCGACCAGGCTGACTCGATCAGCCTCGACCGCTTCCGTGCGCAGGACCTGAAGGTCGACACCAAGCCGGACCTCACGCCGGTCACCGACGCCGACCGGGCGGTCGAGGAGCAGCTGCGGATCACGCTGGCCCGCGCGCGCACCCGCGACGCGGTGCTGGGCGAGGAGATGGGCGTGACCGGCCACGGCCCGCGGCGGTGGGTGCTGGACCCGATCGACGGGACGAAGAACTTCGTCCGCGGCGTGCCGGTGTGGGCGACCCTCATCGCGCTGTTCGACGGCGACGAGCCGGTGGTCGGTCTGGTCTCGGCGCCGGCGCTGAACCGGCGGTGGTGGGCGGCCAAGGACGTCGGCGCCTGGACCGGCCGGCGGCTGGAGTCCGCGACCCGGTGCCGGGTGTCGAACGTGACCGGGCTGGCCGACGCGAGCCTGTCCTACTCGAGCCTGTCGGGCTGGGAGGAGCGCGGACTGCTCGGGGGCTTCCTCGACCTGACCCGGTCGGTGTGGCGGACCCGGGCCTACGGCGACTTCTGGAGCTACGTGCTGCTCGCCGAGGGGGCGGTGGACGTCGCCTGCGAGCCGGAGGTGTCGCTCTGGGACCTCGCCGCGCTGGACGTGATCGTGCGGGAGGCCGGTGGCCGGTTCACCGACCTGGCCGGCACGCCCGGCCCGGCCGGCGGCAGTGCCCTGGCCACCAACGGCGCGCTGCACGACGCCGCGCTCGGCCTCCTGCGCCCCGGCTGAGCACCTCCGGGCGCCCCCGCGGGGACGCCCGGAGGCCGGGCTCAGTGGCCCGTGGTCCCGGTTCCGGTGCCCGTGCCGCGACCGCCTTGGAAGCGCTTGCGCACGTCCTCGATCTTGGCCTTGGTCTTCGGGTCCTTCGCCACCTGCTGGGCCCGCTCCGACACCTGCCGGATGGCCTCCTTGGCCTTGGGGTTGTTGGCCGCCTGGGTGAGCTTCGTGAACAGCGACGCCATGTGCGATCGCTCCCTTCCCTCTGGTCGGGACCGTCGTCCGGCCCCGCTGTCCGCACCAACGGCGGCCGGGGCAGCGCCGTTCCGCGCTCACCCCTCGCGCCAGCGCCCCAGCGCCGCCCGCACGTCCGCGGAGTCACGGGGGACGGCGGCCGGCCCGGTTCCCCGCGGCGGGACGACGGCGGGGCCGGTGCCCAGCCCGGCCAGGAGCGCCGCACCGACGGCGGACGCGCTGCGCAGCGGCAGGTGGCGCACCGGGGCACCGAGGACGTCGGCGAGCAGCTGCCGGACCACCGGCGCGCGTCCCCCTCCCCCGGTCAGGACCACGTCCCCGGCGCCCCCGAGCAGGCCGGCCGCCGTCCCGACCGCGAACACCACCCCCTCGACCGCCGCGCGGGCCAGGTCGGCGCGGGTGGTGCCCGGGTGCAGGCCCGTCCAGCTCCCCCGGTCGGCCGGCCCGGCGACGCCGCCGCGCTCACCGGTGAGGAACGGCCGGAACCGGACTCCCCCGGCGCCGGCCGGCGTGACCGCCGCCAGGTCGAACAGCTCCCCGGCACCCAGTCCCAGCACGTCGGACACCCATGACCACGCCAGCCCGCCGTTCTGCAGGGCCGCCATCGCGTACCAGCCGTCCGCCACGTCGGCGTAGCAGTGCACCGGCGGGTCGTCGGCCGGCGCGGGCACCGCCCCGGGCCGCAGCACCTGGGCGCCGGTGCCCAGGTTGACCTGCCGGCCCGCCGTCGTCCCGGCCGCGAGCAGGGCCAGCGGGGTGTCGGCGCCGCCGACCACGACGGGCACGTCCCCACCCGGCAGCGCCGCGGCGCCGACCACCTCCGCGGAGGGGCGGACGGCCGGGAGCTGCTCCGGCGCGAGACCGGCGGCGTCGGTCGCGGCGCCCGACCAGGTGTCGGCGACCACGTCCCACAGCAGGGTGGCCGAGGCGTCACTGCGATCGGTGACCCGCGGATCGGCGTCCGGGACCAGGGCGGCGCGGAGGGCGTCCTTGGGCAGCAGCACGGTGGCCGCCCGAGCGACCAGCCCGGGCCGGTGCGCCGACAGCCAGGCGAGCACCGGGCCGGTCATCCCCGGCACCAGCGGGTTGGCCAGCGCGGCGCGGGCGTCGCCGGGGAGCGCCCGCCAGCGGTCGACCTCGGCGGTCGCGCGGGAGTCCGGCCAGAGCACCGCCGGTCCCAGGGGCGCCCCGGCGGCGTCCGCGAGCACGGTGCCGTGCATCTGCCCGGACAGGCCCAGCCCGCGGACCCGCCGCCCGGCGAGGGTGGGAGCCACCTGCGCCAGGGCGTCGTCCAGGGCCCGCCGCCAGGCCGCCGGATCAGCCTCCGCCCAGCCGGGCCGGGGACGGTCGAGCGCGTAGCCGGACTCCCCCTCGGCCAGCACCGCACCGGACTCGTCGAGGACGACCAGCTTGAGCCCGCTGGTGCCGAGGTCGGCACCGAGCAGGACGCCGGTCACCTCGAGCCGTGTGCCGTGCCGCCGGCGCGGCCGTTGCGGTCGGCCAGCAACCCGGCCAGCGTGCTGAGCGCGATCTCGGCGGGCGTACGCGAGCCGATGTCCAGCCCGATCGGGCGGTGCACACGGGCGACGTCCTCGGCCGGCACGCCCAGCGCAGCGAGCGCGGCGACGTGCGGGCCCTCGTGCCGCGGATTGCCCATGACGCCCACCCAGCGCATCGGCCGGGCCAGCGCGTCGCGCAGCACCGCACCCAGCTCGGGGCGGTGGTGGTCGGTGACCACCACGTCGGTGTGGGTGGGGTCGGTGTCCAGGTCCCCGAAGCCGGTGGCCGCGGCGCCACGGGCCGGGTCCGGGTCGAGGACCACCGTCGCGAACCCCAGCTCCGGTCCCCAGCGCAGCAGCACCTCGGCCACCGGGGAGGCGAAGACGGCCACCAGCACCCGCCCCGTGGCCTCGGGCGAGGGAGCGCCGTGGGCGACGCCGCAGGTCGGGTCCGGGTCGGTCATGCCCGCCATCCTCGCCGTCGGCGCCCCCGCGCCGCCAGCCGCCCACGACGCGCCCGGGGGACCCCGGCGTTTCCGCCGTCCGCGGCGCCGGGTAGGTGCGGCGCTCCGGATCCGCCGACGACCCCGGAGGTCCCCCGATGAGTTCGACCGCCAGCCCCCGCCTGCGTCGGACGGCCCGTCTGCTCGGCGCGGCGAGCGCCGGCCTGGGGGTGGCGATGCTGCGCGATCCGGTGGGAGTGGCGCGGACGGCGGGGGTGGACGACTCGGACACCGTGCTCTCGGTGCTGCCGCTGGTCGGCGCACGGGAGCTGGCGCACGCGCTGCCGCTGCTGGCCGGCCGGCCGGGCTGGGCGTGGACGCGCGTCGCGGGCGACGTGATGGACCTCGCCGTGATGGGAGCCGCGCTGGCCGACCGCCGCGGCGAGCGGTACCGCCGGCTGCGGACGGCGACGATCGCCGTCGCAGGGCTGGCCGCCGTCGACCTGGGGACCGCGCTGCGCTCGCGGCGCGCCCGAAGGACCGGACCGGCCGCGGACCTGCCCCTGACCGGCCCGCTGACCAGCCCGATCGAGGTGTCGGCGTCCACGACGGTGAACAAGCCCCCGGCGGAGGTCTACGGCTACTGGCGGGACTTCTCGCGACTGCCCACGTTCATGGCGCACGTCCGGCAGGTCGCCACCCTCGAGGGCGGGAGGCGCTCGCACTGGGTCGCCGAGGCCCCGGGCCGGCGCACCGTCGAGTGGGACGCCGAGGTCGTCGAGGACGAGCCCGGCCGGCTGATCAGCTGGCGCTCGACCGCCGGAGCCGACGTCCCCAACACCGGTTCCGTGGAGTTCACCCCCGCGCCGGGCGACCGCGGCACCGAGGTGCGGGTGCGCCTGGCCTACGCCCAGCCCGGCGGGCGGCTCGGCAAGGCCGTGGCGAAGCTCTTCGGCGAGGCACCCGACCAGCAGGTCCGCGACGACCTGACCCGCTTCAAGCAGGTCCTGGAGACCGGTCAGGTGGTCCGGTCGGAGGGCACGCCCGAGGGGCCCTTCGCCAAGCGGCTGCTCACCCAGCGCCCGGCCGCCCCGCACGCCTGACCCGACCGCTGCTCAGAGAGGAACACCGTGCGCGCCACCCAGTGGATGGGCAAGTACCGGGTCGAGGTCAACGAGGTGCCCGACCCGCAGATCCTCAACGACCGGGACGCGATCGTGCAGGTGAGCTCCACCGCGATCTGCGGCTCGGACCTGCACCTGTTCGACGGGTTCATCCCGACCATGCGACGCGGCGACATCCTGGGCCACGAGTTCATGGGCGAGGTCGTCGAGGTCGGCCGCGGCGTCGGCAACCTGCGCGTGGGCGACCGGGTGGTCGTGCCGTTCCCGATCGCCTGCGGCAACTGCTCGGCCTGCCGGCGCGGGTTCTTCTCGGTCTGCGAGAACTCCAACCCCAACGCCGGCATCGCCGAGAAGTTCATGGGCCACTCGCCCTGCGGGATCTTCGGCTACTCGCACATGATGGGCGGCATCCCCGGCGGGCAGGCCGAGTACGTGCGCGTGCCGTTCGCGGACGTCGGCCCGCTGAAGGTCGACAGCGACCACACCGACGAGCAGCTGCTCTTCCTCACCGACGTCTTCCCGACCGGCTACCTGGGTGCCGAGCACTGCGAGATCCGGCCGGGCGACGTCATCGCCGTCTGGGGCATGGGCGCCGTCGGTCAGTTCGCCGTGGCCAGCGCGAAGATGCTCGGCGCCGAGCGGATCATCGCCATCGACCGGTTCGACTACCGGCTGGCGAAGGCCCGGGAGGCCGGCGCGACCGACGTCCTCGACTACGAGGAGGTCGACGTCACCGAGGCGCTCAAGGAGATGACGGCCGGACGGGGACCCGACGGCTGCATCGACGCCGTCGGCATGGAGGCCCACCACCCGACCACGGCGGTGCACGCCTACGACCGGGCCAAGCAGGCGACGATGTCGGAGACCGAGCGGCCGCACGCGCTGCGCGAGGCGATCACGTCGGTGGCGAACGGCGGCACCGTCTCCATCATCGGCGTCTACGGCGGGCTGATGGACAAGTTCCCGATCGGCTCGCTGATGAACCGGTCGATCACCGTGCGCACCGGTCAGACGCCGGTGCAGAAGTACATCCGGCCGCTGTACGAGCGCATCCGCAACGGGGACATCGACCCGAGCTTCGTCGTCTCGCACACGATGCCGCTGACGAAGGCACCGAAGGCCTACCGGATGTTCCGCGACAAGAAGGACGGCGCGAACAAGATCGTGCTCAAGCCCTGAGGGTGGGGCCCGCCCGTCTGGTGGGATGGGCGGGTCTTCGGGCGCCGGTGGTCGGCGCCCGCCGAGGAGGGCCCCGTGCAGTACGCCGAGTCCGTCGTCGACCTGGTCGGCAACACCCCGCTGGTGCGGCTGACCTCGGTCACCCGCGACCTGGGGCCGGACGCACCCCTGGTGCTGGCCAAGGTCGAGTACCTCAACCCGGGCGGCTCGGTGAAGGACCGGATCGCCGTGCGGATGGTCGACGCGGCCGAGGCCAGCGGGGCGCTGCGGCCCGGCGGCACCATCGTGGAGCCGACCAGCGGGAACACCGGCGTCGGGCTGGCCCTGGTCGCGCAGCAGCGCGGCTACCGGTGCGTCTTCGTCTGCCCCGACAAGGTGGGCCAGGACAAGGTCAACGTGCTGCGGGCGTACGGGGCGGAGGTCGTCGTCTGCCCCACGGCGGTCGACCCGGCCGACCCGCGCTCCTACTACTCGGTCTCCGACCGGCTGGCTCGCGAGCTCCCGGGTGGCTGGAAGCCCGACCAGTACTCCAACCCGGCCAACCCGCGATCGCACTACGAGACCACCGGCCCGGAGATCTGGGCGCAGACCGAGGGCCGGGTCACCTGCTTCGTGACCGGCGTGGGCACCGGCGGCACGATCAGTGGCACCGGCAGGTACCTCAAGGAGGCCTCGGGCGGGCGGGTCCGCGTCGTCGGCGCCGACCCGGAGGGCTCGGTGTACTCCGGCGGTACCGGCCGCCCCTACCTGGTCGAGGGCGTGGGCGAGGACTTCTGGCCGTCGGCCTACGACCGCTCCGTGGCCGACGACATCATCGCGGTCAGCGACGGCGACTCCTTCGCGATGACCCGGCGGCTGGCCCGCGAGGAGGGACTGCTGGTCGGCGGCTCCTGCGGGATGGCGGTGGCCGCCGCGCTGCGCGCCGCGGAGGGGCTGACCGCGGACGACGTCCTGGTGGTCCTGCTGCCCGACGGCGGCCGCGGCTACCTCGGCAAGATCTTCAACGACGACTGGATGGCCGACTACGGCTTCCTCGAGGAGAGCGCCGGGGAGACCGTCGCCGAGCTGCTCACCGCCAAGTTCGGGTCCACGCCCCAGCTGGTGCACGCGCACCCGAACGAGACCGTCCGCGAGGCGATCGACATCCTCCGCGAGTACGGCGTCAGCCAGCTGCCCGTCGTCCGTGCCGAGCCGCCCGTCACCGCCGGTGAGGTGGTCGGGTCGGTCGGCGAGAAGACGCTGCTGGACGCCCTGTTCGCCGGCCGGGCCAGCCTGGCCGACCGGCTGGAGGCGCACATGTCGCCGCCGCTGCCGATCATCGGCTCCGGCGAGCCGGTCAGCGCCGCGGTGGCGGCCCTCGGCTCGGCCGACGCACTCCTGGTGCACGAGGACGGCAAGCCCGCCGGCGTGGTCACCCGGCAGGACGTGCTGGGCCACCTGGTCGGCCGGCCGCCTACGGTCCAGGCATGACGCCCGCCGAAGACGACGCCCGAGCGACCATCGCAGCGAGCGCCAGCGAGCGGGGAGCGGAACGAGGTCGGAGTCGGGCCATGGATGGCGGCTTCAACACCCGGGCGATCCACGCCGGGCAGGACCCCGACCCGGCCACCGGCGCGGTGATCCCCCCGCTGCACCTCACGACGACCTACAAGCAGGACGGCGTCGGCGGTCTGCGCGGTGGCTACGAGTACAGCCGCAGCGGCAACCCCACCCGGACGGCACTCCAGGAGGCCCTGGCCGCGCTCGAGGAGGGCACCACCGGGCTGGCCTTCGCCTCCGGCCTGGCCGCGGAGGACACCCTGCTGCGGACCGTGTGCGAGCCGGGCAGCCACGTCGTCCTGGGCGGGGACGCCTACGGGGGCACCTTCCGCCTGATCTCGAGGGTCGCCGCCCCGTGGGGCGTCGAGCACTCCCCGGCCGACCTCAACGACCTCGACGCCCTGCGGTCGGTCATGCGGCCCACGACCCGCGTCATCTGGTGCGAGACGCCGACCAACCCGCTGCTCAACATCGCCGACATCGCCCGCCTGGCGGAGTTCGCGCACGAGCACGGCGCGCTGCTGGTCGTCGACAACACCTTCGCCTCGCCCTACCTGCAGCGGCCGCTCACCCTGGGCGCCGACGTGGTCGTGCACTCGACGACCAAGTACCTGGGCGGCCACTCCGACGTGGTGGGCGGCGCCCTCGTGGTCGGTGACGACGAGCTGGCCGACCGGCTGGCCTACCACCAGAACGCCATGGGCGCGGTGAACGGGCCGTTCGACGCCTGGCTCGTGCTGCGCGGGATCAAGACCCTCGGCGTCCGGATGGACCGGCACGGCGCGAACGCCGCCTGCATCGCCGAGTTCCTGCTCGGCCACCCCGCCGTCGGCTCGGTGCTCTACCCCGGCCTCCCCGACCACCCCGGCCACGACGTCGCCGCACGGCAGATGTCCGGCTTCGGCGGCATGCTCTCCTTCCGGCTGACCGGCGGGGAGGAGGCGGCGCTGCGGGTCTGCGAGCGGGCGCGGGTGTTCACCCTCGCCGAGTCCCTCGGCGGCGTGGAGTCGCTCATCGAGCACCCGGCGCGGATGACCCACGCCAGTGCCGCGGGCTCGCCGCTGGAGGTGCCGGCCGACCTCGTGCGGCTCTCGGTCGGCATCGAGGACGCCGAGGACCTGCTGGCCGACCTGGACCAGGCACTGGCCTGAACGGCCCCCTCCCGGGCACCGCCCCGAGCGTGCGAGGGGTGGGGAGGAGGGGGTCGTTGTCTCAGCCGGCGAGCTGCTCGGCGAACCAGGCCCGCGCCCGGGCGTTGCCGGCCGCGCCCCGGTCCGCGGCGGCGCCGACCCGGCCGGTCAGCAGGCCGGACAGGCACCGGTCCAGCGCCGCGTCCAGCGCCGCGGTGGTGACCTCCTCGGCGGACAGCACCTCCGGCCAGTCCAGCGCGGCCGCCTGCGCGGTGACCTTCGCTCCGCCGGCGATCGGGTCGCAGGCGATGACCGGCCGGCCGTGCCTGAGGCCCAGCACGAGGGCGTGCAGCCGCATGCTGACGACGACGTCCGCCCGGCGGAGCAGGGCCTCGACCTGCACCGGCCGCCGCGGGTGCGGCTTCTCGTAGAGGTCCATGTCCACCTCGAACCACGGCAGGGCGCGGACGGCGAGCCACTCCTCGATCGCCCCACGCACCCGGTCGGCCTCGCTCCGCTCCCCGTACTCCCCTTGGGCCGGGGTGAACGCCACGGCGATCACCGGCGCCTCGGGCACGGAGCCCTCGACCGCGAGGTCGGGGCGGGCGACCCCCGACGCGTCGCGCTCCCAGACGCGGTCGAACAGCGCCCGCGCGGTGTCCTCGACCACCGACACGTTGACCGCCCACCGCCGGCTCCCGGCGAAGGCCGCGCTCAGCTCCCGCAGCAGCGGCCGGTCGGCGAGCGGGCCGCTGACGAAGACCAGATGGGTGTACGCGGACGGGTCGACGTCGCGCCAGTGCACCCCCCGCTCGAGGTAGGGCGCCCAGGCCACGTCGTGGTCGACCCCCAGCTCGTGCAGCCAGCCGGTCACCACGTCGGCGCCCAGCTCGTCGCCGACGGTGGCGATCACCTCGTCGAAGCTGAACCACCCGGTCACGAGCACACGCACGGTCACCACCATCGCAGCCGCAGGTGGCCGGGACCTGGCCAGCAGGCGAGATCCTCGTCGCAGTGGGTGTGCCCTCCGCCGCCCGACCCGTGCAGGATGCGCTCATGAGCACCACCGACAGCGACACCGACCCGACCGCGATCGAGCGGGAGCGGGCCCGCATCCGGGAAGCGCACCTGCGCCCGGCCGGCGACCGGCCGGCCTCGACCGCCCGTGGCCTGCACCACACCGCGCTGATCAGCAGTGACGTCGAGCGGACCGTCCGCTTCTACCAGGACGTGCTGGGCTTCCCGCTGACCGAGCTGATCGAGAACCGCGACTACCCCGGCTCGTCGCACTTCTTCTTCGACATCGGCCACGGCAACCTGCTGGCCTTCTTCGACTTCCCCGGCCTGGACGTCGGCCCGTACGCCGAGGTGCTGGGCGGGCTGCACCACTGCGCGATCAGCGTCGACCCCGACCGCTGGGCCGAGCTGGTCGAGCGGCTCACCGACGCCGGCGTGGAGCACGCCGTGCACAGCGGCGTCTCCGTCTACTTCCGCGACCCCGACGGCGCCCGCATCGAGCTCATCGCCGACCCGCTCGGGGAGATGTACGGCCACCACGTGCTCTGAGAGAGGACCCCCTGCCCCACCGCTCGCAGGCTCGCGTCGGGACCCTGCAGGCGGTCGCACTGCCAGGTGGAACGGGGCCGCCCCTCAGCGGGCCTGGACGAGGTCGGCGTACTCCTCGTGCTTCTCGATGTAGCCGCGGACGAAGGAGCACTGCGGAACGACGGCCCCGCCGCGGGCGCGCACGTCGTCGAGGGCCGCGCGGACCAGCGTGCTGCCGAGCCCCGTACGGCCGGAGTCCTGGTCGACCTCGGTGTGCGTGAACACCACCGTGTCCCCCCGCCGCTGGTAGTCGGCGTGGCCGAGCAACTGCTCGCCGTCGCGGATCTCGTACCGGTTGGCCTCCGGGGCGTCGTGCACAGTGGGCTCCATGACCCGGGCCCTACCCCGCCGGGCCGTCCCCCTCACTCGCCAGTGCGAGCGCGCCGGTGGGGCACTGCGCGACGGCGTCACGGACCTCGTCCGCCACGTCCGGGTCCACCTCGGGCCGGAGCACGGTCACCACACCGTCGTCCCCCACCTCGAAGACGTCGGGCAGCAGCGCCTCGCAGGCGCCCGAACCGATGCAGAGCTCGCGGTCGACGGTGATGCGCATCAGCGGACGCCGGTCAGCCGGGCCGGCAGCCGCTTGATGCCGTTGACGAACGACGAGTGCAGCCGGTCGGGCTCGGCGGTCACCTCGAGGTCGGGCAGCTGGTCGAGCAGGGCCCGGAACGTCACGGCGATCTCCCGACGGGCGAGGTGCGCGCCCAGGCAGAAGTGCGGCCCCCGGGCGCCGAAGCCGACGTGCGGGTTGGGGTCGCGGCCGAGGTCGAACACCTCGGGGTCGCGGAACACCGCGGGGTCGCGGTTGGCCGACCCGTAGAGCAGCAGGAACTTGTCCCCCTCGGCGAACCGGTGGCCGTTCACCTCGCCGTCCCGGGTGGCGGTGCGCCGCATCCAGGTGACCGGACTGGCCCAGCGCACGACCTCCTCCACCGCGGTGCGGTCCAGGCCCGGGTCGCCGGCCCATCGCGCCCGCTGCTCCGGGTGCTCGGCCAGCGCGAGCACGCCCTGGGAGATCGCGTTCCGGGTCGTCTCGTTCCCGGCCACGAGCAGCAGGATGAAGAACGAGGCGATCTCCTGGTGGGAGAGCCGCTCCCCGTCGACGTCGGTCGTGACCAGCGCGGTCGTGAGGTCCTCGCGCGGCCGCTCCAGCCGCTCGGCGGCCAGCGCCTCCATCAGCGCGGCGAGCTCCATCCCCGCCTGCAGGAAGACGGTGAGCTGCTGCTCCTGGTCCTCGATGAGCTCCGGGTCCCCGCCGGACAGGATCACGGTCGAGTGCGCGAGCACCATCGCCCGGTGCTCCTCGGGGATGCCCATCATGTCGCAGATGACCCGCAGCGGGACGGGCGCGGCCAGGTCCGCCACGACGTCGACGTGCCCGCCCTGCGCCGCCGCCGTCTGCCGGGCCCGCGCCAGGACGTCGTCCACGACGGCTCGCACGGAGTCCACGGTCCGCTCGAGCATCCGCGGGGTGAAGGTCTTCGACACGATCCGGCGGATCTTGGCGTGCCGCGGGTCGTCCATGCTGATCAGCGAGCCGTAGAACTCGTTGAGGTCGGCCGGGATGTCCTGGATGGACACCGCGCCCCGCCCGGAGCAGAAGACGGCGGGCTGGGAGCTGATGGCCTCGACGTCCGCATAGCGGGTCACCGCCCAGTAGCCAGGCCCCGACGGCAACATCGGGATCTCGGGTTCGGCGTAGAAGGCGAACGGCCGCTCCTCCCGCAGCCGGGCGAAGGTCGCGTACCGCCGCGCGGGCGGGCCGGCCCACCAGTCGCGGTCGGAGAGGTCCACCGCGTCGAGGTCGATGCTGGCGGGTGGGAGCGCGTCGACGGTCACGATGGCCTCCGGACGGCAGTCAGCGGTGACCGTCACGCTAGAGAGGCGGAGCGTGCCGGACAACACACCGCTGCCCCGACGACGGAGGGCCCGGTCACCGTGGTGACCGGGCCCTCCGTGTTGGTAGCGGGGGCAGGATTCGAACCTGCGACCTCTGGGTTATGAGCCCAGCGAGCTACCGAGCTGCTCCACCCCGCGTTGCAGGTCCACCATACACGCCACCACGTCCGCCCCTCGCCCGCCCCGGACAGCGCGCCTCACTCAGCGTGCTTGTCACGGCACTTACAGTGCCCGCGTGCGAGCGGAGGTGGCGACGAGCAGCTTCGCCGGCCCGCCGCAGGCCGTGGAGGTGTTCCACGCGGGCCGCTGGTTCCCGGGCGAGCTGCTGGGCTGGCGGCACGACGAGGCCGGGTGCTGCCGCGTCCGGGTGCGCTGCGTCGTCGGCGGTCTGCGGCACACCGCCTGGACCGACCTCGCCCAGCTCCGGCTGCCCGCCCCGGTCCGCCCGCCCGTCCCCGACGTCGCGCGGGTCGCCGGCCCACCCCCGGCCCGGGACCGGCACGCCCTGGGCGCCCCGGCCGACCTCCCGCGGCCGCGCCGCGCCGGGCTCGTGGAGTGGCTCCGCAGCACCTGACCCAGGAACGCCGGAACCCCGGCCCTCCGAGGAGGACCGGGGTTCCGGTGGTGGTAGCGGGGGCAGGATTCGAACCTGCGACCTCTGGGTTATGAGCCCAGCGAGCTACCGAGCTGCTCCACCCCGCGCCGGTAGAGACCAGCCTACCCCGTCGCCGTGGCGGCGCGCACCCGGGTCGGGGTGCGCCCCGCCACACGGCGGGCCGGGACGTGCCCGGCCCGCCCGTGGCCTCAGCCGCCGGGGGACGCGGCGGCGGCCTGCGCCGCCTGGTAGGCCTCGACGGCCGCCTGCAGCTCCTCCAGCGCATCGCCCTGGGCGCCGAAGTCGCCACTGCGCTGGGCCTCGCTGAGCGCCTCGAGGGCGGCGT
Source organism: Geodermatophilus sabuli (assembly GCF_010686765.1). Lineage (GTDB taxonomy): Bacteria > Actinomycetota > Actinomycetes > Mycobacteriales > Geodermatophilaceae > Geodermatophilus > Geodermatophilus sabuli_A. Next base: position 106,246 of record NZ_JAAGWF010000007.1, on the reverse strand, counting down.
CCAGGTCGGTGACCGCCTGCTCCAGGGTGGGATCGCTCCCATCGCCGGCCGGGGGTGCCGGCGTCTCGCCCGACCCCTCCGGCGGCGTGGCCGGTTGCTCGGGGGCCGGCGTCCCGTCGCTGTCCGTGGCCGACTCCCCCGCCCCGGCGCCGAACACCTGGTCGAGCGCGTCGGCCAGCGTGTCGGCGTAGCCGACCCGCCCGCCGTAGTTGACCAGCACCTTGCGCAGCAGCGGGAAGGAGTTCTCGCCGGTGCCCTCGACGTACAGGGGCTGGACGTAGAGCAGCCCGTCGCCGCCGATCGGCAGGGTCAGCAGGTTGCCGAAGACCGCCTGGGACTCGGCGCTGTTGAACAGCGTCACGTCCGGCCGCACCTGGTCGTTGGTGTTGAACGACTGCTGCACCTGCTGGGGGCCGCGGAACGGCGTGTTCCCCGGCAGCTGCAGGACCTGGATCTCCCCGTAGGTCTCCGGGTCGCTGGACGCGGAGATGAAGGAGGACAGGTTCTCCCGCCGGAACGCGTTGAGCGCGCTGGTGAGCTGGAAGCTCGCCGCGGGGTCACCGGGGCGCTGCGCCAGGATGTAGTACGGCGGCTGCGCCTCCTGGGTGTCCAGGGTCGGGTCGGCCGGCACCTGCCAGCGGTCGTTCTGGTTGTAGAAGTCGACCGGGTTGCTGACGTGGTAGCGGGTGAGGATGTCGCGCTGCAGCTTGAACAGGTCCTCCGGGTACCGGACGTGCTGGACCAGCTCGTCCGACATCTCGCTGCGCGGCTCCACGGCATCCGGGAAGGCCTTCATGAAGGTCTCGAGGACCGGGTCCTCGGTGTCCCACTCGTACAGCCTCACCGTGCCGTCGTAGGCGTCGACGGTGGCCTTCACCGAGTTGCGGATGTAGTTGAACTGCTCGTTCGGCAGGGCCGTCGTCCCCGTGCCGGTGAGCGCGTCGGACGCCGCCTCGCCCAGCTCCATCGGCTCGGCGTAGGGGTAGGAGTCCGACGTCGTGTAGCCGTCGAGGATCCAGGTGACCCGGCCGTCGATGACCGCGGGGTACGGGTCGCCGTCGACGTCGAGGAACGGCGCGGCCTTCTCCACGCGGTCCCGGGGGTTGCGCACGTAGAGGACCTTGGACGCGTCGTTGACCGCGCTGGAGAGCAGGAAGTTCCGCTCCCGGTAGTAGATCGCGAACGTCAGCTGCCGGAAGAAGCTGCCGATCGCGACGCCGCCCTCACCGCCGTAGGTGTTGTTGATCTGCCCCTCGTCGGAGCCGTCCTCCGGCTGGTCGAACTCCCGGGGCGTCGCGTCCTCGGGCGCCCCGACGACGGAGTAGTCCTCGATCAGCTCCCCGTAGTAGATGCGCGGCTGCTCCACCTCGATGGTGCCGACGGTGGGGAGGTCACGGGTGGTGAAGTTCGGCTCGCCCCCCTCCTGGCCGGCGACCACCTGGTTGGCCGGGGCTGCGACGAAGCCGTTGCCGTGGGTGAAGACGGTGTGCCGGTTGATCCACGTCTGCTGGTTCTCGCTGAGCGCCTCGCTGTTGAGCTCGCGCACCGCGACGACGTAGTCACGGGTCTCGCCGTCGATCGTGTAGCGGTCGATGTCGAGCTTCTCCGGGAAGCCGTACACGTTGCGGATCTGCTGGCGCGCGGTGAACGTGTCGGCCAGGACGTTGGGGTCCAGCAGCCGCGCGTTCGGGATGGTCTCGGAGTCGTTGCGCAGCTCGGCCAGCACGGCGTCGGTGTCGACCTCGTCACCGGTGCTCTGCTGGGCGTAGTCGACGTACTCGACGTCGCTGAGCCCGTAGGCCTCGCGGGTGGACTCGATCGCCCGCTCGATGTAGTCGGCCTCGCGCTCGTTCGCACTGGGCCGGACGACGAACTGCTGCACGATGGCCGGGTAGGCGACCCCGATGACCAGGCTGGACAGCAGCAGCAGGACCAGCGCCGCGGCCGGCAGCCGGAAGTTGCGGACGACGACGTTGGCGAAGAAGGCGATCGCGCACACCGCCGCCGCGAACACCAGGATCGTCTTGGCCGGCAGCAGCGCGTTGACGTCGGTGTAGCTGGCACCGGTGAACAGCTCACCGCGGTCGGAGTAGACCAGCCCGTAGCGGTCCAGCCAGTAGGCCAGCGCCTTGAGCGCGACGAACGCGCCGAGCAGCACCGACAGCTGCACCATCGCCGCCGACGTCAACTTCTGCCCCGGCGTCTGCAGCCGCAGGCCGCCGAAGACGTAGTGGGTCAGCAGCGAGCCGATCAGCGCGAGCAGCACGATGGCGAAGCCGAAGCCCAGGAGCAGCCGGTAGAAGGGGTAGTCGAAGACGAAGAAGGACAGGTCGACGCCGAACTGGGGGTCGACCTGTCCGAAGTCGGTCGAGTTCCGGAAGCTCAGCCAGGTCTCCCAGTTGCTCTGGGCGGTGAACCCGGCGAACAGGCCCAGGACGACCCCGACGGCGGTGAGCACCAGGGTGCGCCGCGGCTCCAGGGACTGGCGGTAGCGCTCGAGGTTCTGCTGCTCCAGCGACATGGGCCGGAAGGTGGGACGGAACCGGTAGGCGAGGTGGATGGCGAGCGCCGTCAGGCCGCCGGTGGCGACCCCGGCGACGGCGAACAGCAGCGCGCGGGTCTGCAGTTCGGTCCAGAAGACCCCGGTGTAACCGGTCTCGTCGAACCACAGGTAGTCGACGTAGACGTTGGTCAAGGTCCCGATGGCCGTGAACAGCACCAGCAGCACGCCGATGGCCCCGATGACCACCTTCGCGCGCCGCGAGAGCGCGGGCACGGACACGGGGGGCCGCATGGCCACGAGCGGTCTCCTTCAGTTGCCTTCGTGGCGGGATGCCACGGACGTATCCGGCCGCGAGCGACCGGGCGGACCCGGTGGGGGCCGTCCGGCGCCGGACCGGTCACCCCAGACCAACGCGCGGGACGGCGCCGGGTTCCCCCGGCCACCGGCTCCGCCCGACAGCTTCCCCCACAGGGGGACCGGGGCGGTGGGTGGTGTGCCACGGCGAGCCGCGGCGGGGGTCAGCAGGGTTCGGGAGTGCGTCCCGCGCGGACGTCGGCCAGCGCCTCGAGGGCGTCGTCGAGGGTCGCCACCCGGGCCATGAGCAGGTCCGGCTGCGGCGCCCCCAGCGCGTCGGCGCAGTTGTCGGCCGGCACGAGGAAGAGCTCGGCACCGATGTCCGCGGCGGCCACCATCTTGAGCTGGATGCCGCCGATCGGGCCGACCTGGCCCTCGGGGTCGATCGTGCCGGTGCCCGCCACCAGCGCACCGCCGGTCAGGTCCGTGTCGCCGACGAGGTCGAGGATCCCGAGGGTGAGCATCAAGCCGGCCGAGGGGCCACCGACGTCCTCGACGCGGATGTCGACGTCGAAGGGCGCCGACGGCTGCTCCCGGATCAGCAACCCGAGCAGCGAGCCGTCGCGCTCCTCGGCCGGCCGGGTGGTCACCTGCGCCGTCCCGGGCTCGCCGAGCCGGGTGTAGCCGACGGTGACCGCCGTCCCACCGGGGATCGACGCCAGGACGTCGTCCAGGGTCGACGCGTCAGGTGTGGGCCGGCCCTCGACGGTGTCGATCGCGTCGCCCTCCTCCAGCCGCCCCTCGGAGGGCGAGTCCTCCCCCAGCCCGCGGACGACGACCTTCACCGGGTAGCCGAGCTGGGCGAGGGCCGCGGACTCGGCGGCCTCCTCGGAGGTGAGGAAGGCCTGCCGGTTGGCCTCGCGCGTCTCCTCCTCCGTGCGGTCCGGTGGGTACACCGTCTCCTCCGGGACGACGCTGACCTCGCTGTCGAACCAGCCCTGCACCGCCTCGACCAGGCTCAGCCCGGCGCGGCTGACCCCGACGGTGGTGAGCGTCAGCTCGCCGTCGACGTCGTTGCGGTCCCGGCCCTCGATGCTGATGATCGGCTCGCCGTCGATCTCCCCGAGGGTGTTGAAGGTCGGTCCCGGCACCTGCGCCACGTAGGGCACCGGCACCGCCGCACCGAGCACGCCGAAGACCACGAGCAGCACGACACCGACGCTGAGGACGGCGATCCGACGGGTCACGACCGGCCAGCTTACGAGCCCCGGCCCAGGACGCCGCCCGCGTTCCGCTGCCGGCGGACGAGCCTCCGGCGGGAAGATCACGCGTCTACGGTGGAGGGATGAGCGATCTCCCGTTCGGCTTCGGCCCCTCCGATCGCGACCCCGAGCGTCGCAACGAGCCCGGGTCCGACGCCGGCAACGACCCGTTCGGGTTCGGCGCGCTCTTCGGCGGCGGTGCCGGCGCGGGCACGCCGGAGGAGCTGCTGGGCAAGATGCCGCTGTTCGCCGAGCTGCAGAAGCTCATGAACTGGTCGGGCGGGCCGGTGAACTGGGACCTGGCCCGGCAGGGCGCGATCAGCTCGCTGGCCGCCGGCTCGCAGCCGACGTCCGACGCCGAGCGCACCGCCGTCGCGGAGGCACTGCGGCTGGCCGACCTGTGGCTGGACCAGGTGACCGACCTGCCCTCCGGCGTGGACCGGACGCTGGCCTGGTCGCGGGTCGAGTGGCTGGAGCAGACCCTGCCCGCCTGGGGCCGGCTGATCGACCCGCTGGCCGAGCGGGTGGTCGGGGCCATGACGAGTGCCCTGCCCGCCGAGGCCGCGGCGATGGCCGGCCCCCTCGCCGGGATCATGGGCCGCATGGGCGGGCTGATGTTCGGCGCCCAGATCGGCCAGGCGCTCGGCCGGCTCGCCGGCGAGGTGCTGACCAGCACCGAGATCGGCCTCCCGCTGGCGCCCGACGGTGCCGGCGTGCTCGTGCCGCAGAACGTGGCCGAGTTCGCCGCCGGTGTGGACCGTCCCGCCGAGGAGGTCCGGCTGTTCCTGGCGCTGCGCGAGGCGGCGTCCCTGCGGCTGTTCGCGCACGTGCCGTGGCTGCGCCAGCAGCTGCACGACGCGGTGCACGCCTACGCCCGGGGCATCCACGTCGACCGCGACGCGATCGAGCGGGGGATCACCGAGGCGATGGGGTCCATGGGCGGCATCGACCCGAGCAACCCCGAGAGCATCCAGGCCCTGCTCGGCAGCGGCGTGCTCGAGCCGGAGGAGACCCCCGAGCAGCAGATGGCGCTGCGCCGCCTGGAGACGCTGCTGGCCCTGGTCGAGGGCTGGGTGGACGCCGTCGTCGCCGCGGCCGCGGCGGACCGGCTCCCCGGGCACTCCGCGCTCGCCGAGACGATGCGCCGCCGGCGCGCCTCCGGCGGTCCGGCCGAGCAGACCTTCGCCACGCTGGTGGGGCTCGAGCTGCGCCCGCGGCGACTGCGCGACGCGGCCACCGTCTGGGGGGCCATGGGGCAGCGGCACGGCACCGCCGAGCGGGACCGGCTCTGGTCCCACCCGGACCTGCTGCCCACGTCCGACGACCTGGACGAGCCGCTGGACTTCGTGGCCCGCCAGGGGGCCGACGACGAGCTGCGGTCGCTGAGCGCCGACGACGCCGCCGACCGCCAGGACGACGACACCGAGGACTGAGCTCAGCCGGGGCTGGCCTCCGACCCCTGGTCGACGAGGTCGCCCGCCGGGGCCGCCCCGCCGTCGGCGCCCTCGGGGGTGGTCAGCTCCACGCCCTCCAGGAACCCCCGCGCGCGCTCGGCCCGCGGGTAGGCCGCCACCAGGGCCCAGAACCGCGCGTCGTGGCTGGGCTCGATCAGGTGCGCCAACTCGTGCACCAGCACGTAGTCGACGACGTACTCGGGCATCGCGCGCAACCGGCTGGAGAGCCTGATGGTGCCGTCGGCCGGGGTGCACGACCCCCAGCGCCGCTGCTGGTTGTCCACCCACCGGACGCTGGCCGGCTGGGGCACCCCCGCCAGGTGGGCCGCCGACAGCGCCCGCGCCCGGGCCATGAGTTCCTCGTCCCCGCCGAGGGACCGCCGGCGCCGCTCCTCGCGGGTCTGCAGCTTGGCCACCATCTGCGCCACCCACCGCCGCTCCTCGGCGGGACTGAACGCCGCCGGGATGAGCACGACCGTGCGCCCGGACTCGCGGTAGGCGGTCACCGTGCGGCGGCGCCGGGTGCTGCGCCGCACCTCGATCGCGCCGTCGGGCAGCACCGGCGCCGACGTGCCCCGGGCCGACCGGTTGGCGGGGACGGCTCGGGCGTCCCGGCGGCCCTCTCGCGGGAGGGCGGCCGGCACGGCGTCGTGCGGGGCGTCGGGGGTCGTTCCGGGCACGGGGGCACCGTAGCCACCGCCCGGCCGGCCCGCTCCCGCACCCCGCCCCCACACGGGTGCATGTCGCACGGACGGTGGACACCCGGGCGCCCGTCCCGGGGATCGACCGTCACGCCCGGCCGTCCACAGGGCTGGACGAGGCGTTCCTGCAGGTGGACGGCCGGTCCGGGGTCGGCGGGACCGGCCGGCGGTCGGGTCCGTCCCGGCGGCACGCACAGGGACACGCCGTCGGTTCCCCACACGCTCCACAGGTCTGTCCACAGGCTGTGGGGGAACCGGTCCGGGCGGCTCCCCCGCGGGCCGGGGGCGTGGACGCCGCACGGGTAGCGTTCCCCGGGTTGACGGCGCCCGGCCCCGGACGCCGGGTGGCGCGGAGAAGAGGAGGCACCGTGGCGGAGAGCTACAACGGCTACTGCGTGAAGTGCAAGGAGAAGCGCGACTTCGACGGCGAGGTCAAGGTCAGCGAGTCCGGCCGCCGCATGGCGCAGGGCACGTGCCCCGTCTGCGGCACCAAGATGAACCGGATCCTCGGCAAGGCCTGAGAGAGGGCCACCCCTCCCCGTCGCCTCGCAGGCTCGGCGCAGGTCCCTGACGGGTGGCGTTCCAGTGCGTCACCACGGCGGCGTCCCCCGGGGCGCCGCCGTCGTCGTCGGGGCCTGTGGACGGAGCCAGCGGGCCGTGGCCGCGCGCTGCGACGCTGCGGGGGTGAGGACGACCCCCGCGCCCGGCCGAACCGGGGCCGCGGCGTGAGCGACAGCGCGCACCCCTACCTGCCCACGAGCGTCCCGCTGCTCCGGCTGCCCGGCCCCGGCGGCACGGCCGAGGTCCAGGTGGGTGGCACCGACACCACCGACGGTCTGCGGGTCTCCCCCGGCCCGGCCGAGCTGACCGCCCTGCTGCGCGGCCTCGACGGACGCCGCGCCCAGCGGACCGTGGTCGCCGAGGCGGCCCGTGCCGGCCACGAGCCGGCCGCGGTCGCCGCACTGCTCGACGGGCTCCGCGCCACCGGCCTGCTGGTGGACCTCGAGGCCGCCGACCTGCTGTCCGCCGAGGCCGGACCGGCCGCCGTGGCGCGGACCCGCGCCGAACTGCCCGCCACGGTGCGGGCGCGTCACGACCTCGTCGGCGGGTCCGGCTGGCGCGCCCGCCGGACCGCGGTCGTGGTGGTCGAGGGGGCGAGCCGGGTGGGGGTGCCGCTCGCCGCGGTCCTGGCGGCCAGTGGCGTGGGCCGGATCAGCATCCGGGACCGGGGGCCGGTCACCGCCGGGGACGCCGTCGTGGGCGGGCTGGCCGCCGGGGACGAGGGCCGCCCGCGGGTCCTGGCCGCCGCCGACGCCGTCCGGCGGGCCAGCCCGCTGACCGACCTGCGGCCGCTGCCGGCCGGGGTGCGCAGCGACCTGGTCGTGCTCACCGAGCCGTGGGCGGCGTCCGACCCGCTGGCCGACGACCTGCGATCCCGCGGGCTGGCGCACCTGGTCGCGACCGTCCGGGGGGAGACCGGCGTGGTCGGCCCGCTCGTCGTGCCGGGGAGCACGAGCTGCCTGCGCTGCGCCGAGCTGCACCGGCGGGACGCCGATCCCCGGTGGCCGCTGCTGGCCGCTCAACTGACCGCCGGCGACCCCGCGCCCGGCGGCGCCACCGTGACCTGCCTGATGACCGCGGTCACGGCAGCGGTGCAGGTGCTCGCCTACCTGGACGGCGGTGCCGCGCCGGTGACCCTGGGCACCACCGTCGAGCTGCGTCCGCCCGACCTCACGCCCCGCACCCGCCGGTGGCCGGTGCACCGCGACTGCCCGTGCGGGGACGGCGCCTCGGGCGCCGCCGGGGGCCGGTGAGGCGCTCCCCCAGCGCTGCACCCGCCGATCGGGCGACAATGGCCGCAGAGTGCACATCCGGGTCCGTACGGTTCCGGGGACGCAGCCGCGAGCGCGGCCGACGAGCGCCAGCGAGGAGAGACCGTGACTGAGACGGGACGGGGGATGCCCCGGGGCTCGGTCTCGAGGACCGCACGCCTGGCGTCGCTGCCACTGGGCGCCGCGGGCCGGGCCACGCTGGGCATCGGCAAGCGGCTCTCGGGCCGGCCCGCCGACGCGGTGACCGCCGAGCTCCAGCAGCGCACCGCCGAGCAGCTGTTCGCCGTCCTGGGGCAGCTCAAGGGCGGGGCGATGAAGCTCGGGCAGACGCTGTCGGTGTTCGAGGCCGCGGTTCCCGAGGAGGTGGCCGCGCCGTACCGGGAGGCGCTGGTCAAGCTGCAGGAGGAGGCGCCGCCGATGCCGGCGCGCACCGTCCACGCGGTGCTCAGCCAGCAGCTCGGCGGCAGCTGGCGGAGCCGGTTCACCCACTTCGACGACGCCCCGGCGGCCGCGGCCAGCATCGGGCAGGTGCACAAGGCCACCTGGCGGGACGGCCGCGAGGTGGCCGTCAAGATCCAGTACCCCGGTGCGGCGACCGCCCTGATGGCCGACCTCAACCAGCTGGCCCGCTTCGCCCGGCTGTTCGCGGCCCTGTTCCCCGGCATGGACGTCAAGCCGCTGATCGCCGAGCTCAAGGCCCGGGTGGTCGAGGAGCTGGACTACGGACTCGAGGCCGACGCCCAGCGCGCCTTCGCCGCCGCCTACGCCGACGACCCGCAGATCGTCGTCCCCCGGGTGGTGGCCAGCGCCCCCAAGGTGATCGTGTCCGAGTGGCTCGACGGGACGCCGCTGTCCAGGGTCATCGCCTCGGGGACGCGGGAGCAGCGTGACCTCGCCGGCCACCTGATGGCGGTCCTGCACTTCTCGGCGCCCCAGCGGGCGCGCATGCTGCACGCCGACCCCCACCCGGGGAACTTCCGCCTGGTCGGTGACGGCCGGCTGGGCGTCATCGACTTCGGTGCCACCGCCCGGCTGCCCGACGGCCACCCCGAGCCGATCGGGCGGCTGCTGCGCTGGGCGCTGGAGGGGCGGGCGGCCGACGTGCTGGCCGACCTGCGCGCGGAGGGATTCGTCCGGCCCGGCATCGAGGTCGACGCGCAGGGCGTCCTGGACTACCTGCGCCCCCTGCTGGAACCGGTCGAGGGGCCGGAGTTCCACTTCACCCGCGCCTGGATGCAGGAACAGGCCGCCCGGATCGCCGACCCGCGGAGCGAGGCCAACCGGCTGGGCCGGATGCTGAACCTGCCCCCGGCGTACCTGCTCATCCACCGGGTGACGATCGGGTCGATCGGGGTGCTCTGCCAGCTCGACGCCGCCGGTGACTACCGCAGCGTGGTCGAGGAGTGGCTCCCCGGCTTCACGGGGTGAGGCCCGCGCTGCTGCGGCGGCGCTGACGACGGAGGAGGCCGGGTCCGGACGCACCGGGAGCGTCCGGACCCGGCCTCGATCGGGATGGCCCCGTGGCAGGCCCCGCCGCGAGCTCGCACGGGGCGGGGCTGCATCAGCGGACGGCGGCGCTCGCCCGCGCCGCCCGGCGCGTCGCGTACTCGGCGCGACGGGCCCAGCGACGGGCAGCCCGCACGCGGCGGGCGCGGGTGGCGGTGTCGGCCTCGGCGCGGAGTTCGCGCAGGCGGTCGACGGCCAGGTCGTACTCGTACGTGGTCACTTCGACTCCTCGAGTGCTTCGTGTGGCCCCGTCGGGACCACCGTTCCGAGCTCGTGCGGGATGAGGGGACGGTGTCCCCGGTTCATGCGGCGACCACCTTCCGCGGGCGCCCACGGGGACGCTTGCGGGCGATGACCACGCCGCGCTCGAAGATCTCGCCGCCCCAGACGCCCCAGGGCTCGCCGCGGTCGAGCGCGCCCGCCAGGCAGGCGTCCCGCACGGGGCACTCCGCGCAGAGCGTCTTGGCCTGCTCGAGCTGCGCCGGGCTCTCGGCGAACCACAGCTCCGGGTCGTCCCGGCACGGCAGCGGGCGCCGCACCGGAGCCGGCGACACCGGCGTCGCCGGCCGTCGGGGAAGGGAACCGCCGGTCCGGGGGAGCCCGGGTCGGCGGTGGGACGTCGGGCGGTCGATCGTCTGCTGCACTGCCGCTCCTCCTCGTACTCGTCGTCTACGACCGGCGGGGACCCGCCGACCGGGAGTCGGGGCCGGGTGTCGCGACAAAGAGAGAGGCCGCGGACCCGGGTTTCGGGTTCCGCGGCCTCGAGGAGGACCAGCTGAGCGTCAGCTCAGCGGTCTCCCCGGGGAGTGGATCCCGAGGGTGGGGACGTCGTTCTGGGGGTTGGACTGGTGGACGGCGCCGAACTGCTCGGCGGCGGGCACACTGGTGGCGTCGAGCCGGACGCGGGTGGGCGCGATGCCGAACACCTCGACGATCGGCAGCGCACGGAGACGGGCGGCGGCGCAATCGGCCGGACGCGCGGCGAGGAGCCCCGTGCCGGAGTCCCCGGCAGGGGCACTGGTCCACGTGGTGGTGATCACGGTGTCCCCTCCTCTCCGGGGTCGGATCGCGGCTGGTGAGCCGGTCTCGGTCTGGTGCGGCTCGCAAGCGGTGCTCCGAGCGCGCGAGATGGACAGTAGGACGCGCCCGCGGAGGGGGTCAACGCATTAAATCCGGCCGTTCCCCGTGACCGCACTCACTCGCCCTGCCGTGACGTCGTGCGGTCGGTCAGGGACCGACGGTCGCCAGCACGTCCTCGCCGTAGAGCTCCAGCTTGCGGGCCCCGATGCCGGGCAGGGCGGCCAGCTCGCGCAGGGTGGCCGGCCGGCTCTCCGCGATGGCCTGCAGGGTCGCGTCGGTGAAGACGACGTAGGCCGGGACGGACGCCTCGGCCGCTGCCCCGCTCCGCCACGCGCGGAGCCGCTCGAACAGCTCCCCCGCCTCGCCCTCCAGCACGACCTTGACCTTCTTCGCCTTGCGCGGCGGTGGCGCGGCGCTCGGCGTGGACTCGGGGACCAGCCCGGTGAGGAACCGGCTGCGCGGTCGGGATCGGCGGCCACCGGGATTGCGGGCCAGCGACCAGGAGAGCGTGAGCTGCTCCCGGGCGCGGGTGACCGCGACGTACAGCAGCCGCCGCTCCTCCTCCACCGCCTCGGGCCGGGACAGCGACTGGGCGATCGGCAGGACGCCGTCGACCAGGCCGACCACGAAGACGGCGTCCCACTCCAGGCCCTTGGCGGCGTGCATCGAGGCCAGCGTGACCCCCTGCACGGTGGGCGCGTGCTGGGCGTCGGCCCGCGCCGCGAGGTGGGCCACGAAGCCCGCGATGTCGATCGTCGCGTCCTCGGCAACCAGGTCGACGGCGAGGTCGACCAGGGCGGCGAGGGACTGCCAGCGGTCGCGGGCGGCCCCGCCGGGCGGTGGCCGGTGCTCGACCCAGCCGGTGGAGGCCAGCACGTCGCGCACGGCCGGGACCAGCGCGCCGGGCTCGGAGCCCCCGGCGGCGGCGCCCCGCAGCAGCAGCACCGCCTCCCGGACCTCGGGCCGCTCGAAGAAGCGCTCACCGCCCCGGAGCACGTAGGGCACGCCGACGTCGGCCAGCGCCGACTCGTAGACCTGGGACTGGGCGTTGATCCGGAACAGGACGGCGATCTCGGCCGCCGGCGTCCCGGCGTCGACCAGCGCCCGGCAGGCCGCCGCCACCGCGGCGGCCTCGGCGGGCTCGTCGGGGTGCTCCGCGAACCGGGGCGCCGGGCCCTCGGCACGCTGGCCGAGCAGCCGCAGGCCGGGCAGGCCCTTGCGCCGTGGGGCCTGGCCGATCAGCTTGTTGGCCAGGGCGACCACCTGGGGGGTGGACCGGTAGTCGCGCTCGAGCTTGACCACCTCGGCGTCGGTGTAACGGTCGGCGAACCCGAGCAGGTAGTCGGGGTCGGCGCCGGTGAACGAGTAGATGGTCTGGTTGGGGTCGCCGACGACGCACACGTCGGCCCGGCCACCCAGCCACGCGTCGAGCAGCCGCTGCTGCAGCGGGTTGACGTCCTGGTACTCGTCGACGACGAAGTGCCGGTACTGCGCCCGGACCTCGCGGGACACCTGGTCGTGCTCCTCGAGGGCGTAGGCGGTGACCAGCAGGAGGTCCTCGAAGTCCAGCGCGCCGTCGCGCTGCTTCGCCGACTCGTAGCTGGCGTAGACCTGCGCGACGGCGGCGGGCTCGAAGGGCGGCTCCCGCCCGGCGGCCTTCGCCCGGTCCGGGTAGTCCTCTGGCGTCGCCAGGGTGGTCTTGGCCCACTCGATCTCGCTGGCGAGGTCCCGGAGGCTGGTGCGGTCGGTGGACAGCCGGGCCCGGGAGGCGGCGGTGGCCACCAGCCGCAGCTTGTTCTCCACCAGGCCCGGCATCGGGCCGCCCAGCACCCGCGGGGCGAAGTACCGCAGCTGGCGCATCGCCGCGGCGTGGAAGGTCCGTGCCTGCACCCCGCCCACACCGAGGGCGGCCAGCCGCGAGCGCAGCTCGCCCGCGGCGCGCGCGGTGAACGTCACCGCCAGGACCTGCTCGGGGACGAAAGCGCCGGTGTGCACGCCGTAGGCGATCCGGTGGGTGATGGTGCGGGTCTTGCCCGTGCCGGCACCGGCGAGGATGCACACCGGACCGGACACCGCCTGGGCGGCGGCCCGCTGCTCGTCGTCCAGCTGCGCGAGCACCGCTTCGGCACCCGTTCCGCGGACGCGACCCGGCGCACCGGCGATCTGCGTCATCGACTCCCCGTCTCCCACCCCGTCGGCCAGTCCCCATCCTCCCAGCCGCCGGGGACGGGCGGGGGAAGCATCCCCAGGGGCGCGGCGTTGCCCTGTCCTGGTGGCCGGAGCTCCGGCCACCAGGACGCGAGAGACCGGAGGATCCCCTCGATGAGCGCTGCCACCGCCGCCGTGACCATGTACACCACCACCTGGTGCGGCTACTGCGTGCGGCTGAAGAAGCTCATGCAGCGGGAGGGCATCGAGTTCGCCGAGGTCGACATCGAGCGCGACGACGCCGCGGCCGGCGTCGTGATGCAGGCCAACGGTGGGAACCGCACCGTCCCCACCCTCGTCTTCGCCGACGGCAGTGCGCTGACCAACCCGAGCATCGACCAGGTCAAGGCCCAACTGGTCCAGGCGCAGGGCGCCTGACACCGCACGCCGGCCCCGCCCCAGCGGGCCGTGGGCGACCGTCGACGGCGAGTGCTCCGCCCACCCTCTCCGGCGAGAGGGCATGATCGGTGTCACGGAGGCCGTGACCGCGGCCCTCCCACGTCCCGGCCACCCGGGCCGGGCTGACCGCGCACGGAGGCCCTCGTCGTGAGCTCGAGCGTCGAGCACGCAGCCTCCGCGGCCGCCTGCGCTGACGATCCGCTCCCGTCGGACGAGCCGTCGGTGCTGGTGGTCCGCACCGGCCGCGGCTGGTCGGTGCTCTCTCCCGGCCGGGCGGAGGACGTCGGCGACCTGGTCGAGGGGATGACCCTCGCCGACCTCGTCGCCGCGGAGCTCGGCACCCTGGTCGAGCCCGACCGCACCGCGCGGCGCGCCGCCCGCGGACCGGCCCCGGACGACCATCCAGCCGCCGATCCGCGCGACGCGCGGCTGGCCGCGCTCGAGCGCACCGTCGCCCAGCTGGAGCACGCCCTGGCCGCCCGCGTGGCCACCGAGCGGGCGATCGGCGTGCTCGCCGAGCGGCACGGCACCACGCCGCGGTGCGCCTTCGAGCTGCTGCGCGGGGAGGCACGCTCGCAGGGGCGTCCCGTGCCGGAGCTGGCCCACGAGGTGCTCGACAGCCTCGAGGTGACCCAGGACCCGGTCGCCACGGACCTGCCGCGCCCGCCCGCGCCCCGGCCGGCCCCGCCCCGGCCGGCAGCGCCTCGGCCGGCCGCGTCCGCCGACGTCCGCACCCGCGCCCGCACCGACCGGCGGGCGGCCGTGGAGGGCCGGTCCTGAGCCGTCCGGAGCCGCTGACGCCCGAGGCGCTCGCCGACCGGCTCGCCGGCCTGCTGGCCGGTGCGGAGTGCCCTGCCGGGGCCGTCGCGCTCCGGGTCGCCGTCGACGGGCCGGACGTCGCCGCCCCCGCCGACCTCGCCGCCGCGGTGGCCGACCGGTTACCGGTCCTCGGCCGCCCCGCCGTCGTCGTCCCGGCGGCCGGCTTCCTCCGCCCGGCATCGCTGCGGCTGGAGCACGGCCGCACCGACCCCGACGCGCGCTACACCGACTGGCTCGATGCCGGAGCGCTGGCGCGGGAGGTCCTCGACCCGCTGGGGCCCGGTGGCTCCGGCGACTACCTGCCCGTGCTCTGGGACGTCGTCCGCGACCGGGCCGCCCGCGCCCGCCCGCGCCCGATGCCGCCGGGCGGAGTGTTGCTGGTCGCGGGCCCGCTGCTGCAGGGTCTCGGGCTGGCGTTCGACGTCGTCGTCCACCTGCGGGTCGCCGCGGCCGCGCGACGCCGGCGCACCCCTGCCGAGCAGGCCTGGGAGCTGCCTGCCTTCGACCGCTACGACGCGGAGGTGGACCCGACGTCGCTGGCCGACGCCGTCGTCCTGGCCGACTCCCCCGACCACCCCGCACTGCTGCTGCAGGGTCGCTTCAGCTGAAGGCCCGCCTGCAGGGGCCCGCCGCGAGCGGGCGGGTGGTGGGGGGCAGGTGGGTCCTCCTCTTCAGTCGCCGGCCAGCCAGCGGTCGATGATGTGCCGCGCGATCGAGACCGCCGGCGGCAGCGCCCGGGGGCCCGTGCCGGAGCGCAGCTCCTCGCGGGTGAACCAGCGGGCCTCCTCGATCTCGGTCGGGTCCAGGCGCAGCGTCGGATCACCGACCACCCGGGCGGTGTACCCGAGCATGAGCGACTGCGGGAAGGGCCAGGGCTGGCTGCCCACGTAGCGGATGTCGGTGACCGTGAGGCCCACCTCCTCGGCGACCTCGCGGGCCACCGCGCCCTCGGCCGACTCCCCCGGCTCGACGAACCCGGCGAGGATCGAGAAGCGGCCCGGCGGCCAGACCGCCTGCCGGCCCAGGACGCAGCGGTCGCCGCCGTCGTGGACCAGCATGATCACCGCCGGGTCGGTGCGGGGGAAGAGCTCGGCGCCGGTCTCCGGGTCCCGCCGGACCCAGCCGGCCCGCTCGACCGTCGTCGGGGCGCCGGACAGCGGGCTGAACCGGTGTCGCTCGTGCCACTCGATGATGCCGATCGCCTGGGCCAGGAGGCCGGCGTCGAGATCGCCGAGGTCGGCGCCCACCTCGCGCAACCCGGCCCAGGTGTCCACCGGCCGCCCACCGACCGACAGCCGCCGCTCCCCGAGCACGGCGGCGTACGGGACGCCGTCGGCCTCGCCGAGGAAGACCGCGTCGTCGGGCAGCTCCGCGCGCTCCTCCCACACCAGGCGGGGACCGCCCTCGGCCTCCTCGACCGGCACCGCGCGGCGGTCGTCCACGATGAGCAGCCGGACCGTGCGGCCCCCGGTGGGGTCGGGGAGCAGGCGGGCCAGGTGGCTGCGGTCGTGCGCCGAGCGCGACAGCACGGGGACCGGACCCGGTCCGGACGGCGAGCTCTCCGGCCAGGCGACCGGCGGGCTCGTGTCGGGCGGCGGGTTGTCGGCCGGGGTGCTGCCGCCGGCCGGGACGCTCACGCCGGCCCCGTCGCGGCCGCGCTGGCGGTGACGTCGACGGGACCGAGCGCGCGGAGCGGCCCGGTCACCCGTTCGGCGTCCCCGACCACGACGGCGGTCAGCCCCGCCGGCTGCAGGTAACGCCGGGCGGCGGCCTGCACCTCGTCGACGGTGACCCCGGCCAGCGCGCGCTGGTGCTCGGTCAGCCAGCCCGGTGGCAGCCCGGCGCCGACCAGCGCGGACAGCGTGCTGGCCAGCCCGGCGTGCGTGGCGGTGGACAGCGCCATGCTGCCCAGGACGTAGCGGCGGGCGGCGTCGAGCTCGTCGGCCCCGACCGGCACCAGCGCCATCCGGCCCAGCTCGTACCAGGTCTCCAGGAGGGCCGGTGCGGTGACCTCGGTCGCGACGTCGGCCTCCACGAGGAAGGACGACGCGGCCGCCAGGTGGTCGACCGAGCTGCGCGGGCTGTAGCTGTAGCCGCGCCGCTCGCGGATGTTCTCCACCAGCCGGGAGGAGAAGTAGCCGCCGTAGACCATGTTGGCCAGCCGGACCGCGGGGAGGTCGGGGTCGGTGCGGGCGGGGGCCGGCCCGCCGAGGCGGAGGTTGGACTGCACGGCCCCGGGCCGGTCGACCACCTCCAGGTGCCCCGGTGCCAGCTGCGGGGCCGGCGGCGCGGCGATCGCCGTGCCCTCCCCCGTCCAGCCGCCCAGCGCCGCCGCGGCCGCGTCGACGGCGGCGGCGGGGTCCAGGTCACCGACGAGGACGAGGGTGCTCCCGGCGGGCAGCACCCGGTCGCGGTGCAGCTTGCGCAGCGCCTGCCCGCGCACGCCGCCGACCAGTTCGGGGCTGGGCAGCTGCTCGGCGTAGGGGTGCGTGCCGTAGCGGCGCGCGGCCAGCGCGGTGCGCGCGATGACGCCCGGCTGCGAGCGGGCTATCGAGATCCGTTCGGCGACGCGGGCCCGCTCGCCCTCCACGAGGTCGGCCGGGTAGGTGGCGCTGGTGAGCACCTCGGCGAGCACGCCGAGGACCGGGGCGAGCCCCTCGGCCAGCAGCGTGGTCGCGAACAGCAGGCGGTCCGGGTCGGCGGAGACCGACAGCTCGCCGCCGTGGGTCTGCAGTGCCTGCGCGATGCCCGTGGCGTCGTGCGCGGTCGTGCCCAGCAGCACGGCACCGGAGAGCACCGAGGCGCGGGCGGCGTGCTGCGCGGCAGCGCGGGCCGTCGGGGCCGCGAACGGCACCCGCAGCCGCAGCTCGACGAGCGGGACGCCCGGGCGCGGGACGACGACCAGCCGCAGCCCCGTGGCCAGCGTGGCCTCGGTGACGGCGAGTTCCGGCTGGGGCCGCGGTTCGCCGAGCGGGGGGACCAGGCCCAGGTCGGGTGCGCTCATCGAGCACCTCCGGTGGCCCGCAGCTCCAGCACCGCGGCGGTGCCGGGGTCCAGGCCACGCGCGGCGACCTGCACCTGCTCCGGGGTGACCGACGCCAGCCGGGCGGCCAGCTCGCCGGCCAGTTCGGCGCGGCCGTGGATCAGCTCGGCCGTGGCGAAGGCGAGGGTGCGGCCGAGCACGGAGTCGGCCTGGCGCAGCAGCTGCGCCTCGGTGCGGGCCTGCACGCGGGCCAGCTCGGCGGCGCCGACGCCGTCCGCCGCGATCCGCGCCACCTCCTCGTGCACCGCGGTGAGGACCTGCTCGGCGCTCACCGCGGCCGGATGGTGCACCTGGGTGGTCAGCAGCGTGGCGTCCCGGACGTCGAACGGGTCGCCGAAGAGCCCGACGTAGCTGCTCTGCGCCACGGCGAGCTGGTCGTCGTGCACCAGCCGGCGCTCCAGGCGGGAGGCGTCGCCCTCGCTGAGCAGCTCGGCCAGCAGCACGGTGCCGAGGTAGGTGTCGAGGTCCCCGACCGGGTCGGGCACCCGCCAGCCGATCGCCACGGCGGGGGCCGGGGCCAGCCGGTCCTCCTCGACGCCGGACCGGGCGGCGGTCGGCGACGGCTCGCCGGTCGGTGGGGTGGGCGGCACGTCGCGGGCCTCGATGGGGCCGAACCAGCGGCGGACCAGCCGCTCGGTCTCCTCGACGTCGAGGTCACCACCGAGGCAGAGGACGGCGTTGCCCGGGGCGTAGTAGCGGTGGAAGAAGTCCAGCGCGTCGTCGACCGTGGAGGACTCCAGGTCGACGAAGGACCCGTAGCCGTCGTGGGTGTTCGCGAAGCTCTCGAAGGCGATCTGCGGCAGCTGCAACCACGGGAAGGCGCCGTAGGGCCGGTTGAGCACGTTGACCCGGATCTCCTCCTTGACCACGTCGATCTGGTTGCGGAGGTTCTCCGGGGTGATGGCCGGCGCCGCCATGCGGTCGGCCTCGAGGAACAGGGCCCGCTCGAGCGCCTCGGCGGGGAGCGCCTCGTAGTAGTTGGTGTAGTCCTGGTGGGTCGAGCCGTTGAACGTGCCGCCCGCGGCCTGCACCAGGCGGGCGTGCTCCATCTTCGGCACGTTGGCCGAGCCCTGGAACATCATGTGTTCGAAGAGGTGGGCGAATCCGGTGCGGCCCTGGGGCTCGTTGCGCATCCCGACGTCGTAGGAGACGGTCACCGCGACCACCGGCACGCTGCGGTCGGGTGCCAGGACGACCCGCAGGCCGTTCTCCAGTCGGAAACGCTGCACCGGGTGCCGGAGGGTGAGGTCGGCCCCAGCTGCTGTCACGTCCCGACACTAACCGCGCCCCTGATCCCGCTGCCCCGCCGGGCGGTGCGGAGCCCGCCGTGGAGGAGTCCGCTCCCCGGTCGACGGGGCGGGCACCGCGGGCAGGAGTGACCGCCGGGCCCGGGTGGCCCGGCGGTCACCGGGACGGAGGGGGCCGGTCAGTCGTCGCCGCCGCGCCCCCGGCCACGGCCGCGACCGGAGTCGTCGCCGTCGTCGGAGCCGTGACCGCCGCCCACCCGACCGGCGGAGTCGTCACCGGGGCCGTCGTCGGACCCGTGTCCGCCGCCGTGGCGGCCGTCGGAGTCGTCGTGGCCACGCCCGCTCGGTGAGGTGGACGCCGCCGGAGCCCCCGGTGAGTCGTCGCTCCCCCGTCCGCGGCCACGGTCGTCGTCGCGGGGACCCTCGACGGAGAACTGCGGGACCCCGGCCACGCAGCTGATCCTGATCTCGACCTTCTGGGTGCCGTTCTCGAACTCCACCTCGCCGGGGCGCGGGGAGTCGTCCGCCCACCACCCGGGCGCCGGCGTACCGGCGTAGGAGGGCACGCCCCCCTCACAGGTCGCGGAGACCGTGCCCCCGACGGTCACCTGCTCTCCCGGCGACGCCGCGGGTGGCAGGGGCGCGACCTCCGTGCCGGACGGCGTGGACGACGTGGACGACGTGGACGGCGCGGATGTGGCCGACGCGGGCTGCGGAGCCGGCGAGGCGCCGGCGTCGACCACGGCGACGGCCAGGACGACGAGGCCGACGGCGGCGGCCCCGGAGGCGGTGTACAGGACGCGGGGGGCGAGGGTTCGTGTCATGGGCAGACCATGTCGCCGGCCGGGTCAAGGCCGCCCTAAGGACAGTTCAAGGACAGGCACGGGTCGGGGAGAGCCCGGTCAGAGCACCTCGACGGCGTCGACGACCTGGTCGATGACGCCGTACAGCTCGGCGTGGGTGTTCGGGATGGACACGTAGAGCAGCGCCGGCGCGGGCCGGCCGACGTCGATGAGCAGGAGCGCCGCCCGCTCCCCGGTCGCGTCGTAGCCCTCCACCTCCCAGGACAGGTCGAACTCGACCAGGTGCGCCGCCGCGCCGTCGACCGTGCGCGCCTCGTCCCGCAGGACGCGGCGCTCGTTGGGCCACGGGTAGTAGTTGCCGCGGACGCTGTCGGCCACCTGGGCGAGGGTGCCCTGCAGGCCCTCTGGTCCGGCGGCGCCGAAGTCCGGCGACAGCGGTCCCGAGGTGCACTGGGCGATGAACGTGCCCCCGTCGGGGGTGAGGTCCTGGGTGGTGAAGAACTGGCCGGCGACGGACGTGGTCTCCCGCATGACTCCCTGGGCGTACTCGTACCAGCCCCCGCCCAGGTAGGGGTAGGAGATGCCGGCGGCCTCGTCGACGATCCGGACGGTGTCCGGCGGGAAGGTGGGGCCGGCAGGCACCGGAGGGTCGGCCGAGGCCGGGTCGTCGACGAGGCTCGGCGACGCCCGGCCGACCAGCAGCGCGATGACGACGACCAGCACCAGCCCGAGCACCGACAACCCGACCACCCACGCGGTGCGCCGCCCGCTCGGGGCCGGCGGCACGGCCGGGACGGCCGGGACGGCGTGCACGGTGGCCGGGCCGGTCGCGGCCGGCGGGTCCGGGGCCTGCACGAGCGTGGCCTGCACGGTCACGCCGGGACCCGCCGGGGTGGTGACGTCCGACCAGCTCGCCCCGCTCCACCAGCGCACCATGCCGGGCGCGCCGTCCGGGTCGGGGTACCAGCCCGCCGGTGCGCTCCCGCCCTGTCCTCCGCCGGTCACGGGCGCCACCTTAGGACGGCCGCCGCCCGTTGCCGGTCACTGACGGTCGGCCGCGCCGGACCACCACGACCGGAGGGTGGACAACCCGTTCTCGCCGCCACCACGCAGCTCCGCGAGGCCGACCGTGCCCAGGTCGTCCCAGGTCCAGCGCAGCTGGGCGTCACCGTCAGCGTCCACCGAACACGTCAGCCGGCCCACCGGGGCGTCGTCGAAGTCGGTCAGCTGCACCCAGCCCTGGGGTCCGTCGGAGACGCCGCAGTCGAAGACGTCCTCCAGCTCGGGCAGGCCCGCCTGTTCCACGTGCGCGGCGACGGCGGCGGACGCGCCGTCGCCGGCGTAGACCGTGTAGGTGCCGGCCGGGACGTCGACGTCCCCCTCGACGGCCGGGCAGCTCAGCCGACGCAGTTGCCCGTCGGCGGGGGCCTCGCCGGTGCACCGGGCCGGGTCGACGCCGTCGGGCAGGGCGAGGGCCAGCAACCGGTCCGCCGCCCCCGAGGCGTCGTCCGCGGCATCGTCGGCGCGGCCGTCGGTGACCACGAGCAGCACGGCCAGCGCCAGCGCCACCACACCGGCCACAGCCGCGACCACCCACGGCAGCCGGTCGGCGCGGGGTCCGGGGGCCGGCGTCCCGGCGGAGGACGGCGGCCCGATGTGAGGGGGCGGCCCGACGGCGGTCGGCGGGGCCGGCACCGGCGCGGCCGGCAGCTCCTGCCGGGTGACCGCCCGGCCCCCCTCGGCGGCCGACGCACCGACCGCGGTCGGTGCGTCGTCGGTCCGGGGCACCGGTACGCCGCTGGCAGCCAGCGCCGCGCGCGCCGCGGCGGCGAGCTGGCCCGCCGTCTGCCAGCGCTGCGCCGGGTCCTTCGCCAGCCCACGCAGCACGACGTCGTCCAGGGCCGGGGGCAGCCCCGGGCGGACCACCGAGGGACGCTCCGGCGGCTCGTGCAGGTGGGCCACCATCAGGCCCATGGGGTCGGCCGGCGCGAACGGCCGGCGGCCGGTGAGCAGCTCGAACAGCACACAGGCCAGGGAGTAGACGTCGCCCCGGGCGTCCGGCGGAGCCGAGCCGAAGCGCTCGGGCGCCATGTACTCGGTGCTGCCCACCGCGGTGCCCGTCGCGGTCAGCGCTGGTCCCGGGCCGTCGTCGGCGCCCCGGGCGATGCCGAAGTCGGCGAGGTAGGCGAAGTCCTCCCCCGCGGCGGAGGTGGCCAGGTCACGACCGTCGGCCCGGGCGACGAGCAGCACGTTGGAGGGCTTGACGTCGCGGTGCACCAGGCCGTCGGCGTGTGCGGCGTCCAGCGCCCGGGCGACCTGGCCGACCAGGTCGACGGCGCGGGCGGGGTCCACCGGGCCGCCCCGCCGGAGGAGGGAGTCCAGGTCCTCCCCCTCGACCAGCCGCATGTCGAGGAACAGCTGACCGTCGATCTCCCCGTACCGGTGGATGGGGATGACGTGCGGCTCGTTGAGCCGGGCCGCGATGCGCGCTTCCCGGCGGAACCGGCCGCGGAAGCCCTCGTCCTGCGCCCACTGGGGGTAGAGCACCTTGAGGGCGACGTCGCGCTCGTGTTCGGCGTCGTGGGCCCGGAGCACCTGGCCCATCCCGCCGCGGCCGAGCACTCCCAGCACCCGGTACGGGCCGAAGACCTCGCCGTCGGTGGGGCCCGTCACCGGGCGGGGAACGGCACGGCCGCCAGCTCGCGCCAGAGGTGGGCGGCCGCCTCGGCGCCGCGGTACAGCATCGGCAGCAGCACCCGCTCGTTCGGGGAGTGGATGCGGTCGGTCGGCAGTCCGGCGCCGAGGAACAGCAGCGGCGCGCCGAGGACGTCGACCAGGTCGGCCTCCGGGCCGCTGCCCCCCTCGCGCGTGAACAGCACGTCGCCGGGGTCGCGGTCGTTCGCCCGCCCGATCGCGGCCAGCAGGGCGGCCATCCCCGGGGAGTCCAGGTCGCTGGCGCACGGGGAGACCCCGCCCGGGGGGACGTGCACGTCGGCCACGATCCCCTCGGGGGTGTTCGCCGCGACCCAGGCGCGCACCTGGTCGGCGAGGTCCGCGGGGCGCTGGTCGGCGACGAGCCGGAAGGTCACCTTCGCGTGCGCCTCCGCCGGGATGATCGTCTTGTGGCCGGGCCCGGTGTACCCGCCCCACATGCCGTTGACCTCGGCGGTGGGCCGGGCGCCGATCCGCTCGAGGGTGGAGTAGCCGGTCTCACCGGCGGTGGTGCGGGAGGCGGCCGGGCCGGCCAGCCAGGCGGACTCGTCGAAGGGCACCCGGCGCATCAGCTCCCGCTCCCGGTCGGTGAGCGGGCGGACCGCGTCGTAGAAGCCGGGCAGGGTCACCCGCCCCTGCGCGTCGTGCAGGCTGGCGATGAGCGTCGCCATGGCGTGCAGCGGGTTGGGGACGCCGCCGCCGAAGGAGCCGGAGTGCAGGTCGACGTCCGGCCCGCGCAGGGTGATCTCGGCGTCGGCCAGGCCGCGCATGGCGACCACGGCGCTGGGGACGTCCGGCGCCGCCATCCCGGTGTCGCTGACGACGACGACGTCGCAGCGCAGCCGGTCCGCCCGCGCGCGCAGCAGGTCGGCGAAGTGCGGGGACCCCGACTCCTCCTCGCCCTCCACCAGCACCTTCACCGTCACCGCGGGGGTGTCGCGGCCCGTGGCCGCCAGGTGCGCGCGCATGCCCAGCAGGTGGAAGGCGACGTTGCCCTTGTCGTCGATGGCCCCGCGGGCGTGCAGCTCCGGCCCGTCGGGCCCCTCGACCCTGGTCGGCTCGAACGGCGGGTGCACCCACAGCTCGAGCGGGTCGACCGGCTGCACGTCGTGGTGGCCGTAGACCAGGGCGACGGGGGCACCGGGGTCGGCCGACGGCCACTCGGCGAAGACGGCCGGGGCACCCGGGGTCGGCCAGATCTCCACGGTGGGGAAGCCGGTGCGCCGCAGGGCGGCGGCCAGCCACTCCGCGCTCGCGGCGACGTCGGAGGCGTGCGCCGGGTCGGCGGAGATCGACGGGATCCGCAGCCAGGCGTCCAGGTCGCCGTGCAGGTCGTCGAGGTGCGCGGTGACGAATGCGCGTTCCGGGCTGTCCACGGGACTGACGGTAGCGGCGCGCGCGGCGGGGGCTCCGCGGGGCTAGCGTCGCGGCCATGCCCGGAGCGCTGCTGCAGGTGGACGTCGGCGACCTCACCTTCGACGTCCGGGCCGACGGCCCCGCCGACGGGCGGCCGGTGCTGCTGCTGCACGGCTTCCCCGAGACGTCGCTGTCCTGGTCCGCGGTCACCCCGCGGTTGACCGAGGCGGGCCTGCGCACCTACGCGGTCGACCAGCTCGGCTACTCCCCCGGCGCCCGCCCCGCCGAGGTGGGCGCCTACGCGCTGCCGGCCCTGACCCAGGTCACCGCCGACCTGATGACGGCGCTGGAGGTGCCGCGGGCCGACGTCGTCGGGCACGACTGGGGCGCCAACGTGGCCTGGGCACTGGCTGCCTGGCACGAGGACCGGGTGCGCTCGCTGACCGCCGTCTCGGTGCCGCACCCGACGGCGTTCACCACGGCCTGGCGGTCCGATCCCGAGCAGCAGGAGCGGTCGGCCTACATCCGGCTGTTCTGGCAGGAGGGCAGGGCCGAGGAGCTGCTGCTGGCCGACGACGCCCGCCGGCTGCGGCGGATGTTCGGCGACGCCGTCCCGCGCGAGGCGGTCGACGAGTACGTCGCCGTCCTGTCGGCTCCCGGCGCGCTGCGCGCGGCGCTGAACTGGTACCGGGCGATGAGCTCGGCCACCCCGGTCGACCAGGTCGCCGTGCCGACGTCCTACGTGTGGAGCGACGGGGACGTCGCCGTCGGCCGCACCGCCGCGGACGGGTGCGCCGCCTGCGTCACCGGCGACTACCGCTTCGTGGAGCTGGCCGGGACCAGCCACTGGATCCCCGAGCAGGCGCCCGAGGCCCTGGCCGCCGCCGTCCTGGACCGGATCGCCTCCAGCTGAGGACCCCGTCCTCCCCACCGCTCGCCAGCTCGCGGCGGTGCCCTGGACGGGACCACCCTGCCGGGGGCCGTCCTCAGGTCTCGGTGCCGGTGACCAGGGCGACCAGGCCGGACTCGTCGAGCAGGTCGACCGGGCGGACGGTCACCCCGGCGGCGACGTGGTGGAAGCCGGCGCTGACCCGGTCGACCGGGACGCCGGTCAGCCGGGCCCAGCCGAGCCGGTAGGCCGCCAGCTGCACACCGGCGGCGGCCAGGTCGCCGGCCGACGGCGGCGGGCCGGTCTTCCAGTCGATGACCTCGAAGCCGCCGTCGGTGCCGGCGAAGACCGCGTCGATGCGGCCGCGCAGGGTGAGCGGACCCAGCGGGGTCTCGAACGGCACCTCCACCTCGACCGGCTGCCGGTCGGCCCACTCGCTGGCCAGGAACGCCTCCTGCAGCTGCGCCAGCGAGCTGTCGGGGACGGCGAACTCGTCCCCGGAGCCGGGCAGCTCGTCGAGGTCGAGCAGCCGGGCCGCGCCGAAACGCTCCTCCAGCCAGGTGTGGAAGGCGGTTCCGCGCCGGGCCTGCGGCGCCGGGGCCGCGGGCATCGGCCGGCGCAGCCGCCGGGCGAGCTCCCCCGGGTCACGGCGGAGGGTCACCAGCGCCGACACCGACAGGTGAGAGGGCAGCGGGACGTCGACGGCGGGCCGGGCCGCCCGGGCCCGCTCCCGCAGCAGCAGGTCGGCGTCGCGGACCCACTGGTCGACCAGGGGGTCGGCCTCCCCCAGCCGCTCGGTGTCCAGCGGGTGCGGGGCCGAGCCGGTGACCAGCTCGGCGGCGGCGGTCAGCGCGCGTCGCCGGCCGGCCGAGAGCGGATCGGCCGGCCAGACCCCGATCGGCCACTCGGCCAGCGCGGGGTTCTCGGCGCCGTCCTCCGGGGCGGGGGCCCAGTGCACCACCGCGCCCGCGCCGGCCTCGCACGCCTCCCGCACGGTGTGCAGCAGCGACGAGGGGCCGCACGGCTTGATCCCGTCCCGCCACCAGCTGCCCGAGCACAGCAGCAGGTGCCGGGCGCGGGTGACCGCGACGTACCCCAGCCGGACCTCCTCACCGGTGCCGAAGTCCTTCCAGTCCTGCACGTACCGGTCCAGCGCCTGGCGCACCACGGCCTGGTCGCCCGAGCCGGGCACCGGCAGCCGGAGCCGGGGCAGGTCCTCCCGGTCGACGGGGCGCAGGTCCACCGGGACGGCGCCCGGGTCCTTGATCCAGGAGTCGCTGACGCCCGGCCGGGCCGGGAACTGGTCGGCGGTCATGCCGGGGACGGCGACCACGTCCCACTCCAGTCCCTTGGCGGAGTGGCCGGTGAGCAGCTGGACGGCCTCGGGGTTGACCGCGACCTCACCCGGTTCCAGCCCCCGCTCGCGCTCCTCGGCGTCGCGCAGGTACCCGAGGAAGGCCGGCAGCGAGGGCAGGTCGGCCAGCTCGGTGAACTCGGCGGCGACCGCGTGCAGGGCGTCCAGGTGCGCGCGGGCGGCGGCGGGGCTGACCCCGGGCGCGCTGGCCAGTTCGGTCTGCAGGCCCAGGGTGCGGGCCACCTCGTCGACGAGGTCGGGCAGCGACTCGCCCAGCCGCCCCCGCAGCGCGGTGAGCTCGCCGCCGAGCCGGCGCAGCCGGCGGTGACCGGCGGCGGAGTAGGCGCCGGGATCCCCGAGGTCGTCGAGCGCCTCGACGATGCTGCCGCGCTCCTGCGGCGGCTCCGGCGCGCCCTCCTCGCCTCCGTCGCGGCCGGGACGCCGCGAGTGCACCAGCGCCCGGGCCCGGGACTCGAGCGCGGCCAGGTCACGGGGACCGATCCGCCACCGGGCACCGGTGAGCAGCCGGCCCAGCGCGTCGCCGGCGGTCGGGTCGACGAGCACGGTGAGGGTGGCGACCACGTCGGACACCTCGGGCACCTCGAGCAGGCCACCCAGGCCCACGACCTCCACCGGCAGGCCGCGCTCCCGCAGCGCCGCGGCGATGCCCGGCAGCTGCTTGCGGGTGCGGGCCAGCACCGCGACCGTCGGCGGCCGGCCGTCGGGACGGCGCGGGAGCACGGGGTCGGTGCCGTGCCAGCAGG
This sequence comes from Geodermatophilus sabuli, assembly GCF_010686765.1. Taxonomy (GTDB): domain Bacteria; phylum Actinomycetota; class Actinomycetes; order Mycobacteriales; family Geodermatophilaceae; genus Geodermatophilus; species Geodermatophilus sabuli_A. The sequence goes on along the minus strand of NZ_JAAGWF010000007.1, from coordinate 80,020 downwards.
CGGCGAGGCGATCGGCCAGAGCGGCGGTCTCGTCGGCCACGGTGGCGTACAACCCGGCGGTGACCGCCCCGCGCCCGGCCGTGGGCGCCGCAGCCAGGTCGGGCAGGGGTGCGTCCGGGGGCGGCAGCATGGCCGAGACGGCGTTGGCGACGGCGAGGACGGCCTCGTCGTTGCGCCAGCTGGTGGCCAGGGTGAGCCGCTGCGCCGGGCGTCCCCGCACCCCCGGGAAGGTGCGGGCGAAGCGCTCGATGGTGCCGGCGGACGCGCCCCGCCAGCCGTAGATGGACTGCCGGGGGTCGCCCACGGCGAGCACCGGGTGGCCGGTCTCCCGGCCGAACAGCGCCTCGAGCATGCGCAGCTGACCGACGCTGGTGTCCTGGTACTCGTCGAGCAGCACGACCGCCCATCGGGCCCGCTCGCGGCGGCCCACCTCCGGCGCGGAGACGGTGATGCGCGCGGCGGAGGCGACCTGGTCGGCGTAGTCGATGGCGCCCATGACCCGCTTGCGGGCCTCGAACGCCTCCACCAGCGGCAGCAGCGCGACCCGGGCCCGCTGGCGCGCCAGCACGTCCAGGACGTCCTTGTACGGCCCCCGCTTCTTCGGGGCGTCGGCACAGCCGGTGATCTGCGCCTCGAACCGTGCCGTCCAGGCGCGCAGCGCGGCCGGGGTGACGTCGTGCTCGCCCATCTCCGCGGCGAGGGCCAGCACGTCCTCGACCGTGGTCAGCAGGGACAGCGGGACGTCGTCCATGTCGCCGGTGTAGGCGCTCACGACCTGGGTGGCCTGCCCCCAGCACATGGCCGGGCCGAGCACGCCGGCGCCGGGCTCGACGCCGATCCGCAGACCGTGCTCGGCGACCAGCGCCGCGGCGTAGCCGTGGTACGTGGCGACCGTCGGCGCGCCGATGTCCAGTCGTTCCCGCAGGTCGCGATCGGTCTCGGGGTGCCGGGCCAGCGCGCCCAGCCGGAGGTGGATCCGCTCGTTGAGCTCGCTGGCCGCCTTGCGGGTGAACGTGAGCCCGAGGACAGCCTCGGGGGCGACGATCCGGTTGGCCACCAGCCACGACACCCGGGCGGCCATCGTCTCCGTCTTGCCCGACCCGGCGCCCGCGACCACGACCAGGGGCCGGTCGGCGGGGGCGGCCACAACCCGGGCCTGCTCCTCCGACGGCGCGTAGGACAGGCCACAGCGGGCGGCCACCTCGGCGGGGGTGAGCAGGGCCCGGGCGGCCGGCGCCGCAACGGGCTCCTCGGCGAACAGCTCGTCGAAGGACAGCTGCTCGGCGCTCACGCGGTCACCTGCCGGCCGCGCTCGTGCAGCGGGCAGCTGCGGCGGGCCGGGCAGCGCTGGCAGTGGCTGCCGGTGCGCACCTCGAAGGCCGCACCGCCCATCCCCTCCCCCACCTCGGCGACCAGCTCACCGGCCGGCGTCCGCTCCAGCGGGACGGCGGCGGGGAGCGGCTCCTGGCGCTGCTCCTTGGCCTTGGCGCCGGTGCCCACCTGCAGCAGCGCAGCACCCCCGGGGACCGTGCCGTGGTCGGGAAAGGCCCCCGCTGCGACGGCCACCTGGTAGGCGGCCAGCTGCCCGTGCTCCTCGACGTCGCGCGGCGCGGTCTTCCCGGTCTTGAGGTCGACGACGACCAGCCGCCCCTCGGCGTCCCGCTCCAGCCGGTCGACCTGGCCGCGCAGCCGGGCGCGCCCCACGACCACGTCGAAGTCCTCCTCGGCGGCGATGAGCTCCCGCCGGTTGGCCGCGTGCCAGCCCAGGAACCGGTCGAGCATCTCCTGCGCCGCGTCCCGCTGCCGCTGGTCGGACCAGCCCGGCCCGAGGTCGAGCTGGTCGAGTTCGGCAGCCAGGGCGGCGGGCGCCTGCGCGGACGGGAGGCCGTCGGCGACCCGCTGGGCGACCGCGTGGACCGCCGATCCCACCGTCCGCGTGGCGTCCGGCGAGGCCTCGGCGCCGACCGCGCCGAGCACCCAGCGCAGCGGGCAGCGCTGGAAGGTCTCGATGGCCGAGGGCCGCACCCGGACCGGGTCCTCCGCCGGCACCAGCGGAGCGTCGTCGGAGAGCGGCGCCAGGCCCCACCAGTGCTCCGGGGCTGCCCCTGTCACGTGCTCGTCGGCCAGCCGGCGCAGCACGCCCGCCGCCGCGGCCCGCCGCGGGGCGGGGGTGTGCGGGTCGGTCACGGCGCGGCGCAGGTCGGCCACCAGGGCGGGCAGGGTCAGCGACCGGGGCAGCTCGGTCAGCGGCCGCCCCTCCGCCGGGGCAGGGACGACGAGATCGAGGAAGCGGGAGGCGGTCGCGCCGGCCTCGGCGCCGTCGAGCGCGCCCTGGACGGCGGTGACCACCAGACGCCGGCGCGCCCGGGTGCAGGCGACGTAGAACAGCCGCCGCTCCTCGGCCAGCGCCAGGACCCGCCGGTCGACGACGGTGCCGTCGATGCCCGCGGCGCGCTCGACCAGCTCCTCGGTGGCCAGCAGCGAAGAACGGTCCCGCAGGTCGGGCCAGACGCCCTCCTGCACGCCGGCGACACAGACCAGGTCCCACTCGAGGCCCTTGGCGGCGTGCGCGGTCAGCAGCCGGACGGTCTCGTCGGCCGCCGCGCGGGCCGCCCCGCCGTCCCCGGGCAGTTCCTGGGCGGCCAGGTGCGCCACGAACGCCCGGACGTCGGCCGAGGGCAGCCGGTCGACGAACCCGGCGGCGGCGTCGAACAGCGCGACGACCGCGTCCAGGTCGCGGTCGGCGACGGCCCCGGCAGCTCCGCCGGCGGCGCTGGCCCGCGCCCACCGACCGGACAGCCCGCTGCGCTGCCACATCGCCCACAGCACGTCTTCCGCGGTGCCGTCGGCGACCAGCGCCACCCGGCCGGCCGCCAGCACGTCGGCGACCCTGCGGGCCGGGCGCGCGACGTGCTCGGGCAGCGTCTCCAGCAGCAGCTCGTCGGACAGCGCGGCGGCCAGCGGTGCCCCCCGCTCGGCCGCGTCGACTCCCTGGCGCGCGAGCGCGATCCGGACCGCTCGTCGCAACCGGCGCAGGTCGAGCACGGTCGCGCCGCCGAGCGGTGAGCTCAGCAGCGCCTCGGCCGCGGGCTCGTCCAGACCGGCCGGCGCGCCGTCGTCACCGGGCAGGAGAGCCGCCAGGACCCCGAGGAACGGCGCGACGGCCGGCTGCGCCGCCAGGGGGAGGTCGTCGGAGGAGACGGTCGCGGGCACCCCGGCCGAGGTCAGCGCCCGGCGCAGCGGCCCCAGCGCGAGGGTCGAGCGCACCACGACGGCCATCTGCGACCACGGCACCCGGTCGAGCAGGTGCGCCCGGCGGAGCAGGTCGGCGAGGTACGCGGCCTCGATGGCGGCGGCGCCGAAGACGTGCACCTCCGCGGTGCCGTCGTCGCTGCCCTCGACCGGCTGCAGCCGCCGGTGCTCCCACGGGCCCGGCAGCCCCTCGGCGACCGTCCGGCTGATCCGCAGCAGCTCGGCGCCGGACCGGCGGCACACGCCGAGGGAGAGCCGTCCGGCGGGCCGGCCGTCGGCGTGCCGGAAGCGGGTGGGGAACTCGACGATGCCGCGCGGCTCGGCGCCGCGGAAGGCGTAGATCGCCTGGTCGGGGTCACCGACGGCGACGAGGTCTCCCCCGCCGCCGGCGAGCAGTTCCAGCAGCTCCACCTGGGCCGGGTCGGTGTCCTGGTACTCGTCGACGAACAGCCAGCGGGCCCGCTCGCGTTCCTGGCGCAGCAGCTCGGGGTCCCCGGCCAGCTCCGCGATGGCCTCGCGGACCAGCTCGGCCGGGTCGTACCCCGAGGCGTCGCCCCGGCCGGCGGTCGCGAACGCGGTCACCGCCTCGTACTGCTCCTGGAAGGCCGCGGCGTGCACCCACGCGTCGTGCCCGGACTCGCGGCCCCACGCGGCGAGCTGGTCGGGACCCACGCCGCGCTCGGTGGCGCGCAGCAGCAGCTCGCGCAGTTCGGTGCGGAAGCCCGCCGTGGCCAGTGCGGGCGCCAGGGCCGGGGGCCAGCGGACCGCCCCCTCCTCCTCGACGTCACCGCGCAGCAGCGACGCGACGACGGCGTCCTGCTCGGCGGCGGTCAGCAGCCGCGGCGGGGCCTCGCCACGCAGCAGCGCCGCGCGGCGCAGGACCCCGTAGGCGTAGGAGTGGAACGTGCGGGCCAGCGGCTCGCGGATGGTGCGCGCCACGCGCCCGGTGACACGGGTGCGCAGCTCGGCAGCGGCCTTGCGGCTGAAGGTGAGGACGAGGATCTGCTCGGGGTCCACCCCCCGGTCGATGCGGGCGGCGACGGCCTCGACGATGGTCGTCGTCTTGCCGGTGCCCGGTCCGGCCAGCACCAGCAGCGGACCACCGGGGTGGTCGACCACCGTCTGCTGCGTCGGGTCCAGCCGCGGTCGGGCGGCCGGCTCCGGATCGGTCTGCACGAGCCGGTAGACCGGCGCGCTCGATTCCCCCCGCTGTGCCACCTCCCGATTGGAGCACGGGTCGCCGACGGTCCCGGGACGCCCGGGTCGTGTGCGTGGTCTCAGGGCCAGCCGACGGCGGCCAGGTCGACGCGGCCGTCCCGGACCGGCACCCCCTCGCCGGCCAGCAGTTCCAGCTGTCGCACCCGCACCGGCTCGGCCACGGTGCCGTCCGCGCGCACCACCCGGTACCACGGGACGACGCCGCCGCCCTGGGACAGGGCGCGGGCGACCCGACGCGGTCCGACGCCGACCAGCCGGCCGATCGCGCCGTACGTGCTCACCCGACCGGGCGGGATCGCCTCGACCGCGTCGTACACCGCCTCGTCGACGTCCTGCGGGGACGCGGCGGCGCCCGGGGACGGCGGTCCTCCGGGCGCCGCCGGCATCACAGCACGTAGTCGCTGTGGTTGCGCCACCAGTCGTACAGCGTGGCCAGGTCGGCCTGGGTGGCCCCGGGCGCGGCGACGAAGCCCTGCACCAGCGCCGCGTCGTCGGTCCAGGCGATGACCACCGCACCGTTGGCCGTGTCGATGGTGCAGGCGACCAGCCCGGTGTTGGCGCCGGCGTTCCACGGGCCGATGCCGGGCGTGGTGCTGCAGTCCTCGCCGGCCGGGATGTCGCCGAGTCCGAGGCCGCTGACCTCGTTGGTGAAGGTCGAGTCGAGCAGCGCCTGGTCGGGGTACTGGTAGAACTCGGCCGTCACCGGGCCGGGCTGGGTCGTGCTGGCGCCGCACGTGGCGTGCGCCACGTCGCCGTCCCCGCCCAGCGGCGACTCCGTGCAGTCGGTGAAGTCGGTCGGCAGGATCGACAGCAGGTCCCCGGCCGGCGCCGGTGCACTCGCCGTCGGCGGCGGCGGGCTGCTGGTGGTCGAGCGCGAGGACGAACTGGACGAGGCGCTCGACGAGCTCGCGGAGGACGAGCCGCTCGCCGCGGGCGCCGGGTCGTCGTCGCCACCGAGGACGACGACGAGGACGACGGCGAGGGCGATGAGCGCGACCAGGCCGGCGACCAGGCCGATGACCAGCCCCCGCTTGCTCCTTGCCGGTCCCTGCCCCGGCTGACCGTAGGGACCGGGCTGCCCGTACTGACCCGGCTGGCCGTAGGACCCGGGCTGCCCGTACTGGCCGGGCGGCCCGTACTGACCCGGCTGGCCGTACGGCCCGGGCTGGCCGTACTGACCCGGCTGACCCGGCTGGCCGTAAGGCCCGGGCTGACCGAACTGACCGGGCTGGCCGTACTGGCCCGGCGGCTGGCCGGGGGCCGCGCCCTGGCCCTCCGGGGGCTGACCCCAGCCACCCTGCCCCTGCGGCTGTCCCCACCCGCCCTGGCCCGGCGGTTGACCCGTGCTGCCGGGACCGTGCGGATCCTGGCCCGAAGGCGGCTGACTCATGCGGATGACCTCCCGGGACGCGGCGAACGCCCGAGCCTAGAGGTGACCGCCCGGGCTCCCGGGGGCGCGACCCGCCGGAGCGGCGGGTGGCGCCCTCACGCCCGCCGGCCGAAGCGGGCCAGCAGCCGGGTCTGGGGCGGGGCGGTGGCGGGCACGTCGAGCGGGGCGGCGTACCGGCCGGCGACCCCGTCGGCGGGGACCCGGTCGGCGATCACGAGCGCGGCGGTGACCAACTGCGGGTCCAGTGCGGTGTCCCCCGCCGTCGCCCGGGCCAGGTCCCAGGAGTGCACCGTCAGGTCGACGGTCAGCTCCTCGACGTACTCCGCCGCCGGGATCGGCCCCCGGGTCAGGTGCACGGTCCGGCGCAGGGCGGAGTCCTCGGCGAACGCCGCCAGCGCGGCATCGGCGGCGGTCTCCCAGCCCGTGAGCGGGTCGTCGCCCAGCAGGTCCTCGGTGTCCTCGGGGAAGCGACCGTCCACGAGGTCGACCGGTTCGCCGGCGAGCAGCGGAGGCACCCACAGCGCCTCCTTCACCAGGTGGGCGACGAGGTCGGCGACGGTCCACCCGGGCAGCGCCTCGTCGTCCCACTGCCCTGGCTCGATCGCGTCCACCCGGTCGGTGAAGGACGCCTGCGCGCGCTGGAAGAGCTCGAGCAGCTCCACCGGCGAGAAGTCGGCCATGCCGGACAGTCAAGACGACGACGGCGCGCCGCGCTCCTCAGGGGAGCGCAGCGCGCCGTGAGGCTCCGTCGCAGGGACCGCGCCGAGCGTGCGAGGTGCGGGGGGCGACGGGGTCCTTCGTCAGTAGGTGGGGAGGGCCTTGTCGATCCGGGTGGCCCACGCCGTCACGCCGCCCTGCACGTGGACGGCGTCCTTGAAGCCGGCGTTCTTGACGGCGGCGAGCACCTCGGCCGAGCGCACACCGGTCTTGCAGTGCAGCACGATCGGCCGGTCGTTCGGCAGCTCGGACAGCGCGCGGCCGGAGAGGATCTCGTCCTTCGGGATCAGCCGGGCGCCCGGGATGGAGACGATCTCGTACTCGTTGGGCTCCCGGACGTCGATCAGGTCGAAGTCCTTGCCGGCGTCCATCATGTCCTTGAGCTCGTCGACGGTGATCGTCGAGCCCGCGGCCGCCTCCTGGGCCTCGACCGAGACGACGCCGCAGAAGGCCTCGTAGTCGATGAGCCCGGTGATCGGCTCGCCCTCGGGGTCCTTGCGCACCTTGATCGTGCGGAAGGTCATCTCCAGGGCGTCGTAGACCATCAGCCGGCCGAGCAGAGTCTCGCCGATGCCGGTGATCAGCTTGACCGCCTCGGTGGCCTGGATGGCGCCGACCGTCGCGCACAGGACGCCGAGGACGCCGCCCTCGGCGCAGCTCGGGACCATGCCGGGCGGCGGGGGCACCGGGTACAGGTCGCGGTAGTTCGGCCCGTGCTCGTTCCAGAAGACCGAGACCTGGCCGTCGAAGCGGTAGATCGAGCCCCACACGTAGGGCTTGTCGAGCAGCACGCACGCGTCGTTGACCAGGTAGCGCGTGGCGAAGTTGTCGGTGCCGTCGACGATCAGGTCGTACTGGCTGAAGATGTCCAGCACGTTCTCGCTGTCCAGCCGCGTCTCGTGCAGGCGGACGTCGATGAGCGGGTTGATCTCCTTGATGGAGTCGCGCGCGCTCTCGGCCTTGGACCGGCCGACGTCGGACTGCCCGTGGATGATCTGGCGCTGCAGGTTGGACTCGTCGACGGTGTCGAACTCGACGATGCCGAGGGTGCCGACACCGGCCGCGGCGAGGTACATCAGCACGGGCGACCCGAGGCCACCGGCGCCGACGGCGAGCACCTTGGCGTTCTTGAGACGCTTCTGCCCGTCCATCCCGACGTCCGGGATGATCAGGTGGCGGCTGTAGCGGCGGACCTCCTCGATGGAGAGGTCGGCGGCGGGCTCCACCAGGGGTGGCAAGGACACTGCTGCTCCTCAGATGCTCGACAGCGGCCCTCGTCGGGCCGGCGTTCGTCGGGACAACAGCGCGGCACGTCCCCCTCTTCCCGCAGCCGGCCGGATCAGGTCAGCCCGTGCTGAGGACGACGAAGTCGCCGTGCGTGCCGTAGCCGAGCTGGTCCTCGTGCCAGCCCGTCCCGTCGAAGGTCAGCAACCACCACGGCGCCCGGCGATGAGTGCCGGCGCGCACGACCATCGGATGCGGGATGTTCGTCCCGTACGGCGCCCGCAGGGACCCCCGGTGCCGCAGGTCGAGGTCGTAGACGGGGTACTCGGCGGCGTCGCGGTCGCTGGCCAGCAGGTACCAGCGGCGGCCGAACCGCTCGAGGATCGTGCCCTCGGTCTGCTCTCGACCGCTGTCGGCACCGACCAGCGTCAGCCCGTCGGCGTAGTCGGCACCGGGGGCGGCGACGGCCAGTGCCGGGTGGAAGACGTAGCGGGGCGGGCCGAACGAGACGCACTCGGTGAAGGCGATGTGCCACCGGTCGCCGACCCGCACGAGGGACGGGTCCCAGGCGCTCTCCGCCGTCGGCAACGCCAGCCGTTCCGTCGCGAGGACGTGCACGCCGGTCAGCAGGTCCACGCCGTCCGTCACGAGGTGCCGGACGTGCACGCCGGTGTCCGGGTCGTGGTCGCCCCAGGAGGACACCAGCACGATGGTCCGGCCGGTGACCTCGTCCACCACCAGTTGCCCGGCGTGGTCGCCGAGGACGAGCCCGTCGCGCGCGGAGAACAAGGCCGCGACCTGCGTCAACCGGCGGGGGTCGGCGAGGTCCAGGGTCCACACCCCCCAGTGGGCCTGCTGGAAGAACCCGAGCCCCGCGTTGGTGAGCGTCAGGTAGAGCTTGCCGTCCCGCACCAGCGGGCTCCCGTCGGGACGCCGGACCACCTGCGGGTCGCGGACCCCCACTCCGCCGGAGTAGCCGGCCCGCACCGCCGACAGCTCCACAGAGCCGGTGCCCGTGGCGCCGTAGCCGTACTCCAGGCCCTCGAGCACCGTGGGGTCCCGGAGGTCGATCCGCCGGCGGACGCCGTCCCGCTCGGTGAGCACCGGCCGCAGGTCGCCCTCCGCCGGCCCCATCAGCACGGTCACCTGGTTCTCGTTCAGGACCAGGGCGATCGTGGCGGCCGGGGCCGCCGGCACAGTCGTGCCGGCCACGACGTGCGGGCCGCCGGCACCGGTGACCTCGATCGTGACGCTCCCCTCGGCCGGCACGTGGCGCGCCCGCACCCCGCCGCGCGGACCGTCCAGGCCGAGTTCGATCCCGGTGCCCTCGTCCGCGTGACCGACGTCGAGGACCAGCGAACAGAAGGGCGCCCGCGGACCGGCGCCCAGCCGCGTGAAGCCGGTCGGGGCGACGCGGAGGGGGCCGGTCCGGTCGACGTCCACGAAGGGGGACGTCAACGCGACGGGACGGTGCCGGCACACCTCGGAGAAGGACAGGGAGAGCGGATCGCCCCGACGCCGGCCGAGCACCCGGTGAGGTGACGGACGTGCGACTGCCCGCAGCAGACGGCGGCGGTGCGGTCCGGAGGACGTCGACGTCACGGATGGGGCCAGGCGTTCTTCGCGCAGCCGTCGAGGCCCAGGGTCTGCTGCTGCATCACCGGCGCGAGCTGCCCGGCGCCCGGGCATCGCTGGTGGCCGTTGCCCAGGGCGTGCCCGACCTCGTGGTTGACCACGTACTGCCGATAGGTCGGGACGTCGCCCTCGTAGTCGGGGACGGCGGTCTCCCAGCGCGCGAGGTTGATCACCGCGCGGTCGCCGTAGCGGCAGGACGTGTAGCCCCCGGTCCCCACGCCCGGGCAGTAGGCCTCCATGTTGCCCGGGCTGATCAGCGTCACCTTGAACGCGTAGTCACCGGCGGCCTCCTCGGCGACCCCGACCCGCTGGAAGGACATCTGGCCGCCGCTCCCCCAGGACCGCGGGTCGCCGAGCGTCGCCTCCACGGCGGCGGCGAACGCGCCGCCGTCCACGCCGATGCCGTCCTCGACCTCCACCACGAAGCGCTGCAGGGGGCCGCTGCCGTAGACCGGGGACGCCCCGTCCACGATCGTCACGGTGCCCGCGCCCCGCTGGACGAAGCCCGTCGACCCCGCGGGCGGCGGCGCGGTCTCGGTGGGTCCCGCGTCCCCCTGCGCGGGAGCCGGAGGCTCCTCGCTCACCGCGGCGTCCGGAGCGCTCGACGGCGCGGGAGTCGGAGCGGTGGAGGCCGCCGGACTGGCCGACGTCGGCGTGGTGCCGGAGCCACCGAGCAGGAGGTCCCCGAACGTCAGCAGGGTGGCCAGCGTGAGCAGGGGGATGGCGTAGGCCCGCCAGCCCCAGCGGGCCACGAAGCGCCGGATGCGGCCGCCCGGCGGACGGCGCCCGACGAGCGGTCGCCGGTCGACCGGCTCCCGGCCGGCCAGGCGATGATCGGCGAGGCGAGGGCCGGCTGTGCGGGGGTCGGTCAGGCGGGGGCCGGTCGGGTGGAGGCCGGCCGGGCGGGGTTGGGCGTCGGGGAGGCGACGCCTGGGAGGCGGCGAGGCCGGACGGCCGGCAGCCGGCTCGCGCCCCTGGGGGACGGGCCGGGGCGCCGGGGACCCGGCAGTCCGCGCGCTCGCCGGGTCGCGTGGCCGGCCGCGGGCGTCCGGGAGCGGGGGCACGCGGGGCAGGCCACGGACCGGGTCGCCCGGGAGCGGTGGACGCCGCCCCGGCCCGCGGCCGGGAGGTGCGTCCGCGGGGCTCACCCCGCCAGGCTCTCACGCACCCGAGGGTCAGGGGCAGACCCCACGACCGCGGCGTGTGCTGGACCGAACCGTCTCGGTGATGACCCTCAGGAGACGGCGGCGGGCACCGCGCCCGCGGCGTCCTCGGCCAGGGCCAGCACCGCCCGGGCCGTCGGCTCGGCCGCCTCCAGCATCGCGACGTGCCCCACCCCCTCGAGCACGAGCAGCCGGGCGTCCGGGACGGCGGCGGCCAGCCGCGGGGCGAGCGCCGGATCGACCAGGCGGTCGCGGTCGCCCCAGAGGACGAGGGTCGGCATCCGCAGCGAGCGCGCCATCCGCCACGCGTTGGCCGGGCCGACCCGCAGGTAGGAGGTGATCAGCCCGCGCATGCTGCGGGTCAGCGCGCGCACCGCCCACGGCTGCCCCGCCCGCTCCCGCATCTCCTCGAGCGCCTGGTCCAGTCGCGCCCGCGGCACCCGCCGGGGGTCGCCGAAGCACATCTGCACCATGCCGCGGACCTGCTGCTCCGGTGTCACGGCGGAGAGCCGGCGCTCGGCGAGCGCGGGCACCCCGGGCAGCAGGAGGAGCAGCAGTTGCCGGCTGAACGCGGCCGGCACCCGGTAGACCGGCATCGCCGGGGAGACGAGGGTCAGCGAGGCGACCAGGTCGGGACGGCGTGCGGCGACGACCACGCAGACCAGGCCGCCCAGGGAGTTGCCCAGCAGGTGCACCGGCCGCCCGGCGCCCTCGCCCGGCTCGGCCACGATCCGCTCGAGCAGGTCGACGACGGCCGCCACGTGCCCCCGGACGGAGTAGGACCCGCGTGCCGGCGGGTGCGATCGGCCGAAGCCGGGGAGGTCGATCGCCCAGCCGTCGAAGCGGACGGCCAGCAGGGCGGCGAGGTCGGTCCAGTTCGTCGACGCCCCGCCCAGGCCGTGCACGTACAGCGCGCGTTCCCGGGGCGCGCCGTCGGCCGCGCCGTCCACCGGGCCGGTCCACGGAGTGCGGCGGACGAAGACCTCACCGCCGCGCACCAGCACCGGTCCGCCCGGCCACGGCGGGGGCAGGACGTCGCTCGAAGGCAGCGGCACCGTCGACAGCCGGGCCGGGACGGCGCTGGTCGGGCCGGGGGTGGTCGCGGGCGCCGAGGTCACCCGCCGACGGTAGGTCAGCGTCCGCCACGGCGCGCAGTCCGGTGACCCGTCGGTAACATCCGTGCGTCATGCACCTGCCCCGGCCCGCCTCCGCCACCCGCCGCTCCGCCCGCCTGCCGCGCGGCGCGCGGCGGCTGCAACTGCTGCAGGCGGCCCAGGAGGTGTTCGTCGCGCAGGGCTTCCACGCCGCCGCGATGGACGACATCGCCGACCGGGCCGGGGTCAGCAAACCCGTGCTGTACCAGCACTTCCCCGGCAAGCGGGAGCTGTACCTGGCGCTGCTCGACCAGCAGGTCACCGCGCTCACCGACCGGGTGCGCGAGGCGATGGAGGGCACGGACGACAACCGGACGCGGGTCGACGGCGCCGTCGGTGCGTACTTCGACTTCGTCAACGCCGAGGGTGCGGCCTTCCGGTTGGTGTTCGAGTCCGACCTGCGCAACGACGACGAGGTGCGCGACCTGGCCGACCGCGGTCACCGCGCCTGCGTCGAGGCGATCGCCGAGGTCATCGCGGCCGACACCGGGGTCGACCGGGAGCGGGCCCTGCTGCTGGCCTCCGGCATGACGGGGCTGGCCGAGACCAGCGCCCGCTGGTGGCTGCCGCGCAAGGGCACCGTGTCGCGCGACGAGGCCGTGTCCCTGATGACCGCGCTGTCCTGGCGGGGCATCTCGGGCTTCCCACGCGTCGAGTAGCAGGAGGACCCCGTCCTCCTGCTACTCGACGCACGCTCGGGGCGAGCCTCGGGACGGGGCCGCGGGACGGGGTCCTGCTGCCCGTTCGCTGTCGGCGCACCTGCACCGCAGGTCGGCGTCCCGATCGCTGCACTAGCGTGGGGTGCAGCCCGCAACTCGAGGAGGCATCCCCCGTGGAAGTCAAGATCGGTGTCCAACACTCCCCCCGGGAGCTGGTCATCGACAGCCCCAAGACCCCCGACGAGATCGCGGCCGAGGTGGCGAAGGCCATGTCCGGCGCGACGAAGGACGGCCTGCTCACGCTGGTCGACGACCGTGGCCGGCGGGTCCTGGTCCCCGTCGACCGGATCGCCTACGTGGAGATCGCCCAGGCCGACCAGCGCCGGGTGGGCTTCATCGCCGGGGCATGAGCTCCCGGCACAGCTGACCGCCTCCCGGCACGGCTGACCGGCACGGCCCGAGGGGGCGTCTCCGCACCGCGGAGGCGCCCCCTCGGCCGTCAGGAGGTGAGGTCGACGACGGTGCGCCAGTCCTCCCGGGGACCGGCGGTCTCGGCGACCAGGTCGGCGTAGAGCGCGGCCACGCGGTCGGGCTCGATCTTCTTCCCCGGACCGACCAGGCCCCGGATGGTCACGGTCGCCACGTGCACGCCGCGGGGGGCGAGGTCGGCGGCGAGGGCCACGGCCAGCGCGCGCAGGGCCGACTTCTGTGCCCCCAGGGTGGGCAGGGACGCCATCGGCCGGTCGGCGACCGAGCTGCCGGTCGCCAGGACGGTGCCGCTGCCCCGCTCGGTCATGCCCGGGAGCACGGCGCGCACCGCCGTCTGCAGGGCGACGACCCCGGCGGCGAGGTCGGCGGTCAGCTGGTCGGGGGTGAGGTCGGCGGCGGCGACCTCCCGGCCGACCGAGACGTTGTGCAGCAGGGCGTCGACCGGCCCGCCGGTGTCGACGAGGGTGCCGATCGCGGCGGTGAGCCCGGCGCCGTCCCCGGCGTCGGCGGCGGCGGACGCCGCGTCGATCCCCTCCGCGGCCAGCTGGTCGCGCAGCCCGGCCACCGCCTCGGCGTCCCGGGCGACGAGGGAGACCGACCAGCCCTCGTGGCCGAACCGGCGGGCGGTGGCCGCCGCGATGCCCGGACCGGCACCGACGACGAGCAGGTGCGGCACGAGGACCTCCGTCAGGGGTTGAGACCGAGCGCGCGCATGCGCTCGGTGTGGGCGTCGGTGATCCGGTCGATCAGCCGGCCGATGCCGGCCAGGTCCCCGGTGCCCTCCATGATCAGCTGGGCGAGCTCGTCGCGCTCGGCGATGACCGCCTGCGACTGGGTGATCGCCTCGCCCACCAGCCGCCGTCCCCAGAGGGCCAGCCGGCCGGCGACGGTGCGGTGCGCGGCGATCGCGGCCCGCACCTCGCGGACGGCGAAGTCCGCGTGCCCGGTGTCGGCGAGCACGTCGAGGATCAGCGCCCGGTCCGGATCGGGGAGGAACCCGGCGATCTCGCGGTAGAAGTCGGCAGCCAGCCCGTCACCGACGTAGGCCTTGACCAGTCCCTCCAGCCACGTGCGGGGGCGGGTGCTGCCGTGGAAGGCGTCGAGGGCGGCCACGAACGGGGTCATCGCGGTGGTGGGGTCGGCGCCGAGCTCGACGAGCCGGGCGGTCAGCCGGGTGTGGTGGTCGATCTCGGCCGCCGCCATCCGCGCCAGCGCCGCCCGTCCGGCGAGCGTGGGGGCCAGCCGGGCGTCCTCGGCGAGCCGGTCGAACGCGGTGAGCTCGGCATAGGCCAGGACGCCGAGGAGGTCGACGACGGCACGGGTGTCCACCGTGTCGCCGCGGGAGCCCGCGGGCTCGGTCACGTGCCCTCCCCCGGCGTCGGTCGAACGGTCCCGCCACTGACCCCGGCGGGTGGTCCCCGGCGGCCGGGCAGCGCGGCGCCAGGGAGGCTAACCGCTGCGCAGGCTAGGATGGGAATCGGCGTGCCCTTCGGCGCGCTGGTACATCTGTGCGCTGACGACCGCTGGACGACGCTCCTCGAGAGCCGTCTCCCGGGCCGATCACCAGGACGCCCGGTTCTGCTGGCTGCGTTGGCGCTGGAACCGATCCCCGCGACCACGACCGGGGCGGGCTCCGACGCAGCGGGCCACCGCCGTCGAGCGCCGCTCCCCAGCAGACCAGAGGCGAGAGCACTGACCTCCATCGAGAACCCCGTCCCCACCACCCCCGACCTCGAGCATGCCGAGACCGGCGCGCCGGCTCCCGAGCAGCTGGAGCAGACCGTCGAGGAGCTCGGCGGCGCGCCCGTCGCCGAGGACAGTCCGCTGTTCAGCGACTTCGACGTGCACCCCGACGTCGTCGCGGCCCTGGCCGAGGTCGGCATCACCCGCACCTTCGCCATCCAGGAGCTCACCCTCCCGCTGGCCCTGGCCGGCAACGACCTCATCGGCCAGGCGCGCACCGGCACCGGCAAGACGCTGGGGTTCGGCGTCCCCATGCTGCAGCGCGTCGTGCCCCCCGCCGAGGGCGGCGACGGGGTGCCGCAGGCGCTGGTCGTCGTCCCCACCCGTGAGCTGTGCGTGCAGGTGTCGCGCGACCTGGCCACCGCCGGGGCACGGCGGGGCATCCGCGTCCAGGCCATCTACGGCGGCCGCGCCTACGAGCCGCAGGTCCAGTCGCTGCAGGGCGGCGTCGAGATCGTCGTCGGGACCCCGGGCCGGCTGCTCGACCTGGCCCAGCAGGGCCACCTGATCCTCGGCAAGGTCAAGGTGCTGGTCCTCGACGAGGCCGACGAGATGCTGGACCTCGGCTTCCTGCCCGACATCGAGCGGGTGCTGACGATGGTCCCGGAGCAGCGGCAGACGATGCTGTTCTCCGCGACGATGCCCGGGCCGATCGTGAACCTGGCCCGCCAGTTCATGACCCAGCCGACGCACATCCGGGCGCACGGCAACGACGAGGGCTCGACCGTCCCGCAGACGACGCAGTTCATCTACCGGGCGCACAACCTGGACAAGCCCGAGCTGCTCGCTCGCGTGCTGCAGTCCCGCGACCGCGGCCTGGTGATGGTGTTCTGCCGCACCAAGCGGACCGCGCAGAAGGTCGCCGACGACCTCGTCGAGCGCGGGTTCGCGGCCGCCGCCGTGCACGGCGACCTCGGCCAGGGCGCCCGTGAGCAGGCGCTGCGCGCCTTCCGCAGCGGCAAGGTCGACGTCCTGGTCGCCACGGACGTCGCCGCCCGTGGCATCGACGTCACCGGCGTGAGCCACGTCGTCAACTACCAGTGCCCCGAGGACGAGAAGACCTACGTGCACCGGATCGGCCGCACCGGCCGCGCCGGGCAGACCGGCGTCGCGGTGACCCTGGTCGACTGGGACGACATCCCGCGCTGGCAGCTGATCAACAAGGCGCTCGACCTGGACTTCGCCGACCCGCCGGAGACCTACTCCACCTCGCCGTGGGTCTACAGCGACCTCGACGTCCCCGAGAGCGCCAAGGGCCGGCTGCCCCGCTCGCAGCGGACCCGCGAGGGCCTGGCCGCCGAGACCCTCGAGGACCTCGGCGAGACCGGCAAGAAGAACCGCCCCGCCGGCCGCTCCGGCGGCCGGGACGCCGGACGGGACAGCGGACCGGGCCGGGACGCCGGACGCGACAGCGGACCGGGTCGGGACGCCGCCGACCAGCCGGCCGGTGAGCGCAGCAGCCGCCCGCGCCGTCGCCGCACCCGTGGCACCGGCGACGCCGCAGCCGCCGTCGACAGCGCGACCGCCGCGCCCGCGGCGCCGGGCGCCGACGCCGGGGAGGGTGGCACCGCCACGCCGCGGCGCCGCCGTCGTCGCCGGGGCGGGTCGGGGCGCGGCGGCTCCGAGTCCGCCGCCTGAGAGAGGACCCCCCTGCCCCCCCACCCCTCGCGAGCCCGCGGCGGGACCCTGCAGGGGGGCCGGTCGCGCCCAGCCCTGGCCGCCCGTTCGATGCGGAGTCCTCGGAGGTGGTCGGTGACGCGGCCTCCGCTGCGGGTCTGGGTGTGGACGGCGGCCGTCATCGCGCTGGCCGTCGTGGCCGCCCTGCTGTGGGCCGGCTCCGACGCCGCGGCCACCGAGAGCACCACGGCAGCACCGGCCGGTGTCCCCGACGGGACACCGGCCGGCACCGTCTCCGCCGCCTGGGACGCCCCGACGTCGACCACCGGGCCACGCCCCGCCGTGCACGCCGGACGGGTGGTCGTCGCCGGTGAGCACGGCGTGCGCGCCCTGGACGTCGAGACCGGCGACGAGGCCTGGCGCTACACCCGCGCGAACGCCGTCCTGTGCGACTGGACCCTCGTCGGCAGCCTGGTCGTCGCCGTCTTCCGCACCGAGGACCGGTGCGACGAGGCCCTCGCGCTGGCCGCGGACACCGGGGTGCGCGCCTGGACGCGGAACGTCGACCTGCGCAGCGACATGACGCTGTCCAGCACCGACGGCATCGTGCTGGCCGCCGCGCCCACCGGCATCGTGACGATCGACCCGGTCGGGGACGCCATCCGGTGGCGCCAGGCCGCCCCCGAGGGCTGCCGGCTGGACGGCGCCGACGTCGGCGCCGCCGGTGTCGTCGTCCTGCAGCGCTGCCGCGGCACGGACGCGCCGCAGCTGCGGCTCTTCGACGGGTACGGGGGCAGCGCCCTCTGGACGCGGGACGTCCTGGACGACTCCGCGGTGCTGGCCGACGTCGACCGTGCCGTCACCGTCGCCGGGGACGCCGGCGTGCAGCTGTTCGCCGGTGCGGACGGGGCGCCGCTGGGCACGCCGGCTCTGTCCGCCGGGGAGGACCCCGTCCTCGTCACCGGCGTCGGCGACACCGCCCTCGTCCTGGCCGACGGCGAGCTCGGGGCGCTGGACCAGACCAGCGGCACGGTGCGCTGGCAGGTGCCCGCCACGGGCCTGCCGACCGGACCGGCCGACGCCAAGACCCTGGCCACCGGGACGACGGTGCCGGTCGCCGAGGGGGACGCGGTCGTGCTGCGCGACCTCGGGACGGGGGTGGAGCAGAGCCGGTCGCGGGCGCCGGAGCTGCCGCCCGACGCGCTGGTCACGGTCGCCGGACCCGTCGTCGTCCTCCAGCTGCCCGACCGGGTGGTCGCGCACCGCTGAGAGAGGCCCCCCTGCCCCCGCCACTCGCGAGCTCGCGGCGGGACCCTGCAGACGGGCCGGGGCCGAGGTTGACTGGACGGCATGGTGATGCCCGGCGGACCCGACGACCGCGCTCCGCTCTCCATCGCGCCCGACGACCTCCGCCAGCTGGCCGACCACGACGCCCGGCACCGCAGCTTCGCCGGCGGCGCCGGACCGCTGACCGCGTTGGACACCGGAGGCGCGGCCGAGCGCGGGACGGTCCTCATGGTGGCCGGCTACACCGGCACCAAGGAGGACTTCGCGCCGCTGCTCGCGCCCCTGTGCGCCGCCGGCCACCGCGTCGTCGCCCTCGACCAGCGCGGGCAGTTCGAGTCCCCCGGACCCGACGACCCGGCTCGGTACGGCGTCCCCGAGCTGGGCGCCGACCTGGTCGCCGTCGCCCGGCAGCTGCTCGACGAGACGCCGGGCGGGTTGCACCTGGTCGGTCACAGCTTCGGGGGGCTGGTCAGCCGCGCGGCCGTCCTGGCCGACCCGGCCGTGTTCACATCGCTGACCCTGCTCGGCTCGGGCCCGTCCCGGCTGGTCGGGCCGCGTGCGCAGCTGTTGGAGCACCTCGCCCCGCTGCTGGACGCCGGCGGTGTGCAACTGGTGCACGAGACGCTCGAGCAGCTGGCGATGACCGACCCCCAGGCCCAGGAGGTGCCCGCGCCCACCCGGGAGTTCCTGACCCGGCGGTTCCTGCGCAACAACGAGGCCGCGCTGCGCGGCATGGCGGACGCGATGACCAGCGAGCCCGACCGGGTCGCCGAGCTGGCCGCCACCGGCGTCCCGGTGCTCGTGGCGCACGGCGCCGCGGACGATGCGTGGACGCCGGCTGCGCAGGCGGACATGGCGGCACGGCTGGGTGCCCGGTACGAGGTCATCCCCGGATCCATCCACTCGCCCTCCATCGAGAACCCGGTGCGGACGCTGGAGGTGCTCGTCGACTTCTGGGCGTCGGTCACGGTGTCGGCCGCAGACGACCGGGACGCCTCGGTGCGGTCGTGATCCCCTCCGCGCGCGCCTGGACGCCGGAGGAGGACCTGGTCGGCTTCTTCGGGCCCGAGAGCGTCACCTGGCTGGTGCACGCCGATCCGGTGTTCTCCGTCGGCGGCCTGCGCGCGCTGCTGCTGCAGGCGCTGCACCCGGTGGCGATGGACGGCGTCGCCACCTTCTCGGAGGGCTTCCGCACCGACCCCTGGCCCCGCCTGGCCCGCACGGCGGCCTACGTCGACACGCTGACCTTCGGCACCCGCCGGGAGGCGCTGCGGGCGGTGCGCCGGGTGCGCGGGCTGCACCGGCGGCTGGCCGGGGTCGAGGCGGCGAGCGGCCGGGCCTACCGCGTCGACGACCCCGACCTGCTGCTGTGGGTGCACTGCTGCGAGGTCGACTCACTGCTGGACGTCGCCCGCCGGGCCGGGGTGGTCACCGACGCCGACGGCGACCGCTACGTCGCCGAGCAGGTCACCGCGGCGGTGCTGGTCGGCTGCACCGAGGCCGACGTGCCGGCCACGACCGGCGAGCTGGCCGACTACTTCGCGCGCGTCCGCCCGCAGCTGCGGCTGACCCCCGCGGCCCGCGACGCGATGCGCCTGGTGGTCACCCCGCCGATGCCCGCGTGGGTCCGGTTCCTGACCCCGGCACGACCGGCGTGGGGGTCGCTGGCGTCGCTCGCGGTGGCCACGCTCCCGCAGTGGGCCCGCCGGATGTACTCGCTGCCCGGCTTCGGGCTGACCGACGCGGCGGCGACGGCGACGCTGCGCGGCTTCCGCCAGGGCATGCTCGCGCTGCCCGCCCGGGCCCGCCGGTCACCGATCGTCCGGGCGGGCTTCGCGCGGGTCGCTCGCGCCGAGCCGGCCAGCGCCTGAGGGGCGGAGGGTCAGTCCTCCTCGGCGAGGAAGCTCCACGTCTCCCGCGGTGGGGTCGCGGCCTGGCCGGGCGGGCAGCTGGGCCGGAAGTCGCACCAGCCGCACTGCCGGCCGGGGACGGCGGGGAAGGCCGCGTCGGCGTCCTGGCCGTCCTGCAGCGCCGCGGCGGCGGCACCGATGTCGGCGGCGACGTCCTCCGCCCGGCGCACGTGGTTGGCCAGCGATCGGTCGGTGTGCTCGAAGGCGGCGACCGTGCCGCTGGGCAGGTGGTGCAGCTCCACCCGGCTGCAGGGCCGGCGCAGGGTGCGGCGCACACCGAGCACGTACGCCGCCAGGGCCGGTGACCCGCGGGCCTCGTCGTCGGTGCACACCGCACGGCCGGTCTTGTAGTCGACGACCACCAGCTCGTCGCCGCGCTGGTCGATGCGGTCCACCCGGCCCGACAGCGCCAGCCGCTCGGTGGTGGCGGCCACCTGACGCTCGGTGCCCACCGGCTCGTCCACCGGGTCCAGCCCGGTCACGTAGTCGGTGAGCCAGCCGGCGGCCCGCGCCCGCCACCGCTCCGCCTGCTCGCCGTCGCGGAAGCCCGCCGGCGACCAGACGGAGTAGAGCAGCTGCCGGGCGGCGCCGGCGGTGCGCCGCGCGACCGGCAGCTCCCACCAGGAGCGCAGCGCGGCGTGCACCGCCGAGCCGACCGAGTTGTGCGCCCAGGCCGGCCCCTTCGGCGGTGTCGGCCGGTCGACGTAGGCGTGCCGGTAGCGGCGCGGGCAGTCGGCGAAGGCGGCCAGCTTGCTGGGGGTGGCCGCGAACAGCCGGCGCGGCATGCCCGGCATCTCCAGCTGCGCGCCTCCCATGGCCCCGACGTTAACCCGGGGTCCCGACGGTCCCGGGCCGGTCCGCGAAGGGCGCGGCGCCGCTGCCCGCGGCGAGCAGGGCCTCGAGCTGGTCGGGAGCGGTGGTGCAGGCCGCGATCGGCGTCGTCTTGTTGGACCCGTGGTAGTCGCTGGAGCCGGTGACCAGCAGCCCCAGGTCGCCGGCCAGGCCGCGCAGGTGCGCCCGCTCCTGCGGGTCGTGGTCGGGGTGGTCGACCTCGAGGCCGAGCAGCCCGGCGCCGACCATCGCGGCGATCGCCTCGTCGCCGACCACCCGGCCGCGCTTGGTGGCCAGCCCGTGCGCGAAGACGGGCACGCCCCCCGCCGCCCGGACCAGCGCGATGCCGTCGAGCACGTCGGTGTCGGCCTTGGCGACGTAGTACGGGCTGCGGTGGTGCAGCAGGGTGGCGAACGCGTGGTCGACCGACTCGACGACGCCCGCCTCCACCAGCGCCCGCGCCACGTGCGGACGGCCGACCACACCACCCTCGGAGCGCTCGACGATCGCCGTCCACGTCACCGGGTAGCCGGCCGCGGCCAGCGCGGTCACGATGCGCTCACCCCGGCCCAGCCGCTCGGCGCGCAACCGCATCCGCTCCTGCGCCAGACCCGGGTGCTCGGGATCGAAGAGGTAGGCCAGCAGGTGCACGCTGATCGGGGGCGACCCGGCCGGGAACCAGCGGCAGCTCAGCTCCATGCCCGGGACGACGGTGAGCCCGGCCGGCCGCGCCTGCTCGGCGGCCGCCCACCCCGCCGTCGTGTCGTGGTCGGTCAGCGCGACGACGTCGAGGCCGGCCGCGGCCGCGGTCGCCACCAGCTCCGCCGGGCTCTGCGTGCCGTCGGAGACCGACGAGTGGGTGTGCAGGTCGATCCGCATCAGCGGTCCGCCTGCCCCGGGAACGGCTCGGTGTCCTGCTGTCCGGCGGTGGGTCGCGGGGGCGGCGACTGGTCGACGTTGCCCTCGTCGTCTCCGGAGTCGGCGCTGCCCCCGTCGCTGCCGAACAGCAGCGCGCTGACCTTGCGGTAGAGGAGGTCGGCCCGCGGCAGGTAGGTGATCTCGGACAGCGCCTGCTGCTGTCCGGCGGACTCGAAGCGGAAGGTGCCGTAACCCAGCACCTGGCCGACGAGGGTCTCCTTGTAGGTCAGGTCGGTGATGCGGCGCAGCGGCAGCAGCGCCACCGTCCGGACGATGATCCCGCTGATGAGCAGCACCCGGCGGTTGGTGACGATGAAGCGCCGCATCCACCACTCGCCGATCCGCAGGGCGAGGAAGCCGAACGTGACCCCGAGGACCAGGAAACCGACCGTCGTGGAGACCTCGTTGTCCGGATCGAGCAGCAGCAGCCACCCGCCGACGACGAGGGCGGGCAACGACGTGGTCACCGGCGCGATGAGCTCCGCCCAGTGCCGCCGGACGGCGATGACGGGCGGGTGCTCCTGCGGCAGCAAGTACTTCTCGGCGTCCTTGCTCCACCGGGGCTGGCGGCCTGGAGACGAGCGACCCGCCGGGGCACTCACGGCGTCGCCACCGAGGGCGCGGCGTCCACGCGCAGGGTCAGACCAGGGAGCCGACGAACGAGGCCAGGGACGACGCCGCGTCGCCGAGCGCCTCGCCGGCGCTGCGGACGATCTCGGCCGAGCTCTCCGGCGCCTGGATGACGTAGAAGATGACGAAGGCGACGACCAGCCAGGTGAGGACCTTCTTGAGGTTCACCGTCACCTCCGCGGGTGCGTGTCGATGCGCGTGCGGACCCGACGTCCCCACGGCGAGCACCATGGGTAACACAGGTCCCAGGGCTCTCTCCTGGGACACGCCGCCGGAGTTGCGGGTCGACCCGGTCCGCTCGTCAGCGCCCGGGCAGCAGGTGCTCGCTGGGCGGCCCCAGCGGCAGATCGGGGTAGAGACGCTCGCGCAGGTCGAGCAGCTCCAGCTGCTCGGCGAGCAGCCAGGCGGCCGACATGGGCCACATGACCAGCCACAGCCACACGCCGTAGGACTCCCCGACGAAGGCCGCGCGGTCGTCGGTCGTCGGCACCGCCCACAGCGGCGCGTGCTGTCCCGCGGCCTCGACGGCGACCGAGCTCGGACCGGAGATCACGTCACCGGGGTCGAGACCCGGCAGCCCGGCGTACCCGCAGCCCACGCCGGTCCCCGGTTCCTCGGCGACGAGCACCAGCTCCGCCGATCCACCCAGGGGTGCGGGCCCCGCGCAGTCGACGACGATCGCGCGGGCGCCCGGTTCACCGCCCCAGGCCAGGCCGGTCACCGACCAGCCCGGCGGCATGGGATCGGGCACCCAGGCCGGCACCCGGGCGTCGGCGGTGACCGCGGCGATCGCGTCGTGCGCGATCAGCAGGGTGTGGTGCAGGGGGGTCACCGCGCCGTGCACGTGACACCAGGCCTGGGCGGAGTTCCCCGGGCGCACGACCAGCTGCTCGCCGCAACGGGGGCAGACCGCGGTGGCTGTCATCGGGCATCACCGTGCTGTGACCGGGGGTGTTCGTCAAGCGCTGCCCCGCGTCGGTCGCGTGCGTACCGTGCCGGCGTGCACCCCGATCCCGCCGCCCCCGTCCCGGCCGTCGTCGTGGCCTGCGTCGGTGCCGTCGTGCTCGACGACCAGGGCCGGCTGCTGCTCATCCGCCGGGGCACCGAACCCAGCCGGGGGGCGTGGTCGGTGCCCGGTGGCCGGATCGAGCCGGGCGAGTCACCCGCCGAGGCCGTCGTGCGCGAGGTCCGGGAGGAGACCGGGCTGACCGTGCGGGCCGGCCGCGAGGTGGGGCGGGTGCAGATCCCCGGGCCTGACGTCGTGTACGACGTCGTCGACCTGGCCTGCACGCTGCTCGACCCGGCCGCGGCGCCGGTCGCCGGGGACGACGCCGACGACGTGACCTTCGCCGACGCCGCCACTCTCGACCGCCTGCACTGCACGCCACGGCTGCTGGAGACGCTGCGCGGCTGGGGCGTGCTGCCGGATGCCGGTGCACCGCCGCTCACGGGCCCGCCGCCTGTCCCGGGTCCGTCGCCGGGCTGAGCTCAGCCGCGGGCGCGGGGCTCGGGCCGGCCGGGCTGCTCGCCGCCGCGGCCCTCGCCGTAGGAGCGCTTGGGCACCATGACCCTGCGCCGGAAGGTGCACACGACGGTGCCGTCCTGCTTGTAGCCGGTGGTCTCGACGTACACGACGCCGCGGTCGTCCCTGGACCTCGACTCGGTGGCGTCGAGGACCGTCGTCTCGCCGTAGATGGTGTCCCCGTGGAAGGTCGGCGCGACGTGCCTGAGCGACTCGACCTCGAGGTTGGCGATCGCCTTGCCGGACACGTCCGGGACGCTCATGCCCAGCAGCAACGAGTACACGTAGTTGCCCACCACCACGTTCCGGCCGAAGTCGGTGGTCTCCGCGGCGTAGTGGGCGTCCAGGTGCAACGGGTGGTGGTTCATCGTCAGCAGGCAGAACAGGTGGTCGTCGTACTCGGTGACGGTCTTGCCGGGCCAGTGCTTGTAGACCGCGCCGACCTCGAACTCCTCGAAGTACCGACCGAACTGCACGGGCTGCTCCCGACGACGACGCAGGGCACGGGCACGGACGGCGGGCGGGTGCCCACCACGCGGGCCAGTTGCCCACGACGCGGCGTCGGTGACCCATCTGGACGGGCGCCGATCCTACGATGCTCCGGTGGTACCGGTCCCTCCTGCGCGTGACCCTGGGGAGACCGGCGTCCTCGCTCTCCCCCGCACCGGCCGACGGGTCCGGCTGGCCGCCAGCGCCGTGGTGCTGGCCCTCCTGCTCGGCGGCACCCTCTGGGGCAACGACTCGGAGTTCCCCTTCGGCCCCTTCCGGATGTACTCGACCCGCGCCGACCCCGATCGACCGGTCGTCTCGACCCGGGTGGTGGGTCTGACCGCCGCAGGCGAGGAGGTCCGGCTCTCCGGTGGCGAGGTGGGCCTGCGCCGCGCCGAGTTCGAGGGCCAGCTCCCCCGGCTGGTCGACCAGCCCGAACTGCTCGGCCTGCTGGCCGACTCCTACGCCGGGCAGCACCCCGACGCGGACCCGCTGGTCGAGGTGCGGGTGGTCCAGCGGCGCTACGAGCTCGAGGACGGACGCCGCACCGGCGAGGTGACCGACAGCGTGCTGGTCGGCGTGGACCTGGAGGACGCCCCGTGAGCAGCACCCCGGCGACAGCCGCCGGTCCGCCGGGACCCGGGCCGGGCAACGGGCGACGAGGAGCGGCAGGCCGGCACGGCTGGTGGTTCCGGCCCGTCCCGCTGGCGCGGATCGCCGTCTTCCGCACCATCGCCTACCTGTTCATCCCGGTCGACGTCTTCCTGACCACGGCGTGGGTGCGGGCGCACGCCGCCGTCCCGACCGAGTACTACCAGCCACTCACCATCGCCGAACTGCTGCCACTGCCCACGCCCACCTCCACGGTCGTGCACGTCGTCCAGTGGGCGCTGGTGGCCGCGGCGGTGGCGGCGGCCACCGGCCGGGCGCCCCGCCTGCTGGGGACGGCGGTGTTCCTCCTGTACTTCGAGTGGATGGTCATCGCGATGAGCTACGGGAAGGTGGACCACGACCGGATCGCCTTCCTCGTCGCCCTGGCCGTGCTGCCCACCATCGGCCGGGCCCGCTGGCGCGACCGGCGCCCGTCCGAGGCAGCCGGCTGGGCGATGGCCGCCGTCCTCGTCACCGTCATGCTCACCTACTTCCTCGCCGCCTGGGCCAAGTTGCGCTTCGGCGGCTGGGACTGGGCGACCGGGTCCACCCTGGCCCGCGCGATCGTGCGGCGGGGCACCGTGCTCTCGGACTGGACGCTGGAGGTGCCCGGTCTGCTCACGGCGGCGCAGTGGGGGATGCTGGCGTTCGAGCTCGCCGCGCCCCTGATGCTGCTGGTGTGGTCCTCCCGCGCCCGGGTGGGTCTGGTGCTCTTCCTCCTGGGCTTCCACCTGATGGTGTTCGCCGGCGTGAAGATCATCTTCCTGCCGCACTGCGTCGCGATCCTGTCGATCCTCCCGTGGGAGCGGCTCCCCGACCTGGCCCGCCGGCTCTGCGGAACGCGCTCGGAGGAGCCGGTCCGAGCGGTCCCCGACGGCGTTCCCGCCCCGGACGGGGCGCCGAGCGACGCGCGGGCGTGAGCTCCGCGCGGTGCCGTGGACCAGCCCCCGTGGGGTGGGCTCCGCCCCGCGCCCGGGAAGCCCGCGTCGGGGCTCCACCGGGTCGCCACTGCTCAGAGCAGGGCGCCGATACGAGCCGCCATGTCCGCCTCGTGCTGCTGGTAGGACGCCGCGACACCGTCCAGCAGGCCGCCCATGCCGGTGAGCGCGTCGCTGACGCCCTGCGCGCTGAGCCGCCACTGCTCGTACAGGTCGCTGAACCGCAGCGCCGCCTGACTGTCGGTCCACCCGTCGAGCACCGAGGCGTTGACACCGCTGGACAGGGTGGCGTGGCGGGCGGTGGTGTCGGCGGCCTCGGCGCGGCACTGTCCGGCCATCGACTGCAGGGTGGCGATGTCGACCTTCACGGATCCTCCTCGGTTCCCGGGTGCCTCCCGGTCCTGGCGGACGCTAGGCCGGCCCCCCGTCCGGCCGGTGCCGCCCGTCCACAGGTGGGTCAGCCGTCCACAGATGCGGAACCGGTGGCCCACGGCGCCCGGCACGCCCCGACGGTGGAGCGGTGGCACCGCTCCCCGGCCCCCCTCCCTCGACTCCTCGCTGCTGGACCCTCGTCACCTCCGGCGGCGCCCTCGACGTGGAGATCACCGCGTCGGACGCCGCCACCCTCGACCCGGTCCTGTCCGCCCTGGCACCCGCCCTGGAACTGCCGTCGGCCGAGCTCTGGTCGGGGTCGTCCCGCCTGACCGGTGACCTCCCGCTGGCCGACCCGGCGCTGGCGCACGGAGCGGTGCTGGGGCTGGGCGGACCGGCCCCGCGCCACGGGGGCGGCATCCGGTCGGGGGCGCTGGAGCTCCACGTGGTCGGAGGGCCGGCTGCCGGGAGCACCCTGCCGCTGGAGCGGGGCAGGCACGTCGTGGGTCGCGGCGCGACCGCCACCCTCCGGTTGACCGACCCCGACGTCTCCCGCCGGCACGTCCTGCTCGAGGTGGGTGCCGGCGACCTCACGGTGACCGATCTCGGCTCCACCAACGGCACCGTTCTGGCGGGCGAACCGCTCCACGACCGGCCGCGACCCTGGCGGGCCCACGAGGTGCTGCGGCTGGGTGCCAGCGCCCTGCGCACGACCGGGCCCGGAGACGCTCCCGCGGTGGTCGAGCCGACGACGGGCGGACGGGTCCGGTTGCGTCCGCAGCCGCGCCTGGGACCCTCGCGTCCGGCGGTCGAGGTGGCGCTCCCCGGCGGCCCGCCGGCACCGCCGCGCCGGCGGCTGGCCTGGGTGGCGGTCGTCCTGCCCGCCATCGCCGGCGTGACCTTCGCGTGGGTGCTCGACGCACCGCACTTCCTCTTCTTCGCCCTCCTGAGCCCCGTCGTCGCCGTGGGCACCTGGCTGTCGGACCGGTGGTCGGGCCGGCGGAGCGGGCGCCGGGCCGCGGCGGCCCACGCCGCGGCCGTGGCGGATGCCCGGTGCCTGCTGGACGAGGCGGTGGCGGCCGACGTCCGGGCGGCCGAGGCAGCCCAGCCCGACCTGGCCGCTCTTGCCACCGCCGCGCGCCGTCGCTCGGCCTCCCTCTGGCAGCGCGGCCGGGGGGACGCCGACGCTCTGGCGGTCCGGGTGGGCGCCGGCCCGGACACCTCCCGCGTGGTCGCCGTGCACCCCGACGGGAGGCGCGTCCCGGAGCCGGTGGACCACCTGCCGGTCGTCGTCGAACTGGCCGCGACCGGCGGCCTGGGCGTGGTGGGTCCGCGCAGCCACGCGCTGGGCGTGCTGGCCGGGGTCGTCACGCAGCTCACGGCGCTGCACGCCCCGGGCGAGGTGGACCTGGTGCTGCTCACGACCCGGGAGCGGCTGCGGGACTGGGCCTGGCTGCGCTGGCTCCCCCACCTCGCCCCGTCGTCGGTGCACGTGCGAACGGACGGGACGGTCGACGACGCCGCCGGCAGCGCGCCGTCGGAGTGGTCGACCAGCCTGGTGAGCCGGCGACAGGCGGGGACGCCGGGATCCGCCGGCTCCGGTGGCGGAGGCGGCGCGCCGGGCTGGGTCGTGGTGGTGGTGGACCAGCCGCTGGGCTCCCGGTCGGCGGCGGCCCTGCGGCAGGCCCGTGCGGTGGGCGTGGTCGTGCTCATGACCGCTCCGGCCGTCGCCGCGCTGCCGCTCGCCGTCGACGCGGTCCTGGAGCTGACCGGTGAGACGGGGAGTGCGGGCACGCTGCGCCGCTCCGGGGCCGCCGACCGGACGGGCCTGGTCGTCGACCGGGTCCCGCCGCAGGTCGCCGGCTGCTTCGCCCGCGACCTCGCCCCGTTGGCGCCGGCGACCACCGGGACATCCCTCCCCCGCCGGGTGCGCCTGCTCGACCTCGGGCGCGACGGTGTGGACGTCGCCGCGGACGGTTCGACGTCCGGCTCGTGGTCGCGGGACCGCACGACCCTCCGGACCACCCTGGGCCGCGGGACGGGCGGGCCGGTGACCGTCGACCTCTGCCGGCAGGGTCCGCACGCACTCGTGGCCGGGACGACCGGCTCGGGGAAGTCCGAGTTGCTGCAGACGCTGATCGCCGGCCTGGCGCTGTCCCATCCGCCCGACCGCTGCTCGTTCCTGCTGATCGACTACAAGGGCGGGGCGGCGTTCGCCGAGGCAGCCGGGCTGCCGCACACCGTGGGCCTGCTGACCGACCTCGACGGCGCGACGACCGCCCGGGCGCTGCGCTCGCTGACCGCCGAGCTGATCCGACGGGAGACGCTCCTGGCGGTGCACGGGGCGCCCGACCTCGGGTCGCTCCCCGACGGCGTGGCGCTGTCGCGCCTGGTCATCGTCGTGGACGAGTTCGCCGGCCTCGCCGAGGAGCTGCCCTCCTTCGTCGCGGGCCTCGTCGGCATCGCGCAGCGGGGGCGGTCGCTCGGCGTGCACCTCGTCCTCGCGACGCAGCGGCCCAGCGGTGTGGTCTCGCCGGAGATCCGCGCCAACTGCACGCTGCGGATCTGCCTGCGCACCACCGACGACGCCGACTCCAGGGACGTGCTGGGGACACCGCACGCCGCGCTGCTGCCGGTCGACGTCCCCGGACGTGCGTACCTGCGTGCCGGCGCCGGGCCGCCGGTGCTGTTCCAGGTCGCACGGGTCGCCACGGTCGCGAGCGACCACCCCGGCACCGCCACCCGGGCGCGACCGTGGCGGTGGCCGGAGCCGCCGGATGACGGTGCGGCAGTGGAGGTGTCCCACGGCGACTCGGACCTGGCCCGCCTCGTCTCCGCCCTGAGGAGGGTGGCCAGCCGGTCGAACGTCGAACCGCCGCACCGGCCGTGGTGTCCCGTCCTGCCCGACGTGGTCCGTGCCGAGCGTCTCGGCGGAGACGAGGGGCAGCGGGGCGGCCGGCCAGCGGGACGCCTGCGGGTCGGCATCGTCGACCGCCCGGAGGCGCAGGCCCAGGAACCGCTCGAGCTGGACCTGCGACGAGGCGGAGGGTGGCTCGCGGTCGGCGGGCCCCGCAGCGGGCGGACGACGTTCTTGCAGACCGTCCTCGCCGAGACGGTCGCGCTGTCCCCGGCCGACGTGCACGTCCACGTGCTCGACCACGGTGGTGGAGCACTGGCTGCGGTGGCGGCCGGGTTGCCGCACACCGGAACGGCCGTCGGCGCGGACGACCCGCTGCGGACCGTGCGTCTGCTGGACCGTCTCGCGCAGGAGGTCGCCGCCCGTCGCACCGGCACCGACGCCGAGCCGGCTCCGAAGGTCGTGCTGCTCGTCGACGGCCTGGAGTCGGTGAGCGCCCAGCTGGACGACGCCGATCCGAGCCGCGGCTCCGCGGCGCTGCTGAGGCTCGTCCGCGACGGGGCCGCAGCAGGGCTCACCTGTCTGCTCACTGCCGACCGGGCGGTCCCCGGAGGCCGGGTGGCCGGTGCCGTCAGCACCCGGCTGGTCCTCCCCCTGGCCGACCGCGCCGACTACGCCACCGCCGGTCTGGCACCACGGGCGGTGCCGGACCACCGGCCGCCCGGGCGGGCGCTGCTGGGTGAGGCCGGCGTCGAGTGCCAGCTCGCCCTCCCCCGACCGCTGCCCCCCGCCTCGTCCTGGGCGGGTGTGGTGGTCAGGCCCCGCCCACTGTCGATCCCCGAGTTGCCGGCCGCGCCGGTGCTGCCGCTGTCCCACCAGGACACGGCCGGACCCGGCCTGCGTCTGCCCATCGGGCCCGGTGGCGACGAGGGCACCGTGCTCGAGGTGGAGCTGTCCCGCACCGGCGGCCTGCTCGCCGCGGGAGGCCCCGGGTCCGGGCGCCGGACCGCGCTCGCGGCCTTCGCCCGCCACCTGAGCACGGCCGGTGTCCCGGTGCTGGAGGTCACTGGCGGGCTCCCGCCGACGGCGGAGCCGGAGGCCCGGTGGACCCGGGTGTCGGGCGCGGACCACGACGGCTGGCGGGCGTGGCGTGCCGCGCTGGACGGGTCCCCGGGCGTGGTCCTGGTCAGCGACCACGGCGCGGTGGCCGACTCGCCGGTGCTGGCCGCACTCGGCACCGGCGAGGCCTCCGAGGGACTGGTGCTGCTCGTGGGTGGGACCGCCGGGGAGCTCGCGTCGGGCTACCGCGGTCCGGTCATGGCGCTGCGGAGGCGCCGCAGCGGCCTGCTGCTCTGCCCCGGACCCGGTGACGCCGACCTCCTGGGCATCCGGCTCCCCCGGACCCCGGTTCCGCAGCGCCCCGGATCGGGCTGGCTGGTGACCGCCGGGATCGCCCAGCGGGTGCAGGTCGCACGCCGCGCACCAGCCGGTGCCGGCGGTCCGCGCACCGGGTCGGCGGAGGCCGCCGGGTGAGCCCGGCCGCGGACGCCGGCTCAGAGCAGCTCGAGCACCGGGCCGATCTCCTGTGTGGCGTACCAGGCCAGTTCGTGGCCCTCGGCCTGGTCGACGACGAACTGGGCGTCCTCGCTGCCCAGGTCGGCCTCGAGGACGACGCCCACTGCCGCTCGCACGTCCTCCTCGGCGTCCGCGCCGTCGATGTGCGCGCTGGCGACGGCGCGCAGCGCGACGTCGGCCGAGATCCGCACGGCTCCGCGGTCGGCATCCGGGTCCTCGATCTCGGCGACGTCGGAGTCGGCGACGTCCGCGGCCACCACCACGCGACGACGGGCCGCGGTCGGATCGACGTCGATCAGCCGCAGGCTCGCGCGGGCCGCGGTGAGCAGCGCTGCGTACTCCAGCTCTTCCGTGTCGGCCTCGGCCTCGCTCACCGCGTAGAACTCTCGCAGCCGCGGGGTCACGGCGAAACCGGTGAGCGGGCCGGCCAGGCGGCCGTCGTCCACGAGCGTCCGCAGGACGCTCGTCGTCGCAGGGAGGTACACGCGCACCGGGATGGCTCCTTCTCGCTGGTGGACGGCGCGACGGTATCCCCCCGTCTCCAGGTGCCGGCCTGCGACGGGTCAGCCCGCGGTCTCGACGAGGACCCCGATCTCCTGCTCGATCAGGTCGGCCAGGACGTCGACGTCGCCGACGGCGTCCCGGTCGGCGTTCAGCCCGAAGAAGACCCGGCCGTCGTAGCTGGTGATGCCCACCGACAGCCCCTGCCCCGGAGCGAGCGGGACGACGGGGTAGACCTCCAGCATCCGACCCCCCGCCGCGTACAGCGGCAGCTGCGGACCGGGGACGTTCGTGATCACCAGGTTCGACATCCGGCGGGAGAGCCCGCGGGCCGCCCGCGCGCCGAGGGCGTGCAGCGTCGGCGGGGCGAAACCGGTGAGCGCGACGAGCGTCTCCGCGCCCACCGACCGACCGTGCTGGCTCACCCCCCGCATGGCGTAGCTCAGCCGCGCGAGCCGCACCCGCGGGTTCGGCTCACCGACCGGGAGGTCCACGAGGTAGCTCGACACCCGGCTGCCCGGGGCCTCCTCACCCTCTCCCTGGACCGAGAGGGGCACGAGCGCGCGCACCGAGGTCGACCCGAGCACCGCCTGGCCTCGCGAGAGCAGCCAGTCCCTCGCGGCGCCGGCGACCACGGCGAGCAGGACGTCGTTGACCGTCCCACCGTGGGTCTTGCGGACCCGCTTCACCTCGTCGAGGTCGATCCGGGCGACCGCCACCCGGCGCTGGCTGCCGCTGGCGGAGTTGAGCGGGCTGTGCGGCGCCGGGAAGAGCGCGGACCGCGCGGTGCGCAGGACGCCACCGGCGGCGCCGGTGAGCCGCCCGCCGGTCGCACGCAGGTCGGTCACCGCGTGCCGGGCGGCCTCCACGACCGCCGACGGGCGCTGCACGTACTCCTCGACGGCCTCGCGGACCAACTCCAGCGGGCCCGGCAGCGGCCGCGGCCGCCACCGGTCGGGCGCCGGAGTGGGAGCGTCCGGCGAGGGGTCGAGCAGCACCTGACCGATCTCCACGGCGCCCAGCCGGTCGACCAGGGCGGGATGGGTCTTGGTGACCACCGCGACCCGGCCGTCGGCCAGTCCCTCCACCAGGTAGACCTCCCACAGGGGGCGGGCGCGGTCCAGCGGCCGCGCTGTCACGCGGGAGACCAGGTCCAGCAGCTGCGCCTCGGTCCCCGGCCGGGGCACCGCGGACCGGCGTACGTGGTAGTCGACGTCGAAGTCCGGGTCGTCGGCCCACACCGGGTCGGCGAGGTGGCCGGGCACCCCGAGGACCCGCTGCCGGTACCGCGGCACCAGCTGGAGCCGCGCCCGCACCAGCGACGCGATGGCCTCGAGACCGCCGGGCGGCGCCTCGAGCACCAGCACCCCGGCGACGTGCATCGGGCTGTCGGGCTTCTCCAGGTAGAGGAACGACGCGTCCAGGGTGGTCAGGCGCTCCACCATCGGTCTCCTCCCGATCGGGCCCCCACGCTACGACCCGGTCGCCGGCACCGGCACCCGGGACCACGGGCGGACGCGTCCCCGCCGGCCCGCCGCCGGCTCCGGCACCCCGGCGACCGCCGCCGCGAGGCCGCGCAGGCCGGTCCGCAGGGGCGACCCGGGAGCGACCTCCGCCAGCGACCGGCCGGCCGCCAGCGCCGCGTCGGTGGCCCGGCGGTCCGCGGGCAGGAAGTGGGCGGCCTCCCGCCCCGTGAACCGTTCGAGAGCCTGGGCGATCTCCCGTGCGGGGTCGCCGGGGACCGGCCCGCGGCGCACCTGGTTGACCACCACCACGGGCTCGACGCCGGGCAGCACCTCCCTCAGTTCGGCCAGGGCCCGGATGCTCCGCTGCAACGCCACCGGATCCGCGCCGCTGACGCAGAGCACCGTGTCGGCCGCCTCGAGGACGGTGAGGGTCACGCCGTTGCGGCGCGGCGCCGCGGTGTCGAAGGACAGCTCCTCGTCCTGCTCGAGGTTGAACGCGCAGTCGACCACGGTGAGCGCCGCCGACCTGCGGGCCTCCTCGAGCACGGCCGCGACCCCGGAGGGGCGGAGCTCGGGCCAGCGGTCGGCGCGCGCGAGCCCGGTGAGGACGCTCAACCGCGGACGCACCGCCCACGCCAGCCGGGCGAGCGCCGGCCCGTCGAGGGTGCCGGCCGCGGCCTGCCGCGCGGCGCCGGCCAACCCCGGCGACTCGTCGAGCAACCCCAGGACCTGGGCGACCACCCCGCCGTAGACGTCGGCGTCCACCAGCAGCGTGCGCACGTCCAGCCGGGACGCCTCGTCGGCCAGGCCCACCGCGACCGTCGTCCGCCCCGGAGCGCCGGTCGGGCCCCACACCGCCACGACCTGGCCGCTGCCGGAGGAGTCCGCATCTGCCGACCCGGGCGGGTCCGCGGCGGGCAGGGCGGCCCGCGGGTCGGCGATGTCCCGCCCGGCGGGTGCGCCGCCCGCCACCGCCTCGCGCAGTGCCTGCGCGATCGCGTGCGGCTCGGCGTCGACGGCGAGCACCCGGACCACGCCGAGTGCCCGCAGCCGGTCGGCGGCTCGGTCGTCCCCGGGCTCCACGACACCGACCACCGCCACACCGGCGGCCGCCAGCCGGGCCACCGCGTCGGCGTCCAGCCGCCGGAGGTCGGCCGAGAGCAGGGCGGCCTGCCCGGTGCCCGTGGCGGCGGCCGCCAGCAGCTCCGAGACGTCCACGCACCGCCGGACGACGGTGACGCCGTGGTCGGCCCGGTCCAGGGCCCCGACCAGGACCGACTCCCAGTCGGCTCCGGTGACCGCGGTGAAGACCTGCAGGGCCATCAGGGCACCGGCTCCGCCGGGGCGCCGGGCACGATCGCCGCCCCCGGGCCGGCGGCACCCCCGGGTGCTGCAGGGGGACCCGGCACCGCCTCAGGTCCTGGTACGACCGGAGCACCGGGGACGGCGGGGTCGGCCGGCACCGGCACACCGCCCGCTGGTCCCGGCGGAGCCGGCGGGGACGCGGGTGAGCCCGGGGCCCCGGTACCAGGCGCCGAACCGCCACCGGCGCCGTCCACCGACTCGTGCACGACGACCACCAGTGGCCGGCCGGCGATCGCCCCGAGGACGGCCGGAGCCCGGTCGGCCGCCACCGAGACGACCACCTGCACGGTCGTCGTCGCCGTGGACAGCACGCCCTCCGAACGACCCGAGACAGCCTGGACGGGAGCCGCGGCGACCACCAGCGACACGCTCTCCCCGACCGCACCCACCGCGCCGGTCGCGGGATCACCCACGGCGTAGACGTCCACCACCTGACCGCGGGTGAGGGCCGGCGGGACGAAGCCGGCCTGGACCGGCAGGGCCAGGGACACCAGCTCGGCCGGCTCCTCCAGGGCCGAGCGCGGGACCAGTTCACCCGCGCCGACCGTGCGGGCGAGGGTGCGGCCCTCCGGCCGGGTGCTGGTGGCCAGGTAGGCGCCGGCCGCGTCGTCCAGCCGCACCTCGACGGCGACGAGGTCCGCAGCCGTGAGCACCGTCCCCGCCGCGAGGTCGGCCGTGGCGGACCAGACCGGGACGGTGGCATCCGCTGCGGTCACCACGCGGGCCCCGAGCAGCACCGAGCCGAGCACGAGCAGCACACCCAGCACCAGCCGGAGGTCCAGCCACCCGGGCGGCCGGGTCCGTCGCGGCACCGGTCCGGGCGGATCGGCGGCAACCGCCGGAGGGGTCGGGGCGGTGCGCGTGGCGCTCACAGCCAGCGGTCCTCCGTTCTGCGGATGCCCCGTCGCGTCTCGTTCCGCCACGGTCGGACGCCGATGATGCGACATGGGCGCAGTTGCCCGCAGTCGCTGTCCACACGTTCGGGTGTGGACGGCGGGGATGCCACCCGGACGGGGCTGCCAGACTGTCGGGGACCGGACGGAGACCCTCGATGCCCACACCGCGCTTCCTGACCCTCGACGACGTCGCCGAGATCCTCAACGTCTCGTGGTCGCAGGCGTACGCGCTGGTCCGCCGCAAGGAGCTCATCGCCATCCAGATCGGCGGCCGCGGCCAGTGGCGTGTCGAGGTCGACGAGCTCGAGCGCTTCATCCAGCAGAAGTACGCGGAGGCGCGGGCGGGCACCGTCCCCGCGCAGCCCGCCGTCCCCGAGCAGCCGACGGCGGCCGAGCCCGGCTGACCCGCGCGGCCGGAACGGCACGCGCGCGACCGGCCGCTGGCCGGCGGCTCAGTCCAGACCGGGCGCCAGCGTCCGGACGACCGCCACGGCGCGGAGGGCGATCGCGCGCACGCCGCGCACCGCCCCTGCCCGCCGCGGCTGGTCCGCGTCGTGCTCGGCCAGGTCGACGTAGTCCGCGCCGACGGCGTCCAGGGTCCCGACGTGCACCGATCCGTCCGAGACCACCACCTGGACGGCGCTCCGGTCACGCACCAGCGCACGCAGCGCCCACCGCAGGTCCAGGCGCGCCCGCACCGCTCCCGCCGCCTCCGGCGGAGCGGTGAGTCGGCTGAGCCCGGCCACCGAGTCGACCGCACCGATCGACACCAGGAGGTCGCGGGAACCGCTGCCGGCGAGCAGCACCCAGTCCGGCCCCGTCGCCGTGAGCACACCCGCGACCTCGCCGGCCGGGCCGCACCGCAGCCGGACCGGCCGGCCCACCGAACCCCCGAGCCGCTCGGCCAGCCGGACCGTTCCTGCCTCCGCGCGGCGTCGCGAGCCCAGCTCTCCGCGCTCGGCGGCCGCCTCGGCCTCGTCGAACTCGGCCTGCAGATCGGCGAACAACTGCTCCCAGCGCATCCGGCACCTCCTCCACCCCAGCCTAGTTCCACAGGTTCACTTGCATTCGCGTGCATTTGATTGCTTTAGTCTCGTTAGACCCGATCGAGTCGAGGAGGGGACATGTCGACACGTCGCCTGCTGGTGACCACGGCGGCCATGGCCGGCACCGCGGCTGCCTTGGTCGCGGTCACCCCCGACCTGTCCTGGTCCACCGACACCGGGTGGGATCTGCAGCGCGCCGCGGAGACCGCCGGCGCCGAGACCCTCCTCCTCAGCGGCGTCGCCGTGCTCGCGTGGCTCACCTGGGCATGGGGCGCAGTCGGGCTGCTGCTCACCGCCCTCGCCGCGCTCCCCGGCAGCACCGGCGCCCTGGCCCGGACCTCCGCCCGGCTCGTGCTGCCGGCAGGAGCCCGGCGCGCCGCCGCGATCGCCCTGGGCGTGGGGCTCGCCGGAGGGCCACTGGTGGCCGGCTGTGCGTCGGCGCCTCCGCCCCCCGTCACGGTGGCGCTCACCTCCGCAGCGGCGGAGAGGCCCGTGGCCGACTGGCCGTTCCCCGCGACCGCCACGCCCGCACCAGGCCCCACCGCGGCGGCCACGCCGACACCCGGTCCCGCGGCCGCCACGCCGGCACCGGCGACCGCCGCGCCCGAGCCCGCCCCCTCCGCGGCGGCCGCTCCGGCGCCCGTCCCCTCCTCGCCCGGCGGGGTCGCCGACTGGCCACGCCGCGATCCCGGAGACCACGTCGTCCTGCGGGGCGAGTGCCTGTGGGAGATCGCCGCCGGCGACGTGCGCAGCCGCTCCGGTGCAGAGCCCTCCGACGCTGAGGTCGCCCGGGCGGTGCAGGCGTGGTGGGCGGCCAACAGGTCGGTCATCGGGCCCGACCCCGACGTCCTGCTCCCCGGTCAGGTGCTGCGCCCGCCGCCGGAGGCGGCGCCGTGACCGCCCCGCGTCCCGATCCCCTCCCGCACCGACAGAACCCGGAGCACCCGATGCCCGCCACCGTCTCCTCCACCGAAGGGCCGACTGTCGCGCAGCCACTCACCACCGCCACGCTGCGGCTGGTCGTCGTCCCCACTCCGCAGCCGCCGCTGGACGAGGGCCCGCTGCAGTTGGTCCGCCCGGGCGTCGCCGTTCCGCGCCCCGCGCACCGGCCCGGGCCTCGGCCGCGCCCCCAGCCCGGCCCCTCGGACGACTTCCCCGCCGGCTTCGGTCCGGCCTGGTCGGGACGCGCGGATCTGCCGGACCCCCGCGTGGCCGGCCGGCGGCTGCTCACCCTCACCCTCGAGGCGCTGGCGGGGCGCCGTCCGCTGTCCCAGGTGCAGCCACTGACCTCGGTCGGGGTCTACGCCGCGCTGACCCGTGGCCGCCGCCCCCGCTGGTGCGCCGGCGGCACCACGCCGCTGCTGCTGGGTGCGGTGCACGTCTGCGAGCCGGTCGACGGTGTGGCGGAGGTCAGCGCCGTGGCCCGGCGGTCGGGCCGCGCGCACGCGGTGGCCGCCCGCTTGGAGGGCATCGACGGACGGTGGCGCTGCACGGCCCTGCAGATCGGCTGATCCGGGAACGACAGCGCCCCCGCCGAGGAGGTCGGCGGGGGCGCTGTCATGGCTCCGTGCGCGGGCTCGTCCCGAGCCGAGGAGAGGCAGGGTCCTCTGTCAGCGCGCGACGCCGTGGCACTGCTTGTACTTCCGACCCGAGCCGCACGGGCACGGGGCGTTGCGGGCCGGCTCCTTGGTGCCGGTGACCGTCGCCGTCTTCGCTGCCTTCGCCGAGCCGCTCTCCTTGGCAGAGGCGTCCAGGCTGGGAGCCGAGTAGCTCAGCTGCTCGTCGGACCGGCGCGGCTCGTCGAGGCCCTTGACCGCGAGCTCCGGCCCGGTGCCGGACACCGACGGCTCCTCGACCACCGGGGCGGCCTGTGCCGCGGCCGGGCTGGGCTGCACCGGAGTCGACGTCCCCGACCGGCGGGCCGTCGGGGCCTTGGCCAGCGACGGCGCGGGCGCCGGGGCAGCCGGAGCCGCCGGCGCAGCAGCCGCCGACCCGTTCCCGTCGGAGGGCGCCGGTGCCGCCGCGGCACGCGCCGGGGGAGCCGCAGCCGGGGCGGGAGCCGGCGGGGTCGCCGTCCGGGCCGCCGCGGCCTGGCGGGCCAGCACCCGCGCCGTCCCCTCCTGGGCGGCGGCGAGCGCCTTGGCCTCCGCGTCGGCCTGCTTGGCCTGGGCCTCGGCCTCCTGCTGCGCCTTGGTCTTGACCTCCAGGTTGAACAGGAAGCCGACCGACTCCTCCTTGATGCCGTCGAGCATCTGGTTGAACATGTCGTAGCCCTCGCGCTGGTACTCCACGACCGGGTCGCGGTTGGCCATCGCGCGCAGGTGGATGCCGGCCCGCAGGTAGTCCATCTCGTAGAGGTGCTCGCGCCACTTGCGGTCCAGCACCGAGAGCAGCACCCGCCGCTCGAGCTCGCGCATGACCTCCGAGCCCAGGCTCTCCTCGCGCTCCTCGTAGGCGCGGTGGACGTCGCCGATCAGCTCGGCCTTGAGCACGTCGGCGGTCAGCGCGGCCTGCTCCCCGTCGGCCACCCGGTCGAGCAGCTCCGCCCGGTCCAGGGCGACGGGGTACAGCGCCTTGAGGCCGGCCCACAGCTGCTCGAGGTCCCAGTCCTCGGCGTAGCCGGTCTCGGTGGCGCCGTCCACGTAGGCCCCGACGACGTCGTCGACCATGGCCTGCACCTGCTCGTGCAGGTCCTCGCCGTCGAGCACCTTGCGCCGCTCGTCGTAGATGACGGTGCGCTGCCGGTTGAGCACCTCGTCGTACTTGAGGACGTCCTTGCGGACCTCGAAGTTCTGCTGCTCGACCTGCGTCTGCGCCGACAGGATCGCCCGGCTGACCATCTTCGACTCGATCGGCTGGTCGTCGGGCACGCGCAGGGTGTTCATCATCGACTCGAGCATCGGGCCGTTGAACCGGCGCATCAGGTCGTCGCCGAGGGACAGGTAGAACCGCGACTCGCCCGGGTCGCCCTGACGTCCGGAACGACCGCGCAGCTGGTTGTCGATGCGCCGGCTCTCGTGCCGCTCGGTGCCCAGCACGTAGAGCCCGCCGGCGTCGACGACCTGCTCGTGTTCGGCCTTGACCTGCTCCTTGGCCGTGCGGAGCGCGTCGTCCCAGGCGGCCTCGTACTCCTCCGGCGTCTCCGCCGGCGACAGGCCGCGGGCGCGCAGCTCCTCGTCGGCGATGAACTCCGGGTTGCCGCCGAGCTGGATGTCGGTACCGCGACCGGCCATGTTGGTGGCCACGGTGACCGAGCCCAGCCGCCCGGCCTGGGCGATGATGTGCGCCTCACGCGCGTGGTTCTTCGCGTTGAGGACCTCGTGCTGGATACCTCGGCGCAGCAGCAGCTTGTCGAGGATCTCGGACTTCTCGACGCTCGCCGTCCCCACGAGCACCGGCTGGCCGGCCTCGTGCCGGCCGGCGATGTCGTCGATGACCGCGTCGTACTTGGCCTTCTCCGTCTTGTAGATGACGTCGGAGCGGTCGTCGCGGATCATCGGCCGGTTGGTCGGGATGGGGACGACGCCCAGCTTGTAGGTCTGGTGGAGCTCGGCGGCCTCGGTCTGGGCCGTGCCGGTCATCCCGGACAGCTTCTCGTAGAGCCGGAAGTAGTTCTGCAGCGTGATCGTGGCGAGGGTCTGGTTCTCGTCCTTGATCTGCACCCTCTCCTTGGCCTCGATGGCCTGGTGCATGCCCTCGTTGTAGCGCCGGCCCGACAGCACGCGACCGGTGAACTCGTCGACGATGAGCACCTCGCCGTTGCTGACGATGTACTGCTGGTCGCGGTGGTAGAGCTCCTTGGCCTTCAGCGCGTTGTTCAGGTAGCTGATCAGCGGGGAGTTGACCGCCTCGTAGAGGTTCTCGATGCCGAGCTGGTCCTCGACGAACTCGACGCCCTCCTCGGTGACGGCGACCGTGCGCTTGGCCTCCTCCACCTCGTAGTGGACGTCCCGCTTCATCAGCGGCACGATCCGCCCGAACTCCGTGTACCACTTGCCGGCGGACTCGGCCGGGCCGCTGATGATCAGCGGGGTGCGGGCCTCGTCGATGAGG
Organism: Geodermatophilus sabuli; assembly: GCF_010686765.1. Classification (GTDB taxonomy): domain Bacteria; phylum Actinomycetota; class Actinomycetes; order Mycobacteriales; family Geodermatophilaceae; genus Geodermatophilus; species Geodermatophilus sabuli_A. Next base: position 40,452 of record NZ_JAAGWF010000007.1, on the reverse strand, counting down.
ATCGAGTCGACCTCGTCGACGATCGCGTAGTGGTGCCCGCGCTGCACCAGGTCGGCCTTGCTCCAGGCCATGTTGTCGCGCAGGTAGTCGAAGCCGAACTCGTTGTTCGTGCCGTAGGTGATGTCGCAGGCGTACTGCTCGCGGCGGTGCGCCGGCCGCTCGCCGGACAGGATCGTGCCGACCGAGAGACCGAGGAAGCGGTGCACCCGGCCCATCTGCTCCGCGTCGCGCTGGGCCAGGTAGTCGTTGACCGTCACGATGTGCACGCCGTCGCCGGTCAGCGCGTTGAGGTAGGCCGGCAGGACGCCGGTGAGCGTCTTGCCCTCACCGGTGCGCATCTCCGCGATGTTGCCCAGGTGCAGCGCCGCCCCGCCCATGATCTGGACGCGGAAGTGCCGCTGACCCAGGGTGCGGGTGGCCGCTTCACGGACGACGGCGAAGGCCTCGGGCAGGAGCTGGTCGAGGGACTCCCCGTCGGCCACCCGCTCCTTGAACTCGTCGGTCTTGGCCCGCAGCTCGGCGTCCGTGAGGTCGACGACGTCATCGGCGAGGGACTCGACCGCGTCGGCGATCTTGTTCAGTCGTCGGAGGAGCTTGCCCTCACCGGCTCGCAGGATCTTCGAGAACACCACGACCCCAGCGTAGGCGGCTCGGCCCGGCGGGCTCCGCGGCCGCCACGCACAATCGCCCGGTGGCCCACGACCCCGGCACCCTCGGCCCCGGCTTCCTCACCTTCCTCACCGAACGTCACCTGGCCACGCTCACGACGATGCGTGGCGACGGCACCCCGCACGTCGTCCCGGTCGGGGTGACCTACGACGCCGCGACCTGCACCGCCCGGGTGATCACCTCCGGGACGTCGGCCAAGGCCCGGCACGTGCGCGACGGGCGGTCACGGGTGGCCGTCTGCCAGGTCGACGGCCGCCGCTGGGTGACCCTCGAGGGGACGGCGGTCGTGCGGACGGACCCCGCGTCGGTCGCCGACGCCGAGGAGCGCTACGCCGCCCGCTACCGCCGGCCGCGGGAGAACCCCGCCCGCGTGGTCATCGAGATCTCGGTCGACCGGGTGCTGGGCAACGCGTGACCATCGCTGCATGCCATCGACTCCACGGCCCCGGCCAGAGCCTCGCCGCGAGCGTGCGAGCGGGAAGGGGGCCGGGGTCTTCTCACTGAACGGCGTCGACCTGACCAGCGCGGTCGTGCGCAGCACGCGGCTGGTGCTGCGCCCGCACCGCCCGGACGACGAGGAGGCCGTCCTGCGGGCCTGCCAGGACCCGGACATCCAGCGCTGGATCGGCGCGCTGCCGGTGCCCTACACCCGCGCCGACGCGCGGGCGTTCGTGACGCAGGTCTCGCCTGCGGAGCGGGTCGAGGGCCGGGGCATGCCGGTCGTCCTCGAGGCCGACGGGGAGCTCGTCGGCTCGGGCGGCCTGCACCTGCGCGACGGCCGGCTGGGCCCCGAGATCGGCTACTGGGTGGCGCCGTGGGCGCGCGGCCGGGGCTTCGCGGCTGAGGCCGCCCGTGCGCTGGCGGACTGGGCGTTCACCCACGGGGCGCCGCGGGTGCACCTGTTCACCGACGTCGACAACACCGCCTCGCAGGCGGTCGCGGAGCGGGCCGGGTTCCGACGGGAGGGCGTCGTGCGCTCGTGCCTGCCCTACCGGGACGGCTCCCGCAGCGATGCGGTCCTGTTCGGCCGGCTGGGCGGAGGGTGAGCGGGGGTGGGGACGCGGTCGCGCGTCCCCACCCCCGCCGTGGTCAGAGGGGGGCCGCCGCGGGCTGGGCGGGTGTCTGGGCGGCGGAGGCAGCGCCGTCCATCGGGGTGTCGACCAGGCGGATGAGGCCGTAGTCGTACGCGTGCCGTCGGTAGACGACCGTCGGGCGACCGGTGTCGGCACACTGGAAGAGGAAGAAGTCGTGACCGACGAGCTCCATCTCGTGGAGCGCCTGGTCGACGGTCATGGGCGTGGCCGGGTGGTGCTTCTCTCGCACGATCTGGCCGGGCAGGTGCTCGTCGAGGTCGGTGACCAGCGGGCCCTCGGACGGCGACGACTCCTGCTGGGGCGCCTCCAGCGACTCCAGCTCCGCACCTCCACCGACCCGGACGCTGGCCGGCGTGCGGCGACCGTGGTGCACGCGGCGCCGGTCGGCGGCCCTGCGCAGCCGGTTGTCGAGCTTCCCGGCGGCCAGGTCGAGCGCCGCGTAGAAGTCGGGGGCGCTCGCCTCGGCCCGGACGACGGGTCCCTTGCCGCGCAGGGTGATCTCCACCCGCTGGCACTGCGAGGACTGGCGGGGGTTCTTCTCGTGGAACAGCTCCACGTCGATCCGGATCAGTTTGAGTTTGCCGTCGAAGCGGTCGAGTTGGCCGACCTTGTCCTCGACGTGCTGCCGGTAGTGCTCGGGGACTTCGACGTTGCGGCCGCGGACCACGATCTCCATGAGACCTCCCGATTGAGCGGGCTGTGATCGAGTCCACGCTAGTCGCCGTCCGGGGGTACCGACAGTCGACGCCGTCGTCCCCCGTGGCCCGGTCACCGAGCCCCGGTGGCGGGTGGTGGACCGGCTCGTCGGGGGGTCGCGGCCACCACCGCCGCCAGCACCGGCGGATCGTGCGGACCGGCCGCGGAGGCCAGCACGGCGGCGGCCTCGGTGAGCGTCGCACCGCTGGTGACGACGTCGTCGACCACGACGAGCACGCCGCCCGCGGCCGGCCGGCGGTGGCCGCCGGCGAGCGCGAAGGTGCCCGCCAGGTTGGCCCGCCGCTCGGCCGCGGACAGCCCCGCGGAGTCCTGGGCGCGGCCGGTGCGCCGCAGCAGCCGCGCCTCGGCGGCCGGCACGCCGGCCGCGCGGAGGTCGGCGACGGCGCGGGCGGTCAGCTCACGGACGTGGTCCCGGCCCCGGGCGCGCAGGGCGGCGGCGCCACTGGGGACGGGCACCAGCCGCACCGGCCCCGGCGATCCGGAGAGCCCCGTCAGGACGCCGGCCACCGCCAGGGCCAGCGCCGCGCCCAGGGGGCGGGCCAGCTCGGCGCGACCGCGCTCCTTGAAGGCGTTGACGGCCGGGCGCACCGGGCCGTCGTAGCGGCCGGCGGCGACCGTCGGGGGGAAGCCGAGCGGGAAGCGCCGCGGCTGGGCCAGGAGCGGGACGGCGAACAGGCGGGCGCACCGCCGGCAGAGCGCCGGGCCGGGGAGCTCGCAGCCCGCGCAGGTGCGGGGCAGCACCAGGTCGGCCAGCGCCGCGAGCAGGCCGCCGTCCATCCCGCCAGCGTCGCCGTTCCACCGCGAGACCGCTCAGGACGCGACGCGGCTTGTGGACGGCCGGTCGCGGCCTCGTGCGCAGTCCCAGCCCGAGCGGGTGAGGGGTGAGGGGGGACGTCCGGTCACATCGGGTAGAACGGCTCGTTGCCCGGCAGCGGCTGCTGCCCCCGGAGCAGGGTCACCCAGGTGCCCCCGGCGAGCTGCCAGATGGTGCCGTCGGCGCTGACCAGCGCCGGGCGGCCGGGCGCGGCCGCCACCCCGGTCGGCTGGCTGGGCAGCCCGGACGTCGGCACGTCGGTGAGCCCCCAGCCGTCCACACCCAGCGAGTACGGCTCGATCCGGCCCTCGTCGGCGTCGCCGGCCAGGACGAGCAGGCTGCCGGCCGTCCGCCAGGCCACGTCCACGACACGGGTCAGCGTCGGCGCGACCTCGCGGAGGTCCCGCAGCGCGACGGGGCCCTCGTCGGACCGCACCACCGTCCCGACGAACAGGCTCGCCCCCTGCGCGTCCTCCAGCACGACCGCGGCCCGCACGCCGTCGGGCGACAGCTGCAGCACGGTCGCCCGGCCCGGGCCCGGGAGGGTGGGGGCGATGACCGCCTGGGCCTGGCCCTCCGCGGGCACCCGCACCACCGCCGACCCGTCCCGGACCACCCAGAACTCCCGGCGGGTGGCGGCGACGGTCGGCGCGCTCAGGGTCGCGCCGCTGAGCACCGGCACCAGGTCACCGCCGTAGGCGCCCGACAGCAGCGTGGTCTGCCCGTCGCGGACCACCGAGCCGACCATGTCCGTCAGCTCGCCGGTGCGGGCGTCGGCGGAGACCGCGGCGGCCGTGAGCCCGTAGGCGCCGGCACCGGCCGGGCCCGGGGCGGGCTCGCCCGCGACGGTCCGGAGGGCCCCTGCGTCGACGAAGTGCCCCACGGCGTCCACCGGCACGGCGTCGGGACCGAACGCCGTCCAGTCGTCGATGGTCTGCACGGCCGGGACGCCCTCGAGGTCCAGCGACGCGCCGTCGGCGCGGATCGCCACCGACCGGGCCAGCGGCCGGAGGGTCCACACCAGCTGCGCGCAGAGCTCGGCGAGCTCGGCCGGTGGCCGGTCGGCCAGCCCGGCCAGGTCGACGGTCACGGTCTGGGCGGAGACGGTGACCGTGCTGTTCAGGGTGGTGCCGGCCAGCCGGTTGCCGACGCCGGCCGCCAGCGTCGACGACGGCCCGCCGAGCAGGCGCTCGACGAGCACCGTGGGCTGGGCGTCGCCGCCGATCAGGTAGCGGGGGTCGGGGACGACCCGGCGGCCGGTGGGGTCGATGAAGTACAGGTCGCGCCGCTCGTAGAGCCGCTCGAAGTCCGGTTGCAGGATCAGCAGTCCGTCCGGCGGGTTGGTGATCCGCCACTCGGCCTCCACCTGCTGGAGGGTGAACTCGTAGGTGAAGAGCTCCTCCCCTCCCACGGTGAACACGCCCCGCTGGTCGATGGTGCCCACCACGCTGGCCGTGACCTCCACCGACCCGGAGTCGGTGGTCACCGTGGCGTAGTCCTGCCCGAGCACCGTGATGCCCGACTCGTCCGACCACACCCGCGCCGGCTCGGGCGCCAGGTGCTCGCGGGCCACCGGGTGCCCCGGGACCGAGCTCGCGGCGGCGTCGAGGAACCCGCGCACGACGTCGTCGGGGGTCACGCCCGACGGCGGCGGCAGCGGCTCGATGCCGACCGCGCCGTCGGGCCGGGTCGGCGCCTGGGTGATCTGCACCGTCGGCGAGCTGGTCGGCACCGTGGAGCACGCCGACAGCACCACGAGCAGCACCGCGGCCAGGACGGCGACCCGGCGACGGGCCCCCCGCCCCGGCACCGCCGCGCGCGACCTCACCGGGCTGCCCGGGGACGCCGGGTGATCGCCGGCCGCAACGGCAGCGGCGAGCTGGTCAGGTCCGCTCCCGCGGTGAGCGGCAGGGTGAGCCGGAACTGCGCACCGGCGCCCGGCTGGCCCCACACCTGCAACCAGCCGCCGTGCAAGCGCGCGTCCTCGAGGCTGATCGAGAGCCCCAGCCCACTCCCGCCGACCGTGCGCACCCGCGACGGATCGGCCCGCCAGAACCGGTCGAAGACGTGCTGGGCCTCCGCCGAGGTCAGCCCCACGCCGTGGTCCCGGACGGTGACCGCCGCCGCCGTCCGGTTGGCCGCCCAGGTGACCTCCACCGGCCGGCCCGTGCCGTGCTCGATGGCGTTGCCGACCAGGTTGCGCAGGATCCGCTCCACCCGCCGGGAGTCCACCTCGGCGATGACGTCCTCGCGCGGACCATGCACGGTCAGGGTGCAGCCGTGCCGCTCGGCCAGCGCGGACATCCCCGCGGTGACCCGCCCGACCAGCGCCCCGAGGTCGGTCGCCTCCCAGTCGAGGACGGCCGCCCCGGCGTCGTACCGGCTGATCTCGAGCAGGTCGGTGAGCAGTGACTCGAACCGGTCGAGCTCGGTGTGCAGCAGCTCCGCCGACCGCGCCACGTGCGGCGGGAAGTCCTCGCGGGACTCGTACAGGATCTCGGCGGCCATCTGCACGGTGGTCAGCGGCGTCCGCAGCTCGTGCGAGACGTCGGAGGTGAACCGCTGCTGGAGCTGGCTCAGCCCCTCCAGCTGGGTGATCTGCCGCTGCAGGCTGTCGGCCATCGCGTTGAAGCTCGTGGCCAGCCGGGCGAGGTCGTCCTCCCCGCGCACGGTCATCCGCTCCTCGAGCTGCCCCTCGGCCAGCCGCTGCGCGGTGCCGGCGGCCCGGCGCACCGGATCGACCACCAGCCGGGTCACCAGGACGCCGATGCCGACGACGAACAGGGTGAGGGCGATGCCGCTGATCACCACCGTGCTGCGGATCAGCGACAGGCTCTCCGCCTCCTGGTCCAGCGGGAAGGCGTAGTACAGCTCGATCCGCTCGGCACCCGCGGCGTCGGTGGGTACCGGCGAGCCGACCAGCAGGGTCGGTCTCGGCTCGTTGGCGTCGTTGGGCACCATCGCGTACTGGTAGGACTGGCCGCCGGCACCGACGTCCGCGCGGAGGTCGGTGGGGATGGCCGGGTAGATGTAGCGCCGGCTGGTGGCCGGGGGGCGCTCGGTGTCGCCGGTGCGGTAGATCATGACGACGTCGAAGTCGCCGGCCGCGCCGCCGCGCTCCTGCAGTTGCCGGACCGTGCGGTCCAGCGTCGACCGCACGCTGGCCGCGTCACCGGAGGCGATGCCCGCCACCTCGGTCTGCGCGTACAGGACCCCGGCCTGGACCTGGTCGACCGCGGCCCGCTCCTTGACCGACAGCAGCTGCTCCCGGATCTGGCTGAACAGCACCATGCTGACGATCACCACCACGGTGCCGGCGACGAGCATGGTGATCGCCCCGATGCGCACGTGCAGCGACGAGCGCCAGGCGTGCACCGCCTGCCCGGCGAGCCGCCGCGCCACCCGGCGGGTACGGACCGCCCGGCGGCGCAGGTCGCGGCGCAGCGATCCCCCTCCGGTGGACGGCGCCCGCCGCGCCGTGGGGGGAGCCGCGGACGGTGCCACCACCCCGGAGGACACGGTGGAGGCCGAGGTCGCGCCGGTGGGCTCGGCGACGACCTCGGGCGGCGCGGGCCGGGCGGTCACCTCAGGCGGCCGCGGTCGCGGTCAGCTCGCGCGGCGTCGCGAGCTCGGTCACGGTGGCCCCGCCTTGTACCCGACCCCCCGGACGGTCAGCACGATCTCCGGCCGCTCGGGGTCCCGCTCGATCTTGGCGCGCAGCCGCTGCACGTGGACGTTGACCAGCCGGGTGTCGGCGGCGTGCCGGTATCCCCAGACCTGCTCGAGCAGGAGCTCGCGGGTGAACACCTGGCGCGGCTTGCGGGCCAGCGCCACGAGGAGGTCGAACTCCAGCGGCGTCAGCGCGACGGCGACGCCGTCCCGGGTGACCTGGTGGGCCGGGACGTCGATCTGCACGTCGCCGATCGCGAGGTTCTCCGCCTGTCCGGTCTCCCCGCGGCGCAGCTGCGCCCGCACCCGGGCGACCAGCTCGACCGGCTTGAACGGCTTGGTGACGTAGTCGTCGGCGCCGGCCTCCAGCCCCTGGACGACGTCGATCGTGTCGCCCTTGGCGGTGAGCATGACGATGGGCACCGTCGACTGGGTCCGGATGTCCTGGCAGATCTGCAGGCCGTTGCGGCCGGGCAGCATGAGGTCGAGCAACACGATGTCGGGGCGGGTCTGCTGGAAGACGCCCAGGGCGCGGTTGCCGTCGGAGACGAACGCCGGTTCGTAGCCCTCTCGGCGGAGCACGATGCCGAGCATCTCGGCGAGGGCGGCGTCGTCGTCGACGACCAGGACTCGGCCGCGGCTGGACCCGTTCTGCGGGGCGGTGGGTGGCACGGCGCCCATTCTGCGCTGCTCGGGACGAAAGATGGCCCACCCGCCCGGGTGAGGCCCCGCGGCGCCCACCGCAGGTGGGACCCCCGGCGCCGGGAGTCCCACCTCGCGAGGGGGTGGAACGGCCCCGCTGCAGGGCCCCACCCTGAGCCTGCGCAGGGTGGGGGCAGCGGTCAGGCCCGCCTGCAGGGTCCCGCCGCGAGCTCGCGAGCGGTGGGGCAGGCGGGTCCTCTCAGTAGCGGTAGTGGTCGCTCTTGAAGGGGCCCTCGACCGGGACGCCGAGGTAGTCGGCCTGCACCTTCGACAGCTCGGTGAGCTTGACGCCCAGCGCGTCGAGGTGCAGCCGCGCCACGTGCTCGTCGAGCTTCTTCGGCAGCACGGTGACGCCGGGCTGCTGCCCCTCGTAGGCCGACCGGTTGGTCCACAGCTCGATCTGGGCCAGCACCTGGTTGGAGAACGAGGCGCTCATGACGAAGCTGGGGTGCCCGGTCGCGTTGCCCAGGTTCAGCAACCGGCCCTCGGAGAGCACGATGATCGTGTGGCCGTCGGCGAACCGCCACTCGTCCACCTGCGGCTTGATCGTGGTCCGCTCGACGCCCGGGGTGCGGGCCAGCCCGGCGATGTCGATCTCGTTGTCGAAGTGGCCGATGTTCCCGATGATCGCCTGGTGCTTGGTCTTCCCGAGCTGCTCGGCGGAGATGATGTCCTTGTTCCCGGTGGCCGTGATGATGATGTCGGCCTTGCCGATGACCTCGTCGAGGGTGGTCACCTCGTAGCCGTGCATGGCCGCCTGCAGCGCGCAGATCGGGTCGATCTCGGTGACGATCACGCGGGCGCCCTGGCCGCGCAGCGACTCGGCGCAGCCCTTGCCGACGTCGCCGTAGCCGCAGACGACGGCGACCTTGCCGCCGATCATCACGTCCGTGGCCCGGTTGATGCCGTCGATCAGCGAGTGGCGGCAGCCGTAGAGGTTGTCGAACTTGCTCTTGGTGACCGAGTCGTTGACGTTGATCGCCGGGAACAGCAGCCGGCCCTCACGGGCGAGCTCGTAGAGGCGCAGGACGCCGGTCGTGGTCTCCTCGGTGACGCCGGCGATGCCCTGGCCGATGCGGGTCCAGCGCTGCGGGTCCTCGGTCAGGCTGGCGCGCAGCACGCCGAGGATGACCTTGTACTCGTCGGAGTAGGCGTCGACGTCGTCAGGGACGGCGCCCTCGGCCTCGAAGCGGGTGCCCAGGTGCACCAGCAGCGTGGCGTCGCCGCCGTCGTCCAGCAGCATGTTCGGGCCGACGACCTCGCCGGCCTCGTCGCGGAACTCGAACAGCCGCTGGGTGCACCACCAGTACTCCTCCAGCGACTCGCCCTTCCACGCGAACACCGGCACGCCGGTGGGCTGCTCGGCCGTGCCGTCGCCGACCACGATCGCCGCGGCGGCGTGGTCCTGGGTGGAGAAGATGTTGCAGCTGACCCAGCGGACGTCGGCGCCCAGCGCGGTGAGCGTCTCGATGAGGACGGCGGTCTGCACGGTCATGTGCAGCGAGCCCGCGACCCGGGCGCCGGCGAGCGGCTGCGCGGCGCCGTACTCCTCGCGCAGGGCCATGAGGCCGGGCATCTCGTGCTCGGCGAGCTGGATCTCCTTGCGGCCGAAGCCGGCGAGGGAGAGGTCGGCGACCTTGAAGTCGGCGTCGGTCAGGGTGGTGCCGGTGCTGGCGGTCATGTCGCTCCAGGGGGCGGGACCGGCCGGTGCGCAGAGGGCGCGACGGGGCCGGCTCGGCGGTCTGCGGATTCGAGCGAGCATGCCGAGGCTTCGGCGGGGCTCGTGCCGGTGTCCAGGATACGCGGCGGCCGGAGCCGGCCCGATCACTCGCAGCCGACGCCGTCCCCGTCGCCGTCGAACGCGGTGTCCCAGCCGGGCTCGCCGACCCGGATCGGTGCGGCACCGGCGGCCCGCACGGCGGTGCAGTCGGCAAACGGCGCCGACGCCGGGACGACCGGGGAACCCGCCGGCGCGCTGGAGCCGTCAGGCAGGGGCTCGTCCGGGCAGCCGGCGAGCACGGAGGCGACGGCGTCGCGCTCGGCGGTCGTCATCCACAACCCGTAGCCGGCCTTCACGGCGACCTGCCGGGCGACGTAGGCGCACCGGTAGCCGGTGGCCGGCGGCAGCCAGGTCGCGGCGTCGCCGTCCCCCTTCTGCATGTTCAGCGGCCCGTCGACGGCGAGCAGGTTCAGCGGGTCGTTGGCGAAGGCGGCGCGCTGGTCGGCGTCCCACTGCTGCGCGCCCTTCTGCCAGGCGTCCGACAGCGCGACGACGTGGTCGATCTGCACGTCCTCGCTGGTGCCCTCACCGCGCTGGAAGGCGATCGTGCGCCCCGAGTAGGGGTCGGCGAGGGTGCCGGTGAGGACGACGCAGTCCCGGGTGCCCGGCCGGAACGTCTCGCCGGTGAGGTCCCGGGCGAGCACGTCGTTGCGGGTGTCGCAGCCGTTGCGATCGGTGTCCACCCAGCCCGCGCCGAACAGCTCCCGGTCGTAGCCGGTCTGCGGCGCGCGGCCCTTGACCTCGATCCCGCCGAGCGCGGCCAGCGCGGAGCCCGACGGCGCGTCAGCGGTCGCGCCCGCGGACAGGGTCTGCTCGAAGGACGCGCACCCGCCGACGACGCCGGCCAGGGTCAGCGACAGGGCAGCGGCGGCGACCCGCCGCCGCACGGTGGTGGAGCGGACGGACACGCGACTCCCCGGGTGGACGGAGAGTCGACGCTAGGCGGCGACCGCGGCGGCGCGGCGGCGACACGCCCGTGCCGGGCGGCGGGCCTCAGCCGAGGTTGGTCGTCGTGCGGTAGAGGACGGCGGGCCCGCGGGCGCTGACCGGCTCACCGGCCGGGACGAACGCCGACTGGCCCCGCTCCAGGACCAGCTCGCCGTCCGCCGCGGAGAAGACGGCCTGGCCCTCGGTGCACAGCAGGACCTGCGGTCCGGCGGTGGTCAGCGAGCCCGCCCCGCTGTCGAGCTGGATGCGGGTGAGGTCGAACTCCTCGACGGGGACCGGGTAGCGCAGTCCGCCCGGGCCGAGCACCGGGCGGAGGACCGGGACGCGGCCGTCGCTGAAGTCGAGCACCTCGATCAGCGCCGCGAGGTCGACGTACTTGGCGGTCAGCCCGCCGCGCAGGACGTTGTCCGAGCTGGCCATCACCTCGACACCGGCGCCGGAGAGGTAGGCGTGCAGGTTGCCGGCGGGGAGGAAGACGGCCTCACCCGGCTCGAGCTTGAGGTGGTTGCACATCAGCGAGATGACCACGCCCGGGTCCCCGGGGTAGGCCTCGGCGAGCGTCGCGGCCCAGCGGTAGGTGTTGATGAACTCCGGGTCGGCGGCGGCCACGAACCGGGACGCCGACTCGGCCACCGCCTGCACCAGGACGGCGCGGCGCTTGGCGGAGAGCGCCAGCAGTTGCGGCACCGCCGCCCGCAGGCCCCCGCGGGCCAGTGCCGCGATCGTCGGCTTGAGCTCGGGCACCTGCAGCTTGGCCAGGCAGTGCAGCGACTCCTCGACCGGCCGGAAGCCGCACAGCGCCTCGAAGGTGGTCAGCGCCAGCAGCAGCTCGGGCTTGTGCCACGGGTCCTTGAAGGTGCGGGTCGGGTCACCGTGCGGCACCCCGGCGGCCTCCTCGGCGGCGAAGCCGGCCTCGGCCTGCGCCGTCGTGGGGTGCGCCTGCAGGGAGAGCGGCGCGTCGGCGGCCAGCACCTTCATCAGGAACGGCAGGCGCGCGCCGAAGCGGTCGACGACGGCCCGGCCGAGCAGCCGGTCGGGCTCCTCCGTGACGGCCTTGTCCAGCGGCCGGCCGTCGCCGAGCAGGCTGGGCTCGTCGGGGTGGGCCCCCATCCAGAGCTCGGCGTGCGGGCGCTCGGCCGGGCTGGGCTGCCCGAGCAGCTCCGGGATGACGGTGCGGCTCCCCCACGGGTAGAACCGGACCGCACTGGTGAGCTGCCACATCACGGACGAGGCTACTGGGGAGTCGAGCACACCCGGTATGTCGGAAGCCCCGCGCACGGGGTGGAGGCCGCCTCACCCGGACGGGTGAGCCGGCATCCAACGGCGTCCCTCAGACGGCGGCGCGCACGTCCGGGGCGCCGAGCCGGGCCGCGTCGGCGGTGTGGTCGTCGGGCATCCGCTGCGACTCCCGCTCGGCGGCCACCCGGGCCGTGTAGTGGGCGACCTCCCGGTCGGTGCGCTCGCGGTCCCAGCCCAGCTGTCCGGCCATCAGCTCGGCGACCGCGGCCGCGGACTCGGTGCCCCGGTGCGGTGTCGCGATCGACACCCGGGTGCGCCGGGTGAGGACGTCGTCGACGTGCAGGGCCCCCTCGGCGATCACCGCGTGCACCACCTCGGCGGCCAGGTGGGCGGGCGCCCCCGGCAGCGGGCGGCCCAGCGCCGGGTCGGCCGCGACCAGGTCGAGCACCTCGCCGACCTGGTCACCGTGCCGGGCCAGCAGGCGCTCGACGGCGTCCACGGGCAGGCCGCCGGCGGCGGCCAGCTCGGGGGCGGTGCCGCGGACGGCGTCCCAGCGGTGCGCGCCCACCAGCGGCAGGTGCGCGGTGCGCGAGGGCGGCACCCCGGGCAGGCCGGCGGTGGCCGCGTCGACGGCGTCGGCGGCCATGACCCGGTAGGTCGTGTACTTCCCGCCGGCGACCAGCACCAGGCCGGGCACCGGGGTCACGACGGCGTGCTCGCGGGAGAGCCGGCTGGTCTGGTCGGCCTCCCCGGCCAGCAGGGGGCGCAGGCCCGCGTAGACGCCGACCACCTGGTCCGCGGTCACCGGCCGGGACAGCACCCGGTTGACCTGGTCGAGCAGGTAGCCGATGTCGGCGCTGCTGGCCGCGGGGTGGTCGCGGTCGAGCTTCCACGGGGTGTCGGTCGTACCGATGATCCACTGCCCGCCCCAGGGGATGACGAACAGCACGCTGGTCGGCGTCCGCAGGATCAGCCCGGGCCGCCGCCCGTCGGGGACGTCGCCGGGGTCGATCGCCGAGCGCGGCACCACCAGGTGCACGCCCTTGGAGGCCCGCACCCGCAGGCTGGGCGCGGAGTCGCCGAGCCACGCGCCGACGTCGTCGCTCCACACCCCGGTGGCCGCGACGACGCTGCGGGCGCGGACCGTGAACGACGAACCGTCGGCCAGGTCGGCGACCCGCACGCCCACCACCGCCGCCGCCGGTCCCTCGCCGTCGCGGAGCAGCCCGGTGACGCGGGCGCTGGAGAGCACCCGGGCGCCGTAACCGGCCGCCGTCCGGACGACGGCCAGCGTGTGCCGGGCGTCGTCGACCTGCGCGTCCCAGTACCGGATCGCACCGACGACGGCGTCCGGGCGCAGTGCGGGGAAGGCTTCGAGGGTCGCCCGGCGGGAGAGATGCCGGTGCGCGGGCAGGCCGCGGCCGGCGTCCAGCGCGGCTCCGAGCAGGTCGTAGAGCGCGACGCCGGCGCCGTAGTAGGCCCGCTGCCAGGCAGGGGCGGTGAGCGGGAGCAGGAACGGCAGCGGCCGGACCAGGTGCGGGGCGATGGTGCCGACCAGCCGGGCGCGCTCGTGCAGCGCCTCCCGCACCAGCGGGAAGGCCAGCTGCTCGAGGTAGCGCAGCCCGCCGTGCACCAGCTTGCTCGACCGGCTGGAGGTGCCGGCCGCCCAGTCGCGGGCCTCCAGCAGCCCGACCGTGAGCCCGCGGCTGGCCGCGTCCAGCGCCGCCCCGGCCCCGGTCACGCCCCCGCCGACCACCAGCACGTCGACGACCTCGTCGGCCAGCCGCGCCCGGTCCTCGCGGCGGCGGGCCGGCGACAGGTGCGTGCGGCTCATGCCCCCACTGTGCGCCCGGCCCTGCCGGGCCGGAGTGAGAGGTGGGTCACGCCCGCGGGGCCGCCGACGAGCCCGACCCGGCGGCCGCGGGCCGGCGCAGGTCCGGCTCGATGTAGATCACCCGCGCGATGGGGACGGCGGCCCGGACGCGCGCCTCGGCCGCGTCGATGGCCTCGGCGATGCAGCTCGCGGTGTCGTCGTGCGCGACGGCGACCTTGACCGCGACGAGCACCTCGTCGGGGCCCAGGTGCAGCGTCTTCATGTGGATGACCGACAGCGGCGGCGTCCCGTCCTCCAGGGCGGCGACGATCTTGCGCCGGTCCTCCGGCGTGGCCGACTCGCCCAGCAGCAGGCTCTTGGTCTCCAGCGCGAGGACGACGGCGATCACGACGAGCAGGAGGCCGATCGCGACGGTGCCCAGGCCGTCGTAGACGCCGTTGCCCGTGATGGTGGCGATGCCGACGCCCAGCAGGGCGAACGTCAAGCCGGTCAGGGCGCCGACGTCCTCGAGCAGCACGACGGGCAGCTCCGGGGACCGGGCGTGCCGGATGAACTGCCAGTAGCTGTCGTCCGGCGACTTGACCGCGGCGGTCTCCTTGACGGCGGTCCGCAGCGAGAAGCTCTCGAGCGCGATCGCGACGACGAGCACGCCGATCGCCCACTGGGGCGACTCCAGCGCCTCCGGGTGCTGGAGCTTGTGCACGCCCTCGTAGATGGCGAACAGGCCACCGACGCTGAACAGCACGATCGCGACGATGAACGCGTAGATGTAGCGGTCCCGGCCGAAGCCGAAGGGGTGCTCGGGCGTCGCCGCGCGACGGGCCCGCTTCCCTCCGATCAGCAGCAGCACCTGGTTGCCGGAGTCGGCCAGCGAGTGGATCGCCTCGGCGAGCATCGACGAGGCGCCGGTGACGAGGAAGGCGACGAACTTCGAGATCGCGATGCCGAGGTTGGCCAGCAGCGCGGCGATGATCGCCTTGGTGCCGCCGTGCCCGCCACCGCCGTGGTCCTCGCCGCCGCCGTGGTCACCGCCACCGCCGTGGTCACCGCCACCGGGCCCGCCCCCACCGTGCCCGCCGCCGGATGCCGGCCCGTGTGCCGGGCCGGTGCTGGTCGTGGTGTCGGTGCTCATGAATGGGCGGCCCTCTCGGAATCCAGTGCCAGGGCCAGGTAGACGGCCGTGAAGTCGGCCACGGCCAGCTGACGGGCCAGGCGGGGCAGCCGGCCGTACCGCTCTGGTTCCCCGTGCTCGGCCAGTCCACTCACGGGCACGTTGGCCGAGGCCGCGGTGCGCAGCACCTCCTGCAGCGCCTCGCGCGCCGAGCGCGGCTCGCGTTCGCCCGCGCCGTCGTGCTCGCCGGCGTCGGTGTCCCGGATGGTGAGCAGCCGCAGCCGCCGGCCGGCGTCCTCCGCGCGGTCGCGGAAGAAGTCGTCCGGGCCGCCCCCGGGCGCCAGCGGGCCGCCGAGCACCGAGCAGGCGGCCACCCGCTGGTCGGGCAGCCGGAAGGTGGTGACCGGGAGCCCGGCGAGGGTGGCCAGCTGGTCGGCGATGCGGGCGGCGGCCGTGCCGGCCAGCGGGCCCTCGGCGGCGATGGTCGGCAGCGCGTCGAGCAGCTCCAGGGCCAGGGTCTTGGCCGGGTTGACGAAGGACTCCTGCGCCGGACCGCACTCGCCGGCGGTCTCGTCGAGCGCGGCCGCGACCGCCTCGAGGTCGGCGGTCTCCGGGGACCACAGCTCCAGGTCGGTGGCCAGCCGCAGGAGCGGGGTCAGCATCGACCACAGCGTCGTGTGCCGGACCCGGCTGCGCGGGAGCGCGACGTAGGGGGCACGGGCGGTGGAGCAGGCTGCGCGCAGCGGGGCGTCCTCCGCCCCGATGCCCAGCAGGGTCACCCCCCGCCGGGCCGCCTCGTAGGCGGGGGTCACCGCGTAGCGGCCGGCGCCGGTCCGGGTGGCGACGACGGCGATGTCGCTGGGCCCGGTCCAGACCGGCAGGTCCGGCCCGGGGACGACGTCCACGGTCACCGGGCTGGCCGGCCCCAGCAGCGCGCGCAGCACGGAGGCGGCGACCGCGCCCTCGCGCCGGGCGACGATCACCAGTCCCCGCGGCCGGCCCCCGGCGGTGACCCGCTCCAGGCCGGCCTCCTCGGTGAGCCGGGCGGTCTCACGGACCTGCGCCCCGGCGCCGGCCACCGCCGGCAGCAGCCCGCGGGGGTCGCGGGCGCGCAGGACGTCGAGGTCGTCGAGGACCTCCTCGGCCAGCTCCGGGGACGTCATGGGGTGGCGTTCCCGGCGCCCCGGTCGCGCGCCTCGTCGAGCAGGAGCACCGGGATGCCGTCGCGGACCGGGAAGGCCCGGTCGCACGTGGCGCAGACGAGCTCCCCAGCCTCCTCGTCGACGGTGAGCGGGCTGTGGTGGGTGTCGGGGCAGGCGAGGATCGCCAACAGCTCCGGGTCCAGGCCGAGCGGCCCGGCGGTGGGTTCGGGGGTCGTGGTCACGTCCGCACCATCTCCAGTACTCGATCGCGCAGCGCGGCCATCCGCGCGGCGTCCGGCGCCTCCACGTTGAGCCGCAGCAGCGGTTCGGTGTTGCTGGCCCGCAGGTTGAACCACGACCCGTCGGGCAGCTCGACGGTCAGCCCGTCGAGCTCGTCGACGGTCACGCCGTCCTCGTCGGCGAAGGCGCCGCGCACGGCCGCCGTGCGGGCGGCCGCATCGTCCACCGTCGAGTTGATCTCCCCCGAGGCGGCGTAGCGGCTGTAGGCGGCGGTCAGCTCCGAGAGCGGGCGGCTCTGCTCCCCCAGCGCGGCGAGCACGTGCATCGCGGCCAGCATGCCGGTGTCGGCCCGCCAGAAGTCCCGGAAGTAGTAGTGCGCGGAGTGCTCCCCGCCGAAGACGGCGTCGGTGCGGGCCATCTCCTCCTTGATGAAGGAGTGCCCGACGCGGGTGCGCACCGGCTCCCCGCCGTGCTCGCGGACGATCTCGGGGACGGCGTGCGAGGTGATCAGGTTGTGGATGATCGTCGTCCCGCGGCCCTTGGCCAGCTCCCGGACGGCGACCAGCGCGGTGACCGCCGAGGGGCTCACCGGCTCGCCCCGCTCGTCGACGACGAACACGCGGTCGGCGTCGCCGTCGAAGGCCAGCCCGAGGTCGGCGCCGGTGCGGCGGACCTCGGCCTGCAGGTCGACGAGGTTGGCCGGGTCGAGCGGGTTGGCCTCGTGGTTGGGGAAGGTGCCGTCGAGCTCGAAGTACAGCGGCAGCACCTCCAGCGGGAGGCCGTCGAGCACGACCGGCACGGTGTGACCGCCCATCCCGTTGCCGGCGTCGACGACCACCCGCAGCGGGCGGATGCCGCGCAGGTCGACCAGGGTGCGCAGGTGGGCGGCGTACTCGGCGAGCACGTCGCGCTGGGCGACGGAGGCGACGCGGTCGGGCACGCGGTCGTAGCCGTCCCGCTCGGCCCACTCCCGGATCGTGACCAGGCCGGACTCCTGCCCCACGGGGGCGGCCCCGGCACGGCAGAGCTTGATGCCGTTGTACTGCGCCGGGTTGTGGCTGGCGGTGAACATCGCGCCGGGCACGTCGAGGGAGCCCGAGGCGAAGTAGAGGAGGTCGGTGGAGCCGAGACCGGCCTCGACGACGTCGACGCCGCGGCTGAGCACCCCCTCGGCGAACGCCCGGGACAGCGGGACCGACGTCGCGCGCATGTCGTGGGCGGTCACCACCGCCGTCGCGCCGCTCTCCAGCGTCACGAACTCGGCGAAGGCGGCGCCGATCCGGCGGGCCACCCCCTCGTCCCACTCGTCGGGGACCACGCCCCGGACGTCGTAGGCCTTGATGATCGACGAGAGACCAGACACCCGCTCACCCTCGCACCGATTCCACCGCCGGCTCCCCGGCCCACGGTGCGGTCAGACACTAACGGCGCACGTGCCGACGGACTCAGCCAGGACGCCGGGGGTGCCCGACGTGGCGGCCCCGCTGGAGGCACCCGCCGCGAGCCTGGGAGCGGTGGGGGCAGCGGGGTCCTCCGTCAGGGGATGTCGGGGAGGATGCGCAGGTGGCCGCGGCGGATCCCGCTGCCGTCGTCCGCGGGGCTGCGCGGGGGCTCGGGCCGGGCCGCCTCGCGGACGGCGTCGGCCAGGGCCAGCAGGTCGTCCCCGGTGGGGCCGGAGTCGTCGAGGTCGATCTCGTGGCGGACGACCTCCCAGCCGCGCGGCACCGTGAGCCGGCCGGCGTGGAACTCGCAGAGGTCGTAGCTGTGCGGCTCCGAGAACGTCGCCAAGGGACCGACGACGGCGGTCGACTCCGCGTACACGTAGGTCAGGGTCGCTGCCGCCGGTTGCGCGCAGCCGCTGCGCGAGCAGCGACGTGACTGCCTCACCACCGGTTCCTCACGAAACGCACAGTAGACGCGTCGCCGGGTCGTGTGCATCAGGCACACCGGGATTCTCGGCGGGTCCGGAGCAGGCGCCCCATCCTGCACGACGGCCCCGTGCACCACGCGGGGTGGTGGCCCGCCGCGGCGCAGGACCGGCACGACCGGCACCTCCGCGAGCCTCGGTCGTACGCTCCACACGCCATGAGCCGACGCCCCCGTTCCCGCCGCGACCGGCACGGTCGTGGCCTGCGCGGACGGCTGGTCCCCGAGGGGCTGCCCCTGGCGCGCAGCCGCGGCGAGCAGTTCGACGACCTGGTGCTGGACGCGGTCGAGGACCTCGAGCGCCGGTGGGAGAAGGAGCTGGCCGGCGTCGAGTTCGCGGTCGAGGACGTCCCCTGGGTCGAGCACACCAGCCCCGACGACGTCGTCCACGACACCGACGTGCTCGACGACGGCAGCGTGCCCCTGGCCCGCGTGCTGCCGGCGCACCGCGAGGGCGGCCGGGAGGTGCCCCCGCGGATCGTGGTCTACCGACGGCCGCTGGAGCTGCGCGCGCACGACCGCGACGACCTGGCCGACCTCATCCGCGACGTCGTCGTCGACCAGGTGGCGGTGCTGCTGGGCCGGGACCCGGAGGAGATCGACCCCACCGCCTGAGGGCCCCGCGCGGCCTTCGTGGCCACATCGGCCACCGGGGTCAGCTGGGGGCGGCGACCGGGCTCCCGAGCTCGACCGCGATGCCCCGGGCGTCGCTCAGCCGCGCCCGGCAGAAGGCGAGGTCGAGCCCGTCACCGCGGCCGGGCCGGGTGATCCGCTCGGCGAGCTGCTCGAGGGCCACGGCGTGCCAGAGCAGCCCGACGTCGGGTTCCTCCCAGCCGGCGGTGCGGTCGAGCACCACCCGGGCCACCCGGGCGCGGTCCTCGTCGTCGGGAGTGGTGGCCCACAGCGTGAGCAGGTCGCGGTGCCGCGGCCCCGGCCGGACGCCGGTCCACTCGAGCACCACCATCCGGCCGCCGTCGTCGAGGACGGCGTTGGCCGCCCGGAAGTCGCCGTGGGTGACCTCCGACAGCGGCAGCTGCGCCGCGGCGGCGCGCACGGCGCGCAGCTCCCCCAGGCGGATGCCGCCGCGCAACAGCCGGCCGGTGTCCCCGACCGACGAGCGGGCCCGGCGCAGGGCCGGCGCGGCGGGCGGGTGCCACGGGCGGCCCGGGGGTGCGGGCAGCGGGGCGATGCGCACGGCGGCGTCGACCGCGGCCTCGGTCCAGCGCGGGCCGCCGGCCGGGACGGGGTGCACCCGGCCGGAGAGCAGCCAGCGCCCGTCGTCCGCGGCGGCGAGCACCTCGGGGACACCGATCGCCCGCTCCTCGGCCCAGCGGCGCCCGCGCAGCTCGGCCCGGAGCCGCCGGCGGCCGCTCTCGGTGACCGCGAGGTCGACGACCCGGTCCGGCAGGACGCCCTGCACCACCCCCAGCGACCCGGTGAGGTCGGTGACCGCGGTGAGCTGCTGCTCGACGCCGAGCTCGGTCAGCAGTGCGGTCACCCGCTCCCGCGCCGCGCCGTCCGCCGCCGTCGTCGACCCGCTGCTGCCGCTCATCGGGGGGATCGTCCCAGCCCGCCGGGTGCTGCGCACGGACGACGGGCGGCGCGGTCGGACGCACCTCCCGGCGGCGGGCGCGGTGACTGCGATGCTCTCCGCGATGGACTCCTCCGCGCCGGCCGCCGTCCCGTGGCTCGTGCTGGGCGGGGCGCTGCTGGCCCTGGCCGGCCTGGCCACGGTGTGGCTGACCGGCCGCCGGGACCGCCCGCCGGCAGCCCCGGCGAGCGCTGCTCCTCCTCCGGTGCCGGCGCCGCCTCCGGCGCCGCGGTTCGCCGACGACGACCTGCCGGGCTTCCTCGACGCGCCGCCCGGCACGCCGGCCCCGGAGCCCCCCGCCCGGGCCGGGGACGCGGCGGACCGGGAGGAGCCAGCCGCCGCGGAGGACCCGGCGACGACGCGGGCGCTGCTGGCGATGGCGTCCGCGGCGCTGCTGCTGGTGGCCGTCCTCGCGGGGGTGGCCGGCGGCGTGCGGGACGCCGACGAGGCCGCCGCACCGCCGTCGGCCTCCCCCGCTCCGCCGTCCCCGC
This sequence comes from Geodermatophilus sabuli, assembly GCF_010686765.1. Lineage (GTDB taxonomy): Bacteria > Actinomycetota > Actinomycetes > Mycobacteriales > Geodermatophilaceae > Geodermatophilus > Geodermatophilus sabuli_A. The sequence continues at coordinate 20,485 of NZ_JAAGWF010000007.1, read as the reverse complement.
CGGTGGAGCCCTCCGCGCCCGCTCCGCAGGTGCCGCAGCTGCCCGGCGTCCCGACCGACCCGCTGCCCGGCGAGGGCGGCGCCGGCACCCTCGCCAACCGGTCGGTGCCCCTGGGCACCGACGGCGTCGCCGCACGGCTGGCCTTCGGCGGGATCGTCGTCGAGCGGCACGCGGTGGGGGTCGCCGTCGGGTACCCGGCGCTGAGCCTCACCGCGCAGTCCGCCAGCCCCGGCGGCGCCGCACTGGCGCACCTGCGGCTGCCGACCTGGAACTGCCTCGACGGTCCCCCGGCTCGCGATCCGGCCGACGCCGGCTGCGTGCCGTCCCTGACCGAGTACGCCGACCTGCCGGCGCCGGCCCTGACCCTGACGCGGGACGGCGACGACCTACGGCTGACCGGCCGCTTCCCGACCTACACCCGGCCGGTGGGCACCGCGCCGGTCTACACCGGGCGGGTCTACGACCTGACCGTGACCGTGTCGCCGTCCGGCGCGGTCCGCGACGGCCGGGCGACGGCCGAGGCGACCCTCTTCCTCGGCACCGACCGGGTGGGCACGCTCGACGCGCCGGGGCTCAACGAGGTCCGGTACGCCGGCTGACCCTGGCGGGCAGCAGTCCGCCGCGGAGGGTGAAGCTGACCAGCGGCGCGCCCATCTCGGTGGACAGACCGCCGCGGTCGGAGAACCCCCACCAGGGCCGGCGCTCGGGGCCGTCGAGCAGGGTGAGCAGAGCGGCCGCGAGCCGGTCCCCGTCGGCCACCACGGCCAGCTCCAGCTGCCCGAGCGCGGCGTGCAGCCGGGCCACCGCGCGCAGGTGCTCCCGCGACTGCCGGGCGGGCTCGCGCGCCAGCAGCTCCGGCAGCCACCGGTCCAGCAGCCGAGGGTCACGGCTGCGCAGCACGGGGCCGGCCGCGTCGAGGTCGTCGACCAGCCGGGTGCTGCGGGCGTTGGCGAACGCGCCGTCGGGCCGCAGCCGGCCGAGGGCGCGGAGGGTGGGGTCGCCGAGCGGGAGGCCGGTCAGTCGCAGCGTCCAGGGCCGCCACAGCGAGTCCAGCAGCGCGAGCACCCCGGCGGCCAGTGCCGTGGCGGCGGCGTCGTCCCGCGCCGGGAGGCGGGCCGGTGGCGTGCCGGGCGGGACCGGGCCGGCCGAGGCGGGGAGCAGGGTGGCGGTCACCCGCGGACCGGCGGCGCGCAGGGTGAGCGCGGCGAGGGCGGCCGGCGGGGTGGCACTCCCCCGGACCGGCCCGGGGCCGTCGACCACGACGGCGACCGGACGGGGCCGAGGCCGTCGGCCGGCGGCGGCGGCGTTGAGGACGGTGGCCGCCCACGGGGCACGGGCGGTCGCCGGGGCGCGCAGGCCGGCCAGCAGGGGCTCGGCGGCGCACAGCTGCCGCAGGACCGGGCCGCGTCCGGTCAGCACCCGCGTGGTCGGCGTCGTCACGCCCCCGAGGACACCACAGCCGCCGACGGAGAGTCCGTCGGCGGCTGCGAGGAGAGCGGGGCTGGTGTCACACGACGCTGTGCGTGGTCGCCCCCCGGCTCGCCAGGGGGAGGACGGTCAGGCCCCGTCCCGGGTCCCGCCCTGAGCGTGCGAAGGGCGGGGAGGACGGGGTCCTTCCTTCAGACCGCGCGGCGGCGGAGCCGGCGGCGCTCACGCTCGGAGAGACCGCCCCAGATGCCGAAGCGCTCGTCGTTGGACAGCGCGTACTCGAGGCACTCGGCCTTGACCTCGCAGCCGGTGCAGATCTTCTTCGCCTCGCGGGTGGAGCCGCCCTTCTCGGGGAAGAAGGCCTCCGGGTCGGTCTCGGCGCACAGGGCGCGCTCCTGCCACGACTGGACGTCGGCCTCCAGCCCGGCGGTCCACACCCCGGCGAAGCCCTGCCCCGTGGCGGTAGCGAAGTCCGCGTTCCGCTCCGACGCGCTCATGTAATCGCTCAACCACGACACCTCTGCCATGACGATGCGTCCCCTCTCGCTCTCGTCCTGAAGTGCGCTCCGCGGGGAGATCCCGGGCCGCTCAGCACTCAGTGACACCGCCGGAATTACACGCGTGTCGTTGCCGACCCGTCAACTTAGCCCGGTGTAAGCGACTCGCCACACCTGCCCCATCTGTCACAGGGTGTCTGTCACATCTCGTGGGAGACATCGACACGCCCGGCGAACAGTGCACAACTGACCATGGGGCACGATGAGTTTCGTGCACATCGTCGTCCTCGCCGGAGGGGTCGGCGGAGCCCGGTTCCTGGCCGGTCTCCGGGCCGTCACCCCGCCGGAGTCGATCACGGCGGTGGTCAACACCGGCGACGACGTGACGATGCACGGGCTGCGGATCTGTCCCGACCTGGACACCGTGATGTACACCCTCGGCGGCGCCATCGACCCCGAGCGCGGCTGGGGGCGGGTCGGCGAGAGCTGGACGGTCAAGGAGGAGCTGGCCGGCTACGGCGCGGAGCCGACCTGGTTCGGCCTCGGCGACCGTGACCTGGCCACGCACCTGGTCCGCACCCGGATGCTGGACGCCGGCTACCCGCTCTCCCAGGTGACCGCGGCGCTGGCCGACCGGTGGCAGCCGGGCGTGGAGCTGCTGCCGATGAGCGACCAGCGGGTGGAGACGCACGTCGTGGTGACCGACCCGGACAGCGGCCGGCGTCAGGCCATCCACTTCCAGGAGTGGTGGGTGCGGCACCGGGCGGCGCTGGAGGCGTCCGCGTTCGTCCAGGTCGGCGTGGAGACCGCCCGACCCGCCCCCGGGGTGGTCGAGGCGTTCGCCACCGCCGACGCGGTCGTGCTTGCGCCCTCGAACCCGGTGGTGTCCATCGGCACCATCCTCGGCGTCCCGGGCCTGCGCGAGGCGCTGCTGGCGACGCCGGGCCGGGTCGTGGGCATCGCCCCCGTCGTCTCCGGCGCGGTGGTGCGCGGGATGGCCGACCGCTGCCTGCCGGTGGTCGGCGTCGAGGTGAGCGCCGAGGGCATCGGCCGGCACTACGGGGCACGGTCGGACGGCGGGCTGCTCGACTCCTGGCTGGTGCACACCGGCGATCGCGCCGACGTCCCGGGTGTCGACGTCCGGGCCGTGCCGCTGCTCATGAGCGACCCGGACGCCACGGCCGCGATGGCCCGAGCCGCCCTGGACGCCGCAGGTGTCTGAGGAAGGACCCCGTCCTCCCCACCCCTCGCGGGCCCGGGACGCGGCCGAGGGGCTGACCGTGCTCCCGGTGCCCGGGCTGCCGGAGTTCGGTCCCGGGGACGACCTGGCCGCCGCGGTGGCCGCTGCCACGCCGTGGCTGGCCGACGGGGACGTCGTCGTCGTCACCTCCAAGGTGGTCGCCAAGGTCGAGGGGCGACTGGTGCGGGTCGAGCCCGGCACCGACCGGGAGGTCGCCCGGCAGCGTGCGATCGACGCCGAGACCGTGCGGGTCGTGGCCCGGCGCGGGCCGCTGAAGATCGTGGAGACCCGGCAGGGCTGGGTGGTCGCCGCGGCGGGCATCGACGCCTCGAACGTCGCCGGCGACACCCTCGTGCTGCTGCCGGAGGACGCCGACGCCTCCGCCCGGGGCCTCCGGGCCCGGCTGCGGGACCTGCTCGGGGTGGACGTCGCCGTGGTCGTCAGTGACACCTTCGGCCGCACCTGGCGGGAGGGGCTCACCGACGTCGCCGTCGGCTCGGCCGGGATCGCGGCGCTGGCCGACCTGCGCGGGGCCGTGGACACCCACGGCAACCGGCTGGAGACCACCCAGGTCGCCGTCGTCGACGAGCTGGCCGCCGCGGCGGACCTGGTGAAGGGGAAGCTCGGCGGGCTGCCGGTCGCCGTCGTCCGCGGCCTGCCGTTCGAGCCGCCGGCCGAGGACAGCGGCACCCGCCCCCTGGTCCGGCTCGGCGCCGGGGACCTGTTCCGCTACGGCACCCGCGACCTCGTCGCCACCCGCGCCCCCGCGGCCGACCTGGTGCCCCGCCCCGGCGAGGTGGACGCCGTCGCCGAGGCGTTCCGCGTCGCCGTCGCCGCGCTGCCGGAGTTCCCCGTCGTCGTGCGCTACGGCGGTGCCGACGACGGCGTGGTCGACGTCCACCTCCCGGAGCGGGCGACCACGACCACGGCGGTCAACCTGGGCGCGGTCATCGGCGCGGTGATCGTCCAGCTGCACGCCGAGGGCTGGACCACCCGCTGGGAGCCGGTCGGCACGCCGGGCGGCTCCTCACTGGTGGGCCGGCTCTGGCTGGGCAGCCCCGCGGACTGACCGGGCGCTCCCCCCGAGGGGTCACGCCCGCCCGTGGAGCGGGCGGGGCGTGGCGGGCGACTCGGTAACGTCGTCGCCCATGCGCGGGATCATCCTGGCCGGCGGTACGGGGAGTCGGCTCTTCCCCATCACGCAGGCCGTGAGCAAGCAGCTGATGCCGGTCTACGACAAGCCGATGGTCTACTACCCGCTCTCCACGCTGATGATGGCCGGCGTCCGCGAGGTGCTGGTGATCACCACGCCCGGCGACCAGGAGGCCTTCCGGCACCTCCTCGGCGACGGCAGCCGGCTCGGGATGAGCATCGAGTACGCCGCCCAGCCCCGGCCGGAGGGCCTCGCTCAGGCCTTCCTCATCGGGGCCGAGTTCCTCGGCGACTCGTCCGTGGCGCTGATCCTGGGCGACAACATCTTCTACGGCGCCGGGCTGGGCACGGCGCTCTCCCGCCTGCCGGAGCCCGACGGCGGGCACGTCTTCGCCTACCACGTGGCGAACCCGCAGGACTACGGCGTGGTGGAGTTCGACGGAGAGGGCCGGGTGCTGTCGATCGAGGAGAAGCCGGCGCAGCCCAAGAGCTCCTACGCCGTCCCGGGGCTGTACTTCTACGACAACGAGGTCGTCGACATCGCCCGCGGGATCACGCCGAGCGCGCGCGGTGAACTGGAGATCACCGCGGTCAACGAGCACTACCTCCGGCAGGGCCGGCTCACCGTCACCGCCCTCGACCGGGGCACCGCCTGGCTCGACACCGGCACCTTCCAGTCACTGCGTCAGGCGACCGAGTTCGTCTCCGTCGTCGAGGACCGCCAGGGACTGAAGATCGGGTGCATCGAGGAGGTCGCCTGGCGCCAGGGGTGGCTGGACGACGACGGACTGCGGCGCGCCGCCGAACCCCTGGGCAAGAGCGGCTACGGCGACTACCTGCTGCACCTGCTGGTCGAGGGCCGCTGACCCGCTGATCAGTCGCCGCGCCGCCGCCCGGCGCCGACGGTCACCGTGACGCACACGCCCAGCGTGACGACGCCGACCAGGGCTGCGGCGAGGACTCCGACACCGTCGGCGTCGAACAGACCACCGGGCACGACCGAGGACGCGGTCTCCAGCTCGACGGCGATCGGTGCGTCCTCCGCCGATGGCTCGGTCGCCGCCGGTTGGTCGCTCGGCGTCGGCGCGGAGTTCGTCATGGGCGCAGGACTCGCCGTCGGCGCCGGGCCCGTCGTGGGCGCAGGGTCCGTCCTGGGCGCAGGGTCCGAGGGATGGGGAGCGGCGCTCGGCACGTCCGTGGGCGAGGCGCCGTCCGGTGCCGGGACGGCCGGTGGTGCTGCCGTGGTCGCCGGCGCGGGCTCCGGGGACTGCTCGGGCTGGAGGGTCTCCGGCGCGGGCACCGACGCCTCGGCGGGAGCCGGAGGCTCGCCAGGCGCGGGCGGCTCAGCGGGCGCCGGGGACTGAGCCGCCGCGGTCCCTGCGGCGGGAGCCGGGACCTCCGGGCTCGCCGACGGCCCGCCGTCGAGCGGGAGGTCCGGCACGGACTCTGCCGGGAGGGCGACGGGCTCCTCCGCCTCGCTGGCGGGCGAGTAGGTCAGCACGAGGCGGCCCCGGGCGTCGTCGTCCACCGGCGTCGCGGCGGCCGGGGACCGTCCCGGGTCCGCGGCACGCCGCGTCTGGATCAACGCAGCGGCTCCGTCGTCGGACGCCACGTACCACCACGGCGCCGTGACCGGGGCCGCCGTCGGCGCGTCCGTCCCGGCACCCGCCGCGGTGGGGGACGGCAGCTCGTCGACGTCGCCGAGGTCGATCAGCAGGGTGCTGCCCGGGACGACGATGAGCGAGCTGGTGCCGCCGGCCGGCTCCCCCGCCACCGGCTCGCCGCCGTGCAGCGTCACGCGGACGCTCGTCACACCCTCGGGGACGACGAACTCCTGCTCCGTCCCGGTGTCGAGGTAGGTGCAGTCCGTCGTGACGCCGTCGGGCGAGGGCACGCACCGCTCGGCCGCGCCCGCCACGGAGGGGCTGAGCAGGCCGGTGACGATCATCCCGGCGACCCCCGCGAGGGTCAGGGCGGAGCGACGTGCGGCGCGTGACAAGGCGGTACTCCCGGAGTCCCGGCGCACCGCCCCCGGACCCTCGGGCCGCGAGCGGCCGCTGACGGCCATCGATGCGGAAACGTTAGGAAGTCGGACCCGAACTCAGCGTGAGGACATGCCTGTCCCGACCGAGGGGCCGGTGCCACCTGACCCTGCGGCCCACCCTGTCCCAGTCGTCACTCCCGTGCGGCGTCCCCCTCGTCCGGGTGGGAGGGCGCAGGACGACCCGTTCGAGCGATCGGCACGAGGCCCCGACGTGTCGATGGGGTGAGGTAGCCCGCCGTGCGCGGGTCCACCGAGGGATGGGACGACATGGCAGGCAGCACGGGGATCGGCACGGGACGCCGTACCAGGCGCGGGCGCGTGGTGGTGGCCGCGGTCGCCGCGATGACGGTGGGGTTCAGCGGTGCCGCGGTCATCGACGCGTGGTTCCTGAGCCCGAGGCTGGCGATGGCCGACGAGCTCGGCCCCGGCGACGGGCTGACCCGGCTGGTCGTGCGGGCCGACGGCGGCGTGACCGCCGAGCAGGTGGCCGCGCTGGGGACCCTGCCGGCCGTGGACTCGGCCCAGCCACTGTTCGACGGCTCGGCACTGGTGGCCGGCACCGACATCACCGCCGCGGACGTGCAGACCGTCGTGCCCGGCGCCGAGGTCGAGCTCTCCGTGCCCGGCGAGACCTACGGCCTCGTCGTCAGCGACCCGTTCTGGGGCGGCTACGGCTGGAACCTGGAGAACACCGGGTCGAACGTCTACGGGGGCGGGGCGACGGCGGGCGCGGACGTGTCCGCTCCCGCCGGCTGGCAGGCCGGCACGGGCCGCGGCCTGGTCGTGGCCGTGGCGGACAGCGGGTACGCCCTGTCGCACCCGGACATGGCCGGGGCGCTGTGGACGAATCCCGACGAGAGCTGCGGCTCGTCCGACGCGGACGGGAACGGCAAGCCCGGGGACTGCCACGGCTGGAACTTCTACCGGAACACCTCGGACATCACCAACGGCGGCGACAACGCCCACGGGACCGCCGTCTCGGGGATCGTCGGGGCACGCGCCGCCAACGGCGAGGGCAGCGCCGGTGTGGCGCCGGACGTCACGATCATGCCGCTGGTCATCGGCGCCGGTAAGAGCGTCGACCTGTACGCCGGCGCGCAGGCGATCCGGTACGCCGCCGACAACGGCGCGGACGTCGTGAACGCGAGCTGGGGCACCGTGCAGGACGACCCCGGGGCGGCGTCGATCCTCACCGCCGCCATCGCGTACGCCGACTCCAAGGGCGTCGTGGTCGTCACCGCGGCGGGCAACGACTCGCTCGACCGCGACACCCAGCGCCGCTACCCCGCCAGCCTCGACCAGCCGAACCTGATCACGGTGGGCAGCAGCACGGCGGCCGACCGGGTCGCCGGCCACTCCGCCTACGGCGACGCCACGGTGGACCTGTTCGCCCCCGGCCAGCGGATCATGGTGCACGACAACAGCGGCGGCTACGGCATCGGTGACGGCACCTCCTACGCCTCACCCCACGTGGCTGCGGCGGTGGCCCTCTACAAGGCGCAGGACCGCACGGCCACGCCCGCGGAACTCAAGGCCGCGCTGCTGGCCGACGTCCAGTACCTGCCGGCGTTCGCCGGGAAGTCGGTCACCGGTGGCCGGCTGGCGCTCGACGACCTAGGCAACACGGCGGCACCGGTCTCCTACGTCTTCTCCGCCATGTCCGCGGACGCCGGACCGGTCGCCCCGCGAGTGGTGGCGACCGGCTCCGCTCCCGCCGGGGCCTACGAGGTGGCCTTCGGCCTGGGCATGGAGCACGGCGGCCAGGTGTACGCGCTGACCGGGCAGGACATCACCCTCGGCGGGGTCACGGCGACCACCGACGACGACGGCGCGGCGACCTTCTCCCTGGGCACCCGTCCCGGCCTCGGGTCCGTGGCGCTCTCCCCCACGACCGAGCTGGCGGAGGGCCGCTACGTGCTCACCGCGCGCGTTCTCCGGGACGGGAGTCCGCTCGGACTGGCCTACGCGGCGCCCCTGCTGGTCGGCGACGAGGCGCGGGCAACCGCACCCCAGCCTGGCACCGGGACACCCGGGACGCCGGTCCCGGACGACGAGGAGGCGGGCGGCGCCGACCCGGACACCGGGACGGCCACGCCGGCGCCGGGCACCGGCACGCCCGGCACGGGCACCGGCCCGGCTCCCGGGTCGGGCACTCCGCCCCGCACGGGCACGCCCGGCCCGGTCGGGCCCGCTCCGGACGCCCCCGGTGCCATCGGCACACCGGCCCCGGACACCGACGACCGCACCGGTACGCCGGCTCCGCAGACCCCGGCCACCGACGGCGGCTCGGGCGCGCCGGCTCCGGGAGCCACCGGTCCCGGGACGACCACCCCGGGGACGACCGGCCCCGGCACGGGGACGCCCACCCCGGGGGCGACCGACCCGGGCGCGAGCGACCCGGGCGCGAGCGACCCGGGCACTCCCCCGGCCACGGGTGGGAGGAAGGACTATCCGGAGACCGGGCCGTTCCGGCTCACCTCCATCTCGCCGACCGTCGTGAGCGCGGCCGGGGGCACCCGGGTGGTCATCACCGGCCTGGCCATCCCCGAGGGCGCACTGGTCCGGGTCGGGTCGACCGGCGGGGCGCAGGTGGACGAGGTGAGCCCCACCCGGCTCACCTTCACGACGCCGGCGCTGGTGGCCGGCCGGTACGACGTGTACGTCTTCTCGCCGGACCGGTCCACCTCCTCGCGCCTGGACGCCGCGCTGACCTACGTGGCCGGCGGTTCCGGACCGACCCCGGGAACGAACCCCCAGCAGCCCGGCGGTTCGACCCAGCCCGACCCCGACGGCACGGCCCCGGGCGTCCCGGATCCGGGTGCGACGGATCCGGGCACGACGGGACCCGGCGCCACCGATCCGGGCGCGACCGACCCGTCCACTGGCGGTTCCGCCGGTGGCGGCGTGGTCACCGGCCCGAACGGTGAGCGGTTGAGGTACTCGGCGAGGTTCGCCTCGCTCGGCGCCTCGATCTGGGGCATCGACTGCTCGACCGGCTGCAGCGGGCTGGCCCTGTAGCCCTGCCACGACCGGCGACGCCGCGCACCCGGCCGGGTGCGCGGCGTCGCCGTCGTCGGGGGGCGGATCAGCGGCGCAGCGCGTCGCAGGCTTCTCCGTCGTCGTCCCCGTCGAGCTGAGCGACGTCGGAGCCGTACGTCGCGACGGACCACTCGAACCAGGCCTGCGCCGCCGGCCAGCTCCCGCCGAAGTCGTCACTGCCCCGGCGGACGCCGAGGGTGTCGCCCGCCTGACCGTCCGACCAGCGGCCGGCCAGCACCCGGTCTCCGGGGTCGCCGTACGAGAAGTCGCTCGAGGAGACGCCGGTGCTCACGTCGTTCTCGACGAAGTAGTGGCCGCCCCGGCCGACCATGAGGGTGTCGGTGCGATTGCCGTCCCGGTCACACACGTCCACCTCGTCGCAAGCCTCGCCGTAGGCCAGCACCGTGCTGGCGATGCCGCTGACGGCGTCGTTCAGCAAGCACTGCGTCCCCGCGCCGCCGACCGTCGTCCCCTGGCTGAGGCCGGTGCCATCGTGGCCAGGACACCTGCCGTGACGGCCGCGGCCGACAGCGCTGATCGTGTTCCCCGTGCCATGTCCTGCCCCCGTTCGGGCGCCCCCGTGGCGCCGGGCACGGAGTGGCACGGATCGATCCGGTACCGGAACGCAGTGGCTCCCGAGTCGGCGCGACAGCCACGCCGACGAGCGGACACGCGGCTCTCGGAGGACGACGCTCCCCGACCGGCGGCTCAGCCGGACCGGCACGGGCCGCGCGGGACGATCTCGCTGCCGTCGGGGCGGACCGTGTGCCAGACCGCGGTGCCGGGATCGCGGCGGACGGCGAACCCGCCCTCGTGCACCGCCGTGTGGTGGCGCTCGCAGAGGAGCGCGCCGTTCTCACAGCTCGTCGGGCCGCCGTGGGCCCAGTGGACGACGTGGTGGACGTCGCACCAGGCGGCGGGAGCCGTGCAGCCGGCGAAGACGCACCCGTCGTCCCTCAGCTCGACGGCACGGCGGACGCCGGCGCTCGCGGTGCGCTGAGCCCGCCCGACGTCCATCGGCAGCCCGTGCGGGCCGGTGATCATCCGCACCACCGAGGCGTCGCAGGCGAGCCGACGGGCGGTCTCCGGCGTCACCGGGCCGGCGAACGGCAGCTCCGCGGGGGCGGCACCGGCCGCCGTCCGCGCGGCTGACAGGGACTGCCAGTCGATCGTGACCCGCACCTGCGGCCGTTCGCCACGGACCTCGGGGAGCTCTCCGGCCACGAGCGCCCGCCGGCACAGCTCGACCAGGGCCTCACCCTGACGCTCGGCGTGGCTGCGCAGGTCTCCTGCCGGGCGGTCCGCGCCGGCCAGGGACTCCAGTGCGGTGTGCACGGTCTCGGCACCGACGGGGTCGAGATGACCGCTCAGGTAGACCCGGCCGGTCAGCGAGACGGCCAGCGAGAACCGTCGATCCACGTCGGCGGCGTCGGCGAGCTGCCCGTCGGGGTCGACCCCTGCCACCCACCGGCGCACCGCCTTCGCGGTGTCCTCAGGACCCAGTTCACGGGCCGCCGTGGCGAGCACGCGGTCGGTCTCGGCGACGTCGATCCCGTGGCCGGCCGCCGCGGCCACCCGCGCGGGGGTCACGGCGGAGGCGATCACGCCGACGTGTGCGGACGTCATCTCTCCCGCGGTGAAGGCGGCCTCGACCTCGGGCAGCTCGGCGAGCCGCCGTCCCGCCCGGACGAGCGCGACGGCCTCCCGCCCGGAGACCCGGCAGTGTCCCGTCAGCCACGACCTCATCGACACCATGCCGTCGTTCCGGTGGGCCTGCCGGACGTCGGCCGCGCGCACCAGGCGGGTCTGCAGCGCCGAGAGCCGGTTGACCGCGGCCTGGACGTCGACGACGGCCGTCAGCAGCTCGGCATCGCCGAGGTCCGCCGCATCCCACTCCGCGGGGTCCAGCGCGGCGAGCTGGTCGACCACCGAGCGCCAACCCGACACCGCCGACCACCTCCCGCACCACCGTCCGACGACTCGAACACTAGTACGATCGGGTGACAGAAACCGCAGCTCAGCCGCCGTGTGGACAACCGGGAGACGTCAGATCCGGCGGTAGTTGGTCGGCGCGTTCCGCGGGCCGCGGCGCGGGGGGCGGCTGCCGCCGGCGAGCAGCAGCCGGACGACGCGCTGGCGGTGCCCCCGCCACGGCTCGAGCAGCTCGAGCATGCCCTCGTCGTCGGTCTTCCGGCCGGCCAGCGACCAGCCGACGATGTTCTTGAGGTGGTAGTCACCGACGCTGACGGTGTCCGGGCAGCCGTGCGTCCGCTGCACCACCTCGGCCGCCGTCCAGACACCGATGCCGGGCACCGAGGTGAGCCGGCGCTGCAGCGTCGGGGAGTCGCAGTCGTCATGCGGCTCGAGCCGGGCGGCGACGGAGGCCACCGCCCGCAGCGCCCGGCGGCGGGCGCCGTCCAGGCCGCAGCGGTGCCACTCCCAGTCGGTGACGTCGAGGACCCGGCGCGGCGACGGGACCACCTTCATGCCGGCGGGAGCCGGCCCGGGCGCGGGCTCTCCGGCCAGCCGCAGCAGGTCCCGCCACACCCGGTGCGCCTCGACGACGGTCACCTTCTGCTCCAGGACGGCGGGGACCAGCGCGTCCCAGGTGCGCCCGGTGCGGCCCAGGCGGAGCCAGGTCGTGGTCCGGTGCAGCCGGACGACGAGCGGGTGGGAGCCCGGGTCGAAGCCGTCGGGGCAGTCGTCGGCACCCAGCCAGCAGGGCACGGCAGACCCGGCCCAGACCGCGCCCGGCCCCCAGGCGGCGATGCGGATCTCGCCCGCGACCGGCGTGATCCGGACGGTCGCCGGACCGTCCGGTGTCGTGGTGGTGCGCCAGGCGGCACCGGCGTCGTCGTAGCGCAGGGTCGGGTCCCCGGCGCTGCGCTGGTGCGGGTACAGCGCGCGGCGGAGGTCCAGCGGCCAGTCCGGCCGCCACGTGGCCTCGTAGTCGGGGACGGTGACCGCGGGGAGGACGGCGGTGGTCACAGGTGCTCCTGGGGAAGTCAGGACGTGCTGTGCGGGAACGGTCAGCGCGGCGCCATGCGGAGGGCGCCGTCCAGCCGGATGACCTCGCCGTTGAGGTAGCCGTGCTCGACGATGTGCATCGCCAGATCGGCGTAGTCCGCTGGGCGGCCCAGGCGCTTGGGGAAGGGTATGCCCGCCTCCAGGGCGATGCGGGCCTCCTCGGGCAGGCCGGCGAGCAGCGGGGTGTCGATCAGCCCGGGGGCGATGGTGCACACGCGGACGCCGACGGTGGCCAGGTCGCGGGCGGCGGGCAGCGTCATGCCGACGATGCCGCCCTTGGAGGCGCTGTAGGCGATCTGTCCGATCTGCCCGTCGTAGGCGGCGATCGAGGCGGTGTTGACGATGACGCCGCGCTCGCCGTCCTCTCCCGGCTCGGTGGCGGCCATCGCGGCGGCGGCCAGTCGGAGCACGTTGAAGGTGCCGACCAGGTTGACCATCACCGTGGTGGTGAACGGGGCCAGCCCGTGCGGCGAGCCGTCGCGGTTGACCACGCGTCCGGCCGTTCCGATGCCCGCGCAGTTGACCGCGACGCGCAGCGGCCGGTCCTTGCCGGTGGCGTCGGCGAGCGCGGCCTGCACGGAGGCCTCGTCGGTGACGTCGGTACGGACGAAGGTGGTGTGCCCGCCGAGCTCCGCGGCCAGCGCCGTCCCCTTGTCCTCCTGCAGGTCGAGGATCGTCACGGCCGCCCCGCGGGCGGCCAGCGCACGGGTGGTGGCCTCGCCCAGCCCGGAGGCCCCGCCCGTGACGACGGCGGCGACGTCGAAGCTCTTCATGGGCCCGGACCCTAGCCGCGTCGGCGGCCGACCCGTCGCGCCGCCGCCCGGGCCGGCTGTGCCGATCGAGAGGGGAGGACACGACTCAAGATCCGTCCCGTCCGGTCGATACCTGGCAGGCCGGACGACCGGGAACCAGCAGACCAGCCCGACGGATGCCGGGACGACGGGGGACGAACGTGGGCGCACTCGGCGCGGGCCGCCGCTGCCGACTTCCGGGGATCACCGCACTGGGCCTCGCGCTGACGCTGGCCGGCGCTCCGGCCGCGTCCGCACAGGGCGCGCCGGTCGGCGGCTCCGGCGCCCGGTACCTCCTCGCCGGCGCCGGCAACACGAGCGGGTGGGCAGCCTCGGCGTACTACTACGGCGATCCCACCGATGTCGTCTTCTTCGGCGACTTCGTCGACGGGAGCGGCGCCTTCGGCAGCGACGGCCGGGACGAGCCCATGGTCCGCCGGGGCAGCACCTTCATCATCCGCGGCGCGGAGCAGCGGCCCTTCGTCTACGGCGACCCGGGCGACACCGTGCTGGTCGGTGACTGGGACGGCGACGGCACCGACACCCTGGCCGTGCGGCGGGGCAACCGCTACTTCGTCAAGAACGACATCTCCACCGGCTTCGCCGACTCCACGTTCTCCTACGGCGAGCCCGGCGACGCCGTCCTCGTGGGGAACTGGGACGGCGACACCAGCGCCGCCGACGCGGAGCGCACGGTCACCACCGACACGCTGATGGTCCGGCGCGGGAACCGGTACTTCGTCAAGAACGACACCACCACCGGGTACGCGGACTACGACTTCTTCTTCGGCGAACCCCGCGACACCGTGCTGGTCGGCGACTGGGCGACCGACGGGGAGTCCGGCGACCACGCCTCCCAGCTGATGGTCCGACGGGGCAACCGGTACTTCCCCTCCGCCGAGGTGTGGACGGCAGAGGCGCAGCGCAGCGGGTTCGGCGTGGGCACACAGGGGTCGTTCCTCTACGGCGAGCCGACGGACACCCCCTTCGTCGCGGCCCTCCCCCGCCGCATCGACGACACCACCGGCACGCGGGTCGTCCACGGCGACGGTCTCGCGGTGCGCCGCACGACCGGCCCGGGCGCGCCGTCCACCGAACCGGCCGCCGCCGCCGCCGGCGACTCCATCGGGGTCCGGACCTACGCCGCCGTCGGCGACTCGCTCACCGCCGGCATCCCCGGCGGGCCGGCGACCGGCATCCAGCGCCCGGGGGCTTCGTCATGGCTGAACGGCGAGACCGCGCAGCGGCTGGTGCTGGCGGGAGGCTGGGCGGTCTCCAAGACCACCACGAGCGACATGCTGGCCAACGTCGTCCCGACGCCCTCGGACGTGCTCGTCCTGCTCGGCGGGGCGAACGACGTCAACCTGCTGCCCTGGGAGGTGACGGCGGCGAACCTGCGGGGGATCTCGGCGAGGATCGGCGCCCGGAACACGCTGCTGGTCGCCATCCCTCCGATGCGTGGCTCGTCGGCGGCCCGCGCGGCCTTCAACGCCCGGCTCGCCACGCTGGCCAGCCAGCAGGGGTGGCGCTTCGTCGACCCGTGGGGCCCGTTCAGCGTGAACGGGAACTGGGCCCCCGGAGCCGACCAGGACGGTTACCACCCGACGCCGGAGACCGGGGTCGCCGTCGGCCGGGTGATCGCCGACGAGGCCTGGCAGGCCGCGGCGCGCCGCAGCGGCTGACGCGGGCCGCCGGGCGACCGGCATGCGCTCGCGGCTCCCCCCGCGCCGGGCCGTCCACCGCAGGACCGCCCGGCGGCCGGGTTCCTCGAGCAGCCGGTACACCGCCGCCGCCAGGGCCCAGGAGACCAGGAAGGCGAGGGTGCTGGCCGCCAGTCCGGCGACGCCGGTGGTCGGCCGCTCGGGGAGCAGCGCGCCCACCGCCTGCAGGACCGGCATGTGGATCAGGAAGAACGCGAAGGACCACACGCCCACCCGCTGCCAGGCCGGGCCGGCGAGCACGGGAGCGCCCCGCCGGTCGCGGGCGGCCAGCGTCGACACGAGGACCATGAAGCCGAGGGCGGGGAGGGCCAGGTTGGGGACGGCGGAGTAGCCGGCGACCGAGGCCACCGCCACCAGGACCCCGACGGGCACGGACCGCACTCCCGGCGACGAGGTCACCGCGGCGTGCACGCCGAGGTAGAACACCGGCAGGTAGGCCGGGGGGCAGGTCGCCCACACCCAGTCGTGCCGGAGCGCCTCGCCGCCGAGCAGGGCGAGGGCGGTCAGTCCGGCCAGCGACCACCGCGGGGTGCCGCGGAACAGCCGGGCGACCGGTCGCAGGGTGAACGGGAGCGTTGCGTAGAACAGCACCTCGACGCTCAGCGACCAGGCGGGCATGGAGATGCTCGCCCCGGATGCGCCGACGTCCCAGCTCTGCAGCAGCAACCCGTTGGACAGCAGGGAGCCGGGCGCGAGCAGCGGACTGTCCGGGTCCGCCAGCACCAGCGCCCCGATCGCGAGCACCAGGGCGAGGGCGTAGACGGGGTAGATGCGGGCGGCCCGGCGGGTCAGGAAGGCCGTCGCGCCGTCCCGGAGCGCCGCCGGCCGGGCGAGCAGGAAACCGCTGAGGACGAAGAACAGCAGGACGGCGTTGATGCCGATCCCGCGCAGCGCCGTCCACCCGGCTCCGAGCGGCGTGGCGCCGAGCATCCACCCGAGGTGGTCGACGAACACGGCGCCGGCGGCGATCCCGCGGAGGCCGGTCAGGGACGGCAGGTGCTGCGTTCTCCTGACGATGGTCTCCGGTACGGCCACCGGATCGACCATACGGAGGCGCTCCGGGCCGTCCCGGACGCGCGGGGCACGAGGTGCGGATGGGACGTCCGGGATGAGATCGGCTCGTCCGACCGCCTGCGCGGGCACGTCCCGGTCGCGAGTTAGCCTCTTGCGAGGTGTCCGGGACCGCCGCGCAGCACCGGGTCGATGCCCCCGGTGGGCAGCCGTCCCGAGCCGATCGCCGACCGGTCCCTGGGCCGACCGGCCGCCGTGCGGCCGCTTCGAGAGAGGACGTCATGTCCACCGAACCAGCGGCCTCCCCCGGCGACGCGTCCGGTCTCGTCGCCCGGTGGCGATCGGTTCCGCTGCTCGGTCAGCTGGGCCCGGTGGCACTCGGGCTGGTCGTGCTCGGGCTCGGGTCGTTCGCCTACCTGAGCGTGACCGGACGCGCGCTGGGCCCCACCGCCTTCGCCCCCGTCGCGACCCTGTGGGTGCTGTTCAACGGCGCCGGCCTGGCGCTCTTCCAGCCGATCGAGCAGGAGCTCAGCCGTGCCACCGCCTCCCGGCGGGCGCTCGGGGAGGGCGGCCGGCCGGTCCTGCTGAAGGCGGTCGGCTACGCCGTCGGCGCGACCGCCGTCGTCGGTGCGCTCACGCTGGCGTTCTCCGGGCTGCTCACCGACCGGGTGTTCAACGGGGCGGGGATCCTGGTGCCCTTGCTGGTCCTCGGGCTGGTCGGGCTGGCTGCCGAGCACGTCCTGCGCGGTGTGTTCGGCGGGAACGAACGGTTCTCCCGGTACGGCGCGCAGCTGGCCGTGGACGGCGCCCTCCGCATCGTGGGTCCACTGCTCCTCGTGCTCGCCGCCGCGCACGACGTCGGGGCCTTCGGGCTCGCCCTCGTGCTCGCCCCGCTGCTCGCGGCCGCGCTCACCGCCGGGCGCCCCGGCACCCTGGGGCAGCCGGGCCCGCCGCTGCCCTGGCGCGACATCGCACCGCACCTGCTGGTGCTCACCGGCGCGGCGCTGCTCTCCCAGCTGATCATCAACGCCGCCCCGATCGCCGCGCAGGTGCTGGCCCGCGCCGACGAGGCCGAGGCGGCGGGCATCTTCATCTCGGCCCTGGTGCTGACGCGGATCCCGCTGTTCTTCTTCGGCGCCGTCCAGGCCGCGTTCCTGCCCTCCCTGGCCGGGCTGGCCGCGGTCGGCGACCGCCCGGGCTTCAGCCGGCAGCTGCGCCAGGTGGTCCTCCTCGTGTCCGCCGTCGGCGGGTTGTTCATCCTGACGATGGCGGCGATCGGACCGCTGGCGCTGCGGCTGCTCTACGGCGACGAGTTCGTCGCCACCCGCACCGAGCTGGTGCCGCTGGCCATCGCGGCCGCGCTGTACATGGTCGCGCAGGTCATGGCGCAGACCCTGATCGCGCTGCGCGCCTACCGCGACGCCCTCATCGGCTGGGCGGCCGGGTCGGCGGTTTTCATGCTCGCCCTGCTGGTGCCCTCGCAACTGGAGCTGAGGGTCGGCGCGGCCTTCCTCGCGGGCTCCCTGGTCGCGCTCGCGACGCTGGTCGTCTTCGTCCGGGCGCGGGAGCGCCGGCTCACGGGAACCGGCCGATGAGCCGGGTCGACCAGCCGCCGCACACGGCGCCGCTCCCCCGGGTCACCGGGACGACCGGCGTCGCGGGACGGCCCTCGTCGCCCCGCCGTCGCTGGTGGACGGCGTTCGCGCTGCTGAGCCTGCTCGGCGGGCTGTGGGCGCTCGCCGACCCGGTCTTCAGCGTCCCGGACGAACCGGCCCACGCCGTCTACGCCGCGGCCGCGGTCCGCGGTGAGCTCTGGGCGCCCACCACCGGTATCGACACGACGGTCACCGTGCCCGCCACGTACGCCAACGCGAGCACCGCGGCCGCCTGCTTCATCTACGACGGCACCGTCCCGGCCGGCTGCGCCGAGCTGTTCGTCGCCCAGCCGGGGACGGCGGAGGTCGTGACCACGGCGGGGCGCTACCCGCCGGCGTACTACCTGTTCGCCGGGTCGGCCACGCTCGTCGCCGACGGGGCGACCGCGATCTACCTCATGCGGTTCCTCACCGTCCTCGTGTGCGCTGCGCTGCTCGCCTCGGCGTTCCTGTCGGTCAGCGAGCGACGGTCGCCGTGGCCGCTCACCGGACTCGTCCTCGCGTGCACCCCGATGGTGCTGTTCTTCACCGGCGCGGTGAACCCGCAGGGGCCCGAACTGGCCGCGGGCATCGCGCTGTGGGCGTCGGCCCTGGCGCTGTTCCCGCCGCCCGGACCCGCGGGCGACGGGGACGACGCCCCCCGGGTCGCCCCGCGGCTGGTCCTCCGCTGCCTGGCCGCGATGGCCGCGCTGGCGCTCATCCGGCCGCTGTCGGTGGTCTGGCTCGGCCTGATCGTGGGCGTGGTGCTGCTCGCCCGGGCGACCGGCCCGCGCCTCGTCGCCCTGCTGCGCGACCGCTGGATGCTGCTGGGCGGGCTGGCCGTCGGCGCGATGGTCGCGATGACCGCCGTCTGGGTGCTGGCCCGGGACGCGCTCCGCCAGTGGTCGCGGCCGGTGGACCTGGAGATCAGCCGGGCGGCGCTGTTCTCGGTCTCCAAGCTCGACGGCGAGCTCGCCGAGATGGTCGGCGTCTTCGGCTGGCTGGACAACGCCGCGCCGGGCCTGGTGCAGCTGCTCTGGATCGGCGCGGTGGCCGTGCTGGCCGTGCTGGCCGCCGCCGTCGGCACCCGCCGCGAGCGCCTGGCCCTGGTGGCCGTGGTGGCGATCAGCGTGGTCATGCCGGTGGTGTCGGAGCTGTCCTCCTACCGGGAGAGCGCCTTCGCCTGGCAGGGGCGCTACATCCTCGCGTTCAGCGCCGGTCTGACGGTGCTGTCGGGCTACCTGCTGGCCGACCGGTTCCCCGACGACATCGGCTGGCGGGTCTGCCGGGGCCTGGTGGTGGCGGCCGGGGTCGCACACCTGGTGGCCTTCATCGGCAACCTCAACCGGTACGTGCACGGGATCGACAGCTTCTGGTTCCTCGACGAGCCGGGCTGGCGCCCGCCGCTGCCGGCCTGGCTGCTGATCGCCGCCTTCATCCTCGGGACGGCGGCCGCGGTGGCCGGCCTGCTGCGCGTGCTCCGCGGGCGGCAGGACCCCGCGCCGCTGCCGGCGGTACCCGCCGGCTGACGGGCTGGGGCAGGCTGGCGGGTCAGCGCCTCCGAACGGTCGACGTAGGCTCGTCGGCCGACGGACGGAGTACCGAATGTTCGAGAAGCTGACCGGCGACGTCCAGGGACCGCTGGAGGTCAACGGCGCGCTGGAGATCGACGGCACGCTGCACGGGGGCGCTGACGTCACCGGGACGCTGGACCTGCGCGGGGCGTGCTACGGCCCCCTCCAGGTCCGCCTGGACGGCCACGCGGACGTCGAGGCGGTCGTGCACGGAGACGTGCTCGCCCACAGCGGCCGGCTGCGCCTGCGGGGCATCGTCGAAGGGATCCTGAACGCCCGGCCGGAGGCGGACGTGCGCTTCGCCGTGGGCACGATCCTCAACGGGCGGCAGCTGCAGGCCGACGGCAGCTTCGTCCCGGTGGAGGGGCCGTTCCGGCTGAACATCCCGGACGACGCCGTGATGATGCGGCTGCAGCCCGACGCCACCTGGGCGCCCGTCGACTGAGTCAGCGAGCCGGCGCTCGCGCACGGTCAGCGCCCGGAGATCAGTCCGGCCAGCGTCGGGGCGATCTGGGCGGCGAAGACCGCGTGGCCGTCCTCGTTGAGGTGCAGCCCGTCCGACGCGATGAGTTCGGGGCGCCCCATCAGCCATCCGCTCGCGTCGACGAACGTGGCACCCGCCTCGCGTGCTGCGTCGGCCAGGGCGTCCCGCAGGGTGTAGAGCTCCACGGTCGGCTCCTGCCTCGGCCACTCCGGGCCGATGACCAACAGCTCCGCCTGAGGAGCCGCCGCCTCGATGAGGGCGAAGGTGGCGACGGCGTCCTGGCGCACCGCCTCCGGTGCGAGCGTGATGTCGTTGAACCCACCGAAGACGATGACGACGTCCGCGTCCTCCGGCGGGGGCTCCGTCGCGATCGTGTAGGGGTAGGACCAGCCCACCTCCCAGTTGGTGTACCCGGACCCGGCGTGGCCGTGGTTGACCAGTTCGAGGTCCAGGTCGTCCGCCACCAGGGCCGGCCACCCGCTGGGCAGCTCGGCACCCACGCCAGGCCCGACGTAGCTGTCGCCGTAGGCCACGACCAGGGGAGGCTCCGGCGGTGCACTGGTGGTGCGGGGAGCCGAGGTGGTGGGCTCGGCGGCCGCATCGACCCCCTCCGGCGCGGTGCACCCGCCGAGCACCGCGAGGACGCTGACGAGCGCAACAGCCCTGCCGCGCATGACTCGTCCTCACCCCCGGCGGTGCGCGTTCGCGGCACTCGCGATCGAGGGTAGCGAGGCCGCCGGACGCCGCTGTCGCCGCGCGTGTCGGTGGGTGTGGACGCGACTGAGCCCCCACCCGGGCCCCGGTGGGGGCCCGAGCAGGGGCTCGGTCGTTCAGTTCTGTGCG
>NZ_JAAGWF010000055.1 GCF_010686765.1 Geodermatophilus sabuli | reverse complement strand
GCCTCGGCGGCGAGCGCGTCGGCCGACTCCTGGGCGCGGTCCTTGCGGTACTCGCGGAAGGAGTGGACGACCGCGGCGGCCCAGACCGCGTAGATCACGGCGTACACGGTGTACCGGACGGGGTCGGAGGCGTCGATCCAGTCGCTGCGGAGCAGCGTGCGGGAGTTGGTCAGCACGATCATGCCGCCGACCAGCGAGCCGAGCATGCGCGGGGGGACGTGGCGGACCAGCCACGCGGCCAGCGGTGCGGCGATCAGGCCGCCGATGAGCAGGGCGACCACCCAGGCGGCGTCGATGCCCTGGGAGCCCAGGGCGAGCAGGAAGCCGAGGCTGGCGGCCAGGGCGACCAGGAACTCCGAGGTGTCGATGGAGCCGATGACCTTGCGGGGCTCCATGCGGCCGCTGGCCAGGATCGCCGGGGTGCCCACCGGGCCCCAGCCGCCGCCGCCGGTGGCGTCGACGAACCCGGCGACCAGGCCGAGCGGGCCCAGGAAGCGCTTGCGCATGGGCTTGCCCAGGTGCCGGCGGTCGACGCCGCGGAGGGTGAAGCGGACGAGCAGGTAGAGGCCGAGTGCCAGCAGGATCAGCGACATGACCGGGGCGGCGACCTCGGTGGAGAGGTTGGCCAGGACGGTCGCGCCGAGGAAGGCCCCGATCGCGCCGGGCAGGCCGATCTTGGCGACGACCTTCCAGTCGACGTTGCCGAACTTCCAGTGCGACAGGCCCGAGGCCAGCGTCGTGCCGATCTCGGCGAGGTGGACGGTGGCCGACGCGGCGGCCGGGTTGGTGCCGATGGCGAGCAGCAGGGTGGTCGACGTGACGCCGTAGGCCATGCCGAGGCTGCCGTCCACGAGCTGCGCGCCGAGGCCGACGAGCGCGAGCAGGGTGAGGGTCTTCAC
>NZ_JAAGWF010000054.1 GCF_010686765.1 Geodermatophilus sabuli | reverse complement strand
AGTGAGAATGGTTATGATTACAATAGCACAAACACCCGTATACGGGGCGGGAGAGGACGAAAAATGCGAAAATTTGTGACAGACACATAACGGCAGAAAACAAAAAAGGACGCCGAAGCGTCCTTTTTTAATTCAGGGATAAGTAATTAGCCCAGAACTTTAGCAACAACGCCCGCGCCAACGGTACGGCCGCCTTCACGGATTGCGAAACGCAGACCGTCGTCCATCGCGATTGGGTGGATCAGCGTCACAACCATCTTGATGTTGTCGCCTGGCATTACCATCTCAACGCCTTCTGGCAGTTCGATGGTACCGGTCACGTCAGTTGTACGGAAGTAGAACTGTGGACGGTAGCCTTTGAAGAACGGAGTATGACGGCCGCCTTCGTCTTTGGACAGGATATACACTTCAGATTCGAACTTGGTGTGTGGCTTGATTGAGCCTGGCTTAGCCAGTACCTGACCACGTTCGATTTCTTCACGTTTGATACCACGCAGCAGAACACCTACGTTCTCACCAGCACGGCCTTCGTCCAGCAGTTTGCGGAACATTTCAACGCCAGTACAGGTAGACTTAGCAGTCTCTTTGATACCAACGATTTCAACTTCTTCGCCAACTTTGATGATACCGCGCTCAACACGACCGGTAACAACGGTACCACGACCGGAGATGGAGAATACGTCTTCGATTGGCAGCAGGAACGGCTTGTCAATCGCACGCTCTGGTTCTGGGATGTAAGAATCCAGGAAGCCAGCCAGTTCGATGATTTTCGCTTCCCACTCTGCTTCGCCTTCCAGCGCTTTCAGCGCGGAACCACGAACGATTGGGGTGTCGTCGCCTGGGAAATCGTACTGAGACAGCAGTTCACGAACTTCCATCTCTACCAGTTCCAGCAGCTCTTCGTCATCAACCATGTCACATT
>NZ_JAAGWF010000053.1 GCF_010686765.1 Geodermatophilus sabuli | reverse complement strand
GGTCGGGCAGGGTAACAAACCTCGCTCTACAAAAATTTCAGGTATTCTCTATAATTCTGAGGGGCACTGTTGCAAAGTTAGCGATGAGGCAGCCTTTTGTCTTATTCAAAGGCCTTACATTTCAAAAACTCTGCTTACCAGGCGCATTTCGCCCAGGGGATCACCATAATAAAATGCTGAGGCCTGGCCTTTGCGTAGTGCACGCATCACCTCAATACCTTTGATGGTGGCGTAAGCCGTCTTCATGGATTTAAATCCCAGCGTGGCGCCGATTATCCGTTTCAGTTTGCCATGATCGCATTCAATCACGTTGTTCCGGTACTTAATCTGTCGGTGTTCAACGTCAGACGGGCACCGGCCTTCGCGTTTGAGCAGAGCAAGCGCGCGACCATAGGCGGGCGCTTTATCCGTGTTGATGAATCGCGGGATCTGCCACTTCTTCACGT
>NZ_JAAGWF010000052.1 GCF_010686765.1 Geodermatophilus sabuli | reverse complement strand
ATTTTACCCAGAAACCGGTATGCAGCTTTGCTGTTACGACGGGAGGAGAGATAAAAATCGACAGTGCGGCCCCGGCTGTCGACGGCCCGGTACAGATACGCCCAGCGGCCATTGACCTTCACGTAGGTTTCATCCATGTGCCACGGGCAAAGATCGGAAGGGTTACGCCAGTACCAGCGCAGCCGTTTTTCCATTTCAGGCGCATAACGCTGAACCCAGCGGTAAATCGTGGAGTGATCGACATTCACTCCGCGTTCAGCCAGCATCTCCTGCAGCTCACGGTAACTGATGCCGTATTTGCAGTACCAGCGTACGGCCCACAGAATGATGTCACGCTGAAAATGCCGGCCTTTGAATGGGTTCATGTGCAGCTCCATCAGCAAAAGGGGATGATAAGTTTATCACCACCGACTATTTGCAACAGTGCCCCAATTTTCACCTCGTCTGGCGGATGCTGGTGAGGCGGTGTTCTGGCGGGCTGACAAA
>NZ_JAAGWF010000051.1 GCF_010686765.1 Geodermatophilus sabuli | reverse complement strand
TGCACTGGTCGCCAGTATCGGTAATGCACATGATTTTAAAAATGGACGTCAACTGGCAGCCTGGCTGGGGCTGACGCCATCACAATACAGCAGCGGGGGAAAGTCGAAACTCGGCAGGATCACAAAAGCCGGTGATTCGTATCTGCGAACGCTTCTGGTTCAGGGGGCTCGTTCAGTGCTTATTGGCGCCGGGAAAAGGACTGACTCATTCAGCCGTTGGGTTTGTATGTTGGTTGAGCGCAGAGGGTACTGGCGGGCTGTTGTGGCCATCGCCGCCAAAAATGCGCGGCTGTGTTGGGCATCACTACATTACGGTGATGATTTCCGGCTGTACTCAGTCAACTAAAGCTCGAAGCTGTATAACCATCTGACCTGCAATTCGTTGATGATAAAGGGTTAGACCCCGTGAGGCCTATCTGGCTATTGTACAGGATATACGTATCCGCTTAACGAACAAGAACCTCACGCGCGTCTTTCATCAGGGCCCGAATCGATGACGATTCATCATGGCCGTTTATAGTACCGCAGTCTCTCCCCTTTATTTTTACTGAAGAGCAGACAGAAACC
>NZ_JAAGWF010000050.1 GCF_010686765.1 Geodermatophilus sabuli | reverse complement strand
AATACCGGCTTTGACATGCCGGGGAAGTCCTTATAGTACAATAATTTTCGATATCCAAACTGACCCCATTTTGGCTGACAAACCAGCTCGTATCTCCTCGCGCTCAGACAGTGTCAGGTGAGCTACAGCCCGCTTACGCTCATGGGGTTTTATGCCGCCAGTATCCCTTAACATAGTGAAGATCGTTCCGGGTTTTGAACCCAGGATATTCGCTATTTCACTGAAGCCTGTTCCGTTCTTCCATAGTTCAAAAACAGAGGCTTTTTCCTCTGCTGTAAATGTTCGTCTCATTCAAAAAACCTCCGCAACCCCATGTTTTCACATAACTGTTGCGTTGACCAATTGAATCTACAATCATGTTTTTTATGGTGTGAGATTAAGTGAGATT
>NZ_JAAGWF010000049.1 GCF_010686765.1 Geodermatophilus sabuli | reverse complement strand
TTGGGCGACTGACGCAAAGTTAGCAGCCGGCCGAGCGATGGCAAGCACGTCGCACGGCAACTCCTGTCGTCACGGAGTCAAGTCGTCGTCGCCTTCTCGCTCTGGACACGCCGCCGCGATCGGCGGCGCGGGTCATGTCGGCCAGTCTCCATGTCGACTCCTCGTCACTGTCTGACATGCGGAACGGCCCGACACCACCTAGGGGGTTACGAGGAGGTGTCCGAGAGGCTGACGCGCGGCCCACCAGAAAAATCCCGGCGTCGTCACACCCGTCCCCCCGAGTCACACAGACCCCACCCGTCGTGTCACCTGAGACCGTCTAGAGGTGACCGCCAGCTGTCCACCTCGACCACGGCTGGGTTTGACGCATCGAACAGGACATCAGTTCTGGTCATCTACGCGTCGAATGGAGATGACGAGTCGAATGGCTCGCGATATCTCGGGTTGACGCGCCTCCGTCACCCGCATTAAGTCCCTGGCAGGGCACCGGTGACACCCTCTCGCTGCGGGAAAGGGTGACGGCACGCCTTGCCCCCGTGTTCGCTACGGACACCCTTACGGGACGTTGCTCCTGTGACCCGCAACTCCGACAGCGGCTGCATCCGTTGCGACCGCGGCTGGGGGCTGCGCCGGCCAATGGCGCCTGTCCCATCGGAGTCGGGTGTTCGGTGGACCAAGCCAGTTAGCACAGGCACGGGGCATCGCGACAAACCGGCCTACCGGACCCGGACCTCTCGGCACCCCTCCGGTGGTGAGGGTTTTGAAAGTCGGCGCACTCTGACGCTGCACGTGCTGGCCGCCACCGCCGCCGCCCGCGTATCGCCCGCCGCGCAGATGGCGGACTCGGCGACGAGAGTGCTGCCCGGCTGCGTGCTTAGCCGACGGTTCCGTCGTCGTACGGCAGACCCATGACGTCGCCTGCTGGCAGCGTCATTGCACATAGGTCTCGCGGTTACGCCTCCAGCGGATGGTGGACCCAAGCGGTGCTCCAGGCCGGCGGTCCCCGCCCGTCGTCACCGGAGACGTCCAGCACATGGAGCGGTTTGGAATCGCCGGGTGTGGACGCGACTGAGCCCCCACCCGGGCCCCGGTGGGGGCCCGAGCAGGGGCTCGGTCGTTCAGTTCTGTGCG
>NZ_JAAGWF010000048.1 GCF_010686765.1 Geodermatophilus sabuli | reverse complement strand
GACCCGCACCGCCGTGGACGAGCTGTCCCGGATGGCCGCGGACCTGCGCACCACGGTCGGCAACTTCACCTACTGACGACCCCACCCCCGATCAGCGACCCCGGTCGCACGGCCACTCGGCCGTGCGACCGGGGTCGTTGCGTCAGAGCCGACCGGTCCACCGTCTCCGACGGGCGGCCGAGGCCGCATCCCCGTCCTGCGCTCCACAGAGAATGGCGTCATGTCGACACGGGAAAGGCGATGACCGACCATTCTCGGAGAATCTCCGGGGACACGGCCGCAATGCGGACGAAAGCGTCTGTAGGCACTCTACCTTCGTCGTCGTCACCTGCGCACCACTCGATGGACCGACCAGTCGAATCCATCGCGGCGCGACGAAGAGATCCCGCCCGCCTCGTACGGCATTCCCCTGGAGAACGACCATGACCGCATCGCGAACCACGACCACCGGGCAGAGCACGGGCTCCCTGCTCTCCGCCTGGGCCGACCGATCGGTCAAGACGAAGGTGCTGACCGCCGTGTCGCTGACCGCGGTCGTCGCCGCCGGGATCGGTGCCCTCGGCATCGCCGGGATGTCGACCGCCGCGGACGACGCCGAGGAGCTCTACTCGAGCAACCTGCTCGGCGCCGTCGCCGTGGCCGACATGGACAGCCTGCTGCACGAGATGCGGGTGGTGAACCGCGACACCGTGCTGGTCCCGACGACCGACCGCCGCGCGGAGCGGTTCGCGCGCCTCGAGGAGCTCCGGACAGAGTTCGCCGACACCATGGCCGCGTACGAGGGGACCGGGATGGACGCGGCCCGGCAGGAACTCGTGGACCGCATCGGCACGCAGCTGGACCAGTACTACGCGGTGCAGGACGACGTCCTCCAGCCGTTCGCCGTCGCCGGCAACGTGGCCGGATGGGTGGTGGCCAACGACGCGCAGGGCGTCGAGGTGGTCGACTCGCTCCGCACGGACCTCCAGGCGTTGAACGACCTGGAGACCGGCGACGCCGCAGCTGCGGCCACGGAGGTCCGCGCGAACGCCGAGTCGCAGCGCACGATCTCCCTCGTCGTCATGGTCGTCGGCATCGCCCTGGCCCTGGGCCTCGGGTGGTTCGTCGCCGGCGGCGTCGCCCGGGCCGCGCGCCGGGTCCAGGACGTCACCGCGGCGCTGGCCGCGGGTGACCTGACGAAGACCAGCGGACTGGTGTCCAGGGACGAGATGGGTCGCATGGGCCAGGGCCTGGACGCAGCCGTCACGAACCTGCGGTCGGTGCTGGGCACCGTCGCCGCGTCGGCGGATGCGGTCGCCGCGTCGTCGGAGGAGCTGAGCGCGTCCTCGGCGCAGATCTCGGCGTCGGCGGAGGAG
>NZ_JAAGWF010000047.1 GCF_010686765.1 Geodermatophilus sabuli | reverse complement strand
GGGTGTGGACGCGACTGAGCCCCCACCCGGGCCCCGGTGGGGGCCCGAGCAGGGGCTCGGTCGTTCAGTTCTGTGCGGTTGCCGGGATCATCCTCGAGAGGTGCCCGGCGGGCTCACCCGAAGGGTCAGCCGAGGACGCGGCGGAGGCCGATCCCGTCGCCGGAGAGGGTCTCGTTGTCGCCGGCAGCGAAGTCCTTGCCGCCGACCACAGCGCTGTTGTCGTTGTACGTCCAGGTCCGCTGCGCGACGAAGGCGACGTCGGAGGCCTCACCGAAGTAGGCCTGCTGGGGGGTCGCCAGCGTGCCGACGGGTGCCGACGGGCTGGTCGGCTTGACCTCCGACAGCTCGTCCGAGAACAGGTAGAGGTTGCCACGCTTGATGGCCAGCTGGTCCTTGCCGTCCGAGTTCTCGCCGGAGGTCTTGACCTTCGGGCCGACAACGGTCTTGTTGTCAGCGGCGTACTGCTTCGACTCGTCCTTGCCCTCGCCCGTGGTGGACGCCACGTCGGTCGCCCAGACCGGGGCCTTGGCCCAGTCGCCGGCCAGGTAGCTGTCGTCGGAGTTGCCGTAGTAGAAGTGGTACTCCGCGTCGCCCGTCACCAGGTCGTTCTTCACGTAGAAGTGGTTGGCACGACGCACCATCAGCGTGTCAGTGGTAGCGGTCGCCTCGGTGATGGTGGTGCCGGCCCAGCTGCCCGCCAGCGTGTCGGTCTTGTCGCCGTCACCGTTGATGTCGCCGCCAGCACCGTCCCAGTTTCCGACCATGACGTTGTCGTCGTCGTTGCCGTAGTGGAAGTCCTGGGTGGAGTAGCCGGTCTTCAGGTCGTTGCGGATGAGGTAGTGGTTCTTCCGCCGCACGGCCAGCGTGTCCACGCCGTCACCGTTCCAGTCGCCGACCAGGATGGTGTCGCCCTTGTCGCCGTAGACGAAGATCTCGTCGTTGGTGCCCCGGATGATGAACGAGTTGCCGCGGCGAACCAGCGCCTCGTCGACCTGCTCCGCCGCCGGGTAGACGCCCGCAACGGGCGTGCCCTCGGGGGCGAAGTTGCCGAAGTAGACCTCGTCGTTCGGGTTGCCGTAGGCGAAGGCGTAGACCGGCTGGCCGGTGTTGTTGCCGGCACCCGTCAGGTAGTAGCCGTTGCCCGAACCGCCCACCGGGTTGCCCTGCGCGGCAGCCGGCGAGATCGCGGTGGCGAGAATGCCAGCCGACAGCCCCGCGGTCAGGATGCCGACCGAAAGTGCACGCTTGCTCATGGATCCTCCATCAGTCGCGCCCGGAGTTGGGCGACGATTGCGCCCTGTGTTGGGCGACTGACGCAAAGTTAGCAGCCGGCCGAGCGATGGCAAGCACGTCGCACGGCAACTCCTGTCGTCACGGAG
>NZ_JAAGWF010000046.1 GCF_010686765.1 Geodermatophilus sabuli | reverse complement strand
ACGCTCTCGATTACAATCAACCAAAGGAACCCCCGACACCACACCCACAAACGAGTGCAATGCCACGAGGAATTGTTGCTTGGCACTGACTTTCGGCACGCTGTTGAGTTCTCAAGGAGCGGACGCGCTTGGACATCGGCCATTTCTGGCTTCGTCCGAGGCGATGTACTCACTGTACTCCGCGCTCCGCAGCAGTCAAACCGCGGGGGTTCGACCGGCGGTTGACCAGGCTGGCGGCCCGGTCCGTTCTCGCGCGGTGCAGAGAGGACAGTACACCCGCTCCCGAGGTCCTGCACGCGGGGGTCCGAAGGGCTCCCAGCCGCTGCGCCGGAGGCGCCTCCACACCACGTCGACGCACCCGGACGGTGGCCGTCACCGCGACCGGCGCCGCGGTGGTCCGGGCCGGCGGGCGGGTCCGTCGCGGCCGTTCCGGGGTCGCGCTCGTCGCGGGGTCACGGCGTCGGCGGTCGCCGGGTCAGGCCACCCCGCGGGGGCGGAACTGGACGCTGACCCGGGGGCCGACGGGCTTCGTCGTCTTGGGGATGCAGTGCTCCCAGGTGCGTTGACACGAGCCGCCCATGACCACCAGGTCGCCGTGGCCCAGGGGGAACCGCAGGCTCTCGCCGCCGCCGGTCGGCCGCAGCATCAGCGGCCGGGGCGACCCGAACGAGACGATGGCGACCATCGTGTCAGCCGTCCGACCGCGGCCGAGGCGGTCCCCGTGCCAGGCCACGCTGTCCCGACCGTCGCGGTAGAGGCACATGCCGGCGCTGACGAAGGGCTCGCCCGACTCGGGCTCGTAGTGGCCGTTCAGTGCCGTGCGAGCCGCGGTCAGCAGCGGATGCGGCAGCACCTCGTCCCCGCCGTACCACCGCAGCAACCGCGGGACGGCGACCTCCCGGTCGTACATCTGCCGCCGGTCGGCCCGCCAGCCGATGTCCCCGAGCAGGACCTCCAGCACCGCGTCGGAGCCGGAGACCCAGCCCGGCAGGTGGTCGACCCACGCACCCCGGCTCAACGTGTGCCGGGTCGGGGCGAGCGCGCCGAGGGTCGGGGCCTCCGCGAGGTCCCACATCGAGGGCTGGTGCGCGAGCGCCATGCCGGCACCCTACCCATCGGTTCGAACGTCTGTACGGATCTGCGCTGCGCGGACCGCGGATCCCGTCAGCCCCCGTACTGGAGCGTCACGTCCGAGACCCCGCTGCTGGTGCTGTTGCGCAGGAACCAGGTGTTGCCGCGCGTGATCCCGGGCGTGGTCGAGCCGTTGCCGTCCCAGTCGCCGACGACCGGCCGGTCCGTGGGATCGCCGTAGGCGAAGGCCACGTCCGAGACGCCACTGCTGGTGCTGTTGCGCAGGAACCAGGTGTTGCCCCGCACCACCCCGGGCGT
>NZ_JAAGWF010000045.1 GCF_010686765.1 Geodermatophilus sabuli | reverse complement strand
TCGGTGTCGGTGGTGGGGCGGGCGACGGGCGGGAGGGCTGGCGGGCCGGGTCGTTCGGTGTCGGTGGTGGGGCGGGCCGCGGGTGGGACGGGCGGCTCCACGACGAACTGGCTCGGCGCCTCCATCACGGGCTCGACGACCGCGGTGACCGGCTCGGCGGCCTCGGACGCGGCCGTTGGCTCGGCGACATCCACGTGGTCGTCGCGCGGGGAGGGCACCTCGACCCGGACCGCACGGTCGGCTACGGGTCCGAGGACCTGGGTGACGGCCTCGAGGGGATCCGGGCCCGGACCGCGCTCGTCCGCGCGTGCGCCGGGGGAGAGGACGAGCAGCAGACCGTAGACGGCCGCGAGCAGTCCGGTGACCAGCAAGAGTCGGGCGGCCCACGACGACCGGCCCGCGGTACCCGCGGCCGTTGTCTCGACCCTGCCGGCGTCCATCACGTGGGACGGTATTCCCCCTCCGCAGTGCCCGCACGACGATCAAGCGCCCCTCCGGGCGCCGCCGCGACGGCCATGGAGGCCATGGGACTGCAGTGGCCTCAGCCGTCTCGGCGTCCGTCCCCGGGGTTCCGCCGGCGGCCTCCGGGGCAGGAGGTCCCGATGACGACGGTGACGCTGCACGCCAGTGGCCCCGAGGTGCCGGGCGAGGTCTGGGAGCGGTACGCCTCCCCGGCGCGCTGGTCGCAGTGGGCGCCGCAGATCACCGGAGTTGACGTGCCCGTGGACCGGCTGGCTGCCGGTGTCCGCGGTCGGGTGCGCGGGCCCGCCGGACTGGCCGTGCCCTTCGTGGTCGACACGGTGGACGAGCAGGCGCGCCGGTGGTCGTGGACGGTGGAGGCAGGACCGGTGCGGCTGCACCTGCTGCACTGGGTCGCCGACGGGCCGGACGGCGGCAGCACGACAGGCCTGCGCATCTCCGGTCCGGCGCCCGTGGTCCTCGCCTATGCGCCCCTCGCCCGACTCGCGATCGGCAGGCTGGTACGGCCGCTCGGCTGAGCGGCACACAGCCCCGACGTCCGCCCAGCCGCGTACCGCGGGTCAGGCGGCGGCGAGTGGGCCGGGGTGGGTGTGGATCTGGGTGCCGTCGGGGCGCCAGGTGCGCCATCGGCCGTCGGGTCGTCGTTCGATCCGGTACCCGTGGTGGACCTGGGTGTGGTGGCGTTCGCAGAGCAGTGCGGAGTTGTCCAGGCTGGTGGTGCCGCCGTTGATTCACTCCAGTAGGTGGTGGACGTCGCACCAGTGGGTGGGGGCGTTGCAGCCGGTGAACACGCAGTGCCGGTCGCGGTTCTCGACGGCGCGGCGCAGGTGGGGTGGCACGACGCGGGCGGTGCGGCCGACGTTCAGCGGCAGCCCGTCGGGGTTCAGGACGAGGCGGGTGAGGGTGGCGTCGCAGGCCAGCCAGCGGGCGCGGGCGGCGGACAGGGTGGCCCCGAACCCGG
>NZ_JAAGWF010000044.1 GCF_010686765.1 Geodermatophilus sabuli | reverse complement strand
GCAGTCAGTAAATAATTTTCACTTTATCCTTGCAGCTTCAGAATTACCCCCTATAATGCGCCTCCACTGACACGGAACAACGGCACACACGCCGCCGGGTTAGCGGGGTTCAGAGATGAACACCAACAGAGATAAGCGAAAATAAATGCTTGACTCTGAAGCGGGAAAGCGTAATATGCACACCCCGCGCCGCAGCGAAAGCGAAGCGGCACTGCTCTTTAACAATTTATCAGACAATCTGTGTGGGCACTCAAAGTGACATGGATTCTTAATGTCTTCGGACAAAAAATGAATACCAAGTCTCTGAGTGAACATACGTAATTCATTACGAAGTTTAATTCACGAGCATCAAACTTAAATTGAAGAGTTTGATCATGGCTCAGATTGAACGCTGGCGGCAGGCCTAACACATGCAAGTCGAACGGTAGCACAGAGAGCTTGCTCTCGGGTGACGAGTGGCGGACGGGTGAGTAATGTCTGGGAAACTGCCTGATGGAGGGGGATAACTACTGGAAACGGTAGCTAATACCGCATAACGTCGCAAGACCAAAGAGGGGGACCTTCGGGCCTCTTGCCATCAGATGTGCCCAGATGGGATTAGCTAGTAGGTGGGGTAACGGCTCACCTAGGCGACGATCCCTAGCTGGTCTGAGAGGATGACCAGCCACACTGGAACTGAGACACGGTCCAGACTCCTACGGGAGGCAGCAGTGGGGAATATTGCACAATGGGCGCAAGCCTGATGCAGCCATGCCGCGTGTATGAAGAAGGCCTTCGGGTTGTAAAGTACTTTCAGCGGGGAGGAAGGTGTTGTGGTTAATAACCGCAGCAATTGACGTTACCCGCAGAAGAAGCACCGGCTAACTCCGTGCCAGCAGCCGCGGTAATACGGAGGGTGCAAGCGTTAATCGGAATTACTGGGCGTAAAGCGCACGCAGGCGGTCTGTCAAGTCGGATGTGAAATCCCCGGGCTCAACCTGGGAACTGCATTCGAAACTGGCAGGCTAGAGTCTTGTAGAGGGGGGTAGAATTCCAGGTGTAGCGGTGAAATGCGTAGAGATCTGGAGGAATACCGGTGGCGAAGGCGGCCCCCTGGACAAAGACTGACGCTCAGGTGCGAAAGCGTGGGGAGCAAACAGGATTAGATACCCTGGTAGTCCACGCCGTAAACGATGTCGACTTGGAGGTTGTGCCCTTGAGGCGTGGCTTCCGGAGCTAACGCGTTAAGTCGACCGCCTGGGGAGTACGGCCGCAAGGTTAAAACTCAAATGAATTGACGGGGGCC
>NZ_JAAGWF010000006.1 GCF_010686765.1 Geodermatophilus sabuli | reverse complement strand
CCCCCGCCCCACCCGGCACACCCCAGGGACTTGCGGCGCCGAAAGTCCACCCCTAGGGACTTGCGGCGCCGAAAGTCCCCCCACACCGCGGACTTACGGCGCCGAAAGTCCCCCCCCAGCACCGACATCACCGCGCCGGGAGCCCGGACAGTTGGGTGGGTGAGCGCGCGGGCTGGTGTCGGCGGTCAGCGGCGGGGGCGGGGGTCCTTGGTCGTCGCCCCGACGTTGTCGGCCAGCCAGGTCGTGAGCGCGTCGAGGTCCCGCCACGCCGTCCGGACCTCATCGAGGGCCCGCCGGTCGTGCAGCCAGTCGACCGGTTCCCAGCGCCTGGTGGCGTAGAGCGACCGGTGCCGTAGCAGGTCGGCCCGGGGTGCATCCCGGTCGTGTCCGGCGGGGACCCGCGTCAGCCGATCCCCCTCGATGGCCCAGCCGCCGGCGGCCAGACGATCCACCTCCGCCTGCAGGCGCGCGCCCTGGACGTCGTCGGCCACGGCGCGGCGGTACCGCGCGACCTGGTCGGACTCGAGCCGCCACGAACCACCCGACACCTGCAACCCGTGGGCGGACACCTGCACGTACAGCGAGCCGGCGCCACGACCCTCGGCCGTGACGACGGCGCCCTGGTGCGTCTTGTAGGGCGTCTTGTCGGCGCTGAAGCGGACGTCCCGGTAGGGGCGGAACACCTTCGCCGTCCCGAACTCCGCGGCCAGCTCGTCGACGAGCGCCTGCAGGGGCGCCCGGACGCAGGACTCGTACACCGGCCGGTGCTGCGCCCAGTAGGTCTTGCTGTTGTCGGCCTCCAGGCCCTCGTAGAAGACCAGTCCCTCGTCGGGGAACCCCTCGAAGACCATCAGGCCCCCTCCTCGTCGAGCGCCGCGTGCCAGCGGACCTCGCGCAGCGGTGGACCACCGGTGTCGAGCGTGCGCACCCAGCCGTCGCGCGCCCACCCGGCCGACTCGACGAACCGCGCCGACACCGTGTCCTGCTCCGGCAGCCACAGCTGCAGCCGGGCGGCTCCGGAGGCCCGGGCGAGGTCCGCCACGGCCGCGAGCAGCCGACTGCCGTGCCCGCGTCGTCCCCAGCGGGGCTCGACGAGGAGCGTGGCGAGCTCCGTGGTGGGTCCGTCGGGGTGTCCGGTGTCACCGGCGGCGAGCTCCGGCGGGCCGTAGGCGGCGAAGCCGACGACGACCTCCTTCTCGAGCGCCACCAGCACCCCGTGCGCGGGGGTGGGCGGGGCCGTGGCGGCCGCGGCCCAGGCCTGGGCCGCGGCGCCCTCGTCCCAGTCGTCCAGGACGGCGGCGGGCAGCACGCTCCGGTAGGCGGTCCGCCAGGTGACGGCCTGGACGCGGGCGATGGCCGGGGCGTCGGCCGCCCGGGCGGGCCGGACGGACGCGTCGGCCGTGCCCGTCGCGCGCGGGAACGGCGAGATCGGCTGCACGCGGGGAGCCTAGGCGTGCGCTGCCGCTGTCGGACCGGCCAGGCAGGATCGCCGCCGTGGGAACACCCGTCGCCGACCGCCTGCCGGCCGCCCTGGCGCGGCGCATCGCGCTGGCCGCCCAGGGCTTCGCCGAGCCGCGCCCGACCGGGGTCGTCGACGGCCGGCACCTGCGGCGGCTCACCTCCCGCCTGGCCGTCGTGCAGATCGACTCGGTCAACGTGCTGTCCCGGTCGCACTACCTCCCGGCGTTCAGCCGGCTCGGGCCCTACCGCCGGGCCGCGCTCGACGAGCTGGCCGGCCGGCGGCACGAGTTGTTCGAGTACTGGGCGCACGAGGCCTCGTTCCTGCCCGTCCGGTTGCACCCGCACCTGCGGTGGCGGATGGCCGCCGCCGAGGAGCACGCCTGGGGCTCGATGGTGCGCATCCAGCAGGAGCGCCCGGGCTACGTCGCCGAGATCCTCGACCGGGTGCGTTCCGACGGCCCGCTCAAGGCCAGCGACCTGACGGAGCCGCGTCCCGACCGGCCCGGCAGCATGTGGAACTGGCACGCCGGCAAGGTCGCACTGGAGTGGCTGTTCTACACGGGTGCGATCACCACGCGCGGTCGCACCTCGGCCTTCGAGCGGGTCTACGACCTCACCGAGCGGGTGCTCCCGGCCGCAGTCCTCCAGGTGCCGACCCCGGACCCGGCCGACGCCGTCCGGGAGCTGGTGCGCACGGCCGCCGGCGCCCTGGGGGTGGCCACCGAGCGGGACCTGCGCGACTACTTCCGGCTGCGGCCGGCCGCCGCCCGCTCCGCCATCGCCGAGCTCGCCGACGCCGGCCAGCTCCTGCCGGTCGACGTGGTCGGCTGGGGCGCCCCGGCCTGGCTCGACCCCGCGGCCCGTCGTCCCCGGTGGGTGCGGGCGCGCGCCCTGCTGAGCCCGTTCGACTCGCTGGTCTGGGAGCGCCCGCGGGTCGAGCGGATCTTCGGCTTCCGCTACCGGCTG